>JANPDL010000027.1:0-122041 GCA_031431475.1 Hyphomicrobiales bacterium
CTCGCACCAAAACCTCCGCATCCTTCCGGACCGGAGTTTCAGGGTCAGTCAGCAATCGCCGGGGGGGCTCCAGCCTCCGGTTGAGCGGATGGATGGAGAGATGGTGCAGATAGTTGCTCGACTGGGGATGGAAACCACCCCGGCGAAGCGACCGGTGAGCCGCCTCTCCTGCCAAAAGAGAAAACGACCCGGCGGTATCACCCCGAACTCCAGCTCGCGCGCCGCTTTTGCCCGGGATGATGACGTGGGCTTTAGTAGGAATTTAGTCTCTTGTCAAGTTGCGCCGGACTGGCCCTCGCCGGCGGGCTCCAGAAAGAACGGCGAACGCGGGTTCTTCACCAGCCACCAGAGCAGCGCATAGCCGCCGACCATCGCACCATAATTCACGGGATCGAGCGCATAGGAGCCGCCGCTCGCGAGAACCTTGTCGGTGTACTGAATCAGCGCTGTATCGCTCTCATAGCCTGGTTTCGCCTGTATGAGCAGGAACGCCGCGACGTTGTTGGCGAAATGCAGGCCCCATGCCGCATCCAGCGCGCCGGTGCGCCCAACCAGCCATTGTGCGAACAGTGCGAAGAAAAAGATCGACAGAAGTGAAGGAACCGGATCGAGCGCCACATCTGGATTCCAGATATGGATCAATGCGAAAATCGCGCTCCAGAACAGGGCAACCAGCACGGGGCGCGGCATGATCGCGCCCCACGCGTGGAAGAGATAGCCCCGGAAGAAAAGTTCCTCGCCAAAGGTCTGGATCGCGATCAGGGCAACCAGCGTCGCCAGAAAAAGCGGATTCTGGAAGGCTCCGGCCCTGAACACAATATCCTCGGCGTAGAATTGCAGGGTCAGCACAAGAGAGGCGGCCTGCAGCACGGCCAGCGCCCCCACCATGCGCCAGAAGCGCTGCCAGCGAAACGTCCCTGTAAGGACTATGAAATCAGCAAGGCGTTGCCGCTGAATCTGCGCGGCTAGCCCGACCATCAAAAGGCCGCCCAATCCAATCATCAGGAAGTTCAGGATGGAATAGGGATTGCCCACCATCGGACCGGCATTGTCGCCCATCGCTGCCAGAACCTGGGCTTTTTCGGCCTCGCTGACTGCAAAGTCCCGCACAGTGAACCACACCGTCAGACTCAGCGCGAAAAACATCACAAGGGCAGCAACAAACCCCAGGACAGCCCAGACGGGCTTCCAGCGTCCGCGACGCCAGACAAGCAGGCGCTCGTCACGGACGACGATGAGGCGCCACCAATCGAGAGAATTCACCCCATCGCCTCCAGCTCGATGATCATCCCCTCGATCATCGAAAGCCCGATCTGCCAGAACGCGGGGTCCTTCGCGTCCAGCCCGAAGGGCTTGAGCAATTCGCCATAAGGCTTCGCGCCGCCCGCTTTCAGCAGGTCGAAGTAATGCTCGACGAAGCCGGGATGCGCCTTCTCATAGACGCCATAGAGCGAGTTCACGAGGCAGTCGCCGAAGGCATAGGCGTAGACGTAGAACGGCGAGTGGATGAAATGCGGGATATAGGCCCAGAAGCTCTCATAGCCCGGATGGAACTTGATGGCGGGGCCGAGGCTTTCGCCCTGCACGCTCATCCAGAGTTCACCCAGCTGATCGGACGTGAGTTCGCCCTCTTTTCGCGCCTCATGCACCTTGCGCTCAAAACTGTAGAACGCAATCTGGCGCACCACGGTGTTGATCATGTCCTCGACCTTGGAGGCGAGCATCGCCTTCTTCTGCTTAGGATCGGTGATCGCGGCGAGAAGCTTGCGGAAGGTCAGCATCTCGCCGAACACTGAGGCGGTTTCAGCCAGCGTCAGCGGCGTGGGGGCCATCAGCGCGCCCTGCGGGGCGGCCAGCACCTGATGCACGCCGTGGCCGAGCTCATGCGCAAGCGTCATCACATCGCGCGGTTTGCCCTGATAGTTCAACAGCACATAAGGATGTGCGGAGGGCACGGTGGGATGTGCGAAAGCGCCGGGTGATTTGCCCGGCCGTGTCGGCGCATCGATCCAGCCCTCGTCGAAGAAGCGCTTCGCGATGCCGGACATTTCAGGCGAAAAACCGGCATAAGCCGTCAGCACCATGTCTTTGGCTTCGGTCCAGGGAATGGCGCGCTGTTCCACCTTCGGCAGAGGCGCGTTGCGGTCCCAGTGGTTCAGCTGCTCCACGCCGAACCATTTGGCCTTCAGCTTGTAATAGCGGTGCGACAGGCGCGGATAGGCCGCACGCACGGCAGACACCATGGCTTCCACCACTTCCGGCTCGACGCGGTTGGAAAGGTGGCGGCTTTCGGAAATGTCCTTGAAACCGCGCCAACGATCCGCAATTTCCTTGTCCTTGGCCAGCACGTTGGTGATGAGCGTGAACAGGCGGATGTTGTCGCCGAAGGTCTTTGCCAGAGCCTCAGCACCCTTGCGGCGCTGCTTGCCATCGGTGTCCTGCAGCAGGTTCAGCGTCGGCTCCAGCGGGATTTTCTCGCCATCGACCTCGAAACGCAGGGAGGCAATGGTTTCATCGAACAGGCGGTTCCAGGCACCACGACCCACCACGGATTTTTCGTGGAACAGCTGCTCCAGCTTGTCATCAAGCTGATAGGGTTTTTCCTTGCGGATATCCTCCAGCCAGGGCGCGTAATGGGCGAGCGGCGGCTGCGCCATCACCTTGTTGATCAAAGCGTCATCGATGCGGTTCAGTTCCAGCGTGAAAAACAACAGATCGGATGACGCGGTTGTGATCTTTTCCTGCGCATCGCCGTAGAACTTGCCCCGCGCGGCGTCTGTCGTGTCTCCGGCATAGACGAGTCCTGCATAGGACATGATGCGGCCCATCAGGTCTTCCAGCGCCTCGAAGCGCAGGATAGCGGCATGCATGGTCTTCGCGGCGGTCTTGCCGCGCAGGATGGTTTCGAGCTTGCCGCGATAATCTGCCGCGAATTTGGCCGCATCCGTGGCGGAGCGCGCGAGATCGGCGACGAATTCCCTTGAATCCATCGCGGGATAGAGATGCTCCAGCCGCCATTCCGGCATTTCGCCCAGATCCGCGTCTTTTGCTGCTGCCTGTTTCGCCATCGATGTCTCCCGCATTGCACTGAGGACATAGGCGGAGCGGCCCTTGCGTTCAACACGCGAGATGCCTCTTCACAATTTTGTCGCGGCGCGCTTAGATAGGGAGATCAAGCGGATTCGTCGGCTTGATGGTTGAATGGTTTGTGGTTCGGTCTGATCCGGCGCGCGTTCATCTCCGGGTTGGAGCCACCTCAGTGCGGGAGGCTTCGTTCATTTGACAATTCATGTTGCTCCGCCCGTTTTGCGGGAAACCTCTCCGGAAGGCTGTCCGGCGCTCGTTCTGAACGCCGATTACCGGCCCCTGAGCTATTATCCGCTGTCGCTGTGGAGCTGGCAGGACACGCTGAAGGCGGTGTTTCTGGACCGCGTCAACATCGTCTCGGAATATGAAACCGTGGTGCATAGCCCGACGGCAGAATTCCGGCTGCCCTCGGTTGTCTCGCTGAAGACCTATGTGCAGCCCTCGCGCCACCCGGCTTTCACGCGGTTCAACGTGTTCCTGCGCGACAAGTTCAGCTGCCAGTATTGCGGCGACCGGGATGAACTGACCTTCGACCATGTGGTTCCCCGCTCGAAGGGTGGCCTGACGTCGTGGGAAAATGTCGTGGCGGCCTGCTCCTGCTGCAATCTCACCAAGGGCGACAAGATGCCTGCGGTGGCCAAGATGTATCCCCGGCAGAAGCCGTTTTCACCCACGGTGAACGATCTGCACCGCAATGGGAGGCTGTTTCCGCCGAACTACCTGCACAACAGCTGGATGGATTATCTGTATTGGGATACCGAGCTGGAGACGTAAAATTGGAGATTTTACGAGGCAATCTGCTCTAAGTGACGGTTAGCGACAAAGTCCCAGACGGCTTGTGGCATCCAGCCATCACAAGAACTGTCGTTTAGCTCCACAGCGAGAAATTGCAGCTGCGGAAAAGAACCCCTGATGCGGATACTTAGCTCCGTAACAGGCAAATCAGTTTTTACGATCAAAAACCCAGAGGTCAGCAGCAGCCAGTCAGCGATCTCCGGCGCTGTCTTGATTCTGCTCATGACAATTGCGGGATCAATCTGAGCCACGTTGAAAGACAAAAGAAAATTGCTCATTCAGGTGACCTCCTTTTCCCAATCCGCTGGGCCTGACTTTTCGAAACACCTTCGGTGTCATCAATGATAATGGGGCTTTCGTGACCTTTTTGGAAGAGTTCAATCTGCTGCTGCTTCAATTGGTATTCTTCCGACTGAAGCCTGTCAGGGTCTCTGAACAAAAACAAGAAATAGGCCAGTGCCGAGAGAGCTACAGGTGATGCCGCAAGCCAGAAGAATGCTGTTGCGAGCGTCGGATTGGTTGTGAATGCTGCAAGCACGGCTGAAACCGGGGTAACCACCGCCGTAAGCCAGAGCAACGGATTTAGCGCGTTATCGACTTTGACGACTGCTGCGCGTTCGATAAGTCGCTTGAGGTCAGGAATCTTCATAGCCCAGCCATTTCTTCGTACCATAAAGCATTGGCGAGATTCGTTCTGTCAATGCGATTGTACTGGCCGTCTGATCGCACCCCTCCATCCCCGGATCGCAATCGTCGCTATCAAAAACGACACCAGCGCGTTCCATCCCGCCAGCGACAGGCCGAGAATGCGAAACGGCGCTTCCGTGCAGCTCACAAGCCTTGTGTTGTTCATGGCGGTGAGCAGATCGCCGACATTTTGCGGGCCGAGGCCGATCTTACCGCCGCAATCGGGCGGCCCCTGCCACCAGCCCCATTCGACACCGGCGTGATGCACGCCCAACGCGACGCTGACCATGAAAATCGCAGCCAGCATGGCGAAGGCGGGCCTTGCCGCAAGCCGCAGCTTCATCGGCCCCGCTATCACCCAGGCGAAAGCCGCCAGTGGCACGCCGAAATAATAGGGCCAGCGCTGCAGCAGGCAGAGCTTGCAGGGGATGTAGCCCATTCCGTATTCCGAAAACCATGCGCCGCCGATGGTGGCGGCAGACAGGGCGAAGAGAACGGTGGCCCGCTTGTCAGGCCCCTGAGCCGCGTAGTCAAACAGCAGTCTGAGCGAGGGCAGCTTCACAGGATGGCCTTCACGAGGAAAAATCCGCCCACGATAGAGACGAGCACGACACCCATGATCAACCCTCCATGCCGGTCCATCATGGTTTTGATGGGGCCGCCGAAATGCGTGAGGATAAAGGTGAGTCCGAAGAACCGCGCACCCCTGGTGATCATGGAGAGCACCACGAACCAGAACAGATCATAGCCCGCGATGCCGCTGGCGATGGTCACGAATTTGTAGGGGATCGGCGTGAGGCCCTTGATGAGGATCAGCAGCGCGCCGTATTCGCGATAGAGCGCCAGCAGGCTGTCAATCTTGTCCTTGCCGCCGTAGAGGCTGATCAGCCACTGGCCGATCGTATCCCAGAAATACACACCGATGGCATAGCCCGCGAGACCGCCGATGACCGACATCGCGGTGCAGATCGCGGCGTAATTGTAAGCCTTCTTCGGTTGCGCCAGCACCATGGGTGCCAGCACCACATCAGGCGGAATGGGGAAGAACGAGCTTTCCGCGAACGACACCGCACCCAGCGCATAGGGCGCGGAAGGGCGGGCAGCGAGCGACAGGGTCCAGTCGTACAGGCGCTTGAGCATGGGGCCACATAAGCTGATTTGCTTTAACTTTCCATGTTTCAGTTGCGTTTTGTGGGGCTGTGGCGGCATAGCCCCTGATATGACCGAAACCTTCACCATCACGGCCGAAACTGCAGGCGAGCGGCTGGACAAGACGCTGGCGAAACTTGCGCCGGACCTTTCCCGCACGCGCATCCAGGCCATCGCCGAAGACGGCCACATCAGCGTCAACGGCAAACCCGAGGAAACGATGTCCC
Organism: Hyphomicrobiales bacterium; assembly: GCA_031431475.1. Lineage (GTDB taxonomy): Bacteria > Pseudomonadota > Alphaproteobacteria > Rhizobiales > Beijerinckiaceae > JADCCX01. The sequence continues at coordinate 5,946 of JANPDL010000027.1, forward strand.
GCAAGCTGGCGGCGGGCGATGTTGTCGGGCTGATCCGGCCTGAAGCGGTGGACCCGGTGCCGCGCGGCGAGGCGATCCCGCTCACTGTGGTGCATGAAGACGACGACCTGATCGTCATCGACAAGCCAGCGGGCCTCGTGGTGCATCCTGCAGGCGGCCACGAGACAGGCACGCTGGTTAACGCGCTGATCGCGCATTGCGGCGAGACGCTGTCGGGCATCGGCGGTGTCAAAAGGCCCGGCATCGTGCACCGGCTGGACAAGGACACCTCTGGCCTGCTGGTTGTGGCCAAGAACGACCGGACGCATCAGGCGCTGTCAGCCCAGTTCGCCGATCATGGCCGCACCGGCCCGCTGGAGCGGGCGTACATCGCGCTGGTCTGGGGCAGGCCCAACCGCCACAACGGTGAAATCCGCACGCAGATCGACCGCAGTCCTGTAGCGCGCGAGAAAATGGCGGTCGCCCCCGAAGGCAAGGGCCGCACGGCGATCACGCATTTCGAAGTGGAAGAGACTTTCGAGGGCATCGACGGACGCCCGCTGGTCAGCCGCGTGACCTGCCGTCTGGAGACAGGCCGCACCCACCAGATCCGCGTCCACATGACCTCCATCGGCCATCCGCTGCTGGGGGATGATCTCTACGGCGGCGGCTTCAAGACCAAGGCGAACCATCTGTCGGGGGAGGCACAGGCGGCGCTGAAAGCGCTGGGGCGGCAGGCGCTGCACGCGGCGGTGCTGGGGTTCGAGCATCCCGGCACGGGGGAAGTGATGCGGTTCGAGAGTGAACTGCCGGAGGATATGGCGGTGTTGCTGGGGGAGCTGGGGGGTGGGTGAAGGCGTTTGGGTTTAGCACCGGAGTTGGGCAATGGTAAAATCTGCATTGGTGCTGTGGGTTGGCTTTGGTGCAAAAATTCTTGAATTTTGCACCGATGAGCGAGATGAATGCCCTCTCTTTCGCAAATACAGAAACGTCGCCCAATGAACCGATGGAACATCCCTGCTTGGCTAGAAAAGGAAGTCATCGAGCGAGACCAGCATTGCGTCTACTGTCGTAACCCCTTCGGCTTAGGGGCTGGCAAAGGGGGCTTTTCGAGCTGGGAACACATCGTCAACGACGCCAAAATAGTCACCAGTGAAAACATAGTTTTGTGCTGCCGCTCCTGCAATTCCAGTAAGGGTGCCAAGCTGCTCGCCGTATGGCTCGAATCTCCCTATTGCAAACGGCGTTGCATAAGCAAAGATTCCGTGGCGGATATCGTGAAATGTGCTCTCCAGTTGGCGCACGAGTCTTGAGATTTGCACCACCTCCACGCCGCTTTCCAAGCCCTCGCGGCAAGAGGCATGCCTAGCAATGCCAGAAATAATTTGATAACTGTTATTGGCCAGTGTTATATTCCTGCACCGGAGGTTACCGCCATGCCAATCAGCGCCGAACTGGGCAACCAGCTTGAAACCTACGTCAAGAGCCTCGTGAAAACAGGCCGCTATCACTCGAAAAGTGAAGTCCTGCGCGAGGGTGTCCGTCTGATTCAGGAGCGGGAAACACGCCTTGTCGCGCTCGATACGGCGATTGCGCGCGGGCTCGCCGACGCGGATGCGGGACGGGTCAAGCCTGCCTCCACCGTGTTTGGCCGGCTTGAAGCCAAATACCGGGCCATGGCAGAAGCCAAAGCCGGATGATCGTCGTTATCACGACGGAAGCCGGGGATGATCTTGAACGGATCGGTGATCATATCGCCCTGAACAATCTCGTGCGTGCCCTGTCGTATGTTCAGGAACTGCGGCAAAGCTGCGAAAAGCTCGCAGATATGCCGGAGAGGTTTCCGCTGGTGCCGCGTTACAGGGACAGCGGCGTGCGGCGGCGCGTGCATGGCAATTATCTGATTTTCTACCGCATCGGCACCAAAACGATTGACGTCATCCATGTTCTGCATGGTGCGATGGACTATGAGCGGGTGCTGTTTCCCGAGGACTGACTTGAAATCTGACACCACCTGCGGTATCAAATCGCATGTCGAAAACCGACAAGCTGATCATCGCCATGCGCCGCAATCCTGCGGGAGACTGGAGTATCGGCGATATTCAGCGACTGGCGGATCATCTGGGCTGGACATGTCTGCCGCCATCAGGTGGCGGGTCGCACTGGAAGATCACGGCACCGGGCAGTGATGTGATTCTGACAGTTCCAGCAAAGCGCCCGATCAAGGCGATTTATATCCGCCGGCTGATCATGTTGATGGACGAGGTTGGAGGCCAATGAAATTAAAAAGCACGGCAAAACAGGTTGACTACGCCATCATGGTAGAGCCGTTGAAGGCGGAGGATGGCGGCGGCTGGCTGGCCAGCGTTCCGGCGCTGCCGGGCTGCATGGGCGATGGCGAGACCCGCGAGGAGGCTTTGGCCGATGTGCTGAACGCCATCGAGGAATGGAAGGATGCGGCGCGCCAGCTTGGCCGTGATATCCCCGGTCCTGTTGCGCTGGGCCAATGGCGGCAGAGGGTTCCGCGCTCCCTGCATGACAAGCTGAAGCGTCTGGCGGAAACGGAAGGGGTCAGCCTCAACCAGCTTGTCACAAGCGTTCTGGCCGAATCCGTTGGCAAACGTGTGATGTGACGGAGTTCAGGTCTGATACAGCAGACCCGCCTCACCCCATCGTGAACACTGCCATCTTTCCGCCACAGAGGATTTGAAATATAACCATTGTTATCGGTTGGCGTAATGCAGCCGTTCATCGATCTGCCTCTGTCGGGGGGATCAAGGAGGATACCATGGCTTCTGCCACGATGCCTGCGCTTGCAGGCGATATGGGTTTAACCCGTTATCTCACGGAAATCCGCAAATTTCCGCTTCTGGAGCCCCAGAAGGAATACATGCTGGCCAAACGCTTCCGCGAACATGATGATTCCAAGGCGGCCCACCAGCTCGTGACCTCGCATCTGCGCCTCGTGGCGAAGATCGCGATGGGTTATCGCGGCTATGGTTTGCCCATCGGCGAGGTCATGTCCGAAGGCAACGTTGGCCTGATGCAGGCGGTCAAGCGCTTCGAGCCCGACCGCGGCTTCCGCCTCGCGACCTATGCGATGTGGTGGATCAAGGCCTCGATTCAGGAATACATCCTGCGGTCGTGGAGCCTGGTGAAGATGGGCACCACTGCGAACCAGAAAAAGCTGTTCTTCAACCTGCGCAAGGCCAAGAGCCAGATACAGGCACTGGGAGAGGGTGATCTGCGCCCCGATCAGGTCGCGATCATCGCCACCAAGCTGGGCGTGGAAGAGCGGGAAGTGGTCGAGATGAACCGTCGTCTCGGCGGTGACAGCTCGCTGAACGCTCCCTTGCGCGAAGATGGTGACAGCGGCGACTGGCAGGATTTCCTCGTGGACGACGCTGTCACACAGGAATCCATGGTGGTCGACGGTGAGGAGAAGGACAACCGCTCGCTGGCGTTGTCGCGCGCCATGGCGACGCTGAACCCGCGCGAGCGCCGCATCATCGAGGCGCGCAAGCTGGTGGATGATCCCATCACGCTGGAGGAGCTTTCCACCGAGTTCAACGTCTCGCGCGAGCGTGTGCGCCAGATCGAGGTCCGGGCGTTCGAGAAGCTGCAGGAGGCTGTGGTGAAGAACCTGGCCGTGATCGAGGCGCGTCCAATGGACAGGCCGCAACTCGCGGCGGCGTAGGCCTTTACTCTTTAGGATATGCAGTTTGGGAGCGGAATTTCCGCTCCCATTTGCATTGCAAACGCACCCTTTTGCGATTATAGCCTCCCCATTCCCGATTAGTCAGAGCCTTTTGCTCCGCGCCGACGGGTCGGCGGACGAAGAACCTTTGACTCGAACACACGCGCAGGAGACGACCCCATGACGACGCTGCTGATGCCGAAGGCGACCGCTGTCTGGCTGGTCGAGAACACCAGCCTGACGTTCGAGCAGATCGCGCATTTCTGCACGTTGCATCCGCTTGAGGTGAAGGCCATCGCGGATGGCGAGGCGGCCACTGGCATCAAGGGTTTTGATCCGATCATGCATGGCCAGCTCACGCGTGAGGAGCTGGACAAGGCGCAGGGCGATGCCGAGCATCATCTCAAGCTGTCGGTGTCCAAGGTGCGCCTGCCGGAGCCGCCGAAGCGCAAGGGTCCCCGCTACACGCCGCTGTCACGCCGTCAGGACCGGCCCAATGCAATCCTCTGGCTGTTGCGCAGTCACCCCGAAGTGAAAGATGCGGGCATCATGCGTCTTGTTGGTACCACGAAAAGCACCATCGCCGCCATCAAGGAGCGCACACACTGGCAGTCCTCCACGCTGTCACCGCTCGATCCCGTGACTTTGGGCCTGTGCTCGCAGATCGATCTCGATTTTGAAGTCAATCGTGCGTCCAAGGACAAGCCGGAAGCACCGGTCGATACCGGACCTACCTTGCTCAAGGCCGAAGACACGACAGGCGAGAAAGCGGACAAGGACGGCGATCTGGATGTGAGCGCGGTGTTTGCCAAGCTGAAGCAGTTGAAGGCCGCTGACGAGCAGTGAGGCCTGCCATCGGTCTTGTTACCTGAGTACGGGCTTATTGACTGTAATCTACCAAAGCTCGCGGCTGAGCCGAAGCATCTCATCAAGATTGAGATCAGACACGGCGCGATAGGCGACTCCGTTCCTGTTCCAGCTCAGCAGATTGAAGCCATTGCGAAGTGTCGCATTCGCCGTCGAATCGGCCATGCTTGGCTCCGGCCACATGAAGACGTTGATCAAATGTAGTCGACGTTTGTACACCAGCGTCCCCACGCGGCGATCAGCGACATAATCCAGACGCCCGCCGACCAGTGGAAACCCGGCTGTGGCCAGGTCCCGGACCTGCGGAGCGAAATCGAGGCGCCCGGCAAACCATGGCTGGACCGTATGCTGATCGGAGGACGCAATCTGGACCGGCGTATCCTGCAGAAGCGTCCGGATATGCGCGCTGACGATATCGCGTTCGAGGTGGCTGTTTGTGGCCCTGGTTTCCAGCACTTGCCATGTCGTGATCGCTGACAACAGCGAGACCGCAAGCAACACAGCCGCACGCTGTGCGAAGTGGCGGACCCGGAAAGGACTGTCGCCTGACATGAACCGGTTTGTCGCAGTGGTCGTAAGCTGCCGATTGTCGTGCCTGTCAAGCTCCGCTCTGATGCGTTGTGCAAGCGCAGGCGGCGCGGTGGTTCTGCCCCGGGCCTTCAGCGCTTGACCGATGCGGTCATCGGTGGCCATGAGCGCGCTGCACGCCTTGCATTGATCAAGATGGGCCAAAACAGCCCGTCGCTCATCGGCGGATAGCTCGCCATCCCGATAGGCACCCAGCAGTTCCTGCACACGATCACATTGCATTCTTGTCGTCCCGGTTCATGCGTTTCATCATGAGGCTTCTGAGTTCACTGCGGGCGCGCGACAACCGCGACATCACCGTGCCGACCGGAGCACCGATGATGTCAGCAACCTCGCGGTAGGAGAATTCCTCGATCTCACGCAAGATGATCACCTCACGGAAGGCGGGCGGCAACGCACCGATGGCTTCGGACAGAATGGCATGCTCCGACGCGTGAATCGCGGCAGCTTCCGGCGAAGGCTGCGCTATCGCCAGTTCGGCCTCAATCGCGGCAAGACCTGACCGGCCGCCAAGACTTTCGTCGAGCGAGATCACATTCCCGCCGCGGCGGCGTTCCTGCAGGTGCCGGTAGCAGACATTGCGCACGATGGTCAGCAGCCAGGGCTTGATGCTTTCGCCCTGCAGCTGATGAAAAGCGCGATAGGCCCTGAGATAAGAGTTCTGGACCGCATCTTCCGCATCGGCCCGGACGCGCAAAAGGGCGAACGCAAGATTGAACGCCGCATCCATGTGGACCAGCGCCAGACGTTCAAATGTCGCCCTGTCATCCATCCTGCGACCACATGCGCACTTCACCTCACGATGCAAGGACTCCGGAGCCTTCGGTTTTATTCCCGACGGCGGCAACACAACGAGAAATACTGAATTGAGAGGGAATAAAACGGGGCGTTATCGGGTCTTGTCGAGAATGGCAGTGGCACTCACTGCCGGTGCTATCTTCACCAGACCTTACGCAAAAGGATTGCCCCATGACAGACCTTTCCCGTCGCAGCCTCATGGCTGGCGCCAGTCTCGCCGCCGCCTTCGGCGTTTCGTCCCGCCTCGTCATTGACCCCGCATTCGCCCAGAAGACGCCGGGACCGTCCAAGCCCTTCCATACCTACAAGGTCGGCTCCTTCGAATGCACCACCATCTATGATGGCATATGGGAGAAGCCACATGATCTGGCGTTCATCAAGAACGCCAGCATCGACGAGGTGAAAGCGGCGATGAAAGCGGCTGGCCTGACGGATGAATTCGTCTCGATTCCCTTCATGCCGCTTGTCGTCAACACGGGCCGCGATCTGATCCTGTTCGACTCGGGAACCGGCGGCCAGGTTCAACCGTCTGCAGGCAAGCTGCGGGAGAACATGGCCGCCGCCGGCATCGATCCAGCGCGCATAACCAAGGTGATGATCTCGCATTTCCACCCGGACCATCTCTTCGGCATCATGGAGAAAGACACCAATGCCCAGATCTATCCGGCGGCGGAGATCATCGTATCCGCTGCTGAATATCGATTCTGGACTGATTCGGCGGTCATCGAGAAGCTGCCCGAGGCCCGCAAGCCGCTGGCTAGGCGCATTCAGGCGACGTTGCCGAACTGGAAAAACGTCCGGCAGATCGAAGGAGAACGCGAGATTGTGGCAGGGATCAGCTCCGTGTCGACGCCCGGCCATACGCCCGGTCATATCGCGTTTCATCTCTCATCAGGCAATGCCCAGATGATCTTCTCGGGTGACACATTCTACCAGCCGGCCATGTCGCTGAAGACACCCCATTGGCAAGGCGCATTCGATCAGGACGGGCCACTCGCCGAAATGTCGCGCCGCAAACTGGCAGACCGGCTGGTTGCCGACAAAATTCTTGTCTCCGGATATCATTTTCCATGGCCCGGCGCAGGCACGCTTGTCCGGGACGGCGCGGGCTATGCGCTGGTCTCGTCCCCGGTGTGAACCCAGCAAAAAACGGCACGTCCTCCATCGTCGCATCCCGCTCATTCCGACACACGCAACTCACCACCAGGAGAACAATCATGACCAGGACAACCCTCAAGGCAATCGTCTTCGCCGCTTCGATGCTCTTTTCAACCGGTGCATTCGCCGTCGATACGGTGCCGACGAAGACGTCTCCCGACCTCACTTCGGTGCGCATCAAGATCAAGGCGCAGGATTTCAGGGCAGCCATTGCCGAGCTGACGCCGATGCTCCAGTCCCATCAGCATGCGGATGTGTACAATCTGCTGGGCTTCAGCCACCGAAAATCCGGAGAGATGAAAGAGGCCGCAACCTATTACGCCAAGGCGCTCGACTTCGACCCGGATCACAAGGGCGCTCTTGAGTATCAGGGCGAGATGTTCATCCAGCTCGGCGATATCAACAAGGCAAACGGCAATCTCGCCCGGCTGGTCAAACTGTGCCCGGCGGGTTGCGAGGAGCGCGAGGATCTGGAGAAGGCCGTTGCTGCGGTCACGAAACCGAAGGCGAGCTGACGTGACCGGCGCATTCATGACCTCTGCGTTCCCCTGGCCGAAGGCTGAACCATTCATCCTGCTCGTAAGCCGGATGCTGATTGCAACAATCTTTCTGCACGAAGCGATCGTCAAAATCGGAAAATATGAGGCGGCGGTAGCCTATACAGTCGCATTCGGCCTGCCTGAGGTGCTGTTGCCTCTGGCCATTGTTGTAGAACTTGGCTCCGGTCTCGCATTGGCCGTTGGGGTTGGCACACGGTTGGCGTCGGGCATTCTGGCCCTCTTCTGCATCGGCACGGCAGTCGTCTTTCACATGAAGTTCAGCGAAGCCAATCAGTTGCTGCACTTCGAGAAAAACCTGGCGATGGCCGGGGGGCTTATCGCCATGATGGTCACTGGGCCGGGTTGCCTGACACTGCCTGAACTGGTGGCCAGAATACGGGTCTGAAGCAGCGCATCAGGAGCGGAATTGCATCACGCATTGTCCACGCGGATCGCCCCGATCACCGCATCAGTCACCTGCCGCGTGTTCGCCTTACCGCCCAGATCCGGCGTGTGCAGCGCTGCATCGCCCGTCACGCGCTCTATGGCGCGCATCAGCCGTGCAGCGGCAGCGGGCTCGCCCAGATGCTCCAGCATCATCACCGCTGACCAGAACGTACCGACCGGGTTGGCAATGCCCTTGCCCATGATGTCGAAGGCCGAACCGTGGATCGGCTCGAACATGGACGGGAATTTGCGCTCCGGGTTGAGATTGGCCGTCGGCGCGATGCCGAGCGATCCCGCCAGCGCTGCGGCCAGGTCGGACAGGATATCGGCATGCAGGTTGGTGGCGACGATGGTGTCCAGCGTCTGTGGCTTGAGGGTCATGCGCATTGTCATGGCATCAACCAGCATCTTGTCGCTGCTGACGTCCGGAAATTCCTTCGCCACTTCAGCGGCGATCTCGTCCCACATCACCATGGCGTGGCGCTGCGCGTTGGATTTTGTCACCACGGTCAGCAGCTTGCGCGGGCGTGATTGCGCCAGCCTGAAAGCAAAGCGCATGATGCGTGTCACACCGGCGCGGGTCATCATGGACACGTCGGTGGCGACCTCCTCCGGATGGCCCTGATGCACGCGACCGCCAACACCGGAATACTCGCCTTCCGAGTTTTCGCGCACGATCACCCAGTCGAGCTCCGGCCCCGAGACATTGCGGAGCGGGCTGGTAATGCCGGGCAGGATGCGCGTGGGCCGCACGTTGGCATATTGATCAAACGGCTGGCAGATCGCGAGACGCAGGCCCCAGAGTGTGATGTGATCGGGAATATCGGGATGTCCGGCAGAGCCGAACAGGATAGCATCGTGGTTGCGGATCATGTCCCGGCCATCCGTCGGCATCATGCGACCATAGAGCTTGTAGTATTCTCCACCCCAGTCAAAGTGATCGAAGGCCAGGCCGAAGCCACCGTCACGCGCGGCCAATGCCTCCAGTACCTCGACACCCGCAGCAATGACTTCCGTTCCGATGCCGTCACCGGGGATGGCTGCAATGCGGTAGGTTTTCATGGCAGGCTGCTGCTCCCGTTGTGCTGTAATCCGGCTCTGCCTGGCTCATATCTCAGCACTTCCGGTATCGCCAGCAATGATGCACACTATCAAAGCCTATTGGAAATCGCGCTGCATAAAGGCTGCGAAACGAAGGTTACGGGGAGGAAAGAATGTCTGTCATGCCGAGAGTTATTGACCGGTTTCTGGCTGCGCTGGTCACGCCGCTGCTGGCGATTGTTCTGCTGGCGGCCCCCGCGACAGCGCAGACCTACCCCAACCGCCTGATCACCATGGTGGTGCCCTTTGCGGCAGGTGGACCCACCGACGTGATCGCGCGCATCATGGCCGATCACATGGGCAGGACGCTGGGCCAGAACATCGTGGTCGAAAATGTGGCGGGTGCGGGCGGCACGACGGGATCGCTGCGCGTCGCGCGCAGCACACCGGATGGCTACACGATCCTGATGGGTAATCTGGGCACCCATTCAGCCTCGGTCGGGCTCTATCCGCAGTTAGCCTATGACCCGCGCACCGACTTTGCGCCCGTTATCAACGCGGCGGGCACGCCCATGCTGATCTCTGCGCACAAGGACTTTCCCGCCAATACGCTGCAGGAGTTGATCGCTCTCGTGAAGGCCAACCCGGCGAAGTACAATTATGGCCACGGCGGCATCGGCTCGACCTCGCATCTCACCTGCATCTTCTTCCATCACCTCATCGGTGCGCCGGTGCAGCAGGTGCCGTTCAGGGGCTCCGGTCCGGCTATGCAGGCGCTTCAGGGCAAGCAGCTCGATTACGTCTGCGACCAGACCGTCGGCATCGTGCCGCAGCTCGCCAGCCTCAAGACCTATGTGGTAGCGACACCAAAACGCATCGAAGTTGCGAAGGACGTGCCGACCAGCGCGGAAGCCGGATTGCCCGCTTTTCAGGCCGTTGGATGGAACGCCATCTTCGCGCCGAAGGATACGCCAAAGGACATCGTGGACAAACTGAACGCTGCCGGCCGGGCAGCGCTGACCGACGCGAATGTGCGCAAACGCCTGCTCGATCTGGGCTGCGAGATTGCTGGCGACAGCGGCCAGACATCGGAGGCCCTGGCCGCCCATGTCCGTGCCGAGATCGACAAATGGGTGCCGGTAATCAAGGCTGCGGGCGTTACGGCAGCAAACTGACGCCAGCTTCTCTACGCCTTGAGCAGCACAGGTTCGCCATGCGGTGTTTCCCGCGCGGCAACATCCCACTGGTCGCGCAGCACGCCGAGCATGCCCGCACTGGTCACGCCCTTGGCGACAACAAGCTTCTCCAGCGCGTTCAGCCAGTGGCGATAGTAGGTGCGTCCGGTGTCGGGATCGCCCAGCGTTTGCGCCCGGCTTATCTCGGCTGACAGCGTTTCCGCCCATTCGCTCCAGGTGAACACGCCGCGTTGGTGCAGCATCACGGCCATGGCGAAGGCCTGCGCTTCCCATGGGGCCTTGAAGGCGGCTTCGTCGCCATCCAGATCTTCCAGCCGCAACTCCGGAATATCAGACGGCAGCGCGCTGAGGCTCATCGCTTCTTCTTTCGGACCGTGGCCATTTCGAGATAAGGCTCCCAGCAATCGACCATCACCTCGGAGCCCGGCTCCGCGCCCTTGCCCCAGAGGTCTTCTGCCCTGAAACGGATGGAATAGCACCAGGTCGGGCTCTCGCCTCCGCCATGGGCATTGGTATCGGGCAGGACGAAAGCGCCGTGGTTTTCCACGACTTCACCAATACAGCCCGTTGCATAGCGCGGCAGGCGCGTATGCGTCAGCATATGATCATTGCGGGTGTGGACGCGATCACCCGGCTTGAACGCGGGAGGATCGGCACAGGGCCGGTCATAGGGTGAGCCGGCGGCCAGCACATCCGCCACATCCGCTGCCTTCAAAACACGCTTCACATGGATGCCCGTGCCAAGCGAATAGCCCGTTTCAAGTTCCGTCTCGCTGACGAGACCATGGGCGACCAGCAGCCGCTCCAGCGCCCGAATCCAGATCTCGTAATAGCTCGAGGACAGATAGATCACGGGCGGGAGTGACTCGCGGGCGTGGCGCGAGGTGTCGATAGTCCAGGCACCACAAGCTCCCATGGCGAGCGTCAACGCCAGCGCGCGCTTTTCCCATGGTGCATGGAACAGGGGCTCATTCGGCTCGGGCGTCACTGGGCCATGGCCCATCTGCCCGCCAAGGTCCTGCGGGCCGTTCATGCCGTCGTTCCCGGCGCCAGCGCCAAGCCGGTGCCGATCATCGAATCGCGCGTGACAAGCGCCGCCAGCACCTCGTCGCTCAGGCCTTCAGTGCCATCAGGGCGGCGCGGGATGACAAGATAGCGCATCTCGGCGGTCGAATCCCAGACGCGGATTTTTGTGGCTAGCGGAAGCTCCACGCCGAAGTCTTTCAGCACGCCGCGCGGATCGATGACGGCGCGGGACCGATAGGGCGCGGATTTATACCACACCGGCGGCAGGCCCAGTACGCTCCACGGGTAGCAGGAGCAGAGCGTGCAGACCACGAGGTTATGCACCTCGTCGGTATTCTCGACCACGCGCATATGCTCGCCCTGACGCCCGGTATAGCCGAGTTCGCTGATCGCATCGGTCGCATTGTCACGCAGGCGCTCGAGATACGCAGGGTTGGTCCAGGCCCGGGCCACCACGCGCGCACCGTTTTTTGGGCCAATCTTGTGCTCGTAGGTCTCGATCAGCACTTCAAGTGCGGCGGGATCGATATAGCCCTTCTCGGTGAGAATGGTCTCCAGCGCCTTGACGCGCAGTTCCATGTCGTTCCAGGGGCCGTCGGGACCGTGGGAATGATTGTGTGATGTGCCGCCCATGAGCAAGGATTAGGCGAGTTGGTTGCGGTTTTGCAAGGGGTTGCAGTAGGCATGTGCGTTTCTCGAGGCTCGCCAAGGCGCTCGCACCTCGAAATGAGGAGATTTGTGCGAGGCACTGGACCCCTCATTTCGAGGTGCTCGCCTCTTGGCGAGCCTCGAGAAACGCACATGCCTACTGCAACCGGACCGTCACGCTGTCCGTTTCTCCCGTACCATCGACAATCGAGATCCGCGTGAAGCCCGCGCCATCCGGCGTCACATGCAAGGTGCGGCGTGTTGCGGAAGCCGCGACAGGGCGACCATTCATATAGGCCGTGAACGGCGGCTTGCCGCCCGTGATCTTGAGCGCGAGGGCGGTTTCTTCCGCACCAGGCAGTATCTCGATGCGCGCGCCATCCGACGGGAAGGCGAGCTTCAGGCTGGCGGAAGCGATAGCCAGCGTATTCTTGGGGAGATCGCGACGCATATGCCGCAGCGGCAATGGCAGGTCATGGGTGCTTGCGATGATGGCATCAGCAGGTTTTGGCCCAATGCCGGGCTCGGTGCCAATGCGCGAGAAGGCATCGAAGAGAACCGGCGCAGCCACGAGACGCCCCACAAGGCCAGGCACCGCGGCATTATCGGCACGGCCCGCCCAGACACCGATTGTATGCTTGCGGTCGAAACCGACGGACCAAGCGTCGCGATAGCCGTAGGATGTCCCGGTCTTGTAGGCGATGCGATTGGCCTGTGCATTCAGCGGTGGCTGTGCACCCAGCAGCGCATCCGCCACATACCATGCTGGAACCGGCTCGACGATGCGGGCGAACTGCTCTTCGGTAGCGGGGCGGCCCAGCAGCATCTGCAATGGCGTCGCCTCCCCTCCCCGCGCGAGGCCCGCATAGAGCCGGGTCAGGTCGCGCAAGGTGATGCCCACGCCGCCAAGGCCGATGGCGAGCCCCGGAGCGCCTTCCGGCGGCAGGGCGATGCCCGCACCGATGCTGCGCATGCGCGAGACAAAGCGCTGCGGACCGACGGCAGACAGCAAGTCCACGGCAGGTACATTCAGCGAGAGTTGCAGCGCCTTTTTCGCGATGACCGTGCCCTGAAACGTCTGGTCAAAATTCTCCGGCGCATAGAGTCCGTAGCGGTGCGGGCGATCCTCCAAAACCGTTGACGGATGCGCGATGCCCTCCTCGAATGCCATGGCGTAGATGAAAGGCTTGAGCGCAGAGCCGGGCGAGCGCAGGGCCTGCGTCAGATCCATGGCACCCGCGCGCTCATCCGCGAAATAGCCGGCTCCGCCAACACTGGCGCGGATCGCGCCGGTGGCATGTTCGACCACGACGATAGCCGTGGACAACTTGGGGCCAAGCTGTTCGGCGCGTTCTTTCGCCAGACCTTCCAGCATCACCTGCCATCCCGCATCAATGGTGAGCCGATGGATGCGTTCCTGCGGGTAGTCACGCAACACGGCCTCTGCGGCGTGTGCCGCAAGCATGGGGAAGGGTTTGCGGGCGGTTGGCATCGCCTCGCCGAGTGCATGCTGACGTTCGCCCTCAGGGATCACGCCCGTTTTTGCCGCGACAGTAAGCACGCGGTTGCGGCCTCGGATAGCGCGATCCGCGAAACGGTCGGGGCGGCGCCCTTCGGGTGACTGCGGCAGCGCCACCAGTGTCGCGGCCTCTGCATGCGCAAGCCGCCGCGCATCCTTGCCAAAATAGGCGAAACTCGCCGCTCTGATGCCCTCGATATTGCCGCCGAACGGGGCAAGCGAGAGATAGAGCGAAAGGATCTCGTCCTTGGAGAATGTCCGCTCCAGTTCAATGGCACGGACCATCTGGCGCAGCTTGGCGGAGGCTGAGCGTTCGGGCCGGGGCTCGATCAGCCGCGCGACCTGCATGGTGATTGTCGATCCGCCCGACACAACACGGCCATGGCGCAACGATTGCCCTGCCGCGCGCAGCACGGCCAGAGGATCAATGCCGTGATGGGCGCGGAAGCGCTTGTCCTCGAAGGCGAGCAGCATCGACACATAGCGCGGATCGACATCGGCCACAGTCGTCGGCATGCGCCAGCGGCCGTCCTGCATGGTGAAGGCGCGCAAAAGTTGACCGTTGCGGTCAAGCACGATGGGCGAGCGTTCGGCGGTGTGGGCGAGATCGAGCGCTGGGAGACGGAGCCAGGTTAGGGTGAGTGCGAGGATGGGGGCGATGAGGATGGCCAGCGTCGCGAGGAGTAAAACGCGCAGGTGCCTTCCCTTCCCCCTTGGGGGAAGGTGGTCGGCGGATGCCGACCGGATGAGGGTGAATCCCTGACCTTCGTGGTTTGCCCTCATCCGTCATGCTCCGCATGACACCTTCTCCCGAGGGAGAAGGAAGGGGCAGCTGTGCCCCTCATCGCGCCGACAACACCTCGACCGTGCCGGACGCACTGCGTCCGAACCGGTCAGGCCGGTACATGTCTTCCACCGCGGCACCGGGATGCACGTAACGCCCCGGGGTCACGGCGCGCACGACATACGCCACGCTGAACTCGGGCTTCTGCGATGAAAGCCGATCAAAGGCCGCCACGTAGCGATCGTCGCGTGCTTCCATGTGGACCGGCGTCAGATCGCTCTTGGTGAAAGCGAGATCCTCCGCTGTGGCCCCTTCCGTCAGGTTCGGATTCTCGATCTCGAGGCCCGCAGGCAGCGGATCGACTACCAGCACCTTGCCGTAGTTGGCCTTGGGCTCAGTCATCTTGAGATGCACGACATAGCGCTCGTTCTGTTTCAGTTCGGCCCACGCCACCGGCTTGCCTTTCATGGAGTAGATCGCACGCTCGATTTTGAAGCCCTGATCCAGCGCCGGAAGCGGCTCGATAGGGGCACCAGAGACCGTAATGATCGCCCGTGCCGCATTCTGGCCGGGGTTGGTGATCGTGACGGATTTCGCCTCCAGATCAGCCTCCCGCCAGGTGCGGTAGAGAGCGCCGGTGCGCGGCGTGCCATCGACGACAAGCTGGAAGTTCTCGGCCTCCTTGGCCAGTGCCTGAGCCGCCATCACCATCCAGGTCTGTTCCTGCGTGGAGGAAAAGCGCACGTTGTTGCGGGCTGTTTCCACTTCGGTCGAAACGCGGACAAGATCGGATCGCTCGGCACTGGCTTCGGCCAACAGCGCCAGCAAACCGCTGCCATCGCGCAGTTTCGAGCCATAGTCGGGCCGCGAGAAGATATCGGTCTGCGCCGCAGCCAGTGTTGTCACGGCCTCGCCGAAGGCATTGCGCGAACGACCGCGATCCCCCAGCAGGGCGAGCGCCGCGCCAAGATGGCCCTTGGCCATGGGTGAGTTGAACTCCTTCAGCTTGTTGTCGCTGAGGTAGCGCAGATCCCCCATGATCGGCCTGCCGTTGCGGGCCAGCACATAGAGCGCATAGGCAACACCGGAAGCTTCCTCGGCCCGGATGTTGCCGGTGTTGACGACCTGATTGCGCAGCCGGTCCAGCGCCAGATTAAAGGCGACCGCCGGGATAGCCCGACCGGCCTCACGCGACCGCGTCAGGAAGTCCGTGACGAAGGCATCCAGCCAGAGGTCCTCGCCGCCGACGCTCCAGAGGCCGAAGGAGCCATTGGAGCCTTGCCGCGACAGCACCTTCTCGATGGCAGATTGCACGCGTGTTTCAGCCGACTCATCCAGCGCGAGATGCTCGATGCTGGCGAGCTTGTTGACGTAGAGCAGCGGCAGCGCGCGGCTCACGGTCTGCTCGGTGCAGCCATAGGGATAGCGGTCGAGCGCTTTCAACAGCGCCGCCACATCCAGCGCCGCGAAAGGCGAGACCGTGACCGCGACGCTGCCAGAACCCGGCACCATGTCATTCAGCAGATCGCTGGACAGCGTGATGCTGCCGCCGCCGGGGATGGGCCGAGTTGTCCGGTTGGCGATGGCCTGATTGGTGGGAAGCACGCGGACGCGAACTTCCTGCGACAGGTCATGCCCGCCGCCGGTGATCCGCAGGCCGAAGCTGGCGGTGCCGAGCCCGGCTGAGGTTACCGGAATGGTCACCTGCGTCTTCTGCCCCTTGGCGAGGCGGAAGGTGCGGCGCGCGGCCTCTGTTGCCACGGTCACCGGACCCTTCACATCGACATCGAGATTGTAGTCACCGGCTTCCCCTTCCACATTGTTGATCTCGACGTGGAAGCGTGAACGATCACCCACAGCGAGGAAGCGCGGTAGTGTCGCCTGCGCCACGATCGGATCACGGATGAAGACGTCGGACGATGCCTGCCCGACCTGTGATTTCGTCCAGGCCACCGCCATCACGCGCGCACCACCGTTGAAGGCGGGGACATCGAAGCTCACCCTCGCGGTGCCGTCAGCACCCACTTTCACCACACCGGAATAGCGGGCGAAGGGCTCTTGCGTCGGCTTGTCCGCCGCATTGTTCGTGGCGGCGGCATCGCCACCGGAACGGAACGCACCCTTGGTGCCTTGCATGCCGTCGATCAGGAAACCGTAGAGATCGCGCAACTCGCCTGAAAGCTGGCGCTGGCCGAAGTAATGCTCGGTGGGGTTCGGCAGCTGGTATTTTGTCAGATTCAGGATGCCGATATCGACAGCAGCAACCGTGACATGGGCCTCCTCGCCCGCTGCCAGACCGCTGACCTTGATGGGCAATTCCAGCTTGCCGCGCGGGCGGATCATCTGGGGAGCACCGGTTTCAACCTTCAGCGTGCGGACCTCCTTGCCGATAGAGAACCACGAGACGCCGATGGCGCGGCCCGGCATGCGCTGGGCGCGGGTATCCAGCGGACGGTGCGCGAGGGCGACGACATAGGCCGAAGCACCCCAGTTTCCGGTGATGCGCACCGGCACAGTCGCGCCACCTTCGGGCAAGTCAACGGTTTGCAACGTGTGCACGCGGTCGCCGATGACGGCGATGGTCGCCTTGCCTGCGAAGCGCGGCGCGAGCCGCACCTGCATGGTATCGCCGTCGGCATAGGCCGATTTGTCGAGGCTCACCTCCAGCACATCGGGTGTATCGGCCTTGGCTTCTGCCACATAGCCCACATCGAAATTGATCGACGTCTCGGCGCTGTCACCGCCTTCGGCGCGGACATCGAGCCGGTAGGTACCCCAGCCGACCTTGGCCTCGATGCGGGCGGGGTTGTCCGCCGTCACCGCGATCTCGCCATCGGAAATGCGACGCGTGCGCTTGACGGCCTCGTAGTTCCAGCGACCGTCCTGGAAGAACCACTGGTAGCTGCGCTGCACGCGCGACAATGTCCATTTGAGGCCGGGGCGTGCAAGGCGGCGGCCTTCACCAGTCGCCATCACCACATCGAAGGTGGCGGTCTGGCCATCGCCCAGGGTGCCATCCTCAAACAGCGCCTTCACACCGACGACATTGCCCTTGGGCAGGATTGGCAGCGTGACGACGCGGTTGATGCCGCGCCCGCCGTTCTCGGAAATCGTCAACGCGATCTCGGCTTCAAGCGGCAGCGTCGTCTCGGGTTCAGTCAGCGTGATGCCGAGGCTGGCCTTGCCGCGCGCGTCGGTCGTGGCTTTCTCCTCGAAGTCGTTCTTGACGGCCTCCACGCTCTCGTCCGTGAGACCGATCTTGTATCCCTTGAGACCGGGGATCGCGTGCTCGGCGGCGGCGCGTACCGTGACGGTGCCGCCAACCTCGAGATCAGCGCCCGGTGCGCCGTAGAGATAGCGCGCTTCCACATCGATCTCGGCGGGTTCTCCCGAGCGCAGGGCGGTGCGTTTGGCCTTCACATCGGCGTCAAGCCGTTCTGGCACATAATCCTCGACGAGGAAGGTGGTTTCGCCAATGGCATCACCCTTGGGGTCGGCATAGGCCTGCACGCGCCAGGTGCCGGTCGATGCACCGCCGACCAGCGGGATCGAAAACGCGCGGCCACCGCCGCCCTGATCCTCGACGGCCTGACGGCGGTACTCCACGCCATCCGGACGCTTGACGACCAGAGTCAGCGGCAGGCCAGCGATGGCGATGCCTTTGGAATCGCGCGACAATGCCGTGAGGAAGACGGTTTCGCCCGAGCGATAGACGCCGCGCTCGGCATAGAGGAACGCATCCAGTCCTTCTGGTGCAATGCGGCCCTTGACGCCGCGATCCGTGAGATCGAAGGCGGATTGCTTGAGATCGAGGAAGCCATAGTCCTCGCCGATCCGCGCCGTGATCAGGCCCGGCGCCAGACCGCCCTTGCCGCGGGCGAGGCCGCCATCGAATCGCGCCTGACCGTTGGCGTCTGTCGTCGCAGTACCCAGAATCTCGTTGCTCTTCGCTAGCAACTGCACCTCGACATTGCGGACGGGCGCGGCATCGGCGAGCGAGCGCACGAGCACATGCACGCCTTCAGTCGACGAGAAGCTGGTGAGGCCGAGGTCGGAAACCACGAACCACTGGGCGCTGGAGCTGCCTGCATCCGAATCATCATCGTCATCAGCCGCGCGAGGTGCAGTTGACTCGCTGTTGCCCGAGAGCGCGCGCGCCACCATAAGATAAACGCCGGGCTGCAATTTGCCGAGAGCCTCCGTCACCGGGAAAGCCGTTGTCACGTCCTTGTTCTGGTCGGACTTGATGTCCATGGTGCCGGACCAGACCTTCTGGCCCTTGTTGTCCGACAGTTCCCGGACCTCGGAGCGGGAGACCTCATTCATGAAGTCGGAGCCATGTACCGTGTTGATCAGGTTGCGATCGCCGACACGGACGATATCGAGACCCACTTTGGCCGTGTTGACAGAGACCAGCGGCAGGCCCTGCTGGCCCGTGCGGGGCAGGACATAGTTCTTGCCTGTGAAGCGCACGGACGGCGTGCGATCCCGAACATAGACCTCGTAATCCGCATTCTTCTGCAAGACTTCGCCGGGGATGGTGGAGGGGATGCCCTGGCGCAAAATGATGCCGTAGCGCTCGCCGTGGCGAAGGCCCTCGACGCAAATCTGCGAATCCTCCGCCGTTACAGCAGTATCGGAACGCGCGCCGGTCACCGCAACATAGGGCGCGAAATCAACGCGGCCGCGCGCCAGCGGCTCCGAAAAGGTGAAGCAGGCGCGCGGCGTGGCTGAATCCGCGTCGGTCTTGTTCTCGGTCACGCGGAAGCCGCGCTTCTCGCGCAGTTCTTCATAGGATTTGCGGGCCTCGGCATTGTCCTGTGCGTCGAGGCTGAGGCGATAGGTGGTGAGTGCCGGACGCCACATCTCGCGGGATTCGAAGACAGCGGCGAGATTGCGCAGTGATGATGCCTCGTCCGGCTTAGAACCCGAGCGCTGGTAGGCGATATAGGCCGCCGTCAGCGCGCGCTCCTGCAACTCATACCGCTCGCGGTAATCCTTCGGATCGATGGCGCGGGCGACGCGCGACATCAGCCGCCAGCCCTCGGGTGAGCGCGGATCGGCGATGACGGCCTGATTGGCAAGGGGCAAAGCGCGCCGCGCCTCGTTGCGGGCGAGCAGCGCTTCCGCCTGACGGATAAGCGCCCGGGCATCGACCGCGCCAGAGAGCGAAATCTCGCGCTTCAACCGCTCTTCGAGACTGACACCGCTGGCCGCGAGATCATCCCGGATGAAAGCTTTCTGGGCGTAAGCATGACCGGCGGAAAGGCCGAGCAACAGCGTGGCGGCGAATGCAAGCCTGCGCGAAAACATCATCATGAAAAACCCCCGTCAACCGGTCCCGAGACAGCGATGTTCACAGATCAGAGCAACATCGCGGCGGGATCATGGCAATCCAGGACAAGCTAGCAGGCTGCCGAGAGAGCGCAATGACTCTGTGGCAGGCTGTGCTTGCACCCGGACGTTTTCACGATGCCCGCTCTCGCGCGTTTGTGGGAGTCAGGGGTGTTTTGGCGAGAAAGAACTCACCAGACCTCGCGTTTTGTGGGATCAAACCGCTTTTTCATGTTCGCCCAGCAGTCGATATAATCGTGTTGCAGACCCGCCAGCCCCGCGGCGTATTTCGTCACGCGCTGCGGCATCCGGGTCTCAAACATGAAGGCCATGGTGCCGGTCAGCTTGTGAGGCTTGAGTTCAACCGTACTCGCCTTCTCGTAGGCAGGAGCATCCGGCCCGTGCGGCAGCATCATGTTGTGCAGGCTGAAGCCGCCCGGCACGAAACCTTCGGGTTTGGCGTCATAGACACCGTAGATCAGCCCCATGAACTCGCTCATGATGTTGCGGTGATACCACGGTGGGCGGAAGGTGTTCTCGGCCACCATCCAGCGCTCGGGGAAGATGACGAAATCGATATTCGCCGTGCCGGGTTCGCCGGACGGTGAGGTCATCACGGTAAAAATAGAGGGATCGGGGTGGTCGAAACCGATAGCGCCAACGGGCGAGAAGGTGCGCAGATCATACTTGTAGGGCGCGTAGTTGCCGTGCCACGCCACCACATCCAGCGGCGATTGTGCGATCTCGGTGGCGTAGAGCTGCCCGCCCCATTTCACATGCAGCAGCGCCTTGCCCTCCTTGTCCTCGTAAGCCGCGACGGGCGTGAGGAAATCGCGCGGATTGGCCAGACAGTTCGCGCCGATAGGGCCGCGATCCGGCAGGGTGAGCGCGCCGCCGTAGTTCTCGCAGACATAGGCACGCGCGGAACCGCCCAGCAGTTCCACGCGAAAGATGACGCCACGCGGGATGATGACGATCTCGCCCGGAATGGCATCGATCACGCCAAATTCCGTGCAGAAGCGCAGCGCGCCTTCCTGCGGCACAATCATCAGTTCGCCATCGGCGTTGAAGACATATTCATCCACCATGGAGCGCGTCACCATGGCGATATGCGCCGCCATGCCCGCTTGCGAATCCGCATCGCCAGCCACGGTGATGGTGGCGAGCCCTTCCACGAAGGAGAGCTTCTTTTTCGGCAATGGAATCGGGTCCCAGCGGAGCTGACCGATGGGCATGTCGTGTTCGTCACGGTCGAGCCCGCCGGTGCGGATCAGGCCGCGATCCACCTTCTGGAACTTGCGCGTGTGCTTCACCGTGGGGCGTATGCGGTAGAGCCACGAGCGCTGGTTGGTGGCCTGCGGAGCCGTAAAAGGCGACCCCGAAAGCTGCTCGGCATAAAGCCCATAAGCCGGGCGTTGCGGCGAATTGCGACCAACCGGCAAGGCACCGGGCAATGTCTCCGTCTCGAAGCTGTTGCCGAAACCGGACATATAGCGCGTGTCGGTGACGGACAGAGCTTCGGGCTTGCCCCGTAAAGCGGGCGTGACGTGCTTGTTCATGGGGCGCTCCCTGAATTAAAATTAGTTGCGTTTGTAACTAATTTCGGTTCCCTTGACCAGCGTAAACAGATGGCTTCAGCATTCACTGCGCGTTCAAAACCGCCATGTCACAGTAAAAACAAGGTTTGCTGACAAAGGCAAATCAGGTAAGAGACTGAAACCATGATGCTTTCACGCTTGATCAAGACTTTCTCGCTGGGTGTAGCGGCGCTCGCCATTGCTACAGCTCTCCCGGCGCATGCGCAGGATGCCGCCGAACTGATGCTGCGCCTCGACCGGATGGAGAATCTCATCCGCCAGCTCAACGGGCAGGTCGAGCAGGCGCAGAACCAGAACCGCAGACTCGAAGAGCAATTGAAGCGTTTCCAGAGCGATACGGATTTCCGCTTCAAGGAAATGGGCGGAGCAAGGCCGCAGCCCGGTGCTGCACCCGCACCGGCGGGCCAGCCACCACGCGGTCAGCGCAGCGATGCCTTTGATCCCAACGCCAACCCGCAGGCCGCTGGCACGCCGCAACCGCTGGGATCGCCCGGTTCCGGTACGCAGCCAAGGCCGCAGCGTCAGGCAGGCACAGATGTCGTCACCAATCCTGGCCAGATCATCGCGGGACAGGAGAACGCCATCGGGCGTGATCCGCGCCAGCCGACGGACCTCAATCCGCAGCGCATCCAGCCCGCCAGCACCGCGCCGCCCACCACGGCCAAGGGCCAGATCGATCTGGGCAAGCAGCAGTTGCAGGGCGGTGAGTATGAAGCGGCAGAAGGCACGTTCCGCGAATTCACGCGGTCGAAGCCGAATGACAGGCTGGTGCCGGAAGCGGTGATGGGGCTCGGCGATAGCTATTTCCAGCGCCAGCGCTGGCGCGAGGCGGCGGAACAGTTCGTCGACATGACGACGAAGTATTCCAAATCCGGTCGCGCTGCGGAAGCGGAACTCAAGCTGGGCATCTCGCTGCGGGGTCTGGGCGCGACCAAGGAAGCCTGCGATGTGCTGAACAACCACGGGCAGAAATATCCTGCCGCGCCCGGCGCAATCAAGCAGGGCGTCACCCGCGAATTGCAGCGCGCCCGCTGCAGCGGATGAGCCAGACGCCTGCCGCGACGGATCATTCCCCGCTCGGCGATGCGGAGGCGGCAGCGATTTTTTCGAACCATCTGGCTGATGCTGACGGTCTGTTGATCGCGGTGTCAGGCGGGCCTGATTCCATGGCGCTTCTGGCACTACTGGCAACTTGGTCGCAAAAGCTGAAGCTTGCGGCTGCGACGGTGGATCACGGACTGAGGCCGGAAGCTGCCACCGAAGCTGCGATGGTTGCGGGGTTCTGCGAAAGACTGGGCATTCCACACGTGACGCTGCACTGGACGGGCGAGAAGCCTGCGTCCGGCCTTCAGGAAGCCGCGCGTGATGCACGCTATGTGTTGCTTGCACGGCATGCGCAGAGCCTTGGATTGGCCCATATCCTGACTGCGCATCATGCGGATGATCAGGCGGAGACGGTGCTGATGCGCCTGATCGCTGGTAGCGGCATCGCTGGCCTTTCGGGCATGCAAGCGCAGGTGCTGAAGCATGACGTGCAGCACCTCCGCCCGCTTCTGGCGATCCCGAAGGCGCGACTGGTGGCGACGTGCCACGTACGCGACATCCCTTTTGTGGAAGACCCGTCGAACATCAGCGAGCGCTTCGGGCGCTCGCACATCCGCCGCGTATTAACAGCGCTGGAGGGCGAGGGCCTGACGACTGAAAGGCTGAACCGTCTCGCGGCGCGTGCGGCACGGGCGGATGAGGCGCTGGAAGCAGCAACCTCCGCCGTGCTGAAAGCGGCGGATGTCAGGACAACGGATTGCGTCGTGCAGATCGACTGGCAGGCCATTGCTGGTACTCCGCAGGAAATCCGCCTTCGCGTGCTGGAAACCCTGCTGCACGCCAGCAAGGCCAGCGATACTCCGCTGAAGCTGGAACGGCTCGAAGCCTTGCTCGAAGCCATCGACACTGCGGCCAGCCAGAAGGCGCGCCTGCGTCGCAGCATCGCTGATCGCATCATCACCCTGCAAAGCCACGGCCGGTTGACCATCACCGCAGCCCCGCCCCGCCGTCGCGGCATGGATCTTGATTTCTGAACGGCCAGGATCGGATGCCGGGGCCTCCCCTGCCCTGATCCGGATCACATGCGGTGCTTCCTGCGCCGGAATGATCCAGAATGTCGCGATCGGGGACAGGGCATGGGCGAAACCGACAGCTTTCTTGTCACACCGGATGAGCCGTTGCCGCTGCTGCAGGCATCTCTGGCACCAAGCCACTGTGCCATCACCATCCTGTCGCTGGCACAATGTGAGAGCATCCTGTCGGACTGGCGCGCGCTGGCCGCGACCGCGCTGGAAGATAACCCGTTCCTGTCACCCGATTTCATGATCCCGGCGCGCAGCCATCTGATCGATGACAGCGGCACGACGTTCGCTCTCGCATGGGAGGAGCATGACGGGATGCGCACTCTGACAGGATTGTTTCCGCTGGTTCCCCGAACTCGCGATTTCGGTGCGGGCTGGCTGGCGCAAAGCCGCGCAGCGATGTGGACACATGCCTTGCAACCCGTCGGAGCGCCACTGCTTTCGGGAGACATTGTACTGGCAGAGCGCGCTGTTGCAGCCTTTTTCAACTGGTTGCAACAACGCCGTCCCAGGCTCGCCAGCGTCGATGTACCTGCCATTCCGCTCGATGGCGCAACACATGACATACTGATGGATCAGGCGATGCAGATGGGGCTTCCGGTACAAAGACATCGCAATGCCGCGCATACCTACGGACTGGATTTCCGCCCGAAAATGCAACAACCCGGGGCAGCTGTTGTCACGATGGTCAGCGATCCAGCCGGTTTGCGGGAAACGCTCGAGACGCTGCTGTGCATGGACAGCGCTGCCCAGCGCGACAAGCGCCTGTCAATCCTTGGCAATCCGCGCTGGGTGGCTTTCCTGCGTGCCGCCACACGCAGCTTTGCGCTCCATGACCGGATCATGATGGCTGTGATCGATACGCCAGCGATTCAGGCCGGAGCGATTGTTATCAAGGGCCGCGAGAAGGCCCTCCTGTGGTGGATGTTGGGGCCATCCGCCACTGACCCTGCCACTGAAGCGCATATCGCCGGAGCCGTGGAACGCAAACTTGGCATGCCATTGGTGGCAGCCACGCGCCATCCTCTGTCTGGCCTTGGCACAGAGCCGCTGGTGACGGAAACCCTGCACATCGGCTTGTACAGCCGGGCTTACGCCGGTCAGGCCAACGCCGAACCCGCGAAGACCCACCGCATGTAGGCCGCTGCAAATTCCGGTGTCTTTTCTTTGTTGATATCGGCAGGCGAACGGACAATTGCGAAATCCGCCAGTTCCTGATCGGTGTGCGTAGCGAGACGCTCCAGCAGGAGCTTGCGCGCTGTCGCCGCGTCATAGATCAAGCGGGCGGGCTTCAGGAACGCCGCGCGGTAGGTTTCAGTGACGAGGACCCAGTTGTCGGTGATCTCCACCTCGTCCGGCGTCAGACCGGTTTCCTCGAATAATTCCCGCCTCAGGCTTCCTGCCAGATCAACCCTGCCATCCGGCGTCACGTCGTTCATATCAGGCGTGCCGCCGGGGAAGTAGATCTTGCCAGCATTGGCCGTATGACTCGCCATGACACCCAGCAGAAAGGCACCGTCACTCCCTTGCAGCGCTGCCATGGCAAAGCCGTTGCGGCGCGGACTGCCTGGCTGGCCGAAATGGATCCATGACAGGAAGCTAGCGAAATCCACCGGCGTATAGGCCGTGGAATAGACACCGTCTTCCAGCGTCCAGCGGTGCTGCATCAGGACGGTGCCGTTGAACATCTTTGGCTTGGCCGCGAGCTGTTTCGCCCAATGTGCCGCGATCTCGGTGCTCTGGTCCCGTGCAAAATCCCACTCTGCCGGTTCTACCCGGGCTTCCACACGGGCCAGAGGCGTGATCTGCGTTCCGGCACTGCTCACAGGTTGATCGTGCCTTCCGAAACAATGACCGCGCCGCCCCCAATCGTGGCTTCGCGCAAGACACCGCGCTCCACATCCAGCGTCAGCACGATCTCGGACGGGCGGCCCATCTCCACGCCCTGCATAATGATATGTTGCTGGTCGCGGCCATCCACCGGTTTTTCGAAAGCCATGATTGTCCCGGCGAACGCGGCTGCGGCTCCACCTGTCGCAGGATCTTCGAGAATGCCGTCGGTTGGAGCAAACATGCGGGTGCGCCAGGCCAGCGGGCTGGTCCGAACGTAGAGATAACACCACGGCGTCGCTGTTCCACCGAAGGCATCCTTGAACGCCGGCGTATTGCTCGATTGTGCACGCGCCAGTGCATCAAGACTCTTGAGAGGCACAGTCGTGAAGGCGACGCCCGCAGCAAAATTCGCGCACTCGTGCCCTTCCATCTCGATATCCTCAATGGTCAGGCCAAGCGCTTTCGCGATCAGGGCCGGATCACGCTGCGGCTCCTCCAGCATCACGGGCAGTTTGGGAATGGCAAAAACGCCCCGCGCCGCCCTGTCCTGACGCTTGGAGACCTCCACCTTGACCAGTCCGATCTTCTCTTCGAGCGCGATGACGATGCCTGAGCGCCCCACCATCTCCGGCGCACGCAATTGTGCCAGCAGCACCGCCGTCCCCACCGTGGGATGACCCGCGAATGGAAGTTCCGAGCCCGGCGTGAAGATGCGGATCTTTGCCGTGTTCACCGGATCATCCGGCGGCAGGACGAAAACGGTTTCGGAGAGGTTGAACTCGCGCGTGATGGCCTGCATGCGTGCAGTATCGAGGCCTACGCAGTCGTGGACGACGGCAAGAGGGTTTCCGGCCAGCGCGTGGTCCGTGAAGACATCGAGGGTATGGAAACGGCGGGGCATTGTGTTTCCTTCCCCTTCTCCCTCGGGAGAAGGTGCCCGCCCTTTGGCGGGCGGATAAGGGCAAATCACGACGGCCAGGGATTCACCCTCATCCGTCAGGCTTCGCCTGCCACCTTCCCCCTGAGGGGAAGGATTCATCGACTCAGTGATTGTCCCTTGGAATACCAAAAGTCTTGTGGATTTTCTGATATTTGACCGCTGGTTTCAACACCATACCGTTCGACAGCTCATCGACGATGCCACGCTGGATCTCCTGCCAAGGCGTCTGGCTCTTGGGATATTTGTAGCCGCCCGCCGCTTCCAGCGCGGCACGACGCTTCTCAAGCTCGGCCTTTGAAATCAGGATATCAGCTGTGCGCTTCTTGAGATCGATGCGTACCTTGTCACCGGATCTCAGCAGGGCCAGCCCGCCGCCGGTCGCGGCCTCGGGCGAGGCGTTGAGGATCGATGGCGACCCTGACGTGCCAGACTGCCTGCCATCCCCGATGCAGGGCAGCGAGGTTATGCCCTTCTTGATGAGGTAGGACGGCGGCCGCATGTTCACGACCTCGGCAGCGCCGGGATAACCCACGGGACCTGCGCCGCGCATGAACAGCAGCGTGTTCTCGTCGATCTTCAGCTTGGGATCATCGATGCGGTGGTGATAATCCTCCGGCCCGTCGAAGACCATGGCCTTGCCCTCGAAGGCCATCGGGTCTTTCGGATTGGAGAGATAGCGCTTGCGGAATTCTTCCGAGATGACGCTCATCTTCATGATGCCACTGTCGAAGAGATTGCCCTTGAGATTGAGGAAGCCAGCCTTCTTCCGCATCGGCTTGTCATAGGGCTGGATCACCTTCGGATTGTTGGTGAAGCGACCCTCGCAGTTTGCGTGCAAGGTCTTGCCGTTGACGGTCAGATGCGTCTTGTCGATCTTGCCTGCCTTGATCAACTCGGCGATCACAGCAGGTACGCCGCCCGCACGGTAATACTCCTCGCCCAGATATTCACCGGCGGGCTGCATGTTGACGAGCAGCGGGATATCGTAGCCGAATTTCTCCCAGTCATCGTTGGTCAACTCCACGCCGATGTGGCGCGCGATGGCATTCAGATGGACCGGCGCATTGGTCGAGCCTCCGATGGCGGAATTGACCTTGATCGCATTCTCGAAGGCGGCGCGTGTCAGCACTTTCGATGGCGTGAGGTTCTCCCAGACCATCTCCACGATGCGCCGCCCTGTATGGTACGCCATCTCGTAGCGGTCCCGATACGGCGCCGGAATCGCGGCGCAGCCAGGCAAGCTCATGCCGAGCGCTTCGGCCAGGCTGTTCATGGTGGAGGCCGTCCCCATGGTGTTGCAATGGCCGGCGGAGGGAGCGGAAGAGGCGATGAGATCAATAAATCCCTTGTCATCCAGCTTGCCAGCCGCATGCATCTGACGGGCGGCCCACAGGATCGTGCCGGAGCCTGTGCGCTCTCCGTTATGCCAGCCGTTCAGCATCGGGCCACCCGAAAGCGCGATGGCCGGGATATCCACCGTCGCTGCAGCCATGATCTGGGCTGGGGTGGTTTTGTCGCAGCCCGTCGTCAGAACGACGGCGTCCAGAGGATATCCGTATAGGATTTCAACAAGGCTGAGATATTGCAGATTGCGATCAAGGCTTGCGGTTGGCCGCTTACAGGTCTCCTGGATCGGATGAATCGGAAATTCGAAGGGCACGCCTCCCATTTCACGGATACCGTCGCGGATGCGCGGTGCGAGCTCGATATGGTGCCTGTTGCACGGTGCTATGTCGGAGCCGGTCTGGGCGATGCCGATGATCGGCCTGCCGGATTGCAACTCATCGCGTGACAATCCGAAGTTCATGGTGCGCTCGATATAGATCGCGGTCATGTCGATGTTGGCGGGATTGTTGAACCAGGCGCGGGACCGCAGCCGTTCGATCTGCGCCTTGGTGGGTTTCTTTGCCATTGGTCCTAGTCTCCCGGGAGATTGCCACGCACGGATCAACATCCGCTTCGTCAGACATTATCTGTCCGCAAAACAGGCGACGGTGGCAAGCCGCAAATCACCACGAGTGTCGGGAAAAGCGCGCGCTAGAGTGAATTGATGGAATGGCCACCATCAATCGTGATGATCGTGCCGGTCATATATCGGGATGCGCCATGCGCCAGCACTCTGAATGGAGCATCGAGGTCCTGCAACTGACCGATGCGACGCATGGGGACGCGTTTGATCAGCTTCTCGCCAGCGTCACTCTTGAAGAAGTCGTCATTGATCTCTGTCTCGACATAGCCCGGCGCCAGCGCGTTTACCCGGATATTGTATCGCGCCCACTCCAGGGCCAGCGCCTTCGTCATCTGCACGACACCCGCCTTGGAAATGGCATAGGGCGCGAGATTGTTGGCAACACGCAAGCCGAGGATCGAGGCTATATTGACGATATCGCCACCGCCCGATGCCTTCATCAGTTTCGCGGATTCGACCGCGCAGGCCCAGACGCCGCGCAGGTTAACATCCATGACACGATCAAAATTCTGCATCGTTGTGTCGAGCGCGGCTGATGTATCGGCGATTCCTGCGTTGTTAACCAGCAAATCCAGACGCTTTTCCCCCTTGGAGATAGTTGCGAAGGCATTGTGGATGCTGGCCTCGTCCGTAACATCCAGCGGAAGGACGATGAGTCGGCCAGCGCCCAGCCGCATGCATTCCTCGGCTACGGCATTCAGTTTGGTCGTGCGCCGTGCCGCGAGCGCCAGTGTGCCGATCTGGTCGGCTGCCAGCAGTTTGGCAAAATGAGCCCCAAGGCCGGAAGAAGCGCCGGTTACCAGTGCGACGCGCTGGTTCAGTGGTCTGTACGCAGGTGCATCCGGGAGGACATGGTCAGCCATTGGACATTACCCCACTCTCCATTCTTGTCATTCTTGTCATTCTTGTCATTCTTGCTGCAGTGCAAAATGGAAAAAGTCCACAGGGAGAAAGCGCGTATTCCTTTCGTCAGCTATCAATTCCTCTTCGCAGACTATCTGGAGATTTCATGGGGATGCAGGCTGTTGGACCGTTGACGCGGCGTTATCCCGGATTCTAAACTATCGACGATAACACATTGACTCGCATGAGTTTCACCGCCGCTTGATGATGGTTTGATTGCCCCATGAGTGATGTGACCCTCCCTCTCGTTACCGCTCTGCAACGGCTCGGCTCTGCAATCGATCTGCTGGATGCTGCCGCTGCTCGCCGACTTGCCGGGGATCGCAACGATGCGGCGCGCTCCACCGAGCTGGGACTGATGCGCGGTGACCGTGCCAAGCTGGCTGAATTGCTGGATCAGGCGCTGGCGCGCGGACGGGCGCTGGAAACAACCCAGAACGATGTTTCGGGCCGCATTGATCGCGCTATTGATCTGGTCAAGGGCGCTCTGGAGCAAACGCCCGCCGAGAAGGACGCCTGACCATGGGACAGGTGACGGTCACCATCGATGGCAAGGCCTACCGCATGGCCTGCGAGGACGGCCAGGAAGAGCATCTGGAAGGTCTTGCGACCTATTTTGATGGGCGCGTGCAGGAAATGCGCACATCCTTCGGCGAGATCGGCGATATGCGCCTCACCATCATGGCCGCAATCACCTCCGCCGACGAGGTGATGGAATTGCGCCGCAAGATCGCTGAAGCAGAAACCGTTGCAGTCGGCTTGCGCGAGACCGTGGCCGCTGCTGACAGGCAGCAGGAAGACCGCGAGCGCAAGACGGCTGAATCCGTGACAGCGCTGGCAGAGCGGGTGGAGCGGATCGCCAAGGGGTTGGCCACTATCTGATCTCGCCTCGCTCAATTTCAATGGAGGCCGGCATGGCATTCTACGACAAACTTGAAACGGTCGATCCCGAGAAGCGGGAAAAGAGCCAGTTCAAGGACCTGCGGACCCTGCTCGACTTTGCGAAGGGCAAGGCCCCAGCACTGAAGAAGCAGCTCAAGGGGATCGAGATCAAAGCCCTGAAGGACAGGGCCGCCCTCGCCAAAGTGCCTGTGCTGCGCAAATCCGATCTGCTGGCAATGCAGCAGGCCAACCCGCCTTTTGCCGGGCTGGTGACGGTGAAGCCAGGGCAACTCGCACGACTGCTCATCTCGCCCGGACCCATCGCTGATCCCGAAGGCATCTACATGGACTGGTGGGGCGCGGCCCGCTCGCTGGTAGCAGCGGGTTTTGCCAAGGGCGATGTGGTGCTGAACACCTTCAGCTATCATTTCACCCCGGGCGGGTTTCTGATGGATTCCGCCGCGCAAGCCGTGGGTTGCGCCGTGATTCCCGCTGGTCCCGGCAACATCGAGCAGCAGTTGCAGGCCATCGCGATGTTCCGCCCTGTCGCCTATTGCGGCACGCCGGATTTTCTGAAAATTCTCTTTGACAAGGCGGCGGAGGCCAAAGCTGATCTATCGTGCATAAAAAAGGCCATGGTCTCCGGTGCGGCCTTCCCGCCCTCGCTGCAAGCCGAAGTCAAGAAGCTGGGTGTTGATGCCTACCAGACCTATGCCACGGCTGATCTTGGCGTCGTGGCCTATGAGAGCCCAGCGCGGCAAGGGCTGATCTGCAACGAGGGGCTGATCGTCGAGATCGTTCGTCCCGGCACCAATGATCCGGTTCAGGACGGCGAGGTAGGCGAAGTGGTGGTGACGCGCCTCAACGAAGAATATCCGCTGCTGAGGCTCGGCACCGGTGATCTCTCGAAGTTCCTGCCCGACACCAGCCCTTGCGGGCGCACCAACCGCCGCATCGCGGGCTGGATGGGCCGCGCTGACCAGCGCACCAAGGTGAAGGGCATGTTCGTCGATCCCGCACAGGTTGATACCATCGCCAGACGCTACCCCGAACTGGGGCGGATGCGGCTGGTGGTCTCCCGCGCCAACGAACAGGACGTGATGGTGCTGAAAGCGGAAGCGCAGGGCGCGGTTGCCGGGCTGGCGGAGAAGGTGGGCGAGACGCTGGCGGCTGTCATGAAGCTCAAGGGCGCGGTGGAACTGGTGAAGCCCGGAAGTTTGCCGAATGATGGCAAGGTGATCAGCGACGAGCGGGGGTGAGTTCCCTAATTTTTTGAGTGATTTGGGAACTTTGTCAGCAACCATTCCAGCACCTTGAGCTGGTCGTCTCCGGTGGCGCGGCGGATCTGGATCAGGAGCTTCTGCACGGATGGCCTGTCGAGCGTGAGATTCTTTGAACCTTCATTGCAGACCGAACATATCGCCCGCAGATTACCGGCTTCGTCCGATCCGCCCATGCTTTTGTCGATGATATGGCCGATGTGAAGCCGCGTCTTCCGGCCTGCGTCATAAGGGTGAGCTTCTCCGGCGACAGCGCCGCATTGCTGGCAGGTGAACCCATTACGATCCAGAACCAGCGCCCTGGTTTCCTTTGAGATCGCGCGGGCAAAAGCCGGAACCGGCTTTGCAGACACGAGAAGATATTGACCGGGCTTGAGGTCAGAACGATCATTGTGCGTGAGAATCTGGAAGCCTTCCTCATCCCTCAGTTCGCGTATGCGCCTTGCCCATTCGCTGATTTCGCCCGAGACGGCCCTGAGTTCGTCCGAACCCATCACCTTTCCAAGGTTTTCCAGAAAATGAGCGCGCAGTTTTGCCCTTGCGCCTTGCGAACCGCTCCGCGTCATCAGGCCACCATCATCTGTCGTTTCGCGGACAGAGCAATTGTCAGCTGGTGGGCCACTGCCGTTGCGACCGGTGGCGGGAAAGCGTTGCCGACCTGACGATAGGCAGCTGTCTTGCGACCGACGAAGTGCCAATCATCCGGGAAGCCCTGTAATCTGGCAACCATCCGAACCGTCAGGCGCGGCATACCGATAAAGTCTGCATCGGGGGCTTCCTCCGCAAGCGAAATGCCGTTGACGCCCATCCCGGCCCAGGCCTTGCGGGCTCGCGTGGGCCCGAGGTCCGGACCACCATGCTTCTTCGAGCCACCGACCACCGTGGGCGCTATATCGGACGCCCTGACCTGCCAGTCCCGAAATCCGGCCCAGCCCCTCGCGTTCATGAGGTCGGCAAGAACAACCCCTACCGTTGGAGTCTGCCCTCTGTCAGCCTCTGGCCAGTCAAAATTATCGGCAAGGTCAGATCGCAAGGCGACAATGACAACGCGCGGCCTGAGTTGTGGAACGCCAAAATCCGATGCGTTCAGCAGCCGCCATTCCGTCACATAACCAAGTTTGTGAAGCTGCTCCTTCAGATGCCGTCGGTACTCCTCGAAAGCAGCACCGAGGAAACCGCGCACATTCTCGATCATGACGGCTTTTGGCCTGATTTCATCCACCAGACGCAATGCAGCAGGAAAGAGATTGCGTTCGTCCCGCTCACCCAGTTGCTTCCCGGCAATCGAGAACGGAGGACATGGAAGCCCACCTGCAAGGAGGTCAACGCCTTTGTAGGGCCGCCCGTCGAAACCCGACAGGTCAGCACACTGGACATTCCAATTCGGCCTGTTGAACCGGAGAGTGTTGCAAAAATCAGCCTCGATTTCCACAAGTGCGGTATGCTCAAACCCGGCACGCTCCAGCCCGAGAGCCTGACCGCCCGCACCTGCACACATCTCGACTGAATAGAACGACATCGGATTTTCCCGGATATTCACTATCCAATATTGTTCTGTTTTCGTTCTGTCCAGAGCCATACGGATTCTTCAACCGCTTTTGCGCTCTTGGTCTCTCAATCCCTGACCAGAATATTCCGGAACTGCCAGGGGTCACGCCTGTCGATATCCTCCGGGAAAAATCCCGGACGGCCCACCAGCGGGTTCCAGTCGGTGTAGTGCCCGACCACCGGCCCCAGATACGGCCTCTGCACCTCAAGGCAGCGCTTGTAATCCATATCATCGGCCTCGACGATGCCCATGGCCGGGTTCTCCAGCGCATAGACCATGCCGGCGAGTACGGCGGATGACACCTGCAATCCGGTGGCATTTTGATAGGGTGCGAGCCGCCTCGTTTCATCGATCGAAAGCTGCGAGCCGTACCAATATGCGTTCTTCTTGTGGCCATAGAGGAGCACGCCGAGTTCATCGATACCGTCCACGATCTCGTTCTCGTCGAGGATATGGTTCTTCGGCTGTTTCTTGCCTTCCGCGCCGAACATTTCGTGCAAGGACAGTACCGCATCGTTGGCGGGGTGATAGGCGTAGTGGCAGGTCGGGCGGTAAGTGGCCTTGTTCTTGTCGTCACGTACCGTGAAATAATCCGCGATGGAGATCGACTCGTTGTGGGTCACGAGGAAGCCATATTGCGCGCCGGGCGTGGGACACCACGAGCGCACGCGGGTGTTGGCACCGGGCTGCAGCAGATAGATCGCGGCCTGATTGCCCTTCTTGTGCGACTTGGCGTTCTTCGGCATCCACTTCTCGTGCGTCCCCCAACCGAGTTCAGCGGGTTGCAATCCTTCCGAGACAAAGCCTTCGACCGACCATGTGTTGACGAAGACATTGGCGGGCTTGGGCTTCTTTGAGCGCTGCGTATCACGCTCGGCGATATGGATGCCCTTGACGCCGGTCTTCTTCATCAGCGCGGCCCAGTCGGCCTTGTTCTTGGGGTCCTTGTATTTGATGCCGAGATCAGTCGCGAGATTGACGAGCGCCTGCTTGACGAACCACGAGACCATGCCGGGGTTTGCACCGCAGCAGGAGACTGCCGTGATGCCGCCGGGATTGCGACGGCGCGCATCCAGCACGATCTCGCGCAGGGCGTAGTTTGAGCGCTCTTCCGGACCCTTCGTCGTGTCGAAATAGAAGCCTTCCCAAGGCTCCGCCACCGTGTCGATGTAGAAGCAGTTCAGTGACCGGCAGAGCTCCATGATATCGACGGACGATGTGTCCACCGAGAGGTTGACGCAGAACCCTTGCCCGCCGCCCTCTGTCAGCAGTGGCTTGAGGAGCTTTTTGTAATTGGCCTTGGTCACATGCTCCTTGATGAAGCGCACTTTGTGCTTCTTCAGGATGGCAATGTCCTTGTCATCGGGATCGATCACAACGAGGCGCTTCTTATCGAATTTAAAATGGCGTTCGATCAGCGGCAACGTGCCTTTGCCGATAGAGCCGAAGCCGATCATCACAATGGGGCCGGTGATTTCACCGTGGACGGGCCAGCTGGACATGTCGGGAACTCCAAGGGGGCAAAAAATACAAGCGCCACTGCCTTTTGCGTGGCGCTCCAGTTCGGTCAAGTAGCGCGGCAAAGATGAATGTCAGCGATACACATCCTTGCGGTCGCCGATGCGGATGACAAACACGGTTACGCGCCTGTCCTGAATCTCGCAGACAATGCGGTAGTCGCCGACTCGATAGCGCCAGTAGCCTGCGAGAGGGCCACTTGTCGCTTTGCCGACGGTTCGCGGATCGTCACTCGTGGCAACGCGGTCCCTGAGAAAGTTCCTGACCTTTGTCGCAGCCTGCCGGTCAAGCTTTCGCAAATCGCGCCTTGCGGAATCGGACAGCTCAATCGTCCAGGCCAAGCTCGGCACTCACTTCGTCAAGCGAATAGACTTTCTCCTCACCGCGCCTCACACGCTGCATCACCTGCTCTGCACGGTAATAATCCTCCATATCCTCGATTCCGCGCGCGATGATCTCCCGCAGGTAGAAGGCCTTTGTGCGACCGGTTTCCCGCGCGAGAACATCAAGGCGGCGTTCAAGATTGGCTTCAAGCCGGATCGACGTGGGCATAGCTCCTCACTTTGAATACATAGACTATCTGTACTCACTTAGCGCGTTTTGGGGCGCAATGAAAGCGCGTCTTGTGGATAGAGGCTGGTGGAGCACTTGCTTTCTGCCGCCTGTTCGTAAGGCGGCCCACAATCAAGCCGCCTTCCGCTCAGGCGCGGTGCTTCGTGCGCTGCGGCGGATGACTGGTGCGCGTGCGCCGGTGGCAATGACAAGGCCATTGGCCTGTGACAGCGCGCCTTCAACAAGCACCAGCCCCAGAAACCGCGAGCGATCCACCGGGCCGGGCAGCACAAGGTCTTCCGTCATCCCTGCCTCAAAACCGAAACGGCCATAATACGGCGCATCTCCCACAAGAAGCACTGCCTTGTGGCCGCGCAATGTCGCCTCGGCCAGCGCATGGCGCATCAGCTTCGAGCCCAGCCCCA
Source organism: Hyphomicrobiales bacterium (assembly GCA_031431475.1). Taxonomy (GTDB): domain Bacteria; phylum Pseudomonadota; class Alphaproteobacteria; order Rhizobiales; family Beijerinckiaceae; genus JADCCX01. Next base: position 41,142 of record JANPDL010000027.1, read on the forward strand.
TGCCTTCGTGACTCTTCGCGACAGCCAGCGGCCCCAGCAGAAGCGCCGGAATTCCACCCGCCGAGATATTCCAGAGGCGCATTGTGCCAACGAGCTTGCCATTTGCCTTCAGTGTAAAGGCCAGGCCATCGGCAGGCAGGCGACCTTCGCGCAGCCGTTCGGACGTCTTTTTGTGGCGATCTGTGCCAAAGGCGTCGTCGAGCAGGCGCTCGCGCGCTGCGACATCGAAGCGGGTTTCCGCCGCGATGGTCAGGGTGGGAATGTGGACAGCGCAGTCCATGGGAAAGCCTCCTTTGAAGAGGCCCTCGCACCAGCCCTGGGGGGCGGCCGAACGGGAGGGTTGGAGATTGCCTTCCCCCTTGGGGGAAGGTGGCAGGCAAAGCCTGACGGATGAGGGTAAACCCCTGCCGTCGGTGATTAGCCCTCATCCGCCCGCCAAGAGGCGGGCACCTTCTCCCGAGGGAGAAGGGAAACAACAGGCCCTCAGATCACGATCTGTCGGAGGCCCGGCATGCCGTTGAAGTCGCGGCTCGAATACGTCGTCGTATAAGCACCGGTTCCCTCGATAAGCACCTTGTCGCCGATTTCGAGGCTGAAGGGCAGCATGTAGGGCGTCTTCTCGTACATAACATCCACGCTGTCGCAGGTGGGTCCGGCGAGAACGCAGGGGCCCATCTCCGCATGATCGTGGCGGGTGCGGATCGGATAACGGATTGCCTCGTCCATGGTCTCGGCGAGGCCATGGAACTTGCCGATATCGAGATAGACCCAGCGCACCTCGTCCTTGTCGGCCTTCTTCGAGACGAGGACGACCTCGCTCTCGATGATGCCGGCATTGCCAACCATGCCACGGCCCGGCTCGATGATCGTCTCGGGGATGTTGTTGCCGAAGTGCTTGCGAAGCGCCCGGAAGATGGCCGAGCCGTAGCTCTCCACCGCCGGGATCTCCTTGAGGTACTTGGTTGCAAAACCGCCGCCGAGATTGACCATGGAGAGCGTGATGCCGCGCTCCGCCATTTCGCGGAATATCCAGGCCGAGGACGCAAGTGCGCTGTCCCACATCTCAACATTGCGCTGCTGCGAACCGACGTGGAAGGACACGCCGTAAGCCTTGAGGCCAAGGCGATGCGCATGTTCCAGCACGCGCGGGGCCATCTCGACCTCGCAGCCGAACTTGCGGGACAGAGGCCATTCAGCGTCCTTGCCATCGCAAAGGATGCGGCAGAACACGCGCGAGCCGGGGGCCACGCGGGCGATCTTCTCGACCTCGGCTTCGCAATCGACCGCGAAAAGGCTGATGCCCTTATCGAAAGCCTTGGCGATATCGCGCTCCTTCTTGATCGTGTTGCCGAAGGAGATGCGGTCAGCCGTGGCACCGGCAGCCAGCACCATCTCGATTTCGCCCACGGAGGCGCAATCGAAGCAGGAGCCGAGCTGCGTCAGCATTTCCAGGATCTGCGCATCAGGGTTGGCCTTCACGGCGTAGAACACGCGCGTGTCAGGCAAGGCCCTGGCGAAGGACATATAATTGTCGCGCACGATAGATTTGTCGACCACGAGGATCGGTCCATCTTCACGGCGGTTGCGAAGGAAGTCGCGGATACGGTCGGTCATTGTTTTATCCCCCAAGACGGCTGCCAGGAGATCATCCTTGGCCCGCTTCAGAGTGAACCCAGTCGGGTGCTTCGCCGATTACCGCGCATTGTGGAGACGCGCAGCATTCAGATCGCAACCGGTGCTGATTTTCATCAGCGCGAATGACGCCGTAAGCGAATGTCTCCCGCAAAGCTTTCGCTTCAAAAGAGGTAACCGCTTTCGATTGGGGGGATATTCCCTCCGCACGGCCGGCAAGATGGACAAGCCTCTTTAGTTCGCCGGCCTGTGGAGGGGCCGACACGAGTCTAAAAAAGCCCGCTCCGTCGTTGCTTTGAGCTGCGTCACCTGCTTCGGGCAGGGCCGCCGGTTTTCGCCTCCGGCTGCCGGTCCGCGACATGTTCAGCGATGGAAGTTTCCATCAAAACATGTCAAGCACTGTTGGCGTTTTTCCGGCCTCTTGTCCGGAGATCCACCGACCGGCACGCAACCACAGGCACGTGCGAAATTGGGCAAGCGGAGAAATACTACACTTCCCCCCCATTGCAAGCGGAAATGACCCTCCATGGTGAATTTCCGGCATTAATTTTACGCAATGTGCAACCTTTCTGAACGTCTGTTTATCAAGCCGCTGAAATTCCGTGACTTTTTGCCTTGACGCCGCCTGAATTCAGCGGAAAGACAGCGGCGTTTTCGAGGGTTCACGGCTCATGGACAGACGTCAGTTGCTGGGTGGCGCGGCAAGCACGGTTTTGCTGCTGGCACATGATGCCGCGAAAGCCCAGAATCGCACCCAGCAAGCTCCTCCTGCACAGGCCCCGGCAGCGGCTGCACCCGCACCGCAACCACGCTTCAGCTTCGATGACGTGATCAAACGGGCGCGCAATATGGCAGCACAGCCGCATGAAGCGCCCCATCCCCTGCCTGATCCGCTAGCGAAGCTGGATTTTGATGCCTGGCGCGACATCCGATTCCGCCCGGAACGTGCTCTGTTGCAGGGGCAAGGCAGCAACTTTCGCCTGCAGACATTCCATCCCGGATTCATCCATACAAAGCCTGTCACCATCAACCTGATCCGGGAGGGTGTTCCCGCGCCCATTCCCTATGCGGCCAACCTTTTCGACTACGGCCGCACAAAGTTCGAGCGGCCGTTACCGGTCAACACCGGATTTGCAGGGTTCCGGCTGCATTATCCGCTAAATGAACCGAAGGTACACGATGAGCTGATCTCGTTCCTGGGCGCTTCCTATTTCCGCTTTCTCGGCGAGGGCCAGAAATACGGGCTTTCAGCGCGCGGCCTCACGATCGGCGTCGGCGCGAAGGAGACAGAGGAATTTCCGCTGTTCCGCGAGTTCTGGCTTGAGCAACCGGAGGCAGGTGGCGACCGTGCCGTGATCTATGCGCTTCTCGATAGCGAGAGCGCAACCGGCGCTTATCGTTTCGATATCTATGCCTCAAAGGAAACCGTGATTGAAGTGACAGCCATGGTTTTTGCCCGCAAGCGCATCGAGCGGCTGGGCCTGGCACCGCTGACCTCGATGTTCTTCACGGGCGAGAATGACCGGCGCTACGCGGATGATTTCCGGCCTGAACTGCATGATTCGGACGGATTGCTCATCCATACGGGTGCGGGCGAATGGATCTGGCGTCCCCTGCGCAATCCAACCCGCATCGAGGCTGCAGCCTTTATGGATATGAACATCCGCGGCTTTGGCCTTATGCAACGCGATCGCAACTTCGAACATTACCAGGATCTGGACCTGAACTATGAACTCCGCCCGAGCTACTGGGTGGAGCCACTGGAGGGCTGGGGCGAGGGCAAGATCGAGCTTTTCGAGATTCCGACCTCGGACGAGACCAATGACAATATCGTGGCGCAATGGGCACCGATGCAGGCCCTGGAGCCCGGCCAGAACCGGACATGGCGCTACAAGATCACTTCAACGATGGATGAGGGCGAGATCACGCCCGGCGGCATCGCGCGCAACACCTACCGCACCAAGCCCAAGGCACTGGGCTCAGCAGAGCCTGTGACACCAACGATGACACGCTTCATCATCGATTTCACCGACGGGCAATTGCCGTTCTTCACCAAAGCCCCGGACCAAGTGCAGGTTGTACCGTCGATCTCGGCGGGCCGGATCGTGCGGACGTTCCTGGTGCCCAATCCTCAGACCGGTGGTTTCCGGGCAGGTATCGATGTCGATGTGCCAATAGGCCAGTCCGCTGATATCCGGGCGTTTCTGCGCGTCGGCAACAAGGCGCTCACGGAGACTTGGACATACCCGTGGCGGCCTGAATGACGGGGAGGCACGGTGGTTGAAAATGCCAAGGTGATCGAGGAGAGTAAAATCCGACTCGACAAGTGGCTCTGGTTTGCCCGTGTCGTGAAGACCCGAAGTATCGCGCAGGGCCTCGCCAGTTCCGGCCATGTCAGGATCAACGGGCAGAGGGCCGAGAGCGCATCAAAAGCCATTCGCGTCGGCGATGTATTGACGATTGCGCTGCCATCACGGGTGCGGGTGCTGAAGGTTCTGGATGTGGCAGAAAGGCGGGGTCCAGCCAGCGACGCGATGACACTCTATCAGGAACTGGGCTGACAGAATGGCCTCAACGTCCTAACAGAACAGTCAATGCTCATGCGCTCTCCTGTTTTCCAACTGGCTTCGATCCAGATTCTGCGCGCTGTCGCTGCCCTCGCGATTGTCCTGCATCACGGCACGCATGAAGCGCATCAGGCGGCGCAGAAGACTGGCGGCTCCTTTGCATGGCAGTTCGTGCTGCCACTGGAAGCCGGGGTGGATCTTTTCTTCGTGATCTCCGGCTTTGTGATGGTGTTTGCCTCGCGGGATTTGTTTGGCTCCAGGGATGCAATCATCCCTTTCCTGCGTCGAAGGCTGGCCAGGATCGCGCCGATCTACTGGCTGACGACGCTGCTTTTCCTGGCGCTGTCCTTCAGCGGCATTTCCCCGTTGGGCCGCTCACCTGCATCACTGGATGAGATCGCAGCAACCTTCCTTTTTCTGCCTTACCTGCGGCCCGATGGGTATCTGCAACCCGTCTATGGTCTCGGCTGGACGCTGAACTACGAGATGTTTTTCTATCTGCTGTTCGCGCTTGCACTGCCTTGGCCTCGTGAAAGGGCGGTGCCCCTCGTTGTCATTGTTTTGATGCTGTTGGTGGGCGCAGGGCAGATCATACCCGCCAGCATGACAGCGCCGTATTTCTGGACGCGCCCGATCATTCTCGAATTTGGCTTCGGCATGATCATCGGTCATATGGCGCTGTCCGGTGTCAGGCCTTCGCGCACGACGGCAACGCTTCTGGGCATCGTCTCACTGGCATGGTTTGCGCTGGGAATACTCAGCCCGAAGCTCTTTCCGGATCGCGCCCTGCTTTACGGCCTGCCCTCTGCGCTGCTGGTAATTGCTGCCCTCGCGTTCCAGGGTGATGGACAAAGCAATCCCGCGATCCGCCTGCTGACCCGATTGGGAGATGCCTCTTATGCGCTCTACCTGCTGCATCCCTTTATTCTGCGTGGCCTGGCCGTTATCGCTGGAGGAATGCTCACGGCAATCTCACCTCTGCTGTTCCTGATTCTGGGCGTGACACTGTCCTGCATCGCCGCCATGATCGTCTGGCGCTGGTTTGAAAAACCAGTGACAAGAGCCTTGCAAGGGCCGAAACTCAGCTGATCCCGGGAGGATGCCCATGAACAAACCTGCTGCTCTCGCTTCAGGCCTGAAACTCCATCGCAACATCATCAATGGCATATCACAAGAAGCTGCGGATAGTCGCACACTCGACTGCCTTTGCCCGTCGGACGGCCTGCCCTTTGCCGCTATCCCGCGCTCTGGAAAGACCGATATCGATGCCGCCGTCAGCGCCGCACGTGCCGCATTCGAGGCCGGTCCATGGGGCAGGCTGACCGCGACGGAACGCGGTCGTCTGCTGGTAAAACTCGGCGAGGCAATTCTGGCCCACCATGAGGAACTGGCGCAGGTAGAAGCACAGGATTGCGGCAAGCCGCTGAAACAGGCCCACGCCGACATGACGGCGGCGGCGCGCTATTTCGAGTTCTACGGCACCTCAGCCGACAAGGTGCATGGCGAGACGATCCCGTTCCTCAACGGCTATACCGTCGCCATCGTGCGCGATCCGCATGGCGTCACGGGTCATATCGTGCCGTGGAATTATCCCGCACAGATTTTCGGGCGTTCGGTGGCGGCGTCGCTGGCCTGCGGCAACACCTGCGTGGTGAAGCCTGCGGAGGATGCCTGCCTGTCGCTGATCCGCATCACGGAACTAGCACTGGAAGTCGGCTTTCCGCCGGGCGTGCTCAACATCGTTGCTGGCTTGGGCAGCGAGGCTGGCGCGGCACTGGCCGAACATCCCGGCATCGACTTCATGTCCTTCACCGGGTCGCCAGAGACCGGCACGCTGATCCAGCAGGCGGCGGCCCGCAACCACATTGGCTGCACGCTGGAGCTTGGCGGCAAATCTCCGCAGGTGATTTTCGCGGATGCGGATATGGAAGCCGCGCTGCCGGTGCTGATCAACGCCATCATCCAGAACGGCGGGCAGACATGCTCCGCCGGATCGCGCGTGTTGATCGAGCAGAGTGCCTACGATGCGCTGGTGCCTGCACTGGCCGAGCGCTTCAGCCGGATCGCCGTTGGCTGCCACAGCGATGACCGCGATATGGGCGCCATGATCAACCGCAAGCAGCAACAGCGTGTGGAGATGTTCACCGCTCGCGCCCGCGAACAGGGCGTGCCAGTGCTGGCGGAGGTGACGCTTCCGGCGGATTTGCCCTCTGGCGGATACTACGCTGCGCCCGCGCTCTTCGGACCCGTGCCCCGCGCCAACAACCTCGCCATGGACGAGGTTTTCGGGCCGGTGCTGTCGGTTATCCCCTTCAAGGACGAGGCGGATGCCGTATCGCTCGCCAATGGCACACCTTACGGGCTGGTCGCGGGAATCTGGACGAAGGATGCCAAGCGCTCGATGCGGCTCGCCCGCGCCATGCGCTGCGGACAGGTGTTTGTGAACGGGTATGGTGCAGGTGGCGGCATCGAGCTGCCGTTCGGTGGCGTCAAGAAATCCGGCCATGGCCGCGAGAAGGGCTTCGAGGCGCTATACGAGTTCTCGGCTTCCAAAACCATCGTCATCAACCACGGGTAGGCGCGATGCTGGCCTTTGGTATCGTGACATGATACGTTCCTTCAAAACGCGGCTGACGAAAGCACTTTACGACGGTTCAAAACCTAAAGGTGTTGCGCGTGACCTGATGATTGTAGCGCGGCGAAAACTGGGGGTTCTCGATTCCTGTATCAACCTCGACACTCTTCGCAGCCCGTCAGGCAATCGCCTTGAGAAGCTGAAAGGAGATCGGCAAGGCCAATGGTCGATCCGTGTCAACGATCAATGGCGCATATGTTTCAATTGGGACGAACGAGGTCCGTATGATGTCGAATTCTGCGACTATCACTGATGACGATATCGATATTGAAGAGCAGTTGCCGCCACTTCATGCGGGAGAGGTCCTGCGCGAAGAGTTCATGGTGCCACTTCACCTGTCCTCCTACTCACTAGCCCAGGCCCTCCACGTCCCGCGCACTCGGATCGAACGCATCGTGCGCGAGGAAAGCCCAATAACAACAGACACCGCACTTCGGCTCGGCAAATACTTTAATACCGGACCCGAGTTCTGGATGAACCTTCAGAAACGCTATGAACTGGAATGCGCCAGGCTGAACCCTGATCCGTCGATAAATATGATCGAAGTTAGACCAAACCCACCTCTCGCTGCTGAATAAACAAGGAAAGAATTCCATGCGTCTCAAGGGAAAAACTGCGATCATCACTGGCGCGGCACAGGGCTTCGGGCTTGGCATTGCCGAAACCTATCTGCGCGAGGGTGCACGGGTCTGCGTGATGGATATCAACACGGACAAGGCGCGGGAAGCGGCCAAAGCGCTGGGCCGGAAGGCTTTCGCCATGGGCTGCGATGTTGCCAAATCCGCCAGCGTCAACAAAGCCTTCGCGCGCGCCATCGAGAAGCTCGGACGGCTCGACATTCTCGTAAACAACGCCGGTATCAGTCACCGCAACCAGCCGATGCTGGATGTGGGCGAGGCCGAGTTCGACCGGCTCTATGCCGTCAACGTCAAGTCGATATACCTGACGGCGATGGCAGTGGTGCCGCATCTGCGCCAGCACGGTGGCGGCGTGATCATCAACATCGGTTCCACCGCCGGTATCCGCCCACGGCCCGGGCTGACCTGGTACAACGGCACCAAGGGTGCGGTGAACCTGCTGTCGAAATCCATGGCGGTCGAGCTGGCGCCCGATAAAATCCGTGTCTGCTGCATCGCGCCCGTGGCGGGTGAGACCCCGTTGCTGGCGACATTTATGGGCGAGGATACGCCGGAGAAGCGCGCCATGTTCAAGGCGTCGATCCCGCTGGGACGGCTTTCCACACCCAATGACATCGCCAATGCAGCGCTTTTCCTCGCATCCGATGATGCAGCGATGGTCACCGGCAATGTGCTGGAGGTTGACGGCGGCAGATGCATCTGAGTCCGTTTGCACCGATGGGCTGGTTCACCTAGACTCATTTCCAATCACGATGGGAGGGGAAACCCGTGCAGGATATCATGCAGCGCCTCGGCCTTCCGCCAGATGATGACACCGTGATGGCCCCAAATCAGGCCGCGATCGCGCTGGCCGTGGCAATGAATCAGGCCCGTATGGAGCTGGCGGATCGCGAGGGCGTGAAATCCGAAGCGCGGACCTATGGCGCGGCCCGGCTTGAGGCCCTGCGCAAAAAACTCGCTCCGCTCTATGCCGCCATTCCGCGCGATGTCGAGATGTTCGATCTCGGCCTCGTGGCGCAGGACAGGCCACGGCTATTCGTCGATATCATCGCTTTCATCGAGATGAACCGGAACCAGACGGCCTATCGGTTACTGCAGGAAACCCGCGCAGGCCGCGTGACACTGGTTGAAACCGATGATGACAAGATCATGATCGATCATGTCACGCAATATGTGGCGCGGCGGTTGGTGGAGCGCGAGCAGGCGCTGGCGGCAGAGGGACACTTCGGCTCTCCCTCGCCGGTGGCACCAGAAAAGGAAACTGCACCAATTCCGGCACCTGCTCTGGAAAAGCTGCCCAAGCCAGAGTTGCCGAGAGCAGCAACGGCTTTGCCAATGACGGCGGCGGAAGCGTTCCGGCAATGGACGCGCCCGGCGCAGGAGACTGCCCCTGCTCCTCCCGTAGCGCAGGCCGTGACCTCGACAACAGCGCCGGTCGTACATGACGCGCGTAAGTTGGCTGCGGATCTGTCCGGCGAACCATTTCCATCGCTCGCCGCAACAAATCAACCCGCCATCACGGCGATAGCTGCGCCATTCGAGCAATCACGGGAAACGGTTGAAACACTGGCTCATACTGCGGCTGGCACGATAAAACCGGAGGCGACAAGCGCTCCGGCTTCATCAATCACAACTGCAGCGGTATTGGCTGCCTCTGTCGCGACTGCGGCAGGAACCAATGCTATTCGCACAACCCCGGTCACAAAAACCCGTCGAAACAGCAGTGGCTGGTGGGTCTGGCCGTTGCTCGCCATGCTGATCGGCATAGGGCTCGGCGCTATGGCGCTTTACCTCTATGCCGCGAGCCTGGCGCGATAGGCTAGCTTAACAGGCCGCTGGCTTCATGGATTTCGGCATCACAGCCGCATCATCGCGTCGAAGACGGCCCATGCCATTTATCGGCAGCATCGCTCCGGCGGCATGATCAAGCTGTCTGGAAGGGCTGCGCTTGTGACCCGCAACGTCCATCAGGTGATGGGACGGATCGCTGAATAGCGGTTCTGCCAGAGCGGCATGTACGTCGCTGCGGATCAGGCCGATATCCTTGAGGGCGCGATCATCGAGATCGGAAAGTTGCGCGACCTGATGACGGCTTTTCAGGGCAGCAAAGGTCCGCTTGATGGTACGAACCACGATGCCAGCCAGCGCGAGGGTGAAGGTAGAACCTTTGGTGGGTCCGGGCGCGAAACGGGTCATGTCATTTCTCCAGAAAGCCGTTGAGTCGGGTGGCTCATCAGCGAAACGAATATGCCATGCCTCAATACATATATTAAACGAATGTTTTTGAGCTTGAACATCACAAATAATGACATAAGATACCGGATAGGGCTTTCCCGGGAGGCAATTCATGGCGCATCTGCTGGATATCGATCAACTCAGGACACTGATCGCCATTGCCGACACGGGTTCATTCACCCGCGCTGCCGATATCGTTCACAAGACACAGTCCGCCGTCTCGATGCAGATGAAGCGGCTGGAAGAGCGGGTTGGCCGCGATATCTTCGAGAAGGATGGACGCGCCTCGCGCCTGACCGAAGATGGCGAGCGGCTGCTGGATTATGCAAGGCGGATCGTCAGCCTCAACCATGATTGCATCATGAGCTTCACGGATGCCGCCCTTTCTGGCCGCGTGAAGCTGGGCGTTCCCGATGATTATGCGGATCGTTACCTGCCCGAGATTCTGGCGCGGTTCACCCGTTCGAACTGCAAGGTCGAGGTCACGGTTATCTGCGAACCGACACCGATGCTGATCGAGCGGATACAGGCGAACGAACTAGATCTCGCCATCATCACGCATTCGGACCATCGGGGTGCTGCCGAAGTGATCCGTCACGAACGGTTGCTGTGGGTCACGTCGTCGCGCTCGCAGGTGCATGAGGAGACGCCCGTGCCGCTGGCGCTGGGACGTCCGACGTGCCAATGGCGGCAGGCGGCTACGGAGCGGCTGGAGCGCATTGGCCGCCCGTTTCGCGTACTCTATGCGAGTTGGAACTCCACCGCCGTGGGAGCGACCGTGACTGCGGGTCTGGCTGTTTCTGTCTTGCCCGAGAGCGCTATCCGTCCCGGCATGCGGGTGCTGGGCCCATCAGACGGTTTCCCGGCGCTCCCCTCGGTCAAGATCGCGCTGATGCGCAACCGGCTGGAACCATCTCCCCTGATGGACAAGCTGGCGGAGCACATCGTCTCCAGCCTCGACAATCTCTCTGGCCGGGAGCCTGAAGCGCCACCTGCCATCGCTGCCGAGTAATACGGGATTCACATGACCACTGTTCTCATCACCGGTGCCAACCGGGGCATCGGTTATGCCCTCGCCGAAACCCTGATCAGGCGGGGCGACCGCGTCATTGCCATGGTCCGCGATCCGTTCCGTTTGCCGGATCTGCTGAAAACAGCGCCACGCGAGCAAATGATGGTCATTGGCATGGATGTCACGGACGACCGCTCGGTCCAGCGGGCGGGTGCGGCTGTGAAAGAGCCAATTGATGCGCTGGTGAACAACGCTGGCATCTACGGGCCACGCGGATCAACAGCCGTTGAGGTTGATCTTGCGGCCTTCGCCGAGGTGATTGCGGTTAATACCATTGCGCCGCTGCGCGTGGCGCGGACGTTCATGCCGCAACTAAAGCAGGGCAAGAACCCGCGCATTCTCACAGTTTCGAGCCAGATGGGAGCATTGTCAGGCAGCGCACAGGGCTCGATTGCCTACCGTGCTTCCAAGGCGGCCGTGAACAAGACGATGCAGTGCCTGGCTGCCGATCTGAAGCCGGAAGGCGTGACGGCGATCGTGCTGCATCCCGGCTGGGTCCAGACTGACATGGGCGGGAGTAGCGCTGACATAACCCCTGCGGAGAGCGCGGCGGGCATCGCCAGGCTGATTGATACGATCACATTAAAAGATACGGGGAAGTTTTTCCGCTGGGATGGAACCATCCACCCCTGGTGAAATCAGGGGCCCATGCGCCGCGCGGCACCGATGATGGCGCCAGGCTTCTTGTCCGAACCGGCCTGAACCAGAACGATCATTCCTTCAGCATCGGAAGAAATCGCTGTCGCAGGGATATCGATGGTAAGGGCCTCACCATTCCATGTCGCAATGCGTGTTATGCCGCGCACAACATTGGCGTAGGTGACGTTGCGGCCCGTGTTTTCTCCACGTCCGATCTGTACAGAACGCTCCTTCACCATCGGTAGCACCCAGACATGGCCGGAAAGCCCCTGGTTGGCGGGAACAATGGCACGCAGACCGCCTTCGCCCTTCTCGATGCGGACATCAACGGACAGGACACCGGCTTGCGTCCGGGTCGTCAATATAGCCTGGTCGATGGAAGCCCGCTCAGAACCGACGGCATGGGCCAAGCCATTGATCACCGCCTGCGGCGTATAGACCTGACGGTCCCCGCGCACGGCAGAATAGGATTTCTGGCGATAGGTGAAAGCTGAATGGGCCAGCGTGTCCTTCCAGCCCAGATAATCCCAGTAATCCACCGGCAATGTCAGCACGATCAGGGTGGGGTCTTTCGCAAGCTCTGTCATCAGTCTGTCAGCGGGCGGACAGGATGAGCAGCCCTGGCTGGTAAAAAGCTCGATCACCGCACGGGGCTTTAGCTGCGCAGCCGTCTGCGCATGCGTGGGAAGCGCGAGCAGGAGGCTGGTGAGGGAGAGGGCGAAAACAGTTTTCATAGTTCCAACACTGTAACGTACAGTTTTTAATGAAACCATCCGTTGTGTCACTGGGAAGTCACGTTCACTTGATCGGGGCGTGTCGCAACGGGTAACGGCGGACGCCACCGCCGGTGCATCCACAGCCACTGCTCGGGATATTCACGCACCCAGCCATCCACCACTTTCGTCATCGCTGCCATGGCACCGGTCACATCCACCACGCCGTTGGCATCGCGTGACAGTTCCAGCGGCGGGGTCAATTCCAGCCTGAAGCGATAGCCTGGCAGGCGGATGACGCGCACGCCATGCACCGGACAATCGAAGTATTTTGCAAACTTGCCCAGGACAGGATTGGTGAAAGCGGACCTTCCCAGAAAATCCACAGCTACACCTCGGGTGAAATGCTGATCGATCAGCATGCCGAGATGGCCACCTTTTTCCAGCACATCGCGCATGGCAAAGGACGCACCCGGACCGGCTGCTGCGAGACCACCCATTGTGCCAGAGCGGATGGAGTGGATGATGGCACGGGCGGCATTGTTGTTGGGCGCACGGAAGACCGCCGTCGCATTCAGGCCGTAGCGGGCGGCACAGATCGCAGGCATTTCCCAATTGCCCAGATGCGCCGAAAAGATCAGCCCGGGCTTGCCATCGTCCCGCAAGGCCTCGAAATGCTCGATGCCATCTACCGTGGTGCGACCAACCTCGGGATTATCGACATCCCAATCGAAGAGATGGTGCAGATGAGCGTATTCCGCGCCTGTACGGCCCAGATTCTCCCAGGCACCTGACGCGATGCGCTTGACTTCCGGCTCCGGCATTTCCGGAAAAACAGCGCGAATGTTGTTCAATGCGGTCTTGTGGGCAGGCAACAGCGGGCCGATGCGACGGGTGAGCCATCCCCCAAGGTTGGATGCGCGCTCGGGGCCGAGCAGACGCAGAAAGCCGAAGACCAGATTGACAAGGGCAATCGTGACAAATGTCAGCAATTTCTGCGGGAGAGCCAGAAGCGAGCGCAAGAATGTTTCCATATCAACGAAGGCGCGGATGCAGGACGGGCACGGAAAGGTCAAGCGCCAATGCGTCCTTTGACGGCATCAAAGCGGATCGCTAAAGAAGTTTTCATGCAGGATATATCAGATTCACTCATTCTCGCCCGTTCGGCACGCTCGCTGGTCTTTCTTGGGCTTGCCATTCTGGTCGTCGTCACCGCCACTATGGTGGGCTCCAGCGTCACGACGCCTGTGATCTCGACCTGGTATGCCGGGTTGAACAAGCCATGGTTCAATCCGCCCAACATCGCCTTTCCCATCGTCTGGCCACTCCTGTTTGCGCTCATGGCCTTCGGGTTCTGGCGCATTCTCAGGGTGCTGGACGGTGGCAAGCCCCGCAATCACGCCATCCTGGCGTTCTTTATCCAGATCCTGTTCAATATGGGCTGGTCCTTCGCATTTTTCGGAGCCAAGAGCCCCCTGGCCGGTCTTTTTGTTGCGGTCGGGCTCGTGGCTTCCGTCGCTGGGATGGTGGTGACCTTCAGCAGGGTTGATCGGCTCGCTGCAACCTTGCAGCTGCCCTATCTGGCATGGGTGACATTCGCGATGGTCCTCAATGCCACGATCTGGTGGATCAATTAGCGCTGACCTGCTCGGCTAGTATCAGAACGGCATCATATAGCGCCTGAGCCGCTTTGCCGATATCATCAGTCGTGGTGAATTCATCCGGGTGATGACTTAATCCATCTTTCGAGCGCACGAACAGCATGGCTTGCGGGCAGACAGTGCGGAAGATCATGGCGTCATGTACCGCGCCGGAAACGAGATGACGCGCCTTGCCAGCTTGCCGGGTGATCGCCGAGGACATGGCTTCCATCAAGACCGGATCTGATGCGGAGGCAGGCAGGGCACTCGTCATCTCGATGTCGATTTCCAGACCACGCTCATCCGCGATCTCACGAGCACGGCCCATGGCCCGTGCAAGTGCCTTGACGCGCACAGCATCCCTGGGACTGCGGATGTCATACCCAAAGCTGACCTTGCCGGGGATGATATTGCCAGCGCCAGGTGAAACTGTCAGCTGGCCAACAGTCGCCACAAGCTCATCTGTCTCCCGGCCTATCTTCTCGAGCGCGAGCACGATCTCGCAAGCACAGGTCAAGGCATCCTTGCGCAAATCCATCGATGTGGTTCCGGCGTGGCCTGCCTTGCCGGTGATGGTCATGCGTCCGCCCGAGAGTCCGACGATGGCCGAGACAACGCCCAGCGCTTCCTCATTGGCCTCGAGCACAGGTCCTTGCTCAATGTGAAGTTCTAGGTATCCCACGAGGCTCTGTGGATCCCGCTTCACTTCGGCCCAGCGCGTTGGATCGCATCCGAAAGCTTTCAGCGCATCGGCGCGGCTTATACCGTCCATATCCGTTTCCGCCAGCATTTTCACGTCAAAGGTTCCGGCTACCGCGCGGGAAGAACTGAAGGAAGAGGGAAAGCGCACGCCTTCTTCATCGGAGAAGGCGAAAACCTCGATATCGAACGGCAACCGCTTTCCAAGCCGCGCCAGTTCCTCGACGACAGCCAACCCTGCCATCACGCCGAGTGGTCCATCATAGATACCGCCATCAGGTACGGTATCGATATGCGAGCCGATGATGAGCGTCTTCGCATCATTGCGATCGCTGGCGTAGCACCCGGTCACCGATCCCAGCGGATCGATCTCAGCCGTCATGCCCGCGGCACGGAACATGTTCAGAACTTCATCGGCTGCCTTGCGATGAGACAGAGACAGCGAGAGGCGCGTCATCTCGCCTGGTATATCAGTGTGACGTGCCAACGCTTTGAGACGGCTGACGATGGTTTCGCCGGAAAGGGGAGATGATGCAAAGGCCATAAACGATGCCTTGGCACAGGAATTGACCGCAATGAAGCGTCGGCTTGCGTTTTCTTGTTCGATAGCAGGGGAAACAGTCAACGAAATGAGGGCCGGCTCCTGATGAACGAGGCCTGGAAACAATAAGGATCGTCTCTTCACAGGCTGCGACTGGTTATCCTCTCTGGTCTTATTCCCTAAGCCGGCGAAATGGTTTGACATCGCTTTGGCTTTCGATTCACCTACTCCAAACAAGGATTTTGCGCGTTGGACGGCCATACATTTCTGCTCAATCTGATGGGGGCCATTGCCCTGCTGATCTGGTCGATCCGCATGGTGAAGACCGGGGTATTGCGCGCTTTTGGTGATAAATTCCGCAATGCCATCTCCAAAGCGACATCCAACCGGGTCACGGCGTGTCTTGCGGGCATCGGTGTCGCCACAGCAGTTCAAA
This sequence comes from Hyphomicrobiales bacterium, assembly GCA_031431475.1. Taxonomy (GTDB): domain Bacteria; phylum Pseudomonadota; class Alphaproteobacteria; order Rhizobiales; family Beijerinckiaceae; genus JADCCX01. The sequence goes on from JANPDL010000027.1 coordinate 56,589, forward strand.
GCTCCGCTGCCACCGGTTTGATCGTGGCAGGCTTTGCTGAACGTGGCATGATCGCACTGGCCCCGGCGCTGGCAGTCATGCTGGGAGCGGATATCGGCTCGACCATCGTTGTGCAGGCGCTGGCGTTCAACCTGCAAGCGCTGGTGCCGGTGCTTCTGGTGGCTGGTGTCGGACTGTTCATGGCAACGGACAAGCCCGTTCCCAAGCAACTTGGGCGGATCATCATCGGACTCGCCCTTATGGTTCTGGCGCTGGGCATGGCCAAGGCGGCGGCCGAGCCGTTGAAGCAGAGCGAATTGCTGGCCATGGTGATGCAGCGGCTGGGCAGCGATCCCATCATTGCCGTTATTCTTGGTGCGATGATCGCATGGCTGATGCATTCGAGTGTCGCCGCCATCCTGCTCATCATGTCGCTGGCCACGACGGGTGCCATCGGTCTGGCTCCTGCTATCGCACTGGTGCTGGGCTGCAACATCGGATCGGCGCTGATCCCGCTGGGGCTATCGATGCGCGGGCCTGTGGCCTCGCGGCGGATTTTGCTGGGCAATCTCGTCTTCCGCATGATCGGCGCATTGCTGGCGCTGCTGTTCCTGCAACAGCTTGTGGAAGCGTCCACCCATCTGGCCTCCGATCCACCGCGGCAGATCGCCAATCTGCACACCCTGTTCAACATCGGCGTGGCAATTATCTTCCTGCCGCTGACGACCCTTGCCGCGACCTGGCTCGAAAAGCTGCTGCCGGATACCAAAGAAGCCGACCAGCGCCGCGTGGCGCATCTCGACGACAGCCTGATGGATCGTCCGACCGTGGCGCTGGCCGCCGCGCAGCGCGAGGTGATGGCCATGGCGGATCATGTCGAGATCATGCTGCGCGAGACCTTGCGCGCTTTCGAAAGCGGCGACGAGCAGCGCCGACAGGACATCAAGGCACTCGACAACGAGGTGGACCGGCGGCAGGAGGAGGTGAAGCTCTATCTCACGCGCCTGACACGCCAGCCGCTGTCCGAAGCCGACAGCCGAAAAGCCTTCGACCTCATCCTGTTCACCACCAATCTGGAGCATGTCGGCGATATCATCGACAAGAGCCTGCTGGAACTGGCGGCCAAGAAGCAGCGGCTGAAGGTGGATTTCTCACCCGCGGGCTGGGTCGAAATACGGTCGCTCCATACCCGCGTGGTCGAGCAGATGCGCCTCGCCATGACCGTGTTCATGACGGGTGACATGAGCATGGCGCGCGAACTGGTTGCAGAAAAGGACCGCATCCGCGCCGCCGAGCGCGAGGCGATGGAGAACCATCTGCAACGCCTGCGCGATGGCACGTTGGCCTCCATCGAGACCAGTGCGCTGCATCTCGATATCCTGCGCGATCTCAAGCGGATCAACGCGCATGTGACGGCGGTGGCGTATCCGAGCCTGGAGGCTTCGGGGGTGTTGAGGGGGAGCAGGTTACGGGCGGATGCTGTGTGAGATGCGCGCGTGATGACCATCCATGGCAAGATTGCGGCAAAGGCCGCTGGATATCCCTCGTAGGCCTCAATTCATTGTGACGAGGTCGCTGCATCCGCTGACACCAGTCACGAATATCCATTTCAGAGAGCCAGGACAATCTCCGGTTCTTGCGCTGGCCAGACACGAAGCCACGCGGTTCAACTCCTGAAAGGAAAACAACGTGAAACACTCACTTGCTCCCATCCTGATGACCCTGGCGCTGGCCGTGGCCGTGCCTTCCACTGCAGTCTTCGCTCAGGAAGCTGTCGTGACCGTCGGCGGCGCGCCGATGTTTCCGTCGCAGAACATCGTGCAGAATGCCGTGAACTCCAAGGATCACACAACACTCGTTGCCGCCGTCAAGGCCGCCGGTCTGGTGAATACCCTGTCTTCGCCCGGTCCTTTCACGGTTTTTGCGCCGACCAACGCCGCTTTCGCAAAGTTGCCAGCAGGCACGGTTGAAACCCTGGTCAAGCCCGAGAACAAGGCTGCGTTGACGGGCATCCTGACGTATCACGTCGTTTCGGGTCGCCTGACGGCAGCGGATCTTTCGAGCCGCATCGCCAGCGGCGGCGGCAAGGCGCGGTTAACCACGGTGCAGGGCAAGCCGCTGACCGTGACCTCGTCGGGCCGAAACCGCTTCACAATCACCGACGCAAAGGGTGGACGATCCACAATTACGATTGCGGATGTGCTGCAATCGAACGGTGTCATTCATGTCGTGAATTCGGTGCTGATCCCGGGTTGATCCCCGCAGAAAGGCTGGCCTGAAATGCAACACTCCCGGTCTGGTCAAGACCGGGAACTGTTCTGATTCACGCCTTCCGCATCATCCCCCACAGTTTCGGCCCCACCAGTGCCAGCACGGCCAGCGCCAGCAGGCTCGCCGAGATCGGCTTGGTCAGGAATGTCATCATGTCGCCCTGGCTGATGGTCATGGCCTGTCGGAAGTTCTGTTCCGCCAGTGGCCCCAGGATCATGCCGATGATCACCGGTGCGGTGGGAAAATCATAGCGGCGCATGAAGAAGCCCATTGCGCCCATGGCGTAGAGCAGCAGCAGGTCCACCACGGAACGGCTGATGCCATAGGTGCCGATGGTGGCGAACACGAGGATGCCGCCGTAGAGCAGCGGTGTGGGGATGCGCAGGATTTTCACCCACAGGCCAACCAGCGGCAAGTTCAGCACCAGCAGCATCACGTTGCCGATGTAGAGCGAGGCGATCAGGCCCCAGACCAGCTCCGGCTTGGTGGCGAACAGCTGCGGGCCGGGGTTGATATTGTAGCTCTGGAAGGCCGAGAGCATGATCGCCGCCGTGGCCGACGTCGGCAGGCCCAGCGCCAGCATCGGCACCAGCACGCCCGCAGCCGAAGCGTTGTTCGCAGCCTCGGGCCCTGCCACGCCTTCGATGGCGCCGTGGCCGAATTCCTCGGGGTATTTCGTCAGCTTCTTCTCGGTATAGTAACTGAGAAATGTGGGAATTTCTGCGCCGCCCGCAGGCATGGCACCGATGGGAAAGCCGATAAACGCGCCGCGTATCCATGGCTTCCACGAGCGCGCCCAATCTGCCTTCGACATCCACAGCGAATCCTTCACCTCCAGCACAGAATCGTCCTGGGTTTTTGAGGATTTCTGGAATGCCAGATAAAGCGTCTCGCCCACCGCGAAAAGACCAACGGCGACCACGATGACGTTGATGCCATCGAACAGTTCGGTGACGCCGAAGGTGAAGCGCGCCTGCCCGGTCTGGTTGTCGATGCCGATCATGCCGAGGAAGATGCCGATGGCCAGCGCCGTGAGGCCGCGCACGGCGGAGGAACCGAGAACCGCCGAAACCGTGACGAAGGACAGGATCATCAGGGCGAAGTAATCAGCAGGGCCGAACATCAGGGCCAGATTGACCACGGGTTCCGCGAGAAAGGTGATGCCGATGGTGCCGATGGTTCCGGCGACAAAGGACCCTATGGCGGCGGTCGCAAGTGCGGCACCGGCGCGGCCCTTCTTGGCCATCTTGTTGCCTTCAAGCGAGGTGACGATGGAGGCGCTCTCCCCTGGCGTATTGAGCAGGATGGACGTGGTTGAACCACCGTACATCGCGCCATAATAAATGCCCGCGAACAGGATCAGCGCCGCCGTGGGTTCAACCTTGTAGGTCAGCGGCAGGAGGAGCGCGATGGTGAGCGCCGGTCCCAGCCCCGGCAACACGCCGATGGCGGTGCCGACGGTGACGCCGACGAAGGCCCAGAGGAGATTTAACGGCTGCAGCGCAACGCCGAAGCCGTTCATGAGATGGCCGAAGGTATTCATATCAATGCCTCGATCAGGCCGGAGCCAATCTTGTAGCCGAGCACCCGGTCGAAGCCGACGTATGCCACAAAGGCGAGTACGAAACCGATGATGGCATCCCGGACAAGCTGTTGGCTGCCAAATGCGCGTGCCGTGAAAAGAAACAGGAGGGTGGACGACAGGATAAAGCCGATCACGTCGATCAGCGCGGCGTTGACCGCAAGCCCGCCGACCAGCCAGAGCCCACCGGGCCAGTCGACCTCGCCGAAATCATCGGTTTCATGCGACCAGCCACCGCTGAGTGCGTCCTTGACGAGGAAAAGCCCCATGACGACCAGCATGGCAGATGTGGCCCAGGCGAACGCACGGGGACCGACTGCGGCATAGGCCGATTGCGGAATTTCAGTTGTCTGCCAGGCCGCGATAAGCCCCAGCACAACAACGCCGATGGCGATGCCAAGGTCGCCTTTCGCGAGACCGCGTGGTGCGGTTGCGGAAACATTTTCACCGGTCATTCATTCCCCCGCTTTTCCCCTTCTCCCTTGGGAGAAGGGGAAATCAATTTCAGCTCGACAGCCCCAGGTCCTTCAGGATTGCAGTGATCCGTTCAATCTCTGCCGTCAGGAAGGCACCATAGGCATCCCCGGAGAGATAAACCCCCGTCCAGTCCTTCTTCTCGAGCTCTACCTTCCACGTAGCCCCCGCCACCATCCTGTCGAAGAGCACGATCAGCGCTGCGCGCTGGGCTGGCGTGATCCCGGGCGCGCCGAAAACACCGCGCCAGTTGAACAGCTCAACATCCACACCCTGTTCCTTGAAGGTTGGAACGTCGATGCCGGGCAGGCGCTTGTCCGACGAGATCGCGAGGATGCGCATCTTGCCAGCCTTGACCTGTTCGGAGAACTCACCGTAGCCCGAGATGCCGCCGGAGACCTGCGATCCCAGAATGGCCGCCTGTGCTGGTCCGCCACCTGCAAAAGCCACATAAGCCGCCTTCTTCGCCTCAACACCCACAGCCTTCGCCATCATGCCCGCGAGGATATGATCCGAACCACCGGCGGAACCACCAGCGATCGAAACCTTGCCGGGATCAGCTTTGAAGGCCGCCATGAAATCGGCCAGCGTCTTGAATGGCGATGTCGCCGGAACGGCGAGAACAAGCGCCTCACCAGTCAGGCGTGCCAGCGGCACCAGATCCGTCATCTTGACTGGGCTCTTGTTGGCGATGAGCGAACCCACCATGACCATACCGCCGACCATCACGGCGTTTTCTTTGCCCTTCTTTGAGCCCAGGAATTTCGGCAGGCCGACGGCACCGCCAGCGCCGGGTGCATGCTCAAACTGGAAATTCGTCACGATTCCATCAGCGCGCATGACCTGCTCAATGGAGCGACCGGTCTGGTCCCAGCCACCGCCGGGAGCCGCAGGCACAAACATTTCAATGGTCGTGATGGCCTGCGCCGAGGCCGGGATACCCAAAGCGGCGGTTGCACCTGCGGCAAGGCCAAGCTGAACAGTCTGGCGGCGTGAAAACATGATCGTCTCCCAAATATTCGGTTTCTTGACAACCTTTTTAAGCCATGGGGAACAAGAGTCCAGACCGGCCCTGAACGATACGCCACTTGCCCTGCACAACGAGGGCTGCCGCAAGGATTAGCGCGGCATCAAGCAGCCGCTGTGCTTGATCAGACCCGGCGGACAGCGCGGCAAGAACCTGATTCTCCGGCAGCGCTCCCACATGCGTGGTGACCAGCAATTCACCGAGATCCGAATCGGGATCGAGCGATTGCGCACAGGCGCGGCTGACGGCGGGATCAGCCACATCAACGACATTGGCGATGATGGTGGCGGCGGCGTCTGCCTCAGCCGCCGAATGCGCAAGCACTGTCACGGCATCGGCGATTCCCAGAGAAAACGAGCGCCCGCGCCAGCCTGATGTGGCGATACCGCGGATGCCAGAGCCATGACATACACGGATCGCGGCTTCTGGCATTGCCTCAGCGAGATCAGGTACAATGCCGATGCGGAGCATCTCGTTATCCACGACATGCACCGCGATATCGCCGCCGTTGTTAACATAGAGCGTGCGCATATCCGGCGTGGCGGCCAGCATGATCGCGCTGATCTCGTCTGCCACAGCACCAGCAACCGCAGCCATCGGCGTGATGAAGACAGCTCGATGCGGCCAGCATGCTGCGATCATGCGGCGGGCGATGGGCGAGGATGCATCGGGCGGCCTGTCGCCGGACAATGGCTTGCGAAGCAGGTTCAATTCACTGGCGAGCTCATGAAGGACAGTGTGGAATCGTTCGCTCGCGGCGGCATAACTTCTTGAAACGAGCGCCGGATCGCCCTCTACCTTGATCACCAGATCGATAGGCCCGTGCTGCAGATGCAGCCGCCCGCCCGGCAGCACGCCAACCTGCGGCTCTCTCCAGCTCACCCGTCCGCTCTCAAAGGCCATGGATTGACGGGGTTGGCGAATTCCACCCGCGCGTCCCCGCCATAGGCACGGATCACATCGGTAACGGCCACGATCTCGCTTGTGTGCCCCCCGGACGCTTCATACAACGCCCTTGGGAGCGTGAACTCTATGGGCGCGACAAGTGCAGGCGTGGGCACATAGCCGAAGGCATTCTTCGGCAGGCGCAACACGTCTACCATGACAGTGATACCACCACCAGGCCAGAGCATGGCAGGTGCGCCACCGAGCGTGACCTTCGTCGTGCCATCCTGCACAGAGCGCGTGAGCAGGACAGGGTTTTCCGTCACACCCGCCCGCAGGCTGCCGCCCGCACCTGCCATGAACAGCACGGTGCAGGTCGAGGGCTCACAATTCTCGCCGATGCGGTCCACTACGACGCGGACGTCAGAGGGCATGGCGGCGGGCTGTGGCACGAGGTTCTCGTCCAGTACGCACCACAGCGCATCTTCCCCTGTTGTAGAGGTCAGCAGCAGGCGCAGGCCCGGCCATGCCACGGCAGGATCGATCCTCTGGATGATCGACAGGGGATCGGTGATATCCGTGCCGCCCCAGCCCATGCCGGGGTTGGCCACCTGAAAATAGCGGCCCGGTGTGGATTTGCGCCCTTTCACGCGGATTCCGCCAGGGCGCATATCCAGCACCCTTCCCGCCTGATGCTCGGTCAGCACGCCGGTGATGTGGTCATCAACGACGATCACCTCATCCACATGGCCCAGCCATTGTTTCGCGAAAATGCCTACGGTGGCGGAACCGCAGCCCACACGCATGCGGCGCTCTGGGTTGCCGTCGACGATAGGGGCCTTGCCCGCCTGCACCACGACAGAATGGCCATTGTCGATGGTGAGTTCGACCGCTTCGCCGTTGCAAAGCTTCAGCAATGTGTCGCACGTGACATTGCCCTCTTTCTTCGAGCCGCCGGTGAGGTGCCGTACCCCACCGAGCGACAGCATCTGCGATCCGTATTCCGCCGTCGTGACATGGCCGACCTGCTCGCCCCCGCAGCGAATGGCTGCTGTCTCCGGGCCAAGGTGACGATCCGTGTCGATCTTCACCTTGACGCCGCAATAGCTGAAGATGCCCTCGGTCACGACGGTGACGGTGTCGACTCCGTTATGCTTCTGGGAGACGATAAAGGGGGCGGGCTTGTAGTCGGGATAGGTCGTTCCTGCGCCGATGCCGGTGACGAAAGCGCGGGCGGGGTTCAGCAGGTTGCCGTCCCAGTCTTCGCTGGCCTCGGTAAAGGGCACGAGCTTCTGACCTTCCTCCACAGCCAACTCAAGCAGCACGACGGGATCGGTGCGGATCAGCAATCCGTCCTGGTTGGCGTAGCGCGCGCATGCTCCGGAGCGACCGGGACGGATGCGGCACAACACCGGGCAGGCATCGCAACGGATGATGCCATTGTCACCCTCGGCGGCACCGAATTTAGCGGAACGTTCGGAGAGTGTAGTCATTGGGATTTCTCCCGCATCAATTCCCACAGCCGGTGGGGCAGTAGGGGGGCCTTTCGCGGGATCACACCCACGGCATGGCGCACGGCGGAGAAGATCGCGGGCGCGGTCGGGATCAACGCCGGTTCGCCAATGCCCTTGGCTCCGGATGGTCCCAGCGGTTCATGCGCTTCGACGAGGATGATCTCGATCTCAGGCATGTCTCCAAAGGTGGGAATGAGATAATCATGCAGGTTTTCGGTGCGGCCCGGAATGAACTCCTCCATCAGCGCGAGCCCCAGCCCCTGCGCGATTCCGCCGTGGATCTGGCCTTCCACCAGCATGGGATTGATGGAGCGGCCAACATCATGCGCGGCAATGATCCTGTTCACCTTCACCGTGCCGAGATCGATGTCGACATCCAGTGACGCGACCTGAGCGGCAAAGCCGTAGGTGGCATAGGGTACGCCCTGCCCCTTGGCGTCGAGCGGTGTCGTCGGCGGATCGAATGTGCCGATACCTTCGAGTACCTGGCCATCCGCTTGCGACGGCAAGTTTGCGAGATTCAGCATCACCTCTCGACCGTTGTCTTCGACGCGCAGAACAGCATCTCCGAAGCGAATGAGGGCGTCCGTACCTGCATTGGTCAACCGTAGGATTTCTTCCCTTAGTGCCTTCCCCGCCAGTTCCGCCGCCTTGCCTGACACGAAGGTCTGTCGCGATGCCGATGTCTTCCCTGCGTCAAAGGTCTTGTCAGTGTCGCCGATCACGGAATGCAGCAAATCCACCGGGCAGCCCAGCGCATCCGCCACGATCTGGCCCAGCACCGTGGTGGACCCCTGCCCGATGTCGATCGCGCCGTTCCAGAAGGTAATCAGGCCTGTCGCATCCAGCGTGAGCCGCATGGTGGAAGGATTGGACATCGACGTATTGCCGATGCCGTACCACATGCAGGCGATACCGACGCCTCGTCGCTGGCGCATGCCCCGCTTGTTGAAAGCCTCGGCGTCGGCGAGCAATGCCTGCCAGCTCGGACGCAGCTTTTCCAGACATTCCGCAAGGCCTGCGCTGGCCTGCAAAACCTGACCGGACGGAGTGGAATCGCCCACGCGGATGGCGTTGATAAGGCGGAATTCCAGCCGGTCGATGCCTGCCTTCTCGGCCAGCGTGTCATAGAGTGATTCCTGCGCGATGGCGGCCTGTGGAATGCCAAAGCCGCGAAACGCGCCTGCCGGTGTCTCGTTGGTGTAGATTGCGCGGGTGCGGGTGCGGACATGCGCGACCTTGTAAGGACCCGTGGCATGCACCGGCACGCGGTTCGCGACCGTAGGCCCCCACGAGGCGTAGGCACCTGTGTTGAAATCCGCATCCATCTCGAAGCTGACGAGACGGCCCCTGGCATCGCAACTCGCTTTGGCAAAGACCTCCGCCGGATGGCGTTTGGTCGAGGAGGCCATGCTCTCGATGCGGCTGTAAACGCAGCGGATGGGAATACCCGGCAAATGCCACGCCGCGACCGCGATCAGGGGCTGCACAGAGACATCCAGCTTGCCGCCGAAGCCTCCCCCGCAGGCAGAGGCAAGGATCACAACATCATTCACAGGCAGGCCCAGCACGCGGGCTACCTCGTCGCGATCCATGAAAGGCGCCTGCGTGCAGGCAAAAACCTCCATACGGTCACCCCGTCGGATGGCGTAGCCTGCCTCGGGCTCGATGTAGGCGTGTTCGACGAAGCCTGTTTCGTAACGCCCTTCGGCAGTGTGGGGGGCAGCGGCACAAGCAACGTCCGGATCGCCGCGCTCGACGAGGCCACGTGTCAGCACATTGTCCGGCTTGAAGGCATGCAGCGGCGGATCAGCCCTGAGGCCTGCGGCAATGCCGATGGCGGCAGTTTCGGGATGCCATGTCACCGGCAGATCATCTGTCGTGATCGCTTCGACAGCATCGCGTTCGCCGACAATCGCCAGGATTGCCTCGCCACGATACCGGACGTGGCCGTCGGCCAGCACCGGCTGGTCCTTGAGGTCCGGATAGACGCCGAATGAATTGTGACCGGGGACGTCGCGCGCCGTAAAAACGCGGGTGATGCCGGGTTTTGTCTTCGCCCAGGACTCCAAATCACCCAGCGTAAACCGCGCCCGTGGATGGGGCGAGCGGATGGCGCGCAGCCAGAGCGCACCGGCGGGAGTGGCATCCGCGCCGTAAAGTGCTGAACCGTCAATGCGGGAGCTGCCATCGAGTTTGGGGATGCGTTGGCCGATCGAACCATTCTCCTTCGGAAGAAGGTGGCCTCTGGAGGCGAGCGGATGAGGGAGAACACCCGCATCCATCACCGCATCCACGATCTTCTCATACCCCGTGCAGCGGCACAGCACGCCGCCCAGCGCATCCATCACCTGCTGGCGCGATGGATTGGCCTCATCAGCCAGCAAGTCCATTGCAGCCATCAGCATACCGGGTGTGCAGATGCCGCATTGTGCCGCACCATGGCGGGCGAAGCTTGCCTGCAAGCGCTGGCCAAATTGCGTGCCGGAAAGGCCTTCAACCGTCGTGATCACGCATCCATCGGCCTGCGCAGCGGGTACCAGACAGGCGCAGGCCTGCTGTCCGTCGATGCTGATTGTGCAGGCCCCGCAATCGCCGGCGTCGCAGCCGATCTTCGTACCAGTGAGGCCAAGGTGATTGCGCAGGATGTCGCTGAGACGGGTTGATGGCGCAATGTTCAGTCGATGCTGGACCGCGTTGACGGTCAGCGCGACTGCAATCGTTGAAGGCTTGTGATGCAGGGTCATGCGGCCTGCTCCCGGGGTGCGGCAAGTTCCTCCAGCGCACGCCGGACGAGCGTCAGTGCGGCTTCGCGGCGGTAGCTGGCGGAAGCGCGGACGTCGTCTATTGGAGATAGAGAAGCAAACAATGAGGCATCGACGGTGCGGGAGGCTTGCACTGGCGACACACCTTGCAGGCGAGCTTCCAATGCACTTAGCCGCAGCGGCACGGCAGAACAGGAGCCAATGGCGATGCGAGAACTGGCAATATGGCCCTGCGCATCAACGGCTATGTTCACGGCGGCCGAGGCAATGGAAATCACCAGATAGGCCCGGGCACCAAGCTTGAGAAAGACCGATTGCTCGCCATCAATGGGACGCGGCACATGGATCGCAGCCAGCAGTTCGCCCGGCAGCAATGCGGTCTTGCGGTTGCCGAGGATGAGTTGCGAGAGAGGCAGGCGGCGCGTTGCATTTGAGGAAGCAACCTCCACCTCAGCATCCAGTGCCAGCAGCGGCGGCACGCCGTCAGCCGCAGGCGAGGCATTGCAGAGATTGCCCGCAATGGTGCCGCGATTCTGGATCTGCATGCCACCGACCTGCCGCGAGGCCTGTTTCAACCCGTCGAAGGCAGGCGGCAGGGGCGCGTTTATCAGATCGGTCCATGTCGTCAGCGCGCCGATGCGAAAACCATCCGCAGTTTCGGAGATACCGCGCAAACCCTCCACAGCGGAGATATCGAGGATACGATCCGGCGTCGGCTGAAACCATGCCTGCCGCGTTGTCGCAGCCGGATAGAAATCCGTCGCACCCGCCAGCACCGTCAAGCGATCCATGGCATCTACAGGTGGATTGGCCGTGTCCGCCGCCAGTGCGGCCAGCGCCTCTTTCAACACGGTCGGACGGAGATAGATCGCCATCCGCCCGGGCCTCACGAAACGCCGAGCTTTTTCTGCAGGCTTGTCGAAGACGTGGTGTACTGGAAGGTCAACCGCTTGTCCGGATAGACATAGCGATGCACCTTCTGCGCCGCCAGTGCTCCTTCGTGGAAGCCTGACAGGATCAACTTCAGCTTGCCGGGATAGCGGTTGATATCACCCACCGCGAAGATGCCCGGTGTCGAGGTTTCGAAGGTCTCAGTACCAACGCTGACAAGATTTTCATCCAGATTCAACCCCCATTCGGCGACAGGACCCAGTTTCATGGTCAGGCCGAAGAACGGCAGCATGGTGTTGCAGGAGATGTCGAAGATCGCGCCATCACTGCCCTTGACCGTGGCCGCTTCCAGCTTTGGCGCATCGCCCTTGAGGCCAGTAACCTGACCGAATCTCAGGTGCACTTTTCCCTCCGCCACCATGGATCGCATCTGATCGACCGAATGCGGTGCGGCGCGGAACTCGTCGCGGCGATGCAGCAATGTCAGGCTTTTCGCGATGGGCGCGAGGTTCAGCGTCCAGTCCAGGGCCGAATCGCCGCCACCAACGATCAGGATATCGCGGCCCTTGAACATTTCCATCTTGCGCACGGCATAGAAGACGCCATCACCCTCATAGGTGTCGATCGCCGGAATCGGCGGCTTCTTAGGCTGGAAAGAACCTCCCCCCGCTGCCACGATCACGGCTTTTGCCTCGAAAACCATTCCCGCATCCGTTGTCACGCGGAATTTCGGGGCCTCAGGTGTGCCAAGAGTGAAAACACTTTCGACCTGCTGGTTGAGGTGGAATTCTGCCCCGAATGGCTGGATCTGCTGCATCAGGTTGTCGACAAGGCCCTGCCCCGTCACCATGGGAAAGCCGGGAATATCGTAGATTGGCTTTTCCGGATAAAGCTCGGCACATTGCCCGCCAATTTTTGGCAAGATATCAACGAGATGGCATTTGATATCGAGCAGGCCCAGCTCGAAGACGGTAAAAAGGCCGCAGGGACCCGCGCCGATGATCAGCGCGTCGGTCTCGATGGTCGTGGTCTCAATCATTGCAACATTCGGTCCGGTTGTTTGGGATTGAGCGAGACGATAGGGCCGCCTCTGCCGGGTGTCCATACAGGGAAAATTGCGTGTTTGCCGCAGCAGTGTTGCCCTCGCCTTAGATCAGGAGCGCTGCTAGGCTTTCCCGATACAACAGGTCATACACAATGGACTTCACCCTCTCCCCTGAACTTGACGATATCCGACTGCGCACCCGCGCTTTCGTGGCCGAGCATATCCTGCCGCTTGAGACAGAACCCGAGAGCTATGACAAGCACGAGAATATCCGGCTGGATGTGCTGAAACGGGTGCAGATCAAGGCCAAAGCTGCCGGTCTATGGTCACCGCAGGTGCCGAAAGCGCTGGGCGGCATGGGCATGCCGATGGTCGGTCAGGCCGCGATGTACGAGGAGGCCAACCGCTCGATCTTCGGGCCGGTGTGTTTCAACTGCTCCGCGCCCGACGACGGCAACATGCGCGTTCTGTCGCAGGTCGCGACGGAGGCACAGAAAGAGCGCTGGCTGAAGCCCATCATTTCTGGAGCGGTGCGTTCCTCCTTCGCCATGACGGAGCCGCATCCCGGCAGCGGGTCCGATCCTGGCATGATGCTAACCAAAGCCGAGAGAAAGGGCGACCGCTGGGTCATTTCGGGGCGCAAATGGTACATCACCGGAGCGGGTGTGGCGCAGCATTTCATCCTGATGGCAAGAACGTCCGATGATCCGCGCAAGGGGTTGACGGCGTTCCTCTTCGACCGCGATCAGCCGGGATGGGAGATCGTACGGCGCATCGGCATCATGGGGCCGGAGGAGCATGGCGGGCATTGCGAGCTCACGTTCGATGGGCTTGAGGTGAAGGACGACGCCGTGCTGATGAATGTCGGAGATGGCCTGAAAGTGACGCAGATCCGCCTTGGCCCGGCGCGCCTTACCCATTGCATGCGCTGGCTGGGCCTGGCCAAGCGCTCGATGGAGATTGCGCAGGCCTATGTGAACACGCGCGAGGGGTTTGGGGTGAAGCTGAGGGACCGCGAAAGCGTGCAGATCAAGCTGGGACAGGTGGCCGCCGCCATCGAGATCGGGCGGTTGCTGGTGATGAAGGCAGCGTGGAAACTGGATGCTGGTGATTATGCCCGGAAAGAGGTTTCCATGGCGAAGAACCACGTGGCGGATACGCTGCAACTCGCGGTTGATACGGCGATCCAGCTTTGCGGCGCACGCGGCTACTCCAAGGACACCGTGCTCGAATGGATCTATCGCTACGCACGACAGGCCCGCCTCGTCGATGGCGCGTCCGAGGTGCATTCCATGGTGCTGGCGAAATTCTATCAAACTGAGGGCGACGCTTTCTGGAGTTGGGGCAAATAGATGGAAGGGAATGCCCTTCTGCGCCTGTCGGACTGGATGGAGGGCATCTTCGCCTGTCCAGTCCGCGTCATGGCTTTGTCACCGCTGAAGGGTGGTGGCATCCAGGAAAACTGGACTGTTGAGGCACAGATCAATGGCAGCGCCCGCGATTTCGTCCTGCGCAAAGATGCGCAAGCCACCATCGACGCGAGCCATTCCCGCCGCAATGAATTTGCGCTGATCAAGGCGGCACACGACTCTGGCGTGACCGTGCCGGAGCCCATCGGCTTTTGCGACGATACAAGTGTCATGGGCGGTCCGTTTGCGCTGATGGCAAAGGTTCCCGGCATCGGCCTTGGCCCCAAGGTGGTGAAGGAACTGACGAATGCGGACCGCCCTGTTCTGACCGAGCGGCTGGCGCGGGAGATGGCGCGCATTCACACGATCCGGCCACCGCAGAAGGTCCTCGCCTTCCTCGGCAAGCCACCAGCTGATTTCGCCATTGCTGAGGTAAGGCTGATGCGGGACTGGCTGGACCGACTGAAACTGTCCCGCCCCGGACTCGAATGGGTATTGCGCTGGTGCGAACTGCACATTCCCAAACCGCGCGACACAGTGCTGATCCACCGTGATTTCCGTACCGGCAATTACATGGTCGATCACGGTCATCTCACCGCCATTCTGGACTGGGAATTCGCCTGCTGGGGCGATCCGATGTTCGATCTGGGCTGGTTCATGGCGGAATGCTGGCGCTTCAGTAGGCCTGAACTGGAAGCAGGAGGCGTGGGCGAGCGCAAGGTGTTCTATGCGACCTATGAAGATGAAAGCGGGCGCAAGGTGGATGATTCAGCAGTACGCGCTTACGAGGTGCTGGCGCATTGCCGCTGGGCGGTGATCGCGCTGCAACAGGGTGAGCGCCACACATCCGGGCGCGAACCATCGCTGGAACATGCGCTGACGGGGAAGATGGCGGAGGAACTGGAGCTGATGGCTTTGCGTCTGACAAATCCGGAGCGCTGGCGTCTACGGCATGACGGAGGGTTTGGCGCGTGAGTGATAACAACCAGCCTCTCGCAGGATTTCTGGCTGCCGCCGAAGCGCTGCTGCGCAACAAGGTCATTGTGGCGACCACAGGCGATGCGCGCTTTGCCGGACTGATGGTGGCCAGTGCACTGGGTATGGCGCAGCGCGAGATCGCGCTTGGACAGGAACTGGCATCTGCAAGACATGATGTGGATGAACTGGCACCGCAGCCGTCACCGTTTCCCGATCCGGCAATGGCGCTCACGCATCTGATGCGTGAAGGCCTGCTGGATGGGCAAGACGAGTTCTACCGGCGATTGATAGTGGATGCGATCACACGCACGGCTGTGACGCGACCGCTGGTGGTGAGCGAGAGGGAGCGGCGGTTGGCGGGTCTGGAGTAGAACGCATAATTCCTTTGCCCCTTGACCTCATGATAACAACACGCTGCACTGCACTAATGGCCCGCACCCTTCTTCTCAGGAATGCCGATATCCTCGTCACGATGGATGAAACCCGCCGCGAAATCGCGGGTGGCGGTGTCTATATCGAGGATAACCGCATCACCCATGCTGGGCCGTCGTCCGAACTTCCGGCCACAGCAGATGAGGTGATCGATCTCACGGGGCACGTGATGATGCCCGGCCTCGTCAACACCCATCATCACATGTTCCAGTGCTTGACCCGTGCCACGCCGGGCGGGCAGGATGCAGAGCTCTTCGGCTGGCTGAAGGCGCATTATCCCATCTGGGCGCGGATCACGCCCGAGATGTTCCATATAGCGGCCAAGACGGCGATGGCGGAACTGATGCTGTCGGGCTGCACGACCTCCAGCGATCACCAGTATCTCTATGTCAACGGAGCGACGCTGGAACAGACGATCGAGGCTGCGAGCGATCTGGGCCTGCGTTTCCACGCGGCACGCGGCGCAATGAGCGTGGGAGAAAGCGGCGGCGGGCTTGCGCCAGATGCAATCTGCGAGAGCGAACCCGCCGTGCTGAAGGAGATGCAGCGGCTGGTCGAGCGCTGGCATGATCCTGCGTTCGGCGCGATGCTGCGTATCGTGCTGGCCCCCTGCTCACCTTTCACGGTGAGCGACGACCTGATGATCGAAGCCCGCAACATGGCACGGCACTACGGTGTTTCGCTGCACACACATCTGGCCGAAAGCGACAATGATGTAGCCTACAGCATCGAGCGCTATGGCAAGACGCCGACGCAGTATGTCGAGGATCTGGAATGGGTGGGGCGGGATGTCTGGCACGCCCATTGTGTCAAGTTGGATGAGCCCGGCATCAAGCTGTTTGGCCGTACCGGAACCGGCGTGGCGCATTGCCCCTGCTCGAACATGCGGCTGGCGTCCGGCATCGCACCCGTCAGGCGCATGCGGGCAGAGCGGGTGCCGGTGGGGCTGGGCGTCGATGGTTCGGCGTCAACGGATGCGGGTCATCTGCTGGGTGAAGCGCGGCAGGCCATGCTGCTCGCCCGCGTCGGTGGTGATCCTGCCGCCATGACAGCGCGCGACGCACTGGAGATTGCCACGTTGGGCGGCGCGCAGGTGTTCAATCGCAGTGATATTGGCTCGCTGAAACCGGGCATGGCGGCGGATCTCGTGGCGTTCAATATGCAGACGCTGGATTTCGCGGGTGGACTGCATGATCCTGTTGCGGCGCTCGTGTTCTGCACGCCCGCGAAGGTCAACTGGTCAGTGATCAACGGGCGTGTCGTGGTGCGCGAGGGGCGGCTCGCGACCCTCGATCTCATCCCGCATGTCTCACGACACAATGCCCTGGCCGCTCGGTTGTTTCGGGGTGAGTGAAACAACCTGAGGCTTCCCGCTCTTGTCGAACAAAAGCCTCTGATAGACGAGGCCGATGCCGATCAGCACCGCGCCAAGACCGATGAACGAGAAGGCCCGGCCCAGCCCAGTCAGGCCCGCCATGTCGAACAGAAAGACTTTAGCGACAGCCAGTGTGACGAAGACGGCCGAGGCCAGCCGCGTTTCACGTGACGCCAGCTTGAAACCGATGGCCAGCAGAACCACACCGAAACCGAGGGTCGTGAAGGAATAGGCGTAGTGCTCGCCATCCGTAACATCCGCCGAAAGGAAGAGGTCGATGCCGGCAAAGATCCGGCGGACCTGTGTGATCAGATAGAGATAGACAAGGCCGATGGCAGCAATCCGGTTGGCCATGGTCAAGCGGGTGTCGATCAGCGGTTGTGACCGTCCCAGCCAGGCCAGAAGGCCGAAACCAGCGCCGGTCAGGAGATAGCCAACAAAGCTGGAGTCAAAAAATACCGGGCCAGAGAGTTTTTCATCAAGCCACGGGTTGGCGGCAATGGCGCAAAGCCCGAACACGGAAGCGAATGCCGCCAGATTGCTGACATGGATGGCGGGGATGACAGGAAGCGATGCCGCCAGCTCCCTGCGCCGAAGCATGATCTGATGCAGGGCGATCGTGATCGCAATCAGCACCAGCCCATAGACACCCGCCTCGCCGAGGCCGAGCGTGTTCCTGTCGTAAAGATCGCTTCCGTGAAACGCCATGCGGATCTGCGTGATGATCCAGAAGCCGGCAAGCGCGATGACCGTACCAGCGAGGGCCTTGGCATGCGTCCTGAGGGCTTCTCGCCAAAGCAGCCATGCACCACCCGCGAGAGCCAGAACGGTTATGCCGTAGGCGAGGGTCAGGCGGTTGAAGATCACGTAGCCTTCGACCCGGACACCGTGAATGAAGGGATTGTGCTGGACACCAATGAAAAAGGCCGTCGATACGAGCATCACTGCCATACCGCCGAACACAGCGACTTGCGCAGGGCTGCCGCCGTCTCGCCGCCGCAGCCAGAGGCCGAGAGCAACGAAGATCAACCCCGCAACAACAAAGGCCCATATCTCGTGGAAGCCAATGGGCGTCCAGGCGTAGTCCAGCAGAATGACCTTCTGGAATTCCTGGTAATGGAAGCCGTGCCGGATTTCGAAGAACACGAAGGCCGCCAGCGCCAGCAGCGATGCCCCCTCCAGCACCCTGACATTGCGGTCGATCATCTGCCTGCGCAGCACGAAGGCGGCAGCGCCCAGCGCCAGTGCAGGCAAGCCGTAGGCCGCAATGGACCAGTTCAGCAGAGGCCAGGCTTCATCGCCGAAAACAGCTGGTGATGTCACGCCGCGCAGCACGGCTGTCGTTGCCATGAAGGCGGCGACGCGCCGGAGCGCAGGCAGCGGACGGCGATCATTCAGCAGGCTTATGACGAGGGCCGCTACAGCAAAGCCAACCGCCATCCACAGACCGGGCAAAGCGAAGGCTATGGCCAGACCCAGCGCCAGTGCAGCGCCAGAGGCATAGGCTCCGGCACCGATGTCTTCCATGGTTGAACCTTCATGGGCGTCGGTCTGCGGTTTGCGGGCGTACAGCCGGTCACTGATAAGTCCTAGGACCAGCATCAGGCCTGCAAAGAGCCCCGCCACCGCGAGATCGCGGGTCTGAACGCCGGTTCTGAGCGCCCAGCCGAAGCTGAGGATAACGGGTGCAAGACCACCCGCAAAGGCGATAGCGTGAAGTCCGGCCCTGGTATGGGCTACGCCCACCGGCATCTTTCGAAACAGCAAGGCAAGCGGCAACACCAGCGTCAGCGCAGCGCCTGCGACTGAGATGCAGGTTAGAAAGAAAGCGTCAGCAGGTGGCCTCACGAACGTCAGCATGGCACCTTCCAGCACGCGGAGCAGCCAGAACCGGTCGCTGCCTTCGGATGGCCACGTCAGGATCATGCCGAGCGGCAGCAGAACCGCTGCAACAATCACCAGCGCCGCGCGCCCGTCGCGGATTGCCGTAGCGATCAGGATCAGCATGGCCACGATGGCGAAGGTGACAAAGATCGCGGTCGATCCGGATGCCGTAACGAAGGCAAAGCCCATCGCTGAGGCAAGACCGATCATCGCCACCAGCGGAAGTGCATCTCCGACCGGAGTCTCGGGGGCGGCCGGGCCTGTTTCTTCAGCTGGGCGCGCCAGCCAAACAAGCGCTATCGCGAACAACACCATCGCCGCCGTAATCAGGGTTAGTTCCGGCAGGCGCGCACTCCCTGACGTGACGGTCAGCAACAGCGACCAGAGCGCGATGCCTATGACCGCGCCCCAGGCCAGCCACACAGTCCGAAGGCGGTTCTGCACGGCCATGGCGGCGGCAGTGACAACCAGAAGGAAAACCACCAGAGGCCAGCGGCTCTTGCTTTCGCCGCCGACGAGGATGGGTGTGACGTAGGATGCCAGCAGGCCGATGCCGGCCAGGGCCTGTCCATGCAGCAGCGATGCCGCAATGGCGGCCAGACCGACACCGCCCATGAGCAGAAACGCCACGGTCTGCGACAGAAAGCCATAGACGGCATAGGCTGCATAAATTGTGGCGAAACCCGCGACAACGCCCGCTGCAGTCAGCGCCAGCGGCACATGGACGACAGGCATCGCGCCAAGGTTTTCACCAATGCGTTTTGGCATCAGAACGCCGCGCCGCAAGGCCTCGCCCGCAGCGACCAGAAGCATGGAAAACACAGCCGCCATGGCGAGCCGCACGCGCGGACCAAAGACACCGGCTTCAATGGAATAGCGCACAAGGAAGAGCCCGCCGATGGCGAGCGCCAGACCGCCGACCCAGACCGCCCAGCGCGTTCCAATGATCTCTTCAAGGTCGCGGGCAGGTTTGGCGGGCGGCTGGATTGGCAGAACGGCTTCACGCGGGAGCGTCGTAAGAGTCTCGGGGAGAGGCGGCGGTGCCAGGCTAGCGGTCTGAATGGCCTCTTGGCGGAAAACCGCTTCCGGAGCGAAAAGCGGAGGCGGTTGGGCTGGCGAAGATATGTTTTGTTCTTCGGCCTCAACAGGGGCGGCATTAACCAAAGCTACATCAGGTGTTTCGAGGATGCCGGAGACCGTATCCTGTCTTGTCTTGCGCTGGGCTGCCCGCGCTGGTTTGGCGGCAGGGGCTATTGGTGTCTCGGATGCATCCACAGCGGCGACCTTCAGAGCCCTGATCTCCTTCAGCAGGAAATCAATGTCACGCCTCAGATGTCCCGTCTGCTCCTCAAGCCGGGTAGCGACGGCCTGCCAGCCATTGGCGCGGGAGAAAGCCGCAATCGCCAGGCCGGGGACGACAATCACAAAAAAGAAACCAATGAGAATCGTAAGAATTTCCATCCAGCACTTATACCCCTCGGGGAAACGGCGACAACTGGCCTGAGAGACTATGATATGTCGGGCTGATGGCTCTTCGGCTTCGCCTTCAGTTTCAGCGCCTCCAGATCCTCACGCTCGCGTGGCGTGTTGCGCATGATCTGATCCTTGCCCGGCTGATATTGCAGCGGGACGGGGCAATCAACACCATACCATGCGGCGGCGCGGAGCGTGAAACCCGGGTCCACCAGATGCGGCCGTGCCAGTGCCACAAGATCGGCTCGTCCAGCCGCGATGATCGTATTGATCTGGTCGGCACTGGTGATGTTACCCACGCACATCGTGGCGATACCGGCCTCATTGCGGATCTGGTCCGAGAACGGGATCTGGAACATGCGCCCGTATGTCGGGCGCGAGCGCGTCGTGGTCTGTCCGGTCGAGACATCGATCAGATCGCAGCCCTCGGCGGCAAAGGCGCGTGAGATTGCCACGGCGTCATCTCCCGTGATTCCGCCTTCAGCCCAGTCCGTGGCGGAGATGCGCACCGACATCGGGTTCGACTTCGGCCAGACCTCACGCATGGCACGAAACACCTCCAGCGGGAACCGCAGCCGGTTCTCCAGGCTGCCACCGTACTCATCCTCGCGGTGGTTGGTGAGAGGCGATAGAAAGGACGCCAGCAGATAGCCATGGGCCGCATGCATTTCGATCATGTCAAAGCCGATGCGGATGGCGCGCTCCACAGTGGCAATGAACTCGCGCTTGATGCGGTCCATATCAGCGCGGTTGACCGCGCGCGGGGTCTGGCTTTCGGGGTAGTACGGGATTGGTGACGCCGAAACGATAGGCCACACGCCTTCCTCCAGCGGCTTGTCCATGCCGTCCCACATCAGCTTAGTCGCGCCCTTGCGCCCGGCATGACCGATCTGGAGGCAGATTTTCGCGCTGGAACGGGAATGCACGAAATCAACAATGCGGGTCCAGGCTGTTTCCTGCGCATCATTCCACAAACCGGTGCAGCCCGGCGTGATGCGGGCATCGGCGGCAACGCAAGTCATTTCTGTGAAGATGAGGCCTGCCCCGCCCACGGCCCGTGAGCCGTAATGCATCAGGTGCCAGTCATCCGGCAGGCCGTCGGCGGCGGAATACATGCACATGGGCGAGAGCACGACACGGTTTTCCAGCGTCATGTCCCGCAGTCTGAAAGGCTGGAACATCGGAACGACAGGCTTGCCGTTCTTGTGCATACGGGCCAGTGCGCCGAGTTCCTCGGCGACAGTCCGGTCGGTCGCTGCGATAAACTCCGGCGCACGCAGCGCCAGATTATCATAGGTGATCGCCTTGGAGCGCGTCATCAGACCGAAGGCAAAACGGGTGGACGAGAAATCCCGGAAGCGGTCGACATGCTCGAACCAGACGAGGCTGACATCCGCCGCGTGCTGGGTCTTTTCCACCTCCTCGCGGCGCGTGGTCTCGAAATGCTCCAGCGTGGCCGAGACATCCAGTCCCCGTGCGTGGAAGGCCCGGTGCAGGTGGATGGCATCTTCCATCGCAAGCTTGGTACCCGAACCGATGGAAAAATGCGCCGTCGCTTTGGCATCACCGATGAGGACTATGTTGTCCTTTACCCATCTGCGGGCACGGATCATGGGAAACTGCCGCCATTGCGAGCGGTTCGTGATCAGGCCGTGGCCCTGTAATTCATCCGCAAACATCGCTTCCAGAAAAGCTGCCGTTTCAGTCTCGGTGAGATGACCGACGCCAAGTTTTTCGAACGTCTCCGGGTCCATCTCGAAGATCCAGGTCGAGCGGCCCTGCTCGTATTGATAGGCATGAACGATGACGATGCCTTGCGGGATTTCCTTGAACCAGAAGGTGAAAGCATCGAGCGGACGCGTCGATCCCATCCATACGAAACGGTTGGGGCGAAGGTCTGTTTCAGGCTGGAAGTGATCGACATATGTCTCGCGGATGCGGCTGTTGATACCGTCAGCCGCAACAACCAGATCGTATTCCCGCGACAGCACAGCCGGATCGTCAATCTCCTGCTGGAACGCAAGTTTAACCCCGAGCTGTTGCGCCCGGTTCTGTAGCAGCATCAACAGAGCTTTTCGCGAGCAGCCGCAGAAGCCATTGCCGCCGACGCGATGCGTATTGCCCTTGAAGTGGATCTCGATATCATCCCAATAGGCGAAGCTGGCACGGATCGCCTCATAACTGGGCGCGTCAGCTGCCTTAAATGTGTCGAGCGTCTGATCCGAGAAAACCACGCCGAAGCCGAAAGTGTCATCCGCCTTGTTGCGCTCGATGACAGTGACATCCAACGTGGGCCAGTCGCGCTTCATCAGGAGAGCAAAATAGAGCCCTGCCGGTCCTCCGCCTGCAACTGCAATGCGCATCAGCGCCCTCCTCGATCCGTTGCATTTATTTTAAGCCTAAAATAATTTCTGGCAACGGGACTTACTCTCTTGCAGCCTAATTATTTCAAACCTAAAACATTATGGCGGAGGCAAGCGGATGTCCCTCAACGGCAGGCATGCAGTGGTGACGGGCGGCGGGCGCGGTATTGGCCGGGCCGTCGCGAAGGCACTTTCTCTTGCGGGCGCTGCCGTGACGGTAACAGGTCGCACGGAGAGCGATCTGCTCGATGCCGTCGCGACTGGTGATGCGCAGGGTTACCTCATTCTCGATGCTACGGAAGAAACAGCCGTGCTGCACGGTTTCCGCAAAGCGTCGGCTGCACGTGGCCCTATCGATATCCTCGTGGCCAATGCTGGCGCGGCGGAAAGCGGGGCATTTCTCAAAACGGACAGCGCCATGTTCCGGCGCATGCTGAACATCAATTTCATGGGAGTGGTGCATGCAGCACATGCTGTTCTGCCCGATATGTTGACACGCAAACATGGGCGCATCATCACCGTGGCTTCGACGGCGGGGCTCAAAGGTTATGCCTATGTCAGCGCTTATGTAGCGGCGAAGCACGCGGTAGTAGGTTTCACCAAAGCTCTGGCCATGGAGACGGCAACCAGCGGCGTGACGGTCAATGCGGTTTGCCCGGGCTATACGGAAACCAATATGGTCAGCAGCGGGCTCGACGCGATTGCCGCCAAGACAGGCCGCAGCCGCGAAGAAGCGCTTGCCACCATGCTGAAGGACAATCCACAAAAGCGCCTGATCCGGCCAGAAGAAGTTGCCGCCGCCTGCGTCTGGCTGGCTTCTTGCGATGCCGCAGCCGTCAACGGTGCTGTCATACCGATCACGGGTGGAGAGATCTGATGGAGGATCGCGCTCTTCCGGTGGATCGCGAAACGACCGCGGCGCTGCGTCCGGGCGACCACAAGGCCGAACTGAGGCTGTGGCTGCGGCTGCTGACCTGCTCCACCTTGATCGAAAACGGCGTGCGCAAGCGCCTGCGCGAAAGCTTCGAGGTCACACTACCGCGCTTCGACCTGATGGCGCAGCTGGACAAGACGCCAGCCGGTCTGACGCTGGGCGAACTCTCGCAGCGCATGATGGTGTCCAACGGCAATGTGACATCGATCGTGGAGGTGCTGGTGGGTCAGGGTATGCTCGACCGCAAGCCCTCGCCGCAGGACCGCCGCGCGCAGGTGGTTTCGCTCACGGCGGATGGCCGCCGGACCTTTCGCCAGATGGCAGCGGCGCATGAAGACTGGATCGCCGAGACATTCGCCGGGCTGAACTCAACCGAGGAAGAGCAATTGATGGTGCTGCTCGGCAAGGCCAAGATGTCAGCGCGGCGCGCGTTTGGAGAGAGATGATGAGCCAAACGCCAGCTAGCCAGATCACCCTGCCACTCTCGGGTTTCACGCCGAAGCATTTTGCGCTTGCTATCAAGGGCAAGCGCGCCACCGTGACACTCAACAGACCGGACAAGAAGAACCCACTGACCTTCGAGAGCTACCGCGAACTCACCGATTTCTTCCAGGCATGTGGGCGCGATGAGCAGATCAAGGCTATTGTGATTACAGGCGCCGGCGGCAATTTCTGTTCAGGCGGCGATGTATTCGAGATCATCGGGCCGTTGATCGAGATGGATACCGCTGGCCTCATGGCCTTCACCAAGATGACGGGTGAACTGGTGAAAGCCATGCGCGCCTGCCCGCAGCCCATCATCGCAGCCATCGACGGCATTTGCGCCGGAGCGGGCGCGATCATTGCCATGGCCTCGGATATTCGGATCGGCACGGAAAAGGCCAGGGTCGCCTTCCTGTTCAACAGGGTCGGCCTTGCGGGTTGCGACATGGGAGCCTGCGCCATCCTGCCCCGCATCATCGGACAGGGCCGCGCGGCGGAACTGCTCTACACTGGCAGAGCCATGAGTGGTGCTGAGGCCGAACGCTGGGGGTTTTTCACCCGGATCGTCGCAACGGAAGCCCTGCTCGCAGAAGCCGAGGCGCTGGCCAGCGACTTCGCCAATGGCCCGACCTTTGCCAATGCCATGACAAAACGCATGCTGGAGATGGAATGGGCTATGTCGGTGAATGATGCGATCGAGGCAGAGGCCGTGGCACAGGCCTTGTGCATGACGACGGAGGATTTCGGACGGGCCTACCGCGCCTTCGCAGCAAAGCAGAAACCCGTGTTCGAGGGCAACTGATGACCCTTGCGTCCACCATCGCCTGGCCATTCTTCGAGCCACAACATCGTGATTATGCGGCGCGTCTCTCTGCTTGGGCGAAGGAAACGCTGCATGGCCTGCCCCATGACACCCACACGAACACCGGGCTTGATGCGGCCTGCCTTGCGCGGGTAAAAGTTTTGGGCGAGGCCGGGTTTCTGAAGGCCTGCGTGCCTGCCGCCTATGGCGGGCTTTCCGACAGCCTGGATGTGCGCACACTCTGCCTCAGCCGCGAGATTCTGGGCTGGTACGACGGGCTCGCCGATTTCTGCTTTGCCATGCAGGGCCTTGGCACGGGCTCGATATCGCTGTTCGGTTCGGAGGATATCAAGCGCCACTATCTGCCATCCGTCGCTGCAGGCAAGACCATCGCCGCCTTTGCCTTGTCCGAGAAAGAGGCGGGTTCCGATGTCGCGGCAATGGCGACCTTGGCCATGCCGGACGGGAACGGCCATGTCCGCATCTCGGGCGAGAAGACCTGGATATCCAACGGCGGTATCGCGGACCATTACGTCGTTTTCGCCCGCACTGGCGAGGCTCCCGGCGCGAAGGGCCTATCGGCTTTTGTGGTCGATGCTAATGCCGCAGGATTGAGCATCGCCGAACGCATCGATGTGATCGCGCCGCATCCGCTGGCGACGCTGCGCTTCGACGACGTACGTGTACCTGTGACGCACCGGCTGGGCCAGCCTGGCGAGGGTTTCAAGGTCGCCATGGCGACGCTGGATATCTTCCGCTCCACTGTTGGCGCGGCAGCACTGGGCTTTGCACGACGGGCGCAGCACGAGGCGCTCACGCGCGCCAGCACGCGGCATCTGTTTGGTGCGCCTATGGCTGACCTGCCGCTGGCGCAGGCCGCCATCGCGGAGAGTGAAGCCGAGATCGATGCAGCGGCGCTGCTGGTCTATCGCGCGGCCTGGCTGAAGGATTCAGGCGCACCGCGCATCACACGCGAAGCGGCCATGGCCAAGATGGTTGCTACCGAGAATGCGCAGCGCGTCATTGACCGGTCACTGCAACTTTTCGGCGGTCTCGGTGTTACCAAAGGCGTCAAGGTGGAGGAGCTTTACCGCGAAATCCGGGCTTTGCGCATCTATGAGGGTGCAACCGATGTGCAGAAGATCGTGATCGCGCGGGAAGCGATCAAGGCATTCGCCTCAGGGGGCGCGTGATGCACCGGTCTGCGCATATCGACACCTTTGCGCGCGACAGCCTGCCACCTGTGGATCAGCAACCGCCGTTCTCATTCACATTGTCTGAACTCAACTATCCTGATCGCCTGAATTGCGCCGTCGCATTTGTTGATCGGCATGTCACGGCGGGCCACGGCGACGCTCCCTGTCTGCTCTCCCCCAAGGAAACCCTGACCTATGCGGAGCTTCAGACCCGCGTGAACCGCATCGCCAATGTACTTGTGCGCGATCTTGGCCTCGTGCCGGGGAACCGCGTGTTGCTGCGCTCTGCCAACACACCGATGCTGGTCGCCGTCACCTTTGCCGTGATCAAAGCGGGTGGCGTGGTGGTCTGCACCATGCCGATGCTGCGGGCGAAGGAGCTGGCCTATCCGCTTGCCAAAGCGAAGATCAGCCTAGCGTTGTGCGACAACCGGCTCAACGACGAGATGGAAAAAGCCAGGGCAGCAGCGCCTGCACTCGATGTCATCTACTGGGGCGAAAACGGCACGCTGGAAGCGCTCATGGTGACGCCGGGCTATGAGTATTTTGATGCCGTGGATACCGCGCAGGACGATGTCTGTCTGATCGGCTTCACATCAGGTACCACCGGCGAGCCCAAGGGCACAATGCACTTTCATCGCGATCTGCTGGCGATCTGCGATGCCTATTCCTGCCATGTTCTGAAACCCGTAGTGTCGGACCGCTTCATCGGCTCGCCGCCTCTGGCCTTCACCTTCGGGCTTGGTGGTCTGGTGCTGTTTCCATTGCGCGTCGGAGCTTCCGCGATTCTGCTGGAGGCGGCTGCGCCCGACAAGCTCATGTCCGCCATCGCCCGGTTCGGGGCCACCGTTTGCTTCACCGCACCCACAGCCTATCGCGCCATGCTGGCGAAGCTTGGCGAGCATGATCTCTCCAGCCTGCGCAAATGTGTGTCTGCCGGTGAAGCATTGCCTGTCAGCACCTTCGAAGCATGGAAAGCCGCGACGGGTTTGCCACTGATGGATGGCATCGGCGCGACGGAAATGCTGCATATCTTCATCGCGGCACCGGAAGATAAAATCCGCCCCGGCAGCACCGGTCTGCCCGTACCGGGCTATGAAGCCGTTGTGCTTGACGAGCATGGCAACCCGGTCCCGGACGGCACTGTCGGCCGTCTCGCCGTGCGCGGCCCGACGGGGTGCCGCTACCTCGCGGATGACCGGCAGAAAAAGTACGTGGCACATGGCTGGAACATCACGGGGGACAGCTTCATCAGGGATGCCAAAGGCTATTTCTGGTACCAGGCGCGCTCCGATGACATGATTGTTTCCGCCGGATACAATATCGCAGGACCCGAGGTGGAAAGCTGCCTGCTAACCCATCCGGCGGTCGCCGAATGTGGCATCGTGGGGCAGCCTGACGAGGATCGTGGCATGATCGTCAAGGCCTATGTCGTACTGAAGTCAGGCCATGAGGGAACACCTGCACTGACCCAAAGCCTGCAGGACTACGTCAAGGCCGAGATCGCCCCTTATAAATATCCACGCGCCATCACCTATGTGACTGATCTACCCCGCACCAATACCGGCAAGCTGCAACGCTTCGAGCTGAGACGGATGGCGGTAGATGACGTCGCCAGCGCCAGAAAATCAGGTTGAAATGACCATTCCCGCTACCAACCGCAGACTTCAGCCACCTGGTTGGCCACAGCCCAGAGGCTATGCCAACGGCATCTTGGCCAATGGGCAAGTGATCGTAACGGGCGGCGTTGTCGGGTGGGACGAGCAGGGCGTTTTCCCGGATGGTTTTGTGCCGCAGATCCGGCAAGTCCTGCATAACATCAACGCGATCCTCGCTGAAGCCAAAGCCGGGCCTGAGCATCTCGTGCGCCTCACCTGGTATGTCACTGATATGGCAGCTTATCGATCTTCCCTTCGCGAGATTGGCGCTGCCTATCGCGAGGTCTTCGGCAAGAATTTCCCGACCATGGCGCTGGTGCAGGTGGTTTCGCTTGTCGAGCCCGCCGCGATGGTGGAAATCGAGGCGACGGCTGTTATTCCGGAAGACTCATGAACACCACGCTTTTCCTCATCCAGTGCCTGAACGGCCTCCAGCTCGGCGTGCTGCTGTTTCTGGTGGCAGCCGGGTTGACGCTGGTGTTCGGCGTGATGGATTTCATCAATCTCGCCCACGGCGTGCAATACATGCTGGGGGCTTATCTCGCTGTGACCTTCACCGCGCTCACGGGCAACCTGTTTCTTGCCCTGCCGCTGGCGTTGCTCGCCGCGATGATTCTGGGGCTGGTGCTGGAGGTCGTGGTGTTCCGGCATCTCTATGACCGGGACCATCTGGAGCAGGTTCTCGCCACCTTCGGGATCATCATGTTCCTCAATCAAGGTGTGAAGATCGTGTGGGGCGCGGCTCCGCTCAGCGTGCCAGTGCCCGAGATCATGCAGGGCTCCATCGCGCTGGGGCAAGGCGTGCTCTATCCGGTCTACCGGCTGGCGATCATCGGTTCGGGGCTGGCCGTAGCCTTGGCGCTGCATCTGGTGATCAACCACACACGGGTCGGCATGCTGATCCGGGCCGGGTCGACAAATGCGCCGATGGTCTCGGCTTTGGGCGTCGATATCCGGCGGTTGTTCATGATCGTCTTTGGTTTTGGAGCGATGCTGGCGGGGTTTGCTGGCATCATGATCGCGCCGATCCTGTCGGTGGAGCCCGGCATGGGCGACCAGATCCTGATCCTCGCCTTCGTGGTTATTGTCATCGGTGGCATCGGTTCCATCAGGGGCGCGTTCATCGCAGCGATCCTGATAGGATTGGTCGATACGCTGGGACGCTCGTTCACGGTCGATATTCTGCGGAGCTTCGGCATGGGTCCATCGAATGCCCGCGCGGTGGGACCCGCCATCTCGTCCATGCTGATCTATGTGCTGATGGCGGCGGTGCTTTTCTTCCGGCCGTCCGGGCTGTTCCCGGCCAAGGGGCGCTGAGTGACACGCTCTTCCCGGCTTATTCCGCTCATCCTTTTCACGGCACTGGCGGCTATACCGCTGCTCGGGCTGTTCATCCGCGATGGCTATGTGCTGAGCCTGATTTCGCGGGTGATGATCCTGGCGATTGCAGCGATTGCGCTCGATCTGATCCTCGGCTTTGGTGCGCTGGTCTCATTCGGCCATGCCGCTTTCATCGGTATCGGGGCCTATGCGATGGGCATTCCGGCATCGCATGGATACGATGGATTTCTGACCGGCCTGCTGGCGGCGCTGGCGGCTTCCGCACTCTTCGCACTTGTCACGGGCGCTCTTTCGCTGCGTACCAAAGGCGTCTACTTCATCATGATCACACTCGCCTTCGGGCAGATGGCTTTCTATACAGCTGCGTCGCTGAGGGCTTACGGCGGCGACGATGGGCTCACAGTAGCATCGCGATCGCTGGTGATGGGCGGCAAGCTGATGAAGGATGACCGCGTGTTTTATTACGTGGTGCTGATCTGCCTGATCGGCGTTTACTGGCTGTGCCGCGCCATCGTGGCGTCGCGCTTCGGGCGCGTGCTGCAAGGCGCGAAGCAGAACCCGCAGCGCATGCAAGCCATCGGCTTCAACCCCTATCCCTATCAGCTTGCGGCCTATGTCATTTCTGGCATGATCGCTGGTCTGTCCGGCTTCCTGCTGGCCAACCTCACGGAGTTTGTCAGCCCGGCTTATATGTCGTGGCAACGCTCTGGCGAGTTGATCGTCATGGTGGTGATGGGTGGAATCGGCTCGCTGCATGGCGCGATCATTGGAGCGGCGGCGTTCCTGCTGCTGGAGGAATGGCTGTCGGGATTCACCGAGCACTGGAAGGTAATCTTCGGCCCAATGTTGGTGCTGATCGTGCTGTTCATGAAGGGTGGCATTCTGGGGTTCATCAAGCGGCTGACTGGAGACAGAAATGGCTGACGCCGTTCTCTCGCTCCGTGGACTGCGCAAGAACTTCGGCGGTCTGCGCGTGACCGATGATGTCTCCCTCGATGTTGTCCCGGGCGAGATTCATGCCGTGATCGGACCTAATGGCGCGGGCAAAACGACGCTGATCCACCAGATATCGGGTTTTCTGCAACCCGATGCCGGTCAGGTGTTTCTGGCCGGGACGGATGTCACGAGGCTGCCAGCGGA
Organism: Hyphomicrobiales bacterium; assembly: GCA_031431475.1. Taxonomy (GTDB): domain Bacteria; phylum Pseudomonadota; class Alphaproteobacteria; order Rhizobiales; family Beijerinckiaceae; genus JADCCX01. The sequence goes on from JANPDL010000027.1 coordinate 86,490, forward strand.
CAAGCGTGCGCGCGCTGGCCTGACCCGTTCGTTTCAGATTACATCCGTATTGCCTGCCTTCTCAGCATTGGAGAATGTGGCGCTCGCCGTACAGGCACGATCAGGCTCCAGCTTCCGGTTTTTCGGCAAGGCTTCAGCCGAAGATGCACTGAATGCGCAGGCGCTGGACATGCTGGCAGAGGTTGGGCTTTTAGAGCGCGCCGATGTAACGGCGGGTGTGCTGTCCCACGGTGAAAAACGCGCGCTGGAATGCGCCATCGCACTGGCTATGCAGCCCAAAGTCATGCTTCTGGACGAGCCGATGGCAGGGGCTGGCCATGACGAGGGTCAGCGGCTGATTGACCTGATGATGCGGCTGAAAACGCGCATTCCGATGCTGCTGGTGGAACACGACATGGATGCCGTGTTCCGGGTGGCAGACCGGGTGTCCGTGCTGGTCTATGGAAGGATCATCGCGACGGGGACACCCGCTGAAATCCGCGCCAACCGCCAGGTCCGCGAGGCCTATCTTGGCGAGGAGGAAACCCATGCTTGAGGTTGCTTCCTTGCAGGCAGGATACGGCCCGGCGCAGGTGCTGTTCGATATCGGCTTCACTGTGGATGCGGGTGAAGTGGTCAGCCTGCTCGGACGCAACGGCATGGGCAAGACCACGACGATCCGTACCATCATGGGCTTGATGCCAGCGACGAGTGGCACCATCCGCTTCGAGGGCAAGGCTTTGAGTGGAGCGCCGTCCTATCGCATCGCGCAGGCTGGCCTTGGGCTGGTGCCGGAGGGGCGGCAGGTGTTTCCGACACTGACAGTGGAAGAGAACCTCGTGGCCACTGCGGCCGACCGCAGCGGCAAGGGGCGCTTCACGTTGGATTCGGTCTATGCCTTCTTCCCCAGGTTGAAAGAGCGCCAGAGAAACTTTGGTAATCAGCTGTCGGGTGGCGAACAGCAGATGCTCGCGATTGGCAGGGCGCTGATGACCAACCCGAAGCTGCTTATCCTTGATGAAGCGACCGAAGGCCTAGCCCCGCTGATCCGTGCCGAAATCTGGGCATCCTTGGCGCAGTTGCGGGACGAGGGACAGAGCATCCTCGTGATCGACAAGCATCTGGAGGCGCTGCTGCCGCTCGCCAACCGCCATGTGGTGGTCGAAAAGGGCCGTGTTGTGTGGGCGGGGACGTCCGTTCAGATGCGCGCGCAGAGGGCGGAGGTTGACCGGCTCCTGCATGTGTAGGGTGAGCAGATTCATCATACCCCGAAGAAGGCCGTCTCCTGATCCCCGCCCAGCCTGATGTCACAGCGCCAGACACCATCTGCACCGCGCTTCAGCATCAGCGTCTCGCGCCGCGCCGCTGGCACAAGCTTCAGCACGGCATCCTCGGCATTGGCTGGATCGCCCTCAAAATAGAAGCGTGTCGTTAGATGCTTGAGCAGACCTCGCCCCAGCACAGTCACCGCGATGTGCGGGGCCTGCCTCTTGCCATCCGCTCCCGGCACGCGGCCTGGCCTGATGGTGGTGAAGCGGAAAGTGCCGGTCTTGTCGCTATCGCAGCGGCCAAAGCCGTGGAACGGTCGGCGATTACCCTCCAGCGTCGCTTCTGTCCTAGCGTAGCTTCCGGCGGCATCGGCCTGCCATATCTCAAGCAAAACGTCCGTCATAGGAATACCATCGGCGTCGAGCATGCGGCCTTCGATGCGGAGCGTATCGGTCAAGCCAGTGCCATCCGTGAGATCGGTCGCGAACAACTCCGGCACGTCATAGGCATGCGGCGTCATCATATAATGGAAGAACGGTCCGACTGTCTGCGACGGCGTGATACCCTCAGGGCGTTTGGCGGTGGCTGGCTCAGTCATCATGCGGCTCCTCCATCGGCGTGGCGTCGCGGCCGCGCAGAACGATGTCGAAATTGAAACCCAGCGCCCATTCAGGCTCGGTCAGGTCGAGTGAGAACTTCGACACCATGCGCTCGCGCACCTTGGCATCGGGCACGGAATTGTAGATCGGATCGAAGGCAAACAGCGGATCGCCAGGGAAATACATCTGCGTAACCATGCGGCTGAGAAACGACGCGCCAAACAGCGAGAAATGGATGTGCGCGGGACGCCAGGCGTTGTGGTGGTTCTTCCAGGGGTAGGCACCGGGTTTCACGGTGACAAACCGATAGTTGCCCTCGGCATCGGTTACCACGCGACCTGCGCCAGTGAAATTCTCATCCAACGGAGCGGGATGCTGATCAGCCACATGCACATATCGTCCGGCGGCATTGGCCTGCCACACCTCGATCAGCGTATTGGGCACGGGGTGGCCATCCTCGTCCATCACGCGGCCCGCGACGATGATGCGCTCGCCCAGTGGTTCACCCTTGTGCTGCTTGGTCAGGTCTGCCTCGTCGGGGCGGACTGAATTGTGACCGAACACCGGGCCAGTGATCTCCGTCATCGTAGGCGGGATGATCACCAGCGGCTGGCTCGGCGCACGCCGCAGGCTGCTCTTGTAGTTTGGTGTCAGGGAGGCCGGGTGGACGTCCATGCTCTTCAGCGGAAAGCTTCTGGTCATGATACCCTCTCGATCGCCAGTGCGACTCCCTGTCCTACGCCCACGCACATTGTGGCGACGCCGTAGTGTCCACCGCTCTTCTGGAGCTGTCTGGCCAATGTGCCGACGATACGCGCGCCTGACATGCCCAAAGGATGGCCAAGCGCGATGGCCCCGCCATTGGCGTTTACAAAGTCCGCATCCTCGGCAAGCCCGAGCTGACGCAGCGAGGCGATGCCCTGGCTGGCGAAAGCCTCATTCAGTTCCATCGCATCGATCTGCGAGAGCTTCAGGCCGGTGCGCTCCAGAAGCTTTTGCACCGCAGGTACGGGGCCGATGCCCATAATGCGCGGTGGCACTCCTGCTGACGCCAGCCCGAGCAACCGTGCCATCGGCGTCAGTTTGTATTTCTTGACCGCGGCCGCCGAGGCTACGATCAGGGCAGCTGCGCCATCGTTGACGCCGGACGCATTGCCAGCAGTCACTGTGCCAGGATTGCGGACAAAGTTCTTGAGCTTCGACAGTGATTCCATGGTGGTATCGGCACGGGGGTGTTCGTCCCTGTCCACAACAACCGGCATCTTGCCAGAGACGGTAACAGGTGTGATCTCGCCCGCGAAATAACCGTCGGCCTGCGCCCGCGCCGCACGTTGCTGGGAGCGCCAGGCGAAGGCATCCTGTGCCTCGCGTAAAATCTGGAAGTCCTCAGCTACGTTTTCACCCGTCTCGGGCATGGAATCGATGCCGTATTGCTGTTTCATCAGCGGATTGATGAAGCGCCAGCCGATGGTGGTATCGAAGATATCCGCCGAGCGCTGCCAGGCCTCCGCCGCCTTGCCCATGACGAGAGGCGCACGGGTCATGCTCTCGACACCGCCTGCGATGGCCATATCGATCTCGCCCGCCTTGATGGCACGGGCCGCAGCGCCGACAGCATCAAGGCCGGAGGCGCAGAGCCGGTTCAGCGTCATGCCGGGTACGCTTTCGGGCAGGCCCGCCAGCAGGCTCGCCATGCGGGCGATATTGCGGTTGTCCTCGCCCGCCTGATTGGCGCAGCCGAAAAAAACTTCGTCGATGTTTGTAGCAATATCGGCGTTGCGCGCCAGCAAGGCACTGATCGGCACAGCCGCAAGATCATCCGCACGTACCTTGGCGAGCGCGCCACCGTAGCGACCGATGGGTGTGCGGGTGTAATCGCAGATAAAAGCGTCAATCATCACGAAATCCCATGCGCTTTTCTGGTGCGGGCGTGAAGCGCGCGCAGCACAGACAATTCCTCCGCTGTGGCTGGCGGCGTTTCGATAATATCTGCCGAAAACTTCACGGGCCAGCCGCAATTCTCCTGCACCTTCTCGCGGGTTACGCCGGGATGCAGCAAAACAACGGTCATCTCCTTCGTCACAGGATCGGGAATAAAGACACAGAGATCCGTGATCAAACGCGTAGGCCCCTTGGTTTTGAGGCCAAGGCGCGTGCGGTGGTCGCCGCCCTCGCCATGGCCCATGGAGGTGATGAAAGGCAGCTTTTCGACAAAGGCGCGGTTTCCCATCGCCATGGTGATAAACACCTCGCCGCAATTGCTGGCAATCTCTGGTGCACCACCGCCTCCGGGCAGGCGCACCTTTGGCTGGTCATAACTGCCGACCACGGTTGTGTTGAGGTTGGCGAAACGGTCGATCTGCGCACCACCAAGAAATCCAACCGTGATACGGCCACCCTGCAACCAGTAGCGGAACATCTCCGGCACCGGCACTGTGGTCAGTGCGGTATCGCACAGATCGCCGTCGCCGATGGACAGCGGCAGGACATCCGGCTCAGTGCCGATGGTACCGCTTTCATAGATCAGCGTGATGCCAGGCGCATGCGTCAGGCGGGCCAAGTTGCAGGCGGCGGAGGGTGCGCCTATGCCGACGAAGCAGATATCGGTCGGCTTGAGGGCGCGGGCCGCCGCGATGGTCATCATCTCGGTTGGCGTGACGGTGGAGGCGGGAGCGATATGGGCGTTCATGATTCTGCTCCTCACGCCGCCTTGGGCTTGCGGGTGGCGAACACGTCAGGATCCGCATTCATCACATGCTCCTCCATCCATGTCAGGAAGGTTTCACGGTCGCGCGCAATCGCGTCCCAGGCAATGTAGAATGCGTTGTCGCGCTTGTAATAGCCCTGAGCATAAGACGGATGCGCACCACCGGGAACGGCGACGATGGCACCAACGGTCCAGTGCGGCAGGATGATCGCGTTGGCGTTGCGCGGGCCGAACTCATCGACGACTTCTTCGACCGTGATGATCGAGCGTTTGGCCGAGAGTACCGCTTCTTTCTGTACTCCGGTGATGCCCTCGATCAGCACATTGCCCTTCCGGTCAGCGCGCAACGCATGGATGATCGCCACATCCGGGCGGATCGCGGGAACTGTCGCCAGAATCTCGCCCGTGTAAGGACAGATGATCGACTTGATGGCAGGGTTCACCTTGGGCAGATCCGCGCCGATGTACCCCCGTAGCATCGCGAAAGGCAGGTTTGCCGCACCAGCCTCGTAGGCATTGGCCATAGCGGCATGGCTGTGCTCGGTCAGCGCCAGCCGGTGCGGCCAGTCGTTCTCGACGGCGTCGCGCATGCGGTGCAAAGAGCCCACGCCGGGATTGCCGCCCCACGAAAAGATCAGCCGGTCGGCGCAGCCCATGCCAATGAGCTGGTCGTAAAGAATGTCGGGTGTCATGCGGATGAGCGTCAGGTTTTTGCGCTTCTGGCGGATGACCTCATGCCCTGCCGCATAAGGGATGAGATGCGTGAAGCCCTCCATGGCGACGGTGTCGCCATCTTTGACGTGGGATGCGACGGCATCCTTCAGGGACAAGAATTCGGCCATCAGAACCCCGAGAAGCTTGACAGATGTGCGCCTATCGCACACTGTGCGTATAGCGATCACAAATAACGGAAAGCTCGTGCATTTGTCAATCCAAACACCTTCTGGTGGCATCGATGCGAAGGACCTGATCGCCGGCCTTGAAAAGGGTCTGGCCGTCCTGGCGTTGTACTCGGACAGGCGCGACCGGTTGACCATTGCCGATGCCGCAAGAGAAGCTGGTCTGAGCCGGGCAGCAGCGCGGCGCGTGCTGCTGACTCTGGTGCATGTCAAATATGTTTCGACGGACGGCAAGTTTTTCACCCCGACACCGCGTGTGCTGCGATTGTCACGGGGCTATCTGGAGGCTCGCTCCATCCCCGAACGGGTGCAACCCTTGCTCGACAGCATCATGCGGCAGACTGGCGAATCTTCATCGGCCGCCATCCTCGATGGCAACGAGATCGTCTATGTCGCGCGCTCGGCCGCCCGGCGCATCATGTCTGTCGGTCTTGGCGTCGGAAGTCGCCTGCCTGCGCATGCGACATCGATGGGCCGGGTGCTTCTGGCCTTGCTGCCGTCGGAGGAGCAGGAGGCGTTCTGTCGGCTCGCCCCATTCCCGCGGCTGACGTCACGCACGATCACCGATACCGAAGGCATGCGGCGGGAGCTGAGCAAAATTAGAGAACGTGGATTTGCGCTTGTTGACGAAGAGCTCGAGCTGGGATTGCGCTCGATTGCCGTCGCCATTCCAGAAACCGCAGGGCCTCCGCTCGTTGCCGTGAACATCTCCGTCGCTGCTGCCCAGATGAGCGCGCTCGACATGCGGGAGAAGCTACTGCCGGTGTTGCAGGCCGCTATCAAGACCATGAATTAAGCCGTAAAGTCACGGATGCGATTGCCGCTGTTCAGGCGTATGAAAACGCGGTCTAACCAACGGCAGAAAGGGGGAAGCTACAATGAACATACACGCGCCCCCCTTTGTCCGCGCCATACAGCAGCAAGAGACGCTCATTCTGGTGGATGAGCAGAACCGCAAGACAGGCGAAGGCGAGAAGCTCGCCGTACATCGGCAGGGCGAGCTACACCGAGCGTTTTCGATCTTTCTATTCGATGCTGCTGGCCGCACGCTTCTGCAGCGCCGCTACGGCGGGAAATACCATTCCGGCGGGTTGTGGGCGAACACCTGCTGCGGTCATCCGCGCGTGGGAGAAAAAACCCTCAGCGCTGCAAAGCGCAGGCTTGGCGAAGAACTCGGCGCATCAGCCGATCTCGTCTTCGGCTTCCGCGCGCGCTATGAAACGGCGCTGGACCACGGCCTTACAGAGAATGAGCTGGTCTATGTCTATGCGGGTCGATTCGACGGCATGCTCGTGCTAAATCCGCAAGAGGTGAGCGAGACCGAACTGATGCCGCTCGCCGATCTCGTGAAAGACGCAACGAAGAGCCCGGAGCGTTATGCCTACTGGCTGCGGCATTACCTTGTGCAGCACGCCGCTGATCTGGAGCAGTTGCGCGACAGGATCACACCCTGAACTGCCAGACGCTGCTTTTCTTGATCTCCATATCCTCCAGCGCCCGTGTGGTCGGCACCTGATAGGTTGCGATCTCTTCCAGTGTTTCGCGCGGCAGGTAGCTGCGTCCGGGATCTCCAATCAGCACCTGCGCACCGCGCCGTGACAATTGCCGTAACCAGGCAGTGACGCGTTCTGCGATATCGCGCTGATAGCAGATATCGCCAGCGAGTACGGTATCCCAGCCGTCATCGGTTCCGATAATATCGGCGAGTAAAATAGTGATTCCGTCCGTGACATTGTTGGCAGCAGCGTTGATACCGATGGCCTCTGCTGCAAAAGCGTCAATCTCGGATGCAATCACATGCGCCGCGCCTGCTTTTGCCGCCGCAATAGCCACAAGGCCCGAACCCGAGGCGAAATCCAGTATGCGGTGGCCTTTCACCAGACCGGGATTATCAAGAATATAGCGTGCCAGCGCCTGCCCGCCCGCCCAGGCAAAGGCCCAGAACGGCGGTGGCAGGCCGATCTCGCCCAATTCATCCTCGGTCTTCTGCCATAGCGCGGTCGCCTCGTCCGCCACATACAGGCTGATCTCCGGCGCATGAGGCACCGGCAGCAGCCGCGTGTTGTCGCGGATGAACGCACCCCTGTCGAGGATCACGCGAGCATGCTGCGGTAGAGATGCACAACCGCGCGACCCACCATCTGCTCGGTGTAGCCGATCAGTACCCGCTCGCGGGCAGCAGCACCCATGGAGGCGATCCAATGGGTTTCCGATGCCAGCGCCAGAATGGCACGCGACAGCGCATCCGGATCATCCGGCGGCACAATCAACCCCTCCTTGCCGCCGCGCACCAGATCGCGGCAACCCGGCACATCCGTTGTCAGGATAGCGCGGCCACAGCCCGCTGCTTCGAGCAGGGTGCGCGGCAGCCCCTCCCCGCCCCGCGATGGCAGGACAGCAGCGTGATGCGCGGCCCAGACCGCCGGTGCAGCACTTTGCGCAATGCGGCCATGCCAGCGGATGCCGGGCAAGGCATCCCAGTCCCGCAAGGTGGCTTCAGGGATCGCCTTGGGATTACCCGGGTCCGGTGCGCCGTATAGCGACAGCGTAACATCTGCCCCTGCTGCCTGCGCCTTCAGGACAGCAGCAACGGCCGTATCAGCGCCCTTGGACCACAGCATGCGGGCGATCATGGCCAGCTTCAGTGGCGGCTGGTCGGGCAAGGGTTCGGGCTTGAACACCTCGGGATCGATGCCCGCACCGCCGACGATAGTGACCTTGGCGCGATCATCCGGATCAAGGCCAAGAAGGGCCGGATCGCTGCGGTTCTCGAACAGAAAGCGCGTTTCGTCGCCATCGACGATCTGGCGGATGAAGGCGCGGATGCCGAGGCGCGCAAGCTTGGCCCTAATGCTTGCAGCCGCTCCCAGAAGGCCCATGCCGGTCAGCGCCACGACTCGGCGAGAAACGCCCTCCAGTCGTGCCGCGAGCCCACCGATCACGATGGAGCGCAGGGCGATAAGGTGCACGATATCGGGATTTTCATCTGCAATCAGGCGGCGCATTCCGGAGAGAGTATTTAGTATTGCCAGAGGGTTGAGCGTCTTTCGGTCTGCCTCCAGCGGCAGCAGCCGGCAGCCCAGCGCCGTGATCGCATCGCCATGATCCCGCACGCGGCAGGCCACGGCCACATCGAAACCATCGGCCAGGGCGGCGCGGGCCATGGGCAGGAAATGCGAGCAGAAGAACCAGTCTTCTGTGACGACGAACAGCAGCTTTGGTCTGGCCGCGTTCATGCAGCGCCTATTTCGGACCGCACTGGCGGATTGGAGCCACGCCGCGTGCAGGTGATGCCTGCCGCGCTGTTGGCGAAGGCGAGCATAGCCTGCATGGTTTCAGCAGATGTCTGCGCCAGCCTGTCGCGGTGCAGCAGGTCACGCTCCGCCAGCGCCGCCAGCAAGGCCGACATGAAGCTGTCACCTGCACCCACAGTGTCCACGACCTTCACGGGGGCTGTTGGCACGAAAGTATGGCCTGCCGCATTCCATGCCGATGCGCCATTGGGACCATCTGTGATCACCACTGTGCTGGCACCAAGGCTTTTCCAGCGCAGCGCGACCGCCTTCAGGTCAGTGCCGGGGTAGAGATAGTGCAGGTCCTCGCTGCTCGCCTTGATGAGGGCGGCAGAGGTGCAAAGGCCTTCGAAATGCTCGCGGAAAACCGCCATATCGCCTGTAAGAGAGACGCGGATGTTGGGATCGAGCGAGACAAACCGGGACGGCGACTCACGGCGAATGAGTGTGGCATAGGCCGTTTTCGCTGGCTCGACGGCCATCGGGAAGCCGCCGACATGCACCGCGCGGATTTCGGCGGGAAGTGGTGTTGGCAGACCTGCGACCGTCACATCGGTGTCGGCCCCACGCTCGCCATAAAACGCATACTCCGGGCCGCCATCGGGCTTGACCAGCACGAAGGACAGGATCGTGGGACGATCTGTGCGCGGGGCCAGCCGCCACTCCACGCCTTCTTTTTCCATGTCGGCAATCAGCCGCGCACCAAAGGCATCACGCGATAACCCGGTGATCAGTGCCGATGTCTGGCCCAGACGCACCAGACCGACCGCGACATTGAAGGGCGAGCCAGCGGCCTGGCCCTGGAAGGCCATCTCGCCCGCTGCCTTGTCCTGGAAGAGGTCGATCACCGCCTCACCGCAGATCAGAAACATTGCTATCCTCTTGCAGCGATCAAGTCGGTTTTCGCCAGAATGCCCTGCGCCATCTCGAGATGCAGCCTTTCCACCATGCGGCCGGAAAGCGCAATCACGCCCTTCGTGGCATTTTCTGGACGAGCAAAGGCCTCGACGATAGCCTGCGCCTCCGCGATCTCGTGTTGCGACGGGCCAAAGATTGCGTTTGCCGGTGCAATCTGCCGGGGATGAATCACGGTCTTGCCGTCGAACCCGAATGCGCGGCCCTGTCGGCATTCGGTTGCAAAACCGTCGCTATCAGCAAGCGCATTGAAGACACCGTCCACTACGCCAGCGCCATGAGCACGGGCGGCGATAACGCTCGCGGTCAGCACAGGTAGCATCGGGGTGCGGCCAGGTTGCTGCGTCATGCCTGTTTCCTTCGCGAGATCATTGAGGCCGAGCACCAGAACGCCATCCGGTCCCAGCGCCGCAGCGATCCCGGCGGTGTTCAGCACACCCATCGGCGTCTCGATCATAGCCCAGACCGCGATGGGAGCCGATGGACGTTGCAGCATGATCAACCGGCGGAACGACCAGATATCCTCTGGCGAGGACGCCTTGGGCAGCAGCAGTGCATGCGGTGCTGCCCGGATGGCAGCTTCGATATCCGCCTCGTGCCAGGGGGTTCCAGCGGCATTGACACGGATAATGCGCAAAGTTGTGGGTCGCGGAAGTGTTCCCAGTGCAGTGCGGGCGGTAACCTTCGCATCCGGAGCAACCGAATCCTCAAGGTCGAGAATCAATGCATCCGCACCCAGCGAATCCGCCTTCGCCACCGCTTTATCATTGGCGGCGGGAACATAGAGCGCAGATCGAAGGAGACGGCTGGTCATCTGATCGCACCTTCTGGCATAAGCACAGGGACGAGACCATGGCGGAGAGGGCTTCATCCACTGTGGTCGCGGGCGAATGGCGGGAGTTTGTGCAATGACGACACTGGTGGCAGGCGCGGATGGCTGTCCGCCGGGCTGGGCGGTGGTACTGAAAGATATCTCGGGTCGGAAAGCGCCTGAGGTCATGGTCTGCGCGACCATGACAACCCTGTTGCACCACCCCAAAATGCCCGCGCTGATCGCCGTAGACATGCCCATTGGCCTGCCGGAGCAGGTGGGGCCGGGCGGACGTGGCCCCGAGGTGGAGTTGCGCGCACTTCTGGGTGACCGGAAATCGAGTGTTTTTTCTATTCCTTCGAGGTCCTCGGTCTATGCCGCCGATTTCGAGGCGGCCTGCAATGCCTCGCTCGCGACCTCGGAGCCACCGCGCAAGATCTCCATCCAGGCGTTCCACCTGTTTCCCAAGGTGCGCGAACTGGATGAACTGCTGCGCGCCGACGCAGGACTCGTCACCATCATGCGGGAAAGCCACCCTGAAGGTGCCTTCATGGTGATGAACGGTCGCGAGCCGCTTTCCGAGCCCAAGAAGATCAAATCCGCGATCAACGAGGCGGGAATCAACCAGCGCAAGACATTGCTGAGAGATGTCGCGGGTTTCAGCGAGGACTTCCTCAACAGCAAACCGCCAAAGGGCGTTGGCCTCGATGATTTCATGGATGCCTGCGCCTGTGCGTGGGTGGCGGAGAAGATGACACGGGGTGAGGCGGTTTGTTTCCCGGAGAGGCCGTCGCGGGATGCGTTTGGCATTCCGATGGCGATATGGGCTTAGTTTTGCATCAGGAATATCCATGAAACTCCCCGTCACCCGCTCTTCCATCCGCGCTGCCTACACCCGCATCCAGCCCCATATCCGGCAAACGCCGGTTATTGCGCTCCCCCATGGCGCTTTCGGGATAAACCGTGATCTCTCGCTGAAGCTGGAGCTTTTCCAGCATGCGGGATCGTTCAAGCCGCGCGGGGCCTTCAACACCCTGAGCTCCATCAAGATGCCGAAAGTCGGCGTTGCGGCAGCTTCAGGCGGAAACCACGGTGCGGCGGTGGCCTATGCCGCGCGGGCGCTGAAGCAGAAGGCGCGGATTTTCGTGCCGGAGATTTCCTCGCCTGCAAAGATCGCCAAAATCCGCGAATTCGGGGCGGATGTTGTGGTGCAGGGCGCTCGCTACAACGACGCGCTGGAGCTGTGCGAGGCCTATCAGAAAGAGAGCGGGGCCTATGGCATCCATGCCTTTGATGCATGGCCGACAATCGAGGGTCAGGGCACTGTCGCGCTGGAATGGGAAAAGCAGGCGAAGGGCTTCGATACCGTATTGGTCGCGGCAGGCGGCGGCGGACTGATCTCGGGTATGTCGATCTGGTTTGGCGGGCGGGTGAAAGTTGTGGGTGTCGAACCTGAAGGATCGAAGGCGCTTCATGCCGCGCTGAAGGCCGGACGTTCCGTCGATGTCACGGTGGACAGCATCGCGGCGGATTCGCTGGGCGCGAAGAGCGTTGGCGACAAGGTCCATGCGGCTTGCGCGACTAACGTGGATCGCGTCGTACTGGTGCCGGATGATGCGATTCGGCTGGCGATGCATAAACTCTGGTCAGAGATGCGCATCGCGGCAGAACCGGGCGGAGCCACGGCGCTGGGGGCGTTGCTATGCGGTGCCTACAAACCTGCAAAGGGGGAGCGCGTGGGCGTGCTCGTCTGCGGCGGCAATGTCGATCTCGGCAAGCTGGCGGAGATCACGGGGTGAGCCGCGATCTACCCAAGCGCCCGACGGCAAGGCTGTTTGTCTTCGACCCATTGAACCGTCTGCTGTTGATCCGCTACCGCACCACGCCGCCGGTATCGCCGCCCTATGCCCATATCAGGAGCATCTGGTTCACGCCGGGCGGCGGTCTTGAACCTGGCGAGACCGCGCGGGAGGCTGCGGCGCGGGAGCTTATGGAAGAGACCGGTCTCGATCTGCCCATCGGACCAGAGGTGGCGTTTCGCGAGGAGGACGTGACCTTCTTCATCAAGAAAGTCTGCGTGGTGGAACGCTACTTCGTGGTGCGCACCAAGGATTCATACGTGAACACGCAATTCCTCGCCGATACCGAGGATGACGACGTGCAGGAGGTTGGCTGGTGGTCGATGACCGAACTCCGACAACTCAAGGATCACATCGAGCCGCCGACGCTGATCGCATTGGCAGAACGACTGGCGCGCGGTGATGTACCGACCGAGCCCGTCAACCTCGGACCAGCCGAATAGCAGCGGCAGCCGCCAGAGGACAGACCACCAGAGCGACCAGACTGGTTGCCAGAAGCAACAGAAACGGTGTGCCGAAGGGCGTGGGGCCGACGATGGCCGCATTGGCGGCAGCCACACCGAAAACAAGCGTCGGCACCGCGAGCGGCAGCACAAGAATTGCCATCAGCAACCCGCCACGGCGCAGGCTGACTGTAACGGCAGCACCCACCGCACCGATCAGGGTGATCGCGGGTGTTCCGACCAGCAGCGTCGCGACCAGCGGCAGCATGGCCTCGACCGGCAGGTTCAGCATCAGACCGAGGAGCGGCGCGGCAAGGCTGAGCACCAGCCCTGTTGTCAGCCAATGGGCTATGCATTTGGCCAGCACGATCAGTTCCAGTGGCGTGTCCGAGAGCAGGAACTGGTCGAGCACGCCCTCCTCTTCGTCCGCCTGAAACAGCCGGTCGAGGCCAAAGAGTGTGGAGAGCAACGCGGCGATCCACAGTACAGCGGGCGCGAGACGCCCCAGCAGGTTCTGATCGGGACCGATGGCGAAGGGAACAATCGCTGTCAGCGTGAGGAAAAACACAACTCCCAGCTCTGCTCCGCCGCCAATACGGGAAGCGATCATCAGATCACGGTGGATGAGAGCGAACAGGGCTTTCATCGAGATGCTTCCCGCATCACATGCGAGCCATCGCTCTGAACGACCAGTTCCCGCGCTTTCACTCCAAGATCGAGATGCGTGGCGGCGATCACAATTCCGCCGCCTTCGATATGCGCAGAGATCAACGCGGCCACCATCGCTTGCGAAGCTGTATCCAGCGCCGCGGTCGGCTCGTCGAGCAACCAGACCGGTCTCCAGGATACCAGCAAACGCGCCAGAGCCGTCCGCCGCCGCTGCCCTGCCGAGAGAATACCGACCGGTAGATCAAGAAGGGCTTTAAGATTCAACGCCGTCGCTGCATCTGATATCGACGCGCCGGATTGACCCAGCACGGCTGGAACCAGATCGAGATTCTCGCGCACCGTCAGCGCGGCCCGCAAGCCATCACGATGCCCCACGAAATGTACGGACTGAGCCAGAGACGCGTTCTGCTCCGCACATTCCAGAATGATCTTTCCGGCGTCATGCGGAATGAACCCGGCAAGCACACGCAACAAGGTTGTCTTGCCCACGCCGTTGGGGCCTGTGACCATCAGTGCCTCGCCCTGACCAAGGCCGAAGCTCAGGCCCTGAATCAGCAGCCGTTCGCTGCGGCTGCAGGCGAGATCGCGGACAACGAGGCGGAGCGATGTGTTCAAGGGAAATGCTGTACCAGGGTTTGATCACCCCCTACCCGTCTTTTTAAAAATGTTCTATAGTGGCCACTGGCTGCGTCGCGCGCGTTTCCCGTGCGGGCATCCGGGCACTCCCGGAGCGGCGCGCGCACTGCAGCGCCTTGGCCCTTCGATCCTGCGGGTCCCACTCCCGCCGTTTCGTCGCCAGCCCCAAGTGGACGCCAGATTCAGGATTTTCGCATGACATCGCTCGACAGCTTCAAGTGCCGCAAGAAACTCAAGGTCGGCACGAAGACCTATCATTATTACTCCCTCAAATCAGCCGAGAAGAACGGCCTACCCGGCATCTCCTCCCTGCCCTTCTCCATGAAGGTGCTGCTGGAGAACCTGCTGCGCCACGAGGACAACCGCTCGGTCACCAAGAAGGACATCGAATCCTTCGTGGCGTGGCTCAAGAACAAAGGCACCAAGCAGGCCGAGATCGGCTTCCGCCCGGCCCGCGTGCTGATGCAGGATTTTACCGGCGTTCCCGCCGTGGTTGATCTGGCCGCGATGCGTGACGGCATGAAGCTGCTGGGTGGCGACCCCGAGAAGATCAACCCGCTCGTGCCGGTCGATCTTGTGATTGACCACTCAGTGGTCGTGGACTTCTTCGGTACGGCCAAATCGCTGGGGCAGAACGTCAAGCGCGAGTATGAGCAGAACCAAGAGCGGTACAAGTTCCTGAAATGGGGCCAGGGCGCCTTCAAGAATTTTCGCGTCGTGCCGCCCGGCACTGGCATCTGCCATCAGGTGAACCTCGAATATCTGGCGCAGACCGTGTGGACCAAAAAGGAAAAGGTGAAGGACAAGAAGGGCAAGGTCTCGACTGTCGAGGTCGCCTATCCCGACACCGTTGTTGGCACGGATTCGCACACCACCATGATCAATGGCCTGGGAGTTCTGGGCTGGGGCGTCGGCGGCATTGAGGCGGAGGCCGCCATGCTGGGCCAGCCGCAATCCATGCTGCTGCCGGAAGTCATCGGCTTCAAGGTCACGGGCAAGCTGAAGGAAGGCATCACCGCCACCGATCTCGTGCTCGTGGTGGTGCAGATGCTGCGCAAGAAGGGCGTCGTCTCAAAGTTCGTGGAGTTCTTCGGCCCCGGCCTCAACAACATGACGCTGGCTGATCGCGCCACCATCGCCAACATGGGCCCGGAATACGGTGCGACCTGCGGCTTCTTCCCGGTTGATGGCGAGACACTCGACTACCTCACGATGTCGGGACGCAAGGACGCGCGCATCGCACTGGTGGAGAAGTACAGCAAGGCGCAGGGCCTGTTCCGCACCTCATCGTCACCTGATCCCGTATTTACCGACACGCTGGAACTTGATCTCTCAACCGTAAAGCCCGCGATGGCTGGGCCGAAGCGTCCAGAAGGTCGCATCGATCTGGAATCCGTTGGCAAGGGCTTCGCTGCTGCCATGGAGACGGACTACAAGAAAGCAGTCGAGATCAGCCGTCGTGTGAAGGTCGAGGGCAAGAACTTCGATCTTGGTCATGGCGATGTCGTCATCGCCGCCATCACGTCCTGCACCAACACCTCCAACCCAAGCGTGCTGATCGGCGCAGGACTCCTGGCCCGCAACGCTGCGGCAAAGGGCCTGAAGACCAAGCCATGGGTGAAGACCTCACTGGCACCGGGATCGCAAGTTGTGGCGGAGTATCTCGGCAATTCGGGCCTGCAGAAGGATCTGGATAAGCTGGGCTTCAACATCGTCGGTTTCGGCTGCACCACCTGCATCGGCAATTCCGGCCCGCTGGCACCCGAAATCTCCAAGTCGATCAACGACAATGGCCTGATCGCGGCTGCCGTGCTCTCGGGCAACCGCAATTTCGAGGGCCGGGTGTCACCCGATGCACAGGCGAATTACCTGGCCTCGCCGCCGCTGGTGGTGGCCTATGCGCTGGCGGGAACGGTGCAGATCGATCTGACGACCGAGCCGCTGGGTATCGGCCGCGATGGCAAGCCCGTCTTCCTCAAGGATATCTGGCCGACATCGAAGGAAATCCAGTCCTTCATTGCCAAATTCGTCACCAAGAAGCTGTTCAAGTCGAAGTATGCCGACGTGTTCAAGGGTGATTCCAACTGGCAGAAGATCAAGACCAGCACGGGTCAGACTTACGCTTGGGATGACAAGTCGACCTACGTGCAGAACCCGCCGTATTTCCGGGGCCTGAAGCAAGAAGCATCGGCTGTGAGCGATATCTCGGGTGCGCGCATTCTCGGACTGCTCGGCGACAAGATCACGACAGATCACATCTCGCCCGCCGGTTCGATCAAGGCGGCTTCGCCCGCTGGCAAGTACCTGATGGACAACAAGGTGGAACCCGCCGACTTCAACCAGTACGGCACGCGGCGTGGCAACCACGAGGTGATGATGCGTGGCACCTTCGCCAACATCCGCTTGCGAAACCACATGATGGGTCCCAACGGACGCGAGGGTGGCTTCACCATTCACTACCCGTCCAAGGAGGAGATGCCTATCTACGATGCCGCCATGAAGTATCATGCGGAGAAGACGCCTTTGGTGATCTTCGCGGGCATCGAATACGGCAACGGCTCATCGCGTGACTGGGCGGCCAAAGGGACCAACCTGCTGGGCGTCAAGGCTGTGATCGCGCAGAGCTTCGAGCGCATCCATCGTTCGAACCTGGTCGGCATGGGCGTGGTACCCTTCACCTTGGAAGAGGGTACGACCTGGATGTCGCTCGGTCTCAAGGGTGACGAAAGCGTCTCGATCAAGGGGCTCGGCAAGGTCAAGCCGCGCCAGAAGATGGAAGCCGAGGTCACTTTTGCTGACGGCAAGGTCAAAAAAGTGCCCATCCTGTGCCGTATCGATACACTTGATGAGATCGACTACTTCCGCAATGCAGGTATTCTACATTACGTGCTGAGAGGCCTTGCAGCCTGATTTCAGGCAAATAGTGCCAAAAAAGGGGTTAGAGTCATGCTCCAGCCCCTTTTTTACGACAATTATCTTGAAATTTGATATGCTTTTGAATGCTTGGAAGGCTTGCGCGTTAACCTTCGTTACTCACGCCCCGGACGAAGCCTTTGATTTTGAGGGAAATTTGTGGTAACACTTTCTTCACAATCAGGGTTTCGAACCGCAAGACAACCATTTCGGTGTTTCCATCCGCCGACAATCCGCAAAACAATGATACCTTGCAGTCTTTCTGCAGTGCCAATGCTTTTGCGCCTTTCTTGTGCCGATACCATGCTTGGACCTTCACGGCGACTTTGATCGTCGTGAGTGTCTCATCGCGGGGAAACTATCTTCCCGCCAACTCTTGTGTGTCTTTGCCGGGTCATCTGGCAAAAGTACGATACGATAACGAGGACAAGAATGAGCGCGAAAAAAGCGGGTCAGCAGCGTCTGGGCTTCAAAACAGGGGAATTCATTATCTATCCGGCCCACGGGCTGGGCAAGATCATCTCCATCGAGGAGCAGGAAATAGCCGGTTTCAAGCTTGAACTGTTTGTCGTCTCCTTCCTCAAGGAGAAGATGACGTTGCGTGTTCCAACCGCGAAGATCGCACAGGTCGGCATGCGCAAGCTGTCGGATGCCGACACCATCGCCCATGCTCTGGAAGTGCTCACGGGTCGTGCGCGCATCAAGCGCACGATGTGGAGCCGCCGCGCTCAGGAATACGAGGCGAAAATCAACTCGGGTGATATCATCGCGGTGTCAGAGGTTGTACGCGACCTCTATCGTTCGGAAGCGCAGCCTGAGCAGTCTTATTCGGAACGCCAACTCTATGAGGCTGCCCTTGAGCGCCTGATGAGCGAGATTTCCGCCGTGGACGAGATCACCGACACAGAGGCGCTCAAGAAGATCGAGACCAGTCTTGCGAAAAACCCGCGCCGGGCCAAGGCTGCAGTTGATGCTGAATCCGCATCGGAAGATGAAGAAGCAGAAGAGGCCGAAGCCGCCTGATATCCTGCTTCCCATCTCCACTGGAAATGCGAGAACCCGGTCGTAAGACCGGGTTTTTTATTGTCAGAAAATGATGTCATTGCGGCCTGACAGAGTGAATATCAAACACCGGTCTCAGCCTTCAGTCCAGCAGCTTCAATACCGGCGACGGCTGCCAGTTCATCATTGTCCGATGTGTCCCCGGAAATGCCGACTGCACCCATCAGTGCGCCCTTGGCATCCCGGATAAGCACGCCACCCGGAACGGGAATAAGCGATCCGCCAATGACATGGGAAACAGCGGCAACAAAATGTGGGCGTTCAGCTGCCATCTTGGCGATCTGCCGGGATGAAACACCCATAGCCACGGCGCCGTCAGCCTTCCCCCGTGCAATCTTCTCACGCTTGAGGCTTGAACCATCCTCGGCTGCATAGGCGACCAGAGCCCCACGGGCGTCGACCACCGCGATGCCCAAAGGCTTCATGGATTTTTCACGCGCCAGATCGAGCGCAACCCTGATGATCTTCTGGGCAGTCTTGAGTTTCAGCATCTGTCGAACCTTTCACGGCATGGAACCGCAGGCGGTTTCTTAAGATGCTGCCGCTTGAAGACCAAGCCCCAGTTTGGGATAACAGTCATCCACGACAGGAAACCTTCATGCGCATCATCCGGGCCGACGAGCACATAACTTTGCCCTGGAAGAACGGTGGCGGGACGGCGACTGCTATTGTGGAATCACCCGCAGGTGCTGGCTTCGATGCATTTGACTGGCGTATCTCGGGCGCGCATGTCGGACAAAATGGGCCGTTCTCCCTTTTTCCGGATGTGAACAGAACGATGTTCATCCTGAGCGGCAACGAGCTATGCCTGCACGGGCTGATGCCGGACCCGGTCCGCCTGACAGTCACGAGCGCGCCGTTCGAATTTCCTGGAGACGTTCCGGTCTCTGCCACACTGACAGATGGGCCGGTCGATGATCTCAACATCATGGTGGACCGTCGACATTTCCAGCGCGTGGCGCGAAGACTGGCAGCTGGGTCAGGCGAACGGATTGAACCGCGCGGCGTTCTGCTGGTATATTCAGAAACCGGCGAGGTCAAAGTCAGGACGGCAAAGGGTCACGCCACGCTTCACAGCAATGATACGCTGGTTTGCGATGAGGCTGCCGATATCACCGTCGGTACAGGCAGTAAGGCAATCCTTATTGAGATATGGCCGATTGCACGGCCTGCGTAATCGCCGGACTCATACAGCACGGTCTTCAGTCGCATTCACGAAGGCAGAAATTTTTTGCATGGCCGCCCGGTCGGAGAGCAGTGGTGCATGCCCCTCCCCCACCACAACATAGGATTCGCAAAGCGGATGCCGCTCGACCATCTCGGCTTGCGTCGCTTGTGAAAACAGATCCGAGTTATCTCCGCGGATCGACAGAACAGGAACACCCTTCAATCCTTCGAAGTATTGCCACAGCTCAGGCAGTGGCTGTTCGAGGTCATAGGCCTCAAGGCTTTTCATCAGCATGGGATCGTAATCCGGCACCAGTCCCTGCGGGCTGTCCTTGAAAGTACGGCGGGCGAACGTGTTCCAGTCCGCATCGGAGAGGCGGGTGAAATGCTGGCTGGCGATGCGTTTCAGCATCTGCACAGCATCGGGGTAATCACGCGGTTTGGGCAGCTTGCCAATGTAGCCCTTAATGCGCGCCAGACCCTTGCCGTCGATGACCGCGCCGATATCATTCAGAACCGCACCCTTGATGCAGCCCGGACGGACGACGGATAGCCCCATGGTGATGATGCCGCCGCGCGATGTGCCAATGAAGATCGCGGCATGAATGCCCACGGCCGTCAGGACATCCTGCACGTCCTGCATCTCGATGCGCGGATCGTAATTGGCCGGATCAGGATCGTAGTCCGAGCGTCCGCGCCCCCGGTAGTCCATTGCGAGCACCATACGGGGTCGGGAGCGGTGCGTGGACAGGAACGTCGCTATCTCGTGGAAGTCAGCACTGGTGCGGGCAAGACCGGGCAGGCAAACAACAGGCAGGCGCGGTAAATGTGGTGAGCCATAGAGGCGGTTGTGCAATCTCAGCCCATCCTGACTGAGACACCAGAAACTCTCCCAAAGGGTGTTTTCGCCATCTTGCAAGGGGTTTGAAAGCACGTTTGCAACCGATACAGCCATAACTATCAAATGCTCCAGAAAATCATGCTCTGACCGATCACGGAAGTGTGGCCGCCCATTCACGCGCTCCCGTGAAGTCTTTCACAAGACGCGAGATCGTGCCTTCATCGAAGGCCAGCCGCTTCAGATACGCCGCCGGATCAACAAGGATGACTGGGTGCAGGCGGCGCATGTCTGCAAGCGCCTTTTTACCGGACGGCTCATCCAGATTTTTGCGCGCCACCATGATCATCGCCATCATGGCCAACGGATACTCGCTACCACCCAAGGCGCTCGCGATCCGCCTGGATTGATCGTTCTGATCGAGCAGATAATAGGCTGCCGCCCGGAACGTCAGCGCCCATGTCGGCGGCGAAGTGTTCAACTCCAACGCCTGCTGGAGCATGGTAAGCCCCTTCTCGTAATAGCCGGATTGCACATGTCGCGCACCAACATCTGCCAGGATTTCGGTATCAAACGGATTGAGAGCCATGGCCTCATTGGCGGCACGCCATGCACTTTCCATCTCGCCCCTCGCAAAATGAGCGGCGAGCAAGGCCTGATGGGAGCGCGCGCTGGCCGGTGCAAGGGTCGCGGCACGGTTGGCACTTTCCAGCGCCCGGTCCAGCGGATTGCCTGGCAGCGGATTATACCCCTGACGATACTCTTCGAGATACAGATAGGTCAGTTGCGCATGCAGACTGCTGATGCCGGGAAACTGCTTGATGCGCTGGATCAGGCAGTTACGGGCCATGCCGTGGTTCCGGCTGTCATTGGTGCGCCAGTAGTCAAAACCCGAGACAATGCAGCCATAAGGATCATCCTTGCGCTGGCCTGAAGCCAGCCTGCTGCGAACATGCGCATGAATGACGCCATAGGGCTGGGCGATGGCGGTCGATATGGCCTGCACAATCTTTGTCCGCGCGCCATCCCCCTGAGGCCCGGGCGGCACCGGATCGAACTCGCGCGACCACAACAATGTTTGATCAGCCTGATCCACCAGCCGGGCATTGAAGCGGATCATTGAATTGGCGGCACTGATGGCGCTGATCCGCAGGATCAGCAAGCTGCCAGATCGGAGCTGGGACGGGCGTGCTGCCGTCGAGACCATATCCGCGATGTCGTGGACAATCACGATATCATCGAATCGCGCTACAGCATCCCGCGTGCGTTGAACCAGCCCGGCCAGATCGGGCGGCTCCGGTGAAGCAGCATCTGCCTCGACCACGATGGAGGGTGCAAAACGGTCGAACGCCGGTCCCCGCTCGCTGGTGGCAATCGGTACAGAGACTGTGCGCAGGAGATAAGCACCTGTCCCTGCCAGAGAGATCAAACCGATGATAGCGAGCCCGAGGATCGTGGCGCGAACAGGTTTTTTGCGGATCCAGAGTAACCGCTGCCGTGTTGCCGCTGAACGGGCGGCAGGTTCGGATGCGGCCAGAGCCGGACCGATGGCGGTCAAAAGCTCGATATCCCGCAAGAAGAACAGCGGCGCATACACGCCTTTGTCCAGCGTGACGGCAACGGACTCATTTGGAAACGCAGTGTTGTACTCGGCCATGGCCTGACGCAACCGCCCAGCCTGCACGCGCACGATCGGATCGGTCTGGGGGTCAAAACTGACAGGGCGGTTAAGCGCGAGTGTCGCGATGGAATAACCCTTGAGATCACCTCCGCGCCCCTGCAGCGTCTCCTCGACAATGAAGGTCAGGAAGGACGAGAGCTGCGGGGAATCGCTGAACTGTGGCGATGCCAGCATGCGAACGAGACAGGCACGAATCTGCTCTGGCGTCGGACTGCCCAGTGCTTGCTGCGGGTTGAGGCCAGTCCCCAAAGAGCGCCCCCTGAAACGATCCAAGCTGTCCTTAGCCGATCATCGCGATGATCTCAACCAAGGGCTTTCGCGCTTGCTTCAAGGGACGTTGCGGATTTTCAACCCCGTTCCGGTGGCAGTATGTTACTCTGTAACGAATACTAAAGCATTGATATCAATAGAATTATTTTGATGTAACAGTTACATGACGCAACGTATCCCCCCGTAACTGCCAAAACAGTTCGGCCAGTGAGATAAAGCCCCCAATCATCAGGGCAGCCCGACAAGGGACAACGCCAAGCCTGAACTCATCTGCGCTCCGACCTGAACCGGAGCGCCTCACCCGTACCGATGGAGCTTTGCCATGACCGGCACTGAATCCGTGAAAGAAGGAACGAACGCCTTGCCTTTCGCACAATCGGCTCAACTCGTTGAGCCACTACCAATACCCAGCAAGACGCCGACGATCGAAGAGCAACTCGCCTTTGTCATTCGCTCGGCACAGGATGTCGCCATCGTAGCTGAAGAGCTTCTGCGAGAATTCGTTGCCCTGGAAGCCAGCAAGCAAGCTGGCCATGATCGCAGCGTTCCACATGCCATAGTACTCGCACCACGGCTGCTGTCAGCGACACAGCAGCAGCTGACCTCTCTCCTGGCGATGATGAAAACCATCTGACGTCACCCCCCTCAAAAGCAAAAGCACGAACACTGCAAAAGCTGGCACCCGCCCCCGAGGGTGCCTTTTCTTTGTCGAGGTGTTGCAAAGCATGGCGTTGCACTGGCACTGTCCAGCACGCGCAACGGCTGAACGATGTCAGCCATTGCGCCCCGCCATAGCCAAGAGGCCATCATGCTGCTCAAGGAAGACCCCTCGCGGGGTTACATGCCCTACCCCGCCGTCAAGGTGCCGGGTGCCCGCTCGGGCCCGCTGAAGGGCCTCACCTTCGCGGTGAAGGACCTGTACGACGTAGCAGGATATCCAACGAGCGCGGGCAGCCCGCATATGCTGGCCATGTCCGGCATCAGGACAAAGCACGCAATGGCTGTGCAGAAGCTTCTAGACGCTGGCGCGTCCTTCACCGGCAAGACCATCACTGATGAGTTGGCCTTCTCGATGAATGGCAAGAACGCCCATTTCGGCACACCGTTGAACGGGGGTGCAAAGGATCGGATACCAGGCGGATCCTCGTCTGGATCGGCAGCGGCTGTTTCCAATGGCCTGTGCGATTTTGCGCTGGGAAGTGACACCGGCGGTTCGGTCCGGGCTCCGGCAAATCATTGCGGGCTCTATGGACTTCGCCCTACCTATGGCCGTGTCTCGCTCAAGGGCGCGCATGACCTGTCAAAGAGTTTTGACACCTGCGGCTGGTTCACCCGCGATGCCGCGACCTATGCCCGTGTGGCCGATGTGCTGCTGGGTAAGGACCGCAAACCGCTGCCCGCGAAACCCCGCCTGCTGATTGCGCAGGATTGTTTCGATCTGCTGGATGACTCGGTGAAGGCCGCACTGAATCCTGCCATCAAGCGGTTGGAAAAGCTCTATGGACCGGCACAGCCCGTCATCACGGCCAAGGGAGGCTTCGAGGATCTCTACTGGGCTTTCCGCCGCATTCAGGGCGCAGAGGCCTGGGAAACCGACGGCGTGATGATCGAGCGTTACAAGCCCGCACTGGGAGCTGGTGTCGCCGACCGCTTCGCATATTCGAAAAGCGTCAAGAAGGCCGAGGTGAAGGCGGCAGAGAAGGTGCGGACGCGGCTGACTGCCGAACTCACCGCCCTGCTCGGCAAGGATGCCATCGTCATCCTGCCCAGCATGGCGGATATCGCACCGAAGCTGACGGACACCGAGGCGGAGCTGGAGAGCTACCGTAACAAAAGCATCAATATCCTCTGTCTCTCTGGCCTATCGCGCCTGCCACAGCTGTCGATGCCGCTGGCGAAACGGCTGGGGGCGCCGCTGGGGTTGTCGATCATGGGGCCCGCTGGCAGCGACCGGAGTCTTGTGCGGATTGCCGAAGAACTGGGATGACAACCATTTTCGCAGTGATGGCTTGAAACGCGGGGCGGATCGTCCTATTCAGCCCCGGTCGGGCCAGACAAAGGTTCGTCCAAAAGGCATGCAGCTATAGCTCAGTTGGTTAGAGCGTCGGATTGTGGATCCGAAGGTCCTCCGTTCAAGCCGGAGTAGCTGTACCATTCTTCCCAATCATACGGTTTGAGTGGGTTTGCGGCGCAGCACATAGGCTGCACCAATCACGATAAGTGCACCGACGGCCTGCGCTGCATACTCCACAACCTGCGACGGACCGATGCCGCCGGGGACATCATTGTTCGGCCCAAGCAGCGATGGCAATGCGGTCTTGGCCCAGCCGACGATGACCGTATCCTGCACGATCATCTCGCCCGCAATCCAGCCAAGCAGGGCGGCACCAAGCCAGATGAAGAACGGGAAGCGCTCGATGATCGTGGTGATGATTTGCGAGCCGAAGATGATCAAAGGAATTGATAGCAGCAGGCCGAATGTGAAGAGGATCACATTACCGTGCGAGGCGGCCGAGATCGCCAGCACATTGTCGAGGCTCATGACGGCATCGGCAATGGCGATGGTTTTCACGGCCTTCCACATCTGCGTGCTGCCATCGACGCTTTCATGGGCCTCGTCCTCGCCCATCGCGAGCTTGATGCCGATCCACAGAAGCAGCAGTCCGCCAATGAGCTTGAGGAAGGGAACGCCCAGCAGATAGCTGATCATCACAGCGAAGACGATGCGCAGGCCTATAGCCACGCCCGCCCCCAGCAACATGCCAATCCTGCGCTTGTCCTCAGGGAGATTGCGACAGGCCAGAGCAATGACGATGGCATTGTCACCGGACAGGAGCAAATCGATCCAGACGATCTGCAGTACGGAGACACCATAGGTCGAAACAAGTTCCATCATCGCAATCATTCCTAATTATACATCAGGCCTATGTAACTAGGCGCACCGTCTCACTTGGCAACGGCCGGGCAGAATTTTTCCAAGTCCTACAGATGATCAATTCGCGGTTGCGTCCCGACCTATTATCTTTTTCCGCCGGAACAGGAAGCCGAGGAATAGAACGATAAAAACGCCCAGCGCTTCGGCGATCCAGTGAGCATACTTGCCGGCAAACAATCCGGCCACGACCGTGTCCTCGATCATGATCTCTGCTGCTACATAGCCCAGGAGTGCTGCACCCAACCATACCACGATTGGGTATCGGTTCATGATCTTCATGATCAGCTGACTGCCGAAGACCACCAGCGGGATACTGACGAGCAAACCGAAGATGATCAGGCTCCAGTTGCCCTTGGCAACGGCGGCGATGGCAATGACGTTATCAAGGCTCATGACCACGTCAGCAATCGCCACGGTCTGCACGGCCTTCCACAAATTGTTGTGCGCCGCGATCTCGGGGTCCTCATCCTCTGGAACAAGCAGCTTTATGGCAATCCACAGCAGCAGAAGCCCACCAATCAGCTTGACCCAGGGCAAGCCCAGCAAAGCCGTCGTCATCAAAGTGAAAATGATGCGCAGGATGACGGCCGCGGCGGCTCCAAGCATCACCGCTTTCTGCCTCTGCCCATCGGGCAGAGACCGACACGCCAATGCGATCACAACCGCATTATCGCCGGAGAGAAGAATGTTGACCCAGATAATTTCCAGGGTCTGCAGCATCAATGTCGTGTCCATCATGCAGCGCTAGCGGCGTTTCAGGCCGAAATCAACATCTTCAGATTGCATTATTTGTGGATGAGAACAAACCTCACGCTGCTTTCTTCGGCGCCATCCGCCCGTAGAACGTCTCGCCAGCCTTCGCCATCTCCAGCAGAAGCTTGTTCGGCTTGAAGCGCGCACCGTGCTTTTTCTCCAACCCCTTGCAAAGCGCTACAAACGCCTTGGTGCCCATGCCGTCGATGTAGCTGAGCGTGCCGCCGGAATAGGGCGCGAAGCCGAAGCCGAGGATGGAGCCCACATCCGCCTCGCGCGGATCGACGATGACGCCATCTTCCACGGTTTTTGCGGCCTCAAGCGCTTGTGTCACCAGCAGACGGTGCTTCATCTCGGTGATGTCGAGCTTGTCCGGATCGAGCTTCTTCTTCTGCAGCTTGGCAAGGCCGGGCCAGAGCTTCTTGTTGCGGCCATCGTAATCATAGAAGCCCTTGCCGTTCTTGCGGCCGAAACGCTCGTTCTTGACCACCATGAATTCCAGGATCTTCTCCTGCACCGAGCTTACAGACTTCGGACCGAGGTCGTTCTTGGTGGCGTTGAGGATTTTCCAGCCGAGATCCAGCGCCACCTCATCGTTGAGCGACAGAGGTCCGACGGGCATGCCCGCCATCTTGCCCGCATTCTCGATCATGGCAGGCGGAATGCCCTCGTCCAGCATCAGATGCCCTTCGAGAATGTAGTTGAGCACGCAGCGGTTGGCGAAGAAGCCGCGGCTGTCGTTGACGACGATGGGCGTCTTCTTGATGGCGCGCACAAAATCCAGCGCCGTCGCAATCGCCTTGTCTCCCGTCTTTTCACCCTTGATGATCTCGACCAGCAGCATCTTCTCGACGGGCGAGAAGAAATGGATGCCGACGAACTGGTCCGGACGCTTTGAGTTTTTCGCGAGCTGCGAGATGGGGATGGTGGAGGTGTTGGAGGCAAAGATGATATCCTTGCCGATGACGCCTTCGGTCTTCTCCGTCACGGCCTTCTTCACGTCCTGCTGCTCGAACACGGCTTCAACGATGAGGTCGACGCCCTTGAGATCAGCGTAATCCGCCGTTGTCGTAATGCGCGCGAGAAGCGCGTCGCGGTCTGCGGTCTTGGCGCGGCCCTTCATGATCTGGTCGGTCATCAGCTTGTGCGAATAGGCCTTGCCCTTCTCGGCAGCTTCCATGTCGCGGTCGAGGAGCACCACGTTGATCCCGGCCTGCGCCGAGACATAGGTGATGCCCGCGCCCATAAAGCCCGCGCCGAGCACGCCGATGGTCTTGATCGACTGTGGCGGAACCTTCGCGGGGCGGCGTGCGCCCTTTTCCAGCTCGCCCTTCGAAAGGAACAGCGAGCGGATCATCATCGCGGCTTCCTTCGAATTGAGAATCTTGGCGAAGTAGCGACTCTCGATCCTGAGGCCGAGGTCCATGGAGACCTGCAGGCCTTCATAGACCGACGAGAGAATGCCGCGCACTGCCGGATAATTGTCCTGTGTCTCGCGCCGTGCAATAGCGGCTGCCGGTGGCCAGATCTGCATGCCTGCCGCCGTATGCACCTTGTTGGAAGGCAGCTTGTAGCCTTCCGTATCCCAGGGAGCCTTGGCCGCCGGATTGGCCTTCAGCCAGTCCTTGGCGACCTGCACGATCTGATCACGTGGAGCGACCGCATGC
Organism: Hyphomicrobiales bacterium; assembly: GCA_031431475.1. Taxonomy (GTDB): domain Bacteria; phylum Pseudomonadota; class Alphaproteobacteria; order Rhizobiales; family Beijerinckiaceae; genus JADCCX01. Next base: position 113,855 of record JANPDL010000027.1, read on the forward strand.
ACCAGGTTCATGCCCTTCGCGGCGGCGGAGCGGATCTGCTCGCCCTTGAACAGCATCTGCAGGGCATCGCCCGTGGGCATCAGGCGCGCCACGCGCTGGGTGCCGCCCGCGCCCGGGAAGAGGCCAACCTTGATCTCGGGCAGGCCCAGGCGGGTCTTTGCATCATCCGATGCCACGCGGAACTGGCAGGCCAGCGCCAGTTCGAAGCCGCCGCCGAGGCAGATGCCATGAATGGCGGAAGCGAAGGGTTTGCCGCAGGTCTCGAGGCGGCGGTAGATGCGGCTGAGGCGCGAGGAGCTTTCCATCAGGAAGATGTTCGCGGCATCCGCGCCCTTCTCCTTCAGCAGCCGGGCATAATGCGCGCCGGAGGCCTGCAGCATCGAAAGGTCCGCGCCGCCCGTGAAGCTTTCCTTGCCCGAGGCGATGACGCAGCCCTTGATCTCGGCTGTGCTTGCGACATGGTCGATCAGCTTGTCCAGCTCGTCCATCACCTCGACGGTGATGACGTTCATGGACCGGTCCTTCATGTCCCAGGTGGCTGTGGCGATGCCGTCGGCGTCGGTGGTGATGGTGAAGTTGTTGAGTTTCATTTTTCTCTCCCCTTCTCCCCTTGCGGGAGAAGGTGCCTTGCAAAGCAAGGCGGATGAGGGGTTGCACTGCCCTGTCCGCTTTTGTTGCTGTACCCGGCACCCTGATTAAAATTCTGTTGGGTCAGTGCGACCCCTCATCCGTCCGCCATCCGGCGGAAACCTTCTCCCGCAAGGGGAGAAGGAAATCTCGCGCTAGACCCGCTCAATGATCGTGGCGACACCCATGCCCGCCGCGACGCACAGCGTGACCAGTGCGGTCTGCTTGTTGGTACGCTCCAGTTCGTCCAACACGGTGCCGAGAATCATCGCACCAGTGGCTCCTAGCGGGTGGCCCATGGCGATGGCACCGCCGTTGACGTTGAGGATATCGGGATCGATGTCGAAGGCCTGCTGAAAGCGCAGCACGACGGACGAGAATGCCTCATTCAGTTCGAACAGGTCGATATCCGACTGCTTCATGCCGGCCTTCTTCAGCACCAGCTTGGTCACATCGACCGGGCCAGTCAGCATCAGGCCGAGATCGGAACCCACCGTGGCGAAAGCGCGGATGCGGGCGCGGGGCTTGAGGCCCGCCTTGCGACCCGCCACCTTGTTGCCGAGAAGCACCGCCGCAGCACCATCCACGATGCCCGATGAATTGCCGGCGTGGTGGACGTGGTTGACAGCCTCGATTTCCGGATGGCTCTGGATTGCAACCGCATCAAAGCCGCCCTGCTCGCCCATCATGGCGAAGGAAGCCTTCAATGCACCCAGCGCCTGCATGTCCGTGTTGGGGCGAATCGTCTCGTCCTTGCCCAGAATGGTCAGGCCGTTGATATCCTTCACCGGCACGACAGACTTCTTGAAATGGCCCTTGGCCCAGGCATTGGCAGCGCGCTTGTGTGATTGCACCGCGAAAGCATCCACATCATCGCGGCTGAAGCCATAGCGCGTGGCGATCAGGTCCGCCGCCACGCCCTGCGGCATGAAGTAGGTATCGATGGAGATGGACGGGTCCATGGCGATGCCGAAGCCTGATGCGCCCATGCCGATGCGGCTCATGCTTTCCACGCCGCCACCGATGACCATGTCCTTCTGGCCGGACATGATCTGCGCCGCCGCGAGATTCACGGCATCGAGGCCAGAGGCGCAGAAGCGGTTGATCTGCACGCCTGGCACCGTCTTGCCATAGCCCGCCTTGAGGGCGCAGGTGCGGGCGATATCGGCCCCCGCCTCGCCAATGGGATCGACGCAGCCGTAGACAACGTCCTCGACAAGCGTGACATCGAGGTTGTTGCGGGCTTTCAGCGCGCGCAACGGCTGGCTGCCCAGCTCGATGGCGGTCACCTCGTGCAGGGAGCCATCAGCCTTGCCCTTGCCGCGCGGCGTGCGGACGTGATCGTAGATGAAGGCGTCGGTCATTGGTTCCTCCCGCGGCTTCAGGCCGCTTCAACCTGTATCGTTATCTTTCGCCCGATGGCCTTGAATGCGGCCTCCAGCGTGTCGAGCTTGGTGTTGTAACCGACTGCAAGAATGCGGCGGGCCTCTTTTTCATCGACGCCAAGACGGGCGGCGAGTTCGGTTTTGGTGAGATTTGCCTTGGCCATTTCCAAGCAAAGAGCGAGCTTGCTGGAGTCGAGGGCGGACAATTCCACGACAACCTGATTTTTCGACGGCCTGGAGCGGGGCGGAAGAGTCGCATTTTGCCAGATGTAATTTTCAAGCATGATACCCAGACCGTCCTGCGCCATCTCATAGGCTTCCGCGCGCCCCTTGCCGTTGGTCGCGCAGCCAGGAACGTCGGGAAACTGTACGAAGATGAAGCCGTCCTCGTCGTCCGCGAAGTTTGCCGGGTAGCTGATGGTCATGCTCCGCCTCCTAACCCATCATTGATTTAAGAGCGCTACCGATAACTTCACCAATGACGTTACTGATTGCCTGCTTGCCAGCCTCTTGAGCGCCGTCAGTGGCCAATTCTTTTACACGGTTTGCAAGACTAGGGCCAAGCGCATCGGGTGCCCTCTGCAACGCAATCAGGCCCTTATCTGAAAGCGAATAGTGAGCGCCAGTTCCTTCGTCCTTAAGCGCATGCCGTTCCCATGTGACGTAATTGTTTTTAGCAAGCCATATAACCGAGGCTGCGACGTCGCCCTTGTTTACTTCGTCATCACCTAAAATCTCTCTTACACGAGGAACAAGCTCGAAGTTGTAAAGCGACACGCCATGAGGAAAGGATTGATACAAATCATCAAAAACAACCACAGCCGTTGCATTGAAAGTCTCAAGCCGACTCGCCATCAAAACGCCTCCGCCGGAAGCGCCATCATCGTATCCGCCCCCGTCGTGATCCGGGCCAGATGCGCGCCTGTTTCCGGCAGCATGCGCTCCATGTAGAACCGCGCCGTCACCAGCTTGTGGTTCATGCGCTCCGTCGAGCCATTCGCACCCGCTTTCAGCTTGTCCTGCGCCGTCTTGGCGATCATCACCCACATGTAGCCCAGCGCAACAAGGCCGAAGCAATGCATGTAGTCGTGGCTGCCTGCACCGGCGTTGTCGGGCTTGGCCATGGCGTTCTGCATGAACCACATGGTGGCCTGCTGCAGATGGCCGAGCGAGGCCTGCAGCGGCTTGAGCAGCGGCTTCAATGTCTCGTCCGCCTCGTTTTCCTTGATGAAGCCGCCGACCTCGTTGAAGAAGGCCATCACCGCGCGGCCGCCGTCCTTGCCGAGCTTGCGGCCCACGAGATCGAGCGCCTGAATGCCGTTCGCGCCCTCGTAGATCATGGCGATGCGGGCATCGCGAACAAACTGCGACATGCCCCATTCCTCGACATAACCATGGCCGCCATACATCTGCTGCGCCTTCACGGCATTGTCGAAGCCGACATCGGTGAGCACACCCTTGAGAATCGGCGTCATCAGGCCGAGGCAATCGTCGGCTTCCTGCTTCGCCTTGGCATCCTCGGAGCGATGGGCCACGTCCGACTTGATGGCATTCCACAGGACGAAAGCCCGCGCCGCCTCGTTGAAGGCGCGTATGGTCATGAGATTGCGGCGCACATCGGGGTGGACGATGATCGGATCAGCCGCCTTGTCCGGCGATTTTGCGCCGGTCAGCGAGCGGCCCTGGATGCGGTCCTTGGCGTAGATCACGGCGTTCTGGTAAGCGACATCGGACTGGGCGAGGCCCTGGATCGCGACGCCGAGGCGGGCTTCGTTCATCATCACGAACATGGCGTTGAGGCCCTTGTTCTCGGCTCCGACAAGCCAGCCTGTCGCGCCGTCATAGTTCATCACGCAGGTCGAATTGCCGTGGATGCCCATCTTGTGTTCGATCGAGCCGCAGGCCACGCCATTGCGCGCGCCCAATGAGCCGTCGGCGTTCACGAGAAACTTCGGCACGACGAAGAGCGAGATGCCCTTGGTGCCCATCGGCGCGCCCTCGATGCGGGCGATGACAAGATGAACAATGTTATCCGCCATATCGTGCTCGCCGGCGGAGATGAAGATCTTGGTGCCGGAGATGGCGTAGGAGCCGTCGCCATTAGGAATGGCTTTGGTCTTGAGCAGGCCCAGATCCGTGCCGCAATGGGGCTCGGTCAGGTTCATGGTGCCGGTCCAATCGCCGGTGACCATGCGGGGCAGATACATCTGCTTCTGATCTTCCGAACCATGCACCAGAAGTGCAGCCATCGCGCCCATAGTGAGGCCGGGGTACATGGCGAGCGCCATGTTGGAGGCAGAGGCGAATTCGTTCATCACGGCAGAGAGTGTGTAGGGCAGGCCCTGCCCGCCGTATTCCTCCGGAATCGCCAGTCCCATCCAGCCACCGGCGCGATACGCGTCATAGGCTTGTTTGAAACCCTTTGGCGTGGTCACGCTGTTGTCGGAATGGCGCGTGCAGCCCTCCTTGTCACCACTCAGGTTGAGTGGCGCGAACGCCTCCTCGCAGACCTTCGCTCCCTCCTCAAGGATGGGCTCCAGCATATCGGTAATGTCGGAAAAGCCGGGCAGATTGCTGTAGCGCTGGATGCCAAACACATCGTTCAGCAGGAAAAGCGTGTCTTCGACGGGCGCTTTGTAGGATGGCATGAGCAATTCTCCCCTATCGGTCGCAGGCCTGATTTTCCGCAGGATCGCGCAGGACAGCGCGCTTGGGAAGGCCTGAGTTAGTTCACATGTAAACTATCGAAGTGAGGATGGCAAGGGGAAGGTATATGAGCTGGAATCTTTTGTGATGAAGACCCGCAAATTTAAGACACAAGCTCGGGCAAAACATCACTATTCTTCGTCTGAATTCCCTGCCTCAATCGCTTTCGCTATCGACAATGGCAGCGCACGCCGAGGCCTTCCGGCATAATGATCATCGATCCTTCCAAGCACCGCATCCACATCCGGCCCACCTCCGGTCAACCGAGCGGCGTAGTCACGTCCAGGGTGAATAACATCCCAAGCAGATCGCTTCTGAGCAGCCCGGCCCTTACCCGGATCATTGATACCAAAGCCCTCCACCACGACATTCCAAACGGGCTTGAATGTCTCGATCAGGATATTTTCGCCAAGCGGTATCCAGATGTCATCAAGAACCAGATAGCGAAACAGGAAGTCGGCGATATCGAGGTTGGAAGTTGATCTAACCGTCGCGGCATGCTTGCGAAGTCGGGAGGCAAGAGCGTTACCCGTCGCCATGGATATGGCGGATATGCCGCCCTTGCGTCCGCCCTTTGGGATTGCCTTTCCGACATAAATCGGGACACGGCACATCTCTTGATTAGCAGCAGAGAGGGCTGAGTAAGCCGGAAAGGCTCCACGGTAATAGATGACATAAACCCCTGAGCCCACGACATGATCAGCCGCTGATAGCGGCGCGCAATCCTGGTTGAGGATTTCACCTTCAATGCTTCTTGCGAGATTTATTTTGTCCAGTGGATTGTATGGTGCCATCACTTTCTTTCTTCTCAAAATGACGCATCACGTCCTTCGCAACGATCCGCGCGAGATCAACCGGAACTGCATTTCCTAACTGGCGCATCGCCTCAGTCCATGAGCCGTGAAAGAGAAAGTTATCCGGGAATGTTTGAAGTCGTGCACTCTCTCGCACAGTAAAATAGCGCACGCTGCCATCGGGTTTCAAAAGCATGTTCTCGCCACCGGGAACGCCGTGCACTCCAGCCTTCAGCGTCTTGGCGGGTTCGTCCAGCGGGCTTCCGGTATGCCCGGGATATGACCGGGCACCGGGCTGGAAGCGATGATTCAAGACCTTGGTCGATGCTTCCTTGGCATGCTCTGGGTCAGGCAAGTCGCTGATCACGTCGCGCACCGTTCGCCACGCCTTTAGCAATGGCACTTCAGTCAGCCCCCAAGCCCGCGACCGAACACGTTCTGACAATGCGCGGTCACGCCAATCAACCAGATGGCGGTCCCAGTACGAGCCATCACGGTATTGCCCCCACGCCAGTGCCTCGGCGGAATGTGTCTCGCGAGGAAAACTCCAAGCGATCCCTAAGTCGCTCCGGAAGCCGACAAAGAACACCCGTTCGCGCCGTTGCGGCACGCCGTAATCAGCTGCGTTGGCGAGATGAACCACCACGTTGTAATGCAGGCCAGAGGTGCTGCCAGAAGTCTCGTGTTGCTCTAAGCGCGCGAGGTGCGCGCCCCAGTCCTCGCCTGCACGGATGCTGACTTCAGGGTGGATCATTTGAAGTCGGATATATTCAAGGTAATTGCGGAACGATTGCCGAGTGAGCCCCTTCACATTCTCAAAGATGAATGCCTTGGGCTTGGCCTCACGCAACGCCCGCACGGCTTGGGGGAACATGTCGCGGGCATCATCATAAGCACGGTGCTTGCCGCCTATCGAGAACGGCTGACAAGGGGGCCCTCCTGTGATCAAATGAACCTTGCCATCGTGCTCTGAGAAATCGACCAATCGCACATCGCCTTGTGCGAGCGGCCATTTCACTACCGGCTTAATCTTGCGGGCCTGATTTTTGCGGATAGTCTCACAGCAATAGGTGTCGCGTTCGACTACCAGCACTGAATGAAACCCAGCAAGGGACACTCCTATGCCAAGTCCACCTGCTCCCGCGAAGAGTTCAATTGAGTTCATTGTGCACACAACAATCCGGTAGCTGATTCTTTGGCAGGCGTATTGCCTGTTCGCATCCTTTAAAAATCATATTTCCTGTGCCCAAAGATAAAATCCGTTCTTGTTTTGTATCATAACAGATACTGCCTACAAGTTTCAATTTCGGGGAATGGTGCAAATTTTGTCAGGCTTCGGCACGCATGTGAATGCCAACCCAACTTCAAACCCCCGCCAACCCCCAAACAGCAAGAAACCCGCCCTGTCTTTGGAGCGGGTTTCTTGCTGGCTCTGGTCAGGTTCGGATTATTCGCAAACCCGGACGCGGCGGACGACGACGTAGCCATCCCATGTTTCGCGGCGCTGCTTGACAAAGTAGCAGTCCGGGCCGGAATAGGCGGGAGCGGCGTAGTATCCGCCGTGGCCGTAGCCGTGGCCGTAAGCACCGCCAGCAAGGAGGCCGCCAACTGCAAGGCCGCCGAGGACGCCTGCTCCGATGGCCCAGTTGCGGCGACCGCGCCAGCCGGCTTCTGCATCCTGCGGCATCACTGTCATTGCGATGGTGCCAGCAGCGAGCATGCCGCAAAGGAGTTTGGCAATCTTGTTGGAATGACCGGTTGTGGTCTTCACGGTGCCGGTTGTCATGGTGTTGATGGTCATGGTGTCGTCCTCCGGTTTGAATGTCTGGGTTAAGTCGGGTCTCACTCCGGCTTCTGCATCTCTGCATGCCGTCCCCTTGGCGAAGGCTGAGACGGTTTCGCCAAGCCACAATGTTTTTTGTCATCGCGCAAAAAATTGTCGCCGCAGGACAGATCGCCTAGATCAGGCGAATGAACATCCCTCGCCCGAATCGCGGTATTCCCACTGGTGACCGTCCGCCGGAGATCGATCTGGACGACGAAGAGATTCCGCTGGAGCTTGAGGCTTCGACGGAACCGGACACCGAAGCCGCGCCCGCAGCCATTCAGGCCGGGGCGGAGGTTATCAAGCGCTTCTGGAAAACATTGCCCAATTCACCTGGCGTCTACCGCATGCTCGATAAGGCGGGTGAGGTTCTGTATGTCGGCAAGGCGAAGAAGCTGAAAGCGCGTGTTGCGAGCTATGCGCGCGGACAGGGCCATTCCAACCGCATCGCCCGCATGATCGCGGAAACGACGGCCATGGAATTCGTCGTAACGGAGACGGAAACCGAGGCGCTGCTGCTCGAAACCAACTACATCAAACAGTTCCGCCCGCGTTTCAACGTGCTGATGCGCGACGACAAGAGTTTCCCCTATATCCTGATCACGGGCGATCACGCCGCGCCGCAGATCGTGAAACATCGTGGCGCACGCAACCGCAAGGGAGAGTATTACGGCCCTTTTGCCTCGGCCTGGGCGGTGAAACGCACGATCGATGCCTTGCAGAAGGCCTTTCTACTCAGGACGTGCACGGACAGCTATTTCGCCAACCGCACGAGGCCCTGCCTTCTCTACCAGATCAAGCGCTGCGCAGGCCCTTGCACGAACGAGGTATCGATGGGCGACTATGCCGA
>JANPDL010000028.1:0-17778 GCA_031431475.1 Hyphomicrobiales bacterium
CGCGCTCACCACATGGACCCGCGAGAAGGGCAGCTGGGTCTGCAGGGCTGGTCCGATCACGCCGGTCGAAGATGGCGAAGAAGCGGATTACGAGGCTTGCGTGCTGGGCCTGCGCGACTATGTCGACAAGAACCGCTTTCCTGGTGTTGTGCTCGGGCTGTCCGGCGGCATCGATTCCGCGATCTGTACGGCGATGGCGGTGGATGCATTGGGCGCCGACCGCGTGCATTGCGTGATGATGCCTTATCTCTACACGTCAGGGGAAAGCCTTGCCGATGCCAAAGGCGTCGCCGATGCCACAGGTGTGCGTTACGATATTGTGCCAATCAAAACGGCGGTGGAAGGGCTGGAGAGCACACTGGCACCTGTTTTCGCCGGCCGTGAGCGCGATATCACCGAGGAAAACCTGCAAAGCCGCGTGCGTGGCACCATCCTCATGTCGATCTCCAACAAGTTCGGACCCATGGTGCTGACAACGGGCAACAAGTCCGAAATGTCGGTGGGCTATTGCACGCTCTATGGCGACATGAACGGCGGCTTCAATCCGATCAAGGACCTCTACAAGATGGAGGTCTTCCGGCTGTGCGCGCTGCGCAACCGCTGGAAACCCGCCTGGGCCAAGGGGCCGGATGGCGTTGTGATCCCGCAGAACATCCTCGTGAAGCCGCCATCCGCAGAACTCCGCGAGAACCAGAAGGATCAGGATTCGCTCCCTGAATACGATGTGCTGGATGCCATTCTTGAGCGGCTGGTGGAGCGCGAGATGCGCGTCAGCGATATCGTGGCCGAGGGTTATGACCTTGAGATCGTGCGCAAGGTCGAGCGCCTGCTTTACATCGCGGAATACAAGCGGCGGCAATCCGCGCCGGGTGTCAAGGTGACCAACAAAGCCTTCGGCCGCGAGCGGCGATATCCCATCGTCAACCGCTTCCGCGATCCCGGAACCGGGGCCTATGCGCCGGACAAGACAATTGCGCCGGAGGTGGTGCGGGCGCAAACTGATGTGGTTGATTTCTGAGGGGACGGCTCGCGAGAGCGCACCCGCGCGAAATTTCCCCTGACGGCTGCAAGACTGGTGCGTCATTCACGCCAAAGGAGAAACCCGATGATCCCGAAACTCACCCTCATGGCCGCCGCACTCGTGCTGAGCGCATCGGTTGCTTCGGCGCAGAGTTGCATGGTCAGTGATCCAACCGGCACGCCATTGAACGTCCGGGCCAAACCAGGCGGAACCATCCTTGGCACCTTGCGCAACGGCAGCAATGTCACGCTGATCGACACGATCGACGACAGCCGTGGGCGCCGCTGGGCGGAGGTTTCGGCGCGCGGCTATGGCCAGAGTGTCTGGGTGTTCCGCGAGTTCGTGAGCTGCCGGAACTGATCCGGGGCATTCTCCCTCGCTTGCCTTTTCACATCTGCTGTCACAAACCAGTCGCTGACCGGATGCAAGTAATCCGTCAATTCAGGTTGAGACGATGGGGAGTGTGTGGTGACGGTAAGCCGCCGCAGAGCGATGACGATAGGAATGGCTGCTGGCAGTCTCGCGGTTTTGGCAGTTTCAACGTCAGGCCTGAAGGCGCAATCCGTTTCGGGCAAGCTGGTGCTTTACACCTCGCAGCCCGACCGTGATGCACAGCAGACGATCAACGGTTTCAAGGCCTTGCATCCTGGCGTCGATGTCGAGGTCTTCCGCTCCGGCACCACCGAGGTAATGGCGAAACTCTCGGCGGAAATCGCGGGCGGCCAGCCGCGCCCCGATGTGTTGCTGATCGCGGATGCCGTCAGCATGGAATTGCTCAAGGTGGACAACCGGCTGGAGAGGCACGAGACCAAGGCCATCGAAGGCCTCAACCGCGCGGCGTACGACGCGGATTTCACCTATTTCGGCACCAAACTGATCACGACAGGCATTATCTACAACAAGGGTGCAAAGCTCCAGCCAACGTCCTGGGCCGATCTGATGAAGCCCGAGATGAAGGGGCAAATCTCGATGGCGAGCCCGCTCTATTCCGGAGCGGCTGCGATCAAGCTCGGCGCGGTCACCGCGAGGCCTGATCTCGGCTGGAAATTCGTGGAGGGCCTCAAGGCCAACGATGCCTCCGCCGTTCGCGGCAATGGCGCTGTGCTGCGTGCGGTCGCTACGGGCGAGAAGGCATACGGCATCATCGTCGATTTCATGGCTTACAATGCCAAGGCACAAGGTTCACCGGTGGAATTCGTGTTCCCCAAAGAGGGCGTCACTGCCGTCACCGAGCCGGTCGCTATTCTCAAGACGGCCAAGAATATGGGTGCTGCGAAAGCGTTCGTGGATTTCCTGCTGTCCGATGCTGGCCAGAAACTGGCGCTTTCGCAGGGCTATCTTCCTGCTCGCGCCAGCGTGGGTCAGCCCGCCTGGCTTCCGGCGGGGACCACGATCACCATCATGGACTTCGATATGAAGGCCCTGATGGCGACGACAGAAGCCGACAAGAAGCGCTTTGCCGCGATGTTTGGCGGATAGACCATAAAATGAAGGCCCCGCCGAAGCGGGGCCAAGTCATCTTTTCTTGTTTAGGGGAGCGGATCAGTGCTCCCATCCTTGCGCAGGATGACTTGCAGGCCTGATGACTTGCAGGCCTGATTACTGGCAGACCCGAACACGACGGATCACGACGGTGTCGTAATCCACAACCTGGCGCACTTTCTTGAAGTAGCAGGTCGGCTGGTAGCTTTCGTAGGCAGGCTGATAGTTCTCATAGGCCGGCTGGTAATACGACGGCTGTGAATAGCCGTGGTTGTATGCCGGTGCGTAACCATAGCCATACGATGGTGCCGCATAGGCCGGGCGGGTTGCACCAGCGATCAATGCGCCAGCAGCGATGCCGCCGATGATGCCAGCAGCAACCGCAGCGCCGCGATTGGGGCGATAACCGCCGCCGTAGCCATAGCCGTGCCGGGGGCGCCACTGGGCCTCAGCCGAACTGGCCGACATGACGGACACACCGGCGGAAACAGTGGTGAGCGCGAGAGCTCCGATAAGGGCCTTCTTCACGCGAGAAACAGGTTTGGACATGATCATCTCCCTTCAGATCCGGCAGCCAGCAGAGCCAACATTTGTGGTCCCGGTATGGCAACTGTTCTAGTCTGGCACACCTGACAGCAATCTGAACACGATGTGCAGGAATCCTGCCGTTCCATTCATCCGTGTGGCAAACAGGTGTTCTGGAGCCTTTGACCCAGCGATATCAGTTGGTTTTCATCGGCATTGGCAAATGCCACGCGCAGCCACCGCTCCTGATGTGGCCCGAAGTAGTTGCCGGGAAGCGCCAGAATTCCGTGCTCAACCGCCAGATCACGAGCGAATGAACCAGCGTCAACCACGTTTTCCGGCGGTTTCACATAGGCGAAATATGCGCCCACCGATCCGACTTGCCACGCATTCAAAGGCTGCATTGCTGCGCTGAAGGCAGCGGCGCGCTGCGCAATCAGGACGCGGTTGGCCTCACGCCAAGCCAATGTTGCGTGCATGACCTTGCCCACTGCAATCTGGCCGATCCGGGGCGGACAGATCTGGATTGTGTCCAGAACCTTCGCCAGCTCAGGCATCAGCCGCTGTGGCGCACTGATCGCGCCGAGGCGATATCCAGGCAGGCAATAAGCTTTGGAGAAGCTGTAGAGTTGCAGGACATGGTCAGGAATGCCTGTTGCGAACAGATCATGCGGCTTGTCTTGCGCCAGAGGCAGGAAATCCCGGTAGGTTTCATCGAGAATGAGCCAGAGGCCGCGCCGCTCCACCAGATCAGACAATGCGCGGATCACCTGCGGCGGATACACAGCACCGGTCGGGTTGTTCGGTGTCACCAGAACCAGCGCCTTTGTTCTGGGCGTGATCAGCGTTGCGGCCTCAGCGGGATCAGGCACGAAGCCGTTTTCTGGGTGACAGGGCAGGGGGATCGTCTCGATTCCGAGCATGTCCAGTGCCATCTTGTGGTTGAAATACCAGGGATAGGGCAAAATCACCGCATCGCCCGCGCGCGCTACCGCCAAGATCGCCATCAGGAATGCCTGATTGCAGCCGCTGACGATGACGCTGTCTTCGGGTTTGAAACGTCCGCCATAGGCCCGGCTAAGGTCATCTGCATAGGCCACACGCAACGCATCCTCACCGCGGATTGGACCATATTTCGCCGTGGCAGGATCGGTGGCTGCTTCCGCCAATGCCCGCAGCAGTACATCCGGCGGAGCATGGCCGGGTGCGGCCTGCGACAGGTCGATCACCGGACCCTTGCTGCCGTCATAAGCGGCAAGCCAGCCCTTGGCTTCGGGAATCGGTGGTGTTCCCGTATCAACCAGCAGCGGATTCGCCGTCGGCAGCATGCTCAGCCTGAAACCTTAAGAAGCCCGTGCACAGCGGCGTCCAGATCATCGAAATGATCGATCACCGCATCCGCACCGAGATCGCGCACATGGATATTGGTGTAGCCGAACGTCACGCCGACAACCGGTATCTGCGCATTCTTCGCCGTATCGATATCGGTCTTCGAGTCACCGATCATGACGGCTCGCGCCGGATCGCCCGCAGCCCGTATGATCGTTTCTGTAAGGTGCCGCGCATCGGGCTTGAACACATCGAACGTGTCCTTGCCCGAAATGAATGCGAAGCGGTCGCTGATGCCGAGCACCTTCAGCAGTTCGAGCGCATGGCGTTCCAGCTTGTTGGTGCAAACCGCGAGACGAAAACCTTGCGCCGCCAGCCGGTCCAGTGACGCAATCACACCCGGAAACAGCACGGTATGGATCGCGATATGGTCGTGATAATAATCGAGAAAGAAGGCATAGAGCTCCTGCAGCCGCGCGTCGGACAAAGGCGTGTTCGATGTCGCGAATCCGCGTTCGATCAGCGGTTTCGCTCCAGCACCGATCAGATCACGCGCTTTCTCGAAGGGCAGGGGTGCCATTTTCTCCCGCTCCAGAATCACATTGAGCGTGGCGATCAGGTCCTGCGCGGTATCGGCAAGGGTGCCGTCGAGATCAAACACAACGATAGGAGGTGCGGTCATGGTCGTTCCGGAGCTTTGACCACTGCCGTGCCATGGCGGGCATGCAATGTCCATTCTCAGGCCATCAATCCGCCATCTTGCACGCCTGCATAAAATCCCTCAGAACAGTATTCTGAAATGAACAACGGGAGACGTCATGCGTCTGGATGATGTCGGTCAATCGGACAATATCGAGGATCGCCGTGGTTCGGGCGGCGGTGGCGGCATGATCAGCGGCGGCGGCCTTGGCATCGGCGGTATGATTGTTGCGGGTGCGTTGGCCTGGTTTCTGGGGATTGATCCCCGGATTGTCATGGGTGGAGCGGAACTAATCTCGCGCGGTGCAGGCAGCATCTCGCAAGGGAGTGGTGGAACAAAAGGCCCGGTCAAGGATGAACTCGGCAAGTTTGCATCCGGAGTACTTGAGGCCAACGAACGTGTCTGGAAAGAGATTCTGCCGCAGCAGGCGGGCCAGTTGACGCGCGGCGGTGATGGTATGCGCTACATTGAGCCAAATATGGTGCTCTACCAGGGCGGCACGCGCTCCGGTTGTGGCTCGGCGCAATCAGCCATGGGGCCGTTCTATTGCCCCAACGACAAGCGGGTCTATCTCGACACGTCGTTCTTCCAGGAGATGCAGACGAAGATGCGTGCAGGTGGTGATTTCGCCTTCGCTTATGTCATCGCGCATGAGATCGGCCATCACATCCAGAACCAGCTTGGCATCCTGCCGCAGGTGCAGCAGCGCCAGCAGCAAGTGTCCAAGCGCGAGGCCAATGCGCTCTCCGTGCGCACGGAGCTCATGGCGGATTGCTTCGCCGGCGTCTGGGCGCATCACGCTCGCGACATGATCAAGCTGGATGAAGGCGATGTGCGAGAGGCGATGAACGCTGCACAGGCCATTGGTGACGACAAGCTGCAGAAACAGGCGCAGGGCTACGTGGTACCCGACAGCTTCACCCATGGCTCGTCCGAGCAGCGCACGCGGTGGTTCATGCAGGGGTTGCGCGGCGGTCAGATCGGCCAGTGCAACACCTTTGCTGCCGGAGCGAGCTGAGCAGCTTCAGGCTGCGAACCGGATCGTGTCGTCTGCTTCCTCGGCGACATCTGGTGCCAAGCCCTGATCAACCTTGTCCATATGCCGGATAAGGCTCTGCGCGGCTTCCACCGTGTAGCGCTGCGCAGTCGAGAAGGCACTGCGGGTTTCCTTCGCATCGCGGCAACCGCAGCGGCGGCGCATGGTCATCACCCCATCCATCGACGCCATATCGCCGTCCATTGCCCGGATCAGCACGGCTGTGCTGTGATCAAGCCTTCCCGACAGGATATTGAAAGCGCTGAGATGCCGGATCTCCAGCCTTGTTGCCATGAATGACGCAAGCTCCGCCACGCGCACATCGCGAGCCAGCACGCAGATCACCTCGTTGACGCTCATCTTGCCCTCGTCGAGCGTAGCCTGACAGGTATCGAGGCCCATCAGGGCATTGCCGTTGCGATAGGCCGCGACCAGATCGGAAGCTGCCTGCGTCAGCGCATTGCGTGCTTCCCGCTCGCCAAACGGATGCCCCGCCATCAGCGTTCTCGCCTTGGCATCGGGTGACAGGAACGGCAGCAGACGCTCGACGATGGGTTCGGGCAGATCAACCCTGGCGATCAGCGATTCCTTGATCATCCGGTCGCTTGGGGCGAGCTCTGCCAGCGTCGTCAAGCTGGATTTCGAGAAGCGTGCTGAGGGGTTTTCCAGCACGCGTTGCAAGATGTCGCGGTTGCCGCGCGCGATCAGCACATTGGTGATGCCATCCGGCAGGTCGGGCAGGCCTGCGATCTGCAACAGCTCAGACATGCTTGCCTTGCGGGCCAGCGTGATCGGATTCGCGGCATCTTCGACCGGATCGCGCTGTGCAGAACGGCGGTTTGTTAAAACGGGCTGTGTGGGCTGTTCCGGCTCAAGAGAGGGTGCGGGTTCCTTGAACGACACGGACGAAGCCATGCTGGCGGCAAGATCGAGTTCGCAGCTTTCGGTTGCTGCCACCTGAACAATGCCGTCTGGCGCGTCTGTGCGCGCAGCCAATTCATGCGAGCCGCTGGCGACCATTGCTGCAAATGCGGGCAGCACA
Source organism: Hyphomicrobiales bacterium (assembly GCA_031431475.1). GTDB lineage: Bacteria > Pseudomonadota > Alphaproteobacteria > Rhizobiales > Beijerinckiaceae > JADCCX01. Next base: position 7,136 of record JANPDL010000028.1, read on the forward strand.
TTCGCCATCATGCCCATCTCTGGCGCGAGTAACCGCAGGATTTCATTGTCGAGATCGGCCGCGACATTGGCCATCACCTCGTCAAACAGCACCTTGGTACTGGTTTCGGCATCGACGCCGAGTTTAAGAAACAGCGCGCAAAGCTGTCTCAGCACGATAGGTCCACGTCCCGCCGGTCCATTCTGGATCAGCGCATCAAGGGCGGCCAACATTTCTTGTTTCCACTTTTTTGCCTGTGCTTAAGCTTTGGCGGAGCAGCGTTAACGGGCGTTGAAATGCATCGCATTTGAATCATTCTGTTCACAAACATGCTTGCCGAAAGGTTGACGGATGCGCCCCGCGCCGCCAGATCAGCGGCAACGGGAGATTTCCATGTCACGCATTGATGAAACGAAAGCGTTCGTGCCGGTCAATATCGCGGTGCTCACGGTCTCCGATACGCGCACGCCTGCGGATGACCGCTCCGGCGACGTGCTGGTGGAGCGCCTGACTGCGGCGGGGCATAAACTGGCAGATCGCGCTATCGTGCCGGATGACCGCGATGCCATCCGCGCGAAGGTGAAGGAGTGGATCGCCAATACTGGCGTCGATGTCGTCATCACAACCGGTGGAACCGGATTCACGGGACGTGATGTGACGCCCGAGGCGCTGGAGCCAATTTTCGAGAAGCGCATGGACGGCTTCTCCTGGGTTTTCCACCAGATATCGTTCCAGAAGATTGGCACTTCCACCGTGCAGTCTCGCGCCACGGCGGGAGTGGCAGGCAGCACATACATCTTCTGCCTGCCGGGATCGCCCGGTGCGTGCAAGGATGGCTGGGACGGCATTCTGGCGATGCAACTGGATATCCGTCACAGGCCCTGCAATTTCGTCGAGATCATGCCACGACTTGATGAGCATCTCAGGCGGGAAAAGGCAAAGGGCGCGGTGGCTTAGACCATCCGTCCCACACTCATCTGCGTCAGGTGGATCGGCCCATGGGTCTTCACCGCACCGCCGCGATACGCCTTGGCTAACAGATGCACTCGTGGAACCAGCGCACCATAGGCCAACGGAATCCGTCCGCGTATGCCGATGCGCGCAATCAGCCTGAGCCTGTCGCCAAGACCCTCTGGGCGGAATGCCAGCGTGACCTCTGCGTCCGGCTGTCCGCGCCGCTGGAATTCCCGTTGCAGCAGCAAAGGCCAGCCAGGCGGCAGAAGTGCACCTGCGTCGAAGGCCAGGACATGCGGTGTTTGCAGATGCGTGGCCAGAATCCCTGAGAGATTTTCAGCTTCAACGCCCTGTTCGAACCGACATCCTGATGCGTCCGCCAGCGTCTCCAGGCCGTCGCTGCTCTGGGTTGAAACGACAATTACACGCTGCAGCATGCCATCCACTACGCCCTCTACGAGGCCGGCCATGGTGAGGGTGGCTGCTTCGGGGTCTTTCCCGGAAAAGATGACAGCATCAAACATGCGTGCTGCTTGCCACGGGTGTGGATGGAGGGCTAGTCAAACTACAGAGCGTTCTCTATATCGAACGTATCGGACTGAATGCAGGATTTTAACGGAAGCGTTGGCGTGGCTCGCAGCAAGACCAAACCATTCGTGACGCACGGGTCTCAAGCGGACGAGCCCGACAGCCTCATCGTGCGTTTCCCTGATACACAACCGCTGGTGCTGGATTCCGGCATGGCTATCGCCCCGCTCCAGATCGCCTACCAAACTTATGGTACGCTGAATGCCGATAAATCCAATGCCGTGCTCGTCTGTCACGCGCTCACGGGCGATCAGCATGTGGCGAACGATAATCCCGTCACGGGCAAGCCCGGCTGGTGGGAAACGCTGATCGGTTCGGGCAAGATCGTCGATACCGACCGCTATTTCGTCATCTGCTCCAATGTCATCGGCGGATGTCTGGGCACCACCGGACCTGCCTCCACCAACCCTGCCACGGGCAAGCCCTATGCGCTGGATCTCCCCGTTGTGACGATCCGCGACATGGTGCGCGCACAGGCCATGCTGATTGACCATCTGGGGATCGATTCGCTCTTCGCCGTCGTCGGCGGCTCCATGGGCGGCATGCAGGTTCTGGAATGGGCGGCGACCTACAAGCACCGCGTCTTTGCCGCGATGCCGATCGCTACTGCCGCCAAGCATTCCGCTCAGAACATCGCCTTCCACGAGGTCGGTCGTCAGGCCGTGATGGCGGACCCTGCCTGGGCGGGCGGGCGCTACCGCGAACAGGGCCAGCGACCGGAAAAGGGGCTGGGTGTGGCGCGCATGGCGGCGCATATCACCTATCTCTCGGAGCCAGCGCTGCAACGGAAGTTCGGTCGTAAACTGCAGGATCGCGCCGCGCCGACGTTCTCGTTTGACGCCGATTTTCAGGTCGAGAGCTACCTGCGCCATCAGGGTTCCAGCTTCGTCGAACGCTTCGACGCCAACAGCTATCTCTATCTGACCCGCGCCATGGATTATTTCGATCTGGCGGAGGACCACGGCGGCGTGCTCGCAAGGGCCTTCGAAGGCACGAAAGCCCGCTTTTGCGTGGTGTCCTTCACCTCGGACTGGCTTTTCCCCACGGCGGACAGCCGGGCGCTGGTACATGCGCTAAATGCCGCCGGCGCGCTGGTCTCGTTCGTCGAGATCGAGAGTGACAAAGGGCATGATGCGTTCCTGCTGGAAGAACCGGAGTTTTTCGCAACCTTGCGCGGGTTCGTAGCGGCGGCGGCGAAGGCGAGGGGACTGCTATGACCATCTCCGATCCCCACCTGAACGCAGGCACCGGCGCGCGCGTTGATCTCCTGATGATCGCCGACATGGTCGAGCCCGGCTCCCGCGTGCTTGATGTCGGCTGTGGTGATGGCGCACTGCTCAAGCTGCTGGCCGAGAGCCGGGGCGTGGACGCGCGCGGCATTGAACTGTCGCGCGATGGCGTCGCCAGGTGCGTGACAAGCGGTCTGGCCGTCATTCAGGGCGATGCGGACACGGATCTGGTGGAATATCCCGATGATTCCTTTGATTACGTCATCCTGTCCCAGACCATTCAGGCCACGCGCAACCCGCGCCGCGTGCTGGAGCAGATGCTGCGCGTGGGCCGCCGCGCCATCGTCTCCTTCCCCAATTTCGGCCACTGGCGCGTGCGTCGCGACCTGCTTCTGAAAGGCCGCATGCCAGTAACGGAGAACCTGCCCGATCCCTGGTACGAGACGCCGAACATCCATTTCTGCACCATCCACGATTTCTACGATCTGGTGAAGGATATCGGCGCTGTGACCGAACGCGCCCGCGCGCTGGATGCCTCGGGAACACCGCTGCGTCTCAACGCGCCGTGGTGGTTCTGGAATGTGTTTGGTGAGCAGGCGGTGTTTCTTTTGAAGCGGGTGTAAGCTCTTCGCTTCTCCCTTGGGAGAAGCTGCCCGCAACTTGGCGGGCTGATGAGGGTGAATCCCGATGTCAGTGGTTTGCCCTCATCCGGTCGCCAAAGGGCGACCACCTTCTCCCGAGGGAGAAGGCAAGCTAGCCCCACTCGAACATCGGCCCGCCCTTGTGCGCCGGGTATCCATAGCCATTCACCAGCACCAGATCGATATCCTCCGGACGGGACACGATGCCTTCGCGCAGGATAGTCTGCCCCTCCGCTTTCATCGCGGCCAGCAGCGCATCGCGGATGGTGGCGCGGTTGCGCATGACCTGCGGAATATCCTTCGCCACGGCGTAATTGCTGAGCAGTGCCTTGACCTCTGGATCGTGCGCCCCCGCGCGCGAACCCTCGGCATATTGGTACCAGCCCTTGCCGTTCTTGCGCCCCAGCCGTCCGGCTTCGACCAGCACCTCGACGAGACCCAACTGCCGCCCGTCCGCCGAAAATGCCGGTTTAAGCTTGCGGTTGGCATAGGCGATTTCGAGCCCTGCCATGTCCTGCACAGCGAAGGGTCCCATCGGGAAACCAAAATCGGTCATGGCGGCGTCGACCTCTTCAGGCGCGGCTCCTTCCTCAACCATCGTCTCGGCCACGATGCGATAGGCCTTGAGAATGCGGTTGCCACAAAAGCCCTCGCAAACGCCGGTGACGATGGGAATCTTGCCGAGTTTCCGCCCCACCGCGATGCCTGTCGCCAGAACTTCCGGCACGGTTCCCGCCGCACGCACCACCTCCAGCAGCCGCATGATATGGGCGGGCGAGAAGAAATGCAGACCCAGAAAGCGCGAGGGATCACGCAGGCCCGCCGCGATGCCGTCGAGATCGAGATATGACGTGTTGGACGCCAGCAGACAATCCGGTCTCACCACCGCTTCCAGCGCTGCAAAGACCTGATGCTTCACCGCCATGTCCTCGAACACGGCTTCGATCACCAGATCGCACGCTGCAAAACCTGCAAAGTCCGTGGACAGCGTAAGCAAGCCTTCGAGCAACTGGCGCTTCTGGGGCGACAACCGACCTGATCGCGCCGCGCCATCCATCAAGTCCGCAAGGCGCATCTGGCCACGCTGAAGGGCTTCCACGGACCCTTCCACGATGACCACGTGATAGCCAACATTCAGCGCAGCAAAAGCGATGCCGCAGCCCATCAACCCGGCACCAACGACGCCTATGGTCCTGACGGGGCGCGCAGTGATGCCTTCAAGCTCCGGCAGGCGTCCGGCATCGCGCTCGGCCAGAAACAACCTGCGCAAGGCTTTTGCCTCGCGGCCGGAGCGCAGGAACACGAAGGTCGCTCGCTCTTCCGCCACGCCCGCCTTATAGTTGATAGGGGCTGTCATCTCCATCAGTTCCAGCGCGGCAAGAGGTGCTGACTGCCCTTTGGCCGCCTTGCATACTTCGGCTCTGAGCGCCTCTATCGTGTCTGGGGCCGGTCTTGCGGCATGCCTGGCTTCGGTCAAGGCAGAGGGTGGATAGGCCGTCTCATCCAGCGCAGCGCCGCAGGTGATGAGCGCCATCGCGGCACCGATCACATCTGTATCAACGATCCGGTGAATCAGCCCAAGCCGCATTGCCTCCCGCACGTCGATGGTCTTGCCCGATGTCACGAGGCGTACTGCTGTATCAAAGTCCGTCATGCGCATGATGCGCTGAGTACCGCTCGCGCCGGGAATCAGGCCGATCCTGACCTCCGGAAAGCCCAGCATCGTTCCCGCCAATGCGATGCGCGCCCGGCAGGCCAGCGCGATCTCCAGCCCGCCGCCAAGTGCACTGCCATAGAGCGCAGCGACGAGGGGTTTGACTGAAGCCGCGATGGTGGCGATCACCTCCGGCAGCTGCGGTTCTTCCAGTGGATGATCCATCTCCCGCATGTCAGCGCCTGCGATGAATGTGCGGCCCGAGGTCGTGATCACGGCCCCGATCACTGCCGGATCGGCGTTGATCGCACGCACCGCCGCGATCAATCCGGCCCTCACAGGCGTTGCCAGCGCATGCACCGGCGGATTATCGACCGTAATGACCGCGATATCGCCGTGAATTTCGGTTTTGACAGCTGACATGGCTTATTGTTTCACAAGTGTCTGATGGCGCTAGAGGAATCGTCTGCAGGGATGTTGTCAAGGTATTGAGTTAATCCGTGCTTTACCCGGGCGGGGAGCAGAAATCACGTGCTCCGTCTGTGATATCTCCTTGAAATCATGAAAAATTCTGTTGGGTGGGATGACAAATACCGCCATAGTTCCTAGTTATCACAGCACAGGAAGCACCGGGGCAAAACCCGTATCGCGCCTGAGGAGGATGAGATTTCGATGTCACCCGAAGAGAAAAACGTCATTGGCGGTATTTTCGAGCGTCTGAAAGGGGCTGCGAGTGCGCCCCGGGATGCCGAAGCCGAGAAGTTCATCGCGGACCAGATCAAGACGCAGCCGTATGCGCCCTACGTTATGGCCCAGTCGATTTATGCGCAGGAGCAGGCGCTGACCGGCATGCAGCAGCAGGTCGAGCAGTTGCAGGCACAGGTGCAGCAGCTTGAGGCCTATGCCCAGCAGGTGCAGCAACAGCAGCAGCAGAGCGGCGGCTTTCTCGGCGGCCTGTTCGGTGGTGGTGCAAAAACACCTCCGCCACCAATGCCAATGCAGAATCGTGCGCCGTTCCAGCAGGGTCAGCAGGCTGCTCCCCCGCCAGGTGGACCATGGGGTGGTCAGCAGGCACCGGCTCCCGGTCCCTGGGGCGGTCAACAGGCACAGCCCCAGCGTGGCGGCATGGGCTTCCTCGGCACGGCAGCCATGACGGCGGCGGGTGTTGCGGGTGGTATGCTGGCGGCCAACGCCCTGACCAACATGTTCTCGGGCGGGCATGGTGCTGGCGCAGGAGCTGGAACCGGCGCGCAAGCGTCAGCAGCCAGCCCTTCGGCTTCACCGGCTTCTGCTGATCAGCAGGCTGCGGCCAGCCCTGATACGGGCTATGGCGCGCAGGATGCAGGCTATGATGACGGTGGTAGCTTTGATGGTGGCGGCGGTGACGACTGGGCTTGAACCATCTGCCCTGAATTGAAACTGCAAAAGGCCGGTCGCATGACCGGTCTTTTTTATGGCGTGAGCCACTGGCCTTTCGCTTCACCGCGATCCCAGTGAAACAGCGCCCTGCGGTGACCGGCACTGGCCAGATACAGCCATTCCAGACTTTCGATTTCCACAGTCACTGCACAGAAATTCGCACGCCCTGATGCGGTTGCTTCATGGCTTGCCCCGGGCAGTATGAAATCCGCTCCAGCCGCAATGACTGTTCCTGGCCCCGGTGCGATGCCATAGGTTTGGCGGCTGAAGTCTCGTGATGCCTGCCATGCCGCATCCGCCACGTCATTGTCCATATTGACCGTGGCCACGCCCTCAAGGCGAAGCTGGATTTTCGAGGATGGCTCGTAGAAATGCAGGCTGACGCGTGGATCACGTCGGATCTCGCTGACCTTTTCCGACCTGACGTCGGTATGAAACCGCAAACTCCGATGGCTGACATCACAGGCCCGCAGGATCACCGTGCGCAGTCTCGGCCTCCCCTCCATGGCCAGTGTCGCCACTGTCGGATGGTGAAACGCCGAGCGCCGGTCGGCCACGCCCCGGGCAATCAGCCGCCAGCTTTCGGCCAGCGTTTCGTCGAGATCATTGTAGAATGACGGGGTGGGCTCACTCATGACGCATCCGGGCTTGCGCCCTTTTTCGACCCGAAGATCAGCATGATGTTGCGCAGATAGATGAACACTGCCAGCCCCTGTCCCAGGATGATGATCGGCTCGCGCCGCACGAGGCCGTAGATCAGGAGCATGATGCCGCCACCCATCGAGAGAAACCAGAATGCCACCGGCACAACGCTCTTGCCCGCTTTCTCGCTGACCAGCCACTGGATCAGGAACCGCGCCGTGAACAGCAGTTGCGCCGCCAGCCCGAAGGCCAGCCAGAAATCGAACTTCGCCACGAAGACATCGTAGAGATACTCGCGGAGGTCCGTGACGACGCTGATCATGGCTCAATCTCCATGGCCTTCGGCGAGGGCTTCTTGCGGCGGATCAGCCACCAGACGCCACCGAGATCGAGAATGCCGACCCAGAGCCGGTTCCACATTGTGTAATTGGAGCTGCCGGACAGCCGCGTGCGGTCCAGCACATCGACATGCACCACATGATAGCCCTCGCGCACGACGAGCGCGGGGAGAAACCGGTGGATCGCATCAAAATACGGCAGGCTGAGGAACAGGGCTTTCGGAAAGCATTTCAACCCGCAGCCGGAATCGCGTGTGCCATCTTTCAGGATGCTGCCACGCACGCCGTTGGCGATCCTCGACTGGACTTTCTTGAAGCCCGAAGCCTTGCGCCCCGTGCGCTGTCCCGCCGCGATGCCGTTCCCGGGAGAGGCCGTCAGCGCCTTGTAAAGTTCCGGGATATAAGCCGGGTTGTTCTCGCCATCGCCGTCAAGCGTGGCGATGATATCCGCCCGCGCCGCGCGCACGCCCGTGCGCACCGAGGCCGACTGCCCGCCCGAGCGCTCATGCCGAATCTGCCGCAGCCAGGGCCGCGTGGCGGCAAGCCGGGAAATCTCCGCCCCCATGCCATCGGTCGAGCCGTCATCGACATAGATCACCTCAAAAGCGCCAATCGCCGCCAGGGCGGCCTCGAGTTCATCCACGAGAGGCGCGACATTCTGCGCTTCGTTCTTGCAGGGAACGACGACGGAGATGACGGGGAGGGGTGATGATTGAGTGTTCAAGCTGGTTCAGCACGTTGTCGTCGAAAGAAGCCGCCTTTTAGCGAAGGACAGGCGAGCGGGCTAGGGCTACTTCTCCCGCACATAAACCCCGACATCAACCATCCGCCCCGAATTGATGTTGATACCCTTCACCCGCGTCCGCAACGCCGGTTTGTCCACAACGCCACCAAGCCCCGCCTGAAACGCCGCGTCATGCCGCTGGTCCACAAAGGCGATCCGGCATCCCGTCTGGGCAAAGAACGCCGCAGCGGCACCACCATCCGTCAGATCAATCCCTGTATCCGTCAGGAACACCAGACTCGGCTCGTTGAATCCCGCGCTGAGATACGCTGGTTTCACACAGGCCACGCTGCGCGACGCCTCCGCCAGCCGCTTCGAGATATTGATCGCTTGCAATTGCGGCAGGCCGAAGGGATAGGCCGCGATGGTCAGCGCCGCTGCCGAAGCCACGAGCAGAGCGGCACCAGCCATCGGCTCCGCCTTCTGCAGCGCCTGCATCGCGATGAAAGCCAGCACAGCCGCCGCCAGCAGGAAGGGCAGGGCGAAATAGGGCAGCACGCGGTCGAATTGCCAGAACCCGCCGATGCCCGCCACAAAGATCAGCACCGGGGCCAGCAGCGCCAGCGCCGAGACCCATTTCGCCGAGCGCCACTCAAACGGCACGCCGTCGCGCTCCACCGCCATCACGGCCAGAACGGCAATCGCCGGATAGAGCGGCAGTACGTAATGCGGCAGCTTGGTCTGCACCGCCTCGAAGATGATCCAGCACGGGATGATCCAGGCCAGCAGGAATGCCACCGCATCATCGCGGCGCTCCTTCCACGTGAACCGAAACGCCAGCGCCATGAACACCGACAGCGGCCAGGCCGTGGCCCAGAACAGCGTGGCATAGAGGCCCGGCGGCCCCCAATGGCGCTCCTGCCCCTGGCCGACCTTGCCCAGCATGTCCTTGCCCACGCTGTCCGCGAAGAAGGAACCGCCGGTCTTGATGGCGATGGCGGTCAGCCATGGCGCGATGATCACGGCCACGATGAGCAGCCCCAGCCATGGCCGGAGCGGCAGCAGCCAGCGGCCTGACCTCTCACGCAGGGAGAGCGCCAGCGCTGGCACAAAAACGATCATCGGCGTGATTGGACCCTTGACCAGAATACCAAGCCCCATGGTGAGCCAGAAGGCCCAGATATGCAGCCGCGACACCGGCGGTACGGTTTCCGGGCTAACTCCAGCAAACCACAGGCGTGCCAGCACGCCGAACCCCACGAGGCAGGTGAACAGCAGCGTCGCGTCGGTCTTGGCGAGGCGCGCCTCCACGCCGATCAGTACGGTTGCCGCCATCAACGCCGCCGCCACAAAGGCCCCGCGCCGCGACAGAAACGCCAGCGCCCCCCAATAGACCAGCAGGACGGAGCCGATGGCGGCCAGCCACGATGGCAGCCGGTATAGGCCGATGGTGCGCATCGCATTCGGCACACCTAGTGCCTCAGCGGTGGATACAGCAGCGGCCTGCAACCAGTAGATACCGACCGGCTTCTTGTGGCGGGCGTCATCCTGAAAGCGGATATCGACGAAATCGCGTGTTTCCAGCATCTGCTTCGTGGCCTGCGCAAAGCGTGGCTCGTCGCGATCCATGGGTTGCAAGGAAAAAAGCCCCGGCGTGAACAGGACAAGCGACAGCACAACCAGCGCCGCCGCCGCTCGCCCGTGAGAGAGCGTCAGCCAGCCAAGCCAGCGCTCGACATTCGCCGAAACGCGTGCGCTGAAAGGGGCGTCTGTGGAAAGCGCAGCTGAGGCCAAGTGTTGATCCTTCGGCTAAAGCCAGATGGCGGCCCCAGCTGGATTCGAACCAGCGACCTACTGCTTAGAAGGCAGTTGCTCTATCCAGCTGAGCTATGGGACCGATGGACAGAATTCTCTAGTCGCTTGGGCAAGGGCGTCAAGGGAGGCCGAACTCAGTGCGTCCACTGGCCCTGACGGGTGAACTTGAAATTGTCCGAATATGACACGGCCTTGTGCGTTGTCTCGCGCGGCTCTTCAACCCGGAAGGCGATGCCGTTGCGCGTGGCGTAGGTGACGGCGTCTTCCTTGCTGTCGAACCAGAGCTTGATCTGGCTTTTCATATCGCCGCTGGAGGTCCAGCCCATTAGCGGCTCGACCGAGCGATCCGTTTCCGCATCGTATTCCAGCAGCCAGCGCGTCGACTTAGCGGAGCCCGACTGCATGGCTGTTTTGGCGGGGCGGTAGATGCGTGCGCTCATGAGTCTGTCTCGAAAGAGTGCGTGAGCTCAGTATCAAAAACCGGATGGTCGGGGCGGCAGGATTTGAACCTGCGACCCTCTGGTCCCAAACCAGATGCGCTACCAGACTGCGCTACACCCCGGACAATTCGGTCTTGAGGCGCAGGCGGTATCATGGGGCAGTGGATACCACAAGCCTTTCCGCTCACTTGATCAAAGGATGCTTCACCCTGTCACCGGC
>JANPDL010000029.1:0-28489 GCA_031431475.1 Hyphomicrobiales bacterium
CAGCTCAAGGACGTGATGGCGGTTATCCGGAACTGAGCTTGCTGCCCTTCCCCCTTGGGGGAAGGTGTCATGCGGAACGCATGACGGATGAGGGCAAATCCCTGATGTCAGGGTCTCACCCTCATCAGTCCGCCAAGAGGCGGACAGCTTCTCCCAGGGGAGAAGCAAGAATACAGCCGCTGTTTTTGTTTTGCGCCCGACCTGATACGATCAACCATGCGCAAACCACGCCTTGCAGCCCTGCTGATCGTCGCAGCAACCCTGAGCCTCTCCGCAGCCCATGCCGATGAAGCCGAAGACAACGGCATATGGCAGGGAACCTATGATTGCAGGCAAGGCGAGACGCTGCTGCGAATGACAATCGGCCCCGAGCGCGACAAGCAGCGCGAAGCTGTTTTCTATTTCTATCCCCGTCAGGGCGCGCCGGACCGCTCCTCCGGCTGTTTTTCGATGACCGGGCGACCGGTACCTGACAAAAAAGGCTGGTTTCTCTTTTTGCAAAAGAAATGGATCAACCAGCCGCCAGATTACGTGATGGTCGACCTGATAGGCCGCATCGACCCGGACGGCAGCTTTGAAGGCGTCGTCAACGGCCCAGGTTGTGGGCGCTTTATCCTGAAGCGCATGTCGGACAAGGCCGATTTCCAGGAAGCCTGCATCCCGATGACACAGTAGGCTCCCGACGGCTTGTCATCCTGTCGTCTCAGCGCCATTGTAGAACAATTCAAGACAGGAGCTCACCATGACCGAGACGCCGAACGCAGGCATGACCCGCCGTCAGGCCTTCACCATTGCCGCAGCTGCCGGTGTGGCAGCAACGACCATCATGGCAGCGAGCCCCGAGGAAGCACTGGCGCAGGCAGCCAATCAGGGTGCGAGCCCCACATTCACACTGCTTCTGGTCAATGACATCTACAAGATGAGCGAAGTGAAAGGCCGCGGCGGGTTCGCGCGACTCGCAGCCATCGCCCGCGCCGAGAAGGCAAAGAGCGTTCCTGTGCTTTACGCCCACGCCGGTGACATGTTCTCGCCTTCACTGATGTCCGGCTTTGATCAGGGGCAGCACACTGTGGAACTGCTGAACGTCGTGCCACCCGATATCTTCGTGCCGGGCAACCACGAATTCGATGGCGGCAAAGAGAATTATGCCAAACTGACGAAGCTCGCGAAGTATCCGACATTCGCAGCCAACTTGCGCGCTGCCGATGGCTCGATTCTGCCCGATCACAAGGACCGGGCCATGGTCGATCTCGGCCCGGTCAAGGTCGGTATCTTCGGTGTGGCTCTTGCCTTGAGCCCGCTGATGTCATCGACCGGGGATCTCAAGTTTCTGGACGAGATGACCGCCGTACGCGAGCAGTCGAAAGCCTTGCGCGATGCTGGCGCGGACATGATCGTCGCGGTTACGCACACCGACTTCACCCGCGATCTGGAAATCGCCCGCTCACGCCTCGTCGATGTGCTGCTGACCGGCCACGATCACGACCTGCGCGTGGTCTATGACAACCGTACCGTCATGGTGGAATCGGGCGAAGAAGGTGAATACGTCACCGCTGTCGATATCTACGCCACCATCGGCGAGCGCGAAGGCAAGCGAGCGGTGACCTGGCTGCCACGTTTCCGCATCATCGATTCGGCCACCGTAACGCCCGATCCGGAGGCACTGGCCATCGTCAAGAAATACGAGGCGGATCTCTCAAAGGAGCTTGATGTCTCGCTGGGCACCACGGCGGTCGATCTCGACAGCCGCTCGGCTTCGGTGCGCTCGCAGGAAACCGCCATCGGCAACCTCATCAGTGACGCGATCAGGGCCTCGACCGGGGCTGATCTTGCGATTACCAACGGCGGTGGCATTCGCGGCAACAAGCAATATCCTGCCGGAGCCACCATAACCCGCCGCGATATCCTGACCGAACTGCCTTTCGGCAATTCGACCGCTATGGTTGAGGTTACTGGCAAGGACATCAAGGATGCGCTGGAGAACGGTGCGTCGCAGATCGACAACCGCGCCGGACGTTTTCCGCAGATTTCCGGCATGATGATCACCATCGACCAGAAAGCCGCCGTCGGCAGCCGCATCACCTCGATCCAGATCGGCGGCAAGGATCTCGATCCCGCCGCAAAGTACAAGGTCGCGACCAACGACTTCATGGTGGGCGGAGGCGACGGCTATTCTGCACTCGCCCGGGGCCGTGTGCTGATTGGCAAGACCGACGGCAAGCTGATGGCCAGCGTTGTTATGGCTTACGTGCGCGCCGCAGGTGCAGTGCAGGCCAAGGTTGACGGGCGGATCATCTTGAAGTGATGGATTATCAGGCGGCTCTGGCCGCTTTTTTGCGAGACAACGAGGGTGGCTGGACTACCCTTTCTTTCTTTCGGGATGGGTCAGCCAAACAGTTGATGCAACGACTCGATGCAATGGTTGCCTCGGGCAAACATATCCTTCCTGCACCGGATAACATCTTCAATGCCCTCCGCCTGACACCGCTGGACCGCGTCAAAGTGGTGATCCTTGGTCAGGATCCCTATCCCACTCCTGGTGACGCTCATGGCCTGGCCTTCTCGGTTAACCTCGGCGTGAAAATCCCGCGTTCGCTTGCCAATATCTTCAAGGAACGGGAGAGCAATCTGGACTTGCCGCGTCCGCTGCATGGCCATCTTGCGCATTGGGCGAAACAGGGCGTGCTGCTGCTAAACAACTGCCTGAGCGTTGAAGCCGGTAATGCCGGGAGCCATCGCAAGTTGGGTTGGCAGATCATGACAGACCAGATTATTGACGCAGTCTCGCAAAGGGTCAGCGGCACGGTCTTCATCCTGTGGGGAGCCGATGCGCAGGCCAAACGGGAGAAAATTACTGGCAGCAGTCATTTCATTCTCGAAAGCGCCCATCCCTCGCCATTGTCGGCGCGGCGCGGGTTTTTCGGGTCAAAGCCATTCAGCCGCGCAAACACTTACTTGCAGTCGCGAGATCGGGGAGCAATCGACTGGAGCCTGCCTTAAATTCACGTCACGAGCACAGGCGTACCCACGCCAACTCTCTGGTGCAGATCAATCACATCCTGATTGATCATGCGGATGCAGCCACTGGAGACGGACTGGCCGATGGACCATGGCTCGTTGGTGCCGTGGATGCGATAGAGGGAGTCGCGGCCATCGCGATAGAGATAAAGGGCACGCGCTCCCAGTGGATTTCTCAGGCCCGGCTCCATGCCTCCGGCCCAGCGGGCATTGCGCTCCGGCTCTCGGGCAATCATGTCGGCGGTTGGCGTCCAGCGCGGCCATTCGGCTTTCCGGCCCACGATGGCCCTGCCGCTCCAGGCCATGCCTTCCCGCCCGACACCGACGCCGTAGCGAATGGCTCGCCCGCCCTCCATGATCAGGTAAAGATGGCGTCCAGACGTATCGACGATAAGAGAGCCCGGTGGCTCCCGGCCAGCGTAGCGCGAAAAGGATCTCTGAAATTCCGGATCTATTTCCGTCAGATCGACCGCGGGTAGCGGAAACAGTTCCGATGAGACAGAGCCATATGCCCCGGCAAAAACCATCTGGCTCGGGAGAAAGTTCACCGGAGACAAGCTGCCTACGGGAAATCGGGAACAACCCGCGGCCAGCAGCGGTGCTCCAAGGGCGAAAACACGGCGCGTCAGTGAGTGCGGGAGTTGTGTATCTGAAATGGCCATAAACAACTCTATCGAGTTGAATTCTGGCAAAATAAATGCAGCCGGGGTCTTGCAAGCGTTGGAAGGGGTCGGGCCGTATTCCAGAGGAATACTGGCCAGCCGCTCACTTCTCGAAAACTGGCTCCACCTTCTCGGCGTTGCGGAAAAACCGGTACATCATGTATGCGCCGCCCGCTATGAACAGACCGATCAGGATTTGCCGCCACAGATCAGGCAATTCGAAAACGCCGCCCAGGGCCCAGCCGAGCGCCAGTGCGGCACCCAGAATCTCGGTGCCCACCAGAATTGTCACTGAAACGATGGTGATGAGGTTCTTCCTGTTGAGGCGACCGGCCATGACACACACTCTTTTCGGGCGACACCTGTCGCCGGGAACCTTGTGAAACGCACTGACGGGATATAGCAATCCCCGGGTCGAAACAACACTTGCTGTGCATTCCCCCGAGGCGACACCATGAATACCCCAAGTTTCAGCCAGGCTGCCGTCGCAGCACCGCACAAGTCCGCCTGCGAGGCCGGGCTGGCCGTGCTACGGGAAGGCGGTAATGCGCTGGAGGCGATCATCGCGGTCGCGTCTACCATCGCTGTGGTCTATCCGCATATGAACGGCATCGGCGGTGACAGCTTCTGGATCATCCACGAACCTTCGGGGCGAGTGCGCTACATCGAAGCCTGCGGCTTTGCGGGGGAACATGCCACCATCGACCGCTACAAGGCGATGGAGCTTGACTCGATCCCGCTCCGAGGTCCGCAGGCGACCTTGACTGTACCTGGCACCATCGGCGGCTGGCAGATCGCGGCAGAGATGGCGCGAGAAAACGGCGGCAAGCTGCCACTCGACATGCTGCTGCACCACGCCATCACCGCCGCCCGGGATGGTGCACCGGTGGGCAAATCCGAGTCACGCTACATCCTGAAGGACGACAAGGCGCTGATCGGTCTGCCGTTTTTTACCGATACTTATTTTGCGGATGGCAAGCAGCCCGCTGCCGACAGTATCCGCCGCTTTCCGGCGCTCGCGGCGACCCTGCAGCATCTGGCCGATGCAGGGCTCGATGATTTCTATCGCGGCGATGTCGGCCGCGAAATGGCGGCAGACCTTGAGCGCGCGGGCACGCCGATCACCCGCGCCGATCTCGTGCGCTACCGCGCCATCGAGCGCCAGCCGCTGTCGGCCCGCCTGAAGGACTGCACGATTCATATGTCACAGCCACCAAGCCAGGGTTTTGCCGCGCTTATGATGCTGGGAATTTTCGATGAACTCGGTGTCGCGCGTGGCGATACCACCCAGCATTTGCACGGCTTCATCGAGAGCGTGAAACGCGCCAACACGATCCGCGACCGGGTGGTGACGGAGTTCGACCGGATACCGGAGGATCTGGGGGCCTATCTCACCCGTGATAGTTTCCGGAAGGAGGCTGACCGGATCGACCACAACCGTGCAGCCTCCTGGCCGCTGCCACGTATGGAGGACGGCGACACAATCTGGTGTGGTGCCATCGACGGCAACGGCATGGCGGTGTCGCTGATCCAGTCGTTGTTCTGGGAATACGGGTCTGGCGTTGTGCTGCCGAAAACCGGTGTTCTGATGCAGAACCGCGGACTCGGCCTTTCGCTCGATCCCGCCTCGATCAACGCGCTGAGGCCAGGTCGCCGCCCGTTCCATACGCTGCACGCGCCAATAGCGGTCTTCGATGACGGGCGCATCATGAGCTACGGCTCGATGGGCGGTGAAGTACAGCCGCAGATCACCAGCAACAATTTCCTGCGCTATGCCCGTTTCGGCATGGGCCCGTCGCAGGCGCTGGATGCGCCACGCTTCACATTCGGCAAGGCGTGGAACGCCACCCGCGCCACGGTGAAGATGGAGAACCGGGTGGACCCGTCGCTGGTCGCGGCGCTTGGCAAGCTGGGGCACGAAGTTGAGGTCAACGCCAATCCCTATGCCGACAGTTTTGGTCATGCCGGCATGCTAGTGAAGCACCACGATGGCCATGTGCTGGCCGATCATGACCCCCGCGCTGATGGTGGGGCAATGGGGCTGTAGGCGCAGCTTACGCCGCGTTCTGCGCCATCCCGGCGTTTCGCTTCGAGATGATCTTCGCGATCTCCTCTTTCAGCGTGATCTCGACGGTCATGTCGGCGGCCCGCGCGATCATCCCGGCGTAGAACGGCTGAACGCCATGGGCATCCACCATGCCGTTCTCGGGTGATCCGGCAATTGACTGTTCCACGCCATGCGGGATGCGGGCATTCTTGCCCTGCGCCGTGATCGTGAACGTCGGCGTATCGCCATCGCCCTCGATGACGCAATCCAGCGAACCGCCGCGCGGAATGCAGGATGCGCCGACCACCAGCAGGTTGAGCAGCAACTTCACCCGGTTTTTCGGCATCAGCAGGCGTGGGCCGGACCAGCTCATCCTGATTTTGTCATCGTTGAAAAAACCCTTGGCAACATTTTCGGCATCGCCGGTATCGATGGCCGATCCGGCGGATCCTGCTGCGCCAAAGGCGATGCGCGCGAATTGCAGGCGGGCAGACGCAGATTTGGCACTCTTATTGATCATTTCCATCGCAAACTCGCGCATGCCTGCGTCCTTGTCCTCGGCCAGAACCTCGAGGCCATTGACGATGGCACCCACCGGGCTGATCACATCATGACAGACACGGCTGCACAGAAGCGCGGCTAGATCGAGAGAATCAAGTTGAATCATGGTCATGGTCGGCCACCCTTGCAGGAAACGAATCATCGTTTTCAGGTTTAATACAGCAACAGAATGGAGGCAAAACGTCTGACTGGCATTCTTCCCCGCATTGGCCCATCTTGCATCAACATGGTTGCGCAAATCATAACGACGCGCAGTCGCAGAACTGTCGTGAAACAAGACAGGGGATACATTGCAAGATCCGTGGCAACCCGTCCTTGATGTCTTCCTTGTAGCGGCTATCGCGGGTGCACGGGCCATTCAGTCCGCGGGCCCCACGCTTCTGGAGATCAAGAGCAACGGCACGCCACAGGCGGCCGCTGACTTGGCGAGTGACGCGGCCATTGCGGAGGTTTTGTCCCGGCATTTTCCGACCATCCCGGTCATTTCAGAGGAAAGCAGCCATAGTCCACCACGCAGCTTTGCGCAGGGCCGTTTTATCCTGGTCGATCCCATCGACGGGACACGCGAGTTTCTTGAGGGCCATCCCGATCATGCTATCTGTATTGCGCTCATTGAGAAACGCCATCCGGTCGCCAGTGTGATTCTGGCACCCCAGCAGCACAAGGCTTGGCTGGCGGGCACACTGGCACATGAGATTAACCTGCATGACACGCTTGAACCCGTGGCTGGATCAGCGCGGCTGTTGCAGCTCACAGGCCAGCACGACGAGCCAACCAGTATGGTAACCAGTCGCTCGCGGCCCGACCCTATGGCGCGGCGCATGTTTCCGCATCTCGCGGAGGGCAGCATAAGGCGTGTTGGCGCGATCCTGAAGCTGGTCGCGATCGCCCGGGGCGACGCTTGCATCTTCCCCACCAGCAATCCGTCCTCGGAATGGGATATTGCAGCGGGTGAGGCTCTGGTGCGGGCAGCGGGCGGCCTGATGCTGGGCAAGACCGGGCGGCGGCTGGTTTATGGGCGCAAGAACCGCAAATTCATCCACGAACCTTATGTGGCGGCGTGCAACCGCGCCATCATGCGCAAGGCGCTGGCTCAGTGGCCCGCCTGCTGACGCACGACTGAGGGCCAGTTTTCCAGAGCCTTCTGGCGGATTGTCTGTTCCTGGGCAAACCTGTCACGGTTTGCCTCGTCGCGAAACAGCACCACCTGACCGCTCGCAATGACAAACAGCCGGGGATCACCCTTGATGAGGATACCCTCGCTGACGCTGGCACCATCATGGCCACCAAAGAGCGGGATATAGGCAACGGGATCAGCCTCGAATGCCGCCCTGTTAGCAGCCGAAGTGAAGCGCCAGATACGGTCGTTAAGCGCGACCTCAAAATCGGACAGACCTTGCCGCGCCTGGCCATCAAGATGATAGGCAACCGGGTCATAACCGAACAGGGCAACACCTGTCCGCAGGTCAGTCACCACATGATTCACGGGGTCAGGGTTGAACAGGTTGGGCGTGGCTGCGATCCCCGCACTGGAACAAATAACCAGTGCCGCTAGCGCAGCAGCATTCAACCCTGATCTTCCGTCCAACCAGCGGCTCATTTTTCACCTCAAACCCATAAATATCCTCAATAAGCCATCGCGCCGTCTCTTTCCGGTTACGATCTTTGGTAAATATTTAGGCTTTGCAGCTATGCTCCACTCATCAACGCTCTTGGCTGGGTGGCTCAAGGAGTAGTACAATGCGTAAATTTCTCTCATTGATCGCGATCGCGACCGGTCTTCTGGCTGGAGCGACTCTGCCTGCACTGGCGCAGCGCCAGCCACAGCAACAGCCCCGTGCGCCGGAAAACCCTGAAACCTTCTCTGGTCCGGAGCTCATGCAGAACGGCCACCGCTTCTTTGGCAGCCTCTCACGCGGTCTGGCGCTGACGATCGAGGAAGCGACCCGACGCTGGGGCGAGCCCAATGGCTATGTGCTGGGGCAGGAGGGCTCGGGTGCCTTCGTGGCAGGCCTGCGCTACGGCGAGGGCGTACTCTACACCCGCAATGCGGGTGAACGGAAGGTCTTCTGGCAAGGTCCGTCTGTCGGTTTCGATTGGGGCGGCGATGGTGCGCGTACCATGATCCTTGTCTACAACCTGCCAAAGGTCACCAGCATGTATCAGCGCTTCGGCGGCGTTGACGGCTCGGCCTATCTGATTGCGGGCTTCGGCATGACCGCACTGACATCCGGTGACGGCGTAACACTTGTGCCAATCCGCACCGGCATCGGCGCACGCCTCGGCGTCAACCTGGGCTATCTCAAGTTCACGGATCAATCGACCTGGAATCCGTTCTGAGACCAGCTGAATTCCGGACCTCGGGCTGGCCTTGATCGCGAGATCATGGCAAACACGGGGTCTTGCATCCTGATACGGTCCACCGGTGATTGAACAAGGCCTCTATTTCGCACTCGGCTTCCTGGTCGCGGCCCTTTTGGCTCTCGCCGTGCTTCCGGCGTTCTGGCGGCGCGCCTATCGCCTGACCCGCCGCGAGATCGAGGCAACATTGCCATTGTCTCCAAGAGAAATCGCGGCGGAGCGCGA
Source organism: Hyphomicrobiales bacterium (assembly GCA_031431475.1). Taxonomy (GTDB): domain Bacteria; phylum Pseudomonadota; class Alphaproteobacteria; order Rhizobiales; family Beijerinckiaceae; genus JADCCX01. Next base: position 8,875 of record JANPDL010000029.1, read on the forward strand.
CCAGTTGCGCGCCAAATTCGCCGTGGAACGTGTCCAGCTGGAGCAGCAGCTGGAGGTGGCAAAGGTCGGAACCCAGCGCAGCATGACAGCCACGGGCGACAAGCTCACGCAAATAGCGCGGCTTGACGATGAACTGACCGCCCGGCGCAAGGATATCGCCGCTCTCGATATCAAGGTGGCGGGACTTGAACTCAATCTCGGAGTGACGCGCGAGACGCTTGCCGACCGGGAAACCACGCTGGCCAGCACGAAGGCGAACCTCGCGGCGCTGGAAACGAGCTATCAGTCCCTCGACCAGACCCGCGCCGATGTCCAGAACATGTCGGACGAGCGTCGCATCGAGATCGCAGCCCACCGCACCAATCTTGAGGCGCAGAAGGCCCGGATTGACGAGTTGGATGGTGCAACAAAGGCTGCACGCGCGGAGAGCCGCACAAAGACCGAGGAATTGCGCGCACTTGAACGCAGCCTGCGCGAAAGCGAGAAGGACCGCGCCATCCTGAACCGCAGGCTGGAGTCTGCGGAGGAAATTTCCGAGAAACGCGCCCAGATCATCGCGGAGCGCGAAGCCAGCGTCGATGCCCTGCGCGAAAAATCCAGCATGCTCACCCGTGCTGGCAAGGACATCGAGACCGCTCTGCGCGAACAGACGCGCAAGGCGAACAGCGTTGAAAAGGTGGTGGAAGAGCGGGATCAGACCATTGCCAGATTGCGCGATGACAGCCGCCAGACCGCATCCGATCTCTCGAGGTCCATCGAAAAACTGCGGGCGGAGAAGCAGAAACTACAGACTGACCTCACCGATGCCCGCGCGAAAGCGGCGCAACTCCAGCGTGAACTCACGGTCATCAAGCGCACCCCGGTGCCCATCGCCCGCGATCTTCGGCCAAAGGCAACAGGGACGGCGGGATTAAAGTGACACCAGTCTCATTTTTTCGCCATTTTTCGTTCATCTCTGACATGCGATAGCGAGAGCAACGGCGCGGCGCCTTTTGGCGTCGCGAAGGGTACAAGGCGACGGCGGGGCGTTCCTGGCCGGTCCAACGGAGCACGTGTTCATGATCAACATTGCCATCGTCGGTGGTGGCCCGGGCGGCCTGATGACCTCCTGGCACATCGACAACAAGCTTGAGCACGAGGCCAGCGTGACAATCTTCGAGGCATCAAACCGCCTTGGGGGGAAAATCGTCACGGGCAAGCTGGGCAAGCAGGGCGCGCTGTACGAAGCAGGCGTGGCCGAAATCTATGGCTACGGCTCGCTGGGGCCGGACCCCTTGCGCGATCTGATCGAAGGCTTCGGGCTCAGCACGGTTCCGATGGACAGTGACACGGTCGTCATGGACGGCAAGGTGATGATCGGCGTGGACGGCGTGAAGCAGGTCTATGGTGCGAAGACAGCCAATGCAGTCAAGGCCTTCCGCAAGGCCTGCGGCCAGATGCTCAGCCCGGCGCAATATTACGAGGGCGTCGGCAAAGAGGACAATGCGCATCCCTGGATCAACATCAGCTGCCAGGATCTTCTGGAAAAGTCCGTCCATGACGAGACCGCGCGCAAGTTCTTCAAGATTGCGGCGCGCAGCGATATTGCCTCGGAGCCGCATCTCACAAATGGCCTCAACGGCCTCAAGAATTTCCTGATGGACCTTGATGGCTATATCGACCTCTACTCCATCGTTGGCGGCAATGAACAGATCATCCATAAGCTGGTCGAGCACAACAGCAAGGACAAGAACAACAAGGTCGAGCTGCAAAGCCGGGTGCTGCGCTGCGGCAAGAGCGAGAATGGCAAATACTACCTGCATGTCCAGCATGCGGGGAAAACCACGATCCGCGAGTTCGATATCGTCATCTTCTGCCTGCCGCACAACTGGATCGGCACCGTGGAGTTTGATGGCGAGATCCTGCAGAAAGCGATGGTGCGCCATGTCGCCCATTTCGACCGTCCCGCCCATTACCTGCGCGTGACGCTTCTCTTCGACAAGAAGGTCTGGGAGCCGCATGTCACGCAAAGCTGGTGGATGTCGGACACGTTCGGCGGATGCTGCGTCTATGTCGAGAACACGCGCCATGAATACCCCAAAGGAACTGGTGCGCTGGGCTGGCTGATTGCCGGTTCGGATGCGCTGGCCTATTGCAACCTTTCCGATCAGGAACTGATCGATGCGGCTGTGGCATCCCTACCGCCATCCTTTGGCGATGCCCGCAAGCATCTGGTGGAAGGCCGTATCCACCGCTGGATATCTTCAGTAAATGCGATCCCCGGCGGAGTGCCGGCGCGCGGCCCCCGTGAAAACCATTTGCCGGAGCCCGATGAGCACACCGGCCTCTTCGTGACTGGTGATTATCTCTACGATTCCACTCTGAACGGCCTGCTCGATTCCTGCGATATCACGAGCGATCTGGTTGTCTCGGAACTCACGCGCCTGCGCTACCAGAGGCAGCTTGAGGCTGCGGCGCGCACCGGTCACACGCCCCGCAACACGATCGACAAGGCGTATTTCGAGAACTACCGCAACCTTGGTCCCTACACTGAGGCGTGGAAGACATTTTTCGATCCGGCCTTTGTCGATGACATGCTGCGCACTGTCTTCAAGCTCAAGAAAAAATATCGCCTGCTGATTGCCGGTTCGGCCAGTGGCGAGACAGTCGCCGCATTGCGCAAGCGCGGTGTTGACGCCTGGGGTATCGAGAACAACATCCACATTCACAGCCAGACGCCGGAGGAACTGCAGGAGTTTAACATCCTGGGCTCCATCACCGACATGCCTTTCGTGGATGACGAGTTCGATGTGATCTATGACACAGCCCTGTGCCATGTCGCACCCAATCGTGTGGAATGGGCTGTGGAGGAGATGCACCGGGTTTGCAGCAAGGGCATCTTCTTCAATTCCGTGACATCAGACCTGCCATCCGTGATCATCGACCGCTGGGATCTGTTGCGCGGCGTGAAACGTCTTGGCACCTATTGGGAATGGTCGGATATCTTCTTCGACAATGATTTCGAGATGGCTATCAGCGACGACGAGGTGCTGGGCAAGCTCTGGGCGCGCACGCTGGAATCAGGCAAGGGGCCGGGGTTCTGGTTCGATGATGCGGAAGCCATCCGTTATTCGTTCTACAGCAAGCTTGAATCCGACGAGGATGATGAGTGAGCGATCAGCCCCGCTGAGACAATCGTCCTGCAATGCGGTTTGACACCCCGCTCCCTATCGATGATGCGCTGCCTGCGCTGAAGGCAGCGCTTGCTTCTGCACCAAACGCTGTCCTCGTGGCACCGCCGGGTGCAGGCAAGACGACACGCGTGCCGCTGGCTCTGCTGGACGCGTCGTGGCGCAAGGACCAGCGGATCATTATGCTGGAACCGCGCCGTCTTGCTGCACGGGGCGCTGCTGAGCGCATGGCAAAGACGCTGGGCGAGCGCGTGGGAGACACAGTTGGTCTGCGCGCCCGGCTCAATGTGAAGACCTCCGCCAGGACCCGTATCGAGGTCGTGACGGAAGGCGTCTTCGCGCGGATGATTCTCGACGATTCCGCACTGGATGGCGTGGCTGCGGTCATCTTTGACGAGTTTCATGAGCGTTCGCTCGATGCCGATATGGGTCTGGCGTTGGCGCTGGATGCACAGGCCGGATTGCGGGATGACTTGCGCATTCTGGTCATGTCGGCAACGCTGGATGGCGCGCGCGTGGCGGATCTGCTGGGCGAAACCGCACCCGTCATCGAGAGCGAAGGCCGCATGTTCCCGGTGGAAACCCGGCATCTCGGACGCGATGCCCGTGAGCGTCTCGAACCACAGATGGCAAACGCCATTCTCCGGGCGCTGTCAGCCGAGACAGGCTCCATCCTCGCCTTCCTTCCGGGACAAGGCGAGATCAGGCGAACAGAAGCGCTGCTGACCGAGAAGCTGCGCGACCCCACGGTTGATCTGGCGCCACTGTTCGGCGCGATGGACCAGCGGGCGCAGGATATTGCGGTGCAACCCGCCGCACCGGGCCGCCGCAAGGTGGTGCTGGCAACCTCCATCGCCGAGACTTCCCTCACCATTGAGGGCGTGCGTGTCGTGGTGGATTGTGGTCTCGCCCGCGTACCGCGCTACGAGCCGGATACGGGCGTCACACGGCTTGAGACGGTGCGGGTGTCACGAGCCTCCGCCGATCAGCGCCGGGGCCGCGCGGGCCGCACCGAGCCCGGCATCTGCTATCGCCTGTGGGATGAGCCTCAGACGCTCAGTCTCGCGCCGTTCAACACGCCGGAAATACGGGCAGCAGACCTTTCAGGCCTCATCCTCGATCTCGCGAGTTGGGGCGTGACGGAGCCGACTTCGCTGCGCTGGCTCGATCCGCCACCCGCCACGGCCACGGCGGAAGCGAAAGCCATGCTCACCACTATTGGCGCACTTGACGCTGATGGCCGGATCACAACGGAAGGCAAGCGCATCCGCGCCCTGCCACTGCCGCCTCGTCTGGCGAAAATGGTGATCGGTGCAGCAGCGATCTCCGCCAATGCCGTCCGCGATGCAGCTGATCTTGCTGCCATCCTCGTCGAACGTGGCATGGGTGGAACGTCTACCGATCTGTTGCATCGTCTCAATCAGTTCCACCGTGACAGGGGTGCGCGGGCCACGGATATGAAGCGGCTGGCGGCTGGCTGGGCCGAACAGGCCGGTGTCGGCAAGCAGCATGGCGGCAAGCACTCCGCCGCCACACTGCTGGCGCTGGCCTATCCCGACCGCATTGCGAAAGCGCGCGGTGCCGCAGGCCAGTTCCTGCTCGCCAATGGCAGGGCCGGACAGGTGGATGCGGCGGACCCGCTGGCACGGACTCCGTGGTGCGTTATTGCCGAAATGACTGGCACTGCCGCAGCCTCGCGGATTCTGGCGGCGGCGCCGATGGACGACGGTGCTGTCATGACCATCGCCGGAAATCGTATCACCTCAGGCGAAGAGTTGACGTTCGATCCAGACGTCCTTGCCATGCGAGCCCGGAGAGTACGGCGACTGGATGCCATCACGCTGGAATCACAGACCATGCCGGTGCCTTCCACGGAGGAAGCGGCACTTATCTTCTCCCATGGCATCGCCACCGCAGGCATTCATCGCTTGCCCTGGAGCAAGGCCACCACGCAATGGCGCGACCGGGTGATGTTCCTGCGCCGCGCGCATGGCGACGAGGCGGACAATCCCTGGCCTGATCTCTCGAATGAGGCGCTGTCACGAAGCGCTGGAGAATGGCTGGCACCCTTCCTGACCGGCATCACATCCGTGGCGTCGCTGGGTGCGGATACGCTGCGTGAGGCGCTGGAGACGCTGGTACCCTGGAACCTCAAGCGGCATCTCGACGAGGAAGCACCGACGCATTTCGAGGCTCCTACGGGCTCTAGTGTCGCACTCGACTATGAAGCAGAAGGCGGTCCAGTGCTCGCGATCCGCGTGCAGGAGCTTTATGGCCTCAAGCAACACCCCTCACTTGCAACTGGCCGTGTGCCGCTCACCTTGCACCTGCTGTCACCAGCCCATCGCCCGATCCAGATCACGCGCGATCTTCCAGGCTTCTGGAAGGGATCATGGGCAGCGGTGAGGACGGAAATGAAAGGGCGTTACCCAAGGCACCTCTGGCCAGATGATCCGGCGGCGGCTGTGCCAACTACAAGGGCCAAGCCAAGGGGGGCGTGAGGAGCGATTCGTTTTCCCGCAGGGGGAAGTAAAAAAAGTCATCTTTTCTTCCACCGCCCCTTTGGACTACCCGCTTTCCCCGCCGTACTGAACCCGCCCGCCTTCGCCTTGACCGACGATTGCCGGATGCCGCTGTCCTCGAACACGGCCAATGACGTCTCGCGCAACCGCTTCAATTCATCCCTCAGCCGCGCTGCATCCTCGAAGTCGAGATTGGCAGCCGCCTCGCGCATGCGCTTTTCGAGATCGGACACCACCGCCTCGAAATTGTGCCCCACGGTCGCGGCATCGTTATTTTCGCCGGCGATCCCGGCATCCACCGTGACGCGGTCGCGCTCGTAGGCCGAGTTCATGATATCGAAGATGTCGCGCTTGACGCTTTCCGGCGTGATGCCGTTGGCCGTGTTGTAGGCCACCTGCTTCTCGCGCCTGCGATCGGTTTCGGCGATGGCGCGGGTCATCGATCCCGTCATCTGGTCGGCGTAGAGGATCACACGGCCATCGACGTTGCGGGCGGCGCGGCCGATGGTCTGCACGAGGCTGGTCTCGGAGCGCAGGAAGCCTTCCTTGTCGGCATCGAGAATGGCGACAAGCGCGCATTCCGGGATGTCGAGCCCCTCGCGCAGCAGGTTTATGCCGACCAGAACATCGAACGCGCCCAGGCGCAGATCGCGGATAATTTCGATGCGCTCCAGCGTCTCGATATCGGAATGCATGTAGCGCACGCGCACACCGTTTTCGTGGAGATACTCGGTCAGATCCTCGGCCATGCGCTTGGTCAGCACTGTCACGAGCGTGCGGTAGCCCTTGAGCGCCACCTCCTTCACCTCGCCCAGCAGATCATCCACCTGCGCCCGCGCCGGGCGGATGATAACGGTGGGGTCGATCAGACCGGTAGGGCGGATGACCTGCTCGGCAAAAACGCCACCGGTGCGGTCCATCTCCCATTTGCCGGGTGTGGCCGAAACATGCACGGATTGTGGGCGCATCGCGTCCCATTCCTCGAAGCGCAATGGCCGGTTGTCCATGCAGCTGGGCAGACGGAAGCCATATTCCGCCAACGTCGCCTTGCGCCGAAAGTCACCCCGGTACATGCCGCCGATCTGCGGAATCGTGACATGGCTTTCATCGGCGAAGACCAGTGCATTGTCCGGGAGATATTCGAACAGGGTCGGTGGCGGCTCGCCGGGTTTGCGCCCTGTGAGATAGCGGGAGTAATTCTCGATGCTCTGGCAAGAGCCCGTTGCTTCCAGCATTTCAAGATCGAAAACCGTCTTCTGTTCCAGCCTTTGCGCCTCCAGCAGACGGCCCATGCGGTAAAGCTCGTCCAGCCGGAACTTGAGCTCTTCCTTGATGCCCTTCACCGCCTGTTGCAGTGTCGGTCTCGGTGTCACGTAGTGGCTGTTGGCGTAGATCTTGACGAAGGACAGGTCCGACACCTTCTGGCCCGTCAGCGGATCGAATTCCTGGATCGATTCCACCTCGTCGCCGAAAAGCTGGATGCGCCAGGCCCGGTCCTCATAGTGGGCCGGGAAGAGATCGATGGTGTCGCCGCGCACGCGGAAGGAGCCGCGTGTGAAATCCCCCAGCGTGCGCTTGTATTGCAGCGCCACCAGATCGGCGATCAGCTGGCGCTGTTCGATCTTCTCGCCCACCTTCAGGCCGAAGGTCATGGCGGTATAGGTCTCCACTGAGCCGATGCCGTAGATGCACGACACAGAGGCCACAATCACAACATCGTCACGCTCCAGCAGCGAGCGCGTGGCGGAATGGCGCATGCGATCGATCTGCTCGTTGATCGAGGATTCCTTGGCGATGTAGGTGTCGGAACGCGGCACATAGGCCTCGGGCTGGTAATAATCGTAATAGGAAACGAAATACTCCACCGCATTCTCGGGAAAGAACGATTTGAACTCGGCGTAGAGCTGCGCCGCCAGTGTCTTGTTGGGCGCAAGAATCACCGCAGGTCGCTGTGTGGCCTCGATCACCTTCGCCATGGTGAAGGTCTTGCCGGAACCGGTGACGCCGAGCAGCACCTGATCCTTTTCGCTGTTGCGGATGCCTTCGACGAGTGTGGCGATGGCCGTTGGCTGGTCGCCCTTGGGTTCGAACGGTGAGTGCATGACGAAGGGCCTGCCACCCTCCCATTTCTCGGGCCGCTGTGGCCGGTGAGGCTCCCACGCCACCTTGCCGCGAAAGGCGGGATGCCCCTGAATGATCAGGCTTTCCAGCGCCTTCTGCGTGGCATCGACGCCACCTTCCGCGCCTTCAGTTCCCGTCGAGGCATAGAGCCCCAGCGCGGCGGCCATGGCCTCGTCGAGGCCATCGGCCTGTGCGGTGTTTTCAGCGGAATAGGCCGCCTGTGGAATCTCGCCGAAGCCACCGCCGAGAGGCACGCTTTCGGGCGCGCTGCGTTCATCGAAATAGGCCTCGGAACCGACCGGCGCGAGGAAGCGCTTCATGGCGGCATCGAGCGGCTTTAGCTCGGGTTTGCGTCCTGAGCCGTCCTTGCGGGTCTGGGGCAGGACAGGCGCTTCCTGGTTCATGCCCATGGAAACGCCGCGCGAGGTGCGCTGGGGTTTGGCTTCGCGAATCTGCGGGGATTTCGACATGGCCCTTATATGGCAGCGGAGGAGCTGCTTGGGGAGGGGGAGTTCGCCGATTGCCGCGTCTCCTTGGCAACGCTATAGGGCAGACCTCGTCGTGCTGCACCGGCGCACAATCAGGAGCTTGTATGAATATCCGCCCTCTCCCCCTCAAGGACATCGCCCATATGTCCGGGCTGGAGATGCTGCTTGGCATGATCGATGGCACGCTTCCCGCGCCGCCTTTCGCCATCACGACAGCGATCACCATGGTGAGCGCCGAAGAAGGCAAAGTGGTTTTCGAGGGCGAACCCAAAGCCGAATTCTATAATCCGCTGGGTTCCATCCATGGCGGATGGACCGCGACGATCATGGACAGTGTTATGGCCTGTGCCGTGCACTCCACGCTGGCTCCGGGCGAGGCTTATACCACGCTGGAATTCAAGCTGCATTTTTGCCGGCCCATCCTGCCCTCCACCGGCATCGTAAGGGCCGAAGGCATTGTCCTGTCGCGCGGTCGCAGGGCGGCAACCTCGGAGGGAAAGCTCTATGATGGTGCGGGCAAGTTGCTGGCGCATGGCACGGAGACCTGCCTGATATTTGACATGCCGGGGCGTGCGGCGAAGCTAGGGGCTTAACGCTTCCTTCGCCGGATTGCGCTATCGCAGTCTGTCAAATGCTTGTCACCACAACCTTTCTGATCAATTCGGCCTTCAATTTCGCCCTTGGCCTGCTGATCGCGCGTTTTCTCGGGCCGCAGGGCTTTGGGCAATACGCCATAGCGGCCTCTGTTGCGGTGGTGCTCAACACACTGTTCCTGGACTGGATCAGGCTTGCTGCCACGCGCTTTTATTCGGAGCGCACGCGAAGCGATGAGCCAGGTGTGCGCGGCACGCTGGATGCCATTTTCATTCTCTCCTCACTGGGTATCGCCCTCACCAGCGCCATCGCGATCACGCTGGGCCTCGACTTCGGACTGATGGTGCTTCTGGCGGCGCTTGCCCCCACGATGGGCATCTGCAACGGCCTGTTCGACTATCATACCGCGCTGGTCAGAGCCCGGTTTGACGAACGCAGCTACTCCCTGCTCGTCATCGTGAAGAACGTTCTTTCGCTTGTTCTGATGGTGGGCGGCGCGTGGTGGTTCCAGTCGCCCATAGTTGTGGCAGCAGGCTTCGTACTCAGCATCTTTGCCACGCTGCTGATCGGTCGTCGCCGTCTGATTGATCCTGACGTGAATATCCTGAAGCCGAACTGGACTGCCGCGCGAGGGTACATGTTCTACGGCGTGCCGGTCATTCTGGCTTCGATGATCTATTTCCTTATTCCTCTCTGGAACCGGACAGCCATCGCTTCCTCGCTTGGGTTCGCTGCTTCGGGCCAGTTTTCGCTGGCCTATGATCTGGCAATACGCCTGGTGCAGACCGTCGGTTCGGCCCTCGATATTATCCTGTTCCAGATCGCGCTCAGGGCAGACGCAGTGCAGGGAAGGGACAAGGCTCAGGAACAGCTTTCGACCAACATGGGGCTCGTTCTGGCTGCCGTGCTGGCGGTTGCAACGGGGTACTGGCTGATACTGCCATCGTTCGAGGCGCTGCTGGTGCCGGAGGCTTTCCGGGGCGCATTTGCTGCTGCCACCACGATCCTCTTGCCGGGTCTTGTTTGCTTCGCGCTGGTGCAGGCTGCGGTGACACCTGTGTTTCAGTTGAAGCAGCAGACCTGGCCGGTCGTCCTGGCGGCGCTGGCGGGATTGCTGACGAATGCCATTCTGTCATGGAAGCTCACGGCGACGGACATCCAGACCTATGCCGCCATTCAGGCCGTGAGCTATGCCGTGGCCTTTGGCGTCGCGGTCGTTCTGGCGATCCGGACCATGAAGGTTATGCCGCACCTGCGCGACATCACAGCTGCGGTCGTGGCAACGCTGGCCATGGCGGCAGCGGTCTGGCCGGTGCGTGGCTGGGGACCGGGCTGGGCCACGCTGCTGGTCAGCAGCGCTGTTGGCGCGACGGTTTTCGCAGCTGTCGTTGTGGCGTTCAATCTCGGGGGATGCCGGGAGATGATCAGACAGCGTCTGCAGGCATAGCTGGCAATACAGATTTTTCGGTCGCCTTGCGCGCCCACGCCACACTCAGGCAGCCCGCAATGACCAGCGCGCCGCCGATCCAGACCATGATACGCGGCGTCTCATGGAAGAACGCATAGCCGATCAGCGCTGCCCAGATCAGGCCGGTATACTCAGCCACCGCGACCTTCGCGGCTTCGGCATTCTTGAAGGCGGTGGTGAGAATGTAATTCCCGACTGTACCCAAAACGCCAACAGCCAGCACTTTCCAGATTTCCACACCCTGCGGCAACGGCGTCGACCACACCATGAACGGCACCATGACCGCGCTGATCAGGAGGGATTGCATGAAGACGATGCGGGCCACAGGCTCTTTGCCGGCTTGCCGCCGCAACAGCACCATGGCGAAAGCATAGGTGACGGGCGAGAGGATCGCCGCTGCAAGGCCCGTCGTGCTGCCACCACCGAACCGCGCCGCCGGATCGGTCGCCACGATCGCGACAATCCCTGTAAAGCCAAGCCCAAGACCGATTATCACTTGCATGCTCAGCCGCTCCTTCAGCAGCAACGCGCCAAAGAGCGCGATGAACATCGGGGCGGTGAAGGTGTAGACGAACAGTTCGGCCAGCGGCATCTGCCCCAAAGCGTAGAAAAACATCAGGCCTGTTGCGAGCATGATCCCGGAGCGCAGTGCATGGCTCTTGAGCTGTTCGAGATTGGGCAACCCCGGCCTAATGACCAGAAACAGGATTCCTGCGCACAGCAAACCCACAACGGTGCGGAAATACATGATCTGCAAGGCGTTGAACTGTAGGGACAGGCTCTTGATCACGGCATCCATCGTCGTCAGCAAAAAGATCGCGACTGTGGCAAGAGCCATGGCGTTTCGGTCGGAAGACAATGGATTTGGCCTGTTTGAATTTGAGAGTTCCAGTTTGCATGCAGCACGCTGTGTGTCACGCCGTGAAAACTGATGGATCGGATCAACGAACTCTGGTCAAACTCGACTTACGCACCAAGATATTGCGAAGCCATAAGGAGAGACATTCATGTTCAAGCTCACTGCGGGAGCCGCTTTGGCCATACTTCTGTCCAGTGCCGCCCATGCCCAGTCCCCGCGTACAGAGGATCTGGTGGGGCGCTGGGGCGTCGCGGCCTACTGGAACGATGCCGATGCCGCGAAAACCACTGCACAGGCCAAGAGCTTCTGCAACCAGCCATATGTGATCAGCAAGGGTGCCAATGGCGCGGCCCGCATGTTCGAGGCCTTCGAGGGCAGGCCGCAGGATGTAGCGATTCAGGGCAACCAGATCGTGGCCGTCAATGGCTCTCCGCGCGCCACCAAGGTCATCCAGAGCTGGAACGGCAGCACACTGGTTTTCAATTACATCGATGACGAAGCGAAGCGGAAATACGGCAATATGGTCTTCGTGCGCTGCGGGCGCTGAATCCTGTTGACGAAAGGCGGCTGTCGCGGGAACGTCACGGCGTGTTGCCAAGAATGGCGGGTTGTCCGCCGGGCCGGGAGAGAATGATGTTTCGCAAATTCGCTGCAGCCGCGGTGTTGTCCGTTGGTCTGACTGGAGCCGCTCAGGCCCAGTCGGGCAATATCGTGTTTTATACATCGCATGCAGCGGATACGACAGGACCGGTGCTGGAACTGATGAAGCAGCGCTTGCCCAATCTCAACGTCACGCTGGTGCGCGCCGGCACCGGCGAGGTACTCCAACGGCTCAAGGCGGAATCGGGAAACCCGGCGGCTGACATCATGTGGGGCGGCTCGATCCAGCTGTTCGAGGGCAATGCCGACCTGTTCCAGCCTTTCGTCTCCACCGACAAGGACAGCTTTCTGGTGAGCGATCCTGCCAACATCTGGCACGCATCCAACATCATCTCGATCGTCATCGGCGTGAACACCAAGAAGGTGCCGCTGGGCGAAACGCCGACGACAACGGCTCAGGCACTGGATCCAAAATATACGGCGATGGGTGGTATTGCCCTGCCGGACCCGGCCAAATCCTCGACGGGATATTCCGTCATCTCTGCGTTGGCTGCCGCGCAAGGCTGGCCTTTCATCGAGAAGATCGCCAAGACAGCGCGTGTTCTGCCAAGCTCCGGCGGCGCGGCAAATGCGGCCCGCGACGGTGAAACCGCGATGGTCTGGGTCAACGAGGATATCACGGCCAAGTGGGAGCGCGATGGCATCGCCATCAAGTCGGTCTATCCAGCAGACGGTGTTCCCACCGTCGTGGACCCGCAGGCCATCGTGAAGGGATCGAAGAACCTCGAAAATGCCCGCATTGTCATGGCCTTCCTCAACACCAAGGAAGTGCATGAAACGATGCGCGACAAGGTCAACCGTCGCTCCGCCCGCAAGGATGTGACACCACCGCCCGGTTTGCCGGACCTGGGCAATCTCAAGCTGATTTTCGCTGCGGAACCCGCTTCGGTTGTGAATGCGCGGTTTGAAGCCTTGCGGAAGTGATCGGCGCCAACAGCGGACGCACAATGCTTCTGCAACGCTTTTTCCCTTCGCGTGACCCGTGGAAGGTCTTTGCGATTGCAGCCCTGCTGCTGACATCCATCCTCATTGTTGTGCCGCAACTTTGGATCATCATCGCCTCGCTGCGGGAAGATGGCGGACGCTTCACGTTTCGCCATCAGGAAGCGGGCGGGAGGATCGAGCTCGCGCAGGAAACCGTGATGGGCTACCGGTTCACGGAGCGCAACGGCAAGCTGGTGGCAGATCTGGGCGGAACCGGGCTTTTCGCCATGAGCCGCGCCGGGCCAAATACGCTCGAATTTGAAGGATTGTCCGGCCCCCTCACCGGAACGGCGCTCGATGCCAACCGTTTGCGCCTTGAGGTTGGTGGGCGGCGCATCACCATGAACCAGACGGTACCGATGGGTCTGTTCGGCACGACGCGTCTGCCCATAGCCGTGGAACAGCTCAGCCCGACCAGCCTGCGTCTGCGGCATGGTGCCAACGCTTTCATGGAAGCCATCGACCCTGAACCACGCTGGACGCTGGGCAATTTCGGGGCATTCCTGAATGAACCGGCGGCCCGCACAGCGCTGATCAACAGCCTGATCGTGACCATCCTGTCCACTGCGTTGGCTGGAGTCATTGGCGTCTCATTGGCCTGGATGATCGCCAAATTCGACATCTATGGCCGTGAGGGCCTGGTTGTCCTTGTCACGATGGCCGCTGTTTCACCACCGTTCTTGGGTGCCTATGCCTGGCGCATGCTGCTGGGCTCTAGCGGAATCCTCACGCAGGCATTGGGGCTCGACTGGACCATCATCGGCCTGCACGGTGTTATCTGGGTCACGGCCTGGCATGTATTTCCTCTCGTGTTTCTGCTGGCCTATGATGCTTTCACGGGCGCGGATGCAGCGCTGGGCGAGGCGGCTGAAAGCCTTGGCGCTTCACCACTGAGGCGTGTTTTCACGGTGGATCTACCGCTGGCGCTGCCGGGGGTGCTCACCGGTCTCTATATGGCGCTGATCGCGGCCTTTGCGGATTTTGGCACGCCCAAGATCATCTCGCTTGATCTCAAGCTGATGCCAACGCTGGTCTATGACGAATTTCTGTCTGAAGCCGGAGCCAATCCTTCCAGAGCCAGCGCGGGCGCGCTTCTCATGGTGCTGATTTCGACCGGTTTTCTGGGGGCTTACCGCGCCTATCTCTCGTTTGGCACCTATGCCACGGTTTCGGCTCGCAGGCTGTCGCCGAAGAAACCCACAGCACTAGTGCACGGGCTTATTCTCGCCTTTGCCGCTTTCATTCTGCTCATGGCTTTCGTGCCGCATGTGACCGTGCTGATCACGTCGTTCATGGAATGGCGTTCCGGTGTTGTCTTTCCGGTGCTGACGCTGGCCAATTACCGGACCATGTTCGCGAATGAACTGATGCCGGTGCTGATCAGCCTGTCGCTGGCCACCGTCTCAACGGCTGCGAGCATCGTGCTCGGCATCGGCATCGCCTATGTGCTGGTGCGCAAGCGCTATCCCGTGATCGGCCCATTGCTGAACGGCATCGTGATGATGCCCTATGTCATTCCCGGCACGGTGATCGGCATCGGGCTCATTCTGGCGCTCAACACACCACCCCTCGTGTTGACCGGCACCTGGGCCATCCTGTGTCTGTCATTCTTCATCCGCAACCTGCCCTATGCGGTGAAATCTTCAGAGGCCGTGCTGTTCCAGATTCATCCCGCGCTGGAAGAGGCGGCTGTGTCGTTGGGCGCGACACCGATGCGCAGCTTCATGCATGCCACGCTGCCGCTGATGGCGTCGGGCCTTGTCTCGGGTGCGACGCTGGCCTTCCTGCACGGCATGACGGAACTGTCCTCGACCATCGTGCTCTACCGTCCGCCATGGAAACCGATGACCGCCGTGATCTTCGAAAACACAATCACGCTGGGTGCTGATTTTGGCATCGCCGCAGCCATGACGGTGCTGCTGATGGTCATCCTCTACGGGCCGCTCTGGTTGATCACGCAGAAAACGCGGGGGCAGATGGCCAGGGTGGGAGCAGTCTGATGGGCACGGCGATCACGATCAAGAACGCCACCAAAAGGTTCGGTTCGAAGGCCGCACTGGATGACGTATCACTCGATATCAAACCGGGCGAATTCTTCACGCTGCTTGGCCCCTCGGGCTGCGGCAAGACCACGCTGCTGCGCGCCATCGCAGGTTTCAACGACCTGACTGGCGGCGAGATCCTATTTGACGGGCGTGATGTGGCGGGACTTGAGGCGTGGAAGCGCGGCATCGGCTTTGTGTTCCAGAACTATGCGCTGTGGCCGAACAAGACGGTTTTCGAGAATATTGCCTATGGCCTCAGGATCAGGAAACAGGACGATGCGACCATCAAGGCCAAGGTGGCTGATGTGCTCGCCATGGTGCGGCTCGTCGATGTGGAGAAGCGCTATCCCGGCGAAATGTCGGGGGGCATGCAACAGCGCATCGCCATCGCCCGCGCGCTGGTGGTCGATCCGCCGATCCTGCTGCTGGACGAGCCGCTATCCAATCTCGATGCCAAGCTGCGGGTTTCGCTGCGGCGAGATATCCGGGAAATCCAGAAGCGGCTCGGGCTCACGGCGGTCTATGTCACGCATGATCAGGAAGAGGCGCTGGAGGTCTCGGATCGTATCGCTGTGATGAGCCAGGGCAGGCTGGAGCAGGTCGGCACGCCGGAGGATATCTACGAGCGGCCAGCGCGCGTGTTTGTGGCAGATTTCATCGGCGCAGCGAATTTGATCAAGGGTGAAGTCAAGAACGGTCGCTTTGTGGCGGCTTCCGGTGGCAGTCTTCCGTTACCGGACAAACCCGCTGATGGCCCCGGAACCTTGCTGATCCGTCCGGAGCATGTGGTACTATCATCCAGCGGTGGCATCCCGGGTGTTGTCGCCAACCATTTTTACGCAGGCGTGAACCGCCGCTATCGTGTCGTGACAGAAGCCTTCGGCGATCTGACGATCGACACCGCCGGGAGACATGACGAAGGCAGCACGGTGGGTGTGGCATTCAGCCAGACACGGCTGCTTAAGGATTAAGTTGCCGGTTTCGCAGGCACACGCAGGAACAGCAGCAACGCCACCAGCAGCGCCAACCCCATAGCGGTATGGATCAGGGAATAGGCATCGGCCGGAGCTGTGCCGGAAACACCCGCAAGGCGCATGGACTGTCCCGTCAGTGCCTGCAGGAGCCCTGCCCCGCCGATAGCCAGGAAATTGAGGAATGTGACACCACGCCCAAGCAGGTGATCGGGGACGAACTGGCGTCCATGGCTGAGCAGCAGGCTGTAAGTCAGGCCAAAGAAACCGATCATTACCAGAATTGCCCCGGCTCCTGCACCGCCGAGACCCGTCGAAAGACCAAGCAAAACGAAAAGCCCGACCGTCATGGCATTCCCGATGACGGCCGGTCTCTTCGCGCCTCCCAGCCAGCGTGAGGCAGGCCCACAAGCCAGCGCACCCAGCGCCATGGCCAGCGACATCGCGAACACCCAGTTGCCCCGCGTGATAGCGTCCATGGCATGCACCTGATCGAGATACGGCCCAACCCACAGGCCGCGCTCCGTAGCGATGACAGCATAGCTCACGAGGTGGAGGGGAAAGGCGAGCCAAAGCGGTTTGATCCGGGCGATGGCGAGGATATCACCTATAACGGAGGCTTTCCCACCGTCAGTGCGGACGGCTTTCGGTGGGTCCTTGAGGAAAAGCAGGATGAGCAATGCCGCACCGGCCATGGCCAAGCCTACACCCGCCATGCTCCAGCGCCAGCCGAAGCTGACAGCAGCAAGCGTGAGCGGTGTGGCGGCAGCAAGGTTGCCGATGTTGCCAAACCCCACCATCATCGAGGACAGAACCGCGAAGCGTTCCGGCGGCTGGGTGCGTCCGAAGATGTAGAGCGAGGCCATCAGCATGGGCGAACAGCCCACGCCTATCAGTGCCATGCCGGTGACGCTGATCCAGAAATTCGGCGACAGGGCAAAAAGGATAGCACCCGCCACGCCCGCCAGCATCAAGCCGCCCATCGTGCGGCGCGGACCCACCGTGTCGAGAAGATAACCGACGGGGAACTGGAACAGCGCGAAGGTGATGAACCACGCGGCACCCACCCAGCCCAGTTCCGCCGGACCAAAACCAAGATCACGCGTCAGGTCACCCGCGATGATCGTCAGGAACGAGCGGAAAAACTGGCTGAAGAGATAAGCGAACAGGAGGAGCGAGAAAGCGAACATGGGGCCCTTGGACCCACGGTTCAGGGTCATGCAAATCCTGCTCTAGGCCCGAAGCGAATTCTAAGCTATCTGCATTCGCCGTTGATCTCATTGTCTCGCACAAACTGCCTGATCCGCAGCAGTCAGGCCAATTGCCGCCAGTGAAGATGCCTTCAAGACGCGGAAGACCGGTGCCTCCTTAACGTCGGCTGCAAGCGGGATCACACCGGTCGCCAGATAGCTCCCGGGCGAGTCAGGCTCCATGGCTGATGCAACGATACCCGCGCCGGGCTGGGCCATGGGCACAAACAGGGTTTGTGTGGCGAGCACCATCTCCCGCGCCGTGGTGACAGCGCGCAAGGTCTGGTCCGGGTTGATGTTTTCTCGCCCGGCCGCGGCCACTACCGCTGTCAGTTCGTAAGCCTCAATGGAAAGGCTGACTCCGGAAGCGAGCATGCAGAGCGCGATACCCTGCAGACGGAACCGCTCGACCGTTGCTTCCGTTGCACCAGTCAGAAGATATCCGGCGGCGCGCTTGCGAACCTGCGTCGGTTCGATGACACGGGAATCCTGGAAAGGCACGCTGACCAGCTGGAGTTCAGCGGTTTTCGGATCAATCAGGGCAATGGCCAACGGATTGGCAGGGATACGGCTGGCGATAATCAGATCATCCCTCGCAGACGCTGCGGCCTGCCGCTCTCTTTCCAGCGTCCGCTTAAGGTTCTCGGCTTCCCGTAATGTTGCAGCAATCACCGCGCGCCCCGCAAGCACATGGGTTGCGACCCGGCGCTGCCAGCCCTCCAGGCCGATGCCGACACCCCGGCTTTCGATCAGGAACGAAACGGCGCCGCCAAGACCCATGGCATTGCGGCCAATTCCGGGATTGTTTCCTCCCATCGACACGGTTTTGTCCGAACGGCGGGTGCTGGTGGTGTAATACCAGAATGACGTCAATCCGTATTTGGCGAGCTCGGCATCGACAGCAGGGCGATAGAGATTTTCGGCAAGCGAGGATATTCCTTTCGGCACCATTGGATTGGTGGCGTGCAGGAACAGCGCGTCGACTGACTGGATCATCCCGTATTTTTCGATCCAGCGGTTTGCCACGGAAAACTCGTGATGATCGAACACCACGTCCGGTGGCAAGAGCCGCATGCTCGTGTGAACGCCTTTCGTTTCTGGCAGGAACAACAGAAGATGGTCGCGGTTCGGATCGGCCCCGTTGGCAGTGTTGCGCTGGAAGCGCTGGGCACCATCAGGATTGACGCGCGGCGCAATGACAATCGTCACCTTCGCGAGTGCATCCCGCGCGTCAGGCTGCGTCAGTTCGGCGGCGAGTGCCAGAAGGCCTTCGCCTCCCGCAGGCTCGTTGCCATGTTGCAGGCCCATGAACCAGATCACGGGCCGCTCTTTGCGCTGTGCAGAAGCCTCCAGTGTCCGGTCACCCTCCGCAGTAAAGAGAAGCAGCGGAATATCCCGCCCTTGCTGCGATTGACCAGCCGAGAGCAAGACTGCACGCCCACCGCTCTCCAGGGCCAGTTTCCGCAGGAAGGACATCATTGCGGCGTGATCGGTAAAATCCGTTCTGCGATCAAGAAAGTATGGTGATTTCAATGGAATGGCGACATCGCCATAGCGCTGCTGAACCGCCGGACTTTGACGATAAATCTCTGTCGTGCTGATGATCTCGGAATGGGGGATAGACGTCTGTGCGGCGGTTAAACTGCAGGTGAGCCCGAAAGCCAGCAACAGTGCAGCAGCGCCGAGCATATATTCCCTATGCATCATCCTCCGCATCGACTTACCTCACCCGCTCCAGCACGCTCGTATAGTTCGCCACCGCAGCCCCGCCCATATTGAAGATGCCGCCAAGCTTGGCCCCCTTCACCTGGATCCCCTCCGGTGCCTCGCCGGTGAGCTGCATGGCAGTCAGCACGTGCATCGACACACCTGTCGCGCCGATGGGATGGCCCTTGGCCTTGAGGCCGCCTGAGGCATTCACTGGCAATTTCCCGCCAATCTCGGTCCAGCCTTCCTTGATTGCGGTTGCGCCCTGTCCCGGTCTGGTCAGGCCCATGGCCTCGTATTCGATGAGCTCGGCGATGGTGAAGCAGTCATGCGTCTCGACGAAGGAGAGATCGCCGATGGAAATGCCCGCCTGTGTCAGAGCGCGCTGCCACGCGACGGTGCAGCCCTCGAAGGCGAGAATATCGCGCTTCGACATTGGCAGGAAATCCTGCGCATGGCCGACGCCGCGGAAATACACCGCACGCTTCATGCGCAAGGCTGTGTCCATGTCGGCCAGTACCAACGCCGCCGCTCCGTCTGACACCAGCGAGCAATCCGTGCGCTTCAGCGGTCCCGCGACGAAGGGATTCTTCTCGCTTTCCGTTCGGCAGAATTCATAGCCGAAATCCTTGCGCATCTGGGCATAGGGGTTGACCACGCCGTTCCGGTGGTTCTTGGCGGCGATCAGCGCCAGGGCGTCGGAATTGTCGCCATAGCGCTGGAAATAGGATTGCGCGATCTTGCCGAAAACCCCGGCAAAGCCGGCTGGCGTTTCG
>JANPDL010000030.1:0-1826 GCA_031431475.1 Hyphomicrobiales bacterium
ATGTGACAATTCCCCTCCACCTCATAGAGCCAATCATTTCGGCCTTCAGGCTATGGTATGATCGAGCAGCAGAAGACAGGGCCTTTGGTGACCATCAACACCTCGAAGGCTACATTGATGAACCCGTCTATGAGCCGGTGACACACGACCTGACAAACAGACAGGTCTTCGCGTTGCTCGATCACCTGCTGGGCGGGGAGGTTGCCATTACACCTCCAAACATTAAACGGCGGCGAAGCGGTGGAGCAGAGTAATGGCAACGCAGGAAAAGCCGGAGATTGTCTTTGAGGAAACGATCCGTGAGGTCGCAAGAATCTTTAGATTGAAGGTCGATGAAAGTGCAATGAAGCTTATGCATGATTATTGCAACACACTCGTCCCCGTCTCACCATCAATTGAGGAGAGAGATACAGCAGTGTTTGCGGTAGACTTCGCGGATTTTGCCAAGCGGCAGGGGAAATGATCACCGATTCGCAAACCAGTTCCAGTTCAGCACGATCCAGCCCTTGATCGCCGCCAGCGAGGTCAGTGTCGCCAGACCGACCCCGACGGCCACCTTTCCCCATTTCCCCATTTTCTTGATGTCGGCCACGGTCTGCACGTCCGGCTGCATCTTGGTCACTGTCGCCTGCAACGATTCATGGGCGGTCTTTGTCGCCGCCGCATTGGCCGCCTGGTTGTTCAGGACCCGATCGATCTTGCGTGACAGTTCTTGCGTGGCATCGTCATGCACATCGAGCCGCGCGACGATCTCGCGCTGGCCTTCTTTCAGCCCCTTCAATTCCACTTCCACGCCCTTCATGCGTTCGCCCATCGGTTCAGCCATCAGCGCACCGCCTTTTTGATGACGGCCGCCGCTGCGCCCGCAAGCGTCGGCAGCGCGCCTGAGACACCCGCCAGTTTTTCGCGCGTCCGGCCCCAGGCCGAAACACCGGCGACCGCGCCGCAGGGGGTCAGCAGCAGCCCCACGACGGCGGCGTTGGCGACCAGGATGTTCAGGGCTGACGGGTCTTTCCAGAACACGGCCGAGCCGGTCGCCGCGACCAGACACGCGCCATAGCCGCCGGTCACGCCGCCGATCACCCACATGTTGAACGGGCGGGCGTGGCGGACGAACCAGCTTTCCGATTGCAGCTCGAGCCGCGCCGTCTGGTTGATGGTGTCGAGCACCGCCGCCTCGATCTCGGCCACGCTCTTGCCGATCTGCGCCTCAGCCTCCTGGACGATTGCCGCGCCCGACGGGTTGTGCGTGATGCCGGCGACGATCTCGTCCGGCCCGGCATCGGCATCGAGGCCCAGCATCGGCCCCAGCGTGTTGACGACAAGCGCACCGGCGGCAGCCCCGGCCGGGCCGCCAAGCGCACCGCCGAGGATGGGCGCACCGGCTTTCAGGAGCGCGTTGGCGAGGGCGGTGAAGTCCATGTCATATCTCCCTTGCTTCGATCACAGCCTGTTTCTCCTGCAAAAGGATGGCTTTCATCGTCGATGATTTCTTCCAAAGCCGGTGCGCGAGAATCCCAAGCCCCACAGCGGCGACAACGCAGACAGCGGCGATGATAAGGCTCGATCCCGTCTCGGCCCGTGGCGAAGGGCTGGCGGGCGCGGGAGGTGGCTTTTGAGTGGCGACTGTTGCGCTGGTTGCCCCTGCCGTGCCAGATCCACCGCCAGCCGCAACAGCGCCCTGGGCCTGTCGCTGCGCCGTCTCGGCCCTTGTCTTCGCCTTTGGGATCGGCTGCCCCTGAAAAACTGCGACATAGCGGCGAGTCAGCACCATGCGATCCTCAAACCCGATCAGCCCGCCATTGATTCGCATGCAGACAGTCCGG
>JANPDL010000031.1:0-186871 GCA_031431475.1 Hyphomicrobiales bacterium
GCAGACGCCGGATCAGGCCTACTTCAACGCGCTGCAGCCAATCCCGGTTGCGGCATAACCAAGAGCAGAAACCACTTATAAAGCTGCCCCAGACTGTTCAAACAAACCGAGCCACCTCTGTGTAGCCATCGATCCTTGTGACTTCGCTGAGGGTCGGCCCCGTCAAGCTGTATAGTCTCAGTGATCCTGTCAGCTGCGGCTCAACGGCCAGACCGGGGCCGGGGTGGATCTTCGCTAGCCAGCTCCAGTCAATCTCGCTGCCTGTCAGAAAAAAGAGGCCGATCAAGAAATATGCTGGCCAGAGCGCGGCCACACGATGAATATACCGGAATGGAGATGCAATGGACATGGCGGACTGCTGACGACTGCCTGACGATCCCGCCAGAGATCGCGGATGTCCTTGGTCTGCCGGAAACCCTGGGCTATCCGACCGGGCAAGACTTGATTGATGCGATCCATGTCGATGATCGGTCTAGGCATATTGCGTCCATGCGCGCCCTTATCACGAGCGAGACAGGCCTCGAATGCGCCTCACGCGTTGTGGGCAAGGATGGGCAATACCGGTGGATTTTCGTGACGGGCCGCGCCAACCGCGACGGCGCGGGGCGTGTTGATATGGTCGAGGGCAAGCTTCAGCTTCTGTCCATGACAGGAAAGGCAGAGGAATCGAAGGCCGGTTCCGGAATCACGCCGATCAGCCTTGATGATGTCTGGAGCGCCAGCGTTGCGGCGCTTGAAGATCGCGAAGCGGAACACACACTGCGGCTGTCCGCCGAGGAGAATGCATTCTCGCAACGCGAGTTTCTGTCCATGGTCAGTCACGAAATCCGCAATCCGCTGACTGTGATTTTCGCGAACATCAGCATGCTGCGGACAAGGGCCGAGCGGGATGGCGACAGCAATCTTCTGCAACGGCTGTCCACGCTCGAAAAATCCGGACGCCATCTCCGCGACATCGTCTCTGATGTGCTTGATCTGGCGAAAGCCGAAGCGGGACATCTCCAGACCGAACTGTCATGGTTCGACCTCGACCCGTTGCTCCACGAGATCGAGGAGATGAGCAATGCGCTGACCACGGAAAGCGGGGTGATGTTCTTGCTGGACTCGCCGCTGGACCCCGGACGCATGTTCGGCGACAGGCTGAAACTGAAGCAGATCCTGCTCAATCTCGTGAGCAATGCGGCGAAGTTCACGAAACAGGGCCGGATAACACTTTCTGTGACTGACGAACGCAGCAGCCTCATCTTCGCCGTTCAGGATACGGGGCCGGGCATCCCGCCGGAACGGCTCGACGATCTGTTCAAGGCCTTCTCGCAGATCAGCGGCTCGCATGCACCGCGTTCAGCAGGCACCGGACTTGGCCTCTATATCTGTGATCGCTACTTGCGCATGCTGGGTGGTCGCCTGTCGGTCAGCAACACCCTGGGTGAGGGCAGTGTCTTTGACTTCGCCCTGCCGCGTGTCAGCATCACTCAGGCGGAGCATATTCCGCCCGTGCGCCGGGATGACAGGCTCGTCATCGGGCATACCGAGGATCTGGGCACGCTTGATCCGCATCGACAGATGCGCAGCACCACCGCCATGATCTCCCGTCATCATTTCGAGGCTTTGACCAGCCTCGATGCCGCTGGGCGGATCGCCCCTGGCCTGGCCGAGAGCTGGCAGCCCATGGGTGAGGCCGGGTGGCGCTTTCAGCTGCGGCGTGGCGTGCATTTTCATGGCGGGTCAGAGTTCGACGCCCAGGATGTTGTGGCAACATTCGAGCGCCTGACCGAGGTGCTCGGTGCCAGTGGTCCCTATTCCGCATTCCTGAAACCCGTCCGGCAAATCACGGTGCCTGATCCCTATACGCTGGAACTGCACACCTCCGTCGTCAGCCCGCTGCTCCCCATCGATCTCAGTCACATTGCCATCATTCACCGGCAAAACAGGGATGCCGATGCGGCTGCCTTTGACAGCCTTGCGGCGACCAATGGCACCGGACCTTTCCGGCTGAAGTCACGCTCGGGCAGCCGCATGCTCCAGTACGAAGGCTTCGCAGGTCACTGGGCAGGCAAGCCGGAATGGCGCGAGCTGGAGTTCCGCCTCATCGATGAAAGCGGTCTCGCCAGCGTCAGCGCGCTGCTTGCAGGCGACGTGGACCTGATCGACAATGTTGGCCCTGATCAGCTCGTCGAGCTGCGCCGACGCGACGATGTTACTCTTTCAACCTGCGTGAGCAATCGTGTCTGGTATCTCTTCTTCGATCAGTTCCGCGATTCATCGCCCTGGATCACGGACAGGCAGGGTGTGCAGCTTCCGGTGAATCCGCTGAAGGACCAGCGGGTCAGGCGGGCGCTCTCACTGGCGATCGACCGCGAGTTCATCACAACCCGCCTGATGGCTGGCCAGGGTCTACCTGTTGGTGATGTGGCGGGACCGGGCGTCTTCGGTGTCAACCCGGCGCTCGCACCGCCGCCTTACGATCCCGCGACGGCACGGCTTCTGCTGGCGGAGGCGGGCTATCCCGAAGGTTTTGCCATCGTTCTGCATGGTTCGCGGGATCGTTCCTTCCATGGCGCAACGACGCTGAGGGCGATATCACTGATGCTGAATGCGGTGGGTATCCTGTGCAAACCGGAAGCTTTGCCAGCAGCCGAATTCTATCCGCGGGCATCAAAGGGCGAGTTCAGCTTCGGTCTTTCGGGCTGGGGATCGATCACCGGCGAGACGTCGTACAGTCTGCGCCTGCTGCTGAGTACGGCAGATGCGCCAAATGGCTTTGGCGGCGCAAACCGAGGCGGCTATTCCAATGCGCGGTTCGATACGCTTGTTCACAAGGCGGTGGGAACGATGGATGAAGATGCGCGCCGTCTTTTGCTCGAGGAGGCTTCGGCGATTGCCATGGGCGAGGTCGCCATAGCGCCGATCTGTGCACGCATGACGACGTGGGCGACAAAGCGCGGCATCCGCTACAAGGCTCAGGCGGATGGCTCGACGCTCGCCGTCGCAACCGTGAGAACGCCGCAAGTGCCGAGCTGAAGGCTCTCGCGCGCCTGCTCAATTTGCCTGCGGCAGTGAATGGATCGGAATGATGCGTACGGGACGCGCAATGCGCTCCGGCATTGCGTTCCGGATGCAAGCTGCGGGCAGGTAGGGCCAGAGAGAGTCACGGCAGGCATCGGCCGAGCCGTCGCGTCGCAGCACCGGATCGACATTGTGCTGAACGACGGACTGGCCTGCCGAACCTTCGTTCATCCGTACTGCCGCAGGCGCTGACGGGCTGTAGGCCAGAACAGCCGATGTTGCGGCGATACCGGTAGCGATGATGAGCGTAAGGGCAAGTGTGCGGATTTTCATGACTGTTCTCCCGGCTGCGTCGGCGGATGCCGTGTTGCGATGCTGCCGGTCTAGGCCTGGAATGTTTCAGAGCGCCGATGCGCGCTCACCCGATTGTTTCAGACACAAGCCGTTTGTTTCAGGCGGGCGCTGTCCAACCGCTTCAATCCCCCAGAAACACATATCCTGTGCCTCGGACGGTCTTCACGTAGCGCGGTGTATCGGGATTGGGCTCGATCTTACGGCGCAGACGGGTAACGCGGATGTCGATGGCACGCTCCGCGTCGCCTCCGTCACCGCCGCCCGCGTATTCGATGATCTGGCCGCGCGAAAGTGGCCTGCCGGGCCGGGTCGCGAGAGCCGCCAGCAGATCAAGCTCCATTGCGGTCAGGTCAATCGGCGCGCCCTGCGCGTCGGACAACCCGCGGGCCTCGAGATCAAGAACCATACCACCAAAGCGGATGCGCTTGCCGCCGCTGCCGGCTGCAGATGCGGGTGCGGCGGCGGCATCGGCAGTCGGCTGAACCGCTTCCGCCGGAAGGCGGCGCAACACACTGCGCACCCGGGCCAGCATTTCG
Source organism: Hyphomicrobiales bacterium (assembly GCA_031431475.1). Classification (GTDB taxonomy): domain Bacteria; phylum Pseudomonadota; class Alphaproteobacteria; order Rhizobiales; family Beijerinckiaceae; genus JADCCX01. Next base: position 3,897 of record JANPDL010000031.1, read on the forward strand.
CGCAGTTCATAGGGTTTCACGAGATAGTCATCCGCACCCAGTTCAAGGCCGACGATGCGGTCGATTGAGGTGCCAGCAGCGGTCGCAAAGATGATCCCTGTCTTGCCCCGCGTGCGGATCCACCGGGCTAGAGAAATTCCGTCCTCCCCCGGCATCGCAATGTCGAGTATGGCGAGATCAACCGGATCACTTTCCTGAGCCTCCCGGAAGGCGGCAGCGCGTGAATATCCCGCTACGGTATAACCGTTCATCGCAAGATACTCCACCACGCCGTCACGAAGGTCGTCTTCATCGTCCACGACGGCAATGCGCTTGTCTTCCCCGCTCATCTCTGGCCCCTCATCTTTGCCCCTTGACACCCCCGAGGGCGGATGATCCCCTTGAAGCATTGTGCAACCATTCGGGGGGATGGTCCAGATGGGTTGGTGCGGGCGTGTCATTCTGGTTGACGACGAGATCGATCTCATCTCGGCCTTTGCCGAATACCTGAACGACCGCGGCTTCAATGCTGTTGTCGCGGAAGGGGCCTATGCCTACGATGGCGTTGCCGCCGCTCATCCACCCGACGTCGTTGTCCTTGATCTGACCATGCCAGGCGAAAACGGGCGCGATCTTCTCATGCGGATCAGGGCAAAAAGCGATGTCTCGATCATCGTGATGAGCGGTTCGGTGCAACTGCTGGACCGCGTTCTGTGCCTGGAGCTAGGAGCGGATGATGTCGTCCAGAAGCCCGTGGAACCGCGCGAGCTTTTTGCCCGCATTCAGGGCCTGATTGCCCGTAAATCCGGGAAATCCGTTGAAACAATCCGGTTCGAGACAACCACGGTCGATCTCAGGGCAGCGCTGGTGATGCACGACGACGGCACGGTCGAACGGCTTGGTATCGGCGAGATCACCTTGTTGCGGACGTTCCTTGCCCACCCGCATCGACTGATGACGCGGGACGAGATTCTGGATTTTGCTCCCGCACAGGACCGCGATGCGCTCGACCGCTCGGTTGATCCGCGCATCGGCCGATTAAAACGCAAGCTGGCCACAAGCTGGATCGAAACCCGGCGTGGCCATGGCTACGTCTATTCGCCGCCGCGCGACCGCATTTCCTGATGGACCGCATACAAGGTTGCGCCCTGTCGATGAAAGGGGCAATGAGCAGGCAACGGAATAAGTATTTTCCACGAGACATCAGATATGTCCGCGAGCAGCATTGACTGGCCCAAAGGACTCCGTGAACCGGACATGCCGGTGCTGCGTGCAGTCGTCGATGCGATTCCCTCACGTGTGTCGCTGGTCACTCCTGACCATCGTTACCTCTATGCCAACCGGGAATTTCTCAATTTTGTCGGCCTGACGCTTGACGCTTTGGTCGGTCGCTCTGCCGCAGACGTGCTGGGACCACGGGTCTATGCGGCGTTTGCCGAGACCGCAAAGCAGGTGACAGCCACACATGCACCGAGCTGGGAGGGCTGGGTTACTTTCGCCAGCGGCGCAGAGCGCTACCTGCAGGTCAACATGGCACCCTATGCGCCGGGTGGCGACGAGGTCCAGGCCATTTTCGTTTTCGCCCGCGATCTCAGTGATCTGAAGTCGCGCGAACGGGAACTGGATGAGAGCCTTGAACACCTTGTCCATGCTGAGACGCTGCACAAGGCCATGGTTACCTTCTCGCCGAACAGCATCATACTGATGGATGATCAAGGCGTGGTGGTTGAATTCAATCCAGCGGCGGAAGCGACGTTTGGCTGGATTCGCGAGGAGGCTGTTGGCCAATCGGTCGTTGATCTGATTGTTCCGCCGGATGTTCGTCAACGCGAACCATCCAAACTGTCCGTCTTCAAGTATCTGATGGACAGGGACTTGTTCGGTCAAACGCTCAAACGACATGCTGTCCGGCAAGATGGCCGGGTTATCCCGATCGAACTTACGCTTACCAGGGTTATGTTGAAATCTCGGGAGCTGTTTATGGCGCTTTGCCGCGATCTCTCGACGGATATTCGGCGAAAGAAAGAACTCGCGACCAGCGAGGCAGCACGTGATGCGATGGCGCAGGTCAATACCGAGATCGTGCGAAGCGCGCTGGACGCCTTTATCCTTGCAGACGACAAGGGCATCATCCTCGACTTCAATCCTGCCGCCGAGGTCATGCTGGGGCATTCCCGCGCAACCGCCGTGGGTAAATCCCTGTCGGAAATGATTGTACCGCACGAGCATCGCGCCGCACACGAGGCTGGCATGGCGCGGTATATGGCGACCGGTCAAAAAAGAATGTTGGGGCGACGTGTTCAGCTGGAAGCTTTGTCTGCCACCGGAGATCTGGTTCCCATCGAAGTGACCCTCAACGAGGTCAAGCTGCCGGACCGCCATCTTTTTACAGCCCATATGCGGGATCTGAGGGAAACCCGACAGGCGCAGGCCGAAATAGAGGCCCAGAGGGGGCGAATCCACCAGATTGAGAAGCTGTCCGCCATGGGGTCGCTGCTGGCGGGCGTAGCGCATGAACTCAACAATCCTCTGGCGATCCTTGTGGCTCAATCGACATTGCTGCGCGAGAAGGCTGCCAGCGACGACGTTCGCCACCGGGCCGAACGCATCCATGCCGCAGCAGACCGGGCCGGACGGATCGTCAAGAGCTTTCTTGCGATGGCACGCCAGAAGCCGCCAGCGCGTCAGATGACGGGCATCAACACTCTGGTCAACGAGACGCTGGAGATGCTGGCTTACGGCTTGCGCAGCGCCGGGGTGGACGTGATCAAGGAGCTTGATCCGGCAATTCCGGATATCAGGATCGATTCCGATCTCTTCCGCCAGGTGATTGCGAATATCGTACTCAATGCACAGCAGGCCCTGATGGTGCATCCGCAACCGCGCCAGCTGACGGTACGCTCACGCGGTGGCCCGGATCATGTCGTGATCGAGATCACGGACAACGGGCCAGGTGTTGCTGCCGAACTGGCGTCCCGCATCTTCGATCCTTTTTTCACGACAAAACCGGCTGGCGTCGGCACCGGTATCGGTCTCGCGATCTGCAAGGATGTCGTGCAGGCCCATGGCGGCAAGCTCGAACTGGTCAATCCAGGGCAGCCGGGAACCGCTTTCCGCATTACCATGCCTCTCTCGGTCGATGAGAAGATTCTCGTTGAGCAGAAGCCCACAGGATCGCAAAGACCGGAACGCATTCTTGTCGTTGATGATGAGCGGGATGTGGGTGAAAGCCTGGGAGAGATTCTGGAAACTCTGGGCCATTCCGTCGTCGTTTCCGTTTCGCCCCGTGACGCACTGGAGTTGATCGAGCGCGAAACCTTTGATGGCGTTTTTGTTGACCTGCGCATGCCGGAGATGAGCGGCGAAGAATTCATCAGGAGCCTGATATCAACGAACCCGGCGCTGGCAGCGCGAACCATCCTGATGACCGGTGATACCGTGCGGGGCCCGACCTCGCTGCTGGGAGCGGCGAGCGACACGCCCGTACTGGAGAAGCCTTTCTCGCTTGAAGAGGTTGTGTCGATCCTGAATCGGTGATCGTTCCAAAAGCAGATATCCTCGTGGATAAAATCCACGAGGATATGTCAGGTGAGATGATGGTGTGAAGGTTCAGATCAAACGAAGCGAACCGATCTGGATGGTGATCGTCTTGGGGCAACGATCATTCATATGACGGCGGGCTTCGGCGAGGCTGTAGGAACTGGCGGGAACGCAGAGACCGGCCGGCGAGGACGGTTCCGAATTGCCACCTTCCGAACCGCTGTTGCCGCCGGGACCGCCGCCGCCGCCGTTACTATTTGTGAGTGCAAAGGCTGTGCCGCCGGTGATCGAAGCGGAAATGCCGAGGGGCAGTGCAAACAGGGCGGCTGCGAGGGCGATTGTTTTGAAGGTCATGGGGTATCTCCTTGGTTTGGGTCAGGTGCATCCTCTGCACTGATGCCGTTATGCAGGAGCCATGTTTCGGCTGGAGGGCGCGTGGAACAATCATTGTTTCAAATGTTGCAGGCGGAAGCCGTGACATGAAAACGGCGGCATCCCAATCAGGGATACCGCCGCATCTTGCCCCATGGATAAGGTGATTTTGCAGATCAGAACAGGAAGTCGGTTACGTCCATGTTCGCCAATGTCGCATTAAAAGGCGTGATCGTCGTGCCAGCTGGAGGCTTTTGGCAAAAGGCTGCTTGAAACACTCAGAGCACCACCACCCGGGTGCCGACCTTCACGCGGTTGTAGAGATCGACCACATCCTCGTTCAGCATACGGATGCATCCGGACGACACGGCGTGGCCAATCGACTCCGGCTCGTTGGAACCATGGATGCGGTAGATTGATGATCCCAGATACATGGCGCGGGCGCCCAGCGGGTTCTCCTCACCGCCCTTCATGAAGCGCGGCAGATCAGGGCGGCGCTTCAGCATGGCAGCAGGCGGACGCCAGTCCGGCCATTCCTGTTTCATGGTGATGGACTGGGCTCCGTTCCATGCAAAGCCGGGCCGACCGACACCGATGCCATAGCGCAGCGCCTTGCCATCCTCGAGGATCAGATACAGGCGGCGCTCGGCGGTGTTGACGAAAATGGTGCCGAGAGCGTGCTGGCCGCTGTAGTTCACGGTCTCGCGCGGGATGGCGACATAGGACGGGCTGGCGCTGCGGCCATAGCTGCTGGACGGCACGAGCGATGTCGCGAGGCTGGCAGCAGATGGATCAGCCTGGGCCATGGTGGCCGAAAGCAGGACGCCAGCTCCCAGTGCAAGCGACGCAGCGGTGCGGAAGGTCTTGGTGATGCGGAAGGTCTTGGTGATACGGAAGGTCTTGGTGATGATGGACATGGTCGGGTTCCTCTGCTGATCGGGCGCAGCGGGGAAGCGCTGCGATGGATGCTGTTCTGCACGCCTTGTGTTTCCGCTGTCGGCCGCCCTTCAGGGTGATTGTTTCATCTCCTGAAACAATCGAAACCGGCTGCTGGACGCAGGCCCGAACAAAAAAAGAGCTGCCGAAGCAGCTCTTGGGTTAGAAGGTGAAGGCAGTCGCCGGGGACATTAGCCCAGACGCATGCCCCGGAAGGTGATGCGGATGAAGAGCGCCACGAGCAACAGGGGTTGGGCGAGAATGGCGGCGGCAAGCAAAAGGCTTATGGTGGTCATGGCGGGCTCTCCTCAATGTCGTCCGGCACCGGTACGGCGCGGCTTATGGGAGCCTTTGTGACCGCCACATGTTTCAGGCGTTTGTCGCCAGCCGGAAGATATGTTTCAGCACTGAAACAAACGCCTGAATTCAGACGCGGTGCGTCCAGAAACATTTGAAACAAACGGGGAGCATTGGCGGCGACCGCCTGAAAGACACGCCTGTGATAAGAGGAACATCGACATCAGGAGCATGACATGTCCATCAGAAACGCCACGGCGAGCAGCAATCGCATTGCCATCGCTTCGGCTCTGGCCACCGGATTGCTGAGCGGCCTGTGCATGCAAGCTGCGGCGGAGGATGCCCGCCCGCGCAGTTGCACGGTCGCGGGCATGAAGCCCAACGACGATTCCGTCTTCCGCTCGGCGCTGCATCCTTCGCAGCGCGAGAGCGGCATCCGCGATATCGCCTGCGGCGTGGAGGACTCGCGCGTTCTGACTGTCGGCGATGTCCGGCTCCGCCTGACGCTGGGCCGCCTCTATGAAGAACGGGTCGGCGGTCCCCAACTGAGGCCCGCTCTGATCAGCATGGAGAAGGTCGGCCCTGACGGGGCCAAGCAGATCGCTCGCGTGTTCCTCGGGCCTGACCCTCTGGATGGCGAGTTGCGTTTCGAGCCGCAGGCACGGAATATCGAGGGAGCAATCCTCATCAGGCTGTCGCCACGCCATCGCTGGCTGTACCGGCTGGATGGCGATGCCGTTTCGCCCGTGCTTGCCTTTGGCTGGCGCGATGCAATTGACGGGTCTTTTCCCGGCGACGCCAGAAGCGGAGAGGCCCTCTCCATCGATCTCGACAGGATGGAAGGCCGCATCGCGGTCAGATCGGCCGGCAAGGATCCTGGCGCACGCCTGCCCAGCGCCTATGACGAGAACCACGTGGTTGTCGCCAAACTCGCCTGGCGCAACGCTGAGCTTGCGGCTGAGTCGACGGGCGCGATGGCTCGCCTTCCCGGCGAAGAGCGGTTCCTCGATGACATCACCGCAATGGACGACAATGCACGCAAGACTTTGAAGAACCTGCCGCAGGGGATTGAGCCCTGCTCCCTTGGTGCATGGTCCAATGACACCGATCCAAGAGGACTGAACGTGCGTGCCGCGCCAGATGCCAAAGCCAAAGTTCTCGGCATAGTGCCGCCTCCCCGGAAGATGCCGAAAGACCGAGAGGTCTTTGGGCCCGAACCAGTCAAAGCAGAATTCCGCATCATCGGCCAGAAGGACGGCTGGTTCCTGATCGAGAAGATCGAAGCGCCTGGCACGCCCTATGGCGAGGCCTATCCGCGCCAACTGCCGCAGCCTTTCAAGGGGCGTGGCTGGGTCAATGGCCGCATGGTCGGTGCAGCCTATGCCCATGGCGGATTGCCCGAGGGCCGACTCTACCTCTCGCCCCATGCCGATGCGGGTTTTCTGGACGCCCGCGACAAGAGCGGGAATCCGATCAGCGCGGATGGTTCTCCGGCGCGTATTCTCGCTTGTTCCGGCTGGTGGGCCCTGATCGAGACGGACACGGGCCAGCGTGGCTGGAAGCGCTCGCTGTGCTCCAACCAGGTCACCAACTGCAGTTGAAGGCGTCGTCAATCCGCATGCAAAGGATCTCTGCCATGGCTCACCTTTTCTCAACGGCTCCGCTGACCGGTATCGCCCTTTCCCTACTTGCTCTGGGAAGCGGGAGCGCACTGTCCCACAATGTCTGCACACTCAAACCGACGCCTGACGGGTTCGTCGCACTGCGCCAGAAGCCTTCTGCCGATGGCTCACTGATTGTCCGGATGCGACCCGGTGACATGGTCGTGATCGAAAAGCGGGGCTACGAGTTCGTGCAATCCGGCAACTGGTGGCGCGCATCCCACTACAGGGGTGAGGTTTTCCCGGAGCCTGGCGAATCCGAATTCGCCAAAGTCCGCAATGGCTGGGTCAATTCCCGTCTCATCGACGACTGCGGCTGAGGCAGGTCGCTCCCATACATCACCATGAAATCCATCCAACAGGAGCCACATCATGTCTAGCGTCCGCTTTCCCCTGACGACCATAGCTCTCTCCATCATTGGCGGGTTGCTGCTATCGCCGCATTCCGCCCTTGCCACCAGCTTCTGCCCGCTGAAGGAGACGCGTGACGGTTTCGTCGCTTTGCGCGGCGGACCCGGTCCTTCGTCAAAACTTATCGGTCGCATGAAACCCACCGACGAGGTCCAGCTCGGCCAGGCCCGCAAGGGTGACTGGATCGAAGTTATCTGGTGGCGCGGCGACGACCGCCTCGCGAAAGGCTTTGATCAGGTGGCTGGACGCGGCTGGGTTAACCGCAAGCTCGTCGGAGACGAATGCGGTTGATATAGGCCGCCGTCAGCTTGGAACCGGACATACCTGTTCTCCCACCCCTTCGCCCTGTTTCACCGCCCACATTGACCGGCGCCTCAGCCGACGACGTTGAAGCAAGAACGCTCTGTCGCGACAGCGGCGGTTATTCTTACAATTGACATACTAACCGCCGTCTTTGCATGCGTGATTTTATCCCCGATAAGTTTGCCTTATCGGCGATTTTTGGGTTAGGCTCCGATATGGTGATTTGCAGCCCTGAATCGCGCGAAAACTGCGCTCTGATCGACCGTACATCCGCCCGGCGACTCCAGCCGCAGTCCGAACGACCGCACAGGTGTCGGGTTCTGGCAGCCTGACCGTCGGCAATCAACGACGAACATTCGTTGAAGCAGGCGCGACACCATTTCTATGGTTCGCGGGTATGCCAACCCTCTGCAAGCATACTCGACATCCCGTTCAGTTGATGGTATCTAGACAGTCTAGCCGTTAACTAGAGGACAAGCTCATGGATTGGCAGCTGCAGGACGCAAAGAACCGCTTCAGCGAAGTGGTGAGCAAGGCCATGCGAGAGGGGCCGCAGACCGTGACGCTGCGCGGCGATCGCGCCGCAGTTGTTGTCTCGGCCGAGGAGTACGACCGGCTAACCGCAGCCAAACCGACGCTGGCGGACCATCTGCTGAGCGGGCCTGTCTGGGACGATGCCTTCGTCGCCGACGTTAACGCGCGCAATCCGTCAGGTCCGCGTGATCTTGATCTGTGAGCCGCAGTGCCATGTATCTGCTCGACACCAACATCATCTCGGAGGCCCGACGCGGCTCCCCTGAAGCGACAGCCTGGATAAGATCAGTGAAAGGTCGTGCCCTGCATGTCAGCGTGATCACGCTCGGTGAAATCATGCGCGGCATCCAGCTCAAGGAGCGCAAGGACCCGAGGGGTGCGGCAGTCCTGGCCGAGTGGCTCATCGCTTTGCGCGAAATCCATCGCGAGACAATCCTGCCGGTGTCGGAGGCGGTCGCTCTTGAATGGGGTCGGCTCAGCGCCGAACGCAGCCGCAACATGGCCGATGGGTTGATCGCTGCAACGGCCCGTGTGCACGATCTTATCCTCGTTACCCGCAACGTGGTCGATTTCGAAGATGTGGGCGTGTCCGTCATCAACCCCTGGGAGCTGTAATAATGGCGGCACCTGAGACACTCCCGTCCGTTCCGGTCAGCCCCCTCCCCTGCTATCGAACGCCTCGCGGAAACCGCACCCGATAATGCGGCGGCGCCTTCCAGCTCGAACACGCAGAAGGCCTATGCCTCGGACTGGAAGCGGTTCGCGCTCTGGTGCAGACGGTAGGGCTTTGACAGTCATGATCCCAATCCGCAGCTGGTAAGCCTGTATCTCGCCGCATCTGCTGCCAGTAATGGGATGAAGGCTGCTGCCGCCTCGACCATCGAGCGGCGCTGACCACGATCTATCGCTCGGCAGGAACACACCTACCCCGACAGGACCGACATATCCTTGACGTCATGGCCGCGCACCCATGGGCGGCCGCCGGTCAAGAGGCAGGTGCTCTATCCCGAGGGCATTCTGGCAATAGGTGTCACGTTGCCTAACAACCTGCGCGGCTATCGCCAGACTCGCGAGCGCTTCACAGTCAACCTGACGAAAGCGGCGGGATTGCAGACCGGACACTTCCAGTATCAGCCGCAACTCTGTCATGCCGATAGGCTCCGTTGGGCGCGTTTCGCCTTCAGCCGTTGCCCGATCAGCGCCATTAGCACGGGCCCAAGCGCGAACTCTCCTGCCCTCGCCTTCTCGGTCAAAGCCCTGAGATAGCCGCCGGCCGACTGAATTGCAGGCGACCCGTTGACCACGACAGTCAATGAACCGGGTGCAGGCCCCGAAACAGTCTCGGCTTCTGACGAATGGATCGAGCGCTGCAGAATCGAAGCGACCACGACGTGGGCTTCCGTCCGGCCCAAGGCCTTCAAAGACTCTGCCCAAGCGTCCGGACTGATTCCGATCATCGGCCGGATCACACCCACCGCGTCAAGGAAATCGCTCCAGACCTTGATCCTGCCACCAGGCGCATATTCCCGGACATCCGGGCAAGCCTCCATCACCATACCGAGCGGATAGCTTTGCATATCGGACCCCTTGCGTTCCCCCGGCATCTCCGATTCCAATGGTTCACTCGAAATCCCAATCCCTTCTTTTTTGGAAGCAGGTTCAAAATCTTTAAAATGATTGGTATTTGAAATAGATTGATGCACGTCAGTTTGACTGTCATTGCATTCCAAATTTTTAACATTGATATTTGTTTCCAGCGCATTGGCAACCTCTAGCCGCAACAATGCCAATTCCGCCGCGAGGGCGCTGAGAGCGTGATCGTCGCGGATGCTCCTGAGCGGCGTCATCAGCCCCATCGCGCGGATGCGATAGCTCTCCCAGTCACCTGGCAATCCCTCGTCGAGGCCAAGCGCGATCAGCTTGGTGACGTCGCGGCGCAGCAGCGAGATGCGCTCCTTGGTGAGATACCGGCGCTTCTGGGCAGCCCGCAACTCTTCGGCGATGGTCTCGAACTCCGGGGCGCGCGCCACCAGCGGAGTCAGATCGAAGCCGAAGGCATCCGAGAAACGCTCCTGACCGCTGACGTCCTTGCGGGCGTAACGCTTGCCGTTGGGGCTGTCGCGACGGTTCACCAGACCTGCATCCACGAGGGCGGCCAGATGCCGCCACAGCGTCTTCGGCGCCATGCCGTGGGCGCGCTGGCCCAGCGCCTTGTTGGACGGGAAGACGACGAGATCGCATGACGCCGTTGCGCGCTCCCCTGCCCCATCGTCGTCACTAACGGCGACCATAAGGCGGGGATTTGGCAACGAAAGCGCGGTTTCCGGATGGAAAGACAGCAGCGCATTCAGCACCGCCAGTGCCCGATCGGACACGCCCAGGCGCTCGCGGATCTCGGTGAGTGTCCGGCTGACCTGCCATTTGTTGACGGCCGCCGGCGCATTGGATCCGAGCTTGCCGGCATCATCGACGGCTTGCCTGACCCGCATCTGCGATGCGATTTGGCCAAGCGATACTGGTCGCCGCCCGAAAGGCGTCGTCGAGACATGTGTTTCCATGCTTTTGCCTTCATCAGGCAAAAGAAATCTGCTCGTCAGGACGACGCCGACTCTTGACTATGATTCGCGGAAGTGTGATTCTCGAGTTCTCAGGCTACGAGAAGGGCTTCCGGACGGTGACGTTTGGGAGCCTTTTTCTTTTGCTGTCGATGCTCCTTATGTGGGTTATTGCTTCGGTGACTATCCTTGGCAGCTGCCAAGCTTTGGCGTGACTAGACAGATCATGGGAGCCGTCCTCGCGCCAGAAAGCGCTCGGCAAGAGCCGGAAGCTCTTCCTCGAAAAAAGCCATGAAATCTTCAGCCCGGGATTTATCAACCCGCAGCCGGAGGCCCCCCGTCGCAAAGACAACAGTACCAAATGCCTTGCCGTTGGCTGCCTTCAAAGGCACGGGCTGACGCGGCTTATCGGCAGGCTTCGATACAAGGAGCAGGCAAGCCGCAAAACGGGCATCCGACGACAGAACCTTGGCAGCTGCCAAGGTTTGGACCATGCGCGAGAGCAGACGGGGGTCAGCGGAAGCCGCCGCCACAAGCTCACCCCAGCGCGGACGCCCTGCCCTTGGCGCACGGCCGATTTGCCGGATGATATCAGGGCCCAAGATCCGGCAAACCGCCCGAAACCGGGTGATCTCCGGATCGTCTACAACAAGAGCTGCGCGAATATCGCGGGCCTTGATGCCCGCCTGATCCATCTGATGCGCGAACAGAGCCTTCTCGATCCAAGAAAGATCTTGCCTTGCGGCATTCTCGATGCCTTGCGCGATGACCATGTCGCGATCGCTCATCTCCGTAACAAAAGCCTTGAGCTTGATGCCGAGCTCGGCAGCTGCCCGCCAGCGCCGGTGGCCATAGACAACCTGGAAGCGCCCTGCCTGGGCAGGATGGCGCCGCACCTCAACAGGGACCTTCTGGCCGTCTTCAAGCATGGTCTGTTTCAGGGACGCGAAAGACGTAGCATCGTCATCCGGCAGCCGGTCCGGGAAAGGCGAGGCATCGACAAGCGCCGGGTCGATCTCGAGCCAGCCGCCTGCCTCGACCTGCGCCAGAAGCCGGTCCCGCTCTTCGCGGATATCCGTCAGGGTTCGCTGGGTTGCACCGACGACGCCTGCTCCGACGCGCGGCATGGGGTTGCCCGAAATACGGGGAACCAAAAAGCCGCTCTTCTGCTCTGGCGAGGCTTGTGCATCAGTCATGCCGGCATCAACGGGCAGAGGGGCTGCCAGGGCGCTGAAGCTTGAGACGATGGACCGGCGCGGTTGCTTGGTCATGATGATCTGCCCCAACTGGCATTGATCAACGCGACAATTCCCTCATTGACAGCATCAATGGACTCGCGTGCACGACGGAATGTATCGCGCCCAACCTCCCCCGGCTCGAGCTCATAGATGCTACGCTTGGCAAGCCCCGCCGCCTCGACCGCCGTACTTTCGATGGCTGTGGGCATCAGCACCTCGTCAGCAAAAAGATGCCTCAACATCGAAACAATCTGTGCTTGCGGCTGGTCATGCGGATTGTGGCGAGTGATCAGATAATGGAAAAAATCCTGCCGCAAGGTCGCACCTGCGTCCTCGATGACCCGGATCAGATCGCTCATCATCAAGAGAAACTGGCTCATGGAAGCGACATCCAGCATGGCGGGATGCACCGTCACCAGCAGACCCGTAGCGGCATAGATCGCACCGAGCGTGAGAAATCCCAGCGACGGAGGCGTATCAAGAATCACGATGTCATACTCGTCATCCACCTGCGCTATGACCTCGCGCAGCCGTTCGAAAAACAGGGCACCTGGCACATTCCGCCGCGAGATGATGCGCGGGACCTCGTGCTCGTACTCCATGACCTCGATATTACCCGGCACGAGATCCACGCCCGTGAAATAGGTCTTGCGGATGATCTCCCTCAAGGGCCGACGGTCACCATCATGGCGCAGCGAGGCGTAGATTGTCTCGTTCTCTCCCACATCAATTTCGGGCTGCGCACCGAACATGGCTGAGAGTGATGCCTGCGGATCAAGGTCTATTGCCAGAACGCGATAGCCCTGAAGCCCAAGATAATGGCACAGATGCAGGCTTGTGGTGGTTTTCGCGCTGCCGCCCTTGAAGTTAGCAACACCGATGATTTGCAAATGATCACCCACTTGCCGCCGGGGCAGGAAGCGCCGGGCTTCGGTAGGTTTGAGGCCTGCAAACAGATGCCGCAACTCGTTGATCTGCTCCAGCGTGTAGGCCCGATGGTTGTTATCAAGACGAGAGGGCAGGGGACCCTTGCCCTCGATCGACATGGTCTTCAGGGTTGACTCAGGTATGGATGTCAGGCGCGACACCTCATGCGTCATGAAGCTGCGCAAGGTTTTATGCGCTTCAGGAGGGTACATGCGCTCGCGTAGATTCTGGAGCTGGCCAGACAGCAAAGTGGCATGTCGCACGATGCGTCCGGAGGAACTCTCCGGCGCAAGGACCCTGGATGCCACGATCGACATGGTCACGCTTCTCTCTTCCTGACGGGCAACAGGCGACCTGACGCCCGTTACCCGTCAGGGAAAACACGATTCTCGTGAGTCGTCCATGCATTTTAGGTTAATCAAACCTTAACCCGCTGGAAGTCCCATATGAAGCCGAGCCTGTGCATCCAGTTGACAAGCATGCCTTCCGCCGCTCCAATCAGATGAATGGCAAACTCGCTTCCGCCCGACAGCCCATCCAAACCGTGACATGGCGGAGACATGCGCTGGCGGGAAGCGGGGCTGCGGCTCTGGGTTTCATTCTGCTGCCCATCCTGTTCGTGGTCTGGCTCGCCTTCTTCGCGCAGGAGATACCGGTGTTCCCGCCGCAGGGTTATTCGCTGCGCTGGTTCAGTGCGGTGTTCGAGCACCGGCAGTTCGTCCAGGGGTTCATCACCAGTCTGCAGGTCGGTATCACCGCGACGGTTATCGGCCTTACGCTTGGCGTGCCTGCTGCCCTTGTGCTGGCGCGACGTTCCGGCGGGGCAGGGGGACCGCTTGGCCAGTTGTTGCTGCTGCCACTTGTTGTCCCCGGCATCGTGCTGGGAACAGCAATTTACATCTTCCACGTCGAAGCCGAGATTCTTGCTTATGAGCGCGGGCACAATCTTGCGGTCATCGGATCGCTTGGCGGGCTGATCGCGGCGCATGTGCTGATCGTCATCCCCTGGACAGTTCGCCTCGTGCTGGCCAGCCTCGCTGGACTGGATCGCAGCGTCGAGGAAGCCGCCCTCAACCTTGGCGCGACGCCATGGGTGACCTTTCGCCGGGTGACGCTGCCTATGATCCGGCCCGGCATCGTGGCGGCGGCGCTGTTTGGTTTTGTGACTTCCTTTGGCAATCTGGAGATAAGCCTGTTTCTGGTGGGACCCGGCCGCACCACGTTGCCCATCGCGATCCTGCAATATCTGGAATGGAAACTGGACCCGACGATTGCGGCAGTGTCAGTCTATCAGATGATCGTCATCGCGGCGGCGCTGCTGATGACGGACCGATTCGTGCGCCTCGCGCGGGTGGTTTGAGCATGGCCAGCGTCCAGCTTCACAATCTCTCCAAGCGATACGGCGATACGACAGCCGTCAGCGGCGTGTCGCTTGATATCGCACAAGGCGAGTTCATCGTGTTGCTAGGCCCGTCAGGCTGCGGCAAGACCACGACACTGCGCATGCTGGCGGGCTTTATATCGCCCACGGAAGGGCAGATCAGGATTGGTGAACAGGATGTGACACAGGTCCCGCCATGGCGGCGCAACACCGGCCTCGTCTTCCAGTCCTATGCGCTGTTTCCGCATATGACCGCGGCGGAGAATGTTGCTTTCGGTCTGGAGATGCGCAAACTCCCCAAACCAGAGATCGCATTGCGGGTGTGTGAGGCACTGGAAATGGTGCGGCTTGGCGCTCTGGGCGACAGGCTGCCGCGCGCACTCTCGGGCGGCCAGCAACAGCGTGTGGCGTTGGCCCGGGCGCTGGCGGTGCGGCCCGATGTGCTGTTGCTGGACGAGCCGCTATCCAATCTGGATGCCAAGCTGCGCGCCGATGTGCGAGTGGAAATCCGCGAATTGCAGCAGCGGCTCGGCCTGACAACCGTGATGGTGACGCATGATCAGGAAGAGGCGCTGACCATGGCAGATCGGCTCGTGGTGATGGCCGAGGGACGCGTGCGCCAGATCGGCAGCCAGCGTGATCTTTATGAAAGGCCCGCAGACAGGTTCGTGGCTGATTTCGTGGGGCGCTCGAATTTTCTCAATGGCACTTTGACCGAAGACCGGCAGTTCACGAGCACCGGGGGCGCGGTGATCCATCTGGGACCCCGCGATGGTAAGCCTCGGGCAGGGCAGGGCGCAACCTTTGCCATCCGGCCCGAACAATTGACGCTGGCGACGAAAGACCTTGCATCAGGCCCCGCCGCCGGGTTCAATCATCTGGCGGGCGTGGTGGCGCTGACATCGTATCTAGGAGCAGGTATCGATGTGCATGTGGTTCTGCCCGGCGGTGAGCGCATGACAATCTCCATTGCAAACCGAGCAGGCCTTACGGTGCCATCGGCAGGGGATACCGTGAAGATTAGCTGGCCGGAGAACGGCGGCCTGATCTTTGCGCAAGACGAGCGGCGTTGAGACGCCATAGGGAGGAATGGACATGAGCAACGGCAACAGACTGAACCGGCGGAGCGTGATGGGTGGCGCGGCGGCGCTGGCGGGAGCGGCAGCTCTACCCTGCGGTGCGCGGGCGCAGGAGAACAAACGTATCGTGATCGGCACCTGGGGCGGCGACTACGCAAGGCTTCTGGCGAAGAACATCGAAACGCCACTGCTGGCCACCAAAGGCTTCGAGCTGGTTCAGGATCAGGCCTCGGATGCACCGCGCCGCGCCAAGCTGATCGCCGAAAAGCGGCTGCCGCGCGGCACCAGTGATGTGCAGGCGCTCTCTGCCGTCAACGTCGCCGAGATGGTGGCGCAGGGTACGCTGGAGAAGATCGACTACAGCCAGATTCCCAATGCGGCCAACCTGTTGCCCGTGCTGAAATCGGAATACTCGATCCCGCATATCTATTCGGGGCTGGTGATCCTCTATAATCCCAAGATAATCGCCAAACCGCCGACGAGCTTCACTGATCTGTTCGATCCCGCCAACATGGGCAAGGTCGGCGTCATCGATATCCAGTACATCTACACCATGCTCGCAGCCTCGCTGGCGGCGGGCGGAACCGTCTCGAACTTCGAGCCAGGCAAGCCGAAACTCATGGCGCTGAAGGCTGGGGGCGTGAAGGTCTATCCCACCAACGAGGCGCTGGCACAGGCGCTGAAGACCGAAGAAATCGGCATGTGCATCATGTGGAAAGCCCGCGCCGTCCAGTGGCAGAACGCAGGCATTCCGGTGCAGGCCGTGGCCCCGAAAGAGGGCGTGCTGCTGTTCGTCTCGGAATTTGCCATTCCCCGCAACGCCCAGAACAAGGCGGGGGCCTATGCCTATCTGAACGCGGCGCTGGACCCCGCACCGCAGGCGGCGTTCGCAGTGGATTTTGGCTACAATGCCACGGTATCTAATGCGGTGGTTGCCGCCGATCTTGATGCGCGCATCGGGTTCACGACGGAAGAGCGCAAGCGGCTGATGAACCCGGACAACGACTACATCACCAAGAACGATTCAGCCCTGAAGGAATGGTGGGACAAGTCGTTCAAGGGTTGATGTGCAAGGGATAACCCGCATGACTGCCGGAGAGCGCCCCTCACTGGCGGCTGTCCTGATCGGACCGGCCACCGCCTTTGT
Organism: Hyphomicrobiales bacterium; assembly: GCA_031431475.1. GTDB lineage: Bacteria > Pseudomonadota > Alphaproteobacteria > Rhizobiales > Beijerinckiaceae > JADCCX01. The sequence continues at coordinate 20,257 of JANPDL010000031.1, forward strand.
CGTGTTGATGATGGCGGTGCCGCTGCTGATCCTGCTGCGCTACAGCTTCAACGGCTTCGAGTCTGGCAAGGGCATGATCGATGCTGTGACGTCGGCAAACTACGTCAAGTTCTTCTCCGATCCCTTCTATCTCGCGGTTCTGTGGCGAACCTTGCGCGTGGCACTGGTGTCGACGCTGCTGTGCCTCATCCTCGGTTTTCCTCTGGCCTACTGGCTGGCCCGCATGCAATCCGGGTGGAAGAACATCATCATCATCCTGATCGTACTGCCCCTCTTCGTCGGCAATGCAGTGCGCGCTGCCGGATGGATGGCGATGTTCGGCAACAAGGGCTTCGTCAACGCCTCGCTGATGGCACTGGGCATCACCTCAGAGCCACTAACCATCATGTACACGGAATTCGCCGTGATCATCGGCATCACGGCGGTCAACCTGCCCTATATGGCGCTGACATTGCAGACCGTGATCGAGGGCATCCCGCGCCAGGCGGAGGAGGCCGCGATGAACCTTGGTGCTTCGCCATGGCATGCATTCTGGCGCGTGATCTGGCCACTGGCGCTGCCGGGCACGGCGGCAGGCCTGATCCTCACCTTCATCCTTGCCATGAATGCCTATGCCACGCCGGTGCTGCTCGGCGGCCCGCGTTTCCAGACCATGGGGCCGCTGGTCTATGGTCAGTTCGTTCAGCAGAACAACTGGCCCTTCGGTGCGGCCATTTCCTTCATCCTGATGGCCTCGACCATCATCCTCACACTCGCGGCCAATCGCCTGACACGCCCGCGCCACAGCTGATTTCCCTCAAGCAAGGACAGAACCCATGGCCAGCCGCAAACCCCGCCCCATCCTGATCACAAACGCATCCATCGTGGACGGCAGCAAGGACCGCGCCGAGGGCGGCATGAACGTGCTGATCGAGGGCGACACGATCCGCGAAGTTTCGGCAAAAGCCATCACCAGCGCATCGGCTCAAGTTATTGATTTCAGTGGCAAAACACTGATGCCCGGCCTCATAGACTGCCACGTGCATGTCATCGCTGCAATGACCAACCTGGCGCAGAACGCCATGATGCCGGACAGCCTGGTGGCGCATAAAGCCGCCCGCATCATGAACGGCATGCTGATGCGCGGCTTCACCACCGTACGCGACGTGGCGGGTGCGGATATCGGCCTCAAGCAGGCGCAGGCCGAGGGCTATATCATCGGCTCGCGCCTCGTGATCTGCGGCAAGGCTTTGTCACAGACCAACGGGCATTCCGATCTGCGCGGGCGCTACGATGACCGTCCGACAGCATGGCTGGAGCGCAGGCTGGGCATGCTGGGCCGCATCGTGGACGGCGTGGATGCCTGCCGCCGTGCAGCGCGCGAGGAGATCAAGGCGGGAGCCGAGTTCATCAAGATCATGGCCAACGGCGGTGTGGCGTCACCCACCGATCCCATCGCTTTCCTGCAATTCTCCCGCGAGGAGATTTCAGCCATCGTCGAGGAAGCCGCAAATGCCAAGACCTATGTCTCCGCGCATCTCTATACCGATGAAGCGATCCGCAGGGCAGTGGAATGCGGCGTCAAATCCGTGGAGCACGCCAACCTGATCGAACCGGCGACCGCAAAACTGATGCGCGAGAAGGGGGCTTTCGCCGTACCCACCGTGGTGGTCTATGATGCGCTGGCGGCGGAGGGTGCCAGCCTCGGACTGCCGCCGGATTCCGTCGCCAAGATCGAGACCGTGCGCAAGGGCGGCATGCGCTCGCTGGAAGTGCTGTCGAAGGCAGGTGTGATGATGGGCTATGGCTCAGACTTGATCGGCATGACAATGCACCGGCACCAGTCGGAGGAATTCCTGATCCGCAACAAGATTTTGCCCGCACACGAGGTGATCAGCCATGCCACGCTGAACGCGGCCAAAATCTGCCAGATGGAAGGCAAGATCGGCGTGGTTGCGGCGGGTGCCTTTGCCGACCTGATTGCTGTGGATGGTGATCCGTTGAAGGATCTCTCGTTGCTGACAGGGCAGGGGAGGCACATGCCGATGATCATGCAGAGCGGGCAGATGATCAGGAACCGAATGCGGTGAACAGGCATGGCCGATGCCGAACTTGGTGGACATATCCAGTGTAACAGCGAGAGCAGAACCAATGAGCGATACCAAGCCCAATGCAGAACCGATGCCCATGCTGGAGCGCCGCCGCATCGAGGCGAATATCCTCAAGCATGTCTACGAGACCCTGAAGGAGAGTCACGGCAAGGAGGTGGCTGCGAAAACCATCGGCGACGCCGTGCGCAGTGCTTCGATACAGCAAGGCGAAGAGATGGCGGCGCGTGTCAACGGCGAAACCAGCATCCAGACTTTCGCCGATCTACGGCCATTGTGGACCATGGACAATGCGCTGGAGCTTGACCTGATCCGTCAGGATGAGCAGCACATCGACTATAATGTAACGCGGTGCCGTTATTCCGAGATGTACCGCGAGATGGGCCTCGGCGAGATCGGTCATCTGCTATCCTGCCAGCGCGACGGAACCTTCTGCGAAGGCTATGACAAACGGCTGAAACTGACGCGCACACAGACGATCATGCAGGGTGCCAGCCATTGTGATTTCCGCTACCGGCTGGAGAATTAGTCAGGGCAATCGCCTGAATCGCCGAAGCGCGGCACTGCGGCAAGCTGCGATGTTGTCCGGACAAATCCCCGATGATAGTGTTGCCCCGAGGGCGGCATGATGCGCCCGCGGGATGCATCGATGCCTGGCAGAGTCGTGATCGTCGGGGCGGGCCCGGTGGGGCTGGTGACGGCCAGCCTGCTGGTGGACAGTGGCATTCACGTTCTGCTGCTGGATGCATCGCCTGAAGTGCCGCGCGATCTGCGGGCCTCCACCTTCCACCCGCCGACGCTCGACATGCTGGAGCGCTTCGGCGTGGTCGATTCCATGGTGGCGCAGGGACTGATCTGCCCGACCTGGCAGTTCCGCGACCGGGCCAGCGGCGCGGCGGTTGCGACCTTCGAGCTGGACCAGCTGCGCGATGTAACCAGGCACCCCTACAGGTTGCAATGCGAGCAATGGCGTCTCGGTCTAATGCTGCATGAACGGCTGCGACACAACAAGCTGGCCGATATCCGGCTGGGGTGGCAGGTCAACATCGTGCGGCAGAACGATGCTCACGCCGAGGTGGATGCAACCGCGCCCGATGGCCGTACCGAAACCCTGGGCGGGGAGTTCGTGATCGGCGCGGATGGCATCAACAGCATCGTGCGAAAAGCCATGGGCGTCAATTTCGACGGCATCACCATACCGGAGACTTTCCTCACGGTCTCGACGCCATATGATTTCCGCGAGTCGATGCCTGATCTCGCCAATATCTCCTACATCTCCGATCCGCAGGAGTGGTACGTGCTGATCCGCACGGCGAGCCTGTGGCGCGTGCTGTTCCCGGTCGAGGCCGGGCTGAGCGATGCCGAAGTAACATCGCCCGACCGGATCGAGAGGCTGCTGCAAGGGGCTGCACCCCGCCCGCAGCCTTATGAAATCCGACACAAAACGGCGTACCGCGTGCATGAGCGGGTGGCGTCGGGCTATGTTGCCGGGCGTCTGGTAATCGCGGGAGATGCCGCTCACGTCAACAATCCGCTGGGCGGCATGGGCCTCAATGGCGGCATCCATGATGCGTTCAACCTGGCGGGCAAGCTCACCGAGGTGTTGAACGGCGCGCCGATCGAGCGTCTGGAAGATTACAGCCGCCAACGGCGCGGCGTGGCGCTGGACGTCGTGCAGCAGACCACCTTGCGCAACCGCCAGATGCTGAACACACGCGAGCCCGAGGCACGGGAAGCATACTACGAGAGCCTTCGCGCCACAGTCGCAGACCCGGACAAGCACCGCGCTTTCCTGCTGCGCACCTCGATGATCCAGTCACTGCGCGATACGGGCGCAATCACCTGATCAGAAATCGCTGAGCAGCCTGCCGAAACCGTCCATCCGGTCAGTGATGCCGTTGGCCCGCAGCGCGTGCCAGTAGGTCGCTGTATTGATGGCGATAACCGGCTTGCCGAGCCACAGTTCCGCCGCCGCCGCCAGCCGCACCATGGAGAGGTTGGTGCCAACCTGCACGATGGCATCCACATCGTCGCCGTCCAGCGCTCGCAGGCTCTGGCGCAAGGTATCGTTTGTAACCTCCGCTATGGCCGTCCAGGAGGGGCATTTGAGGCAGATGTCGCGCACAACCTGGAAGCCCATGTCACCAAAGTAGCGCGCCACCTCGCGGTTCATCACCGGCCAGTAGGGCGACAGCACCGCGATGCGCTTCACGCCGCCGTAACGCCGCATGGCCTCGGTGCAGGCATGGCTGCCGATACTGACCTTCACGCCAGCCTCATCCTCCACCTTGCGCACGAAGGCATCCGCACCCTTCGCACCATCGAAAAAGGTGACGGCAGACATGCCCATAACGAGATAGTCAGGTCTGGACGTCATGACGCTGCGCACGGCATCCAGCACATTGGCGGCGATGGTGTCGGCCCCGGCGCGGAAACTGGCGTCGTTCACCGCGCTGGCGTCAGGCGTGAAGATGCGGCTGTAATGGTTGGTGACACCATAGGGGCGCATGCCGTCAAAGTCCGGCTGGACAATGGTGTTGGTGGAAGGTCCCAGCACGCCAAAACTGCGGCGGAAGCCCTGTGCGTCTGCCATGGCGGCTCCCTCAGCCTCGCGTCGCCGTAGCGGCGATCACCTCGTCGCTCGTCATCAGGTCAGCGTATTTCTGGCCCATATCGAAGAGATTGGCGTCATGCGGCCCCATGGCACGGTCACCCACGCAATCGGTCAGCACAATGGTCCGCATGTTATGTGAAACGGCATCTACCACCGTGGCGCGCACACAGCCCGATGTGGTGCAGCCAGCTACCAGCAGCGTATCCACCCGCTTCCATGCCAGCCAGGAGCCGAACTCCGTGCCAAAGAACGCCGAGGCCTGCCGCTTGCGTACAACAAGCTCGCCCGCCATCGGCTTCACTTCATCGACGATCTGGCTCAGCGGGCTGGTTTCCGTCAACTTCAGCAGGCCCGGTGCCTTGCGCGCGAAGGAGCCTGCATCCGACCCGTCATCGGCATAGACCACGCGGGTGTGCGCCACCGGCCAGCCCCGTTGCCGCGCCACTGCGAGCAAAGCCTGCGTCCGCTCGATGGCAGGCTTGATATTGCCGCCGCCGAAATGCTCGGGGTCAGTAAAGCCCAGCACGAAGTCCACCAGCACCAGTGCGGGCCGTTCGCCGATGCCGACTGAATTGGCGAAGTTCTGCTTCTTGTAGATGTCGAGTTCGCTCATGCAGGTTTCCTCATGCGAGTTTCCTTATGCCGCCTGCAACCGGGTTGCACCCACGCCCCGCCAGTGGAGTGCAAGGACCGCCGCGCCGACCAGCGCAATCAGCAGCTCTGCCCATAGTGTGATCACACCAAGGCCCGGTATCGGCAGCAGCGTGGCCAACCCCAACACCAGCCACAGCCCGCGTTGCGCCATGCCCAGCGGTCGTTGCGCATGACCAACCAGCGCAGCCGTTACCAGCGGCAACGCAATCGCCGAGCCGATGGCTGCGAGCGCGATCTCGCTCCATGTGCCTTCGAGCAGGATCGCGGGCTGATAGATGAACAGGAATGGCACGATGAAGGCCACCCATGACATCCGCACGCAGGCAATAGCCACGCTGACAGGCGAGGCATTGGCGATGGACGCCGCCGCGAAAGCCGCCAGCGCCACCGGAGGCGTAATCATCGACAGCAGGCCGTAGTAGAACACGAACATATGCGCGCCCATGGGCGACACGCCCAGTTTGATCAGCGTCGGGGCGGCCAGCGTCGCCAGCAGCATATAGACGGCAGTTGTCGGCATCCCCATGCCAAGAATGAGACAAACCGCCGCGGTGACCAGCAACAGCAGGAACAGGCTCGTCTTGCCAACACCCAGCAGCGCCAATGACAGCGTGAAGCCGAGGCCGGTCGTGGTCAGCAAACCGATGATCATGCCTGCCAGCGCACAGACCAGCAGAACATCCGCCGAGGCAAGACCGGTTCCAGCGATCTCCCGGCCAAGCTGGCGCCATGTGAAGCCCTTGCGGCGCAGCGTAATCAATCCGGCGATGGCCAGAACAACGGTGGCGGCAACCGCTGCCAGTTCGGGTGGCATGTTGAACAGGAATATCCCGCCCATCAGCACGACAAACGCCAGCACGAGCAACAGGCTTTCCAGCGTTAGGCTTCCCAGTGGCCTTGCCGCAGTCTCGTTCAGCGGCGGCAGGTTCATCTTGCGCGCCGTGAAATCCAGCTGGCAGGCGATGGCCGCGTAGAACAGCAGCGCAGGCAGCAGCGCCGCCGCCATGACCGTGGCGTACGGCACCTTCAGATACTCCGCCATAATGAAGGCAGCTGCCCCCATCACAGGCGGCATGATCTGCCCTCCGGTGGATGATACGGCCTCAGCGGCGGCAGCGTCCTCTTTCGTGTAGCCGTTGCGCTGCATCATGTTGATTGTCACCGCCCCGTTTGCCATGACATTGGCCACGGCGGAGCCCGACACCGTGCCAAAAAGCATGGACGAAATGATCGTGATGCGGCCCGACGCGCCCGGCACATTGCCCGCCAGCTTCGCACCCAGCGCATCGAAGACATCCGACGCCCCCACCGCCACCAGCAGGCGACCGAACAATATAAACGGCACGATGACGAAACAGGCCGTGGTCAGCGTGGGTCCGAGCAGCGCGGTCGAATCTCCGCCCAAGAAGCCCAGAAGCTGCTGTGGCTGCATGGATCGTCCAGCAATGGCGGCAGGAAGCAAATGTCCTAGCAGTGCATAGGCGACCAACAGGGCCAGAACCACCGTCAGCGTCCAGCCGACGACACGCCGCATGCCTTCCACCACCAAAGCAATCGCTGCCGCGCCGAACAGCGCCGATTCGACCGGATGGAAAAACGCACCCTCTGACAAGACAGGAAAGCGGAGTGCCAGCGCCGCGCCAAACAGTAATGATAACCCGGCGAGCACCGCGCCGATTTGCCCATCCAGCGCTCCAAGCTTTCCCGGCACACGCAGGAAAACCACGGCAAGCCCGCAACCGAGTACCAGAGCGGCAATCTGCTCATCGAAAATGAATAATCCCAACCGCGATGGCAGCGCCAGAACGGCCACGAGCGGCAGCAGTGCCACGCCAAGTCCCAAAGCACTGGCCGCTTTGGATTTCAGATCTGGCGTGGATGTGTCTGTCACGTCAGTGCTTTACACCCGCTTCCTTGAAGAAGCGAATTGCACCGGGGTGATAGGGCACGCCGATGCCTGACCCCAGCGCCTTGGGATCATACTCCTCCCACAGCGGGCTGGTTGCCTTCAGGTCGGCAGCGCCGTCATGCATCGCCTTGGTCATGCGGTAGACCGTATCCTCATTCATACCCGCATGGGTGAAGAGTGTGTAGACATAGAAGAACACCTTGTTGCCCGCCTCGATGCCCGGGTTTGTGGCCGCAACGGGCATGCTGCGCAACGCGACGCCGGGCAGCCATTTCGCCAGCACGGCAAGATCCGCATCCTTGAAGGCAAGAAAGAGGATGCCACCAGTGATGCTCTGCTGGAAGTCGATGGTGTTCTGCGAGCCGACAGCCGCGATTGACACATCGATCTGGCCACCCTTGAACGCATCGAACATGCGCGGGAAATTCGGCATGGGTACGCGGGTCACATCCTCCGGCTTCAGCCCACCCGTTTCCAGCACCGCGCGCATGATCACATCGCCCAGCGAGTTGTCGGGAAACCACGGCAGGCGCTTGCCTTTGAGGTCGGCAGGAATCTTGATGCCGCCAGCCTTTGTCGCGACCAGCCCGGCGTTGAAAGGGAATAGCGTGCCGACCATGCGCAGATTGGCCGCGACCTGACCTTGCGACATGCCCGTGCCGGTGAAGGCATTGGAGGTTTGCGGCGCATTGGCAATGCCGAATTCCAGCTGCCCCGCATTGATCGGTGGCACATATTGCGCGGTGTTGGCCACCGGCTGCGGCCGCACCTGCAAGCCGCCGCCGTGCTGTGCTGCGACCTGCGCGATGGCGGTCGCAATCTGTCCTGTCGCGCCGCCCTGCGTGGTCCCAAGCGCCACAGTCTGGGCCATGGCCTGCGTCGTAAGCACCACCGCAAGGGCCGCCGCTGTCGCCAAAATCCGCAATGCACTCACGTCGGTCTCCTGTTTTCGGAATTGAACTGTGTGTCAGGAAGAATAGCAATGGGCGGGAAATTACCCGCCCGCGCCAGCCCGCTCACCGCAGGTTTGCCAACGATATCCGCCAGCCATCGGGCAGTGTCGATCAGCTTGTCGATGTCGATGCCGGTCGGCATGCCCATGCGATGCAAGGCATAGACCAGATCCTCCGTCGCGATATTGCCGGTGGCAGCAGGCGCGAAAGGGCAGCCACCAAAGCCGCCGATGGAACTGTCCAGCGCATGCACGCCCGCTTCGACCGCAGCGATGGCATTGGCAATGCCGGTGTTGCGCGTGTCGTGGAAGTGGCAGCGCAGCTTCAATTCTGGTGCAATGGCACGCGCTCCCGCCAGCATCACCCGTACATGCGATGGCACCCCGCAGCCGATGGTATCAGCGAAGGTGATCTCGTCCGGGGGGTGCTGCAAGAGTGTCTCGACGATACGCAACACGGCGGCAACCGGCACCTCGCCTTCGAACGGACAGCCGAAACTGGCCCCGATGGAAACGGTCATGGCGACACCAGCGACGCGCGCCTTGCCCGCTATCTCCGACCATTGCCGCAGCGTCTCGTCAATCGCCACGCCCTGATTGCGGCGGTTGAACGTCTCGCTCGCCACCACGACGAAATTGACCTCCCGGCAGCCGACACCGATGGCGCGGTCGAAGCCACGGGCGTTGAGCACCAGCCCGGAATACGCTGCGGCTTGATTGCCAGCGAGAGCAGTGAAAAGCGCATCCGCATCCGCCATCTGCGGCACGCGGGCGGGATTGACGAAACTTGATACCTCAATGCGGTCAATACCTGCATCCACGGCGCGGCGGATCAGCTCCAGCTTGTCGGCGGTCGAGACAAGCCGGGGCTCGTTCTGCAACCCGTCACGGGGCGCAACCTCGACAATCCGGATCCTGTCCGCTGACACTGAAATCCGTCCTCCCTGAACGCAAATCACCAACCAGACCAAAGAGGCGAGAGCCCGAACCCGAGCCTCTTGCCCTTGCTGCTGGCCATTCTATAACAGCAGAAGTTGTCCGGACAAATATGTGTTCACAAAAAATGGAGGAGCCGATGACAGCCACGGATGAAGGCGCGCGGGACGCCACGCGCCGGGGACCCCTGACGGATCTCCGCGTCATCGAGATGGGCCAGCTTCTGGCCGGTCCCTTCTGTGGCCAGTTGATGGCTGATTTCGGTGCCGAGGTGATCAAGATCGAGCAACCCGGACAGGGCGATCCGATGCGGGACTGGGGCCGCGAAAAGCCGCATGGACAATCGCTCTGGTGGCCGGTCATCGCCCGCAACAAGAAATCCATCGAACTCAACGCACGCGGACCTGAAGGCCAGCAGATCATCAAGGATCTGGTGGCAAAATCCGATATCCTGCTTGAGAACTTCCGGCCGGGTACGCTCGAAAAATGGGGCCTTGGCTACGATGTCCTGTCGCAGATCAACCCGCGCCTGATCATGATCCGTGTTTCGGGCTATGGCCAGACCGGTCCTTATGCCGAAAAGGCGGGCTATGGTGCCATCGGCGAAGCCATGGGCGGCTTGCGCTACGTTGTAGGCGACCCGTCATCGCCGCCAAGCCGCATGGGCATTTCCATCGGCGACACGATGGCCGCCACATTTGCCTGCCTTGGCGGCTTGATGGCGCTGCACGGGTTGCAGCGGACGGGACGCGGTCAGGTGGTGGATTCAGCCATTTACGAGGCGGTTCTGGCAATCATGGAATCGCTCGTCACGGAATATGACAAGGCGGGCTATATCCGCGAACGCACGGGCGCGATCCTGCCAAACGTTGCCCCGTCCAACATCTATCCCACGCGTGACGGGCGCATGGTGCTCATAGCCGCCAATCAGGACAGCGTCTTCAAACGGCTGGCGGAGGCAATGGGTCGCCCGGAGCTGGGCAGCGATCCCCGCTATGCTACCCACGGTGCGCGTGGCGAACGCCAGAAGGAGCTGGACGACCTGATCGGCGCATGGACTGTCACACTCGATGCCGAGCAGCTTGGTTCCTTGCTGGACGAGTACGGTGTCCCGCGTGGCGATATCTATCGCGCTCCGGAGATGCTGGAGGATGCCCATTTCAAGGCGCGCGAGGCCATTGTGAAGGTCTTGCATCCTACTTTCGGCGATCTGAGGATGCAGAATGTCGCGCCCAAGCTATCGACCACGCCGGGCGGCATCATCGCCAGCGCGCCAGAACTGGGCCAGCACAATACCGAGGTTTATCGCGGCATCCTGGGCCTTTCGGCGGAACGCTGCGCGGAGCTTGCCGCAGCAGGTATCATAGGGCCATTGCAACACGGCGCAGCGTGAACATGGGTGCAGTGCCGCAATCCGATCGCCTTGCGCTGTACCTGCGGATTGAACAGATCCTGAAGGACGAGATTCTGGCAGGCCAGCATCCGGTTGGTGCACTTCTGCCGCCCGAGATAGAGCTTTGCACGCGGTTCAATGTGAGCCGCTACACCGTGCGTGCAGCACTCCGCCGCCTGCTGGATGCGGGACTTGTGGCGCGACGGCAGGGTGCGGGCACCATCGTGATCGCAAGCGAGTTGCGCTCGGTCTTCGTGCAATCCGCGCGGACCATGGCGGACTTGCTGCAATACGCCGCCGATACCCAGCTTTCGGTCCATCGTACAAATTTGATGACCCTCACCGGGACCGAGGCTGAAATGGCGGGCTTCACACCCGACCAGACGTGCCTGAACATCGAAGGCCTGCGCCGCGACGTATCAGGATACGCAATCTGCACTGTCCAAGTATTTATCGCGGAGCCTTATGCAGGCATTGCCGATGAACTGGATACACTCAAAGGCCCCATATTCGCGCGGATCGAGGAACGCTTCGGCGTCAGCATCGCCCATATCCGGCAAGAAGTGAGCGCGGCGGTGATGCCAGCGCAGATCGTGCGTGATCTTGGCGTCAAATCGCAATCCGTCGGCATGCGCTTCAGGCGCTGCTACAGCGATGGCGGCCAAAACATCATTCTAACCTCTATCAACTGGCACCCCGCCGTGCATTTCGTCTATGCGACTGATCTGAAGCGTCAGGACGGCGATGCCCCGCAGTGACCAGCGCGCCGTCATGCCGTTCTTCCAGATTGGGAAAGTCCCCCGCAACAGCCATCATCAAACAAACTGGTGATCAGGGCGTTGTGCAAGCCGAGGTCCTTGGGATAGCATCAACTTACATGGCAACAGTCACACTCTCCAACCTGACGAAAAGCTGGTCCGGCATCACCGCTGTGGATAATGTCAGTCTGGTTGTGCCTGATGGGCAGCTTGTCGCGCTGCTGGGGCCGTCGGGCTGCGGCAAATCAACGACGCTGCGCCTGATCGCCGGGCTTGAGGAGCCGGCCTCCGGCACGGTCATGATTGCGGGCCGCGACGTGACGAAACTGCCGCCCTCCGACCGTCAGATCTCGATGGTCTTTCAGTCCTATGCGCTGTTCCCGCATCTGACCGTGGGAGAGAACATCATCTTCGGCCTCAAAGTGCGGCGGGTGCCGCGCGCCGAGAGGGACGAGCGGCTGAGGAAGGTCGCTGACATTGTCGAGCTGACACCTTACCTTGATCGCAAGCCCGGCCAGCTCTCCGGCGGGCAGCGGCAGCGCGTGGCTCTGGCGCGTGCTATCATCGCCGAACAGCCGGTCTGCCTGATGGATGAGCCCCTGTCGAACCTGGACGCGCAGCTCAGGCACGAAATGCGTGTGGAAATCCGTTCCCTGCAGCAACGCCTCGGCATGACTATGGTCTATGTGACCCATGACCAGACCGAGGCCATGACAATGGCCGATATCGTGGTGCTGATGCGGAACGGTAAAATCGAGCAGGCGGGGCCACCGGCAGAACTCTACATGCGGCCCGCAACATCATTCGTCGCCAGCTTTATCGGCGCTCCGGCGATGAACCTTGTCCGCGACAATGACATTCTGCTGGGTATCCGGCCCGAGCATGTCAGCCTCGGTGAAGGCCCGCAGGATGCGGTCAGGCGCCATGGCACTGTCACATCGGTTGAATACATGGGGGCGGATACGATTGTCTCGCTTGCGGCGGATGACAGCCGGATCGCCATCCGGTTGCCGGGAGCCTCGACAATACATGTGGGAGATCAGCTGACGGCGCACTGGGCTTCAAGCGCCCAGAGCCGCTTTGATGCTGCGGGAATGCGGATGAACTAGGACGATCAACAAGATACTTTAAACAGGGGAAACAAGGACCATGACAAAACTCACTCGCAGGACATTTTCGGCACTCGCGCTCACAACGCCCTTCATCTCGACTGCGGCGATTGCCCAGGAAGCAGAGGTGCGCATGTATTTCCCGGTCGCCGTCGGTGGGCCGGTGACCAAGATTATCGATGATTATGCGGCCGCTTTCGAGAAGGTGAACCCTGGCATCAAGATCAAGCCGGTTTACTCGGGCGATTACATCCAGACCATCACAAAGGTGCTGACCGCGATCAAGGGCGGCGATGTGCCTGAAACCGCCATCTTGCTTGCCGCCGATCTGTTCACCCTGTTCGACGAGGATGTGATCGTTCCCATAGACGGGTTCGTGAAGACTGACGCCGACAAGGCCTGGCTCGCCTCGTTCTATCCGGCGTTCATGGAAAATGCCAAGATCGACGGCAAGACCTTCGCCATTCCGTTCCAGCGCTCCACGCCGGTGCTCTATTACAACAAGGATGCGTTCAAGGCCGCCGGTCTGGATCCGAACAAGGGTCCATCGAACTGGACCGAAATGCGCGAGATGGCGAAGAAGCTGACAAAGAAGGACGCTTCAGGGGCTGTCACGCAATGGGGTATCCAGATTCCGTCGGACGGCAACACCGGCTGGCTCTTTACCGGCATGACAACCGGCAACGCCGTGCGCCTCAGCAATGCCAAGGGCAATCAGGTCTCCTATGATGACCCGAAGGTCATCGAGGCCGCCAGCAACTGGTATGACCTGTCGCGCGTCGATGCCAGCCACCCGCCCGGCATCATCTCCTGGGGTGCGACGCCACGCGACTTCCTCGAGGGCAAGGCCGCGATGATCTGGCACACCACAGGCAACCTCACCAACATCAGGCAGAACGCGAAATTCGAGTTCGGCGTGGCATGGTTGCCCGGCATGCGCCAGAACGGGGCACCCACCGGCGGTGGCAATTTCTATGTCTTCAAGGGCACATCGGCGGCCAAGCAGGAAGCGGCGTTCAAGTTCATCAAATTCATGACACAGCCGGATATCGCAGCCGACTGGTCGGTGAAGACGGGCTATGTTGCGACGTCAGCAGCAGCTTATGCCACGCCGACGCTGAAGACCTATACCGACGGTTTCTCGCAGGCCATCGTGGCGCGTGACCAGCTCCAGCATGCGGTTCCGGAACTGACGGTGCACGAAAACCAGCGTGTCACCAAGTTCATGAATGATGCGATACAGGCCACGCTGACCGGTGCAAAACCGGCGGAAGCCGCGATGAAGCAGGCGCAGGCGGAAGCCATGCGCGTGCTCGCAGCCTACAAGTGAGGGTATGACAGGCTGGACTGCGCCGATCCTCGCATCAAAGGGATCGGCGCTTCCGGTGTAACGCATGACAGGTTCCCGCAATTCCCTTCACGCCTGGCTGCTGGTTTTTCCGGCCTGCGTCCTGCTGGCAGCGTTCACGCATATCCCGATCATCACAACCTTTATTCACAGCTTCTACTCGACCCCACGCCCCCGCCGCCCGTCACGCTTTGTCGGTCTCGACAATTACGAGGCGATGCTGACCGATCCGATCTTCTGGAAAGCACTGTGGAACAACGCGGTCTATGCCCTGACCTCCGTGCCGATCTCGATTGCGCTGGCGATGATCATGGCGCTGTTCGTCAACGGCAAACTCCGGGGCAAGGGCTTTGTGCGTCTGGCGTATTTCACACCGACCGTACTGCCGATGATTGCGGTCGCCAACATCTGGCTGTTTTTCTACAATCCGCAATATGGGCTTATCGATCAGCTTCTGAAGCCCTTCGGCATTGTGGGAGTGAACTGGCTGGGCACGCAGTCTACAGCGCTGTGGTGCCTTATTGTTGTCGCCGTGTGGAAGGAGGCCGGCTTCTTCATGATCTTCTATCTGGCCGCCCTCCAGAACATTTCGCCTGACCTGCGCGAGGCGGCCTCCATCGAGGGGACCAGCCGCTGGACCTTCTTCTGGCGCATCACTTTCCCCTTGCTGATGCCGACAACGCTGTTCGTCATGGTCAATGCGGTAATCAATGCTTTCCGCCTCGTGGACCATATCTTTGTCATGACCGGCGGTGGTCCTGACAATTCGACCTCGGTGCTGCTGTTTCATATCTACACCGTTGGCTTCCGGTTCTTCGATCAGGCCTATGCAGCAACCCTGACCATGGTACTGCTGGCCATCCTCGCCCTGATCGCGATTGGCCAGTTCCTGCTCACGGACAAGCGGGTGCATTACGAATGAGCCTCATCGACCATCACGACACAACGGGCGAATGGCTGGAAACACTTGCGGCGTGGATGCTTGGCCTGCTCTGGCTGCTGCCCCTGCTCTTTGCCGTATGGACGGCCTTTCACCCCAGCGCCTATGTCGCGACCTTCGACCTGTTCGCGCCCCTGACACTGGAAAACTTTGCGACGGCCTGGAATGCAGCGCCCTTTGCCCGCTATTTCCTCAATACGGTACTGCTCGTCACAGGTATACTGATCGCCCAGTTCATCCTGTGCACGCTGGCCGCCTTCGCCTTTGCGCGCTTCGATTTCAGGGGGCGCGACTTCCTGTTCGCACTGGTGCTGATCCAGTTGATGGTTTCGCCCGATATTCTCATTCTGGAGAACTACATCACCATCCGCTCGCTGGGTCTGGTGGACACATTGCCCGCCATCGCGCTGCCCTATCTCGCCTCGGCCTTCGGCATCTTCCTCCTGCGCCAGACCTTCAAATCCATCCCGAAAGATTTCGAGGAAGCCGCGCGGATCGAGGGATGCTCCACGCTGGGCGTGCTCTGGCGCGTCTATATCCCGCTGGGCAAGCCGATCTACCTCGCTTACGGGCTGGTGCTCGTCAGCTTCCACTGGAACAATTATCTCTGGCCGCTGATCATCACCAATTCAGTCAGCACGCGGCCGCTGACGGTGGGTCTCGCTATCTTCGCCTCCCCCGATCAGGGCATTGACTGGTCGGTGATCTGTGCCGCGACGCTGATGACTTCCGGTCCACTGCTGATCGCATTCCTGCTGTTCCAGCGCCAGTTCGTGCAAAGCTTCATGCGGGCTGGCGTGCGCTGATGAAGCTCATCACCTGGAATATCCAGTGGGCACTTGGCACGGACGGCATCATGGATCCCGCACGGATCGTGAATCATGCACGATCCATGGCGGATTTTGATGTGCTCTGCCTGCAGGAAGTGGCGGACAACTGGCCGGAACTGAAGGCATCGCCCGGCATGAACCAGTTCGCGGCCTTTGCCGAGCTTCTGCCGAGCTATCAGGCGATTGAAGGCGTGGCGCTTGAAACACGCGACGCATCAGACAGGCCCAAACGCTTCGGCAACATGATCCTGACGCGCCTGCCCGTCGTGCACGCGCTCCGGCACATTCTGCCATGGCCAGCGGTGGAGACCAACAACATGCCGCGCGGTCTGATCGAGACGGTGGTTACGAGCGCTTCAGGCCCGCTGCGGCTGATGACGACGCATCTTGAATATTCTCACTCCGCGATCCGCCAGCAACAGGTCGAGGCCTTGCGCGATATTCACGCCAGCGCCTGTGCGCGGATGGCAACACTCTGCAGCGACGGGGCGGGAACCTATGCCCGCACGCCATCCACCATGTCAGCCATCCTCACGGGCGATTTCAACATGAAGCCGCATGATCCACTGAAACAGCATATCAGCGACCCGTTTGATCAGGGATTTCCGCGTCTTGTCGACAGCTGGGAAGTCCTGAACGGCGACAAGCCGCATCCGCTGACATCTTGCATTGCCGATCAGACCCACGGCACCCCGCATTGCTGCGATTACATCTTCATCACCGAAGACCTTGCCCCGCGTATCCGCCGTATCACCTGCGACGAGGACACGCGCGTCTCCGATCACCAGCCTATCCTGATCGAGATTGAATCATGACGGTACGCATCGCCCAGATCTCCGACCTGCATGTTTCGCCGGAAAAGCCTTTCTTCAATGCCAACATGGACCGGCTGATGGAGGATCTGCGCACGTCACGGCCAGATATCGTGCTGAACACCGGCGATCTCGGGCTTTATGGCGAGAAGGACAATGGTGATCTTGGCCTCGCGCAAGACGCCCACAAGGCTCTCGGCCTCGAAACCCATGTTGTGCCGGGCAACCACGATGTCGGCGAGCATCCCGATATTCCGGACCGTGTCTGGGTGGATGAAGCGAGCCTTGCGCGCTATCGCCAGCGGATCGGCATAGATTTCTGGACGCTTGATCTGCCGGGATGGCGCTTCGTCGGCCTCAACTCGCTCATTGTCGGCACCGGCCTGTCAGGCGACGAAGGCCAGACTGCAATGCTGCAAAAGGCTGCCCGTGAGCGGGGAGGGCGGGCACTAGCCATCATCATGCACAAGCCACTGTGCGATCTTGACCTTGAAGACCCGCTGATCAGCAACCGCTTCACCACCTTGCAGGCGCGCCGCAAGCTGATGCAGGCCACGGGCGACGATACCCCTCAGCTGATCCTGTGCGGCCATATCCATCAATACCGCGATGTGCAGATCGCAGGCAGCCACCACATCTGGGGACCGGCGGCATCTTTCGTGATCGGCGATCCGTGGCAGCCATCCTACGGGGCCAAACCGGTGGGCTATCTGGAGCATCTGTTCCACGCCGACGGCAGCCATTCCCACCGGCTGATGACCGTGCGCGATCTCGTACACCATGACCTCGCCACCATGCCCGAGGTCTATGGCGACGTTACCCGGCGCGGACCGGGTAATGCCTGATAGAACACGAGACGCCCTCAACAACCTTGACGGGAGTTCCCTGCTCCGCCCACATTGATTCATCGTACTTTCTGGCAAAACGAAGGGGAGTGGCGCATGCTTGCTTTATCCAGACGGGATATCATCCGGAGTTCAGGAGCCATGGCACTGCTGGCCACCTCCGGGTTGATGCAGGGGGCATCGGCGCAACGTGCTCCTCTGCTGCGCTTCGGATTGTCAGCATGGCCGCCGAACCTGCAACCCTGGGTCAGCACCGGGGCATCGGCCGGCACCATCAAGATGCTGATCCATGGTCGGCTGATAACCTATGACAAACTTGGCAATATGGTGGGGGAACTTGCCGAGAGCTTCGCTCGCGATACAGACGGCGCCTGGGTGGTGAAGCTTGTCCCCAATGCCGTGTTCCACAATGGCGAGCCGGTGACGTCAGCCGATGTGAAGTATACGATCGAACAGATCGCAGGTGAAAAATCCACGGCGTATATGCGCGGCCAGTTCCAAAGCGTGGACCGCGTCGAGACGCCTGACGCGCGCACCGTGCGCATCTATACCAAGGTGCCCGTGGCGACGCTGCCCAGCTGGTTTGGCAACTACAACATGCCCGTCGTCTGGAAGGGTTCGCCCGCGAACGAGCCCGTTGGCTGCGGGGCCTACAGGCTTGATACGCAGGAGCGCGGCACATCAATCGAGCTTGTCGCTTTTGACCGCTATTTTCGCACGGGCCTGCCGCGCATCGAACGGTTGCGCTTCGTTGTCTACGCCGACGAGAACCTGCGCTTCGCCGCGCTGAAATCCGGCGATATCGACATGATCGAGTATGTACCGTGGCAATCGATGAGCGCGGTGGAAGCCGATCCGCGCCTCAAGCTCGACACCCAGTATGGGCCGTTCATGGATATCCTGTTCAACGGATCAAAGGGACCCTTTACCGATCCGCGTGTCCGCCGCGCCGTGGCCCACGCCGTCCGGCGCGAGGACATTGTGCAGGCGGCTTTCTTCGGTCGCGGAAAGATACTGGAAGGCGTACCCATCGTGGAAGGCACGCCGTGGCACGATCCCGAACTGTCGCGTGGCTGGCGCTATGATTTGGTCGAGGCGAAGCGCCTGCTCGCGGCAGCAGGCGTGCCAAATGGCTTCCAGACGGTGATGCTGGCAACAGCACAGTTCGGCATGCACAAGGACACGGCGGAGGTGGTGCAGCAGCATCTCGCCGCCATCGGCATCCAGTGCGACTTGCGCCTGCCCGACTGGTCGACGCGGGTGCGACTGGGCTCGACCGGACAATATGAAATCGCGATCCATGGCGTGGCTGCAGACAACAATGATCCCGATGGTCTCAGCGTGATCATGGACACATCGCTGTCGCCCACCCATGGCCGTTCGTTCGGTCTGAGCGCGCCGCGCACCGTGGATCTGCTGGCGAAAGGCCGCGCCGAGTTTGACGAGACAAAGCGCGTCGCTATTTACAAGGACATGCAGCGGGCGGCACTGGAGGAGGTTCCGCTTGTGGGTCTGGCGTGGCGTGCACAGGGTTACGGCATGGACAAGCGCGTCACGGGGTTCACCAATATTCCCGGTGCATTGTCAACCTCGTCGGGCCTGATGCTAACCGAGACGACCATCAGCTGATGGCATATCTGCTCGGCAGGGTCGCGACTTCCATCATGCTGGCATTTGCCGTCGCCACGATTGTGTTCCTGACGCTCCATCTGGTGCCAGGTGATCCGGCGGAGCTTCTGCTCTCGACCGGAGGCATCACACCCGACCCCGCTGCCGTGGCAGAATTGCGGGAAAAGCTCGGCCTTAACCGGCCTCTTCATGTCCAGTACCTTGGCTTTCTCAAGGATCTCGCCCAAGGCGATCTTGGACGCTCGCTCGTCGATGATTATTCCGTTGCTGCCGAGATCGCGCTGCGCCTGCCACGCACGCTGGAGCTCATCGTGGGGGGCACGTTGATTGGGCTCGTGCTGGGTGTTCCGGCCGGTCTCCATGCAGCGATCCATGCGGGCGGCGCCTTTGACCGGATCATGTCGGGCTTCATGGCGCTGGTGATGGCGGTGCCGGTATTTGTGCTGGGCACACTTTTGATCCTGCTGCTGGCGCAGACGCTCAAACTCATGCCTGCGGGCGGGTACGTTGCCTTCTCCAGCGATCCTGCAAAGCATCTGTTGCTGCTCACATTGCCCGCCATCGTCATCGGCAAGGGGCTGGTCGCCATCATCTTCCGCATGACGCGGGCGAGTGTGCTCGACACGCTGCCGAAGGACCATGTGCGTACGGCCCGCGCCAAGGGTCTGACGCAGCGCCGCGTGATGCTGCATCATGTGCTGCGCAATGCTTTCGCTCCGGTGCTGACAGTGCTCGGCCTGCATATGGGCGCGTTGCTGGGCGGCACAGTGCTGGTCGAATACGTGTTCAACTGGCCCGGCCTCTCGACGCCGCTGATCCGCGCTGTGGAAGCCCGCGACTATCCGATGGTGGTGGGTATCGTGCTGACCATCTCTGGGTTGTTTCTGCTGATCAACCTGATCGTCGATCTGCTCTATGCCGTGCTCGACCCTCGGGTGCGCACGGGATGACGCGTCTTCTGCCTGCCAAGTTCTTGTTGCCTGCCAAGTTTTTGTTGCCTGCCCGTTTGCTATGGCCCGCAAGTCTGCTTGCGGCGCTCATCGTCATTGCTGTCGCGGTTCCGTGGCTGGGTTTGTCCAATCCTGTCCGTCAGGATGTGCCCAACCGTCTGTCGGGATCTCTGCCCGGCTTTCCGCTGGGGCGCGATGAATTCGGACGCGACGTTTTCTCGCGGCTGCTCTGGGGTGCGCGGACCAGCCTGTTCGTGGCCTTCTCCGCTGCGGTCATCGCGGCTCTGGCTGGCATTTTTCTGGGACTGATCGGCGGCTGGTTCAGGGGTGTGATGGCCTTCGTCAGCGTGCGCCTCGCCGATATCATCCTCTGCTTTCCGCCGATCCTCCTGGCACTACTCGCCGTTACCATCATGGGACCCGGTGTCACGACGTTGATCGTCATGCTCTCCATTCTCTACACGCCGGGCTTCATCCGAGTGACATATGGTGAGGTGCTGTCCGCCCGCAACCAGGATTATGTCACGGCAGTGCGGGCGCTGGGTGCCAGCACGCCGCGAATCCTCTGGCGCACGGTTTTACCCAACATCGCCAGCCCATTGCTGGTGCAGTTCTCGCTCACGGTTGCGGCGGCCATCGTGGTGGAAAGCGGATTGTCATTTCTGGGCCTCGGCGTTGTGCCGCCAACGCCATCATGGGGGCTGATGATCCGGGGCGCGCGGGCTACCATGGAACAGGCACCCTTGCTTCTGCTGTGGCCATGCCTTGCGCTCACGATCACAATCCTGACATTCAACCTGCTGTGCGATGCCTTGCGCGATGCTTTCGATCCCAAAAGCGCAGGGCGTGGAATGACACCACCCACGCTGATCGACAGGGTCCTGCCCGGATTGCGAGCTCCGGAGCGGATTGAGACAAAAGGTCTTTCCGTCAGCAATCTTTCCGTGGACATCGCCACACTGCGCGGCATTATCCGCCCCGTTGATGATGTCAGCTTCAGCGTCGCACCCGGCGAGACACTGGCCATTGTCGGCGAAAGCGGCTCGGGCAAATCTGTCACGGTGACAACATTGATGGGCTTGTTGCCGCCAACGGCAGTCGTCCGAGACGGTGCCATATCCTTCCATGGAACCGATCTACTACGGCTCGACCCTGAGGCCTTGCGCCAGATGCGCGGAAATCGCATCGCGATGATTCCGCAGGACCCCATGAGCAGCCTCAACCCGGCGCACACAGTGGGCGATCAGGTGGTCGAGGCGATCCTCGCGCACCAGACCGTCTCACGCGCGGAGGCGCGGAAACAAGCGCTTGCGCTGTTCCGTCGCGTCGGCATCGCTGACCCGGAGCGTCGGCTCGACGCCTGGCCGCATGAGCTTTCGGGCGGCATGCGCCAGCGCGTGATGATCGCCATGGCAGTCGCCAACAAGCCCGCCCTGCTCATTGCGGACGAGCCGACAACAGCGCTCGATGTCACTGTGCAGGCACAGATCCTCGATCTGCTCGCAGACCTGAAGCGCGAGAGCGGATCGTCGCTCATTTTCATCACCCACAGCCTTGGCGTCGTCGCCGAGATCGCCGACAGGGTGATGGTGATGTATGCTGGGCAGGTCGTCGAGGCAGGCAATGTCACCGATGTATTTGCCCGACCGCTGCATCCTTACACGAAGGCGCTGCTGGCGGCCGTTCCCGAAGGTGATACGCCACCCCGGCCCATCCCTGGCACTGTTCCTCCGCCGCATGCGTTTCCCGAGGGGTGTCGCTTTCGCCCACGCTGCATTGTCGCCATAGAGGGCTGCGCCTCACCGCAGTCACTCAAGCGGACTGAGGCCAGGCGCGAGGTGCGGTGTTTTCTGGTTGCGCCTGCCCACGCACAGGCCAGCGCATGATCGCTGAACAACCGCTCATCGAGGCGAAGGCCGTGTCCGCCAGCTTCAGCCGCAAGCGGTTTCTTGGCCGTGCGTCAGTGGTGCGTGCGGTCTGCGATGTCAGTCTTGCTATCGGTCGGGGAGAGACGGTTGGTGTGGTCGGCGAAAGTGGTTCCGGCAAGAGCACACTCGGCCGCCTGCTTCTTGGACTGCTGAAGCCCAGCGCTGGCGCCGTGCACTTCGATGGCCGCCCGTTAGCTGACCTCCCGGCTGCGGAATGGCGAGCGCTCAGGCGTCGCATGCAGATTGTCTTTCAGGACCCCTACGGCAGCCTTGATCCCCGTCGCCGTATCGGCGAGCAGATCGGCGATAGTCTGGTGATCCACGGGCTTGTGCCGGCATCCGGACAGATGGAGCGTGTGTGCGCGCTTCTCGCTTTGGTGGGGCTCGATCCCGTCCATGCCGAGCGCTTTCCCCACGAGTTCTCGGGTGGTCAGCGCCAGCGCATCGGCATTGCCCGGGCGCTCGCCGCAGGCCCGGAGTTCATTGTGGCAGACGAGCCGGTGAGTTCACTCGATGTGTCCATTCAGGCACAGATACTTGAGCTGCTGGATCAGCTCAGGCGCGATCTCAATCTTGCCATGCTGTTCATCAGCCATGATCTTGCCGTCGTGCGCCACCTCTGCGACCGTGTCATGGTGATGTATCTGGGTCGCGTGATGGAGGAAGGACCGGCAAACACGGTGCTGGATCACCCGCGCCATCCCTACACCCGCGCGCTCGTCTCGGCTACGCCGCGTGTCCGCCGCAAAGCCGGGACCGCACCGCGCATCCTGCTGCCTGGTGATCCGCCAAGCCCGTCCAGCCCGCCCTCCGGCTGCGTTTTCCGCACACGCTGTGCTTTCGCAATCGATGATTGTGCGCGTATCGTGCCGGTGCTGGATACTATCGGTCAGGGGCATTCTGTTGCCTGCCTTCGGCACCATGAACTTGCCTGAACAACCAAAACACGGAGAAATCAGAAGCCATGATGAGTGTCACCAGTCCCAAGGTCCACATGGGCATGATCACCGGCGGCGAGGCGCGTGAGCTTTACGCCTCCAATCCCGTCATCCTGCTGCCCATGGGCAGCCAGGAAGACCAGGGTCCGCACGCTCCCATGGGCGATTATCTGCAGGCGGAGAAGATCGCCGAACTGGCTGCGGTGCGGGCCACCGCCTCAGGCACGCGCACGGTCGTGGCACCGGTTCTGGCCTTTGGTGGCGCGGATTTCTTCGGCCCCATGGTGGGCGGTATCGCCATCACGCCCGCCACGCTCACGGCCGTAATCACCGATATGGTGGCGTCGCTGCACCGTAACGGCCTGACCCGACTGATCGTCATCAACGGCCACGGCGGCAATGTGGGGCCGATCCTTGAGGTGGCGCGCACCGTGCAACGGGACAAGGGACTCGTGCTGCCGAGCCTTTATCTCTGGCGCATAGCCTATGCGCTGATGCCTGGCCTGCTGGGCGCGGAGCTTTCCACGAAGGTGGCAGGCCATGGGGCCGATCCGCTCACCAGCATCGGCCTGCATCTGATGCCGGAGATCATGCGCCCGGACATGATCCCCGTGAGCACAGCGCTGAAGCGCGATCCCTTGCTCGACCTGCCTTTCACCGGGCTAGGCACGGCGTCCTTCGAAGGAGCCGAGGTTGGCCTCCCCAACGAGTATGATGATGTCTACACGCAGGGCGTTGGCAAGGGCGATCCGCGCCTATGCTCGGCGGAGAACGGCAAGCTGCTGGCTGACAAGCTCGCTGATATCTGCGCGCGGTTTGCGGCGCATTTTGCTGCGCGGATGGCCTAACAGGAGGCGAAGATGGCGGATTACAGGATCAATCCCATGCCGGCGCAGATTGCACCGGAACTCGTGGCCAAACTGATGAGGGTAGAGACGGCAACGGTGGGCCATTCGCGCCACTGGGGCTTTATGGATCGTGGTATCCAGCCCCTCCTGCGCAGCAAGCGTGTGGTGGGAACCGCCGTGACACTGGCGATTCCGGGGCCGGATTCGACGCTGCTGCACCATGCGCTGGGCTTGCTGAGGCCGGGCGATATCCTCGTGATCGACCGTTTGGGTGACGACCGCCACGCCTGCTGGGGTGGCGGCGTTACCATCGCCGCGAAAGCCGCTGGAGCAGTGGCGGGCATCGTCGATGGTCCATGCACGGATCTGGCCGAGATTGAGGATTCGGATTTCCCCATGTGGTGCCGGGGCATGGCGCCCATCACCACACGGCTCTACAATCTGGGCGGGATGCTCAACCTGCCGATTTCCTGCGGCGGCACGGTGGTGCAAGCGGGCGATGCGATCCTCGCGGATGAATCCGGCGTGCTGGTGCTGCCCGCTTCGGAAGCCGATGCGGTGGCGGAAGCCGCCATTGCGCGGCAGGAGCGCGGCGAGCGCAACCAGGAACGGGTGCGCAGCGGCGAGAAACTCGGCGATCTCTCGGGTGCCACGAAAATGGTTCAGGATTCACTGGAACACAAAGCATGACCTTGGAAGGCAAAGCATGACGTATCGTATCATCCTGCTTGATCTGGGCACCGAAAAAAGAGCGCAGCAGATGCGCGCTTTGCTGCCCGAAGGCTTCAGATTCGACTATGGAACCGGGCGCGGCGACGCCTACATGATGGAAGTCATCCGCGATGCAGATTTCGCCATCGCCGGACAAGTTGGTGTCAGCGCGGATGTGCTGGGTGCCGCCCGTCAGTTGAAGCTGCTGCACAAATGGGGCGTCGGCGTCGATAATATCGATATCGAGGCAGCGCGGCTGATGGGAATTCGCGTGGCGCGCACCACGGGCAGCAATGCCGTCGCGGTGGCGGAGTTTACGCTGACGATGATGCTGATGGCATTGCGTTTCCCCGCCTACGGCCACCACAAGCTCATGGGCGGCGAATGGTATGGTCCGGGCAAGCTACCGGGTGAAACCTTCCTGTTGTCGCAGAAGACCGTGGGGATCGTGGGACTGGGTGCCATCGGTCAGACTCTTGCACGCCTGCTCAAGGGCTTCGGCTGCCGTGTTCTTTATGCCAAGCGGACACGGCTTTCCGTGGCCGAGGAGGAGGCACTGGGCGTCATTCCCGCCAGCATCGAGGAGATTATCACGCAATCCGATGTGATTTCCCTCAACTGCCCGCTGACGCCGGAAACCGCCAACCTCTTCGATGCCGCAGCCTTCGCGCGCATGAAGCGAACGGCAGTGCTGATCAATGCGGCGCGGGGTGGCGTGGTGGTCGAGGACGATCTGGCGGATGCGCTGCGCCGCAAGGTGATCTCGGCGGCGGCCATGGATGTGTTCTCGGTGGAGCCGCTGCCACCGGACAGTCCGCTCATCGGGCTCGACAACCTGACGCTCACGCCGCATCTGGCAGCCAGCACTGCGGACACCTTCGAGCCAACTGTGCGGCGCATGTTCGCCAACATGGAACGGGTTGCCAAGGGCGAACCGATTCCGGAAGGGGATGTGGTGGTTTAGCGCCCCACCACCTTTGTCAGCCCCGCCATGCGCTCCACGAGCAGCACGATCACCAGCGTTCCCGCCACGAGAAGCACGGACAGCGCTGCAATCAGCGGATCGGTGCGGCCTTCGACATAGCGCACCATCTCGACCGGCAGGGTTGAGGCACGGGGGCCGGAAAGGAACAACGAGATCACGGTTTCGTCGAAGGACAGCAGGAAGGCGAGAAACGCGGATGCGCCCAGTCCCGGCAGTGCGAGCGGCAGTGTCACCCGCCGGAAGACGCGCCATGGCGTCGCACCCAGGCTCGCCGCAGCGGCTTCTGCCTCTTCCGGCAGGGTTGAGAAGGTCGTGACCATCAGGCGGATCACGAAAGGCACCGTCACCACCATATGGCCGAGCGTCAGTCCCGTCAGCGTGGCCGTCAACCGCCATGGCTGCAAAGCCATCAGCATAGCCAGACCCAGCACCAGTGTAGGCAGCAGCAGAGGCGCGAGGAAAAATGCCTTCAGCGCGGCGGAAGCGGGCACTTTATCTTTGGCGATCGCATAGGCCGCGGGCACGCCCACGAGCAGCGACAGCGCTGTGACAATGGCTGCCAGAACGAGCGAAAGCCGCAGACCCCGCATCAGGGCTTCGCTTGAGAACAGCCGCTCATACCAGCGCAACGAATAGCCCGAGGGCGGAAAGACGATGAAGCTGTCCGCCGAGAAGGAGATGAATATCACCACGACAACAGGTGCCAGCAGCAGCGCGTAGACCGCCGCGGCCAGACCACCGAGCACAGGCCCCGCTCCCTCCCTCATGCCTCGACCCTCCGGGTCAGCGCCGCATAGGCCGAGACCAGCAGCATCACCAGCATCAGCGTGTAAAGCGCCAAGGCTGCCGCAGCAGGCCAGTTCACGTTGGTCACGGCCTGATCGAAGATTTCCGTGGCGAGCAGGAACACCCGCCCACCGCCCAGCAGCTTGGGCGTGACATAAGCGCTCATCGCCAGCACGAAGCACAGCAGATAGCCCAGCACCACCGCAGGCAGGCTGAGCGGTAGCGTGACGCGCCAGAAAACGCGCCATGGTGGCGAACCCAGGCTTGCTGCTGCCTCCTCGCAGGCGCGGTCCAGCCGTCCGAAACCAGATAGCAGCGCAAGGACCATGTAGGGCATCAGGCTTTCCGCCAGACCCAGCGTGACGCCGATGTAATTATAAACGAGGCGCACTGGGCCGCTGGTCACACCAAGCCCCATCAGCATCGCATTGACAAGGCCGCGATCCCCCAGGAGGGCCAGCCAGCCAAAGACGCGGACCACGCCCGAGACCAGCATGGGCGCAACGGCGAGCACTGTCAGCAGCGCCTTGAAGCGCGATGTCGTGCGGTGCAGGAACAATGCCAGCGGATAGGCCATAAGCAGCGTCAGTGTCGTGGAGGCAAACGACAGCCAGAGCGAATTCCAAGTTGTTTCCAGCGTGAACGAATCTTCCAGTAAGGCTTTGACGGTCGCCAGCGATAGGGCGGGGACCATGGCACCCGTCGGCCCCGTCTCGTTGAAAGCCATGCGCCCAAGGCCAAGCATCGGCAGCACATAGAGCACAGTCAACAGCAGCGCGGCTGGCAGAACAAGGGCTATACCCGCGAGCCGCCCGGCAGCAGTTGGGGCGTTCAAGGAGATATCCCCGGAAAGAACAGTGTGTCTGCCGCCGACCAGATCAGCGATACGGTATCGCCTGTAGTGGGAGCAATGCCCCCGGAAGCCGTCTCGACCATCACGCGCCCGGCTGGGGTATCGACGAGCACCTCCTGCCGATCACCGACAAAGACGTGGCCGCGGATAGTGCCGGGTAAGCTGTTCTGGTCCGGCCCAGCTTTGGCGTTGGGGGCTCCCAACACGATACGCTGCGGGCGCAGGAACACATCAAGCTCGGCCCCGGCGGGGAGGGGACCTACAACTGAAATCGGCGTACCGCCCAGCGCAATTCCGCCTTCCACGGTCCGCATTGCGCGCAGGATGGAACTGCGCCCGACAAAATCCGCCACAAAGCGTGTCGCCGGGCGGTCGTATATGGTGCGCGGGTCCGCCAGCTGCTCAATTCTGCCAGCGTTCATCACAGCCACGCGATCACAGAGTGTCAACGCCTCGGTCTGGTCATGGGTAACGAAGAGCGTGGTGATGCCGAGCGCGCGTTGCAGGTCGCGGATCTCGATGCGCATGGCATCTCGCAGCTTGGCATCCAGGTTGGAGAGGCTTTCATCCAGCAACAGCACATCCGGCTCGATCACCAGCGCCCGCGCCAGCGCGACACGCTGCTGCTGACCGCCGGACAGTTCCTTCGGCTTGCGGTCTGCCAGCCCCGTGAGACGCACCTGTTCCAGCGCGAGGCCCACCTTGTGGTCTCGCTCGGCCCGTCCAATCCCCCGCTCATCGAGCCCGAAGCCAACGTTGGCGGCGACATTCAAATGCGGAAACAGCGCGTAGGACTGGAAGACATAGCCCATGTTACGCCGATGCGCGGGCATGTCCGTGATATCACGCTCCGTGACGCTGATGCGCCCGCCAGTCGGCTGGATCAGCCCTGCAACCATCCGCAAAGTCGTCGTCTTGCCGCATCCCGATGGACCCAGCAGCGCCACGGATTCACCCTTGGCCACCACAAGAGAGATATCGGCTACGGCAACCGTCTCACCGTAGTGCTTCGACAGGGAGGCGAGGGTGAGATGCGCGGTCAAGACGTGCGCTCAACGCGCCGAGATGATCTCGCGCCGCCAGCGGTTGTTCCACTGGTCGCGCACCTTAGCGACCTCGGCCCAGTCGACCGGGATCATGCGCTGGCGGTTCTCGGGCGACGCCGCCGTGCGGGCCAGAGCCGAAGCCGCCACATCCGCTTTCGCATTGGTCGGCGCGTAGAACATGCGTTCCGTAAAGGCTTTCTGTGCCTCACGGGACAGTGCGAAATTGACAAAAGCGACCGCCGCGGCGCGGTTCTTCGCCCCTGCGGGAATGTTGATCGTGTTGATCTGGAAGACCGAGCCTTCCGGGGGCAGAACCACGCCGAGGCGACCATTGGTTTCATCGCTGTAGAGTTGGGCACGAGCATTCCACCCCGTCGCGACGCGCACCACTCCGTTGAGGATCAATGTGTAGCCGTCCGGGTTGGGCTCGAAGGTCTGCACAGAAGCTGACAGGTCCTTCAGCTTGCGGATACCCGCATCAATGGATTGTGCGTGGTTTCCGCCCTCCATCTTCGTCACCATGGCAGTGAGTGCGAGGCCCTGGATGTTGGGCGGAGCGGCCAGCGCCACGAGGCCCTTGAGGTCCGGCCGCCAGAGATCGGCGAGCTTGGTCAGCGGCGGGTTCAGGTTCTGCTTGTCGAAGACCAGGACTAGATGGTCGAAGGTGACCGCAGGACCAAACGGGCCACCCACAGCGCGCGCCTCAGGCAGTAGGTCATTGAGCGACGGCGCTTCCTCCGGTGTGATCTTCGAGAACAGCCCCTCGGTATTGCCGATGCCCGAGGTGGAGACGTCGAAAATCACCACATCCACCTGCGGATCGGCCTTCTGGGCACGGATGGTACCCAGCATCTGCGCCGAAGTGCCGCCCGCTGCGTAATTCACCTTCACGTTGGGGAAAGCTTTCTGGAAAGGCTCCACGACCGTGCGCATATAATTGTCTTGGAAAATGCCTGCATAGGCCATGAGCGTGATCTGACCCGTAATCGCAGTGTTCTGTGCAGCGGCGAACTGCAGACCCACGGTCGGAACGAGCCCTGCAGCAACTGTGCCGACCAGAAGCTGGCGGCGGTTCAAGCGTCTCACAATTTTTTGATCATGCCGCGCCATATGCGTCGTACTCCAAGATGCTTCGCAATCAAGAATGCCGCCCTTGAGCGGACGGATGCAAGAAGATTTTGGGCTGGAAGGGCAAGCACGCAATCAAATTCCGGACTGGAAAGGTTTTCTTCTCTACAAGGGCCAAAATGCGCCTCATTTCGTGTGATTGACGGATATTGGATAAAGTCCCATGCACTCACCAACGGGCGTTGTGCCGCAGCAGCAAGATCGGATAAACCCCATCGCTATCCACAAGCGCGCCTACTCTGCGACCCGCGTGGCACCCCTTGCCGTGGGTCTTCTTATGGCTCTGGCACTGCTGCCTGTCATGGCGCTGGGGTATCTCGGTGCACGCGACAACACCAGTCGTCTGCTGACCCAGAATCGCGACACCATGCTGGACGGGCTGGAGCAGCAGTTGCGCAACTCGCTCGATGGCACAGCTGAACAGATGGTCGCCATCGGAAAAATGATCAGCGATGGCGATGCCAACCCCGATGACAGCGCAGGATTTTCGCAATTCATGAGAGGGGCTGCCCAGGGCCAGAGCTCGCTGGTCTCGATTGGCTGGCTTGAGGCGACTGGCCCCTTCAGGCGCTGGGTCAAGGGTGGAAGTGTCGAGGAGCTCAACGACCGCAGCGGAGTTCGAAACGTCGATGGCATCTGGCAGCGGATGGATTCGTATCGTCAGCCAACATGGGCCAATCCGACGATCAGCCGTCTACTGGGAGAGGCCATTATCCCGCACCTCCAGCCAGTGGTTCGCGACGGGAAGCTCTACGGCATTCTGATCACAATCCTGACTTCCGACTCGGTGGCACGCGTGTTCGATCGCATGGAGGATGATCTCACACCGTTTGTGCTCGTGGGCCGGGACCGTGTGCTGGTTCACCGCAATGTGAAGATGGGAAAGCTGCCGGATAAGATTCTTGTGGAAGACAGGCTGCCGCGTCTGGACGAGGTGTCGGATTCAGCACTTGCGGTCATGTGGAATGATCCGCGCGAGCCTTCGCAGAACATTCCCGGTCGTTCGCAGGTCCACTGGAGCTGGCTTGGTGAAGGTTACCAGGCACAGGTTTACAGCTACCGGAGTATTACGGGCTATGGGATGGAACCGTGGCTGATAGGCTTCCACCGCAGCAGCCTGGCAACGTTTCGCGAGCGTCTGGTGATTCAGGGCCTGTTCTATGGTTCTGGCCTGATGCTGCTTCTTGTGGTCGGCCTGGCCTATCTGCTCAGCCGACGCGCTGTGCGACCTGCGGGAGAGATTGCGGATGCCGCACGCGCTCTGGAACGGCTTGACTTCGATGCCGTCACCAGGCCGTCGATCGCCGGAAGCCGCGTGGCCGAGGTTCGTGATATCAGTCAGGCATTGACGCGAGCTGGTACCGCCCTCAAGCGCTTCCAGACCTATGTGCCGCGTGCGCTCGTTGGTCAGTTAATGGCGATGGACGAGACCGCAAGTTCCGCCACCGACCGCGAGGTAACCGTGATGTTCATGGATCTTGCGAATTACACGAATTTTGCTGACGGGCGGTCAGCCCGTGAGGTCGCATCGTATCTGAATGGCATTTTCGCTGAAATGGGTCCCCTGATCGAGGCGACCGGCGGGACCATCGACAAATATACCGGTGACGGGCTGATGGCGGTATGGGGCGCGCCAGTAATGGATCCCAACCATGTCCATGCGGCCTGGGGCGCGGCCATCAGCATACTGGAGCGCCTGACACCGCTGATCGCAGCCAGGCTACGGCAGGACAACACGAGTTGCCGGGTCCGGCTCGGCATTCATACGGGGCGTGTGCTGGCCGGCAATCTCGGCTTCGAGGGCCGCATCGACTACACGATCGTAGGCCGGACCGTAAATATCGCCCAGCGCTGCCAGGCGGCGCTGAAGGGTCGTGCGGGCGATGCTCCGGTCGCATTGGCCATTACCGAAGCCGTCCGCAAGGCTCTTGGCTTGCCGCTTGGCGACTTGATCCGCTTGCCGGAGATCAGGGGCGGTGAACCCGCCTACCGCGTCACGCAGCTGCCATCCATTTCTCCCGTCGCACCCAGACTGCAGCAGACGAAGCTTTGATCACTTCGAAGGCCTGCAGACGAGCCGCATGCCCTCACGTGCCATGAGCGATACCGGCCAAGCAGCCCTGAGGCGGCGTTCTCGGTCCGCCATGATTGTATCGTCATGCTCTGGCGCATGGTGGAAGCCCACGAATTGCCGGACAGCCGCTGCCTTCGCGAGCGCAATCCCGGCTTTCGCTGTCGAGTGTCCCCAGCCGCGACAGCGGTCGTAGTCCTGTTCCTCGAACATTGAATCGTAGACGAGCGTGTCAACTCCCTTGCAGAGCGCGATAACGGCCGGATCGGGCGCACCGACGCGATGCTCGATATCGGTGATGATCGCCAGTGAACCGGCCTCACCATCAAAGCGATATCCTGTGGCACCGGAAGGGTGTTCAAGTGGTGCGGTGCGAATGCTGACGCCCTCGATGTCCAGCGTCGCACCGGCCCTGAAGCCATGGAAATGAAATTTTGCCGGGAACTCTGCAAGGGGCACCGGGAAGAGTGGCGGCGAGAACATGTTGCTCAACGCCGCTTCGGCCGTCTCTCCACCGAGGTTGCCGCACCAGACGTGGATCACGATGTCCCTGGCGGACATGGCGTTGAAGAACGGCAAACCAATCACATGGTCGTGATGAAGGTGAGTGAGGAGCAGATCAAGGCGCTTGATACCACTCCAGTCGCGACTCAGCCCGAGCGGTTGCATTCCGCTGCCCGCATCGATGATGAAGCGGCGCGGGCCATCATGTGACGGTGTCTCAACCTCAAGGCAGGTCGTATTGCCCCCAAAAACAGCCGTTGCTGGTCCCGGCACTGGCAAAGAACCGCGCACACCCCAGAAGGTGATGACGGGCGCGCTGATTTGCTGCGTCGGGGCTGGCATGAAATTGGGCTTTTTTAGTTTTGTCCTCGAAGGCATCAGGTTAGTCCGCAGAAGGGCAGGGAGGCAAATCATGGCAGGTTTTCTTTAAAACATGAAAAACCACCTGCCACCCCTCCAACAATCAAATCGGTAATGGCCTGAAAGTCATTTGCCTCTTCGGCGCTGATGGGAATAGAGGCAGTGTGTTGCGCCCAAGCAGGAGCTCTGAAGTTGCCCAACCCGACCTGTCCTATATGCAAGGGAGGCGCGTTTGGCGTTTTCAACCATCGTCCCCGAGCGATCTGCGAGACCTGTGGCTCGCTGGAACGGGGGCGTTACCAATGGCTGGCGCTGCAGAAATTTGTTTCTCTCAAACCGGGCTCTGTCGTGGCGCATTTCGCACCGGAGGCGTTCTTCATCGAGCATTTTTCAAAGCAGCCCGGCATTCATTACCGGGCATATGACAAGTATCCTGAGTTCTACAGGAATGAGAGAGCCCAGGTCACCGAACTGGATCTCTGTACTGACCTCCAGAAGCTTGAGGCTGGTTCTGTCGATCTTATTATCCACAGCCATGTGCTGGAGCACCTGCCATGCACGGCGGAACCCGTTCTCGAAAACATGAAGCGCTTGCTGAAACCGGGCGGAGTGATGCTTTTCTCCGTACCAATCCACGGTGACTTTTCGGTCGAAGGCATTGATCCGGCTTTGACCACCGAAGAGTCCGAGATGCGGACACGGCAGGGGGAACATATGCGCAGCTTCGGGCGCATCGATTTCCCGGAGACACTCGCGCGCATCCTGGGCAGTGATTGTCTCATCAGGCAGAAGGATCACTTCGATCTGCACGAATTGGAGCAGGCGAACATACCCATAGCGAGAAGCGGCGAACCCACGGGCAAAAGCGTTTTCATGTACCAGAAGCCGGGCCTTTGAATGCCCAAGAGTGAAGCCAGTGGATTTGCTGCTGGTCAGGGAGCTTTCAACTGGTCGCAGACGGACGGTCCCGCCACATCCTCGCAAACCGGGCCACGCCGGAAGTCATCGTAGAAGACCTGCCAGCTATCCTTCTGGCCACCCTCCCGGTAAGGGCCGAACTTGAAATACTGATTGGGACCAAGACCGGGGCCTTCATGGCCGATGCGGCCCTTGACCGAGACTATCCAGGCACCGTCCGCGAAGATCTCGATTTCTCCGCTACCCAAGGGACCGGGTTTGACCTTGACGACAAAGTCGATCCAGCGGGATTCGGCCTTCGGTAGCTTTCCGCCACGCCGGATGATGGCGATGTCGGAGGCGCAGGTGTCATAGCCACCAAAACTGTCTGGCTTTGCTTCCACCGAAGCTGCCACCAGAACCCGGGTCTGCTTCGCGGCTGCACGCTGCATCGCGGGAGCCGCACCGGCAGCACAGGACAGTGTATTGTCCTGCGAACCGCGCAGCCGGGACGGCATTGAGTCGCTATCGATGGTGATCGCAAGATTGCCACGGATGATCCGGATGGCCAGGAAAGGGCTGTAGTCACCGTCAGCCCCCGCCTTGATCTCCCGCTTCCACTGCGCGACCACGTATCGGTGCGCTGCGGATGGCGGCGTGTCGTCTAGTTTCATCGAAAGCGCGTACCAGAGCGGCTTGTCGTAAGTGGCTAGCACCTCGGGTTTCTCCCAGACTTCGGCGCGCTCGCTGCAGCCTCGCTGATCCGGGCGGCATTGCGCGACGACGGAGAGCGCCAGCCCCTTGCTACCCGAACGGACAACATCGGTCTGCGTGCGGTATTTGCCGGCGCGCTGTTCCTCGTTGTCCTTGTAGAACAGCCCCCCGGCAGGCGCGAAACTCTCACCTTCGAAATCGTCCCGCAGCCTCAGTTGCGAAGGGTCCGCCAGCGCGCTGGAGATGGACAACAGGCCCGCGAAAAACAGGGCCGCAAGAGAGATGGCTGTTCCGAAGCGGCGTCCGCCCACGGCATCGGTGTTTGTGCAGCAAAGGTCCATCCGCTCTTCCCTGCCTGTCTCGCCCTGATTCTCGTTATGACTCGCGTTTTCAACGTCTTCAAGCGGCTATCGCTGGCTTCAGATGCGGTCTGGCACTGCAATCTGCACCAGCAGATCGTCGGGAGCGCTCCACATCGCTGCAGGATGGCGTGAAACGAGGTCGAGGATCCCATCCATGACAGACCAGGCCGTAGCATCATGAACAAGATGATGAGCAAGGATTCCAACCGGAGCCCACCCCTGCTCGCGAGCACGGGCGAGTTGTGTCGCCGTATCCATCGCAACGGCTGCCTCGGTCCGCCCGGTACGGCCCCCTTTCCAGTCCATGAGGTCGATATGGGTGTTCACTTGTGCGAGAGCCGGGCCGAGATGAAACAGATTGTCGGCGAAGGTCGAAACGGCGCTGAACCCCAGATCAGGCAGTCTGGCCACCACCGCTTTATCGATCCGGTTCCAGGGCGGCACATACCAGTCTCCCGCCCTTTCGCCGAAATGCGTGATCAGTCTGGCTCGCGCTGCTGCAAGCTCGGTCAGGATCGGATCAATACCGCGCTCGATAGGCGTTTCCACGGATTTCTGTCCCGCCGGTGCATGATTGGTATGCCAGGCGCCATGCATGGCAACCCGAACCATAGGTTCATCCTGCAGCCTTCCAGCGAGAGGTTCCCCAGTGCGCATGGGAATAACGGCAAGCAGGCATTGCGCGCCATAGAACCTGAGCCTTTGAAGCAGCTTATCCAGTGCGGGTGTTGGTTCCTGAACGTCGTCATCGCGCAGCCAAAATCGCGCCTTGCGCCCGGCATCATGCCACCGATCAAGTTCATCGACCAGCATCGCCCAATGATAGCTTTCGTGCATTGGACACATCCTATCGCTTGCCTGTAACGTGGGGAACATCTCCCGGGACTAAAAACGCATTAAAGCAGAGAAACGCCCCGGTAACGGGACCGCATCACGAGATCGACTTGGAACGCAGCCTATTCCGCTTCATCTGGAGAAATAGCCGCCGCCAGCAGCTTGTCGTGCTGGTGATCATCATGTTGTCCCTGCCGTTCTATTTCGCATCGTTCGACATTCCCAAACGCATTATCAACGACGCCATTCAGGGCAAGGCCTTTTCTGCTCCTGATGCGATGGTGCGCTTCCTCGAGATCAGCCTCCCATTGCCGGATTTCATGGGCGGCCCAATCAATCTGACCGAAGGTTTCATGGTAACACAGCTTGGCCTGTTGTGGGGCCTCAGCACCGTCTTCCTCGTCTTCGTGATGATCAACGGTGCCTTCAAATACTACATCAACGTGATGAAAGGCGTGCTGGGCGAGCGCCTGCTGCGCCGCATGCGCTTTGTGCTGCTCGATCAGTATCTGCGCTTCCGGCCCGAGGATATCCGCGGCGTCAAACCGTCTGAAGCCGCCAGTATCATCAAGGACGAGGTGGATCCGATCGGTGGCTTTGCGGGTGATGCGTTCATCCTGCCGGCATTCCTGTCGATGCAGGCCTTGACCGCGCTTATTTTCATTCTTGTCCAGAGCTTCTGGCTGGGTCTGGTGGCATTTTTTGTCGTGCTGATCCAGGCCATCGTGATCCCCGCGTTGCGGCGAGAGCAGCTTCGACTGACACAGATGCGCCAGCTGGAATCCCGTAAGCTCGCGGGCCGCGTCGGTGAAATCGTCGAGACGACTCCGGCAATTCAGGTCAATGGCTCAGGTACCTACACGCGCGCGGAGATCGGCGGGCGTCTTGCCACCCTGTTCGACATCCGTGTGAAGCTTTTCAAGCGCAAGTTTGCGGTCAAGTATCTCAACAATCTGCTGGCACAGGTCACGCCCTTTTTCTTCTATGTCATCGGCGGCTATCTGGCCTTGTCAGGCACATTGAACATCGGCCAGCTCGTGGCAGCCATCGCGGCCTACAAGGACCTGCCGCCGCCGATCAAGGAGTTGATCGACTGGGACCAGAGCCGCGCTGATGTGATGGTGAAATATGAGCAGATCACGGCACAATTCCCGGCCACATTGCTGCCGGAGGAAGACACGTCACAGTCCATCGGACATCCGGAGGAAGACGTACCGCTCTCCATCAGCGGCTTGAAAGTCGCTGACAAGCGCGGCGCAAGCCTGCTCGATTCGCTGACGCTGACGATTCCGCGCCCCGGACATATCGCCCTTGTCGGTTCATCAGGCAGCGGTCGCGACGCACTGGCGCGGGTCCTAGGGCGGCAGACCTCCTATTACCACGGCAAGATAGCGATTGGACCGGCGACCTGGGCGGGCCCCAATCACGGTCGAAGCAGCCTGTTGATGACCTATGCCGGGCAAGACCCGTTCCTGTCATCCGGTTCTCTCAAGGACAATCTGATCGCACCGTTGCGGCGGGAACCAGAAGATGCCGTCCAGGCCACTGATGCCGCAGCGCGCCGACGACGCCTTGAAGCGGAGCTGAGCGGAACCCCCGCGGTCGCACCAGACGAAAGCTGGATAGACTATCGATGCGCGGGTGTATCTTCGATGGACGAATTGGACGAACGTATACTTGCTGTTCTGGACCGCACGGGGCTTGCCGAAGAGGTCTATCGTCTGGGTCTGAGGAGCAAGATCGATCCTGCATCCGAACCGGAGCTTGTCGCGCGCATTCCTGCAGCGCGGGAGCTGATCTTCAAGAACCTCGCGGCCAAGGACCTGATGCATCTGGTCGAACCGCTGGACCCTGACCGGTTCAACCAGAATGCGACGCTGGCTGAAAACCTGTTGTTTGGCCGCCAGATCGGGGCACGGCTGACGGAAGGCCGCTTCGCGTCCGATCCCTACCTCCGGTCAATACTCGAGGCGGAATCGCTGCTGTTTCCGTTGATCGAGATTGGCCTGTCGATGGCGGAAACCGCCATTGAAATCTTCGCTGATCTGGAACCGGGTGATCCTCTTTTCGCGCGTTTCTCCTTCATCAGCGCGGAAGACATGCCTGAGTATCAGCGGCTGGCGGAGCAAGCCCGGTCGCGCGGCAACGTCAGCAAGCTTGCGATGGACGGTCAGGCACGTTTGATCGAGCTGGCTCTCTCCTATGTGGAGGCCCGGCATCGCCTGCAGCTTGTCACACCACATTTGCGCACCCGGCTGTTGAGGGCGCGCGAAAGCTTCCGCAGGCATTTGCCGCGCTCCTATGCCGCCGACATCGAGTTCTATCAGCCTGATCGCTATATGGTTTCAGGAACCTTACAGGACAATCTGCTGTTTGGCCGGGTCGCTTTCGATGCGCCCGATGCCTTGAACCGGGTGCAGGTTATTGCCCGGGATTCCTTGCGCGAACTGGGCCTTGATCGTGAGATCAACCGGCTTGGCCTCGCCCACGAGGTCGGGCCTTCCGGCAAGTTCTTGCAGGCCGAGCAACGCGCAAGTCTTGCCCTGGCCCGGGCTCTCCTGCCCAAGGCGGCAATTGTGGTGATTGACGGGGCATTCGGTCCGTTCAGCCCGTCGGAGACAGCCCAGATGCTGACCGGTATCCGCGCCGAGATGGCGGGCCGTACGCTGATTGTTTCCCTGTCCGACATCGAGCAGGCCGCGACATTCGACACGGCTCTGGTCTTCGATGGATCGCGGCTGGCGCAGAGCCGGATCAGCGCACCCGGGGATCGGAAATTAGCCGCAGTGAACATGTCTAGTATTGTGGACATCAGCCCGGAGCGCGAGACATCCATGGAACTCGTTCAGGAGAGCAGACATGCTGGCCAATGACGTGACGTCCCTGCAACGCATCCCGATGTTCAAGGATGTGGATACCGCCAAGCTGAAACTGATCGTGCTGGCCAGCCAGCGCGCCAGCTACCGCATCGGTGACCGTCTGCTGACGGAAGGTGAGCGCGCTGACACGGTCTTCATCATTCTCGAAGGCAAGGCGAATGTGATGCGCAACGATGGCAACGGTGATGTACAGATCGCCCAGGTCGAGAGCGGTGCTGTCGTCGGCGAGATGGGCGTCGTTCTCGACAAGCCCTATTCCGGGACAATCATCGCAGAAACGCCTGTCACTGTTCTCA
The DNA here is from genome assembly GCA_031431475.1 of Hyphomicrobiales bacterium. Taxonomy (GTDB): domain Bacteria; phylum Pseudomonadota; class Alphaproteobacteria; order Rhizobiales; family Beijerinckiaceae; genus JADCCX01. The sequence continues at coordinate 58,163 of JANPDL010000031.1, forward strand.
GGATCGACAAGCGCACCTTCCTCGATCTCCTGACACAGGTCCCGCAGTTCTCGCTGGCCCTGATCCGCGAACTGGCGAACCGTTTGCTTGAAACCAGCAACCTCTATGTCAAGGCATTATCCCGATGAGTACCAGCCTGCCAGAGAATGCGAATGCAATGGTTGCGGATGAACCCTGGTATGGTGTGAGAACGATCGAGAGATCGTCGAGGCTGTGGTCGGGCGTGATTCTGATGGTTTTCGTGACCAGCCATCTCCTCAACCATGCTCTCGGTATCTTCGGTGTTGACGTGATGGGCGTGGCGCAGGAATGGCGCATCATGGTCTGGCGCAGCTGGCCAGGCACCATGCTGCTTTTTGGTGCCGTTGCCGTTCACGTCTCACTGGCGATCCGCCGCGCCGTCAGCCGCAGGACATGGCGCATGCCGCTGATGGAAGCGCTGCAGATCGTTCTGGGAGTCCTGATTCCTTTCATGCTGCTCGGCCATGTGGTCGGCACGCGTGTGCTGAGTTCCGTCGGCATCGATGACAGTTACGCCAATGTTCTAAAGTACCTCTGGCCTGCCAATGCGCTCATGCAGTCGCTGGCGCTCGTGATCGTGTGGAGCCACGGTATCATCGGATTGCACTACGCCTTCCACATACGCCGTTGGTACAAGCCACTGAAGGGTGTTCTCGCGATTGTGGCGATCCTGATTCCGGTCCTCGCTCTCGCAGGCTTCGTTGCAGCCGGCCGCGAGGCGGCACGTCTTACCCTGCCGCCGGAGAACTGGACGGCGGAACAACTGGCGTTGCAGTCCACTGCCTTCACTAATGGCCGCATGGCAATCCTTGCCGTGCTTGCGCTGGCCGTTGGCTGGATCGCTTTCAGGCTCATCCGGAGCCGCCTGACTGCACATGTGGCGATACGCTACACCGGTCATGGTGAAGTGACCGCGACGCCTGGCATGACGCTTCTCGAAATCAGCCGCGCCAACGGCATTCCGCACCCTTCCGCATGCGGTGGCCGGGGGCGCTGCTCAAGCTGCCGTGTTCTGGTCATCGACGGTCAGGGCGGTCTTGAACCACCCAATGGCATCGAGCAGCGCATGCTGGACAGGATCAGGGCGTCGCAGCATGTGCGGCTGGCCTGCCAGATACGCCCTAAGGCCGATTTGGGTGTCCGCATTCTCCTTGGGACGCAGCAGATGCCGGTTGACTCCGGTATATCAGGCGGCTCCCTGGAACTGGGCGCTGAAGAAGAGTTGACCGTTCTCTTCGCCGATATACGCGGCTTCGCAACGCTGGCGCAAAATCAGCTTCCCGAGGACGTCATCATTCTGCTCAACCGCGTGATGGGCGAAATGATGCAGGCAGTTGAGGCACGAGGCGGGCGTGTCGCGATGATCCAGACTGACGGCATCATGGCAGTTTTCGGCATGAACGGAAAAACACGTGCTGGCAGCCGTGCCGCGCTGCATGCAGCGGCGGACATCCTCAAGGCCGTGCATCTTGTCAACAAGGACATCCGCGCCGCGCTGCCGCTGCCCGTCCGCGTCGGAATCGGCATCCATTCCGGCGCAGTCATCCTGTCGCGTGCCGAGGACAATGCAGGTGGACAGCGTCTGGTGGTGATCGGTGAGGCCGTTGTTATCGCCAGCAGGCTGGAGGAAGTCACCAAGGAGTTCGCGGCGGATTGCGTGATTTCAACACGTACGATCACGGCTGCCGGATTTTCACCACCTGCGACCCCGGAGCGGCAAGTTCATTACAAGAATGGTTCCAGCCCTGTGCTTGTCCATGCCTTCGGCGACCGTCAGGAATTGAGATCACTGCTGGGACGTGTGAATGCCCCGACCGAGCCGCAGCCCGAACCCGCCATCAGCTGAACGGGGCAGATCACCATGTGCGGTTTTGCTGTCTCTATCCAGAGGCATGGCCGGGTTGACCGGAACCGGCTTCAGGAGGCCTTGCGGCTGCTTGGGCATCGCGGGCCCGATGCCAGCGGCCTCGAGATTGCGCAGATCAAGGGAGCCAATGGCGAGGCCATCGCAGAGGCCGGAATTGCCCATGCGCGGCTATCTATCCTCGATCTTGATCCGCGCTCGAACCAGCCTTTCCGCATCGGCGAGAACCTGCTGGCCTATAATGGCGAGATCTACAATTACCGCGCGCTGGCAACAGGTATGGACCTCGCGACGACAGGCGACACCGAGGTTTTCCTGCGCCTGCTGATGCGCGGCGACGGAAATGCGTTGCGTGACGCTAACGGCATGTGGGCCTTCTGCTGGCTCGATCAGGCAAACCGCAGGCTGGTGGCGGGCCGCGACCGTTACGGCAAGAAGCCGCTGTTCTATGCCATGGAGGACGACGCCATCTATTTCGCGTCGGAACCAGCGGCGCTGGCGGCCCTGATGGGGCGGCCGATGGCCATGCGTCCGGCTACCCTCGACAGCTTCATAGCTGACGGCTGGCTCTTCCCCGATCCATCGGGCGAGACTCATCTGGAAGGCATCCGCGATGTTCGTCCCGGCTACAGCATGAGCCTCAATCTGGAGACATGGGCGCTGGAAGAGCAATACGCTTTCTCCTTCCCTGTAAATAACGGGCAACCGAAAGATAATCTCACCGCTGACGCCCTCGCACCCCTTTTGGCAGATGCCGTTGAAGCGCGGCTTGTCTCGGATCGCAAAGTTGGGCTGTTTCTGTCGGGCGGCGTCGACAGTTCGCTGATCCTGTCCGTGCTGGCCGCGCGCGGCCTGACGCAGGACGTGGTCTGCATCACCGGAGATGCGGGCAAGAGTGATGACGCACGCTATGCAAAGATGTGCATCGAACAGCTGGGTATCGAGGCGTTGAATGTGCCGCTGCCCTATGGATCACTGGGCCTTGAACAGTTCCTCGCGGTCTGCAAGGCGCAGGCCAAGCCGTTTCCGCTGATCGGCAATGTGCTGGGCATGCATGCGCTCTACAAGGCCGTGGCCGAACATGACATTCGCGTGGTGCTCGACGGCAGTGGTGCCGACGAGATTTTTGGAGGTTACTGGCACCGCTATTTCGCCTATGCGCTGCGCGACGCTGAAATGGCTGGCGACAGGGCCTGGATCGAGGCGGTGCGCCCGTCGATGCCGCGCAGCTTCCGCCATCAAGATGGCGGCAACGGCTGGATACCCGAGCGCGAGATACTGCCGGATCTTGATCTGGCCGAGCTCAACCGGGATATGCGGGCAACTCTCCTTGCAACGCCCTCTCATGACCCGATGCTGGGCTTTGAGGGCACTCTGGGCGAAGCGTTGATCCGCGATGCGACTGCAGGACGCATGCAGGAATGGCTCTGGCAGAACGACCGCAACGCCATGGCATCGAGCATCGAGAACCGCAGTCCGTTCCTGGACTATCGCCTGATGGCCTGGGCTACCACGCCCTACCACGCCAAGTTCAACGGCGTCTGGAACAAGCACGAATTGCGCAATCTGTTCCTGCGCTTTGTGCATCTACCCACAGCGGAGCGCACGGACAAGCAGGGGTTCCGCTGGTCCTACAGCCAGTTTTTCAAACAGAATCTGGAACCCGTGCTGGCCATGATCGCCGGTTCGGTCATGGCGTGCCGGTATATCGAACCGGGTCGGTTCGCAGATGGGGTGAGGAGCGGGCGTGTCTCCCACGACAGCAAGCTGCTCCATCGGCTGACGGTGGTTGCAGGTCTCGAGGCGACCGGACTTGGTTTCAGCGAGGCGGGATGGGCAAGCCGACGGATGTAAAGGCATCAGCAATCGTCAGCATAGCTGTTTTCATCGCATGTTGCTCGTCAAAGTTCCGGCGGGCAGAAGCACCTAGCCTAGCGGAAAACTCACGGTTGCGGATCATGTCGCCAAGCCTCTTGACGAAGAGCGCATCATCGCCGGGCGGAATGACAAAGCCAGATATCGAATCTTCGATCGCATCAGGCACGCCGCGATAGCCGAAGGCGATACAGGGCAAGCCGTGCGCCTGCGCCTCCAGGAACACCATGCCGATCGGCTCCTCGATAGCGGGCCAGACGAAGATATCCGAGTGTTGCAGCAGGGTACCCATTCGGGTTCTGTCGTCGAAGGCACCATGGAATCGGACCCGGCTTCCGAATGGTTCGAATAGAGATTCGACCTCGCTTCGGCCCGAACCATCCCCGACGATGTCCAGTGTCCAATCCATGGCGGTGAGCTGGCCAAGTATCGACGCCAATGCCCTGTAGGACTGCACCTTGTTGCCGGATCGCATCATGGCGATGGTGAGGAGCCTGACCGAGCCCGTCACGCGGGGAGGTCGTTTCATGCTGGCCAATGGCCATTCCGAAAGATCGAGAAAAGGCTTGAGGTGAACTACTGTCTGCGTGCGCGGACGCAGCCGATCAAGCATTACCTTGTCATGGGCTGTCGGCGCAATAATCAGTCCGGCGGCATCGCTCGCCGCTTCAGCCAGTCGATGCCCCTCGGCCCATGGGCCGTCGGCACGGCGAGGTGACCGTGAGCTCTCGGCAATGACATAGGGCAGGTCGAGCGCTCGGGCGAGAGCAGGGCCGATCAGATCGGGTGCCTTGTAATAATTGTGATAGGTGAAGACGAGGGTCGCCTTTTCGCGCGCCCCGGCCTCCCTTGCCAGGCAGCGGTCAAGCTCTGCTGTCGCCGCACTCTCAATTTTCGGCAGTTCGTCCGGTGTTGAGCAGCGGGTTCGCAACCGCGACACCAGATCAGTCTGAAACCCGAGCCCATCCAGAAGCCCCATGAACTGCCGGGCAATCAGCCGGTCACCCGAGGGTACGGGGTGATCTGGCGGCTTCAGCGGTGCGAGGAAAAGGCAACGCAAGGCCGCAGTTACCTGTAGGGATCAGCGGCATCACGCAGGCCGTCGCCCAGGAAATTGAAGGCAAGGATCACGAGGATCACAGGCGCCACCGGCAACATCAACCAAGGATACAGCGCCACGACATTGATGTTCTGCGCTTCGTTGAGCATGACGCCCCACGAGGTGATGGGTGCGCGCAAGCCGAGGCCCAGGAAGGACAACGCCGTCTCGCCCAGGATCATGCCGGGAATCGCCACCGTTGCCTTGGCGATGATATGGCTCATGAAGCCGGGAATGAGATGCCGCCCCACGATACGCGGCGTGCGAGCCCCCATCAGCTGGGCCGCCATGACATAGTCCTCCTCGCGCAGCGACAACAGCTTCGAGCGCACGGCGCGGGCGAGACCCGTCCAGTCGATCAGGCCCAGAATGATGGTGATCCCGAAATAGACGACCATCGGACTCCATGTGGCTGGCATGATGGAGGCCAATGCCATCCACAGCGGAATATGCGGTAACGCCTGAATCACCTCGATGATGCGCTGCGTCACAACATCGAAGGTCCCACCATAATAACCGGCCAGACCACCGATGATGATTCCGAGAATAAAGCTGACTGAGACCCCTAGCACGCCGATGGTGAGGGATACCCGCGCTCCGTAGAGGATGCGGGTGAAAATATCACGCCCGAGCCTGTCGGTACCCATCAGGAACAGCGTGCCTTTTTCTGCCGGGCAGATGACATGGCCTCGCGCCTCGAATAACCCCCAGAAATCGTAGGCATCACCGCTACAGAAGAAGCGGATGGGTTGCACCTTCGTCGTGTCGATCTCGTAGTTGCGGCGCAGTGTCTCGACATCGAGCTTCTGCTCGTAACCATAGACAAAGGGACCAACAAAGCGTCCCTCGTGAAAGAGATGAATACCCTGCGGCGGCGCTCGCACGAAATCCGTGTTGCGCGTCTGGCTCCCGTAAGGCGCGAAGATCTCACAGAGCATCGCAACCATGTACATCGTAACCAGGAAAGCGCCTGACCAGACCGCCAGCTTGTGCCGCTTGAATTTCAGCCACATCAGCTGCCACTGCGAAGCCAGTGCTGCTTTCTCCTGCTCGGGCGTCAACCGCATGACAGATTGCGGATCGAACGGCGCTGTCGAGACGAAATGCGGCAGTGGCTTGTCGGCGGATGCCATCGTACTCATTTCGAAGCCCCGCCCTGCAGACGCACGCGCGGATCAAGCAGTGCCAGCGCCAGATCGGAGATCAGCACACCGATCACGGTGAGGATCGCGAGGAACATCAGGAAAGAACCCGCGAGATACATATCCTGCGCCTGCAAGGCGCGGATCAGAAGCGGGCCTGTGGTGGGTAGCGAGAGCACGATGGCCACAAGCTCGGCACCGGACACCACGGCAGGCAGTACACTGCCGATATCGGAGACAAAAAAATTGAGCGACATGCGGAAGGGATATTTCATCAGTGCCCGGCCCGGTGGCAGGCCTTTCGCCCGCGCCGTCGTGACATATTGCTTCTCCAGCTCATCCAGAAGGTTGGCCCGGACTGCGCGGATCATGCCGCCCGTGCCAGTCATCCCGATCACCACGACGGGCAGCCAGATGTGCTTGAGGATGGAGATGGACTTCTCCCAGCTCATGGGCTGGTTGAGATACTCTGGTGCCATCAGCCCGCCAATCGACAGGCCAAACCAGGCATTGGCGAAATACATCACGACAAGCGCCAGCAGGAAATGCGGCATGGCGAGGCCCATGAGCCCGAACAGAGTCAGTCCGTAATCGCCCCAGCTGTATTGATGCGTGGCCGAGTAGATGCCGATGGGGAAAGCGATGGCCCAGGTGAAGAGGATGGTCAGCACCGAGATGGCAATGGTCAATAGTAACTTGTCGCCGATCACATCGCGGACGGGCAGCTGATACTCGAACGAGTAGCCGAAATCGCCGCGCACGAAATCCCACAGCCAGTAGAAGTATCGCTGCACCGGCGGCTTGTCGAAATGGTACTCCTTCTTGAGAAACTCGACGCGACTCATGTCGGCGCGCTCGCCCTGGGCCTGCATCTCGGACTGGTAGGTCTCGAAGAAATCGCCGGGTGGTAACTCCATCACAGTGAAGATAAGCGCGCTGGCGATGAACAGCGTCGGGATCATCAGCAAGGCACGGCGGAGAATATAACTCAGCAGCATGATCAGGTCCTCCGCTCTGGGTCGATGAGCCAGAAGGTGTCCGGCCGGTACACCCCGAGGAATGCGCCGGGCTCGAAGCTGTACCAGCCATCATCCGGTACATTCCTGAGGCGGCGGGAGGCGACAACGGGCTGGAAAGTGCTGTTGACGATGCCGATCGAAAAGACGTTCTGCGCATGGTTGACCAGCATTTTCCGCCAGATATCCGCCCGTTCCTCGCGCGTCGATGAGTGCCGCCATGACTCAAGCAGATCCGCAAGCTCCTTCACCTCCGGCATGTCGATGGCATCACCTGAACGACCCATCGTTTCCGCAAACTGACCGAAACGCGGCCACTGATACTGACCACGGTTGCTGGGGGCCAGTGCATCGGGCTCCATATCCGGCCCGGCAATGGCGTTGTCGAGCCCCTGCCAGAGCGACAGCACTGTCTCGCCAATCAGGATACGGCGGCGGAACAATTCGCGCTGGGCCGAGCGGTAGAACAGCCGGATACCGATATCGCGGAAGTTGTCGATGATCAGTTCGACACTGTCTGTCTCGTCCGTCTTCTCGCCCGAGCCCTCTATGGTCACCTCGGCACGGCGTCCGTCCGGCAGCAGGCGCACGCCATCCCAGTCGCGTTTGTGCAAACCTGCCTGATCAAGCAGCGCGTTGGCCAGCTTGGGATCATATTGAGCCCAGGCTTCACGCATGGAAGGCTCCGACATTGGGCTGGCTGCGATCAGCGTGTTCGCGCCTGGCTTGGCAAGGCCATAAAAAATGACGTTGTTGATGTCGCGGCGGTTGATTGCCACCGAGAAGGCTCGGCGGACGCGAACATCGCGCAGCACAGCGCGCCATCCAGGATCCAAGGTGTTGAGGTTGGGGTAGATCGCAAGCCGCGCGCCTTCTGCGTTACGCCAGAGCTTCACCGAGAAGTCCTTCTGCTTCTCCGCCGTTTTCAGGAAGGTGTAGTTGTCGAAGCTGAGATAGCGGACCTGGAGATCGCTGTCGCCTGCACCAACCTTGGTCGGAATCAGTGAACCCGTCGCGGTATTGATGATGATACGATCAAGATAAGGCAATTGCTGGCCTTTCTCGTCGATCCTGTGGAAGAACGGGTTGCGCTCGAACACAAAACGCTCTGCTGGTGGTGGCGTGACATTGCGCCAAGGCTCAAGTGTCGGCAAATCGGGGTTCTCGTTGCGGTAGAGGCGTGCTTTCTGCTCGTGCAGTGCCGTCCAGTCCTTAAGCCGATGTGTCCTCACCTCGGTTTGCAGGGCCGCTGGTTCGGCGAGACGCTCGTGGAAGCGCCGCATGTAATGGGCGGGCAGATAGATATACATCGGCTGCGCACCGGCGACCGCAGGCAGAAACGACGGGTTTGGGCTGGTCCAAGAGAAACGGATGCGGCGGCTGTCAATGATGTCGACCGCTGGTGGCTTGCCATCGGTCAGCATCGCCATCGGCGGACCGCCTGGCGAAAGCCGTGCATTGTTGGCCACATCCTCCCACCAGTAGCGGAAATCCTCCGTGGTGAATGGCATGCCGTCGGACCAGCGATGTCCCTCGCGGATGGTCAGCGTGAAACGCCGACCATCCTCGACCTGCACGTCTTCCAGGATGTCAGGCTCCAGCTCCTGCTTCTCATTGAAGCCGACAAGCCGTGCGTAGCCGTAGAGGCTCATCATGCGCAGGTCGCGCTGGTCAGCCATGATCATGCGGATCTCGCCACCGGGCTTGCCGGGCTCGCGCTTGCGGTCGACGAGGCGGGTCACATGCGGTGTCACGGGCAGGCGTGCAGCCATTGGCGGCAACGCGCCCTTCTGCACCCGTTCAACCAGCAGCGGCGGCTCAATCTGCGCCATAGCGGCGGAGCTGCACAGCAAAGCCGCTAGGGCTGCAACAATTATCCGGATTTTGCGCAAATGCTTCATGCCATGAGTTCCCGCATATCCGCCGCGCGATTGGCAAGAACCATATGCCCGTGACCAAGATCAATCGGTGCAAGATCGCCTGGCACACCATGGTGCTGGAAGACCTTCGGCCATTGCAGCATGTCGGATGCACCCTTCACTGACAGGATATCGAAATCCAGCGGCCGGTCGAGATCGGCGTAGGGAACGGCTTTCAGGAGCGCTTTGGTGTAAGCATGTACGGGGCGCGTGAAGAGGAGATGACGCGGTGCTACCTCGACGATGCGGCCATTGGCCATGACGGCAATGCGGTCGGCCATGTAGTTTACAACAGCAAGGTTGTGGGAGATGAAGAGGTAGGTCAGCCCCAGCTCCTTCGCCAGATCCTTCAGCAGGTTAAGCACCTGCGCCTGCACAGAGACGTCAAGCGCTGACACCGGCTCGTCGCAGACCATCAGATCGGGCGAAAGCGCCAGTGATCGCGCGATGCCGATGCGCTGTTTCTGCCCTCCCGAAAAGCTGTGGGGATAACGGCTGAGAAAGCGCGGGTCGAGGCCGACCGCATGCATCAGTTCCGTGACGCGGTGGTCCCGCTCGTCCGGCGTTCCGACGCTGTGAATGTCGAGCGGCTCGCGTAACACATCGCGCACCGTCATGCGTGGCGAAAGCGAGCTTGCGGGATCCTGAAACACCATCTGCATGCGGGGGCGGAAATCGCGCAACGCCTTGCCTTGCAGCGCCAGGACATCGATCTCCTCGCCATCCTTGCAATAGGTCACGCTGCCGGACGAGGCCGAGACCGCCCGCATGATAACCTTGCTGACGGTTGTCTTGCCGCAGCCGCTTTCGCCGACAAGGCCGAGGCACTCACCGGGATGGATCGCGAACGAAACGTCATCAACTGCCTTGAGTTCACGGTCGCCCTTGGCGCTGAACCAGCTGCCAAAACGCAGCATGTAGGCCTTCGAGAGATTCTTCACTTCGAGAAGAGGTTTCTGCGCTGCGGCAGCAGCAGGGGCGATGTCCTTCGCTGTGGCGGGTGTCAGCGGCCCGGCCTTGATTTCCCTGAGCGGAATAAGGCGCTCGCCTTCCTGCATGTCGAAATGTGGAAGAGCCTTGAGGAGTGCCTTCAGATAGGGGTGACCGGGTCGCCGGAAAATGTCTTCAGCAGCGCCAGCTTCCATGATCTTGCCGTGATAGATCACGACCACTTCATCCGCCATATTGGCGACCACGCCCAGATCATGGGTGATCATCAGGATGGCCATGCCGAGTTCCTGCTGCAGGTCCTTCATCAGCTTCAGCACCTGCGCCTGGACCGTGACATCCAGTGCAGTGGTAGGCTCGTCGGCGATCAGAAGAGCAGGACGGCAGATAAGCGCCATGGCGAGCATGGCCCTCTGTCGAAGCCCGCCCGAAAGCTCGAAAGGATATTGGTCAAAAGCGCGGTCCGGGTCGCGGAAACCCACCTTGCCCAGCATGTCGACCACTGCGCTTCGCACCGCATCCTTGCTGACGGGCTTGTGCAGCTGCAACGCTTCACCGATCTGGTCGCCGATGCGATGCACAGGCGACAGTGACGACATCGGCTCCTGAAAAATCATGCCGATTCGACCACCGCGCAGTTCCTGCATCTCGGGACCATGGCGGTCGAAGGCGGCAATCTCCAGTGCGTCTGCCGGCAGATTGGGATCGCGGAAGGTAATGCGCCCGCCAATGATATCGCCGTTGCGCGGCAGCAGGCCCATGATCGCCTGGCTGATGACAGATTTTCCCGATCCTGATTCACCCACAAGCGCAACCGTCTTGCCCGGTGGTACCCGCAGGCTGACGCCCTTCACGACCTCGTTGGTGATGCCGGGCATGCGGAACCCGATCCGGAGATCCTCGATCTCCAGCAAATTCCGGATGGTGTTATTTTCTACCGTCATCAACATTCCCCGGAAAGAGAAGACAGCACTGGTGCGCGAGATTCAACCAGCTTGTTCAATACCAATTTGCTATGGAACGCGGCCAGCAGGATCGTCGCAGTTAGTCGGCTGCCGTCGAGCTGCACCGGAGATGATCGCGGCAGCGAAACGGCGTGGCAGATCGCGGCAGCGACGGTTTCCGGACCAAGCGCATTCTCATGCAAAACAGCGGCTCGGCCAGAAGCCGCCAGCGCCTCTGCACGCAGGGTCTGCTCCGTTTCTCCGCCCGCAGCGAAAGGCACCAGAACTGCAGGGCAGCCTGCAACAAGGATATCTGCCACCGTATTGTATCCAGCCTGCGAGACAGAGACATATGCACTTGCCAGACAGGTCGGCAGGTCGGGAGTACAGCGGATCATATCGATGCGAACAGACGAATCGGCAGCTAGGGTCCGAAGACGGATGTATTCGAACTCGGGCAGATTGGGTCCAGCCAGCACGAGCCACGGGGCATCACGGAATGGAGTCCTCGGCGCAGCAAGGATGCTGGCTTCCAGCAATTTCGCACCAACCGCGCCACCGCCTGCCGAGACAATGACAGTTTGCGTCTTGCTGGTGGCCACAGGGCGATCAGCGCCGACCAGACCCGTGTAGCGGGTCCGGTCAGCAATGCGGTGAGCTAGCGGGAATGTCCTTGCGAGTGGTGTCAAAACCCGGTCGCCATGGACAAGCACAAGATCGAAATAGCGATCCACGAGATCGACCGTTTCCTCCGCCCGTCCGGGTTTACGGCTTTCCTGCAAAAGATCACGGATCGAGGCCGCAATGACTGGCACTTTCATCACTTTCGCTGCTTCAAGCAGAGCCAGCAATTCAAACCGCATCTGGCGGCGCCCGAAAGGAAAGGCCTCGAGCAGCAGAATGTCTGGCTGCGTTCGTTGTAGGCACGCCAGAAGTTGATCGCGCCGCGCCGCCTTGTCAGCCTCCGCAAACAATCGCCCGTCAGCATGCAGAAGTGTCGTCATATCGGATGCGGTCACCTTGACGGGTAAGAGCTGGACCAGATCAACGCCATCAACAGGACGCAATCCGGCATCCAGTCCGCCCTGCACAAGGGTTGTCCGTACACCAGCCGCATGCAGTGCCCGGACGACGTGGTTGACGCGAGCGAGATGCCCGATGCCCAGCAGATGCTGCACATAGACAAGGGCCCGCGCACTCATTCTGCTGCAACGCCCCTGGCCATGTCCGGCGCTACCCGCAGGTCCGCCGGGAAAAGACCGATCAGGCCGGACATGGCCTTGTCGTGATCAAACAGATGAAAAACCTTCTGCGATACGGTGCGGCCGAGCCGGTAGCGCTCCACCGGATTGGCTGCTAGCCGCCCCAGCACTGCTGCCAGTGCCCCTGAATCATCCGGGGGAACGATGCAGCCCGTCACGCCGTTTTCGATCAGCTCAGTCACGCCCGAGACGGGTGTTGAAACCAACGTCAGGCCCTGACTGCCAGCCTCCATCAGAACATTCGGCAAGCCATCGCGGTCGCCGTCACTGGCGATCCGGCAAGGCAGAACAAAGACGTCATGCGCAGCGTAAGCGGCGATCACCTGTTCCTGCGCCTGCGCTCCCATAAACTGGCAACGATCAGCAATGCCTTCGGCTTTCGCCTGCGCCGTCAACTGTTTCACAAGCGAGCCGCCGCCAATATGCGTCCATGTCCAGTGAAGCCCGACAGGAAGAGCCGCGAGGGCTTCAATCAATGTATCAAGCCCCTTCTTTTCCACGGCACGGGCGACGGTGAGAAAGCGAATGGGCTTGCTGGCATCAGCACCGGTTCGCTCCGATGATGGCGCAAGCAGCGGCCGGAAGCGTGAAAGATCAAGTCCGTGGTACACAAGCCGTGCCAGCTTGTCAGGTGGAGCCAGCTTGTTTAGACGATCAAGACCGGCCTCGGTGCAGGTCACTGTGAAGTCCGCATGCTCAAGCTTTGCCGCAAGCTCGCGATCCGGTGTCGTCCAGATATCCTTGGCATGGGCTGAGCAGGACCATGGCAGACTTGTCAGGATACTCGCATAACGGGCGACGCTTGCCGGTGTGTGGATGAAATGCGCGTGGATCCGGGCGACGTCTTCTGGCATTTCCGCCGCAAGCACTGCGGCCTGTCCGAAACGTCGGATACGGTTGCGGGAGATGTCATGGCGAAGATCACTCAAGAATGTTCGGAAGGCGGAGCGAAACATCGGCATGCGCGACGCCGTCAACAATGACTTCAAAACCCGCATAGGCGCGTCATGCAGGTATTCCGGCAGATAACTCACCGGAGCTTCGATCTCGCGATGCACGGGATGCACGGCTTTGTCCGTCGGATGCCGCATCGAGATGATGCGAAGCTTGAAGCCCATCTTTTCCAGCGACAAAATTTCCTGCGCGATAAATGTTTCCGACAGTCGCGGATAACCTTTGACGAGCACGACGAGGGTCTGACGTGCACTCATTCTGCGGCAGGCGGTATGAATACGTCCAGATTATGAGTGGTCTGGTTGAAATTCATGACACTGTCACGAATGCGCTGCAGGCCATTCAGCATCGAGGCCGCCCCTGCGTCCAGAGGACGTGCACGGTCAGGCAGGGCGATAAGTCTTGCCGACATGAGCCTGGTATCGTCAGCCTCCTCTGGCAGCACGGCGTCGACAAGATCAAGCTCTGCGGCGCGCCTGGCGCGGATCAGCTGTTCGCGCCTGGGAAGAACGCGCGGCACCAGCATGGCCGGCTTGTTGAACGAGATGATCTCGCAGAAGGTGTTGTATCCTGCCATTCCCACAACGGCCGAAGCGCCCGTGATCAGCGCCTCGAACTGGTTCACGAAATTGAGGACATGAATATCGGGATCGGCTGCAGCAAGCTGATGGATCTCGGCGCGCTCGTCATTGTTCATGAACGGCCCCAGAACCAACACGAATGGCAGGTGTCGCTTCGGTTCGACGAGCCTTGCCTTGATGACGGACCGCATGAGAGGAGCCCCGTCGCCTCCGCCACCCGCAGTGACGAGAAGGTATTTCTCCGGAAGGGCCAGTTCCAGTGTCTGTGATCGCAACGGAACCTCGCGGCGCAGGAATCCGGTGTACGTGAAGCGCTTCTCCAGCCCCTTTGGCAAAGGCAGGCCCTGCAATGGATTCCAGAACCCCTCGGGACCATAGATCCAGATGTCATCGTAGAACCGCTTGATCTGGCTGATCGTGTCATTGCGGCCCCACTCGGCGGCCAGAAGCTCTTCGTCATCAAGGATATCACGCAACCCGACCACCAGGCGGCATCCCTGCTTTTTCAGATACTCAAGCGTCGGCAGCAACTCACGCTTTAGGCCCAGAGGCTCCTTGTCGACGATGAAAATGTCAGGCTCAAAGGATTCCGCCGTCGAACGGATGATCTTGGTCCGCCATTCGATGGTCTCCTCGATGTTGATATGCTGGCCGATCGACGTGTACTCGCCGTTGTAGAGCTTGATGACACTGGGAATCTTCACGAAATCGACGCGGGCCTTGAAATCGAAGGCACCCGCGATCTGCGAACCAGAGATGATGAGGACATGAACGCCCTTGAAAGCTTCGACCAAGTCATGGGCAATGGTCCGGCATCGCCTGAGATGGCCTAGTCCAAACGTGTCATGGCTATACATCAGAATGCGGACATGCGCACGCTGATGCTCCCCGGACGTCCGGCGACCATTGCCCGTCGCAACGTTTTTGGGAATGATATGCTGGTTCAAGCCAAGGCCATGGTTTGTGTGTTCGTTTCAGAAAAGGCGCATAATTCAGTATGTTACCTGCTTTTTATGCAATTCTCTACCTTTTCTGACACTGAAACACCATTCTGAGCAAGTGCACAAGTTCGTATCAATATCATAGCTTTTGCCACATAGGTGTCATCTTCAGATAGCGACCTATCCGTGCATATCGCGCCAGGTATCTTTCGCGCGAAACCATGCCGTCATCAGGGGCAGGAACCATGGCCTGCCGTCATAGAACGGTATCGCTGTGAATGGGATATCATCAAAGGATGTTGCGCCGCCCATCGAGCCCAGCATCTTCAGCGCCAGCTTGTGACCGAGATACGGCATGAGCGCCACACCTGAGCCGTTGCAGCCCATGGCAAACCAGATGCCGTCGCGCTGGCCGATGCCGGGTAAATCACTGCGTGTCATGGCCACATTGCCGGTCCAGACGTGAGAGATGGCAACATCGCCAAGACTGGGAAACAAGGCCACCAGTTCCCGGCGCAAGCGACCCGCAGCCTGATCAAGCGGGATAGGGTGCAATGCAGCCCGGCCCCCGAGGATGATTCGCTTTCCGTCAGGAGAGGGGCGATAATAAAGGTGCTTTTCCCGCGTTTCGACAATCATCCGGCGATTGGGAATCAGATCGGTGACACGGTTTGCGCCGATTTCTTCTGTCGCGATCAGATAGCTTGGCATGGGGACAAGACATCTCGCCAGCGGTGTGAGGGGCTTGCCCGAATAGCCATTGGTGGCCGCGACCACGTCCTTTGCGAGAATGGTATGATCGCCCGCCGTGATCTTCCAGCCATCCGCCGTTTGCAACAAGGCCGTTACCGGCGTGTACCCCGCAACAAGCGCCCCGGCTTTTCGCACAGCTGCCACAAGCCCCTGATGCAGCAGGGCAGGGTGCAGGCCTGCATGACTCGGGAAGATCAGGCCACCCTGATAGGCATCCGTGGCGATCTCGCGCCGCATATCAGCCTTCTGGAGGACCTCGACTTCAAGGCCTACATTTCGGGACAGCAGATCGGCCTCACGGCCCATAGTGTCGTAATCGGCCAGCGTCCACGCTCCGCGCATGCGGCCCACCGGAGAGAGGCGCGCATCAATGGCTTCATCGGCGATCAGTGCCTTCACGTAGGCCAGCGACGCCATGCCTTCGCTGATCAGGGCTTTCGCCTTGGCCGCGCCATGCACCTCGATCAACCGGGAATAGGACAGACGATGCCCATGACCGATCATGCCGCCCGAGCGCGTGGATGCCCCAAGGCCAGGCGGCCCTGCTTCACAAACCAGAACCTGCCGACCACCACGCGCCAGGGTCAGCGCTGCCGACAAACCGGCATAGCCACCTCCGATGACGAGCACATCAACCCTCGCCGGAAGCGTGATTTGTGCCGACGCTTCACGGGGCGCGGCGTCCCACCAGTATGGATCATATGATTGCACCGATATGGTCATCAGGCGACCTGCACCAAATGTCCGGATGAAACCTCGCGATACTGCCGCTGCGGCGGGATATAGTCTGCCTTGCGGAAGGGGCTCGGGATTTCGTCGTTGGAGAGGCCGCGCCGGATACCACGGCGAACCGGGTCCGGCGTCGGCACGGCGGCCATCAGCTTGCGCGTATAAGGATGCTGAGGATCATCAAAGATGGCAGCACGCGGCCCTATCTCGACGATCTCGCCCAGATGCATCACCGCCACACGATGGCTGACGCGTTCCACCACCGCCATGTCATGCGAGATGAACAGATAGGCCAGCCCAAGCTCCTGCTGCAGGTCGAGCATCAGATTGATGACCTGCGCCTTGATCGAGACATCAAGTGCCGACACCGCCTCATCCGCCACGATCAACCGGGGCGACAGCGCCAGTGCACGGGCAATGCAAAGACGCTGGCGTTGACCGCCCGAGAACTCATGCGGCAGGCGGTCTGCCATTTCCGGCAGGAGCCCGACCTTGCGCATCAATTCTGCAACACGGCTTTCCGCTTCGCGCTTGTCCGCCAGCCCGTGGATGATGATCGGCTCGGCAATGGCTGAACCCACAGTTTTGCGCGGATTGAGGCTGGCATACGGGTCCTGAAAGATCATCTGCATGCGCCGCCGCATCAAGCGCAGTTCTTCCTTCGGCAGGCTTGCCACGTCACGATCCTCGAACATCACCTGACCTGATGTGGGTGGCACAAGCCGCAGGATGGAGCGGCCTGTTGTGGACTTGCCGCAACCGGATTCTCCCACCAGCGCCAGCGTCTCACCGGCCCGCAGCGTGAAGGACACATCCTCCACCGCATGCACCCGGCCAGTAACGCGCCCCATGAGGCCGGACCGCACATCAAAGCGGGTTACAAGGCGTTTGACCTCCAGCAACGGCTGGCCTTCGGCAGCAACCGTATCAGGCATCATCGCGGGTACATCGGATGCGCCGGTCTGCACATCGACCACCGGAAAACGCATGGGCCGGACGTGACCCGCCATGGTTCCAAGCTTCGGCACGGCAGCCAGAAGCGCGCGGGTATAGGGATGTTTGGGTGTATGAAAAATATCTGCTGTGGCACCTTGCTCCACGGCATCGCCCTTGAACATGACAATGGTCCGGTCTGCCACTTCAGCGACGACTCCCATGTCGTGGGTGATGAAGATGACGGCCATGCCGAACTCGTCCTGCAGCATCTTGATGAGTTCGAGAATCTGCGCCTGAACCGTGACATCGAGCGCCGTCGTCGGCTCATCGGCGATCAGCACCTTGGGGCGGCAGGCCAGCGCCATGGCGATCATCACACGCTGGCGCATGCCGCCGGAAAAGCGGTGCGGATATTCGCTGAAGCGCGAGGTAGCAGCCGGAATGCGGACCGTCTCAAGAATGCGCAAGGCTTCCGCATTGGCAGCTTTCGTGTCGAGCCCGCGGTGATAGCGCAGTGTCTCGGCAATCTGGAAGCCTATGGTGAGCACCGGATTGAGACTTGTCATCGGCTCCTGGAAGATCATGGAAATATCATTGCCGCGCACGGCCCGCATGTCGCTCTCGGGCAGGGCCACAAGGTTGCGATCATCCAGCAAAATCCTGCCCTCGATCCTGCCATTCACCTCCGGGACCAGACGCATGATCGAGAGAGCGGTGACGCTCTTGCCGGAGCCGGATTCACCGACGATGGCGACGGTTTCTCTCGGTGCAATCTCGAAGGACAGGTTCCTGACGACAGGACGCCAGACGCCGTTCACCCTGAATGATGTGGTCAGGTTCTCGACCTTGAGGACGGACGCGGTCATTGCTCACCCTTGAGCTTGGGATCGATGGCATCGCGCAGGCCATCGCCCAGCAGATTGAGGGCAAATACCACGATAAGGATAGCGATCCCGGGCATCATCGCCAGCCAGTAGGACTCAAGGATGTTCTCGAAGCCCTCTCGGATCATGCCGCCCCATGTCGGCGTGGGCGGCTTGAGGCCAAGACCGATGAAAGCCAGCGATGCTTCCGTGCGGATGGCGCTGGCCGTCCACAGCGAGAACATGACCAGGATTTCAGCGGCGATGTTGGGCAGGATATGCACGAACATGATACGCGCATCCGAAAAGCCCAGCGAGCGCCCTGCCTCGACGAATTCCCTTTCCTTGACAGCAATCGTCGGCGCACGGGCGATGCGGGCGAAGGACGGCACCGAGGTCAGCGCAATGGCGATGATGATGTTGGTGAGCGAAGGCCCCAGCATTGCCACGATGATCAGGCCGAGGATCAGCGATGGAAAGGCCAGCAGGATATCCATGACCTGCATGACGAGCAGATCAAACCGCCCGCCATAATAGCCCGCCACCATGCCGATCAGCGAGCCCAGCACCATGGCAAAGAACGTTGCGGCAATGCCGATGATCAGCGAATAGCGCGCACCATGCAGCAGGCGCGAAAAAATATCGCGGCCGTAATAATCCGTCCCCAACCAGTAGGTGGCCGATGGCCCCTGCAACTTGGAGAAAATGTCCTGCTCGATCGGGTCATGCGGCGATATCCATGGCGCAAGAATAGCCAACAGGAGGATCGCGAGGAAAATCAGCAATCCTGCCCACGACGTCTTGTTGGTGTTAAAGGCACGGATCGTTGCGCCGAGCATTCGGGTCCAGGCGGACTGGCGCAGTCCAGGTGATGCCATGGTCATTGCAGCTTCACCCGTGGATCAGCGATGCCATAGACGATGTCTGTCGCCAGATTGATCAGCACCACGAGGAGCGTGTAGATCACCATCATGCCCTGCAGCATCGTATAATCCCGCTGGTTCAGTGCACCGACGATGAGCTTGCCGAGACCGGGGCGGTTGAAGACAATCTCCGTCAGCACTGAATTACCGATGAGTACACCCAGGTACAGCCCGACAATGGTGATGATCGGGATCAGGGCATTGCGCAGGGCATGCCGCCAGACCACGGCAGGCCATGGCACGCCCTTGGCGCGCGCGGTACGCACGTAATCTTCCGACAGGACCTCCAGCATCGCCGAGCGCGTGACGCGGGTGATGTAAGCCGCCATGATAAGGCCGAGGTTAATAGCGGGCAGCGCCAGCGATTGCAGCCACGCATTCCATGTGCCGCGCTGACCGCTGATGACAGGGAACCAGCGCAGCTGAATGGCAAATCCGATCAGCAGCAGGATACCCGACACAAACGCCGGAAAGGACAGGCCCAGAAGCGAAACCATCCTGACGATGTAATCCGTCGCACGGTTGCGGTTGACGGCGGCCCAGACACCGAGCGGAATACCGGTGACCGCACCGATCAGCAGGGCATAAACAGTAAGCTCGACGGTCCATGGGAGTACGCTAAGGACTTCCTGCACGACAGGCCGGCCCGTGACGAGCGAAGCGCCCCAGTCACCGCGCACGGCTCCTGCCAGAAATGTCGCGTACTGCACCAGCAAAGGTTGGTCGAGGCCAAGCCGGGTGCGCAAAGCGGCAACCGTGGCCGCATCCGCCTGATCGCCAAGGATCACCTGCGCCGGATCGCCCGGCAGGATGCGGACGATCAGGAAGATGATGGTGAGCACGGCAAACAGCGTGATAAGCGCGAAG
This sequence comes from Hyphomicrobiales bacterium, assembly GCA_031431475.1. Classification (GTDB taxonomy): domain Bacteria; phylum Pseudomonadota; class Alphaproteobacteria; order Rhizobiales; family Beijerinckiaceae; genus JADCCX01. The sequence goes on from JANPDL010000031.1 coordinate 77,800, forward strand.
CCGAGCCTCCGGACAAGGAACGCGGTCACGCGCCTGTGCTCTTACTTGGTGAAACGACTTGTTTCCAGCACGCCCGGGCCGAGATTGAGCGCCCCCTTGATCGGGTAACCTAGGTCGAGAGTATCCTTCATTGCCCAGAGCTGCAGCGATTCATTCACGGGCACTGCGCAGACCTCGTTGACAATCTTGCGCTGCGCCTCATGCCAGAGTGTGATCTGCTTTGCTTTGTCAGGCTCGCTGCGGGCCGCATCGATTTCAGCATCGGCGACCTTGCAATGCGAGAAGTTGGTAACGCCGGTTGGCGTACCGACGATCGCGCGCGAATGGAAAAACTGCGAGAGATAGACATCCGCCACCGGGAATCGTGCCGCCTGGAAATGCACGACCTGACTAAGGTTCTGGCGGATCTGCTGATGGAACGTCGCATGCTCCACCGGCGTAATTTCCAGCGTGATGCCCGCACGACGCAATTGTGCCTGCACGGCTTCCATGAAGCTCATCATGCCGGGCAACGTCGTGTGGATGGTCTTCAGGGTGATGCCGTTGGGATGCCCCGCTTCCGCCAGCAAATCCTTGGCCTTCTGGAGATTGTACGGCAGAAGTGGCGCATCGGCGAGCGCGCCAAGGTAGCCGTTGGGCACAACCGATACCGATTGACGCGAGACATCGCGACCACGGAACTGGTGGATGCCATCGCGGTCGATCGCATACGCTACGGCCTGGCGGACCTTGATGTTGTCCAGCGGTGGCATCGTCATGTTGAAATGCAGGACCGACATTTCAGCCGGGTTCATCGCCAGCGCATTCACACCGGGAATCTGTTTCAGGCGGTTGAAACTGGCCTGATCCTGCCGTGCATACAGCATGTCCAACTCGCCCGCCTGGAAGGCAAGGTCACGGGCCGCATCGGACGGAATTAGCCGGAAGTTGATCTCGCGGATGACGGGTTTACCCCGGAAGTACTGGTCATGGGCGACAAGCTTGCCGTATTGCTGCGGCACATATTCGTTGAAGGCAAATGGCCCTGTGCCGACCGGCTTGCGGCGGAAGGCCTCGTTGCCCATCTGCTCGACCGCCGCTTTGCAGACCATCTGGCCGCCGTGATAATTCATCACCACGCCCAGTAGGCTGGGGATCGGGTTCTTCAGCGTGATTTTGACGGTATAAGGATCAACCGCCTCGACGCTGTCAAAGGCACTGTAATCGGACGAGAAGGTCGAGGTTTCGCGGGTTGCCGCGCGCTTCAGTGAGAACACTGCATCGGCTGCGGTGAACTCGCCGAAGTTATGGTGGCACTGGACTCCCTTGCGGAGATTGAATGTCCAGACCTTGCCATCAGGCGATGATGTCCAGCTCTCGGCAAGATCTGACTCGATCTGGTCGGGGCTGATCTCGCCCGGCTTCAGCCGAACAAGCCCATTGAATATCTGCTGCAGGAAGCTTTTTCCTGTCGTTGCCGAATTCATGTGCGGGTCAAGCACACCCACATCTGCCGATGCGAGCCCAACGTTGAGCGTTGTCTTTTGCGCGAACGCGGATGTCGCAAAGCCAATCGCAAGTGCCAGACCCATGCATCCCGCGAACAAACCTGATTTTGTCATTGTCATCATCCCCGGACAGCACCAGCCCCGCCGTCACTCCAAATTTCAGTGTTTCAAGTTTGAAGTGGCATTGCAAGCTCCATCACATCGGGTCATCCGCTGCAGGACACTGCCCGCGATACGGGCTAACATTTGGTCCTCATTGGCCGATACCATCGGCTTTACGACCGATGCGGAAGCGAACAGCTGAATTCCATGACCAATAGGCTGCCGATGCGGGTTCACTGTGGCAGCAGAATTCGCGCCATTGCATCGGCAGTTTGTCCTCTGGATGACTGTTTTGCCACGGAACGTCGTCGGTTGGCTCAGGCGTCGAAGGACGCGAACCAGAGCGGATAGCTTTGTCGATGGCGATCATGCTGAACGGGACGAGCCTGCCGGACGGGGCGACGTTCAGCGACATAGGCTGAAAGATCTCACGGATAACTGGCGTCGGGATCACCTGTCACAGCTTCTAGAGCACGTTCATGGAGCGCCGCGTTTCCGGCAGAGAGCACGCGCGGCCCACTCGCTAGTGTCAGCGGCCTGCCTTGCCAATCCGTCACTACACCACCCGCGCCCTCGATGATGGGGCGATAGCATGCAAAATCGTAGGGCTGCAGACGTACGTCGAGACACAGGTCTATACGCCCTGATGCCAGAAGGCCGTAGCCCATGCTGGAGCCGCCATAAATGCGCCAGGCCGTTTCAGCTTTCAGTGCTTCCAGTGTTTGGCGCTCACATTCACAGAAGAAGTCCGGGTTCATGCAGGCCATCATGGTGCCAGATAGCGTCGTGGTGCCGCGTGTGCGGCAGACATGCCCGTTATGGATAGTTGGCCGCCCAGCCGCACCGATCCAGCGATTGTCCGCTGCCGGCAGGTCCATCACGCCGATGACGGGGATATCTTCGATCGCGACAGCGACGAGCGTGCCATAGACCGGCATGCCGGCAATGAAGGGGGCCGTGCCATCGATAGGATCGAGTACCCACTGGATGGCCGCCTCGGGCCGCTCGCGGCCTTCCTCTTCACCGATGATGCCGTGCGCGGGAAAACGCCCGGTGATTTCCCGGCGCAGCCGCTGCTCTATCTGGCGATCGAGGGCCGTGACGAAGCTGCGGTCTGCCTTCACCTCCGCTTCGGGCCGCTGCGTGGTGGCCATCAACAGCATGCCGCGGGCGATACCTGCGAGATGCTCCGCGAAGGTGACGAGTGGATCGAGATCGAGCGCCATCGGACTGGCTACCTGGTGGCGGCCACGGCGGCTGCCCATTCAGCCAGGAACTCCGTACGCCTGGCCGCAGCCTCGTCCTCGTTGAGCGCGAACAGCTTGATGTCGGCGAGGTTTGGCAATGTGACGATCTTTGCGACATCGATGTCGGTGCGGCTTGGGCGGCGATAGGCAGCCTCCAGTAAAGCCACCTGCACCTCCTTCGAGACGATGTGGTCGAAGGCGCGTTTCGCCCCTGCCGGATTCGGACCGTTCTTCGCGAGCACGAGAAACTCGGGGCTCGTGAAAGTGCCATCTGCGGGATAGACGAGGCTGATCTCGCGCTGGCCGCCCGCCACATAGGCGTAGGCGTTTGACTCGAAAGTCAGGCCCACGGCGTACTCACCCTGTGCAACAGAGCGTAGTACCGTCGGAGCCTGACTTGTCACGACGATATTCGCCGCGAGCTTCTTCAACCCATCCAGACCAAGTAGCTGCCGGATACCCCACAGAATCGTGTAGGCGGTGGAGGAATTGCCAGGATCGGCGATGGAGATCTTGCCTTTGAAGGAAGGATCAAAAAGGTCGGACCAAGCCTTGGGCGCGGGCCGGCCGCCGAGCTGGTTGGTATTCACCATCGCCACGACTACGTGCACATTGGATGCTGTCCAGAGGTTGGCAGGGTCACGCAGGTTGGTCGCGATGGCGGTGAGTTGCTGCGAGGCATAGGGCTCGTAGAGCGCCTTGAAGGCACCCAGTGTGTTGGCGGACGAACTCCAGAATATATCCGCCTGCGGACGCGCCGCCTCAGCCTCCATGCGGCGCAGGAGCTGCCCGCTACCGCCAGTGATAAAGTTGAGCTTCAGATTGCCGAGCTTTCCCCGTGCCTCGTCGTTAATCGCCTGCACGGCCTGCTGGTTATTGGAGGTGTAGATAGTGACAGCATTGGCATCCTGCGCCATGGCCGGAGCAGCAGTGGCTGCGGCGAGTCCTGCGAGGATATGGCGGCGGTCGAGTGCGTTGGTCATGGGGTTCTCCCTAGGATTACTTCGAAGCGAAGAGGTCGATCTTGAACACGGATGTGGCGATGATGATGGGGATCAGGATGGTCACCACCAGCACGAGGCCGTAGGCAGAGGCCTGGGCCATCAGGTTGCTGTCGATCAGCCGGAAGATCTGGATCGGCATGGTCTCGCGCCCGCCGGAATAGACGACAATGGAGGCACTGAGTTCTGCCACGGTCGTCGTCCAGACCAGAATCGCCGCCGCGATGACCGAGGGCAGCATGACTGGCAGCACGACCTTGAAGAACGACTGAACTGGCGGAACTCCGAGACTGATCGACGCCTCCTCTATGGAGTTCGGCGTGTTATACAGCGTTGCAGAGGCGTTGCGCACCCCGAAGGGCAGGCGACGCACCACATAGGCGATGATGATGATCAGGCCGGTACCCGTCAGCGTCAGCCAGCCGGTGTTGAAGGACATGACAAGGCCGATGCCAATAACCGTACCTGACAGCGCCAGCGGCAGCATGGCGAGATAGTCCAGTATCGGCGTCAGCGCGTTGCGCTTCTTGACGATGAGATAGCTCGCGATCGTGCTGATGAGAATGCTGAGCAAAGTAGCTGACCCGGCGTAGATCAGAGTGTTGATGATTGGATCAGGCGAGTTCAGGAATACGCGCTCCATGTTGAGCGTCGTCCAGCGGCCCCATTGCATGACCGGGCCGCGCGCGAAGGTAAAAGCCCCTGCGACGACCGTGGCCAGCGGTAGCAGCGAAATGATGACGATCAGTGCAGCAGCAAACGCCAGAACAGCGGAGGCCAAACCCTTCAGCGCTTTCGGCTTGGCACCACGCCCCATAGTGATCTCGTGTCGGCCACGCGACACAATCCAGCGCTGCAGGAACAACACCGCCGCCACGAGTCCGATGGACACGCTGGCGAGCGTGCTCTGCATCACCGGATCACCGCCTGATTCTGACACGAAGGTCTGGTAGGTCATCACCGAGAGCAGCGGCACACGATGGCCGAGGATCGTCGCCACGGCAAAATTGCCCGCAACAAGGGTGAAGACGAGCAGGCAACTCGCGAGCACGGCCGGCATGATCACTGGCACCATCACCTTCAAGCGCGTGAGGGCAGGGGGGGTGCCAAGCCCTTGGGCGGCCTCCTCCAGCTGCACATCGAAGCCGCGGATTGCCGCCAGCGTGCCGATGTAGACATAAGTGTAATAGATGAAGGTCATCACTGTAATGAGGCCAAACCAGCCGTAGAAAGACGGCAGCGCGACGCCAAAATCAGCGAATGAACGCGTCATCAGCCCGTTGTTTCCGAGCATCATCAGCCATGTCTGCGCCGCGATGACTTCCGGCACAACCAACGTCGTCAACGGCAGTATGGCGATCAGTGCCTTGCCGGGAAAGCTGAAGCGAGCCGCAACATAGGCGAGCGGCACGCCGATCAACGCCGAGAAGGCTGTGACTGCGAGGCCGAGCAGGATCGTGTTGGAAAGCGCCGCAAAATATTGTGGATCGCTCAGGAATATGGCCCAGCCCGACACGCCGCTCTTGCCGGTGAAGCTCGTCGATAGCACCGTCAGGATCGGATAGAGCAGGAAGATCACCAGCGCCATAAGCAGTGCTGATGTAAGCCAGAACCAGACGTCCAGCCTGCTGCTGTGTGGGCCAGTCATTCTGCCACCACAAGCGTCTTTGAGGGATCGAAAGCGAGCGAAACCTTGCGCCCGACCTCGTGGCGGTCGTGGCCTTGTCCATGAAGTGCCACAGCAACCGAGAGGCCATCGCCGACCTTGACCCGGTAATGGGTCGCATCGCCAAGATACTGGCGACCAGTGATTGCAATCTCGCCTGTTGCGACATCGGCAATCGCGATGTCCTCCGGTCGAGCGATAACGATAGCCTTGCCCGCTGCGAGAGGGTGCGGGACGGTAGCGTCGATAGTCGCCGCACCGAGCGCCAAACTGCGCACTCTGCCAGCAGCAAGCGGGGCCGTCAGCTCCACCGGCAGGATATTCGCCCCGCCCACGAAATCCGCCACGTAGCTGGATACGGGATGGCGGTAGATCTCGCCCGGCGGGCCAACCTGCTCCAGCCTGCCGCGCTTCATCAGCCCGATCATGTCGGACATGGCCAGTGCTTCCTCCTGATCATGCGTGACGAACACTGTGGTAATGCCAGCTTCACGCTGCAAATCCGAGATGGTCTCACGCACCTGCACACGCAGTTTCGCATCAAGGTTGGACAGTGGCTCGTCCATGAGCAGCAGGGTCGGACGGATGACCAGCGCACGCGCAAGCGCCACACGCTGTCGCTGCCCGCCGGAAAGCTCGGCTGGCCGGCGCGCTGGAAATGCCGCCAGGCCTACCCGCTCGAGATGTTCGCCGACGCGTGCCTTGATGTCATTTTCCGGCATCCGGCGCGCCCGCAAGCCGTAAGCCACATTGTCGTAGACTGTCTTGTCAGGAAACAGCGCATAATCCTGAAACACCATGCCGATGTCTCGCAAATGCGCCGGCACACGGCTCACATCTTTGTCGCCCAGCATGATGCGTCCGGCAACAACAGGCAGGAACCCGGCAAGAGCGCGCAGCAGCGTTGTTTTCCCGCAGCCCGATGGACCGAGCAGCGTGAAAAATTGACCATCGCCGATGGTCAGCGACAAATCCTCGATGACGCGCGCTTGTCCGTAGGTAATAGCAACCTTGTCGATCATAATTGCAGCCATTTGTCCTAAACTCCCGGCGTTGCGGCGAAACGCTGTGCGAACATGGCAGTCAAATCCGCATGCACGGTTGAGATATGGCTGGCGAGGAATACGCAGGCCTGCTCGGTCTGCCCTTTCCGGCAGAGACCGATCAGCTCCGCATGCTCCGCTTGCGCCCTCTGCCATGCAGCTTTCGTGGCCAGCTGGATGCGTGTGTAGCGTTCGCTCGCGGTCAGCAGATTAGCGACCAGCGTTACTGATCGCGGCAAGTCCGCGCGCTTGTAGAGCGCCATGTGCAGTTCGGCATTCAATGCGCCCCAGCGACCGGTATCGAGTCTGCGGATAGCATCTGCAAAAGCATGTTGAACGATGTCGATTTCACCATAGTCATCGTCAGTGAGACGCGGCACGGAACGGCGCAGCAGCCGAACCTCAAGCATGCCGCGCAATTCGAAAACATCGTCGACCTCGGCCTGCGACAATCCGGTGACGACGGCACCCTTGTGCGGAAATATCTGCACAAGGCCCTCGGCTTCCAGCTGCAGAAGAGCCTCGCGCACAGGAATCCGGCTAACGCCGAAGGAACTGGCCAGAGCATCCTGCCGCAATTGCATGCCTGACGCATATGCTCCGCCAAGAACAGCATCCCGTAACTGCTCGGCAATTGCCGAGGAGATCGTTCGGTGCTTCAGCGTGGAACTCATTCTGCGTCCTGATGAAGAAAAACTCTTGACTAGGATATTTTATACAATATATATTAACCACAAGCAAGCCCCACGTCAAAACTTCTTTTTCATGTCAGGATCGCGCCATGCCGGCCAATATTTTCAACGGTACCATTCCTGCGCTCATGACGCCCTGCCGAGCAGACCGTACGCCCGACTTCGAAGCGCTGGTGCGCAAAGCCAAGGAGCTCATCGCAGTCGGCATGTCCGCGGTCGTCTACTGCGGCTCGATGGGCGATTGGCCGCTGCTGACGGACGAGCAGCGAATGGAAGGCACAGAACGCCTCGTCAGGGCGGGCATTCCCGTCATCGTCGGGACAGGGGCGCAGAGCCCCAAGCGTGCTGCAGCCCTGGCGGCACACGCGAAGGCTATCGGAGCTGCGGGCTTGATGGTCATCCCGCGCGTGCTTTCGCGTGGGCCGTCCCCCGCGGCGCAGGAGGCACACTTTGCAGACATCCTAGAGGCTGCCGTCGATCTCCCTGCGGTCATTTATAACAGCCCGTACTATGGCTTCCAGACGAAGGCAGAACTCTTCTTCGCGCTGAACGCTCGGTTTGCGCACCTTATCGGGTTCAAGGAATTCGGCGGAGCGGATTCACTGTCCTTTGCCGCCGAGCACATCACCGGGCGCGATCCGTCGCTGACGCTGATGGTTGGCGTCGACACACAGGTCGTGCACGGCTTTGTCAATTGCGGAGCGAAGGGCGCGATCACCGGGATCGGCAACGTGTTGCCACGTGAGGTCCTGCACCTGGTAAGCCTATCGCAGAAGGCCGCCGCTGGCGATGTGGCGGCGCGGCGCAAGGCGCGGGAACTCGAGAGCGCGCTGATGGTACTCTCCACCTTCGATGAAGGGGCGGACCTCGTGCTCTTCTACAAGCATCTCATGGTGCTGCAGGGGAGTTCCGAATACGGCCTCCATTTCAACGCATCAGATGCACTGACGGATAGCCAGAGGATGTTCGCTGCGACACAGCTCGCGCTCTTCAAGCGATGGTATGCAGACTGGTCGGTTAACGGGTAAGCGCAGCCATGCGCGTCATCGATTCCCATACCGAAGGCGAGCCGACGCGGCTCATCATCGAAGGCGGGCCAGACCTTGGACGCGGAAATCTTGCAGACCGACGCGATATTTTCGCGCGCGACTTCGACACTATCAGAAGCTTTGTGGTGAATGAACCTCGCGGCCATGACGCCATCGTCGGCGGGCTGGTGTGCGAGCCGGCGGACCCCACGTGTGCGGCGGGTATCATCTACTTCAACAACGTCGGCGTTATCGGCATGTGTGGGCACGGCACCATTGGGCTGGCGGTGACGCTGGCGCATCTCGGCCGTATCGAGCCAGGTGTTCACAGGCTGGAGACGGCCGTGGGCATCGTGAGTTTCGAGCTTCTGGATCGCAATACTGCACGCATCACAAATGTACGCAGCTACCGTTACCGCAAGGATGTCACCATCGACGTGCAGGGCATCGGTCCGGTCACGGGCGATATCGCCTGGGGTGGCAACTGGTTCTTCCTGACGGACCATATGCCGTGCCCGCTGGTCGCCGCCAATATCTCGCAGCTGTCGGTCGCCGCACATGCCATGCAGGACGCGCTGCTCGCGGCCGGGATCGGCGGGGATGGTGCACCCGTGGACCATATCGAGATCTTTGGTCCGCCAGGAACGCCAGGTGGCGACGGCCGTTCCTTCGTGCTCTGCCCGGGCGGTGCCTATGACCGCTCGCCTTGCGGTACTGGCACCAGCGCCAAGCTCGCCTGTCTGGCCGCCGACGGCAAGCTGAAGCCTGGCGCGCCATGGGTGCAGGAGAGCATCATCGGCAGCCGCTTCGAGGCGAGCTATGTTGCAGCCAGGCAGGGCGGTGTGATTCCCACGATCACGGGCAAGGCCTTCATCACCGCCGACATCACGCTGGTGCGGGATTCGGCCGATCCCTTTGCCGATGGCATCAGGGCTCTTTGACCCTCCAAGATATCCAATGGTTTTGTCGTCAGCTTAAACGTTGCTACAGCTGTGCGTGAAAATGTCCTGAGCAACCCTGACCGAGCATGCGACAGCGGTGATCCGAATAGCCCGGCACATTTACCATTGATGACCCTCATGCACGATTTGCTGGAGGTCTGCTGGCGAAGCGGATAACGACCCGATGCCATGACGCTTGCGGTTCACCATTAGGATGGAGATGGTACCGGACCTGTCTAACCTGTCGGAAGCGCCATGATGTTGAAACCCCGGGCCTCTTTTAGCCAGACTGCGCTAGTCAGGGGAGAGGCGGGTGGCATCGGTCGTGCCGTTGCTCAGTCCTGCTCGCCGACGAAACGTCGGGTGATAGCCATGGGATTCGTGATCGCGGTACCGATGACAACGGCATAAGCGCCAAGCCGGAAAGCCTCGTGCACCTGTTCTGGCGTCCAGAACCGGCCTTCCGCAATAACCGGAGCATCGAGCGCGCCAATCAGTCCTTCAAGCAACTGGAAATCCGGCCCGTCCGCTTTTACAGCCGTCGTCTCCCCGGTGTAACCCGCCAGTGTCGAGGCCACCAGATCCGCGCCTGCGGTCGCTGCAGCCATGCCTTCGGCTAAAGTCGCGACATCGGCCATCACAGGTTTACCAAGACGGTCGTGGATCATCCTGATCAAATCCGGCAGCAGCTCGCCGTCACGCAGACGCGGCGTTGCATCAACCGCGATGATATCCGCGCCAGCCGCAGCGACGCCTTCTGCATCGGCAAAACCCGGCGTGATATAGACCGGAAAGCCCGGCGTCTCGCGCTTGACGATACCGATAATGGGCAGGGATATTGCGGCACGGATCGCGGCGATATCCGCCGCGCCATTAGCACGGATACCACCGGCACCACCCCGTTCAGCGGCAAGCGCCATGGCGGCCATGAATAGAGACCCATGCAGCGGATTGTCCTCGCGGGCCTGACACGACACCACAATTGACCGACGGGGGAAAGGGATGATCATTTGACAGCGCCCTGCGTCAGGCCTGCGATGAACTGGCGTGAAAGCAGCATGTAAAGCGCTGTGATCGGCAGTGCGGCCAGCGTCAGGCCGGCGAAGAGCACACCCCAGTCCGTATTGTATTCGCCCATGAAGATGGTCAGACCCTGCGGCAGGGTCTTCAACCGGTCACTCTGGATGAAAACCAGGGGAAAGAAGAAATCATTCCAGATCGGCACAGCGTTATGGATGCCCGCGATGATCAGGGCAGGCTTCGCCAGAGGCAGCATGATCGAGCCCATGATCCGGGCCTCGCTTGCGCCGTCGATGCGGGCCTGGTCCTCAAGCTCGGCAGGCAGCGAACGCAGGAAGCCGGTGAGGATGAAGATCGCCGATGGAATACCCATGGCGGTATAGACCAGGATGAGCCCGACATGGCGATCGATCAGGTCCAGCGCCGTGAGCTGCATGAAGAGCGGGATGATGGCGAGCTTCAACGGCACCATCAGGCCGGATAAAAAGAATAGATAGATCAGCTCGTTGCCACGAAATGTATAGCGCGCCAGTGCATAGGCCGCCATGTAGGATACAATGAGGATGGCAGTTACCGCACTGACCGTGACGATGAGCGAATTCAGGAGATAGCGGGCGAAAGCCGTCTCCCGCCAGATCGTCATGAGATTCGCCGGAGACCAGTTCTGCGGCAAGGCAAAGGGCGTGGCGTAGATCTCCGATGTTGATTTGAACGCCAGCATCACCACCAGAACGATGGGGATGAGCATCAGCGCGCTGTTGAACCACAGCAAGGCATGGGCCATCCCGGTGCCAAAGCGGCCACCGGTGTTGAGAGGTCCTGCACTCATTCGCGGATCTCGCGACGGCGCAGCCAGAGCGCACCAAAGCCCGCCATGATCCCGATGAGGATGAACATCAGCACGGCCAGTGCAGAGCCCCGCCCAAAATCCTGCAGGCCAGCCGTCACGTTTCCGAAGGCGGTTCGGTAGAAATAGAGACCGAGCACATCCGTCGCGCCAGCGGGTGAGCCATCAAGGCCGGTCATGACATAGGGCATCTCAAACCAGTTGAACGAACCGATAAGGGTGAGGATTACCACAACGGTGGTCGCCGGAGCCACCAGCGGCCAGATGATGCGGGTGAGCAATTGCCAATCGCTGGCACCATCAAGCCGGGCCGCCTCGATGCTCTCCGCTCCGATGCGCTGCATACCGGCCAGAAAGACCAGCGCGGGAAAGCCCAGCCAGTGCCAGGCATTGACCAGCACCAGCGCGCCAAGCGCCGTGGACGTCTGCCCCAGCCAGGGTTGCGCCCAACCGACGAGCCCGATCGCCATCAAGCCCTGGTTCAGCAGCCCGAAGATCGGATTGAGGAAAAGTTTCCACATCGCACCGACGATCACCGTCGAAAGGATCACCGGCAGAAAGATAGCCACCTGATGGAAGCGATGGCCGGGAAGGGCCTTCAGCAGCAGGAAAGCCAGAACAAATGCCGTGCCGTTCTGCACAACCATGAGCGAGACGAAGACAATCGCGTTATGCGCCAGCGCCTGCCGGGTCCAGCTCGCGAAGGGTTCGACGAAGAGCACGGTGTGAAAATTCGCCAGCCCGGTAAAAGCGCCGCGTGCCAGCCCGTTCCAGGCATAGAAGCTGTAGAGAAAAGCGGATGCCAGTGGTGCCAGCACGAACAGCGTCACAATCAGTCCCGCCGGTGCCAGCAGCGTTGCGATCCACAGACGCCGGGACCAGGTGTTTGGGTTCACGTCACCTCAGCCCCGCTTGAACGGCTCGTGATATGTCGCGATCCCTCTGGTGATCTCCGCGCCGAGATCGGCAGGGGACACCTGACCACCCATCATCTTCTGCACACCGCCCTGCAGCAGCGTGGAGCCCGTCGGATCCTGATAGCGGAAATGCACGGCCATTACGTAGTCCGATGCCGATTTGTTGAGCTCGGCCACGCGGGCCAGAGCCGGATCGGAGATCGTCACGCCGTTGATGGGCGAGATATTACCAAGCAGGGCCGAGAAACGGTCACCGAAGGCCTTGGTCGCCATGTGGCGAACCACCTTCAGCGCGGCATCCTTCTTGTCGCTCTTGGCATTCACCGCATAGCCGCCATCATAGAACAGCGAAACGAGGCGAGGCGAGCCTGCGGTCCTGGCGGGTGGCGCATGGAATTCCATGGGCAGATTGGCATTCTGCCGCCTGAAATTGGCTATCTCGAACGACCCGCCTGCAAACATCGCAGCGCGGCCCGAAACGAAGAGCTGCTGCATCGTGGGATAATCGACACCTGAAAAACCCGTCGGCATGAACTCGCGCAGTTCCAGCAGCTTCGACAGCGCCTCGACATAACGCGGATCAGTGAATGTCGCCTTGCCCGCCACCATGTCAGCGACGAACTCACGACCGTGCCACGACGATGTGAAGACGCTGGTGAAAACCTCTACCATCCAGGCTGTCGCGAGCCCGTTGGCGATGGGTACGATGCCGCCGCCCTTCTCCTTGATGACCTTGCATACGGCAATCAGCTTATCCCAGGTCTCGGGGACCTGCAGGTTCAGGCGTGTGAATATCTCGCGGTTGATATGCAGGCCCAGCGTCTGCGACGCGAAGGGAATGGCGTAGGCCTGCTTTTCCGACCGCATGGAGACCGAACCCAGGGCAGTTTCCGGCAGATTGACGATCTCGGGCAAATTGTCCTTTGTCAGCGGCAGCAGATACCCCGCCTTGGCGAATTGCTCCGTGCCACCATAGGCCCTGACATGAACGACATCCGGCCCCTTGCCAGCGGCCAAAGCCGTTGACAGCGCCGTGCCGTAATTCTGCGGCTCGAAACCCTGAAAGGCTATCCTGATATCAGGATTGGACTGCGTGAATTCTCCGAAAAGCGTCGCATACTGCGTCCGGTCTTCCTGCCGCCAGGTCCAGAACGTCAGTTCAGACCCCTGCGCCTGCGCGCGGACCAGCAAGGCAGGCATCGAGAGCGATGCGCCCGCCGCAATCCCTGCGAGTGCATTTCGGCGTGTCATCAGCGCCATATTCATTCCCTCCAGGCAATCATCCACCGTTTGAATACGGCGTTTCCAGCATCGTTCAGCGCCAACCGCAAACTGTCAAGGCGCAGAACGAAGCCCCCGAAAATCACTGCAAGCTGATATCCTCGGGTAAGGCCCAGGCCCTCAGGCTGACTTGGTGGCAATAACGGGGGGAGAGGCACACCTTTCGAAGCATTCGAAAGGGCCAACTCACCCTGCTCGTAACCTATTGTTAAGGTTAACAATCCATAACCGAAAAAGAATCGACCGACCGCGGAAGTTGGAATTGCACACTTCCCTAAATCCTGATCCGGGCAAGATGGATGCGCCAGAAAACGGCCATAGAGGACTTGCGCTCATTGTATTGGTCTGTTCAGCGATCCTCGGCGGCTGTGTCGGAGCACGCGACGATGCGTCATCGTCCATAGCAGGTTGCTCAATTGAGTTTAACACTGCGCCAGCTGCCCAGCCTTGCATGCCCGTAACGACAATTGCTGCTTCCGATCAAGACCTATCGGGCGCTTCAACGCTTGAGCCTCCAAAGCGGACAGTTGGGCCCGGTCAGTCAGCGTCAACTGGATCTCTGCAACCACCCGTTGCCGGAGCAAAACCTCATCGCGCGCAAGACGCGCGCAGCAAGCCCGTACCGGCGAGCTCCATATCAAAACTGGCCGATGCAGTCGCAACCACAATCCTCACCTATCCCGAGATCAAGATCAATCAGGCAAGGGTCCGAGAAGCTAGTGCTGGCATAGGTATTGCCCAGGCCGCCCTTTACCCGACCCTCGATGTGCGGGTTGCACAAGGCGGGAATTTTTCTGGCAACTACGAAGGCAAAAACATTCCCTACAAGGCTTCCTCGAATGCGCTTGAAGGCCGCTTTGATGGTGGGTTGATCCTTCGCCAGCTTGTCTATGATTTCGGGGCGGCAGAAGCTGATATTGATCGGGCACGCCTGCTGCGCGATGCCGAAAAGCAGAAATTGCAGGAGAAGGTCGAGGAGATCGCACACCGGACCTCACAGACCTACCTACGGATTATCGAGCAGCGGGCGTTGCTGGCTCTGGTCGATGAAATCATCATTGCCCATGAGCAACTCGCCAAGATTGTACAGGCCCATAATGCGGAGGGTCATGGCACAGTCGCTGACGTGCAGCGTGTGGCGTCGCGCCTTGTCGATGTGCGTGCCATTCGTGCCGATGTTTCACTGCAGTTGCTGGCTGCGGAAGACCAGATGAGCCGTTTTACAAAGCAACCGACGGGGCGCCTTGCCCCGGTACCGGATTACACCAGAAGCATTCCCAAAAGCCCCACAGCGGCCATTACAAGGGTGCTGACACAAAACCCGCGCCTTGGTGCCTTGATGGCGACACGCCAGGCAACGCAGCGCGAGCTTGACTCATACCAGGCGTCCATCCTGCCGAAGATCAATCTTGAAGTGGAAACAGAATCGAAAAATTTCCGCACGGGTCAACTCGGTCGAACCCAGGCTGAAGGCCGTGCCATGCTCGCTATTCGCTACCGGCTGATGGATGGCGGGTTGAGTGCTGCAACCCAGGAACAAATCGGCGCACGGATCAACGGTGCCGAGCTGTCTTACGTCAATGAACGCGAGCAGATTGAGGCCGATATTCGGCAAGCATATAGAGCGATTGATTCTGCAAACCGCAAGACGCGCCTCATCTCGGAGGGGGTTGAGGCATCCCGCAAGGTCAGGGAATTGTATCTCGAACAGTTCAAGGGCGGCAAACGAACGATTTTTGAACTGCTTGACGGGCAGATGTCCTATTACACCATCCGACGGTCGCAGATTGAAAGCCAGTTCGAGGGCCGTCGCGCCGTCTTTGACATCCTCCGTGCGACCAGTGATCTGACGCTCGCACTATCCGGGCGCACCTGACTCCTGAGCGCTCTGGATTCGTGAATGAATTCCGGCAAGTAAGGCCTGTTTTTCAAGGCGTGTTAGGATGACCTTAAGTTAGCTCTGCCATCGTGCGGGGCTGAGGGTGTCGTCTTAAATTGCGTTCAGGCGCATCGGAAGACCAGCGTCGCCCGGGATTATTCGGGGCAGACGCGGATCAGATGGTATGACTGAAGCAACATCAGGCACCGATAGCAAGACAGCTGATCGAGCAACCAATGCCATGCCGGGAACTGGTATGGCTGTTGCGGCATTCGCTTCTGCGGGGACTGCGCTTGCGGACGTTCTCGTGATTGATCGCCCCGCCGCAGGTCAGATGAAAATTGTCGAGACCGCTGCGGCGCGACTACTCAAGTTCAGCTTCGATCTCTCCAGCTGCAAGATCACCGTCCTTGATGTCGATGCCATCCTGGTTTTCCCGGACGGCGGCAAGATCGTGATGCCTAATTTTGCCCTGCAGATGGTTGTCGCCAGTCCACCGGTGATGCAGTTTGATGCTGTCACCGTAGAGCCGCATGTCCTGCTGGCGCGCGCCGGAGATATCAAACTGCTGGACCAGGTTCCGGAGTTTGCATTGTCGGATACAGCACGCCCGGACGCCAAGGCTGAGACACCGCAGCCAACGGCGCAGATCGTGCAAGTGACGGCAACGCAGCAGTATGGCCATAGCGCAGGCCCGCAGTCGAGGCCGTTTGTCCTTGACGGTGCAGGCAGCGGATCGTCGCTGAATGAAACCAACGGACGTTATGCAAAACGCGTCGACAACGAAGAATCACAAGGTAGCAGCCTGAAGGGCGAAGGCGCGCTCACAGAAAACAGTCAACAGTCGTCGGCCACCGACAGCAATACAAATACGACGACAGATGTGATCAATGCCGCGCCGGAATTCACTTCGCCGCCTGATCTGATGCATGACGAAAATACGGCTCTTGTCACGACGCTCACGGCCACAGATGCCGATCAGGGCAGCATATTGACCTTTGCGGTCGTCGGTGGCGCGGATGCCGACAAGTTCTCCGTCAACAGCGCGACGGGACGGCTCTACTTTATCGGGAATCCGGATTTTGAAGCACTGGCCTCGTACGACGGTTCAAACACTTACCAGGTGATCGTCGCTGTCAGCGACGGAATTGATTCCACAAGGCAATCGCTCACCATAACACTGGACAATATCAACGAGGCACCCGATGGCATCGCCATCTCTGCCGTGGGCGTTGACGAGGGCACTGCCACAGGCACAGTCGTTGGGACTGTTACAGGCCATGATCCGGATGCGGGCGCGCAGCTCTCCTACACATTCGCCCCAGGCGGCGACGCAGGCGGGCGTTTCACCATTAATGGATCGACTGGCATAGTCTCTGTGCTACGCGGTGATCTGATCGATTTCGAAGCGAGCCAGAGCCAGCTGATCGTTGTGCGGACGACTGATCAGGATGGCTTATCGTTCGACCGCGCCATTGTGATCTCCGTCAACGATACGAATGATGCCCCGGTCATCACCTCCAACGGTGGAGGTTCGTCCGCAGCGATATCAATTTCCGAGAACGTGAGCAGCCTGACGACTGTGACCGCAACTGATGCGGATGCCGGCAGTGTCGTGTCGTACGCCATTGTCGGAGGAACGGACGCGGGCCGTTTTGCGATCGACAGCACCACGGGCACCTTGAGCTTTATTACAGCCATTGATTTCGAGGTTCCCGGTGATGCGAATGGCGACAACATCTACAATGTTGTGGTGCAGGCGTCTGATGGTCGTGGAGGCACTGATCAGCAAGCGCTTGCGATTGCGGTGGTCAATGCGAACGACCCTCCAGAATATCTTGTACTGTCCGCGAACATAGTGGCGGAGAATTCTGTCAATGGCAGCCTCATCGGCTTTGTTCACGCAACTGATCCGGACGTCAATTCCGTCCTGACCTATTCCTTCGTGTCCGGCGGTGATGCCGGAGGGCGGTTTGCCATCGACGCCGTGACTGGCGAGATATCTGTTCTGGATGGAACGCGGCTCGATTTCGAGAGCAACCCAACGCAGACGATCATTGTTCGCGCGACAGACCAAGGAGGGTTATCGACAGACCGTGCGTTCGTCATCCAGTTGACGGATGTCAACGAAGCGCCATCAATCATCTCAGATGGCGGCGGGACAACGGCGGCGTTTTCTGTTTCAGAAGGCAGTCCGCTCGCCACACGTGTTTCGGCATTCGATCCAGAAGGTGCATCGCTAACCTACAGCATCACAGGAGGGGCTGACGCTTCCCGGTTTACGATCAACAGCACAACCGGCGTTGTGACATTCATTGCCACGCCGAATTTCGAATTGCCGGGCGATGCGGATGCCGACAACATCTATCGACTGACAGTTCAGGTGTCGGACGGAACATTTACTGACAGCCAGGCCCTGTCGATCACAGTGACGGACACCACTGAGGCGCCGGTCATCACTTCAAATGGTGGTGGTGATTTCACCGCTGTCGCGCTTCTCGAAGGAGCGACGTTTGTCACGACTGTAACCGCAACTGATCCAGACGCTGGATCGACGTTGAGCTACAGCATCATCGGTGGTGCCGATGCGTCGCGCTTTACGATCAACGCTCTGACTGGTGCCCTTTCGCTAATTGCCCCTCCTGATTTCGAGAGCCCAGCCGATGCAGACTTCAACAATATCTATGATGTGGTTGTGCAGGTATCAGATGGTTCGCTGACTGATGCGCAGGCTATTCAGGTCACCGTCATCAACCAGAACGATGCGCCGGTCATCGTATCGGATGGCGGCAATGCGACGGCTGCGGTCTCTGCGGTGGAGAATAGCGCTTTTGTGACGACAGTCTCGGCGGTCGATCCTGACATTGGCTCGGTTCTTATCTACACGATTTCCGGCGGCGTCGATGCCAGCCGCTTTACGATCAATGCAAGCACGGGTGCCCTGATGTTCATCGCGGTGCCGGACTTTGAAGCGCCGGTGGATATCGGAAGCGACAATGTCTATGACGTGCATGTTCAGGTCCTGGATGGCGTCGGCGGTGTTGATACACAGTCGATCTCGGTCACCGTCACCAACCAGAACGAAGCGCCGGTGATTGTCTCCAATGGAGGCGGGCCAACGGCGGCTTTATCCATCCAGGAAAATCAAACCGGCATTGCAACACTCGCAGCGACGGACCCCGACGCAGGAGCGGTCCTCACATATTCCATCTTCGGCGGCGCTGATGCTGCCAAATTCGTGATCAATGGGACTACCGGTGCGCTGACATTCATCACGGCCCCGGACTTCGATATTGCGGGGGATGCCGGAGGCAACAACGTCTATGATGTGATTGTTCAGGTTTCCGACGGACTTGGCGGAATCGATCAACAAGCGATTGCGGTTACAGTCACCAACCAGAACGAAGCGCCGGTGATCACCTCAAATGGGGGGGGCGTGACTGCTGCGCTATCAGTGCAGGAAAACGCGGCTGTGGTGACCACAGTAACGGCATCGGATCCCGATGCTGCGACAACCCTGACCTACACTATTGTGGGGGGCGCTGATGCTGGCAGGTTCAACATCAACCCGACCACCGGCGTCCTCACTTTTGTAGCCCCGCCAGATTTCGAGGTGCCTGGTGATGTTGGTGGTGACGGCGTCTATGACGTGACTGTGCAGGTCGCCGACGGCAATGGCGGCCTGGATACGCAAGCGATAGCCGTGACCGTTACCAACCAGAACGAAGCGCCGGTCATTGTTTCCAATGGAGGTGGTGCAACGGCAGCCGTTGCCGTTCTGGAGAATGCGACCGCAGTGTCTGTTGTGGTCGCAACTGATCCTGATGCGGGAGCTGTTCTGACATATTCAATTTTCGGGGGCGCTGACGCAGCCAAGTTCACGATCAATGCGGCAACAGGGGTGCTGACATTCGTTTCAGCACCGGACTTCGAAAGCCCCGCCGATGTCGGGGGCAACAACATCTACGATGTGATCGTGCAGGTGTCCGACGGGCTGGGTGGCGTCGACACACAAGCGATCGCTGTTTCGGTCACCAACCAGAACGAAACACCATCGATCACATCCAATGGTGGTGGAGCAACGGCAAGCGTGACTGTCCAGGAGAATGGCACGGCGGTGACAACCGTCACGGCCAGCGATCCTGATGCTGCGACCACGCTGATCTATACCATCATTGGCGGTGCAGATTCGGCCAAGTTCACGATCAACCCCGCGAATGGCGTTCTGACTTTCCTCACCGGCCCTGATTTCGAGGCCCCGGGCGATGTCGGGGGTAACAACATTTATGACATTGTGGTGCAGGTATCCGATGGTCTGGGTGGCACGGATACCCAGGCTATCGCGGTGACTGTCGTCAACCAGAACGAGGCCCCGGTCATTACCTCGAATGGCGGAGGCGCAACCGCTGGGGTCTCAGTCGCTGAAAACAGCACAGCCGTGACGACCGTCACCGCCACCGACGTGGATGCCGGTGCAACCCGCACGTATTCCATCGTTGGCGGTGCAGATGCGGCATTGTTCACCGTCAATGCGTCAACGGGCGTGCTCGCCTTTTTGTCCGGGCGCAATTTTGAAGCGCCAAGCGATGTTGGTGCCAACAACATCTATGATGTTACCGTGCAAGTCTCGGACAGCCTCGGCGGGATTGACACGCAGGCAATTGCCGTCACCATCACGAACGTCAACGAAGCGCCGGTCATTACGTCCAACGGCGGCGGCGCGACCGCCTCAATCTCCCGGGCGGAAAACGGCACGAGTGTCACGACAGTGACATCAACGGACCCCGACGCCGGTGCGACCAGGACCTTCAGCATCATCGGTGGCGTCGATGCTGCCAAATTCACGATCAATGCGGCGACGGGCGTTCTCACTTTCCTGACCGCCCCAAACTTCGAGTCACCCACCGACAGCGGTCTCAACAATATCTATGATGTGACGGTGCAGGTCTCGGACAGTCTCGGCGGGATCGATACGCAGGCGATTGCCGTCACCATTACTAACGCAAACGAAGCTCCGGACATCACCTCGAACGGTGGCCTGGCGACGGCAGCGATCTCCATGTCCGAGAACGGCACGGCGGTCACGACCGTTGCGGCCACCGACCCCGATGCCGCCGCAGTGCTGACATACTCCATCACGGGTGGTGCTGACGCTGCGAAGTTTACAATCAACACTTCGACCGGCGTTCTCACATTCATCGCAGCACCGGATTTCGATATTCCGGGCGATGTGGGTGCGAATAATGTCTATGATGTCACCGTGCAGGTCTCGGACAGCCTCGGCGGGATTGATACGCAGGCGATTGCCGTCACCATAACGAACGTCAACGAAGCGCCGGTCATCAGCTCGAATGGCGGCGGTGCGACCGCCTCGATCTCCCGGGCAGAAAATGGCACGAGTGTCACGACAGTGACTTCGACCGACCCCGACGCCGGAGCGACCAGGACCTTCAGCATCATCGGTGGTGCGGATGCCTCCAGGTTCACAATCAATCTGACGACGGGCGTGCTGACATTCGTGACGCCTCCAGACTTCGAGGCACCCACCGACAGCGGTCTCAACAACATCTATGATGTGATGGTACAGGTCTCCGACAGTCTTGGCGGGATCGACACGCAGGCGATTGCCGTCACCATCACCAATGCCAACGAGGCACCCGATATCACCTCGAATGGCGGCGCAGTGACGGCGGCGGTCTCGATTACAGAAAACACCACGGCGGTTACAACCGTTGCAGCCACCGATCCCGAGGCCGGTGCTGTGCTGACCTATTCCATCTCTGGCGGCGTGGATGCTGCCAAGTTTGCCATCAACGCCTCGACCGGTGTGCTGACATTCATTGCAGCACCAGATTTCGATATCGCAGGCGATGCTGGTGCAAACAATGTCTATGATGTCACCGTGCAGGTGTCCGACGGCCTCGGCGGAACCGACATGCAGGCGATTGCGGTTACTATCACGAACGTCAACGAGGCGCCTGTCATTACCTCGAATGGTGGGGGTGCGACGGCCTCGATATCACGCGCAGAGAACGGCACAAGTGTCACGACCGTGACATCAACCGATCCCGACGCCGGAGCAACCATAACCTTCAGCATTGTCGGCGGAGCAGATGCCTCGCAATTCACGATCAATCCTACGACGGGTGTGCTGACGTTCGTGACCACCCCCGATTTCGAAGCACCCACCGACAGCGGCCTCAATAACGTCTATGATGTGATTGTGCAGGTCTCCGATGGGCTTGGAGGGTTTGACACGCAGGCAATCGCTGTCACCGTTACCAATGCCAACGAGGCACCCAATATCACCTCGAATGGTGGAGCGGCAACAGCAGCCATCTCCATGTCCGAGAACGCCACGACGGTCACGACAGTAGCGACCACTGACCCTGATGTCGGCGCGGTTCTGACCTATTCCATTGCCGGTGGCCCCGACGCTGCGAAGTTTGCAATCAATGCCTCGACCGGCGTACTGACATTCATCGCAGCACCGGATTTCGAGGCACCAGCCGATGCTGGCACAAACAATATTTATGATGTCACCGTGCAGGTATCCGATGGACTTGGCGGAACGGACACCCAGACAATTGCAGTCACCATCACTGATCTGAACGATACACCACCGACCATCATCTCGAATGGCGGAGGTGCTACGGCGGCCATCAGCGTTGCCGAAAATACCACGGCGGTTACGACGGTTACCGCCAGTGACCCGGATGCAACAGGCGTTGTCACCTATTCGATTGTGGGCGGTGCGGACGCCGCGAAGTTTTCGATCAATGCCACGACAGGTGTCTTGAACTTCATTTCCGGCCAGGATTTTGAAACACCGGCCGATGCCGGTTCGAACAACATCTATGACGTGGTCGTGCGGGCATCGGACGGGGACAATACGGACGACCAGTCGATTGCCGTCACTGTTACCAACCAGAACGAAGCTCCTGTCATCACGACGAATGGCGGTGCAGCGATAGTATCTCTCTCCATGGCGGAGAATGTCACGTCTGTTACGACAGTGACCGCCACCGACCCTGACGCCGGGGCTGTGCTGACATATTCCATTTCGGGCGGCGCAGACGCTGCAAAGTTTGCAATCAATGCCTCCACAGGTGTGCTGACCTTTGTTGCTGCTCCAGATTTTGAAACACCAACGGATGGTGATGGCGATGGTGTCTATGATGTGAGTGTTCAGGTTTCGGATGGTCTGGGAGGCGTCGATACACAGGATATTGGTGTCAAGATTAATGATGTGAACGAGGCTCCGGGCATCACCTCGAATGGCGGCGGCACGACTGCGGCTGTGTCGATTGCAGAGAATACGACAACCGTTACGACAGTGACCACCAGCGATCCTGATGCCGGTGCCGTCGTTTCCTTTTCCATCACCGGTGGTGCCGATGCCGCCCTGTTCTCCATCAACGCAACCACAGGACTCCTGAGCTTCATCGCTGGCCGCGACTTCGAGAGCGCCACAGACGCCGATTCCAATGGCATCTACGAGGTGATCATCGAGGCATCCGACGGTCTGGGAGGAGCAGACACGCAGGCGATCTCCGTGTCCCTGACCGATGTGAATGAAGCACCTGTCATCACATCGAACGGTGGCGGCGTATCAGCATCGATCTCGCTGGCGGAAAACAATCTGGCTGTGACCGATGTGGCTGCGACAGACGTCGATGCGGGCGCGACACTCACCTATGCCATCACTGGTGGTACCGATGCCGCCCTGTTCACGATCAATGCCACCACGGGCGCCCTAGCGTTTATCACAGCGCCGGATTTCGATATCCCGGGTGATGCAGGCGGGAACAACATCTATGACGTCAACGTTCAGGTCAGTGATGGAGTGCTGACCGATACGCAGTCGATTGCCGTCACGATCACCAACGTCAACGACCTGGCACCGGTCATTACCTCTGACGGTGGCGGGGCCACCGCTTCCGTACTGATCGGCGAAAACGGGACCAGTGTCACAACAGTTGCGGCAACAGATGCCGATCTGATCGGCGCGATCACTTATTCCATCACGGGTGGGGGTGATGCAGTCAGGTTCGCGATTAACGCGACCACCGGTGTCCTCACTTTCGTCGCAGCGCCCGACTTTGAAGCGCCGACGGATGCCGGAGGCGACAATATCTATGACGTCATGGTCCAGGCCTCAGATGGCAGTCTTACCGATGCGCAGAGTATCTCTGTTCAGGTAGGCGATGTGAATGAGACCCCCGTCATTACATCGGGCGGTGGTGTTGCCACAGCGAGCGTTTCGATCCTCGAGAATTCAACCGCTGTGACCACGGTGATCGCGGCTGATCCCGACACTGGTGCCATTCTGACTTACACCCTTGTTGGCGGAGCCGACCAAGCGAAGTTCACGATCAATGCCGCAACAGGTATGCTGTCTTTCGTTGCCGCGCCCGATTTCGACATTCCAGGCGATTCCAATGGCGACAATGTCTATGTCGTGACGGTGCAGGTATCCGACGGGGCTTTGACCGACAACCAGACCATCAGTGTCACAGTGCTGAACGTCAACGAAGCGCCCGTGATCACGTCTGATGGCGGTGCGGCCACGGCGAGCCCTTCAATCCTGGAGAATGCAACGGCTGTAACCACGGTCGCTGCAGCAGATCCCGACAGTGGGGCCATTCTGACTTATGCTCTCGTTGGCGGAGTCGACCAGGCGAAGTTCACGATCAATGCTGCAACAGGCGTGCTCTCCTTTGTGGCTGCACCGGATTTTGATCTTCCCGTGGATGCTGACGCCAACAATGTCTATGTCGTGACGGTGCAGGTGTCCGACGGGGCTTTGACCGACACCCAGACAATCAGTGTCACAGTGCTGAACGTCAATGAGGCACCCATCATAGCGTCTGATGGTGGTGCCACTACGGCAAGCCTTTCTATCATAGAGAATGCAACGGCGGTGACCACGGTGATCGCGGCGGATCCCGATAGTGGTAGCAGTCTGGGTTACGTCCTGGTTGGTGGCGCTGATCAGGCGAAGTTCACGATCAACGCGATAACAGGCGTGCTGTCGTTCATTGCCGCGCCCGATTTCGACATTCCAGGCGATGCCAATGGCGACAATGTCTATGTCGTGACGGTGCAAGTTTCCGATGGCGCTCTGACCGACAACCAGACCATCAGTGTCACAGTGTTGAACGTCAACGAAGCGCCTGTCATAACGTCAAATGGGGGAGCCGCTACTGCAGGCCTGTCAATCCTGGAGAATGCGACAGCCGTCACCACGGTTGCCGCGACCGATCCTGACGCCGCCACCTCGATTATTTATTCCATTCAGGGCGGAGCGGACCAGACCTTGTTCGCGATCAACGCCACGACCGGCGCGCTGTCATTCATCGCCGCACCTGATTTTGAAAACCCGGCCGACAGTGGCGCGGACAATGTCTATGATGTTGTGGTGCAGGTTTCGGACGGGGCGCTCACCGATACCCAGTCCATTGCCGTTACAGTAACAGATGCTGCGGGCGGCTTCGCGGGTACGGTCGCCAGTGACTATTATGCGGGTTCGCCTGAGACAGAAACCATCACAGGTGTCGCAGGTGCTGACACCCTTTTTGGTGGAAGCGGAAACGATGACATCTACGGCGGTGACGACAACGACGTGATCGCGGGAGACGATGGCAACGACTTGCTGGTCGGCGGCAACGGCAGCGATACTCTTGTCGGTGGAAATGGTGCAGATTTTATCCTGGGCAGCGACGGGAACGATGTTTTGCTGGGAGATGATGATTCCGACACTCTGACAGGAGGAGCCGGAGATGATTACCTCTCGGGAGACAATGGTTCCGACGTCCTGTTGGGCGGTGGTGGTGCCGATACGATCTATGGCGGTGCAGGCAGCGATACGCTTGATGGCTCTGGCTCAAGCCTCGTCTCACTCTTCGGCGGCACCGGTGACGATCTGCTGCTTCTGGATACGGAATCTCTGGAGCAGGCGGGCACTACGGCTGACGGTGGGGATGATAACGACACGCTGATTTTGCGCGACAACGGCAGTTCGAACCCGGTGCTCGAAGTTGGGCTGGACCTCGTCGGCAAAGTCAGCGGGATTGAGCAGATCGATGCCACAGGGGCGAGTGTCAAAGTCGATTTCGGCAATTCGACCGCAGCCGATATCCGGTCGATCCTCGGACTCACAGGCCCGGGCAGCGGCACGCTGACGCTTGATTTTGATGGAAACGACAGTTTTTCGGTCGCGGGTGGCGAGTTCTTCACACAAGTGGCCAACCTGACAACATTCTACAGCGATGCCGGACTTACCAACGAGATCGCCCGCGTTTCAGTGATCTGAAGCGGCGCTACTGCCGCAGGGCCTCAGTCCGGATATTTCGCACGGGCTTCATGAGATAACTCAGAACGGTATGCTGGCCTGACAGGATATCGACCTGTGCCGTCATGCCGGGGATGACAGGCCGGTTCGGCCCAAGCCCCGTTGCATCCGCCTCGAGCCGCACGCGGAAATACGGCTCGCCCTTGTCGTCGCTCAGCGCATCGGGTGAGATGTCGAGGACCTTGCCCTTCAGACCGCCATGGATCGTGAAGTCATAGGCCGAGACCTTGACGATGGCTGGAAGACCCGGCCAGATCTCGCCGCGGTCGCGGGGCGAGACGCGCGCCTCTATCACGACGGTTGCATCGGCGGGCACCAGCTGGACAAGAGGTTCGCCTGATTTCACCACGCCGCCGATGGTATCGATGAACAGCTTGTTGACGATACCGGCTACGGGTGCAACCACCTCCGTCCTGCGGCTGCGGTCACGCATTGCGCTGATGCTTTCCTCGACCTTGGCGATCTGCACAGACGTCTCGCGCTGCTCCTTCTCGGCATCTGCTCGAAACCGCAAGGTGATTTCCTCGCGCCGACTGTTGAGTTCCTGCACTGCTGATTCAAGGCGCGGGATATCATGCACCAGTGCGGCCAGCCTTGCCTCGATTTGCTGAAGTGTGCGCTCGTTGTCGAGGAGCTCATTGTTCGAGACAGCGCCCATGCGGGTCAGCCGTCGCAGACTCTCGACTCGCTGTAGAACCAGAACCCGTTCGCGCTGCGTGCTGGTCCAGCGCGTGCGCATCTCCGCCAGTTCCAGATCTTTCTGCCGGTGCTGGTCATCAACGACGCTGATCTGGGCTTTCAGCCCGTCCTGACGGGCGCGAAACAGTGATCGCTCCTGGCTGACGATCTGCGGCAATGCGACAGCCAGATCATCCGGCACGGTGAAAGCGGTATGCCCTGTTGTCTCAGCGTCTAGGCGCAGCATCTGCAGGTTCTTGGCTTTCAGGTCGAGCTGGTTCTGCTGGAGTTCGGCCCGCGCGAAGCTGTTGTCGACGCGCAGAAGTGTAGTCCCCGCCGCCACCTTCTGACCCTCGCGCACCAGAATCTCCGAAACGATGCCGCCTTCAAGATGCTGTATGATCTGGTTGCGGGTTTGCGGCATGACGCGCCCGCCGCCGCGCGTCACTTTGTCGAGTGTGGTCAGGGCCGCCCAGCCAACGGCGAGCAATGTTCCCACCGCCACGATGATGATCATGTGCCTCTGCGCCTTGCCCGCAATCGCATCGCAGCGGCGCGGGTAGCTGAAGGCATGCAGCTTTGGCTGACCTGGCGCAGCAAGCTGGGAGATCGGGCTTGGTATTATCATGCGCAGTCGTGCCGCTCTGTTCGTTGCGAAGCACTATCGCGATGAAGTCTTTACGGCTTGTTAAGCATAAACACGCCACATCAACTGACGTGCGATGCAGACTAAGCGGCACGGCAACCGAGGACAGACGTCGCATGGCTGATGAGGCCCGCGTGCAGACACCATTTCCCGCAGGGGCTGTAAGCGATGCCCTGGCAGGGATTGCGGGTCGCAAGTCCGTGGAGGAAGCGGTCACGGGACCCAACAGCCATCCGCTGGCTGATTTGCGTCGTCTGGCCGTCCTGTGGCAAAAGCTGAATCCGGCGCGTGATCAGGGCTCTGGCGAGGCAGACGACTCGCTGGTGATTCCTGGCCCCGCCGGGCTAGCGATCGCAGCTGCAAAACTCGGGCTTGATGTTGTTTGCGAACAGTGTGACGCAGGGGCCCTCAAGTCTTCTGACATGCCGGTCGTTGTCCTGCTCAAGGACGGGAGCAGCCGACTGGTTGTCGGAAAGCAGTCTGATGGGTGCTATCGCATTGCTGCGACCGACAGCGAGGTGAATGTTCTGCCGTCCGATCTTGCGGCGGCGGCGACAGGCACGATCTTCAGGGTGCGTCCGACGACGCCAGAAGTTCAATCCATTGATGTCGATGCAGCGTCGGCTGATGCATCTGGAAACCCGTCAACTGCTTCACGCACCATCTGGCGCCATCTTCTTCGTCTCATGCGCGAAAATCGCAGCGGCCTGCGACAGCTCATTATCGCGTCTCTGCTGATCAACCTGTTCGGCATGACGCTGCCCTTGTTCTCGATGGCCGTGTTCGACCGGATCATCCCGCACTCGGCGATGGAGACGTTGTGGGCGCTGGCGCTCGGCGTGGTCACGGCTCTCGTGCTGGAGTTCTGCCTCCGGCATACGCGCCTAAAATTATTCGACGCTGTAGGGCAGAGAGCCAGCCACAGTCTTCAGGGCCAGGCGATGGGCAAGCTGCTGCATTCTCCGGTTTCGGCTTTGCCTGGTCGCTCGGGAGCCGCCGTGCAGCCGATGCAGGAGCTCGAACAAATGGCGATGATCGCGCCGCAGCTCGTTGTCAGCCTGGCGGTTGATATACCCTTCTTTGTTTTTCTGATGGTCCTGATCGGCAGCATCGGCGGGCCAATTGTCATCGCGCCGATTCTCGGCAGTCTTTTGCTGATGCTGTTGCACAGTCTGGCCCATGTCATGGCGCACCGGAGCGCACTCGCCCAGGGCGGCTTCGTGCGCCGTCTGCAGCAATACGCCATCGACAGCATTGCGGCACAAGAGCGTATCCGCCTGACCGGTTCTGCCCCTCATATGCTGGCGGGATGGGAACAGGCCAGTGACGATGCCGGATTTGCCAGTCATCAGGCGCGCTACTGGCACGGATTGGCCGCGCAGGGCAGTGCCGTCATCGTGCAGCTTGTGGTCGTTGCAACCATCGTCATGGGCGTTTTCCTGATTGAGGCCGCCGCCATGACGATTGGCGCGCTGTCCGCCTGCATCCTGCTCGTCAACCGCTCGATGATGCCGGTCAGCATCGCCACCGGGATGTCGTTCCGGATGATCCAGATCCTGCAGGCATCCGGCCCGCTGGTGTCCATTCTCGGGATGAAAACCGAATCCGGGGGAGACCAGAGTCTGGCCGTGGCCGATAGCATAGCGGGCCATATCAGCCTCCAGAACGTCAGCTTCCGGTACCCGGGCGAAACACGTTCTGCCCTGAATGATGTGAGTTTCTCGATGAAGCCGGGCGAGAAGATCGGTATCATCGGCAAGGCGGGGTGCGGAAAATCAACCCTATTGCGCCTGATAGCCCGCTTGTACGAGCCAGAGCAGGGCCGTCTGCAGCTTGATCATCGTGACATCCGGCAATTCGATCCGGCATTCGTTCGCCGCATGATCAGCTACATGCCGCAGGATGCGCAACTAATCGACGGAACCCTTGATGACAATCTCACGCTTGGACTTTCGCTTGTCGACAAGGCAGAATTTGATCGAATCTCGATGGCTTGCGGTGTTCATGCTTTCGCCAGCCGCAATCCCTCCGGGTACAGCCTGCAGGTCGGACCAGGCGGTCAAAGACTCTCGGGAGGCGAGCGGCAATGTGTGTCTCTGGCGCGCGCCATGATGGGAAAACCCAGAGTGCTGATGCTCGACGAGCCAACCGCAGCGCTCGACAATATGCTTGAAGCAAGGATTATTGCTGATCTCAGGACCAATCTTGGTCAAACCGGATTGATTGTCGCCACGCATCGGCTTCCGGCGCTCGATCTCGTAGACCGGATCATCTGGATCGAGGAAGGCCGGATCGCGGCGGACGGTCCAAAAGCAGAGATTTTCCAGAAGCTCGGACTTGCCCAGCACGTGCAGTCACAGAAGGCTGCCAACGGCTGATCTGTTAACTGTCAGCGAAGGCCTTTGCTTTAAGAACGATGTTTCAAGGGTTTGGATATCGCGATGGCAGCCTCCGAAACGGAAGAAAACTACTGGCCAGGCTATGTCGATGCCCTGACCACGATGACCATGGTTCTGACCTTCATCATGCTGGTTCTGGGCCTGGCGGTCTTTTCCTTGTCGCAAAACGTATCCAAAGGCATGCTCGAGTCCATCGCCAGCGCCATGAAGCTGACGGACGGCATGGCGAAAGACATGAGTCCTGACGACATCACCCGGATGGTCATCGAACGTGTCGAAAAGCAGGACGAGGCGATGGTGGCGGCAAGGGCCGAAGCATCGCGACTGGCAGTTGTCCAACCTGACGAAGTGCGCCAGTCGCTCTCTGGACAGGCGGTTGAGCCTGGTACTCCCGGTTCGGCGGTGGTGGAGCGCCGTATTGAGTCGGCTGCACTGGCACCGACAGCACCAAATATTCCCGCAATGACCATTACGAAACAGCAGGCGCAGCTTCGCCTTGTTTACAAACCGCGTGCCACTGGGCTGGACGATGCTGCCCGTGAAGCCATCGCTCAGGCACTGGCCGCAGACAGCGCCCTGCAAACGGCAAAGACCGTCGAGATCATAGCTGGCGTCGATTCTGGCAACCTGGCCGTCAGTGACGCGAACCGCATCGCTTATTATCGTGCCTTGATCCTGCGCGGCCAGCTGATGGTAGCGGGCATCTCTGCCGATCGCATCAAGGTGCGCGTCGATCCTGCGGTTGCGGCGGATCAGATGATGATCTCGGCAACGCCATGAAAACCGGGGCATGTGTGGTTAATTCTTTGGCAGTGGTGTTGGTTTAAATTGCCGCTGGAATTGACTGTGGGGAAGTGATGCGAAAATACTTTTTTCCAAAATCAGATTTGCAGAGAATTTTTGTCGGTCAGCTGCTTCGCATGCTGTTTCTGGTATCCCTGCTGACTGGCTTGTGCGTCTGGGCCCGCCATTTCATTCTGGAAGGTATCGCTTCGAACATCTATCTTAACGGCGGTATCATTGCGGTTCTGGGTTTCGGTATTTTGCTTGCCGTCAAGAGCTTGCTTTCACTCTGGAACGAAGAAGTCGCATTTCAGGCGCTTCAGGAAGCATTCAAGGATATCCGCACCCAGCAGTTGCAGAAGCCGGAGGATCCCTATTGGCGGCACTACCGCGCCTTGAAGCCCGGTATCGTCTTTTCCAAACCCCGGATCCTGAGCCACAGCTTCGAACTGACCTATGATGAAATGCTGCGGAGTGGCAGCCTCAAGATGTCGGTCAGCACGATGCAGAACGTCATGAGCAGCATCGACGACAAGCTGGCGGAAGAACGCTCTTTCCTGACATATCTCACCGGGTTGCTGGTGTTTCTGGGACTGATCGGCACCTTCATCGGCTTGATGGAGATGGTCGGCTCCGTCGGCGGCATCATCGGCAAGCTGAACTCGGCGTCGTCGCAAAGCTCCGCTGCAATCGGCAGCCTCCTCAAGAGCCTTGAGGAACCCCTTCGTGGCATGGCAACCGGCTTCTCCTCGTCGCTTTTCGGACTGTTCAGCTCGCTCGTCGTCGGCATGATGGTGCGGTTGAGCGGCACTGCCTCCATGGCCCTGAAGCACGCATTCGAAAGCTGGCTGGCCGGTGTCGCGCAGATCGAAGGCTCCGGTACTGACGATGCCGGCAATCTCGCCCGACTTGTCGCCGAGAACATGCTCAATCCCGCAGGAACGGGCGGCGGAGCAGGACAGGCAGCCTCCAGCGGGATAACCGATGTCGGAATTGTCGCCACCATGGCGCAAGGTTTCGGACGCACGAACTCCACCATCGACAAGATCGCTGATATGGCGCCCAGGATGATGGAGGTTCAGACTGAGCAGATCGCCCTGATGCGCAGCATAGCGACGTCGCTTGAGCGTATGGCTGGGGATACTGGCGAAATTCGGGGTCAATTGATCACCATGGGTGCTGGCCAGGCGAGCTCGGTTGAACTGATGCAGGAATTGATCGTTCTCAACCGGACACTCGAAAACCGGCTGACGAGCGGCTTCAACGGCATGGCGCATGTCATGGAGGTCACGGGTCAGGCCTATCTCGACGGTCTGCGGCGCCTGACCTCGGAAAACTATGAGACCAACGCCCGACTCGCCAAGCTCCTCGATCTCAAGGCTGCTGGTGACCGTATCGCCGAAGTGGCGGTGGGCATCGAGTCCAAGGTCAAGAACGGCATGGGTACCCTGGTCGCGACATTGGAGCGCACGGCGACCTCCATCGATTCCAGCATGCAGCGCTTCACATCCGAACAGGCAGAGATGAAAGCGATCATGTCATCGCAATCCAGCGGCTCTGTCGGTATCTCGCCGGAATTCGAGGACAAACTCACCAACGGTTTTTCCGAGATGTCGCGATCCTTCGAAACGGTTTTTGCGGCCTACTCGACCGTCCTCAACCGCGCGGTCCTTTCGCAAGCGCTGGGAGATGGTGAATCAACACCGGTCGGTGGAGCGCTTCATATGCCCGCGGCAAAAAGCTCGATCCCTGAGCACGCCATCAAGGCTGAGGCGAAAGAACTGACCGAGATCGATCACGATGAGATGCGGGATCGTCTCTACAAGATGGCGACCTCGATGACACCCAACCGCGCCGCAGGCTAAATTTGCAACAGGACTCTCCGATCATGGATATCAGTTCAACCCAAGCCGGCCAGCAAACCCAACCGACTGCTGAAGATGCAAGTGCCATGTCTCAACTGGTAGCGGCTTCTGCGCTGCACCGCTCGCGGCCCGGGTTTTTGTCATTCATGACAAAACCGGCCAACTGGGTGCGCAGCCATCGCCGCTACCCGTGCTATATTATCGGCGTACTGGACATTCTTGATCGCGGTGTGCCGCTCGATGGTATGGTCACGGAGATATCCGAGGGCGGTGCGCTTTTCCGGACGGCCTCGACCTTCATCTTCGACCGGCGTCGCGCTCCGGTATCCCTGCGCTTTACGGACCGCGAGTGGCGTGGCGAAATCGTCAATGTCAAAGCGAATGGTTACGGTGTCAGGCTGGATAATCCGGTCAGTGCCGAAGAAATTGAATTCATTATTGGTCGCTACGGCACGCCGGACATCGTGGCCAACTGACATGCGGTTACAGCGGTCCGACCAGAATCCTGATCTCGCCAAGCCACTGCCGCCCGCGTCTGACAGGAGAGTTCAAAAGGGCAATATCTTCGGCTCGATCGGGATTATATCGCTCTTGGGCGTATTGGCGCTGATTGCCGGTCTTTTCGTCATCGCGGATGATGGTTTTTTTCAACGTGATCGCCTTGTCCTGAAGGCGGCGATCGAGCGCATTGCGCCTGACCGGCCACTGGCGAAGAGTGATATGGCCGGAGTCAATGCCACCGCTGGGCTGGAATCGCTGCGAATAGGTGCTGCTGCGACCCGTAGCCTGAGCGAATACCATCTCACGCTCGATAACGCGTCTGGCCAGGCCTTGATTTGGAGGCGCTCGCATTCGTTTGTTTCGCTTACCGCCATCGGTATGTCTCTGGTCGTGATCGCAATGGTCGCGTTTTTCGGCATCGCCCGGGTTGCAAGGTTCCAGGCTACGTCGCTCAGATCGGTGGTTGACGAGATCGAGGGCCGGGCCATGGACATGGCGATGCGCGACCCGCTCACTGGCCTTTTCAATCGTTCAGCCTTCCGGCGGCGGCTGGAGAATGCTGTGGCCAAGCGCGCGGGCAAGGAATTGATTGGTGTGCTCTATGTGGATCTTGATCGCTTCAAGGAAGTCAATGACGGCTTTGGCCACCATGCCGGTGACACGCTTCTGTCCAGGGTCACCGACAGATTGCGGGAGCTTTCGGGTCCGGACGTAACGATTGCGCGGCTGGGCGGTGATGAATTTGCGCTTATCATCGAACGGCAGGCTGAGGAAGCCGACATCGAGGCATTTGGGCAATCGATCAGTCGGGCGCTTGGGGAACCTTTCGACATTGGCGAGGCAGAGGTTTCGATTGGTGGTTCTGTCGGTCTTGCTGTTGCTCCGGTCGATGCCTTTGAGACGGGTGAACTGGTGCGGCGCGCGGATATCGCCATGTATCGTGTCAAGGAATCGGGCAGGGGCACATGCCTTCGCTTTGACGAGTCGATGGAGGACGATGCCAAGAAGCGCAAGTCGCTCGAGTCGGATTTGCGCAAGGCTCTGGACCGCGGCGAACTGCATCTGAACTATCAGCCCTACTTCGCCTCCGATGGTGAAACGATGGTTGGTGTCGAGGCACTGGTCCGCTGGAAACACCCCGAGCAGGGGTTGATTTCCCCCGCTGTTTTCGTGCCCATTGCCGAGGATTCGGGGCTGATCCACCAGCTCAGTGATTTCGTGATGCAGACTGCCATGCGCCAGGCGATGGAATGGCCTGATCTCACACTGGCGCTCAATTTGTCGCCGGTGCAGTTCCGCCGCAAGGAAACAGTCGGGACACTGCTTGGCTTTGTCGAAGAGATCGGCATTGACCCCAAAAGGATCGAGATCGAGATCACCGAAGGCGTTCTGGTGGAGGATACGGAAACCGCGGTCCGCGTGCTGAAGCAATTCCATGATGCCGGTATGCATATCGCGCTTGATGACTTCGGCACGGGCTACTCCTCACTCAGCTATCTCCGGCGCTTTCCATTCGACAAACTCAAGATCGACCAGAGCTTCGTGCGTAACCTCGGCGGCGGACCTGGGTCGGCAGCCATCATTCATGCCGTGGTTTCACTCGGGCGTGCACTAGGCTTGATCGTCCATGCAGAGGGCGTGGAAACCCTCGAGCATCACATCTTCCTGCGGGCCTCCGGCTGCCACCACATGCAAGGGTTTTATTTCGCCAGGCCGATGCCCGCCGAAGAGATCACCAAGATCGCGACGAAGCAGATCGGCATGATCCGGCCCTATCCACGCATGTGGGCGTGATGTCCTGGTCGGAATGACTGCCCCCGAAATCGACAAGTGCCACAGACTTCCGACTGAATTGATTGCCTATGACGCATGAATAACCTTCGGATGTCACGCTTGCACCAAGGCAGTTCCTTGTCGTTCATGTTTTTTGAACTCAAGAGCATGTGAGATTCCGGTGTGATCTCATTTCAGAATGACCGTGGCAAGCCGAGCATGTGCTCCGCCACGTAGGACAGGATCAGGTTGGTAGAGATCGGCGCGACCTGATAAAGCCGCGTCTCGCGGAACTTGCGCTCGACATCGTACTCGCAAGCGAAGCCAAAGCCACCGTGGAACTGGATGCAGGCATTTGCAGCCTCCCAACTGGCCTTGGCGGCAAGATATTTGGCCATATTGGCTTGAGCACCGCAAGGCTGGCACGCATCAAAAAGGCGGCAGGCTTCATAGCGCATCAGGTTGGCGGCCTCGAGCTCGATGAAACATTCGGCAATGGGGAACTGCACACCCTGGTTCTGCCCGATCGGGCGACCGAAGATGATGCGCTCTTTGGCATAGGCAGTTACCTTGTCGACAAACCAGTAACCGTCGCCGATACACTCGGCCGCGATCAGCGTACGTTCGGCATTGAGGCCATCGAGAATGTACTTGAAGCCCTTACCTTCTTCGCCGATCAGGCTCTCGACCGGGATTTCGAGATTGTCGAAGAACAGCTCATTGGTCTCGTGATTGACCATATTGGGGATCGGTCGGACCGCGAGGCCGTTGCCGATGGCCTGCCGGAGGTCAACGAGGAAGATCGACATCCCCTCAGACTTTTTCTTGACCTGATCGATCGGTGTGGTGCGTGCCAGAAGGATCATCAGGTCTGAATGCTGGATCCGGCTGATCCAGACCTTCTGGCCATTGATGACATAGCGATCACCTCGCTTGACAGCTGTGGTCTTGATCTTGGTGGTATCGGTGCCTGTCGTCGGCTCGGTCACACCCATGGATTGCAGGCGCAATTCGCCAGAGGCTATCCTGGGCAGATAATAGCTCTTCTGCTCCGGCGAACCATGCCTGAGCAGCGTGCCCATATTGTAAAGCTGGCCATGGCAGGCACCGGAGTTTCCACCCGAGCGGTTGATCTCTTCCATAATGACCGATGCTTCCGTGAGGCCGAGGCCTGACCCGCCGTACTCCTCCGGTATCAGAGCCGCCATCCAACCAGCTTTGGTCAGGGCATCGACGAATTCTTCCGGATAGCCGCGTTTCTCATCAATCTTGCGGTGATACTGGGGCGGGAATTGCTGGCACAGATCGCGGATAGCCTCGCGGATTTCAGGATAAAGATCGCTACCGACAGTGTTCATGGGATTCTCTTGATCGTGCTTGTCATATGAAGTCCGCAATGCCGTCCATGATCAGCATACCGCGCTTTTCGGCCCAGAGCCGGGCTATGCCAGGAGCTGTCAGGGTGCCATGAATCGCAAAGGGATCGATGTGGAAGGTTGGTGCCACGGCACGGAAGACAAAGCGAGAGACGCGTATTCCTGGCATCACCCGGCAGAGACCATCAAGCAACAACGTCGCGATCAGCGGTCCGTGAACGATGAGACCGGGATAACCCTCCTCTTTCGTGACGTAGTCGAGATCGTAGTGGATGCGATGCGAGTTGAAGGTCAGCGCAGAATAGCGAAACAGCAGCACGGGGTCCGGCGTAACAGAGAATTTCCAGTCAGCATTCGCTGGCGCAGCAACGGACGATGGCGTGGCTGCGCCAGGTGATGCCATCCCGCGATACACAATATCGTGCTCCTCCGTGATCGCCAGGCCCGCTTCTCCGGTGATCTCGTGACGCACGGTAACAAAGACAAGGTCACCGGATTTTCCCGGTTTGTGTTCCACTTTTGTGACCGTCGAGATGCGCCGGAATGTTTTGCCGATCAGCAAGGGCTTCAGGAAAACCAGTCGGCTTCCCGCCCACATCCGTCGCGGCAGCGGCACCGGCGGCAGGAAACCACCCCGTACTGGATGTCCATCAGGCCCCGCATCACTCAACGGGCTGATCGGAAGGAAATGTAGCCAGTGCCAGAGTGGTGGCAGCGCGATGCCATCCTGATAAAATCCGTCGCTGCGGTTGAGCGTGGCAGCGAGTGCATTCGCAGGGAAAGGCGCGATGGTTTCGCCGGATGTCTCCGACTTGCCGATCCATGTCTTCAGAAGGCCGAGATCAATGGTCATGCCGTTCGTCTCAGTTGCGCGGCAAACACGCCTGTGCCTTGCTCTTCAAGCATATCGATTGCTGCACACAGCGCTTCCACCTTCTCTGCACCGACAAGCGCGTTCGCCTTGGCGCGGAGTTTCCATGCCTTTTCAGGCAAAGGCATTGGCTGGTCGAGGTCATGAACCGCTGCTGTTTGCTGCCCTGAACTGTAGCGTATCACCACGTGGGCTTGGGTGTCGCGGAAGTCCGGATAAGGCTCAACAGTCACCTTATCCCTCAACCGGATCAGAACGGGGTCATGGCAGGCTGCATCGGAGAAAGTCTCAAGCGCACCCGTATCAATTCCTGCCAGAGCCATCGCGGTTGTCAGCCGATAGCTGAATTTTGCTTCAAGACCGGTGGTGGGCGTCGGAAGGTCGCAGACCCTGAGCCACTTCGGAGCGACAGACAGCGTCACAGAGGCAATATCCTGTATATTGATCGTATCACCATTCACCGCCGTAGCGATGGCCTCAAGCGCCGGATGCGTTCCGTGGCAGCAGGCGTGAAACTTGTGTTGCACAAGGCGAAAGCGGAAGTCTTCGCCCAGTCCCGCCAGTGCATTCGCTGGATCAGCCATTGCATCGGCATGGGTCTCCGCAAACCCCTGTGCGCATTCGATGCCGTCCGGCCTTGAAACGAAACCATCCGCCGCGAGCAACGCTGCCTCGACGCCGTTACAAGCCGCGATGCCGGCATTGTAAGGCTTCCCCATGGTACCAAACTGCGACTTGAGGCCGGAGGCCCGCGTGGCGGTGAGGCCAAGCGCATGGGCAGTGCGCTCGGCATCGAGACCAAGCAGCCGTGCTGCAGCTGCGGTGGCACCGAACGCGCCAGCAGTTGCGGTCTGATGAAAACCCCTGTTGTAGTGCTCCATACCGAGGAAGCGCCCGACACGGCAGGCCGTCTCCATGCCAATCAGCGCCGCATCAAGGAAAGCGCGACCACTGGCTTGTGTTTTCTCCGCTACCGCAAGAGCCGCGGAGAATATCACTACGCTGGGATGGCCAATGTAGTCGAAATGCGTATCATCATAGTCGAGCGCGTGGCTCGCTGCGCCGTTGGCCAAAGCCGCCTGCCGGGCTGGAAGTTTGGCGGCATACCCGAAAACGCTCGCCTCGGCCTTGCCGCCATCAGCCAATGCCAGCGCCGCCACCTTGCGGCTCACCGGCTCCACCGCGCCTGCGAGCCCGCAGGCCGCCCAATCGAGCAACGACAGTTTCAATACCTCGCGCGCTTCATTCTGCAGCACCGCCGTCGGAGTCTCTGCCGCGAAGGTCGCAAGGATTGATGTTATCGGAAGCGGTTTCACTGACGCGCTCCCTGGGCAACGTTTGCTGCCGGGTAAGGCCGACGCCAAAGATCGGGGCCTAACCTGTGCACAGATGCGCCAGTCGCATCAACGGCCACGGTCACCGGCATGTCCTCGACCGTGAACTCGTGAATGGCCTCCATGCCAAGGTCGGTGAAGGCC
This sequence comes from Hyphomicrobiales bacterium, assembly GCA_031431475.1. Lineage (GTDB taxonomy): Bacteria > Pseudomonadota > Alphaproteobacteria > Rhizobiales > Beijerinckiaceae > JADCCX01. The sequence continues at coordinate 115,675 of JANPDL010000031.1, forward strand.
AGGACCCGCGCCGACTTGATCGCCCTGGAGACGAGATAAGCCGCGCCGCCTACCGCGATCAGGTAAGCCGCCTTATGGCGCGCGATGGCGGTGATGGCCTCGGGCCCGCGCTCGGCCTTTCCGATCATCACGGCAAGGCCCGTCCTATCCAGCATCAGGTCGGTGTAGCGGTCCATGCGTGTCGCCGTGGTGGGGCCTGCAGGTCCGACCGCCTCGTCACCGACGGCATCAACCGGGCCGACATAGTAGATGGCGCGATTGCTGAAATCGACGGGCAAGGGTTCGCCAGCGGCAATCATCTGCGCCAGGCGCGCGTGGGCGGCGTCTCTTCCCGTGAGCAGGCGGCCGCTGAGCAGCAGAGTCTCGCCAGCTTTCCAGCTCGCCACCTCTGATCGTGTCAGTTGGTCAAGGTCGACGCGCCGCGCTGCAGCGCCCGTGCCTTCCAGCACCACTTCCGGCCAGAGCCCAAAATCAGGCGGGCTGAGCCGGGCCGGGCCTGATCCGTCAAGTATGAAATGCGTGTGCCGGTCCGCCGCGCATTGCGGGATGAGGCCGACTGGCTTCGACGCGGCGTGCGTGGGGAAGGTCAGAATCTTGACGTCCAGCACCGTCGTCAATCCGCCCAGGCCCTGCGCACCGATGCCCAGCGCGTTGACTTTCTGGTAGAGTTCAATGCGCAATTCCTCGAGCTTGCTGATCGGTCCGCGCGCGAGCAACTCCGGCATATCGATGGGGGTAAGCAACGATTGCTTGGCGAGGGCCAGCGCTTTCTCCGGCGAACCACCGACGCCGAGGCCCAGAAGGCCTGGCGGGCACCAGCCCGCACCCATGGCCTCCACGGACTTCAGCACCCAGGCGACAATATCATCACTTGGGTCGAGGGCTGCGAATTTAGCCTTGTTCTCGGAGCCACCGCCCTTTGCCGCCACATGGACCTCGACCGTGTCTCCGGCGACCAGCTCCACATGCAGCATGGCGGGCGTGTTATCGCGCGTGTTTCGGCGCTCGAAGATCGGGTCGCCAACGACCGACGCACGAAGCGGATTGGCTTCTCGTCCCCAGGCCAGCCGCACGGCCTCGTCGGCGATATCCTGCATGGAGCGCTGGGTCTTGATCCGCGCGCCCATACCCACTTTCATGAAAATCTGCGCCGTGCCTGTGTCCTGACACATCGGCCGCTTGCCCAGCGCCGCCATGCGTGAATTGACCAGGATCTGCGCCATGGCGTTGCGGGCTGCGGGGCTTTCCTCGCGGGCATAGGCCGCAGCCAGGTTCCGGATGTAGTCTGCGGGATGATAATGCGAGATGTATTGCAGTGCGTCAGCAATGCTCTCGATCAGGTCATCCTCGCGGATCACGGCCATGACGTCCCTCACATCACGATGACGTGGCGGATGACCTCGCCGCGGTCGAGCTTGTCGAAAGCCTCGTTGATCCCTTCCAGCGGTCCTGTGCCTGACAGCAGCTTGTTCACGGGCAGCTTTCCATTGAGATAAAGATCGATGTAGCGCGGGATATCGCGGCTCGGCACGCATGAGCCCATGTAGGCCCCTTTCACGGTCCTTTCCTCGGCGACGAGTTGCACGGCGGGGAAGGCGAATTGCGTTGTGCCAGGTGGAAGCCCTGCCGTGGCCGTTGTGCCACCACGCCTTGTGATAGCATAGGCAAGTTCGAAAGCCTTGCCGACGCCGGCCATCTCGACAGCGTGGTCGACGCCGCCATTTGTCGCCTCGCGGACAAGGCGGACCACGTCTGGGTCATTGGCGAGGAAAGTATCGGTCGCACCGAGGCCGCGGGCTGCTTCCAGTTTCGCTGGGTTCAGGTCGATCGCGACAATGCGGCTTGCACCGGCGGCCACCGCGCCGAGCAGTGCCGCAAGTCCCACTCCGCCAAGTCCGATGACGGCGACCGATTGCCCCGGCCTGACCGCGCAGGTGTTCAGAACAGTGCCGACACCGGTCATCACCGCGCAGCCGAAGAGAGCAGCCTCGATGAGCGGGATATCGTCGCGGATCTTCACGATGGAGCGGCGGGAGATGACGGAATACTCAGAAAATGCGCAGACGCCACAATGGTGGTTGATGATGCTTCCGTCATCGCAGGTGAAGCGCCGCGCGCCAGACAGCAGTGTCCCCGCGCCATTGGCCGCCGCACCCCGCTCGCACAATGCCGCTCGTCCTTCCGCGCAGAACGCACAGACACCGCAGACCGGCGAGAATGACATGACGACATGATCACCCCGCTTGAGATCGTCCACGCCGGGGCCGAGTTCCTCCACGACACCGGATGCCTCATGACCAAGCGCGATCGGCAACGGGCGCGGCCGGTCGCCGTTGATGCCCGACAGGTCGGAATGGCAGACACCAGCCGCCACGATCCTGACCAGCACTTCGCCGGGGCCTGGAGGGGCAAGGTCGACCATTTCGACCGAAAGAGGTCGCGACTGGGCATAAGGCCTGGGCAGGCCCATCTGGCGCAGGATTGTGGAGCGGATTTTCATGGGACGCTTTCTGGGAGGTGCGCGGCCCGGACGTTACGCCCGGACCGTTCGTTTCAAAAGTCTGGATCTGCTTACAGAACCATCTTCATGGGCTCAGCGTAATAGCGGAACCCATCGCCAGCCTTGGCAAGGTTGCCGAAGCCCGGCCACGGGAAATGGTAGGACATGACCGGGATCTGCTTGTCGGCCAGCATGGAGAGAAGTCGCACCCGGGTCTGTGCCGACTGTTTGGGGTCGCTGTCATAGGCGAACTCCATCAAAGGTCGCTCCAGCAAGAGCACCTGGTGGTGGGTGAGGTCACCCATGAAGCAGAACGACTTGCCGCCGGACGAGATCATGAAGACCGTATGGCCGACCGTATGACCCGGTGCTGCCATGGCCTGTACGCCTGGCAGGAACTCCTGCCCGTCCTTGAAGAATTTGATGCGATCCCGCACCGGCATCAGGTTCTTGCGCGCATGCTCGATGAATATCTTGAGTGGAGAGCCAAGCTTGGCTTCATCGGTCCAGAAATCAAAATCGGACTGCGCCAGCCAAACCTCGGCGTTCGGGAAGAGTGGCTTGTTGGCCTCATCCACCAGCCCACCAATATGGTCGATATGCGCGTGGCTGCAAACAACTGCGTCGATATCGCCGGGGCTGATACCGGCTTCCTTGAGGCTCTGGATCAGCCGACCGGTGGTTTGACCAAACGCCTTTGATGTACCCATGCCGGTGTCGAACAGGATCAGCTTGTCGCCCATGTTCACCACGGGAATATTCTGTTCGAGCACGACATTTTTTGTGTCGAGGAAGCTGCGCGTCAGCATGCCGCGTATCTCATCTTTGCTCACACCGAGGAAAGACTCGCCGGGGTCCCCCAGAGGAAGCGGACCATCGGAAACCACCGTCACTTCTGCTGCTCCGAAGTCGAAACGGTAGAAATAGGGCGCTTGTGTCTTGGACATAGGCGCACGGGCCAGCCCGGTCGCGGGCAACATGGCTGCGCCGCTAAGAGCTCCCGCTCCAGCCAGCAGTGTTCGACGTGAGAGATTGCCTGACATGATCAGTCCTCCTGTGGTGGTGCCTTTCTGGCGCAATAGCCAGTCAGTGCCTGTCTGGAGGCTTGCGCCTCGACGTCTCGGATAACTCGCCGCGCTCGATCGTAAGCGCGAAATCCGCGAATGACTGCAGAAGTTTCGGATTTGACTCCGTGATCAGCAGTGAAATCTCCTTGTCCTCGGCGCGCAACCGCTGCAGCGCCTCGGCGTAACGCTGCGCAAGAATTGGCGCGAGGCCCTGGAACGGCTCGTCGAGAATGACGAGCCGTGTGCCCAGCATTAGCGCGCGCCCCAGCGCCACCATCTTGCCCTGCCCGCCCGAAACCGAACCGGCAGGGCGCGCCGCGAGTTCCTTAAGCTCAGGCATCACCCAATAGGCCCGCTCCAGCCGTCGTATGGTTTCTTCGCGGGAGAGTTTTGCCACCCGCGCAGGCAGCAATACATTCTCCTCCACGGTAAAGGCCGAAAAAAGACGGCGATCCTCCGGTGCATAACCGATTCCGAGGCCGGGGCGCAGATGCGGGGCCAGCTTGCCAATATCCTCGCCATCAAGCTTCACCATGCCCGTTGCCAAGGTGAAGCCCATGATGGTGCGCACTGTCGTGGTCTTGCCCGCGCCGTTATGGCCGATCAGCGCACAAGTCGCGCCGTGAGGCAGGCGGAAAGAGACCTTGCGCAGCACATGCACACCGGCAATCGAGACATCGACATTGTCAAAGCTCAGCATGGCTCAGATCCCGATCACTTGTGCGCGGACATCTGCGTCGTTGAGAATTTCCGCCGGTGTTCCAACCATCTGGATCTTTCCAGAAGACCAGACCGCGACGCGGGTGGCGTAACGCTCGACCATATCCATATCGTGCTCAACGAAAACGGAACTGACATTCTGTTTCGCCAGCGCTGTGGTCAGGATATCCATTACGCCCAGCTTCTCGGACGAGGCGACACCGGACGTCGGCTCATCCATGAGCAGCACCTTGGGCTTCAGCGCCAGCGCCAGCGCAATGTCAACGAGTTTGCGCTGGCCCTCCGGCAACTCGAAGGCCGTCCGCTCGGCAAAAGCACGCACGCCGACCAGATCAAGCAGATCTTCCATCTCCGCACGCTGTGGCAGGTCAAGCAGTGATTTCCAGCCCGAGAGCTGTCGTGTCTGGGCGGCGGAAGCGAGCATGATGTTCTCAATCACGGTGCGATCGAGGAAAAGTTGCGGGATCTGGAAAGCCCGCGCTATGCCGAGCTTGGTGATGACCCGTGGCTGGAGAGCTGTAATGTCCTTCCCGAGAAAACTCACCGTACCAGCCTGCGGTCGCAGATAGCCGGTCGCCATGTTGAGGAAGGTGGTCTTGCCCGCGCCGTTCGGGCCGATGATGGCAAGGTTTTCGCCCTCTAGCACATCAAGATCGATGCCGTCTGCAGCGATGACGCCACCAAAACGAATCTTGAGGCCTCGTGCCGAGATCAGGACGCGGCTCATGGCCTCGCCCCCTGATCCGATTTGCGCCTGAGCAGGCCAATCAGGCCACCCGGTGCATACATGATGATGACGATCAGCACGATGCCGAGGATGAGTTGCCAGGCATTGGCGAGCTTGGCGGCAGCAAAGAAGCGCACGAATTCGAACACCGCCGCGCCGGCGAAGGCACCGAACGCACTTGTTGTGCCGCCAAGGATGGCGATGAAAACAAACTCGCCCGACTTGGTCCAGTAGGCGAATTCCGGCGTGGCTATCTGCTGGGTCACGGCCACCAGAACGCCACCCAGGCCGCCCAGGAAAGCCGAGACCACATACCCGATCAGCAGAACCCGGCGCGCCGATACACCGAGATACTCGAGCCGGGTCTCGTTCGACTTGATGGCGCGCAGCATGTGGCCGAGTGGACTGTCCAGATAGCGTTGCACCCCATAGCTGGTGACCAGCACGAGGCCGAGCGTCAAATAGACCATCACGTACTGGAAGGTTTCCGGCGTGAAGGCGATACCTGCAAGTGTCGGTCGCGGGACCCGGATGCCATCGGCACCATTGGTGTAATGGAACATCTTCTCGAGCAGCGACCATAGCACCATCGAGAAGGCGAGGTTCAGCATGCCAAAGAATATCTCACGATAACGCACCATGAACAGACCAATGACCAGGCCGAAGAGCGTGGCGAGGGCGGGGCCGATCACGAGGAAAAGCAGAAGATCGCCAGGGCCAACATATTTGCCCCAGAAGGCGACTGCGTAGGCGCCGATGCCAAAGAACATGGCATGGCCAAACGAGACCTGGCCTGCCTGCAAGAGAATGATGATGCCCAGCACCACGATGCCCTTGGCGAGGATCAAGGTAATCAGTGTTGACCAACTGGGCATCAGCACGGGTAAAATCATAGCCACGAGTACGGCAAGGCCGATGGCCACACGGGACAAAGACAGCTGCGTGTTCATCAAATCTTCCTCACATGGCTCACGCCAAACAGCCCCAGGGGCCGCACGAGCAGGACGATGACCATGATGAGGTAGGGCACCAGCACTTCAAACTCGGGCTGGATGTAGATGGCGAAAGCGCGCGCAAGGCCGATCATGAGCGCAGTCACCGCGGCACCCTCGATCTGCCCGAGCCCGGCAGTGGCCGCCACGGCAAAGGACAACACAATCATGTCCGTACCCATGCCCGGAACCAGTGACGTCGTGGGCGAGGCGAGTGCACCGCCAAGTGCCGCCAGCGACGCCCCGATCATGAAGGTGACAAGAAAAACCTTGCGCGCATCAATGCCGATGGCCGTGGCGGCCTCGCGGTCCTCGGTCACGGCGAGGATGACCGCGCCCGACAAGGTGTGACGCAGGAAATAGCGCAGCGCGACCAGCGTGATTGCAGCCAGCAGCGGCAGCAGTAGAACCTGATAGGAGGTGTAGGTTACGCCCAGCACCGAGATGTTCGGGAGCAGACGCAGGGGCTCAGCTGCGAAGATCGGCTGCACGCCCCAGATCAGGCGCTGCAAATTGTCCATAATCATGAATACCGCAAATGTGATGAGCAGTTGCAGCACATCCTCCCGTCCGTAAACCGGCCTCAGGAGGAAGCGCTCCATCAATCCGCCGATCACCACGCCAACAACAACCGACGCAATCAGCAGTGCCGGAAACGTCAGCCACGGCGAGATCGGTGCGACCATGAGGCTGAGCGTAGCCGCCGCATATGCCCCGTAGGCATAGAGCGAGCCATGGGCCACATTGACGATGCGCAAAACGCCAAAGATCAGGCTGAGGCCGACCGACACCAAAAACACCAGCGCGGCATAGCTCAGTCCGTCAAGAACAGCGAGAACCGCGATTGTGGAATCCATGTCCGAACCTGCCTACCGGGAAGACAATTGAAACGGCAGTGGCCGATGAGAGGCCGCTGCCGCCGCGTTTGCTCAGTGGTGCGATCAGCCACCGTGCTTGAAAGTGGGGACACTCATCTTGATGAAATCAGGCCCGAGTGTCTTCAACCAATCGATCGATTTGATGCCCGGTGGAGTGGTGATGGGCTTGGGATCAAAGATCATCATGTTATCGAGAACCTTGAAACCATAGGCCGGATCCGTCTTCGTCACGCCGACAAGCTGGGCTTCGAGACCCTGATTGTCTTCTGGCCGCATAGTCACAGGCCGACCCCAACCCTTGAACTCCAGGCCCGCCGCCGCGTCGATGACCTGCTCGCGGTTCGGCCACTTGCCGCCATTGGTCTTGATCGCCTTGTCATAGGAGCCTTGCAGCGCAGAGAAGGCCTGTTGCATGTGATACACAGGGTATATCGGCCAGCTTCCTGTCCGGGTCCTGAACGCCTCGTTGAAGGCTTTAAAAGCCGGATCGTTCTTCAATTCAGGATGCAGGAACCAATGGTCACCGCGCGCGCCGACAATCAGGCCATCGGGGAGTTCATTGCCCAGGCGCTGCAGGGAGGTTTCGCCGATCGCCAGAACAAATGTACTCTGGCGCAGCAACCCACGCTGGTTCGACTGGCGGACAAAGGTGTCGAGATCGCCGCCCCAGCTTGTCGTGAAGATCACGTCAGGGCGCAATGCCAGGAGGCGTGAAACCTCGGTGGAATAGTCTGGCGCACCGAACTTCGGGAACAATTCGGCCACAACCTTCACGTCAGGCTTCATCTGCTTCAGCGCGGTCAGGAAGATTTCCCAACTCTCGCGGCCCCAGGCATAATCCTGGTTCACGACCGCAATGGTGTTGAAGTCTGGCTTGGTCTTGAGCAGATAGACCAGAACGGCGAGCATCTCTGGAGTGGCATTGGCCTGCGAGCGAAAATTGTAGCGATATTTTTTCGCTTCCAAAATCGATGCCGCGCCGCAGTCCCACATGAAATTCATCATCTTGAGGTCTTCGGCCAGCGGCGCAAGCTGGAGGCAGCTGCCGGAGGAGATCGATGCGAAGGTGACGTCCACCTTCTCGTCCTGGACGAGACGCCGATAGTTCGACACCAGCGCCTCACCGCCAGCACCTTCATCCATGAAATGCAGCGAGACCGGAACACCGCCGATCCCGCCTTTCTTGTTTAAGTCTTCCGCCATCATCTCCGCAGCAGCCTTGGCCGGTACTCCGAAGACAGAGGCCGGACCAGAGAGGAAGGTCGAGATACCGATCTTGATTTCTTTGGGCTTGTCCTGCGCATGCGTTGGCAGCGCTTGAAGCACCGTGGCCATCGCCATGGCTGCAACCAGTTTGAGTATCGACTTCATTGTTTCCGTCCCTCCCTTTTTTGTGAAATGGACGGCGCACTTTTGTATGCGCCGTTAGCCTTGCATCTCCTGTGAAGTCGCGAATTCCGCTTTCAGAAGTTCAGTATGCTCGCCAATCCAAGGCACTTTCCCGAACGGTGTCTCGACGGCATCTGTCTCGGCAGCTGGCGCGATCACGCTCACCTCACCTTTGGGAGTACCATACACTACGGTCCTGAGTTGTGGATGGTTGAGCAAGCCATCAATGGAGTTGAGCAGGCCGAACGCTATGCCAGCAGCTTTCAGCATTGCAGCCATCTCGGAAGTCGAGCGCCGAGCGAACTCCGCCCCGACCGCCCTATCGAGCTCGCTGCGATGAGTAACGCGCATGGTCATGGTCGCATAGCGCGGATCGCGCGCCATGCCCTCATCTGTCATGACATCCCGGCAGAAAGTGAGCCACTCGCGCTCGTTCTGGATCGAGAGCAGGATATTGCCGTCGCTGCAGGCAAACACGCCATAGGGCGCGATCGAAGGATGGTTGAGGCCGTTCCTTGGCGGGATAGAGCCACCATAACGGCGCTGGAGATAAGGCACATTCATCCAGTCAGCCATGCCGCCGAACAGCGAGACTTTGATAAGGCGACCCTGGCCGGTCCTGCCCCGTGCGATCAGCGCCTGAAGGATGGCCGCATGGGCGTTCATACCTGCTGCTATATCACATACCGAAACGCCAACGCGCGCGGGCTCTCCGGGGCTCCCGGTCACCGAACACAGGCCAGCCTCTGCCTGCACAAGAAGATCATAGGCCTTCATGTCGTGATATGGCCCGCTGTCTCCATAGCCTGATATCTCGCAGATGATCAGGGCAGGGTAAGTCTTGCGCAACGTCTCGGCGGAAAATCCCAAGCGCGCCATAGCCCCCGGCGCAAGGTTCTGCACGATGATGTCAGCCTTGGCGATGATATCAACGAGGACTGCATGATCGATCTTATCCTTGAGGTCGAGGCATATCGACTCCTTGCCGCGGTTGAGCCAAACGAAATAGGTGCTCTGCCCCATAACGTGACGATCATAGCCGCGTGCGAAATCGCCCTCGTGGCGTTCGACCTTGATGACGCGCGCGCCGGCATCTGCAAGCTTGGCCGTGCACAGTGGCGCTGCAACAGCCTGCTCGATAGCCACGACCAGCAGACCATCTAGATCCTGCGGCACGCTTGATCCCTTTTTGATATCTCAGAAGGGTATGTTGCCATAGCGAAAGGGCAAGACGGATAATCTGGATAGGGCTATAGTTGCAGCCTATAGCAGGAAGGTGGTTTGCATGGACTTGAGGCAACTGCGTTTTTTTGTCCGAACGATCGAGAGTTCGAGTATATCACAGGCGGCACGCGCACTGCATATCACCCAACCGTCCCTAAGCCAGCGGCTGAAGGATCTTGAGGCTGATCTGGGTGTGGAACTACTCGAGCGGACGCCAAATGGCATCAGACCGACCGAGGCGGGCAGCATGGTAGCCGAGCGCGCACGGGTTATCCTGCGTCTGGCCGACAACCTCGCGATCGAGGCCAAGACCGATGCGCGCGAACCCGCTGGCAGGGTATTCGTCGGTTTGCCAACAACAATGGCTTTGCATCTCACGTTACCACTGGTGCAGGCTGTGCGGACCCGCTTTCCAAAAATCAACCTACGTGTCTCCGAGGGAATGAGCGGTCATATTCAGGAGTGGGTTATCTCCGGTCGGCTCGACCTGGCGATCCTTTACACCGAAGATGATATCGACGGACTGAGGATTGACAAGATCACTGATGAAGACCTGTGCCTGATCTCGCGCCCGGATCGGGAAGGGCTACAAGACGATGTGAATTTCGATGAGCTTCGGCACTTTCCTCTGGTGCTGCCGGGTCCTGAGCACGGCCTGAGGCGTTCGATCGAGAACGTCCGGAGCAAGACCAATATAATGCTCGACATCGCAGTCGAGGTTGATTCCCTGCCGCACTTGAAACGCCTTGCGATGGAGGGCGACCTGCACACCATACTGCCGGAGGCCGCCTGCAAAGAGGAAATTCGCCTGGGCCAGGTCTGCGCACGACGCATCATCAATCCCAATCTGCGCAGGCCCATCGCTTTGGCTCGCCCGGCCAATCGCTCCAACTCGGTGGCGATGCAACACGTTAACAAGCTGCTGAGAGAGTTGGTGCAGCATGCGCTGGGCGGCTTTGCTGCGTTGGTGCATAACGATTTGCAACAAAACTGAGATTGTCAAAACAGCATGGTCACATCAGCCATACCAGTTGATCAAAAATCAGACTGTCAGCACTAGGCAACTGGCAATCGTGTGCTAACTTCCCAACAACGGTGAGGGAGTGAGCACCGTTTCATCACTGCCGAACCAGCGATCAAGAACAAGCCGGATCGGCCCAAGGGAGGACGATATGCGCAAGGCGCTTTTGACCACGGTCGCAACCGTGGGATTGTTAGCTTATTCTGGAGTGGCTTCAGCTCAGGAAAAACTCAAGGTTGGCGTCATGGCGACACTAACAGGTTTCTTGACCTCGGGCGGCGAAGACAGCATCCGCGGCTTGCAGCTTGCAGCGAAGCAGGCAGGTAACAAACTCGGCGGAAAAGAGATCGAGATCATCATAGCGTCCACCGACGCCAGCCCGGATTCGGCCTTGCGTGCGGCACGCAAGTTTGTCGAGCAGGACAAGGTGCAACTGATCATCGGGCCGGTTTCCGGGTCCGAAGGGATTGCACTGCGTGATTATTCGAAAACCGTTCCCAATGTGACGATCGTCAACGGGTCTTCCGGGGCTCTTGAGACGACTTACGTGAATCCATCGCCGAATTTCTTTCGCTTCAACACCGAAGGTTCGCAATGGATGTCGGGCCTGGGTGAGTATGTCTTCAAGGAAAAGGGCTACAAAAAGATCGCGATCGTGGCAGAAGATTATTCCTTCCCCTACACGCAGGTCTTCGGTTTCTCGCTCGGTTACTGCGCCGCAGGTGGCCAGATCGTGCAGAAACAATGGATCCCAACGGGCACCAAGGATTACGGCTCCATCATCGCGCAATTGCCCGACGATGCCGATGCGGTTTACCTGGGTCTCGGCGGCGGTGATGCCGTGAGCTTCCTGAACCAGTACAGCCAGACTGGTGGCAAGGCGAAGTTCATTGGCGGCTCCATCATGGTGGATCAGACAGTGCTCTCTTCGCGAGGCGCGGCCAAGCGTTTGCTGGTTGGCACGCCATCCGCCGGCCCGCAGGCCGATGGCTGGGACAATGCAAAGTGGAAGGAATGGATCAAGGTATATCAGGACGGCTTCCCGGCCGACAAGCGGTTTGCCACGCCTTCGCTCTTCGCGACGAACTACTACAATGCCTTCAACGCGCTTGCGGCAGGCATGACGGCCGTCAACGGCGATCTCTCGGATGGTGGGGCAAAACTGCGTGCCGCGCTGGCCAAGGTGGAACTTGATGCCCCAAACGGCAAGATCAAGCTGGACGGTAACCGCCAGGCGATTGCAGCCAACTTTATTACCGAAGTGGCGGAACTGCCAAATGGCGATCTGACCAACAAGTTCGTCAAGACCCTGCCGGATATCACCCAGACACTTGGTATGACGGCGGATGCGTTCAAGGCTGTTGGTCTGCCAAGCCGCACGAACCCGGAATGCAAGAAATAGACAGCGCTTCAATTCATTTGACATCGGCGGGAATGACTCTGGTCAATTCCCGCCGATGTTTTCTTATGACCAATTCGACGATAACCTCTTTTCATCTGGATTGAGTACGTTAAGCTCCAAGAACGTTTATAGCCGATCTGTTGCCTGGGGAGGAGACATGAGTCGCGCCCTCTCTGTTTGTCACGGTGTCTTTGGCCGCGCCACTCTCTACGAGCTGGATCGGCCTTTGGTACGGCATGCCCATCGCGAAGCGCATCTGCTTTTCTTCCTGGGCGGTCGTCCCGGCGAGATTTCTGTTGGCGAGCGACCGGTCCAGATTGATCGATCGATCGCTGTTGCGGTCAATCCCTGGGAAGAACATGGCTTCCTGCCCTCCGATCGAGGGGGAGCTGGCCTGTTCCTGATCTTCTACTTCGATCCCGAATGGCTGAAGACGCTGCGTACCGATGCGCCATTCCATTCCCCCTTCTTTCACTCTCCAGAGATTGTGCTGACCCCGGCCCTGCGGGAGCTGCGGGATGACATCTGCCAGATACTGGTCGACGGAGTCTCCAGCCAGGCGGCGTTGGAGGAGAATCTTGCCCGTCTTTTCAGAGAACTTGATCAAGAACGCGCTGCGCTCCGGCCCGCTAACCGAGTCCAGCACCATGGCAACTGGAGTGGAGTTGATTTTCGCCTCAGGAAATCAATCATCGCGCTGTCATCCCATCGGCCCTCTGCGGCCAATCTGACAGAGGTTGCGCGCTCCAGCGGGCTGTCACGGGCCCATTTCTTCAAACTCTTCCGGGAGCAACTCGGGCTGACACCTGTGATTTACGCCAACACGTTGCGCATCGAAACAGCCATTGACCAGATTGCCCGGAAGCAGGCGTCCATCACCACGATCAGCGAGGATCTCGGCTTCTCCTGCCAGAGTGCGTTCACGCGGTTCTTTACGGCCCATGTCGGCATGCCTCCCACCGATTACCGTCGTGCCATTCAGGACATGGGGGTTGCGGGCCATGCATAGAATGAGACTGTCGATCATGGTCATTGCGTGCGGCATGCCGTTTCAAGGAGCCATGGAAATCCGCATAGCGGAACATCGGGAGTGACAGAATTGGTTCGTCATCGCGAGCAGGGGCAGCCTGACGAGCAGACTATCAGGGCTGCACAGCCTTGCTGCGCTCGTGCCTACTTTGTAGCCGCAGCGATCAACCCATGACCGGGTTCATTTCCCGCCGTCCGATCTGGTCCCTTGTGATCCTGATTGTTCTTGCCTGCTTCCTCTGGCTCGTTTTTGCTGTCTGGCCTCCCGAGTTTGAAGCGATCTTCGGGCGCAAGCGCCTGTTCCTCAGCGCCTTGCTGAACGGGATCACGCTGGGGGCGCTGTATTTCCTCGTGGCCAGCGGCTTCACGCTCATCTTCGGCCTGATGCGCAACGTGAACCTGGCCCATGGCTCACTCTATCTGCTGGGCGGATACATCGGCTACAGCGTCTCGACCTACACGGGATCGTGGATCATCGGATTGCTGCTGGCTTTCGTCGTCGCAGCCATCGTCGGCATCATCATGCAAGTGCTGATATTCCGCTGGATGGAAGGGCAGGATCTTCGACAGACGCTCGTAACGATTGGTCTGGGGATCATCTTTGCCGACCTGATGCTCTGGGGTTATGGCGGCGACACGTTTCAGGTCGAGACGCCCTCGTGGCTGGCTGGGCCGGTCCAGACATTCTTTGTTGTCGCAACCAGAAACAACGGCGTGCCGGTCTGGCTGACCTATCCGTTCGTGCGCCTTGCCATTCTGGCGGGCGCAATCATTGTCGGCATCCTGATGTGGCTGGCGCTCAACAAGACTCGCGTCGGAATGCTGGTGCGTGCCGGCGTCGATGATCGGGACATGCTATCGGCGACAGGTGTGCGGGTTCAGCTGATCTTCATCCTGATATTCGCCTTTGGTGCCGGTCTGGCAGGCATGGCTGGCGTTATCGGCGGGACATTCCAGTCACTCCAGCCGGGTGAAGACACGAAGATCCTTCTGGCATCCCTGGTTGTGGTTATCGTGGGCGGCATGGGATCGATTCCCGGCGCGGCACTGGGTGCACTAATCGTCGGCCTCGCCGAGCAGTTCGGCTCTGTCTACATGCCGACCTATGCCGTGATGCTCACCTTCGTGATCATGGTTGTTGTGCTTGCGATCCGGCCGCAAGGCCTGGCACGGGGGCGCTGAATCATGGCGGTCACCGATATGAACAGGATGGCTGACCAGACCAACAGCACCGATCCGAAGGCTAACAACGGCATGTTCGGACCCATGCATCCGGCGCAATGGGCCATCATCCTGCTGCTCCTGTTCATGCCCGCCATCGCCAGTAATTTCTTCCTGATCCAGATCTTCGCCTATGCCTTCATCCTCGGCATGATTTCGCTCAGTCTGATGTTCCTGGCGGGCTATGGCGGGATTGTCAGTCTGGTGCAGATGACCGTCGCGGGATTTGCGGCCTATCTTGTTGCTATCCTCGGCGATAGCGCGATACAGCAGATCAGCCTGCACTGGCCCTGGTGGGCGGCGGTACCCATCGCAATCCTTGTGGCAACGCTGTTCGGCACTGTCAGCGGCGCGCTCTCGGTTCGCACGGAGGGCATATACACCATCATGATAACCCTCGCGATTGCCTCTGCCTTCTTTTATTTCACGCTGCAGAACTACACGATCTTCAATGGGTTCAGCGGCTTCAATGGCGTGAAGGCACCGGTTTTCCTGGGCATCGACTGGCGATCCAACACACCTTTCTATTATCTCGTCGTGGTGTTGGCGGTGCTGGCCTATGCCGCCGTGGTCTATGTGTCGCGTGCGCCTTTCGGCCTTTCCCTGCAAGGCACGCGGGACAATGCGCGCAGGATGGCGGCGCTCGGCTTCAACGTGACGGCGCATCGCGTTGCGGCCTATACCTTTGCTTCCTTCATTGCCGCCGTCGCAGGCGTGCTGCTCGTCTGGTATCAAGCGCAGATTTCGCCGGGAACCGCAGGCGTGGGACCGGTGATCGATATCCTCATCATCGCAGTCGTCGGAGGCATCAACCGGCCAATCGGCCCCTTCATTGGCGCGCTTGTTTATGTGCTGCTGCGCACCTTCTCTCTGGATTTCCTCGAGGCGCTGGGGCTCGACGGAAAGCGATTCCAGCTTCTCATCGGGCTAGTATTCCTGGTGATCGTGCTGTTCTCGCCCGATGGACTTGTGGGCATCTACGAGAAGCTGAAAGCCCGCTACCAGCGCAACCGCGATATGCAAACGCGCGGCTTTCGCTCAGGGGAGGGCGCATGAGTCTTGCAATCTCCAGTCTCGCAATCTCCGCCGACCGCCTTGCAACCGCTGGCTCCGCCAATGCCCTTGAGCTGCGCGGCGTCTCGCGCCTGTTCGGAGCATTGGCGGCAATGTCAGACATCACGCTCAGCGTGAAGCCCGGCGAGCGGCGCGGCGTGCTGGGCTCAAATGGGGCGGGAAAGACCACGCTGTTCAACTGCATCACCGGAGATTTTCCGCCCTCGTCCGGCATCATCCGTTTCTTCGGCGAAGACGTCACGGATTTTCCACCGCATGAACGCATTCGCCGTGGCCTGCGTCGCACATACCAGATCTCGTCACTGTTTGCGGGCCTGTCGGTTCTGGACAATGTGTATCTCGCTTGCCGCGGAGTCTCGCGGAAC
This sequence comes from Hyphomicrobiales bacterium, assembly GCA_031431475.1. Taxonomy (GTDB): domain Bacteria; phylum Pseudomonadota; class Alphaproteobacteria; order Rhizobiales; family Beijerinckiaceae; genus JADCCX01. Next base: position 131,284 of record JANPDL010000031.1, read on the forward strand.
CGCTTCTCCCTGGTCAGGCCACGCAGGAGCGATGCGCTTATGGCTTCGGCGGAAAGCCTGGTCGAGGCGGTGCATCTGAGCGATGTGAAGGACAAGCTCGTCGGTGAACTCGCCTATGGCCAGCAGCGTCAGCTTGAAATCGCGCTGGCCCTCTCGGGTGCGCCACGGTTCATCCTGTTTGACGAACCGGCAGCAGGTCTATCCCCGACCGAACGGCGGGATCTTGTGACGATCCTCACCTCGCTGCCATCGCATATCGGCTTCATCATCATCGAACATGACATGGACGTAGCGCTCCGTGTCGTCGAGAGCGTGACGATGATGCACAACGGGCGCATCTTCAAGGAGGGCAGTCCGGCGGAGATCGAGTCCGATCCCGAGGTTCAGGAACTCTATCTGGGAGGAGCGCAGCACCATGGCTGAACGTTTCCCCCGATCATCCATGATGACACCACCGTCGATCGGCACGCCTGTACTACAGGTCTCGGGTCTGAACGTCTTCTATGGTCGCTCGCATGCCTTGCAGGGTGTCGATCTCACATTGCCCTCGGGTGTGCTCTCGGTCGTGGGCCGTAATGGCATGGGCAAGACCACGCTTTGCAAAACCATCATGGGTCTGGTCCCGGCGACTGGCGGCTCCGTACGGTTCCTTGGTGACGATATCCTCGGCCGCTCGCCTGCCGAAATCGCAAGACTTGGTCTTGGCTATGTTCCGCAGGGGCGGCGGCTGTGGAAATCGCTGACAGTCGACGAGCATCTGCGCCTGATGCAACGCTCGAAGCGGGGGGCGTGGACCATTGAGCGGATCTACGACACGTTCCCGCGCCTTGGCGAACGCAAGAACAACGGCGGCGGGCAGCTCTCGGGCGGCGAGCAGCAAATGCTTGCTATCTCGCGGGCATTGCTCATGAACCCGCGCCTGCTGATCATGGACGAGCCGACGGAGGGCCTTGCTCCGGTCATCGTGGCCCAGGTTGAGACCATGCTGGTCAAACTGGCTGAGCAGGGCGACGTGTCGATCCTTGTCATCGAGCAGAACATCGGTGTCGCAACCGAAATCGCGGATACCGTGGCGATCATGGTCAATGGCCGCGTCAATCGCGTCATCGACTCAGCCACGCTTGCCGGTGATCGCGATTTGCAGCAACGTCTTCTCGGCGTCGGTCGTCACAGCCATGATGAAACCGATGGCATCATCGAGACAAGTACACCGGGCCAGCAGCAGGGAGCATCAGTCGGACCGGTGCCCAGGGGCGACGCTCCGATCCGTGTCTATATCTCCAATCCGGCCCTCCCGACCCGCTGGTCTCAACCCGTTCCCGCGACACGCATCGAAGCTGCCGCAAGAACGATGACCCGCCCTGTTCTCGCGACGCTTGACGGCCGCAGGATCGTCGAACCGACAGTCGCGGCTCGTACGATAGGTGGCGATCCCTTCGTTGTGGTTGTCGGAACGCTCGACACCAAGGGCGAGGAATTGCGCTTCATCAACACCATCCTCAAGGAAGCCGGCGTCCGCACGAAGCTCGTGGACCTTTCAACCAGCGGTCGCAGTGCAGGCGCAGATGTGACGCCGCAGGAAGTGGCCTTGCAGCATCCGCGCGGTGCTGCTGCGCTGGCCTCGGGTGATCGTGGCGTGGCTGTGGCGGCCATGGCCGATGCCTTCAGGGTCTGGACCCTGCGGCAACCCAACATTCTCGGCATGATCTCGGCTGCGGGTTCCGGTGGCACCGCCATGGTGACGCCTGCCATGCAAGCAATGCCGGTTGGCGTACCCAAGCTGATGATCTCCACCATGGCTTCGGGCAACGTGCGCCAGTACGTCGGGGCAACAGATATCACCATGATGCATTCTGTCACCGACGTGCAGGGACTGAACCGTATCTCCCGCGAGGTGCTGTCCAATGGCGCGCAGGCCATGGCAGCCATGGCAAAGGGACGCCTTGAGCGGGCGAGGAAAACATCCGCGTCACGCATCAACCAGAAGGAAAAACCCATCCTTGGCATGACGATGTTCGGTGTCACGACAACTGCGGTGCAGCAGATGCAGAAACTGCTGGAAGCCGAATGGGAATGCCTGGTTTTCCACGCCACCGGCATCGGCGGCCAGTCGATGGAAAAGCTGATCGATTCAGGCCTGATCACCGGCGTGATCGATATCACCACCACAGAAATCTGCGACATGATGATGGGCGGCGTCCTGCCCGCAACGGAGGATCGCTTCGGCGCGGTCATCCGCACGAAGATACCCTATGTCGGTTCCGTCGGGGCGCTGGACATGGTCAACTTCGCTGCACCGGAGACAGTTCCGGCCCATTACAGGAACCGGCTGTTCTACCCGCATAATCCGCAAATCACCCTGATGCGCACCACGCCCAAAGAGAACCAGAAAATGGGCCTCTGGATCGGTGAGCGGTTGAACCTGATGGAAGGGCCGGTGCGTTTTTTCCTGCCCGAGGGTGGCGTCTCGGCGCTCGATGCGCTGGGTCAGGCCTTCGATGACGTCAGCGCGCGCGACGCCCTTTTCACAGCCATCGAAAAAACGATGCGCGTGACAGCCAACCGGCAACTCATCAGACTGCCGCACAATATCAATGACCCCGCCTTTGCCGCCGCCGTCGTGCAAGCCTTCAGGGCCTTGCATGCCGGAAACAGCAGGCGCACGGGAACAAGGACGTGAGAATGCCCGGCATGACCAAAACAGCACTGCTCAAGAAGTTTCACGCCATGGTAAAACGTGGTGAGCCCATCATCGGCGGTGGTGCAGGCACCGGCATTTCCGCAAAATGCGAGGAAGCAGGCGGAATCGATCTGATCGTCATCTACAATTCAGGCCGCTTCCGCATGGCCGGGCGCGGATCGCTCTCGGGTCTGATGCCCTATGGTGATGCCAACGCCATCGTCATGGACATGGCTTCCGAGGTGTTGCCTGTTGTGAGGAAAACGCCGGTTATCGCGGGTGTTTGCGGCACGGATCCGTTCCGGAATATGGATATATTCCTCGACGAAGTGAAGCGCATCGGCTTCGCGGGCGTGCAGAATTTTCCGACGGTCGGCCTGATCGACGGCACCTTCCGCGCCAATCTCGAAGAGACTGGCATGGGCTTTGGCCTGGAGGTCGAGATGATTGCGCTGGCCAACAAGAAGGGCATGCTGACAACACCCTATGTCTTCTCGGAAGCTGATGCGAAAGCGATGGCGAAGGCCGGGGCCGATATCGTCGTCTGCCATCTCGGCCTCACGACGGGTGGCTCCATCGGTTCGCAGACGGGGTTGAACCTGAAGGATTGTCCCGCTCTCGTCGACAAATGGGCCGCAGCCGCGCTCAAAATCAAGAAGGATGCGATCATCCTCGTTCACGGCGGGCCTGTGGCCGAGCCGGCGGATGCGGATTTCATCATGAAGAATACCAAGAACTGCCACGGCTTCTACGGGGCCTCCTCGATGGAGCGACTGCCGGTGGAAGTGGCGATCAGGGACCAGACACGGGCATTCAAGGCCATCAGTAGGCGTTGATAACGGGGAGACACCGCGGACCAAGAGCCGCTGGTGAAGAAGGAGTGAACAATGTCAGGACAGCTCATCGGGTCCCTGATCCTCTGGCTGATCGTTGCGGTTATCGTGATCGCGATTATCGTCTATCTGGTGAACTGGCTGTACCGCCGGTCATCGAAAGAGGTCTCGTTCGTCAGAACCGGACTCTTTGGTGAAAAGGTCGTCATCAATGGCGGTGCCTTCGTGCTGCCGATCATCCATGACGTCACGCCGGTCAACATGAACGTGCTGCAGATGGCGGTGACCCGTTCCAATGATAACGCCCTGATCACGCGGGACAGGATGCGTATCGATATCGATGCTGAATTCTATGTCCGTGTCCGCGCCGAACATGAATCCGTGTCCATCGCAGCTGCAACACTGGGGCGGCGGACCATGCAGCCCGAACAGCTCCATGCGCTGCTTTCCGGCAAGTTTATCTCCGCGCTGCGCTCCGTCGCTTCCGAAATGGCGATGGAAGAGATGCATGAGCAGCGGGGAGTCTATGTGCAGCGCGTGAAAGCCGCTGCGGCCGAAGCGCTGAACCAGAACGGGCTGGAACTGGAATCGGTCGCGATCACCGACCTTGACCAGACAGACCTGCAATATTTCAATCCATCCAACCGCTTCGACGCCGAAGGCCTGACACGGCTGATCGAGGAAATCGAAGACAAGCGGAAGCTGCGCAACGATATCGAGCAGGATTCGATGATCCGGATTCGTACCCGCAACCTGGAAGCAGAAAAGCAGGCACTGGATATCGAGCGCGAGAGCGAAACAGCCAGGCTCGACCAGCAGCGCGACATCGAGGTCAAGCGGGCAGTGCAGCGGGCCGATGTCGCCCGTGAGCGGGCCATCCGCGACACCGAGGCAGAGCAGGCCCAGATCACATCGCGTGAAGAGATCGAGAAAGCGCGCATCTCCAACGAGCGAGGGATCAGCGAAGCACGCATCGCGTCCGAGCGGGATATCCGCCAGCAGGAAATCGAACGGACCCGCACCGTCGAGGAAGCCGAGCTTACAGCACGTGAGCAGGTCGAGAAAGCACGGATTGCCAATGATCAGGCGGTCAACATGGCCCGGATTACGTCCGAGCGGGAGATCCGCCAGCAGGAAATCGAGAGAACCAGCGCATTGGAGGCCGCCGAGATTGCGGCCCGGGAGACGACAGAACGCGCGCGCATTTTGCAGGAAGCAGCAATCAGCGCCGAGCGCATCGGGCGCGAACAGGAAACCCGCAACCGCGAGATCGAGCGCAACCGCATGATCGAGCAGGAGGATATTTCGTCGAAGGAGGTCGTGGAAACAGCGCGTATTTCCCAGGAAGAGCGTGTCCGCGCTCTGCAGATCGCCCGCAACCAGGCGCTCGACGAGGCGGAAATTGCGGCCCGCCAAGCTGTGGAAAGAGCGCGCATCACCCAGGAGACAAACATCGCAGGCGACCGGATCAAGGCGGAGCTTGCAACAAAGCAGCTTGAGATCAACCGTACCGAGGTTCTGGAAGGGGCCGAAATCAAGCGGCGCGACGCTGTGGAACGCCAGCGCATCACCGCGGAGCTTGGGATCGAAAAGGAGCGGATCAGTTCCTCGAAGACCCGTGAGGTTCTGCAGATCGAACAGAAACAGGCGATCGAAATGGCCGAGGAAAACCGCGCCATCGAGATGTCCGCAAAGAAGGTGGAACGCACGGTATCCGACCGCAGTCTGCGTCAGGCCGAGATCGCCGCCAGGCAGGATGTGGAAAAGACCGACATTACGCGCGAACAGGTGCTGGAGGCTGCCCGCCTCGAACGTCGCCGTGCTCTGGAGCAACTGGAAGTCGCCCGCTCGCAGGCGCTGCAGGAGGCCGAAATTGCATCCCGCGAAGAGGTGGAGCGTGCACGTATCGCTTCGGATCGCGGCCTTGACGAAGCCCGTGTTGGTCGCCAGCGCGATCTGCGCAAGCTGGAGATCGAGCGCGAGCGCGATATCGAGAATGCCGCCATGGAAAAGGCCATTCTCCTCTATACCAAGTCACTGGAGGAATCCGCCGCCCAGACCAAGGCGGAGATTGCCAGAGCCAAGGCAGTGGAAGCATCCGAGCAGGTGCAGACCATGCGTGAAAGCGAAGGGGCAAAGCGGCGCAAGACTGTCGATATCCTTCACGCCGAGACCGCCGCAGAGGAAACCCGCATCGCAGCCGAAGCCGACAAGGTCCGTGCTGCTGTGGAAGCGGAGGCGCAGAAGCTGCTGTACGAGGCGGAGAACGTGCTCTCCGATGCCTCGCGCTACGGCCTCTTCCGCCGCAAGCTCCTCGACCGGATCGAGGGCATTGTGCGCGAGAGCGTCAAGCCGATGGAGAAGATAGAGGGCATCCGCATTCTGCATGTGGATGGCTTGCACGGGATGGCGGGTGGAGGAGGCGCAGGCGGCGCGGCGCGTTCGCCCACGGACGAAGTAATCGAGTCGGCCCTGCGTTACCGCGTGCAAGCGCCGATGATCGATCAGGTGCTGAAGGAGATCGGCATCGAAGGCGGCAATCTCGCCAAGATGGGCGGACTGATGCGCGAGGCGTCGGACCTGCAGCGCGTGGCAAAGGACGCCCAGCCGCCCAAGCCGAAAGACGACGGGAAGAAGGGATAACGCATCATGGCCCGTGTCTATGTCTCCAGCGTGATCAATGCTCCCGCCGCCAAGGTCTGGGCGCGGATTCGCGATTTCAACGGTTTGCCGAACTGGGTTCCCCCGGTGGCGGAGAGCCGCATCGAGAACGGCGAACCCGCCGACAAGGTCGGTTGCGTGCGCGCCTTCTCGCTGCGCAACGGCGACCGGTTGCGCGAACAGCTTCTCGGCCTGTCGGATTTCGACATGTTCTGCACGTACTCGATCCTGGATTCACCAATGCCGCTGACGAGCTATGTCGCGACAGTGCGGCTGACGCCGATCACAGATCAGGAGCGCACCTTCATCGAATGGTCAGCAGAATTCGACTGCACACCAGACAAGGAGCAGGAACTCATCGACGGCATCGGAACCAACGTTTTCATGAGCGGCATCGACACGCTCAAGCGCGCGTTCGGAGGCTGATGTGCCACGCGTGATCCGCAGCACCATCATCGACGCACCGGTTGACCGGCTGTGGGCGGTGCTGCGTGATTTCAACGGGCACGACAAGTATCATCCGATCGTGGCGGAGAGCGCGATCGAGCGGGGATATGCGGCCGACAAGGTGAGTTGTGTGCGCCGCTTTACACTGCAGGACGGCAGCGAACTGCGCGAGCAGTTGCTTTCACTATCCGATCTGGAAATGAGCATGAGCTACTGCCTGCTCGAAACGCCGATCCCGCTGTTCAATTATGTCGCCCATGTGCGGCTGCTGCCGGTAACCGATGGCAACCGCAGCTTCTGGCAATGGGAAGGCCGCTTCACAACTCCCGCCGGACGCGAGCAAGAGCTGGCGGATGTCGTCGGTAACGACGTCTACGCCGCCGGCATGGAGGCCGTCCGCAGCCTGCCCGAACTGCAAATGGAAGGGGCATGAGCCATGCCGGTTGACGTCAGGACCTGCGCGACGATGGCCGAGGCCGCGGGCATTATCTCCGGTGACCGAAATGCCCATCTGCTTGCAGGAGGAACGATTGTCATGCGTGAAATCAATGAGGGGCGTATGACGGATGGGGTGATCATCCGCATCGCCGACCCTGCCTTTTACCAGATCAATGCGTCCGGAGCCCGCGTCGAGCTTGGCGCGGGCGTTACCATGGCGATGGTGCTTGGCCATCGTGAGCTTGCATTCCTGCATCCCGTGGCAAAATCGGTTGGCGGTCCCGCCGTGCGCACCATGGCAACCATCGGCGGGAATCTTTTCGCACAAACGCCCTACGGCGATTTCACCGTGGCCCTGCTGGCACTTGAAGCCCAGGTGACGCTGCAGAGTGGTTTTGGCAGCGCAAGGCAAATGCCGCTGGAGGAGTTTCTTGCAAGCCGCAGTCGCGGGGGACTGGGGCTGGTGACAGCCGTTTCATTCTCGAAACCCGCCACAACGGATGCCTTCCGGTTCCGCAAGGTCTCGCGGGTCAAGCCAAAGGGAATTTCCGTCATGAGTATAGCTGCTCATCTGCCGGTGAGTGGCGGACGCATTTCGAACGCCCGTGTCGCGTATGGTGCCATGGCACCGACACCAATCCGTGCCAAAGGCGTCGAACGCGCGCTGGAAGGCAAGATGCTGGACGATTCCTCCATTGCCGCAGCAAAGCATGCAGCGGCGGAAGGCACACAACCTGCGACGGATGCCATCGCCAGCGATTGGTACCGGCGCGAGGTATTGCCCGTGCATCTCGGGCGCCTTCTTATGAACGAGGCGGGGTAGCATCATGGCCAAAATACCCGTCCAGTTTCGCCTCAACGGTGCCGACCGGGCAGCTTTCGCTGATGGCCCTGAAAACCTCCTGAACGCCTTGCGCCGCTCGCTCGGTGATTTCGCACCGAAGTATGGCTGCGGCCAGGGGACCTGCGGGGTCTGCACCGTGCTGATTGATGGCGAACCGCAACTGTCCTGCCTGACGCTTGCGGTGTCATGCGAAGGCAAGAGCATCGAGACGACAAGTGGCCTCGCCAACGGGCCAGACCTGCACCCGCTGCAAACAGCGTTCATGGAGCATTTTGCAGCACAATGCGGTTTCTGCACGCCCGGCATGCTGATGGCCGCAAAGGCGCTCATCGACAGAAACCCGAACCCGACACGGCAGGATGTGGTGGAAGCCATTGCTGGCAACATCTGCCGCTGTACGGGATACGAGCCTATCATAAACGCCATCCTGTCTGTCGCCCAGACCGGCGGCATGCGCCGCGCCTGAGGGAGGGGATAATGCTCGAATTCCGCAAGGATCTCTTCGCCAGTGAACGGGACGACAATCTCAATGTCATCGGCAAGGGCGTCCAGCGTCAGGATATGCTTGGCCATGTCACTGGCCGCACACGCTTTTTCGACGATCATGCCTTTGACGCCATGCTGCATCTCAAAGTGCTGCGCAGCCCGCATCATCACGCAAGGCTGAGAACTATCGATATCTCCACCGCAGAGCGCGCGCCAGGCGTCAAGCGCGTGCTGCGCGGCGCGGATGTGCCAGTGAACAAGAACACGCTGCTGAGCCTGATCAATTTTGGCAAGGATGATGAGCCGACGCTCGCCGTAGATAAAGTACGCTACAAAGGTGAGCCGATTGTCGCGGTCATTGCCGAAACCGAAGCGCAGGCAATGGCGGCCCTGAAGCTGATCCGCGTCGATTATGATCCGCTGCCAGCCGTGTTCGATGTCGAGGAGACCCTCAAGCCGGGCGCACCTGTGGTCAATGAGACTTATCCGAACAATTATTTCGAATACCACGAGAAGTACGACCATCAGAAACTGCGCTTCGGCGATGTCGAGAAAGGCTTTGCTACAGCCGATATCGTGATGGAGGAGCGCTACCAGATGTCGCCGATCGAGCATGCTCCGACGGAGACGAATGGCTCGATTGCGGCACCCGAACAGAACAACCGCTACGTCGTGCATTCCTGTGCACAGGGCCTGTTCTTTTCGTTGGGCACTGCAGCAAAGATCCTTGATCTCGAATCCAGCCGTCTCCACTACATCGGCGGTACGGTCGGCGGAGGCTTTGGCGGCAAGGTGGATTCACTCAGCGAGCCGCTGTCAATCCTTGGTGCCATGCTTACGGGACGTCCGGTGCGTTACGTGCTCAATCGCGAGGAGGAGATGCTTTACGGTTCGCCGCGCGGGGCCGAGCGCATCTACGTCAAGGACGGCATGATGAACGACGGGCGCATCATCGCCCGCCATGTTCGCAGCTACTTTGACGCCGGTGCCTACACGCGGCTTTCCAGTTACGCCGGCATCAAGTGCACCGCCCATATTCCGGGGCCGTACTGGATCCCCAATGTTACATCCGACATCCATGTCGCCTACACCAACCGCTGCCCCTCCACGGCAATGCGCGGCTTCGGTGTGACTGCGGTGGATTTTGCGCTTGAGGTGCAGATGGACAAACTGGCGCATGCCATTGGCATGGACCCGATGGAGTTCCGCATCCTCAATGCCTATCGCGACAATGACATGAAGCCTCATCGCCGGGCCGCAAAAAACACGGCACTGATCGAGTGTGTGCAGGCCGTGGCGCGCAGCTCCGGCTGGGCGATCTCGGAGAACGCAAAACAGCAATCCTCGCTCACCGGCGGCGGAGCCGGAGAACGGGGGCAGATTCCAGCCACCGTGATGGACGAACGGGGCCGGATCGGCAGGCCGGAAACGCGGACCAGTGGTCCAACGCAAACACTGCCCGCCAGCACGACACGTATCCCGGAGACGAAGCAGCCCATCATGGAAGGCAGCACCGACAGCAAACCCAAGGCGACCGTCGTGCCGCAATTCGAGGTACATCGCCCGGCCGTTGCGGTACCATCGCCTACGCCTGTCAACCAGCCTGCTACCCAACCGGCACCTGCCGCACATCCACCGCAACCAGCCCAAACGCAGCATGGCGCGATGCGGTTCTCGTCTGTCTTTGGGACACGGAGGCGATAGTCATGGCGAAGCACCCTGGACGAGGCATGGCCTCCATCAATTACCCTATCGGCATGAACCTGGGCGGCGACCCCAGCCAGGCGCTGATCCATTCAAACCCGGACGGTAAGTTCACGGTGGCACTGTCCGCTATTGATCTTGGGCAGGGCATGAAACAGGTCACACGTCAGGTGGCGGCGGAGACGCTGGGCGTGCCAATCGAAGATGTTTACGTCGATACCGCCGACAGTGATACCGGCCCCCACGACATGGGCAGCTTCGCCTCGCGCGGGACGCACCGCATGGGCAATGCCGTCATTGCGGCAGCACGGGAAGCCCGGGGCGTGTTGCTGGAGGCGGCAGCCGAGGAACTGGAGGTCAATGCCGCCGATCTGGTAACGGACGGGCGGGGAAACATCCATGTCAAAGGCGCGCCATCACGCACCATCACTGTGAAGGCGACTGCGCAAGCGGCACAATTCAAACAGGGCAAGACCATTGCCGGGCGCGGCATTTTCCTCGTTCCGTTGTCGGCGGTCGATCCTGACACAGGGGAACAAAATCCAAATACGGCCTTCGCCCATGCCTGCCTCGTGATCGATGTGGAGGTAGACGACGAGACCGGCGAAGTCGTCGTGCAGAAGATCACCAGCGCCTACGAGCTTGGCCGGGCCCTCAACCCGCGCATGGTTGAGCAGCAGCTTGTCGGCGGCGCCTGGATGGGTGTGAGCCATGCCCTGTACGAGACGCCCGAGCCCTATTATCCGAACCCGGATCACGGGCCTCGCGACTTCAACGAATATCTGATGCCTGGCCCCGGCGACGTTGCGCCCCATCACATCACGGTTCTGGAGCGACCCGCCCCGGATGGTCCCTTCGGTGGCAAGGGACCCGGCGAGATGTGCGCCAATCCGGTGTTGCCCGGCGTCGCGAATGCCGTGTTCAACGCGGTTGGCGTGCGCATCGACGAGTTGCCCATCACGCCGGAAAAGGTCCTGCGGGCAATTCGGGCGCAGGGCGGTGCCAAACCCCAGACACGGCGGGTCTGAAGGCATGGCGCTGCGCACCACCATTCACGGCATCGCAAGCCCGGAAGCGCTGGCATCGGCCCTGCGGTCGGCGCTCTATATCGCGGATGACGGCATTGCGACGGCGGGTTATCTCTCGCTGGCACTGGGAAAACCGCTGCTGCTGGAGGGCGCACCCGGTGTTGGCAAGACCGAGGCGGCCAAGGCGCTGGCCGGCATTCTGGGGCGACAGCTTGTGCGCCTGCAATGCTATGAAGGTATCGATGCCGCCGCTGCGCTGTATGAATGGAACTATCCGCGCCAGATGCTGGCGATCCGGCAGGCAGGCGATCTGGCGGTTGATATCTACCGCGACGATTTCCTGATCGAACGGCCCATGCTTACAGCGTTGCGCAGACCGGAATCCACGCTGTTGCTGATCGATGAAATCGACCGGTCGGATCACGAGTTTGAGGCTTTCCTGCTGGAGTTCCTGTCCGATTTCTCGATCTCCATCCCGGAGCGCGGCACTTTGCGTGCTGCTGAGCGGCCAGTGGTGCTGCTGACATCCAACCGCACGCGCGAACTGCATGAGGCGCTGCGCCGCCGGTGTGTCTATCATTACATCGCCTATCCCGAACCCGAGCGGGAAGCGCAGATCATCATGCTGCGGGCCTCCGGCGTGGCAGAGGCAACGGCCCTCGCAGTGGTTGCCGCCGTTGGTCGCCTACGGCAGGAACCGATTTCGAAACCGCCCGGCGTAGCGGAGGCGGTGGACTGGGCCGAGGCTGCCACCGCGCTGGCCATCACAGGCGCCCCATGGCCTGAAGCGTTCCGGCGCTCTATTGGTGTCGCCATCAAGGACGAGGAGGATCTGGGCTTCCTCCGGCCGAAGCTCGATGCGTTGATCGCGGGGATTGCCGCATGAGCACCGCGATGCTCCCGCAGGCCGCGCGGCCATTTGTCTCCTTCGCAACACGCCTGCGCGACAACGGCTTTGCCGTGGCACCTGAACAGACGCAGGCGTTTCTGGCTGCGGTCGGCCTGCTTGGGCCGCGTAACATTAGGCAGATCCGGATGGCGGCGGCAGCCACATTGGCACCGAGTCCCGAGGGCCGTCCTTTCTTTGATGCACTCTTCGATCTGCACTTCCTGGGTCTTGCCGGCGATCTCGTCGAGCCTGATGCCGAGCCTGACGATGAGATGAAGGCACAGGATGACGGCGCAAGCATGGATGCGCTTTTCACCGACGACATCAACGAAAGCGGTCAGGCCACGACGGGTGCAGAGGTTCTGACTGCCCGCATTCTCAAGCCCGTTGACGACACAGAGACTCTTCGCCGCTTCAGCCGGGCATTACCAAGAGCTCTGCCCCGGCGACGCGGCTATCGCCTCGGCAAGGCCCGGCGAGGGCCACACATTGATCTCGCACGAAGCCTTCGGGCTGCCATCCGCAACGACGGCGAAATCATCAGCCTGAAGCGCCTGCGGCGCAAGACCCGGCCAAGGCCGATCCTGCTGATGATCGATGTCTCTGGCTCGATGAAACAGCGGTCCGACGCCAATCTCGCCTTTGCCCATGCGCTTGTGCAGGCCGCGGCACACATCGAGGTCTTCACCTTCGGCACGCGCCTGACGCGTGTGACACGGGCGCTGCGTCGCAAGAACCGTAAGCAGGCCCTCGCCGAGGCCAGCGCCACGGTCGCCGACTGGGACGGCGGCACGCGCATCGGCGATGCCTTGCTATCCTTTCTCACAGTGCCGCGCTTTGCGACCTACGCACGCGGTGCAGCGGTTGTTATTCTGTCGGATGGACTGGAGCGTGGCGATCCGCAGGCCATGGTTCAAGCGGTCCGGCGTCTTGCGGCCCGTGCCTGGCGGATTGACTGGCTGACCCCGCTGGCTGGCGACCCAGGATATCGCCCCGAGACGCAGGCGCTGGCAGCCGTCCGGCCCCTGTTGGGTTCACTGGTGGACGGCAGTTCAACCGAAAGCCTCTGCCGTCATGTCCTGACGCTTGCCAGCCAACCGCAATCGACCGTCCGGAGGGTGGCATGATTGACAGCCATTTTCATATTTGGAAACAGGCCGATCTGCCCTGGCTGACTGGGCCAATGCAGCCGCGCATCTTTGGACCGTACGAGCCGATCCGCCGCGACTATCCGATCAGCGAGTTTATGCTGGACTCAGCTGCGGGGGAAGTCACGTCAGCGGTCTATGTCCAGGCGAACTGGGCGGCAGAGCGCGCTCTCGATGAAATCGCCTTTGTTGCCGAGGCCTCCAGACGCTCCGGCTTTCCCATCGCCATCGTGGCCTATGCCGACATGCTGGCGGATGATGTGCGGCCCCAGCTTGATGCGCTGGCGAAGGAACCGCGCGTTTGCGGCGTGCGCATGCAGCTGCACTGGCACGAGAACCCACTCTACCGCTTTGCAAAGGAGCCCGATCTTGCCCGCGACACGACGCTGCAGAAGAATGTCGCCTGGTTGGCAGAGCGCGGCTGGTGTTTCGATCTCCAGGTCTTTGCGGGCCAGATGGCGGGGGCTGCGGAACTCGCGGAAGCTTGCCCGGGCGTCACCTTCGTGCTTCAGCATGCGGGCATGCTCGAAGATCTTTCAGAGCAAGGTCTTGCACAATGGCGCACGGGAATGGCCAAACTCGCCGCGAGCCCCAACATCGTCAGCAAGTTATCGGGTCTCGGCACGTTCATCCGGCGCAACGACGCTGCCCATATTGCGATGATTGTCCGGGAGACCGTCAACCTCTTTGGCGCAAACCGCTGTCTCTTCGGGTCCAACTTCCCCATCGAGAAACTCTGGACCAGCTATGCCGATCTCATTGGCGCGCACCGTGCTGCTATTGCCCATCTGACGCCAGCCGAACAGGCCGCCATCACCAGCGGCACGGCGCGGCGTGTCTATCGTTTGAATTGAACTCCCGGGAGGATAACCATGCCATTGGAAATCAAGGTTCTGGATTACGGTGATATCGAGCTCGAATCGAGCTTTCTTGTCCTGGGGCGCGGCTGTGGTCAGACCAAGCGGGTTCCAACCTACGGTTTCCTGATCCTCGGTGGACCATGGCCGGTGGTGGTCGATACCGGTTATCGCCATAACCAGATCATGGAAAGCCTCGGTATGCGGGGCCTGCAATTTCATGAAAACATGATCGAGAACCAGCTCGCCAAATACGGCGTCCGCATGAGCGATGTGCGCTATGTCGCACATACCCATCTCCACATCGATCACGCTGGCAAGGACGAGCTGTTCTCGATGAACACCACTGTTCTGATCAACCGGCGTGAACTGGAATATTCCGTCTCGGGCCTGATGCATCCGCAATATCCCGCGCCGGATATCAAGCACCTGATAGACCGGTTGCATACCAAGAATGCGCTTCGACTGGAAGACCTGGAGCTGAGCGGTGCCGTGGAGCTTTTTCCGGGTTGCTACCTTGAGGCTGCTGGTGCCCATACCGAGGGATCGATGAACGTGCATGTCGATACGGCGGAAGGTCGTGCAACGCTCTGCGGCGACGTGATCTATGATTTCCATGACCAGATCATCAATCCGTTCCATGAGATCCACGACAATGAGCCCCGCACGACCGGCAATCACGGCGTCAGCAAGCGCGAGGAGAAAGCCGCAATCAAGAAGCTGCTGTCGGGCTCACGCTTCCTGCTGCCGGTGCATGATAAGCCCGCAAAGATCGAGGGCGGTCAGGTGACCGGCCGTCTCGACTACGCGGTCCCGGGGCCTATTGTGCAATCCGTACCGAAGCGGAACTGGTTCCCGATGTGACGCATCTGGAAGAACAAGCGGGAGAGTTCCTGTCATGACAACCCATCTGGCGGTGTCGTCGACCTTTGGCGAACTGATGGACCTCTGGGCACCGGTGCGCCAGATCGGTTCCGGATTTCAGTTCACCGAAGGACCGCTCTGGCATCCGGCTGAAAACTATCTCCTGTTTTCCGACATGCCGGGTGACATCCGCCGCCGCTATGACCGGTCCGGCATCCACGCCGCCATGCAGCCCGCCAACAAATGCAATGGCATGACCTACGACGGGGATCTCAACCGCATCGTCTGCGAGCATTCGACATCCACTGTTGTTCGGGAATGGACGGACGGACGGCGGGAAACGCTGGCCTCGCATTTCGAGGGGCGCGAGCTGAACTCTCCCAACGACGTCGTCGTGAAATCCGATGGCGCAATCTATTTCTCCGACCCCTGGTATGGCCGGATGCCTGTCTATGGCGTGGAGCGCCCGCGCCAGCAGGGTTTTCAAGGTGTCTACCGCATCCCGCCTGGTGGTGGCGATCCGCAGTTGCTGGTTGATCGTTACATGTTCGAACAGCCGAACGGCCTTTGCTTCTGCCCGGACGAGTCCAAGCTCTACATCAACGACACGGTGCAGCATCTCATTCGCGTCTTCCAGACGCTGCCCAATGGCATGCTCGGCACAAGTCGGATTTTCGCTTCTGGCATCCATTCGGCGACGGAAGCCGGGGTACCTGACGGAATGAAATGCGACGAGCGCGGCAATGTCTGGGTTTGTGCTCCAGGAGGTGTCTGGGTCTACGCGCCGCATGGCGAGTTGATCGGCAAGATCCGCGTACCCGAGCTTGTCGGCAATCTGTCGTGGGGGCATTCACTGACCGGCGGAGCCGATTGGCGGACGCTTTATCTCACAGCAACGCATTCGGTTTATGCCATCGAGACGAAGGTGGGACCGCGGGTCGAGCCCTACATGAAGCCACGGGCGGGAGCGCCGGCAACCCTTTCGACGTCACCTGCAACTGGCATGGCCGCAGCTAACGTTGTGCCCTCCCCCGTCAAGAAAAAAGATCCGGGCTATGCGCTTGATCCGTCGCGCTGCGCCCTCATCATTCAGGACATGCAGAACGATGTCGTGATGGAAGGTGGCGCCTTTGCCTCCACAGGCTCACCCGCGCATTGCCGCGAGCAGAACTGCATCGCGAATATCGCGCGGCTCGCCGCGGCAGCCCGCACGAGGGGCATTCCCGTTATCCATGTCTGGTTCAAGGTGGAACCGGATATTCCCGGCATAACCTTGAACGCACCGCTGTTCGAAGGACTGATGGAAGCCAGGGCGCTCGTGCGTGGCACGTGGGGCAGCGCCCCCGTATCAGGACTCGAAGCGCAGCCCGGCGATCATGTCGTGGAAAAATGCCGCATGAGCGCATGGGAGGGCTCACGGCTGGAAACAGTGCTCAGTGCAACCGGCCGCGATGTCGTCATCGTCACCGGAGCATGGACGAACATGTCGATCGAACACACGGCCCGAAGTGGCGCTGACAAGGGTTACTTCATGGTCGTGCCGGAAAACGGCTGCTCCACCATGAACGCCGAATGGCATATCGCCTCGGTCAACTATGCGCTGCAGAATGTCGCCGTTGTCACCGACGTTGACGCAGTGATTGCCGCGATATCCTGAGGACGTTCAGGCTGGTCCGCATGATTCCGCGCCCTACAGACGGAAGTCCTTCGGATCGATCCCGGCAAGCATCACAGTCAACTCCCTGGCATCGTGGCGGACGGATTCACCCGTATCGTCTTGCAAGAAAACAGGCTTAGCGCCGGGATGGCTCCCTGATCAACCGCTCATGCAAGCCTGTAACCTCGATTTTGGCACAGGTCTTGAATGTCCTTCTGTTCTTGCCGGGACGGCTGGTGTCAGCGGTTCTGCAACGCGAACTCTCAGGATTGGGCTATCATGACAATACTGCATTCTCCGAAAACACTGTCGATTTCGCGCCGGAGAGTTGTGCGCGGGATATCCTTTCTGGCAACACTTGCCGCCGCACGCGTGATGTTTCCGTCGGGTGTCCATGCACAGGCCGCCGGTCCTGAAGTGAAGGGCACCAAGCTTGGCTATATTGCACTGACTGACTCTGCCCCGCTGATCATCGCCAAGGAAAAGGGCTTCTTCACCAGGCACGGCCTGCCGGACATGGACATTGCCAAGCAGGCGTCCTGGGGTGCCATGCGCGACAACATGGCGCTCGGGCTTGCCCGTAACGGCATCGACGGCGGCCATATCCTGCGCCCCAAGGTGCATCTCTATTCCACCGGCGCAGTGATGCAGAACAGCCAGCCCCTGCCGATGTACAACCTCCTGAATCTCAACGAAGATTGCCAGGGCATTTCGGTCTCGAACGAGTACAAGGATCTCAAGGTCGGGAAGGATTCATCACCTCTCAAGGCGGCATTCGAGCGCAAGAAAGCCTCGGGCAAGGACCTCACGGCGGCCATGACTTTCCCCGGCGGCACGCATGACCTGTGGATCCGATACTGGCTGGCGGCCGGCGGCATCGATCCTGATACGGATATCAAGGTGATCACCGTGCCGCCACCGCAGATGGTGGCGAACATGAAGGTTGGCACCATGGATCTGTTCTGCGTGGGCGAACCGTGGAACGAGCAACTGGTGAACCAGGACATCGGCTACACCGCCGTCACGACCGGCGAGTTATGGACGAAACATCCCGAGAAGGTTCTCGGCATGCGAGCCGACTTCGTCGATACCAACCCGAAGGCGACGCAGGCGATACTCATGGCCGTGATGGAAGCGCAGATGTGGTGCGAAAAAGCCGAAAACAAGCAGGAAATGGCCGAGATTGTCTCGCGCCGCCAGTGGTTCAATGTGCCGGTCGCAGACATTATCGGGCGCATCAAGGGCGAGATCAACTATGGCCTCGGCCGCAAGGTGAACGATCCAGCGCTTGCCATGAAATTCTGGGGCAAATCGGGCGAGGCGTCCTACCCCTGGAGGAGCCTCGACACGTGGTTTGTGGCCGAGAACATCCGCTGGGGCAAGTTCGCGCCAACGACGGATATCAAGGCACTGGTGGACAAGACCAACCGGTCAGACCTGTGGCGCGAGGCTGCCAAGGCACTGGGTGTGGCGGATGCGCCGACGGGCGATTCACGCGGCATCGAGACATTTTTCGATGGTGTAAAATTCGATCCTGCAGATCCCATGGGATATCTTAAGTCGCTGAAGATCAAGCGCGTGGCGGTGTGATTCGGGCACGCTTACCGGTCACTATCTCTTCTTTAGGCAATAGGCCCTCTTTTTGTGCAATGCACAAATCAAGGGCTTTTTTCTGCCCGGACGCATGATTCTTGGACATCACCTTGCCGCGGTTTCAGCTGTGAAAGCCGAGATCAGGGTATCATTCGCGAAGAAACCCGCTTTGGCACGGACCTTGAAAGGCAAGGAATGAACATTGTGGTGCACGCAAGTTTTCTAAGCGACGCGCCATCTGGAGACCAGACATAATGGGCCTAGCGCAACTGAAAGAAGCCATTTCGCCAGGGCACACACCTATGGCCGCCAATGACAGTGCCAGGACATCGTTCGTCTCAACAGCCGTTCCGGTGACCATCGTGGCGCTAAAGCCAGCCAGTGCTTCGGACTGGGGCCGCAAGGCACAGCGCCTCGGCAATTGGATGCTCCTTAACGTGCTACCTCCCCTTATTACCGTAACCGTCTTGTTGCTGATCTGGCAGATCGCCTTTTCAGGCCCAAAGTCCACCTTGCCCGCACCAACCGTCGTCTGGAGCGAGGCCAAGGACCTTATCCTGCAACCGTTTTACTGGGCGGGCTCGCAGGATATCGGGCTAGGGTGGCGTGTGCTGACATCGCTGCAGAGGGTGGTCATCGGCTTTGGTCTCGCCGCTATCGTCGGTGTCACGGTGGGAGCCTTCATTGGTCAGTCGATCTGGGCCATGCGCGGGCTTGATCCGGTGTTCCAGGTGCTGCGCACGGTGCCGCCACTGGCGTGGCTGCCGATCTCACTAGCGGCATTTCGCGACTCCAACCCGTCCGCGATCTTCGTCATCTTCATCACGGCGATCTGGCCGGTCATTATCAACACGGCGGTCGGTATCCGCAACATTCCGCAGGATTATCGCAACGTGGCGGCTGTACTCCGGCTCAACTCCATCGAGTTTTTTTTCAAAGTCATGCTGCCCTCGGCCGCACCCTACATCTTTACGGGACTACGTATTGGCGTTGGCCTGTCCTGGCTCGCCATCGTCGCGGCTGAAATGCTGACGGGCGGCGTCGGCATTGGCTTCTTCATCTGGGATGCCTGGAACTCGTCGAAGTTGCCCGACATCGTGGTGGCTCTCCTCTACATCGGCCTGGTTGGATTCATCCTCGACCGACTTGTGGAGGCTCTTGGCAAGCTTATAACGCGCGGCACATCGGCGACGTGAAAGAAAGGAAGCGGATCATGGCAAAGCCTTATCTCAAGCTCGATCACATCGATAAAAGCTTCCAGCGCGGCAATACCACAACAGATGTTTTGCAGGATGTGAACCTGACAATTTCCCACGGCGAATATGTCTCGATCATCGGGCATTCGGGCTGCGGAAAATCGACGTTGCTCAACATCATCGCAGGCCTGACCGAAGTAACGAAAGGCGCTGTGCTTCTGGAGGATATGGAGGTCAACAGCCCCGGACCCGACCGCGCGGTTGTCTTTCAGAACCATTCGCTGCTGCCATGGCTGACGGTCTACGAGAATGTATCGCTTGCCGTGAACAAGGTTTTCGGCGGGAAGAAATCGCGTGCGGAGCGCGACGAGTGGATCCGCCACAATCTGGCACTGGTGCACATGACGCATGCGCTGGACAAGCGCCCGGCAGAAATTTCAGGCGGCATGAAGCAGCGCGTTGGCATTGCCCGCGCGCTGGCAATGGAGCCCAAGATTCTTCTCCTCGATGAACCTTTCGGCGCACTGGATGCGCTCACCCGCGCGCATCTGCAGGATTCCGTCATGGATATCCATTCCCGCCTCAAGAACACAATGATCATGATCACCCATGATGTGGACGAGGCTGTGCTGTTGTCCGACCGCATCGTCATGATGACCAACGGCCCTTCCGCCACCATCGGCGAGGTGCTGGATGTCACGCTTGCACGGCCGCGTCGCCGCCTCGATCTGGTCAACGACGCGACCTACACGCATTGCCGCGCGGCAGTGTTGGAATTCCTCTACGCCCGCCACAAGGCACCCGCGATTGCGGCCTGACATGCGCCAACGGCTCCTCATCATCGGCAATGGCATGGCCAGCGTCCGGCTGGTGGAAACGCTGGTCCGCATCGCACCTGAGCAGTTCACCATCACCGTGGTGGGTGCGGAGGCGCAGCCCGGTTACAACCGCGTGTTGCTCTCGGCTTTGCTGGCGCAGGACGTATCCGCCGAGGATGTCATTCTGCGGGACCATGCATGGTATGAAAGCCATAACATCCGGCTGATCAGTGGCGATGCGGTCAGCACGGCGTCGACTGAGGACAAGTTCGCAACGCTGGCATCAGGCGATGTGATTTCCTTCGACCAATGCGTTTTTGCCACCGGATCGCATCCCATTCGCCTACCGATGCCCGGCATGGACAAGCCAGGCGTCATCACCTTCCGCGATCTGCCAGATGTGGCAGCCATGGAGCAGGCAGCACTCGCCAAGCGCCGCGTGGCTGTGATCGGTGGTGGCTTGCTGGGCATCGAGGCAGCCTATGGTCTGGCCCGGCGTGGTGCCGAGGTGACGCTCGTGCATGTCATGGACCGCCTGATGGAACGCCAGCTTGATGCTCCGGCGGCTGCACTTGTTGCAAAAGCGCTGGGAAACAAGGGCGTGACAGTGCTGCTGTCCAAGCAGACCCTCGCTGTCACTGGCCATACACATGCGACCGGCCTTGCCTTCGCGGATGGAACTTCGCTCGAAGCTGATATGGTTGTATGCGCGGTTGGCATCCGGCCCAACGCCGACCTTGCGGAGGCAGCGGGTCTGGCGGTCAATCGCGGCATTATCGTGGATGATGCCATGGCGACCAACTTTGCCGGATTCCATGCCATCGGGGAATGTGCCGAGCATGGCGGCGTGGCTTACGGGCTTGTCGAACCGGCCTATGCGCAGGCTGAAGCGCTCGCCCGGCAGCTGATGGGCGAAGCTGGCGCTTTCACCGGCATGGTGCTGGCCACCAACCTCAAGGTTTCGGGTTTGCCGGTGTTTTCCGCCGGGAATTTCGTGGGTGGTGACGGATTGCACAGCGTCACGCTTCAGGTCCGCAAAACGGGCACCTACCGCAAACTGGTGTTTGACGGAACGAAGCTGGCGGGATGCGTGCTGGTGGGCGAGACCGGTGATGCGCTGTGGTACCTCGACCTGATCCGGCGCGGGATTGATGTCTCTTCCGCACGGCGGCATCTTATCCACGGGCGGGATTTTGCAGAGCTTGCGTTGGGCGAGTCGGGCCTTGGCGAGCCAGGCCTTCTGGAAGCAGCGTAACCATGAACGTCCGTCCGGCATCCGGCGTCGTCAGGACGACCTGCCCCTATTGCGGTGTCGGCTGCGGGGTGGAAGCCATTCCGGATGCTGCGGGCGGGGTCACCATGCGCGGGGATGCGTCACATCCCGCCAATTTCGGCAAGCTCTGCGTCAAGGGCTCGGCGCTGGGCGAGACGCTGGGGCTCGACGGGAGGCTGCTGCATCCCATGATTCATGGCCAGCGCGCCACATGGAACCAGGCGATCGGCTTCGTGGCTGAGGGCCTCAGCAAGGTGATTGCGCAACACGGCCCGAATGCGGTCGCCTTCTATCTCTCGGGGCAGTTGCTCACCGAGGATTATTACATCGCCAATAAATTCGCGAAGGGCTTCCTTGGCACACCGCATGTCGACACCAACTCACGGCTGTGCATGGCGTCTTCAGTGGCGGGACACCGCAGGGCTTTCGGTTCCGATACGGTGCCGCAGACCTACGTGGATCTGGATGAGGCTGACCTGATCATCCTTGTCGGGTCCAATGCGGCGTGGTGCCATCCCGTATTGTACCAGCGCATGCAGATAGCGCGGGAGAAGCGCGGAACGCAAGTGATCAACATCGATCCGCGCCGTACCGCTACAAGCGAAGGATCGGACCTGCACCTCTCGGTGAAATCCGGCATGGACAGCGTGCTGTTCTCGTGGTTGCTCGTACAGCTTGAAGCACGAGGTGCTACGGATCGGACGTATGTGAAGCGATATACCACGGGCTTTGATACAGCGCTTGCATCCGCGAGCGCCATTGCGCCCGATCTTGAAACCGTCGCATCGCGCACCGGACTTGACGCGGGCGACATCACGGGTTTCGTAGACCTGTTCATCGCCAGCGACCGCGTCGTGACCTGCTACAGTCAGGGCGTCAACCAGTCAGCGCAAGGCTCGGACAAGGTCAACGCCATTCTCAATTGCCACCTGGCGACGGGGCGTATCGGCAGGCCTGGCAGCGGGCCGCTGTCGCTCACGGGGCAACCCAACGCCATGGGAGGCCGCGAGGTGGGTGGGCTCGCCAACATGCTGGCAGCACATATGGGCTATTCGCCGCCTGAGGTGGATCGCGTGCGGCGCTTCTGGGACGCGCCGAACATAGCGCAGAACGAGGGCCTGAAGGCGGTCCAGATGTTCGAGGCCATCGAGCGCGGCGAGATCAAGGCGCTCTGGGTGATGCACACCAACCCTGCGGTGACGCTGCCCCGGGCTGATGCCATGCGCGCCGCCATGAAAAAACTTGATCTGTTCGTGGTCTCCGAAGCCATAACAAATACCGACACCACATTGTCAGGCGCCCATGTCCTGCTGCCCGCAGCTGTGTGGGGCGAAAAGGATGGCACGGTCACCAATTCCGAGCGGCGGATTTCCCGCCAGCGGTCTTTCCTGCAACCACCTGGCGAAGCTAGACCAGACTGGGAACATATCACGCTGGTGGCAAGGCGCATGGGTTACGCTGAGGGTTTCAACTACACGAATGTTGCGGCGATCTACCGTGAGCATGCGGCGCTCTCCGCATGCGAGAACAATGGCAGCCGCGATTTCGATATCGGTGCGACGGCAGATATCAGCGATGCGGGTTATGACGAGATGGAGCCGTTCCTGTGGCCATGGCGCAAGGGCGAGGCACCGCAGGAGCGGTTCTTCGCGGATGGCAGGTTTTATACACCGGACAGGCGCGCACGGTTGCTGGCTTTGGCGGACCCGGTGCTGGCAGCGCCGGTGGATGCGCGGTTTCCGTTCCTGCTCAACACGGGACGCGTGCGCGATCACTGGCACACGATGACGCGTACGGGCAAAGCTATCCGGCTGGCGCGCCATGTTGCCGAGCCGATGTTGGCAATGAACGCGGGCGATGCGACGGGGCTTGGTGTTGTAGAGGGCAACTTTGTCCGCATCGACAGCGCTCACGGCGCAGCCACCTTGCGCGTCACGCTGGATGACGGCCTGCCACAAGGCAGCGTTTTCGCGCCGTTCCACTGGAATGATGCCTCAAGCGGTCTGGCCCGAGTGGATGCCGTGGCGCAGGCCGTGACAGACCCTGTGTCGGGGCAGCCGGAGATGAAGGCCACGCCGGTGAAACTGACGCCGATCAGCATGGCTTCGGAAGGCTTTCTCGTCAGCCGCCAGCGCATCATCCTGCCGGACTGGTTACAGCACACCCGCATCACGATTCCTGGCGGAGAGGCATTGCTCTTTGCTTCGACGCGATCCCCCGAGGCAATCCACGGGTTACTGATCAACCACCTCGGTGAGGCCTGGCAGCGCGCCGAGGTTTCCGATCCCTTTGCTGGTGATTTTCGCACATTGGCCTTCTCAGGCGAGCGCCTGAGTGCCGCGCTCTTCGTCCAGACCAGCCGTGACCCCGTGGCGCTGGACTGGCTGATCGAAAGCCTTGGCAAGGAGGCGTTGTCGCCAACCGAGCGCAAAACTGTTGTGGCAGGGATGACTCCGGCAAGTAACGTCGATCAGGGGCCGCTGATCTGCTCGTGTTTTGCAGTGAGGCGCGTGACGATTGCGACGGCAGTTCATGAAGGGGCAGCCACGGTCGAGGCGATCGGCGACATACTGAAGGCGGGCACCAATTGCGGTTCCTGCCGTCCCGAGATCAAGCGGGTGATCAGCGATGAACTGGCGAGTGCGCCTGTCCTGTTGGTGGCATGAACGTCACCACCAGTCGTGAAAATGATGCGCCGGACCGTGACCATGCCCGATCTTCAGGTCAGCGGCTGCTGCAATGGCAGATGTGACATAGGCCTTGGCCAATGCAATGGCGTCTTCAAGCAACAAGCCTTTGGCAAGACCAGCGGCGATGGCTGACGACAGCGTGCAACCCGTGCCATGGACATCGCGCGTGGTGACGCGCTGTACGCTGTAACGCCTGATGCTTCCGTCAAGGACCAGAATATCCGCGCTTTCCGGCCCTACGCCATGGCCGCCCTTGACGAGCACTGCTCGTGCACCCAGCGCCAGAATCGCATGGCCCTGCGCCACCATTGTGTCTTCTTCAACGGCCGTCGGGCCTCCGGTGATCACGGCGGCCTCAGGAAGATTGGGCGTTACAAGCGCTGCGCGCGGGATCAGGCTTTGGCGCAACGCCTCGACGGCATCGCGGTCCAGAAGACGGTCCCCAGATGCGGCAACCATGACCGGATCCAGCACGACGGGAATATCACGCCACGACTCCAGCGCCATAGCAACAGTGTGGATGATCGCGGCGCTGGAGAGCATGCCAATCTTGATAGCTCGCACATCGAGATCGGAAAGGACCGAACGGATTTGCTGCGCCACGAATTCGGGCGGGGCGTTGTGGATTGCCTGCACGCCGATCGTGTTCTGTGCCGTCAGCGCCGTGATGGCGGATGCGCCGTAGACGCCAAGCGCCGAGAAAGTTTTAAGATCGGCCTGAATCCCCGCTCCGCCGCTGGAATCGGAGCCTGCGATTGTCAGTGCGATCACGGTCATGCCGACCTCGTTTCGCGCATGCGCCGATGATGCGCTATCGCCGTGCGGAAAGCGGCCGCCGCATCTTCCGGATCGTCAGCACCGGCGATGGCCACCACCACGGCCAGACCTTCCGCGCCTGTCGCGATCACGTCCGGCACGGCCTCGACCGTCATGCCGCCGATGGCGACAACGGGCTTGCGTGACAGGCGTACGCAAGATGCTAGGCCTTGAAGGCCCATTGGTTCCGCTGCATCGGGCTTGACGCCTTTCGAGAGCACGGGGCCAATGCCCAGATGATCGACGAGATCCCACGGAACATCCTTCATCTGGACAGCATCAGTAATCGACAGCCCGATGATCGCAGCTGCTCCAAGAATAGCCCTTGCGGCTTGCGGCGGCAGGTCCTCCTGCCCCAAATGCACACCTTCTGCGCCCACCGCCAGGGCAACATCCGGGCGGTCGTTGATGATCAGCGGCACCCCTAGCGGCTTCAGTACGATAGCCAACGCGCGGCCTTGCTCGACCAGCCAGCTTGCCTTCGCCAGAGGATCCCTGAGCTGAATGAGCGTGGCACCGCCGCGTACGGCCATCAGCGCGGTTTCAATCAACCCGTGCCTTGCAGAGAGCGGCGTGTCGGTGACGTAGTAGAGCGAGAGATCAACAGGTTTCGACATTGCCGGATCTCAGGCCGCAGCCAGCGCATCCAGCAGGGCAACGGCAAAGCTGCCCGGACCCAACGCTGTGCTGCCCGCAGTTTCCGCCGCGTGTTTCATCAGCTGCAACGCTGCCACAGCCGCATCCTTTGGCGGCGCAACAGCGAGAAACGCACCAACAAGTGCCGTTGTTGCGCAGCCCGTTCCGGTGACCTGCTGGCTCAACGGATGGCCACCACTAACCGCAGTGACGTCGTTGCCGTCCACAACATAATCCGTCGCTCCCGTGACGGCGATCACGGTCTTGAGCTTCAACGAGAGACGTTTTGCAGCATCGATGGCAGTTTCACTGCCTTCGAGCGAATCCACACCCTTGCTGACGCTGACGCGACCGGAAAGCGCCACTATCTCGCTGGCATTGCCCCGGATGACAACAGGTTTCCGCTTGGCGAGAAATCTGCCCGTTCGCTGCCGAAAGCGTGTTGCGCCGATTCCGACAGGATCCAGCACCCAGGGAACGTCCTTCTTGCGCGCCTTGCGGATTGCCAACTCCATGGAACCAAGGAAGCTGGAATCGATCGTGCCCATGTTGACGACCAAAGCGCCGGATACTCCGACGAAATCGGCCACCTCTTCCGGTGCGTGTGCCATGACCGGCGAGGCACCTACAGCCAGCAGCACATTGGCCGTGAAGTTCATGACAACGAAGTTCGTCACATTGTGCACGAGCGGCCTGCGGGCGCGAAGTTCGGCCAAAAGCGGCGCAAACGGTTTCCCGGTGATCTCTGCCATCCATCCCTCCGCCGGTACAAGCCGGATCAGGTTCGAAGGGTTCGGCTCTTGCCGTCTCAGCTTGGGAACACTGTCCCCAAGCACCCCTTGGTCTGCTAAAGATGCAGGCAGGTCAGGCCGGTGGCAAGTCGGTAGAATGACGCAGTCAGGCTGGAACCTGACAGGTCTCGCAGACAACCACGCGTCGCGTCGCCATTTCGAACCGGCGGATGTCGGCGGTGCAGGCCGGGCAGACCGGGCAGACCGGGTTGCTGAAAATATTGACGCGCTCGCTGTAGCGGGAGTGTGATTTCCTGACACCGTCCACCGTGATGGAATAGTTTTTCACTCCGATTTCAGGAAGATGCAACGAATCGGCCCAGATCCGGTCAAGAGGTTCTCGCTCGATCAGCTTGCGCGCGGCGCGTATGCCCGCCTCCGGATTAGTCTGGTCGTCCCCGGAGAAAATCTGCACTTCACGCCCCAGAACGCCGCCCTACATGCAGAACTGCCATGCCGCCGATCTTCGCTGCTTCCGTCCGGTTCATGCCATCCCGCACCGCCGCCAGCGACAACAACAACGGACTCTGGTTCGCGTCCTTCGACGCTGCAGCCAGCCAACGAAGGTCGATAGCCGAATAGTTCGTCCGAAGTTCAACTGCTGCTACCATGGCGCAAAACCTCCGCGCATGAATGAATCACCAAACCGCCGCATTGGGAATCCGGCGCGAATTAGAATCGACGGCCGCTGGTATTACGAGGTCCTCCGATCGCACAAGGTCATTGCCTGCGATCAATTGCAGAATGGTGCGCAACTGCTCTCCCAGAATGCCGCGCCCTTGATAGGCGCCGGGATGGAAGGCCTCGGCTTGGCGCCGGGTAAATCGATGGGTGTGGGGCGCACCGCCTCCCACCAACCGTAGGCGCATTGCGAGCGCCAGGCCATCTGGCCAGAGATTGTGGTACCTTCACGCGCCAGAGCCTCATCCAGCGCTGCTGTGCGGTCGCGCAGGGCGGCATCGTTTGCCTGCGACGCGTCATGGGCAAAGTCGTGAAACGCCGCCGTCAGGTTCTCGATCTCGGCGGCAATATGTGGCCAGGCGTTCCGGTCGAGATTCCAGGCCTTGAGCCATTCGCTCACAACAGCTTCGACAGCTTCAGCCCTGGGCTTGAGCATCATCTTGCGCGCCGTGGTCAGCATGTGGCGCATCAGTTCGGCACGGGCATGCAGATGGCGCGCTGCCATGGCGGCCTTCTGCATATCGGAAATGGCCACCGCAGCTTCGGCCTGCAACTCGTCGACGAACATGCTCATTCTTGTCCTTCCCGTTCACCTGTCAGGGCAGGCTGGCAAGTGCCTTCGTCATGCGGCTGAACAGGTTCATGGAATCAACCTTGTCGACAACAAAAGCATTCGGCGTGCGCTTCATGCGGTTGTTCCAGTCGATGGTGGTGCGCCCGCGCAAGTGACCCGCTCCAGTCTCGATATCGACATGGCAGTCACGGCCCGTGAACAACTCCGGCCAGAGCAGGTAAGCGATCACGCACGGATCATGCATCGGGTGGCCAGCGGTGCCGAGCCCGCCAGGCCTTGGCCGTGTCAGCATGCCGTGGACAGCGCGGGCGCTCGCCGTGCCAAGCGCCGCCAGAGCGCGCAGGTCATCGGACGTCGCGACAGCCTGGTGTGTCACGCCAAGGCCCATCATTACGATGGGTACACCGCAGCCGAAGACGATGGCGGCGGCATGCGGATCGACATAGATGTTGAACTCAGCAGCCGGTGTCATGTTGCCAAGGCCGATGGCTCCGCCCATGAGCACAATGCGCCTGATCTTCGGTACGATATCGGGGGCCAGCCGAATCGCGAGCGCGATGTTGGTCAGTGGCCCGAGCGGACACAGGGTCAGGCCTGCGGCTGGCGCAGCACGCAAGGATGCGATGATGGCATCGACAGCATGGCCTGGCTTGGCTTGCCGCGTTGCTGGCGGCAAGTCTGCGCCCGCCAGCCCGTCAGGTCCGGAGACGAATTCAGCGGTTTCGAGTGCAAACAGCAAGGGCCTTTCGGCTCCTCGATGGACCGCGACATCAGCGCGCCCGGCCAGATCGCAGATGCGCAGGGCGTTGGCGGTGGTCAGGTCAAGTGGGACATTGCCCGCAACCGTGGTGATGCATCTGAGGTCGAGGCGGTCGGGCAAGCTCAGCGCCAGAAGGATGGCGACCGCGTCATCCTGCCCGGGATCGGTGTCGATGATGATCGTTTCAGGCTGCATGATTATTTCAGGATGCATGTGCGGTTCCGCTCATGATCATGTGGACGAGATCATCGGGGCTGAGATTGCCGATGGGCTGATCGACATATTTTCGGCCTCCACCCAGGATCACCACTCGGTCAGCCAAGGCCACCACGTCGCGCATGTTGTGGCTGATCAGGATGATGGTGCGTCCGCCCGCCTTCAATGTGCGGATGAGTTCCAGCACCTGCGCGGTTTCCTTCACGCCCAGCGCCGCCGTTGGTTCGTCCATGATGATGATCCCGGCGTTCCATCGCAGCGCCCGCGCGATCGCCACCGCCTGACGCTGGCCGCCTGAGAGCCGGTCGACCGGACGGGTCATGTCATCGATATGCACGCCCAGCCTGGCGAGATAGCCCTTGGCATCGGTCATCATCCTGCGCTTGTCCAGTACCTGGATGAAGGGCAGGCCGAGGCTTCGCGTCAGTTCCGCGCCCATGAAGACATTGGCCGCAATCGACAGGCGCGGTGCCAGTGCCAGATCCTGATAGATGGTGGCAACGCCGCGGCTGAGTGCATCGAACGGCGAGGCAAAGCGGACCGGCAGCCCGCCCATCTGCATGGAGCCTGAGGTCGGCTCCTCTGCTCCCGAGATCACCTTGATCAGGCTCGACTTGCCCGCGCCATTGTCGCCGCAGATGGCCACGACCTCGCCAGCATGGATATCGAGATCAACCTCGCGGACCGCAACGACGGCCCCGTATGTCTTGCCAATGCCGCTGAGCGACAGGACCGGCGCGCCCGCTTCAGACGCCATGGCGCGCCCTCCTGTTGCCGTCTGGCGCTGCCCAATCACTGCATGAACTGCTTGACGTTGGTCTTGTCGACAAGAATGGCCTCAGTGAACAGGTAAGGCCCGCTGGTGATTGTGGACTTGGGCTTCTTCTCGACCACGATAGCCTGCACCGCATCAACCGCCTGCTTGCCCATCGCCTCGAACGGGATCGCAACGGTAGCGAGAAGCGTTGAGTCCGGATCGGCAATGCGTGCGTAGCTTTCCTTGCCGCCATCGATCGAAACCAGAGGGATCTGCCCCTTCTTTATGCCCTGCGCCTTTAGCAGGTCATCGATAATGTAGGCCTGACCATCGAAAGAGGCCCAGATGCCATTGATCTTGCCCTGGTTCTGGAGCAGCAGCGCCTGCATGCCGGAACGGACATCATCGCGCCAGCTCTGGGTGCGCGCCATCGAAAACTTGCCGAGTTCCTTGATCGCCTGGTTCTCGGAGAGCACGGCATCGAGCACTTTGCCGCGAATACGCGAGGCGGCATTGAGATCAAAGCGCGCCGTGATGATATTCCCCTGGTAGCCAAGCTCGCCAAGCAGGTAGAGTGCTGCGTCCGAGCCGACCTTGTATTCGTTGCTCTGGATATCGAACAGCGAATGGATGCTCGCACCGGATTGTACGGTGATCACCGGAATGCCAGCATCCTTCGCAGCCTTGAACTGTGCATCAGCCTCAACCGGCTTGCCCATGGCAATGACGATGGCACCCACCTTCTTGGCAATCAGCGCATCGAATTGTTCGGCATGCTTTGGGAGCGAGCCTTCTGAGTTGAGCAGGGTCACGTTCCAGCCACGCGCCTTTGCTGCGGCGGCAGCTGCGTTGGCGACGCGGGCATGTGTCTCTGCCGAGAACTGGAAGCCGATCACGCCAAGTTCGAAACTCTGTGCCTGTGTCGGCTGAACCACGCCAAACATGGGTCCAAGACCAAGCAGCAACACCGCTGAAACGATCCACCTTTTGAAACCAGTCATGTCTCTCTCCCCATTTTTTGCCTCGAAGGCCTTGTTATGTCTTGAAGGCTGCCTTCTTCATCGCGCTCGCCGAGAAGGCGACCGAGCCGATGATGATGATGCCCAGAACGATATCCTGCACGTAATAAGGTGCGCCAAGCAAGACGAGACCGTTGCCCAGCGCTTTCAAGACCAGTGCGGCGAAGACAGTACCCGGCACATTCGGCTTGCCCGGTTCAAACATGGTCATGCCCAGCAGCACGGTTGCAATCGCATAGAGCAGGTAATCGCCAGCCATATTGGGCGCTGCAGAGGACAGGTTGGCGGCCAGCAACATGGCCATGATGCTGGCAAGCACCCCCGCAAGCAGGAGGCCGATGCGTTTCATGCGCCCGGTAGCGATGCCCGCTAGCCTTGCAGCCTCGTCTGCCTCACCGGTTGCAACCATGTGCGCGCCAGTACGAGTCCACTTGATCAGCCCGTAAGCGAACAGCGTCACCGCCAGCATCCAGAGCACAAGGTGAGGTATGCCATAGGAATTGCCGCGTGCCAGCCCGGTGAAGCTGACCGGCCAGCGTCCGACGAACGCCACACCTTGGGTGATCATGAACGCCAGCCCCTTGGCGATGGCCGCCGTGCCGAGCGTCATAATCAAGGATGGGATGCGCAGTACAGTGACGCCGATGCCGTTGAACGATCCCATGACGACGCCGACACCCAGCGCTGCCGCCACAGCGACAGCAGGCGGATATTGCAGCTGAATCAGCCAGCCCGTGACCACCGCTGCGAGCGAGGCAACCTCGGCGATCGAAAGGTCAAGCTCTGCCACGGTGAAGGCAAGGGCGAAGCCAAGCGCCAGGATAGCCAGGAAACTGGTGTCCTTCAGCACATTGATAATGTTCATCGGTGTCGCAAAATTCGGCGCAAAGGCGACGAAAAACAGGATCAGTGCCAGCCCGGCTATTGCCGTGCCATAACGTCCGATGATGTCACGTGCCGAGTTCATCGGGCGGGGCCTTTGCGCCCGTTCAAGAATACGTCCATCCGCCCCAGCTTCGTCCAGAAAACGTCATCACCAAGCGAACCACGCCGACATGCAAGCGTCAATTGCCATCGGACATTTTAACGAGGCGTAATGGCATGTCCGTCAGCCCGGCGAGAGCGCGGGAAACCGGGGCCAGTGCATCGCCACCAAGCCTGAATTGCTTGAACAACCTGCCGTAACCCTCGGCCCGGGCAGGATCAGGCTCGAAGCGGCTCTTGACCCGGACCAGTTGTTCCTGCGCCTCTGCCAGCGAGGCAAAGCGCCCGAGACCGGTCCAGGCGACTGCAGCTGCACCGAGGACGCCTGGTTCCGAGGTCGCACAGGTCTCCACCGAGCGGCCGCAAATATCAGCCTTGATCTGGCACCACGCCGGGTTGACAGCACCCCCACCGCCAAAACGGATGCAACTGGCCTGCCAGCCATGGGCGGCTTCGGCGCGCTCCAGCACATCGCGGTTGAGAAAGGCAATGCCTTCCATCACGGCCCAGACCAGATCGGCAGCGCCGTGCTTGCGGCCAAGCCCGATGAAGGCTCCGCGCAGGGATGGATCCCAGAAAGGCACGCGCTCGCCTTGCAGATAGGGCAGGAACAGCAACGGCTGCGGCTGGCGTGGCACTGCCAGAAGCGTTTCGATCGTATCGGTCATGTCGCCCTGCGTCTGGCCGAGCAGTCCCAGCAGCCAGCTCATCGTATCAGCCCCGTTGAGGCCTGGCCCCCCCAGTTGGGACAGGCCGCCCCAGTCAACCGTCAGCAGGCCCTCGGCCACGACCGACTCGTCACTCATCACACCAAACACCTCCGTGGTGCCCGAAATGTTGTAGGCATAACCGGCGCGCAGCGCTCCAAGTCCGGCCACTGCCGTCCATGTATCGTTGGAACAGCAGAACACCGGAACCCCTTCAAGGCTGCCGAGGGGGGCAGGAAGATTTGACTGGACGGTCCCGACCTCGTCGTGAGGTGAGATGATCCGGGGCAAAATGCCGTCAGGGATACCGCAGGCACCAAAGAGATCAAACCCCTCCACCGGCCGGTTTGCAGCCAGCAGTCTGGCCAGGGAAATGTTGTCGCTCGTGGCATGCCCAGTCAGTCTGAAATTCAGGTAATCCTTGGGGTCGAGTACCTGCGTGATGCGTTGGAAGACCTCTGGCTCGTATTCCTTCACCCAGACCAGCCGGGCGAGTGGATGGAAGGCGTTGAGATGCTCGACTTCTGGGTGCTGCCCGGCCAGTTCACTCGCCAGTTGCGTCGCAAGGCTGGACGCGCGGGTATCATTCCAGATCATCGCGGCACGTACGGCTTCGCCTGCCGACCCCAAGAGAACCTGCGATCGCGTCATGCCACAAACAGCAATGGCCGAGATGGAACCGAACAGATCTGGCTCCTGCAGGGCCAGTAGCCCGCAAGCTTCCACAAGGTTGGACCACCACGCTTCAGGTGCAATTTCAGCGCAGCCATCGCGCCCTGTTGCCAGTGGCGATGCTACGGTTGCCTGGGCCTTGATCTCGCCCGCATCGTTGACAAGGCAGGCTCTGAAGCTCGTACTCCCCAGATCACAGGCCAAAACCACTTCCATGCTCTAGCACTCCCGCATGGTTCGATAAAATCTGCCTATGGACGAGGCTATCATATTTATCACGGAGGAGCTGGCTCGAGTTGTCGTGCCTCCTCTTGAAGCCGGAGGTAGCAGATTGGCAGCCAAACGTGCCATTGCTTTCCAAGAATAGGCCGATCCGCGCTATCCTGGCGGAGACTGATATGCTCACGTGATATTTTTGCCATGGAATACATCAGTCTACACAGCATTCCATCATTGTGTCTGACCAGAGTTCTCGCAACTGCACCCGTTGGTGGAAATGGACTGGTCAGCAGTGAGATTGAACACCTCTTCGATCGGCGTCTGCACCGGGCGCGCGTCTGGAAGGGTCTCCATCAACGGGGCCATCTCCCGCCACCACTGCCAGAAGACCGGCACAGGCTTGTCGGGAGGTGCCACGGCTGGATCACGCTCCTGATAGGCAAACAGCATGAGCCCGTGCCGGTAGATACTGAATGACGTGACGCCACTGTCAAGGAGTGCGTTTTTGAGTTCCGGCCAGATGGAATCATGCCGCCGCTTGTATTCCGCTTCGGCACCCGGCTTCAGTGTCATGATCCACGCCCGGCGTGTGACACGTTCCATTTCATCCATCTCCTGCTCCCGTCGGCTTCGATCCGCGCCGCAACAGCGGCCACAGGAACAGGACAAGCGTGATCGCCATCAGCGAACCGGAGAGCGGTTGCATAAACAGCGGCCAGACATCCCCATCCGTGATCATGAGGCCGGATCGCAACTTCGATTCCGCGATGGGTGTCAGGATGAAGGCAATGACAAAAGGCCCAAGCGGAAAACCACCCCTCTCCATGCCGAAACCCAGCACACCAAAGACCAGCGCCACGCCTACCTCGAACCATCGGTTGTTGGCGGCGAACACGCCGATGACGCAGAAGACCAGAACCAGCGCGGTCACAAGCGGTCGCGGGATGTCGATGACACGGCGAAGAAGAGGGATCATCGTCATCATCATGAAGAACATCATGATCGTCGAGGTGAGACAGGACCCGATGATTGTGTAGACAAGGCCAGCATTGTTCTGGAACAGCAGTGGCCCCGGCTGGATGCCGTGAATCTGCATCGCTCCCATCAGGAAAACATCGATAACACTGCCGGGAATACCCATGGCGATCAGCGGGATGAGTGCGCCACCGATGGTGCCATTGGCCGCCGCCTCCGAGGCGACGATGCCATGTGGTGATCCCTTGCCGAAGCGCTCCGGCGTCTTCGAGACATTCTTGGCGACGGTATAGGAGACCAGTGCACCGACGCCTGCCCCGATGCCCGGCAGGATGCCGATCCAGGTGCCGATGGCTGAAGAGCGGATGAGATTCAAGAACTGCTCCTTCCAGTCCGACAGGCGCATGAAGAGCCCGCTGCTGGTGTAGCTCACACCGTCGGCATGTTCTTCAGGTGTCATGGAATCATGCAGAACAGTGCCGATGGCAAACACACCGACCAGCACAGGCAGCACGTCCAGCCCGCTCGTCATTTGCCACCAGCCAAAGACAAAGCGCGATTGCCCGGTACTCTGGTCGACACCCGGGAAGGCGACCAGCGCACCAAGACAGGCCGACATCAGGCCTTTCACCATGGAGCCCTTGCTGACCGAGACAATCAGCACCAGCGCCGTCATGACCAGTGCGAAATAGTCGAAGGGGCCAAATCTCACAGCAAGATCGGAGAGTGGCTCCGTCAGTGTTGCCAGCGCCACCCAGGCGAAGAGCGAGCCGAATGTCGCAGCGCCGATGCCCAGGCCAAGCGCCCGGCCCGCCTCGCCCGCCTTCGCCATGGGGTATCCGTCGAAAGTCGTCATGATGTTGGCAGGTTCTCCGGGGATGCGCAGCAGCGTCGCCGTGATCAGCCCGCCGGTGATCGACCCCGTGTACATCGACACAAGCAGGTTCATCGCATCATTGGGCTGCATGTAGTAAGTCAGCGGCAAGGTAAGCGCGATCAGCATTGCGCCGTTGATGCCCGGCATGACACCAACGATGATGCCAAGGAACACTCCGGCAGCTGTCAGGAACAGATGCCAGGGAGTCAGGAGTATCAGCAGTGCAGAACCGAGCGTCATCGCCATCCTATGGAATGTTGGTCACGAAGACATTGCGAAATACGTAGTCGAGTCCGAAACCCATGACTGCGCCCAAACCCAGCGTCCACGGCAGCAGCGGCCTGGGTCGTTCAGCAAGGACAAGCACGGCAAGGACAAAAAACACAGCTGTGACGAAAGCATAGCGCACCCAGCCCGACGCAAGGATAGCGGCATAGATCACGCTGAGCAGGAAGGCACCCAGGACCCGCAGGCTCAACTCCTGCGCGTTCGCGGAGCCTTTGTGCGCCAGCAACTGTCGCGTCGCCTGCGTCAGCATGAGGCCGCCGAGGACAATGGACGCAACCGCCACGCCTGCTGGAATCGCACCTGATCCGACCGGCTCGAACGGACTTGCGGTGTATCGGCGCGCGTCCCACAGGAACAGCACAGCAATCGCGATGGTCAGCAGCGAAACGAAAACCTCGGCGTAGCGGATACGGCGTTCCATTGGACGGGGCTCACCGTTTCACGAGTTCGCGGGCGATAGGCTCGACATCCTTGTAGGCGGCGTCAAGATGGGCCCGGAAGGCATCGCCGCCAATGAACTCGGTCGTGGAGGATTGCCGCTTCTGTCCTTCAACGACCGCCGGGCTTTCCATGGCCTTCCGCAACACATCCGCCATCCCGTCGATGGCGGCTTTGGGTGTGCCCTTTGGTGCCAGCCAGAAATTGTTGATGCAGAACTCATAGTTGAGCCCTGCCTCTTTGACCGTTGGGACTTCCGGCTGGTTCTCAAGCCTCTTCGGACCTGCAAATGCCAGTGATCGAACGCCACCAGGCTTGAAATTCTGGTATTCAGAACCTGACAGCATTGTCGTCTCGATTTGTTTGCCCTTGATGGCCGCGAAGTTCTCGGCCCCACCGCCGATCTGCACGAAGCGGAACTTCACATCCGCTGCGCGTTCCAGATAGCCGCCACCCATGTGGTTCAACGCGCCGATGTTGACACCAAAGACGACCGAACGAGGTTTAGCCCGGGCAGCCGCAACAAGATCCAGGAGCGTTTTATGGGGTGAATCCTCATGCACGATATGGTGCAGGCAGAAGCCACCGGTCAGCGCCACCGGCTCGAAATCACGGTAGGAGAGGCTTCTGCCGGGGTCCACGACTTCACCGGAAAGAAGTGCGAGATGAATGAGCAGGAATGTGTAGCCATCGGCGTCGGAGTGCTTGGCCTGGATTGAACCGACGGAAAAGTGACCGCCGACATTGATGATCGTCATCGGTTGCGCCAGCAGATTCTGCTCCTGCACCGCACGCTGCACCAACCGCCCGAAAACATCGGACTGACCGCCCGGTCCGAACGGGACAATAATTTTCACAGGCTTCTGTGGCCAGGCCTGTGCCTTAGCCGAAACCCCGCCAATGATTATCACACCGAGCGCCATTGCAGTCACCATGAGCGTGCGGCGGATCAATCGTGGCCTTGCTTGGTCTGTCATGGTTCGTCCTCTCTGTTTTCGTTACGGTATGTCCACACAGTCAATCCATCAATGCCCGCCCGGTTGAGTTCGGTATCGATGATCATAAATGTCAGTAGCAAGCGTTTCACAGTCCAGACTATGTGCGGTTTGCGGGTTGTGATGTCGGTAATTTTCATCCTGCACTGCCCCTGATGAAGCCCGTGACGCGACCGAGCGCATCGAGCTTCGCATCGGACATGTAGCCATAGCGGTTGACGAAAACTCGTCCCTGCGCAGCTTCAAAAGCGACACGCGCCCGGCGCTCGAAATCCGCCGTCGGTCCATAGGAATGTGCGAAGGCGACAACCGGCACAGAGCCCGCCTGCGCTTGCGCGGTGCGGATTTTGGTGGACTGTACGGCGTCCGAAACAGGATGCGCCTCCTGCGGCTCCGGATAGTGTACCGAGGCCAGAGGCCGCCAGCGTGATGGTTCGGAATCAAGCCCGAAGGCGCGCATGATGGCGGGTCCGAGGTCATCCCCCGGTTGCAGCGCCGGATTGGCCGCCAGGATGGCGTCGACATAGGCCCGTGCCATCATCGGCCAGTGCATGGTGTAGAGCTTCACGCCAATTGCTGTAACGCCAAGCCTGGCCACTGCGGCGGTATCG
Organism: Hyphomicrobiales bacterium; assembly: GCA_031431475.1. Taxonomy (GTDB): domain Bacteria; phylum Pseudomonadota; class Alphaproteobacteria; order Rhizobiales; family Beijerinckiaceae; genus JADCCX01. The sequence goes on from JANPDL010000031.1 coordinate 168,406, forward strand.
AAGCCGGAAAACCGTGTCCATGGTGGTGGAAAGCTTTGCGGCATCAGCGCAATACGTCCTCCCGAGGCGTCATGAAGCGTGTTCACGCATGCGGATAGAAAGGCTGAAACAATGTGAGCCTTGGCATCAAGCCATTCTCTCACCGCCGGATCGGAATCAAGCCAACGCAAATGATCTTCCGCCGCGCTCCCGGCATCGACCACCGCAAGATCCCTGGCGGTCAGGCCGGTAGTGACGCGCGTCCGCAAGCGGGCGGCAGCGGCGGCAAGCCGGTCAGGGTCATGTCCCATCGAGGCCATCGAAGTCCGTGCATGGGGCGAGAAATCGAAAAACAGCGAGTCCAGCGAGTAGGGCGGATACTCCGGCCAGTCGAGGCGCAGGACATCAATGTCAGGGTAAGCCCGCACCACATCGCGGATCAGGGCCAGCGTGTAGGCGAGGATATGCGGGCTCGCGAGCGATCCGTTGTTGTCGACACGCACAGCGGGAGAACTTCCGTCCGGCAGGCGCGGGCGGTCCTCCTCGACAGGCCCGCCGAACTGGACCCGGTAGCCCGGCGGGATGGCCGCCTGCACCTGCAGGTGTGTCTGAAGGCCACGCGCTTTCGCGGACTTCAAGGCCCTCGCAACGACATCACCCTCGCGCGCGGTGTGGCCGTCAGGTTCGGCCGGTTGGTAACGCAGACCGGCATAAAGCGCCTTGTCCGGGACATAACTCGGCGACGTCCGGACCCAGAGATCACGCCTTCCCCACAAGGGCCGATCAAGGATGCGGACGGACCCCGCGCCTGCGTCGATCGGGGGCTCCCTGCTGCCGTCGCCATCCGTCACAGGTCGCATCACGTAAGGCGATGTGGCAATCGCCGTTGCGCCTGCGCGGCACGTGATGTTGTCGATGACCTGCTCGACGCCCTCGTTCTGGAAAAACTCGGGCAGGACGGTGATGCCGACCGAACGGGTTGACATGGTCATGGAAAGGCCTCCGGATCGTCAACGAGGCCGAGCATGTTATACTCCGGGCTGATCTGCCAGTGATATGCATTGGGCGGATCGACGGCGCGACCCCAGGCTCCGATCAGTGCCTTGTCCGCCTCGCGCGAGATCATTGTGCGGTCTATCTCATCCGGGTCCCAATCCGCCAGAAGCTGCGCCATCAGCGCATCACGCATCTCTGAATAGAGTGGGTCCTCAGCCAGATCGTTCTGTTCCTGCGGGTCAGCATCCATATCAAAGAGCTGCGGGCGATAGCCATGGTAGTAGCTTAGTTTCCACCGCTCCGTCCGCAGCATCCGTTGGCGAACCGCCATGCCGCCGGTCCAGGCAGGCGTTGCGTCTGTGCAGTATTCGGCCAGAACTTCTCCCGGCCAGAGTGCACTGCTGTCACGCGCGACATTCAGAAAACTGCGACCATCGGCGTTTGGCAAGGCGGGCGCGGCAAGCGCTTCAAGCAGTGTCGGCGCGAGATCAACCAGACTGATCACCTGGCTGCGGCGCTGGCCTTTCGGCAGATGGCCAGGCCAGCGCATGACAAGCGGAATCTTGACGCTCTCGTCGTAGAACGTGTGCTTCCACCAGAGCCCACGGTCGCCCACGTGATCACCGTGATCGGAGGTGTAGACAACGAGTGTATCATCGGCCATTCCGCTGTTCTCCAGCGTCGTCAGGATCTGGCCCACCATGGCATCCATCCGCCACGTGAGCCCATAATAGGCGGTGCGCGCCCGGATGGCATCTTCTGCGGAAACGTCCCGGATGCCGCGGTTGTCCCGCCACCACGCATGCCAGGGATGTTCGCTGTCCGGTCGCGGCGGCGGGATCGACGGCATGGGCGCAACGCCTTCGAAGCGGCGGTAGTCTTCGGCGCGCGCCACGTAGGGAGGATGCGGCAGCATGTATCCCACGGTCAGCGCGAAGGGCCTTGTCCCGCCGTTGCTTCGCTCTGCTGCGAAGCCTTTGATTGCAGCAATGGCTGCAGCAGTCACGTCAATGTCCTTGACCTCATAGGCGCTGCGACCGATGCCGCTCACCTCCACGCTCCTGCGGTAGGGGTCGTTGGTAGTGTGGAGCGGCCCCATGTCGCTGCGCGGAATGCCGATCCAGTTCGAGCTGTGGTCACCGATCTCGCGCCGCACATAGCCGTGCAGCTGGTCTGGCCCCAGCGCATGCATGCGACCGACAAGCACCGGCGCATAGCCACCAGCACCGAGCGCATGGGCCATGGTCGGGATATCCGAGGCTAGATAATCCGTGTTCGTCCAGCAGGACTGGCGGAAGGGATGCCTGGCGGTCAGCGCCGACATGCGGGCGGGAAGGCAGATCGGTGAATTGCAGTAGGCGTTGTCGAAGGTGACGCCTTCGGTCGCCAACTTGTCGATGTTGGCCGTGACGCCACTGCTGTCGCCATAGCATCCTGCAATCCGCTGGGCATGCTGATCGGACATGATGAGAAGCAGGTTGGTCATGCCAGCTTACACCGCCGCCAGATTGACCGGTCGTGCCGGCACATCGACCCTGACCGCCAGCAGATCGCCCGCCAGCGGCTCATGCTTCAGTGCGTCCGGCGAGAGCAACCGGCGCTGGCAGGTGATGAACATGGTCCGCCCGTCAGGCCCGCCCAGCATTGGCATGGTTGGCCGAGAGACTGGCAACTCGATGACAGTATGAAGTGACCCGTCCGGCAACCTCCGCTCGATCCGCCCTCCCCCGATGATTGCGACCCAGATGGCGCCCTCCGCATCGATACAGCAGCCATCAGGCATCGTTCCTTCCGGCGTTTCGAGGAAGGTCCGCGATGCGCTGGCCTCACCGGTCGTGAGATCATAGTCCATCACTTCGATGCGCCGCTCGTGGCTGTCTGAGACGTACATGCGCATGCCGTCCGGCGAGAAATCGATGGTGTTGGGTATCCGCATGCCCGTTCGTACACGCGTCAACGACCCATCCACGTCGAGGCAGTAGAGCGACCCTTGCGGCAGGAACTGGCCAGTCTTGTCGAGCGACCCGAACCAGAAGCGGCCGACTTTGTCCGCCTTGCCGTCATTCAGCCGGTTGAGCGGTTTGTCCGGCTCGACATCAACCAGCTTTTGGCCCAGGCCTGCGACAGGATCGGCTGCATAGAGTCCATCCTCCAACCCGATCACCAATCCGCCCAAGCGGCGGCCTGTCAGAACACCCGGCAGACTTGGCAGGTTGTGCACGCGTGTTGCTGAGTCATTCGGTCGAAAGCCGAGCAGCCGCTGACCCTGGATATCGACCCACCACAGCGTCCCGGATGGCTCGTGCCAATAGGGCACCTCACCTGTCACGGCATTGGCGGTCTGAACGGCGAATACGCTCTCGCGCCCGATGATGCTTACGCTCATGGGTACGCTCTCCTCATTGCTTCACGGAGCCTGCAGCAAGACCCGAGGTCATCCGCGCTTGCAGGGGCAGGAAGAGCAGCAGGGTCGGAAGCGTCGTCAGGACCGAGCCAGCCATGACATTGCCCCACTCGACCACGTTTTCACCAAAGTAGCCGGCAAGCATCAGCGGCATCGTCTTCTTGGTCGTGTCTGTCAGGAAGGCGAGCGCGAAGAGATATTCCGACCAGCACAGCAGGAACGCATAGGTCGCCGTTGCCACGATGCCCGGCAGCATGATCGGAAAAATGATTTTCCAGATCACCTGGAACTGGGAACAGCCGTCGATAATCGCCGCTTCATCGAGACTGCGCGGCACGGATTCGAGGTATCCAACGAGCAGATATGTCGAGAAAGGGATCGTTATGGCGACATAAACGAAGATCATGCCCAGATGCGAATTGAGCAGCCCCAGCTTAGCAAAAAGAATGAACATGGGCGTGACAAGGATGATCCATGGGAAGGTCTGTCCCAGCATCACCGAACCAAAAATGATCGATTTCCAGCGGAAGCGCTTTCGCGAAAAAACATAAGCTGCAATCACTGAAACAAAGGTGCTGACGATCACGCTGACGAGGCAAAGCATCATGCTGTTGAAGATCGCACCGGTGAACTCGCTGTTGAGGAGCGTCCGGTAGTTGTTGAGTGTGAACTGGAAGTTCCCGGCCGCGAACATCGTCTCAGGCGTTCGAAATGATGCGATGATCACCCATGCCGTCGGATAGACAAGGAAGAAGAGCGAGAGCAGCGTCGTGCCGATGATTGCGACCTCCGCCAGCAACGTTCTGGCCGAGCGTCGTGCCAATCCATAGGTTCGATCAACGGCCATCCTGAAAGACCTCCTTCATTTCCCGCTCCGCAATGACGCGAAGATAGATCAGCCCGAAGAAGGTCATGATCGTCGCCATGATAACGCCGACTGCCGATGAGTAACCCATACGGCCTTCGACGAATGCCTTGATATAGACCTCCGTCGCCATCACGTTCGTATAGAGGCCAGGCCCGGCGCCGGTCGTCAGCCAGACGTAGATGAAGTTGTTGAATGTCCAGAAGGTTGACATCAGCACCATGATGATGATGGCGGGCTTCAGATGCGGCAGGTAGACATACCGCAGCACCTGCATGCGGCTTGCTCCATCCACCTCCGCTGCCTCGATCAATTCCTCGGGTAACGATTGCAGCGAGGCCATGAAAGTGAGTGTCACAAGCGGCAGAGTGTTCCACGTGATGATGGTGATGATCGCAGGCCAGACCCACGCGGCAGTCGCCAGAAAGGCAACCGGCTGATCGATGAGGCCGAGCGACATAAGGCTGCTGTTGATGGCGCCAGTCCGTGGATCAAGCATCCATCTCCAGATGAGGATTGCGACGATGGGCGGCGTCGCCCAGGGCACGATCAGCAGCACGCGACAAACCGTGGCGAGCCCATACTTCCTGATCGTCCTGCTGCTCAGCAGAAGCGCCAGGGCAAGCCCGAGAATGATACGGACCGCCACGCCGATGACCGTCAGCCAGATGACCGTGTTCCAAAGGACACGGCGAAAGTCCGGGCTCGCCAGAAGCTCCATGTAATTGGCGACGCCGATCCACTCGCCGCCATCGCGCAGACCGAACAGCGAGAGGTCGGTGAAGGAGTTCTCAATGTTGAAGAAGAACGGATAGGCGTAAAAACAGATGAGAAAGAAGAAGGTCGGCAGCAGCATCGTCACGATGAAGCGCCGGTCTCCCAGCATCGCCTCGCCCTTCACAGCCTGAACCATCATCTTCCCCTGCTCCAGTCCATTCCCCCAGCCAAGCTTACTTCTGGTTCTTCGCGAGTTCGCCACTGATTGCCGCGATCACCTCCTGTGCGGCCTGCGCAGACGTTTTCTCGCCGATGAAAACCGATCCCGCAGCACGTCCGACGGCGTTCCACATGAAGGGAATCGCCACCGGTCCGGTGGCGTAAGGCCCCCAGCTGCGGGCTGTCTTGATCTGGGCACTGAACCCGGGTGCTATCTCCGGCGGCAGACGGTTGTAGTTCATCACCGGTTCCTGCGGCTGCACGTAGTTGGTATAGTATTTGGTGAAGGTTGGCTCCGGCGTCGTCAGGAACCGGATCAGCTTCCAGCCCGCATCGACGTTCTTCGAATTGGCCGAGATGGCGAGCATCCGCCCGCCGAAGAAGGTTTTCGACCCGTTCACATCAGCCGGGTGCGGTGCTGCGGCGAAAGGCACGTCCTTGCCCGGATTGCGCTGCTTGAAGGCTTCCACGATCTGCACGCCCACGGCATCGGGCACGCTGACGAAGGCGATCGATCCGTTCACCATGCCTTCCACCAGTTCCGGCGCTCCCCAGAGACAGATGGAGAGGTTGGCTTTCGGGTTGTGCCCCTCATCGAGATAGCTCTTGTAGTAGTTGAAGGCTTCGGCCAGTTGCTCGGGCTTGATGCCGACAGCGAACTTGCCGTCCGCCGCCGGTTCAACGAAAGCCCAGCCCTTGGACCAGATGTAGAAATTGGTCAGGAACCAGATGGTCGGCGTTCCGCAGGTACCGGCCGGGAACCCGAACCCTGTCTTCCCGGTTTTGGCCTGCACCGCCTTGCTCAACTCTTTCAGGCCGGTCCATGTCGTCGGGAAGGCATCGAAGCCTGCGGCTTTCACCAGATCCTTGTTATACATGACCGCGAATGTGTCAGTGGTGAATGGGATCGCGTAGGTCTTGCCATCCGCGCCTGTCGCCAGGTCCTTGGAGACAAACTTCTCCCAGCCTGCGACACCGACATTGGTCTTGGCAATCAGGTCATCCAGCGGTCGCAAGGCACCCGCCCGGCCGAAAGCACGGGGCCAGACGAAGGCAATCTGCGCAACATCAGGCGCCTGGCCAACAGCGGCCTCGCGCAGGAATTGTGCCTGCGCATCGCCCCAACTCACGCGCTGCATCGTCACCTTGATGTCGGGATTGAGCTTCTCGAATTCATCCAGCGCCTGCCGCATCTGCGGAGCCTCGGGGTCGTTGAAGCGGAACGTGATGGTCGTCTGCGCCGAAGCCTGCGATGCCGCCGTAAGCATCAGCGCGGCGAGGCCTGCTTTCATTGCAAGGCCTGCCTTCATTGCCAGAACACGTCTCTTGCTGATCATGGTAGCTCCTCCCTCTGATATGGTTTCTTGGTTCAAGGTCAGTCTCCGTCAGGCGTGGGTGCTGCCGGGTCGATCAATCCTTCCGCCTTCATCTCCGCCCAGAAATCCGCAGGAATACGCGCTCGGCAGGCGGCGAGGGCCTGAGCGACTTCCGCAGGGCTGCGATATCCCGCAGCAATGCTGCCCATGGCCGGGTGGGCCAGCGGAAACTGGATCGCCGCGGCCTGCAGGCTGATGCCATGAGCAGCGCACACCCTTTCCATCCGTGCGACGCGGTCAAGAACGTCCTGCGGGGCGTCGGCGTACCAGAATTTGGCACCCGGCTTCGCGCCAGTGACCAGAATGCCGGAATGAAACGGCGCTGCTAGCAGAATAGAGATCGATTTCCTGACACAGACCGGCATGAGGCTGGCAAGAGCGGTCGTGTCCAGCAGCGTATAGCGCCCCGCCAGCATGAAGCAGTCGAAATCCGCGTCCCGGGCGAAACGCTCCAGCGTCTCGACCTCGTTGACGCCAACGCCGACAGCACCAATCACGCCCTCGCTGCGCAGCCTGTCCAGAGCCTTGTAGGCCCCATCGACTGACTGGCGATAGCTAGCCTCGAACTGGTCCCCTCGCCACTTCGCTGTCACGTCATGAATGATGGCGATATCGATGTGGGATGTCCCCATACGCTGGAGGCTGTCCTCCAGCGAGCGCATGGTGCCGTCATAGGAGTAATCAAAGGTAATCTCGAAAGGCAGTATTCCGGCGAAAGGCCCCGGCGTTCTCACGGCACTGCGCGTCGGCTTCAGAAGCCGCCCGACCTTGGTCGAGACAACAGCGCGGCTGCGGTCATGCAGACGCAGTGCCTCACCCAGCCGATGCTCTGAAAGCCCGTGACCATAGAACGGCGCGGTATCAAAATAGTTGATGCCCCCATCGAGCGCCACAGCGATCGCTGCTTGTGTCATCGCATCGTCAGCCTTCTCCAGCAGATTGCCAAACGGCCCGGCACCGAAGCCAAGCTGGCTGACCGCGAGACCTGTCTTTCCCACACGGCGTTTGGCAGCTGGATCAAAACTCATGACCGGCTCCTCGCCCTTGCGCTCGCGATGTTATGAACATGGACATGGGTACCTTTGGCGATGTCCTGCGTCGCCACACCGATTGTGGCCCCGTACTTCGTGACCAAGCTATCCTTTGGCATGGCCATGAGGCTGATCTTGTGGCCAAGTGAAATCGCTTCACAGACGGCAATATCACCCGTCTGCGCACCCCCCTGCCAGCGGATATGCGTACCGGCTGTCACATCGTGGAGGGCCACGACCACCGTGTCCGCCGGATGAAGTCTGATCGCCCCGGCTGCGTTCATGACCCGCTCCGCACCCTCACGCCGGCGGCCTCCTCACGCATCTTCAGCAGTACGCCAACGTCATGCGAAGCAAAGCCCATATCGATACCCTCCTGACAGGCAGCGAGCGCCGCCCGGCCAACCGGGGCATCAAGCCCCATGGCGTCGATCATTCCCAAGGCAATGCGGCAGTCCTTGTGCGCAAGCTTCAGCATGAAACCTGGTGCGAAATCACCCTTGAGAGGACGCAGCGGAAAAGCCACTGCAAGCTGGTTGTTCCAGGCCATGGTCTTCTGCATCACACTGGTCATTGTCTCCAGCGTAAGCCCCGCCTTCACACCTGCAGCGAGGATTTCTGCATTGAGTGCCACGAGCGCCGTAGCGAGCAGGTTGTTGGTGGCCTTCATCGCGTGACCATTGCCAAGGGGACCGCAGCGGAAGATGTCAGTACCCATGCATGCAAGCACAGGCATCACACGGGCCACGGCATCATCGTCACCGCCGATCATCAGCGTAAGGGTTCCGGTAACCGCGTGGTCCGCCGTTTTGCCGACGGGGCAATCCACCATGGCACAGCCCCTGGCCGCAAGCGCCGCACCGATGCGTCGCGTCGTTTCAGGGGCGCTCGTACTCATGTCAATCATGGTGGAGCCAGCCTGGATACCGTGGATAATCCCGTCCAGTCCCAATGCCGCAGCCTCCACATCCGGCGCGTCGGGCAGCATCGTGATGACGATGTCGCTGGCAGCGGCCACTGCTGAAGCACTGGCGGCCGAATTTGCGCCTTTGGCTGTCAACCGTTCAACAGCTGCGGGATTGAGATCGTGAACTGTCAGCTCATGCCCTTTGCCCAGAACATTGGCCGCCATGGGTCCACCCATGATTCCCAGTCCGATAAAACCTACCTTCGCCATTTTGCCCTCCCTCACATGGATGGTCCGGCGCGGGTGAACACCTCCGCGCCTTCCCCGTGCACTTCTCCGAACGTCAGCAGCCCGGATGCCGTGGCAAGCACGTGCTGGAACAAACGCTCGCCGGCTGCCTCCACGGTCTCCGTGCCTGCAAGCACCGGGCCTGCATCGAAATCGATCTGGTCATCGAGCCGTGTCGCGGTATCGGATCGACCCGTAATCTTGATCGTCGGTGCCAGCAGATTGCAGAAGCTGTTGCCTGGCCCTGTGGTAAACAGCATGATCTGTGCCCCCGCCGCTGCAAACCCGGTAAGCGACTCTGGCGAGAAGCTGGGCCCGTCCATCAGATGCAGGCCCTTGCGCCCTGGTGTTTCCGCGTGCCCGAGAAGCGCAACAATCGGTCGCGTTCCGGTTTTGGCGATGGCACCCAGCGACTTCTCCTCGATGGTTGACAGCCCGCCCCTGATATTCTCTGCGCCCGGATTGTTGCCGGTCAGGTTGAGGCGCGCATCAACGAGCAGTTTTTCGCGCCGAAGCACGGCCCTCATAATTGCCTTTCCGACACTCCTGTTGGTCGCACGTTGCGCGACGAGATGTTCCGCGCCCAGCCACTCGATGGCTTCCCCAATGACTGCTGTGCCGCCGCTATCGACCAGACGATCGACACAGACGCCAGCCACCGGGTTCGCCCCTATCCCTGATGTCGCATCGGAATGGCCACACTCGACGCCCAGGAACAGCGCGCTCGCTGGCTGGATGCTGCGGCGCTGGCGTGAGGCATCGCGCAACAGCCTTCCGGCGACGCGGATACCAAGCTCGGACAATGCCAGCGCGTCTTCATGCGTGTCGTCAAGCGTCGCTACATCCACAGCTCTGCCGCCCAAAGACACAGCCCTAGCTATGTCGTCCGCGCTCGGCCTATCGACGCCGACGATCAGCACTGCGGCCACATTGGGGTTGCTGGCGAGACCAACGAGCTGGCGGCGATGCAATTCCTTGTCTTCGCCATATTGCCCGCGACCATAAGGCGTTGTTACCAGCGCCACGCCCACAACAGCAGCCGCAATCCGCTGGGCAGCGCGGTTGGCGAGTCCGTTGATCGAGAGCACGAGAACATGGTTGCGAACACCCACGCGACCATCTGGTCGGGCGTAGCCCTCGAATGTCGGCGTCCGGCTTTGGGCCACGCCTGTCTCTCCCCGATATGCGGATGTGCTTGTTGGAATTTGGCCCATCGCTTGTAACTTAGCAAATGTTAGCGCATACATTTGCCCTTGCAACAGAAAAATTAGGAGAAATCTGCTATCACTCTGTCGTCCCAAAGTTCCTCCGGCCGTTCGCGGCTCAGCGACGTGGCGCGCCAGGCAGGCGTGTCCACGATGACGGTGACGCGCGTGCTGCACGCCCCGGAAAAAGTCACGCCTGCTACGCGCGAACGCGTCCTGCGCATCATCGAGGCGGTGGGCTATGTACCGGATCTCGTCGCCCGGTCGCTGACCTCGGCGCGAACGGGCGTGGTTGCCGCCGTGGTGCCAACGCTGTCGAACTCACTGATCGCCGAAGTCACTCAGGGCATGTCGCAGACCTTTGCGCGGCATGGTCGGCAACTCATGATCGGCGCGTCCAATTTCTCGTCGCAGACGGAGGAGGAGATCGTCCGCAGTTTTCTCGCCCGCCGCGTCGATGCCATTTACCTCACAGGCACCAGCCAGACGCCGGAGACTATCCGCATGCTGCGCGCCGCCGGGCTGCCCGTGGTTCAGGGCGGCAACATCCCTGAAACCCCGATCGACATGGTGGCAGGCACGTCCAATACCATTGCCTCTCGCGCACTCGTCGAAGGACTGATCAAGCGATATCGCGGTGAGATCGGCTATATCGGGCATGATCCCGTTGACAACGACAGGGCGCGAGACCGCAAGCGCGGCTACATCGCAGCACTCGAGGCGGCGGGCTTGCAGCCCCAACCCGGATGGATGCTCGAGCGACCGCTTTCCATGGCTGGCGGTGCTGACGGAATCATGGCCCTGCTCGCCCAACCTGACCGCCCGCGGGCGGTTTTTTGCGGCACCGATGTTATCGCTACAGGTGCCATCTTCGCTTGCCTGCGCGCAGGCCTCCGGGTGCCGGACGATATCGCCATTGCCGGCTACGATGATCTCGAGATTGCAGGCCAGATGACGCCATCACTCACCACCGTGCGCATCCCCCGTTTCGATATCGGGGTCCGCGCGGCAGAATTGATCGACATGGCGCTGGCTGGCGAACGTCCGGTCGAACCTGTGGCCGATATGGGTTTTCAGATCATGTGGCGCGACAGCGCCTGACGGATGGAGAACGTGATGGAATCGACCATAATCGTCACCGGGGCGAGCCGTGGCATCGGGGCGGCCACCGCACAACTGGCCGCCCGAGCGGGACACCACGTCTGTGTCAACTACAACAGCCATGCCGACGAGGCGGAGGAGCTTGTCGCCAAAATCACAACTGCGGGCGGCCATGCCGTCGCCATGAAAGCCAACATGGCTATGGAAGAAGAGATCGTGGCGATGTTTGCCCGCTGCGACAGCGAGCTTCCGCCGCTGGCCGGACTCGTGAACAATGCGGGCTATCTCGGGGGCGAAAGCCTGATCGAGGATTTCGATGCCGCCAGCATGCGTCGACTCTGGGACGTCAATGTCGTGGCGTATTTCATCTGCGCGCGTGAAGGTGTCCGGCGCATGTCACGCGAACGTGGCGGCTCGGGCGGGGCTATCGTCAACGTCGCATCCATGTCGGCCGAGTCTGGCGGGATCGGGCCCCGCGCCCATTACGCCACCACGAATGGCGCCCGGCGCACTTTCACCTTCGCACTGGCCAAGCAGGTCGGCCGACTTGGCATCCGAGTCAATGGCGTGATGCCCGGTGTGATCGATACACACTTCAATGATGGCTTCGACAACGAGGGTCGGAACACGCGACTGCAGCCGCTTATTCCTGTGGGTCGCGTCGGCACCGGCATGGATGTGGCGGAGATGATCGTCTGGCTGCTGTCAGAGCAAGCGAGCTTCGTGAACGGCGCGGTCATCCCCGTCAACGGCGGACATTTCTGAGGCCGAGAATTCAGACCTGCTCGACAGCCAGATCGAAGGCAAGCGCTCGCATGTCCCTCGCTCCCTGAATATCAGGCCTGTAGCCAAGGCCAGGCGCATCCGGCAACTCCACCATGCCATTCCTGAGGGGCAAGACCGGCCCTGCAAACGCTTCGCGCAGCGCATTATCGTTGACATCGACCTCAAGCAAACCGTCTCCGCCGACAGCGGAAAGCAGATGCGCGCTGGCGGCAAGGCCGACCCCGCCGCCGAGATAATGGGGGCAATAGCGCTTGCCTGTGGTCAGCGTCTTGCGCGCGATATTCAGGCAGGCTGACAACCCGCCCCATTTGCAGATATCCGGCTGGATAACGCCGAAGAACGAGCCTGCAATGGCCATGTTAAAATCCATCGCGCTGCGCAGGTTTTCGCCTCCGGCAAGCGGGGCCTTTGATGCCGCCGCCACGCAAACCCATTCGTTCTCGGGCCTGTCCGCCGCAATCGGCTCCTCCAGCCAGACAAGCGGATACGCGGCGAAAGCCTCCACCATGTGGCAGGCCTCATCCACGCCCCAGGCCTGGTTGGCGTCCGCCATGAGCGTTTCCCCCGGCTGCAATGCCCGGAAAGCGGCAGCAACAGACGTTTCATCGCTGGCCCTGCCAAAGCCAACGCGGAGCTTGAATGCCCGGTATCCCTGCGTCCGAGCGGCGGCCATCATGCCCGGAGCATCCCGCGAGTCGATGCCGCTGGCATAGACCGGCAGGGACCGCCGCTCACCGCCAAGCCACACTGCGAGGGGAATACCGGCTCTGCGGGCGGCGAGGTCATGCAGTGCAATATCGACGCCCGATGCGATCTGATCCGCAGGTCCCGGCTCACCCGCCTGCAGCGCCAGCCTGTGAAGGCGCTCCCGCACGATGGCCCATGTAGCGAAGGGATCGGCGGAACTGATGCCTTTCAAGGCACCCGGAAGAACCGATGCGGCAAGTCGTGCACGATACTCCGCACCGGGTTGCGGGAAGTTGCACCAGATTTCCCCAAAGCCGTCGGCACCGTCTGAGTCTTCGATTCTCAAGATGAGGGCTGGGCGACTTTCGACAACGCCAAACACCGTTTTGAGCGGCTGTTTGAGCCGATAGCGATAGCAGTCAATTTCGACGCGCGTGATGGATGACATGGCGCACCATCGTTTCGCAAAGCGTTGCAACTGTCAAAGCGCGAAACTTGGAAGTGCCTGATCTGCCCACCAGAAGAAAATGCGAGGATTCCAGGCCATCTGACCGCTCGCCTGTCGCAGCCTTATATAGATCGTCTTGCCATCGTTCAGGCCGGCACTGTCAACGCATTGGATACGTGACCAAGTTGGATCGCTTTCACAGCGAGCTCAAGCGGCAGCGGCAGCGAGATCCGCCCAGACGCTCATGGCTTCGGTCCGAAGGGCTCGATAGTTGCTGGCAGTCATGCTGTTGCGGGGAAAATGAAACAGGTTGGCAATTGGGTCGTGGATTGAAACGAAGCGCTGGAGATGGCGCGCTGACTTGAAGCGCTTCATGATCCTTTCTCGTCGTCGGGTCGGCTGATGCGCGTTCTCCGCGCAATTGTTCAGCCCTTTGTGCTGGCAGTACTCAAAGTGCATCTTGAGACCCCTGCGAGCAGCGGCATAGGATCCGAGTCTGGCAGTGATCAGAACCTGCGGAACCCATCCCTGTTTGCGGATCAACTTGCGCAAAAGCCGCATTCCGGCACGGGTATCGCGACGACTTTGCACCAGAACGTCCAGCACATAGCCTTCGCTATCCACCGCGCGCCATAACCAATGTGCTTTGCCGTTGATGCTGATGACGACTTCGTCCAGATACCATTTGTCACCCAATTGCGGTGTGCGCAGGCGGATCTGGTTGGCGAAGTCACGGCCATACTTCTCGGCCCAGCGCCGAACGGTCTCGTGACTGACGATGATCCTGCTGGCGGCCAGCAAATCCTCGACCGTTCGAAGGCTGAGCGGAAAGCGAAAGTACAGCCAGACCGCTTGTGCGATGACTACGGCAGGAAAGCCGTGGCCCCGATAACGGGCGTGTCGCACGTCATTCATCACACCGGAATACCGTAAAACGCTCTCCATCCCGTCAACGTCACAGTGCCATGCCGACAGTAAGCGTCTTCCAGTTCCGTTTGAATCTTGATCGCGCCAAGATCGTAAATTTCGGTCACAGTTGGCAAGCAGCGATAGATGTTGTCGAGCCTCGCCTTACACAGACCTCTTTTTCTACGAGCTGGCGACCTAAAAAGCACCCTTGAGCCTGATATAGAGATCGCGAAAACGTGGCATGCGGCTGGCATAGATCGTCGCCAATTCCGTGTCTGGTGCAATCACGTCACGGACTGGTGGCTTGCTGCAGACATCACGGACGGCTTCCTGCGTGAGTGCAAGGCGCGCCAGCCGTGCCGCACCGAATGCAGGCCCCTTCTCGCCACCATGATGGCGCGTCAGTGGCATGTTCAGGGCGGAGGCAACAATCGTCATCCAGAAGGCCGATTGCGACCCGCCGCCAATCACGCTGAGGGTTTCAAGCCCGGTACCCGCCGCCGACAGGCAATCCTTCGCATCGACACAGGATAACGCCACACCTTCCAGCACCGCCCTCACCATGGCGGATGGCGTTGTGTCCGGGCCCAATCCGATGAATGCGCCGCGTGCGGCTGGATCGTTGTGAGGCGTGCGTTCGCCTGACAGATACGGCAGGAAGATCAGGCCGGACGGGCGCGAGGCTTCCATTTCCGTTCGCCTGAGCAAAGCCTCGATATCCGGCTCATTCAGCTGCCTTGCGATCCATGACAGACAAACCGCACCGTTCAGCATCGCGGCCATCTGGAACCAGCGCTCCGGAACGGCGTGACAATAGGCGTGCAGGAACTGTTGCGGGCGCGGACGATAGCTGTCGTTCGCCACGAAAAGCTGCGCCGATGTCCCCAGAGACAGGAAGGCGTCTCCCTCGTCGATGGCCCCGATACCCACAGCTCCAGCTGCGGCATCTCCGGCACCGGCGGCAACAATGACACCGTCCGGCAGTCCGAGCTGGCGGGCGACACGGCTTATCACGGTGCCGCTGATGGCAGTGCCCTCGAGCAGGAGCGGCATCTGCGCCGGTTTCAGTTCCGATGCGTTGATGAGTCCGCCAGACCATGTACGGCTGGTCTGATCAAGCCACAGCGTTCCGGCGGCATCGGAGAGATCGGTTGCGAGTTCTCCCGTCAGTTTGAGCCGGATAAAATCCTTTGGCAGTAGGATATGGGCGATCTGTTCGAAAATGGCAGGTTCGTGTTTCTGCATCCAGAGCAGTTTCGGTGCCGTGAAACCGGGCATGGCTGGAACACCGGCTATCGTGCCAAGATCAGGGACTCTGGCTTCCAGTTCACGGCATTCCACCGCGCTGCGACCGTCATTCCACAGGATCGCCGGACGCAGCACGTCTCCATACGCGTCGAGCACGACCGCGCCATGCATCTGGCCGGAGAGTCCGATGGCGGCGACGCTGCGCCAGGCATCGCCACTGGCGGCCTTCAGGCCGGCAAAAGCCTCAAGAGTCGCGATCCACCATGCTTCCGGGTCCTGCTCTGACCAGCCCGGGAAGGGAGACTGCCAGTCCAGCGGCGCTTCATGCGTGGCCACAACGGACTGCGCATCGTCAACGAGAACCGCCTTGACCGCCGATGTTCCGATATCAATGCCGATGAAATGCATGATCAGTCACTGTTGCGCAGCCAGCCCTCAAGGGTGGCCGCTACGCCATTAGCCTTCAGGGAGCTTAAGGCCTTGCCAAAGGCTGATGCAAATGCCGGGTTTTCACCAACCGGTCCATATACATCCTGCATTTTCAACCAGGCCTCTGGATCGGCTTGTGCAGCCATCGCCGCACGTGTGAGACGGTCCCAATTGGGATCGTTCGGTACGATGGCTTGACTGTCTTCTGTCTTCCCCAGGCAATAGCGGCACCACAAGGCGGAAAGCAGCGCAAGGCCGTCATAGCGACCTCCGGTTTCCAGGGCATCGGCAATGGTCGGCACGATGAATTTGGGTTGCCGGTTCGAGCCGTCAAGGCACAAGCGGCGGATGGTATCACCCACTTCGGGGTTGGCGAAACGAGTGGCTATCTGGTGCTGGTAATCCTGCAGGCTGGTGTCCGGGACTGGCGGCACCTGCGGGATGATTTCGTCCCGCGTCAGCTTGTCGAGGAAGGCGGCGATCAGCTGGTGGCGCATGGCGTCATCGACAAAATGGATGCCCAGAAGTCCTGCCGGATAGGCGATGGCTGCATGGCCGCCGTTGAGGATGCGGATTTTCATGAACTCAAATGGCGAAACATCCGTGGCGAATGTCACGCCAGCGTTCTCCAGTGGCGGTCGCCCGCTGGAAAAGCTGTCCTCAAGCACCCATTGCCTGAAGGTTTCGCAAAATACCGGTGCGGCGTCTGTCAATCCATGGTTCTTTTTCAGCCATTCCCGCTGGTCAACGGTAGTCGCGGGCGTGATGCGGTCCACCATGCCGTTGGGAAAGCAGACATGCGCGGCGATCCAGCCGGCCAATGCGGGATCGATCAGGCGTGCCAGACCCACAACTGCGTCCCGTGTCACGTCGCCATTGTTCGGGATGTTGTCACAACTCATCACGGTGAAGGGCGGCAGGCCCATATCGCGCCGCCGCGCCAGCCCGGCGACAATATGGCCAAACACAGTTCTGGGCTCCTTCAGTTCAACACTGTCCCTCTGAATGTCGGGATGATTGACCTGGAATTGGCCTGTCGAGGGATCAATGAAATATCCCCCTTCCGTAATGGTCAGGGCCACGATCCGGATGCGGAAATCAGCCATCCGCGCGAGCAACCCTGCGGAATCTTTTGGCGGGATGAAGTCGATCATCGAACCGATGACCCGGACGGAGCGACCGTGTTCGTCCTGCTCAACCAGTGTTGTCAGAAAGCCCTGCCGGGCCAGTCTTTTGTGCATCTCGTCGTCAAACGCAGTAACACCCGCGCCGATAATGCCCCAGTCCAGTGCCTCCCCCCGATTCATCAGATCATCGAGATAAACCGCCTGATGCGACCGGTGAAAATTGCCCACGCCAAAATGGATAATGCCGGGCGTGAGATCGCTGCGCCGGTAGCGCGGTTTCGCAACGGTATCCGGGAGCCGGTCGAGGTTTGCGAGCGAGAGAGATAGGGGATTAGTCATCTGCGTCAGCTCATCCATTGTCCGCCATCGACATTGAATGTCTGCGCCACGACATAGTCACTTTCATCAGAGGCGAGGAAGATTGCGCATCCCACATGATCTTCGGGTTTGCCCATGCGACCGAAGGGAACCCCCTCCCCCACCAGGCGTTTTTTCTCGCCGGGCGCGCGGTTCTCGTATTTCGCGAACATCGCGTCAACCTCGTTCCACATCGGCGTATCGACGACGCCGGGTGAAATGCCGGTCACGACAGCTGTCTTGCCTGCCAGTCTCATGCTCTCAAAGCCTTGCCGGAAGTGTCAAATCGATGAACCCGTTCGGCGGGAAACGAGAAGCGGACCGCGCTGCCCATGTCCGCCGCAAACTCGCCGGTCGCCCGCGCTACAAGAGCGCCAAGATCGCCCGCATCAATGTGCAGGAATGTATCGGACCCCAGATGTTCTGCGAGGCGGATCGCACCCGTGTGTGGTCCAGACAGGTTGAGCGCAATGTGCTCCGGACGGATGCCGATGGTCACTGCATTGTTTCGGCTGGCTTCCTCGCCTCCGATGAAATTCATCCGGGGCGATCCTATGTAGCCGGCCACGAACAGATTGTCGGATCGGCTGTAAAGCTCCAGTGGCGTGCCGACTTGCTGCACCTGCCCCTTGTCGAGCACCACGATGCGGTCCGCCATGGTCATGGCCTCGACCTGATCATGGGTGACATAGACCATGGTCGACTTCAGCGACTGGTGCAGCTGGGTGATCTCGAGACGCATCTGCACGCGCAGCGATGCGTCGAGGTTGGACAGCGGTTCGTCGAACAGGAACGCCTTGGGTTCCCGCACGATGGCGCGACCGATAGCGACGCGCTGGCGCTGGCCGCCGGAAAGCTGGCCGGGCTTGCGGTCTAGGTAGTCCGTCAGGTTCAGCGTGCGTGCCGCCTTCTCCACCTTTGCGGCGATCTCGGGCCTGGGCACATTCGCCATCTTGAGGCCGAAGGCGATGTTGTTGCGCACGCTCATGTGCGGATAAAGCGCGTAGGACTGGAACACCATGGCCAGCCCTCGCTTGGCGGCGGGCAGATCTGTCACATCTGCGCCGTCAATGCTGATAGTCCCGCCGGTGGTGTCCTCCAGCCCCGCGATCAGGCGCAGCAGCGTGGATTTGCCGCAGCCCGACGGCCCGACGGCCCCACGAACACGACGAATTCGCCGTCTTTGATCGCAAGGTCCACGCCCTTGATGACCTTAACGTCGGCAAAGGCCTTCTCGACTGCACATAGAGGTGGCTTGGGGAATCTGGACACCCGGGATAAGTGGAGTTTCTGCCTGAGAGCGGCGTAGGATGCGCTGCGGACAGGAGCCTATATGGCAAGACGAGCACGCCGGAACCACAGCCCGGCTTTCAAGGCGAAGGCAGCG
>JANPDL010000032.1:0-162418 GCA_031431475.1 Hyphomicrobiales bacterium
TGAGCGCGAACATGCCGCGTGGACGCTTCTGGATGAACAGGATGATCAGCACGAGAATGATGATCTTGCCCAGGACTGCGCCCGCAAACGGTTCGAGTATCTTGTTGGCAATGCCGAGGATGAAAGCACCCAGCAGCGTGCCCCAGAGATTGCCCACTCCGCCGAAAACCACCACCATGAAACTGTCGATGATGTAGCTCTGGCCAAGATTGGGGGAGACGTTGTCGATCTGGCTGAGCGCCACGCCCGCGATTCCCGCGATGCCGGAGCCCAGACCGAAGGTCATGGCATCGACGAAACGCGTGCGGATACCCATGGACGACGCCATGCGACGGTTCTGCGTCACGGCGCGCATCTGAAGTCCCAGCGCTGTCGCCTTCAGCACCAGCAGGAGCGCGGCGAAAACAACCAGCGTGAAGACCAGGATCCAGAGGCGCGCATAGGTGATCTCGAGGCCCATCACGTCGAAGGAACCAGACATGTAGCTCGGCGCGCCAACCTCACGGTTGGTGGGGCCAAACGCGGTGCGGACCGCTTGCTGCAGAATGAGGCTGATACCGAAGGTGGCAAGCAGCGTTTCCAGCGGACGCCCGTAGAGGAAACGAATGACGCCACGCTCTATGGCGATGCCGACGAGGCCAGCCGTGATGAAGGCGAGTGGAATGGCAATCGGCAATGACCAGTCGAAGAGGTGAGGGGCCTTGGTGCGGATCACCTCCTGGACCATGAAGGTGACATAGGCGCCGATCATCACCATCTCGCCGTGGGCCATGTTGATGACGCCCATGACACCGAAGGTGATGGCCAGGCCTATGGCAGCGAGCAAGAGCACGGAACCCAGCGAGAGGCCGAACCAGAATGTCTTTGCGACCTCTACGACCTGCTGACGGCGTTCCATGTCGCCAACGCCCTGATCGACCAGAACCTTGAGCGGACCTGTGGCTTCTGCAGAAAGCTGTTTGAGCAAAGCGAGCCCGTCAGGCGTCGAACGGCCCGCCATGACTTGCGCCGCCTGTACCTTGTCGACTTCCGACGAGTCCTTAGACGTGAGAAGAATTGCGGCACGCGCTTCGGCGAAGGCCTTTTTCACCCTCGCGTCAGTTTCCTTGCCCAGCGCCTCTTCCAGAACCGGCAACAAGGTAACGTCACGATCACGGAAAACAGAATTGGCCGCATCAAGGCGGCGGCGCGGATCAGGTGCGAGAAGGGTGAGAGAACCCACAGCACCCGCCACAACGCGGCGGAGGCGGTTATTCAGGCGAACAGGTTCGCCGGTCCCGGCGGGCAAGGCACCGCCCGTGACAGCATCGAAAAACCTCCCTGTCGTATCGCGAAAAATCACCTTCTTGTCTGGTGAGACCAGAAGACGTCGGTCGTTCATCGCCTCAAGCATCGCCGCCGCATGAGGTACCCCAGACCCGACGATGTCAGCGATGGCGGCTTCGGTATCGGAGAAAGTGTCCGCGGCCAGTCTTTCAACGGCCTTGTCGATGGTCTGCGCGAATGCTGGCATCGCAGCAGTCAGAATCAACAGGGCCAGCGCCATCAAGGCGCGTTTCAAAGGCACAAGCAGGGTGATTCCGGCAACAGCCATGGATTACGGATCTCGCTTGGACGCTTGCCGATGGAGAGTGGTCACCAGTCAGGCAAGAAAGACTTGCAGACAATAAAAAACCGGCGGCGCGAGGTGTGCCGCCGGTCCTTGTCTACAGAAGATCAGGTCAGTTGCGGGATCAGCCGCACTTGTTGGTCTTGGTGTTCCAATTGCCGCACTTCTTCTCGACCCAGTCGCCGATCAGGTCCTTGGAGGATTCAAGGTTCTTCGACCATGCATCGCCAGCCACGAGGCCAGCCGTCTTCCACACCGTATCAATCTGGCCATCGGCGCGGATCTCGCCGATCAGCACAGGCTTGGTGATGTGATGGTTCGGCAGCATGGTAGAGATACCACCAGTGAGGTTCGGCGCGGTGATACCGGGCAGGGTGTCGATGACCTTGTCCACATCCACGGTACCGGCTTTTTCGACGGCCTTCACCCACATGTTGAAGCCAATGACATGGGCTTCCATCGGATCGTTGGTGACGGCCTTGTCGTTCTTCTTGTAGGCCTTCCAGGCCTTGATGAACGCGTCGTTCGCAGGGTCCTTGACGGACTGGAAATAGTTCCAGGCGGCAAGATGGCCAACGAGCGGCTTGGTGTCGATGCCGGCGAGTTCCTCTTCGCCAACCGTGAACGCCACGACCGGGATATCGGTGGCCTTGATGCCCTGGTTGCCGAGCTCCTTGTAGAATGGCACGTTAGCATCGCCGTTGATGGTGGAGACAACGGCGGTCTTCTTGCCGGCCGAGCCAAAGGTCTTGATATTGGAGACGATTGTCTGCCAGTCCGAGTGACCAAACGGGGTGTAGTTGATCATGATGTCGGCAGGAGCAACGCCCTTCGAGAGTAGATATGCCTCGAGAATCTTGTTGGTCGTGCGCGGATAAACGTAGTCCGTGCCTGCCAGGACCCAGCGCTTGGCCTCGCCGCCATCCTTAGACATGAGGTAGTCCACAGCCGGAATGGCCTGCTGGTTCGGGGCAGCACCCGTGTAGAACACGTTGCGCTCGGACTCTTCACCCTCGTACTGCACGGGGTAGAACAGGATGTTGTTGAGCTCCTTGAACACCGGCAGCACTGACTTGCGCGACACGGAGGTCCAGCAGCCGAACACGGCCGAAACCTTGTCCTTCGAAATGAGCTCACGCGCCTTTTCGGCGAAGAGCGGCCAGTTCGAGGCCGGATCGACGACAACGGCTTCCAGCTTGCGGCCCAGAAGACCACCCTTGGCGTTCTGTTGCTCGATGAGCATCAGCATCACGTCCTTCAGGGTCGTCTCGGAGATCGCCATCGTGCCGGACAGCGAATGCAGGATGCCGACCTTGATTGGCGCGCCTTGCGCAAAGCTAGGCCTGATACCGCCGGCCAGCATGGTCGCGCCGCCCAGCGCCGCACCCAGAACTCCACGCCTGGTCATAGTCATTGGTCATACTCCTGGTTGCCTGAACAAAAACCCCTTGATCGGGGATTGATGCCGAATTTAGCAATCCTTGTGCCAAAGTATGACTCGCCCATCTTTTCTGTTGATCATCTGGCGATTTATTCCTGAATCTCCTTATGAGATATGTAAATGCCTTAGGAATTCGGGATTGCGACGAACAGCCGCGCATAAATGCCTAATTGTTAGTCAGACGGTGCCGTCATAGGATAATTACTGGACATAATAGAAGCGAGGCTCACCTTTAGGTCCGCAATATGAACATGTCTCGCATCTGAATGCCAATATAACAGGCACGCCTGCGGGCTGTGCGCCGAAGAAGGAACGGATGCTGCAGCACCATTTTTTGCAAGGCTGTAACCGTCCCGCTTTCGACTCGGCCATTGACAGATGGAATTGTCGGATGGACGGGATACACGGGTGAGTGCCCTGTCGGCAAAAAAGAGAATTTAATGCACTTCTTAGTCACTGGAACGGCTGGCTTCATCGGGTTTCATCTCGCCAGGCGACTGATTGCCGAGGGCCACTCCGTCACTGGCTTCGATGGCATGACAACCTATTACGATATCAGGCTCAAGCAGGCCCGCGTGGCGCTTCTCCAGAAATCCAATCTCTTCCAGCACCATGCATTCATGCTGGAGGATGCTGCGCAACTGACCCGGGTCGTCGAAGCCGCAAAGCCCGATATTGTCATTCATCTCGCGGCGCAGGCTGGTGTCCGCTATAGCCTTGAATCTCCCCGGACCTATCTGGATGCCAATCTGGTTGGTACCTTCAATCTCATGGAAGCTGTCCGTGTGCTGCAGCCCGGTCATTTTCTCATGGCCTCGACGAGTTCCGTCTATGGCGGGAACACAGTCATGCCGTTCCGGGAGATTGACCGCACGGATCATCCCCTGACCTTCTACGCTGCCACCAAGAAAGCAACGGAAGACATGGCGCATTCCTATGCCCATCTCTGGGGTATTCCGACCACGGCTTTCCGCTTCTTCACGGTCTATGGCCCGTGGGGCAGGCCCGACATGGCACTGTTCAAATTCGTCAAGGCGACGCTCGCTGGTGAGCCCATCGATGTCTACGGCCACGGGCAGATGCAGCGGGACTTCACCTATATCGATGATCTGGTGGAAGCCATTGTGCGGCTTATCGATCATCCACCTGTGACGGGGTCTCCCATCGACGAACACGACTCGCTGTCAGGCGTGGCACCTTACCGGGTCGTCAATATCGCAGGCGGGACACCGGTGAAGCTGATGGACTTCATCGACGAGATCGAGCGTTGTCTCGGCATCAAAGTGAAGAAGAATTACATGGATATGCAGAAGGGCGATGTCCCGGCGACATTTGCCTCGGCGGATCTTCTGGAGCGTCTCACGGGATATCGGCCATCAACACCGTTTTCGGAAGGTGTCGAGCGCTTCGTGGGCTGGTATCGCGAGCACTATGCAAAGAGCTAATTCCAGAAAAGGGATTGTTCCATAATCTTACTTCTGCGATTCGCCGATGTAGCAGCAATGCAGAAGTGTCCTGATTCTGGCATTTAAATAACTAAGCCGGCCACCGGTATCCTGCGGCTTTCGCTTGCCTGTCCCAAAGGAGAGTGGGAGCATAATTTGCATGCTGCATTGGCTGGAAGCCGGTGATCCGGAGATCTTGGCCGAGTTGCGCGAACCAATCCCGCTCGTGAGCCGATGCGAAGGCAGATCGCAGCTTTGTCACAATCAATGGATCGGTCTCCTTCGAGGTAACGAAGGATGGCATTGGCGCCGTTTCCGTCGATGCGATTACGCGGATACCTGCGGTCAGTGCAGGTTTGTAACGGGCAATCAGCATGTGCCAGTAGCCATCCAGCGGGCCGATATCGATGCCGCCCGACAGCACCTCGTCCAGAATGCGCCGCGCCGTCACGAGATTGCCGGTCACGGACTGATAGACATGCGGACGCTGTGGCGTCCGGTAGCGCAAAAGGTGATGGCGCAGTGCATTGAAGCCGGAATGCGAGTGTTCAACCGTCCAGCCGACACGGCCCGGGAACGTATCTTCCAGCGTTGTGAACAGTGAGTCTTTCCGCACGATCAGATCCGACCGGTAGACAGCCTTGCCATTCGCCCAGGGCGCATCGGGGATCGGCGCAGCAATTGGCGTGACATCCGCGATCTTCAGGGCAATTGGATAGCCGCACATGAAGACACAACCGAGATACGGTCTGCGCCAGAGATCCTCCAGCGGTTGCGGCGCGGGGTAATGCAGGTACTCAAACGCAACGCCCGCCTCCGCCGAGACATGGCCAATCAATTCCTGCCATGCGGCCTCAGCCTCAGGCGTCACGGCATACATGCGGGCATTGGCGATCATGCGAAGCGCAATCTCTGGCCGATGCCCAGACGCGCGCCCTTCTCCAGCATGGCATGGCCAAGCGCAATATCCGACAAGGACAAACCGCGATGCCAGAACAGTATCCTCTCGTCTTCGTTCTCGCGCCCGGGCTTCAGGCCCGCCACGATCTGACCCATCTCGGCATGCAGCGTCTGTTCCGAGAGCTTGCCCGCTTCGACATGGGCGCGCAGCGAGCCAAACTTGCCACTCTTGCACTGCCCCCAGTCATCAACCACGAGCTTGGACATGATGTCGGTGAGCGAAAGTTCCACGGCGCTCATGGTTCCATAAGGGACGACGAAGGCACCAGGTTTGATCCATTCCGTCCTGAGCATCGGCTCCGGCGCGTTGAGCCGCGAGGCCTCCACCACGATATCCGCACCTTCGACACAAGAGTGCCAGTCCTCGGTTGCGACTATCTTCTTGCCCAGGTCACGGGAGAGGCGTTCCGCGAAACCATTACGGCTTTCCGGCCTGCGGGAATGGACGCGGATCTCGTCGAAATTGAAGATGCGATCCAACAGCCGCACGTTCCAGTAGGCTGTGCCACGCGCGCCAATATGGCCCAGCACCTTCGAACCCTTGCGGGCGAGATACTTCGCGCCGATCGCTGTTATGGCACCGGTGCGCATATCGGTGATGCCAGAAGCATCAAGGATCGCTTTTGGCCGTCCGTCGAAACGGTCAAACAATGTCAGGACAGCAAGTTCAGAAGGCAGGTTCCTGGTGTAGTTGTCGACGAAGTCACCCACAACCTTCACGCCTGCCGCATTGATTTCGCCGCCCAGAGATCCGCGCAGCACGTTGAAATGCCCCTGCGCCACGCCGGGCTCCAGATGCACGCGCGGTTCGATCACGGCCTCGCCGCGCCCCTGTGTCGCGAGCGCACCTTCGATGGCGGCGAGGATTTCATCATCGGTGATCTTCAACGCCTCAATGTCGAGACGGTTGAGATAGGTGATGTAGATCGGTGGCATGCCCTCGGGGATCATCGCTTGTCCTTATGCCAGCGGCATGCGGCGATAGACGCCGGGCCTGTCGGGATCATGGAACTTGTTGTAGGGGCCGTCATTGACGAAAAGCCTGTGGCAGAAAGCAAGTTTGTCAGCATCGAGCGTAACACCGATGCCGGGTCCAGTCGGCACTGGCAGGGTGTTGTTGCGCGGTCGGAAAGGACCTTCCGCAATCACATCCAGCGGCTGCATGTGAAACAGCGATTGCGACGGTTCGCGGATGTGCGCATGCGCCGCCGCGAGGTGCAGATAAACCGCGCTGGCGATGCCTGAATCGCCTGAGTAGCACCAGAAATCCAGTCCCATCTGCTCGCAGGCCCCGATGAATTTCAGCGCCCTCCCGATGCCGCCATGCACGTTCACATCGGTGCAGAACGCATCCGGCACCCCCAGTGCCACGGCTTGCCGCAGGTTCGGTGTGTGAACGGAGAACGGAATGGACGTGTGCTGGCGCAACCTCGCCATATCCTCGAAGGTGGCGACGGGATCTTCCCAGGCCCGGATATCCAGCGGCTCAAGCCGCTTCGCGATCCGCCGTGCCTCCGTGACGGAATACGCCTTGTTGGAATCGACACGCAGTACCGCAGCAAGCCCCAGCCTGTCCCGAAGCAATTCCACCGTGCGGATCGCGGGTTCCGGATCAACCGTCGAGAGCTTGCCCTCGAACATCGTGGTGCCGAAACGCTCACGCTGACTCAAGCAATAGTCGAGTACGGCTTCCGGAGTGCTTTCGCCCCCTTTCCCGTGCTTCGTCTCGCGAAACGAGAAGTAGTCGGTAAAGGCGATCTCGCTGCGGTGCGCTCCGCCAAAGAGCTCGTACAGCGGCTGCCCCCAGGCCTTGCCACGGACATCCCAGAGCGCCATCTCTACCGCGCCAAAGGCCCGGATAAGCGCGAAATCCACATCGGTGTAGACGCCGCGCCACGAAGGCAGGCAAAGCTCCTCCGCCCCCGTGATATCGATGGGATCACGCCCGATCAGGCGTGGCGCAAAGATCTTCTCGATCATCTGGACATTGGCGTGCGAAGGGCCTTCGCCGAGGCCTATTATGCCATCGGAAGTCTCGACCTCCACAATGGTCTTCGAGAATCCCGCCAACGAGCCGTAAGACCACAGGTAGGGTGCCTCCAGCGGGATATTGACCGGCGTCGCGCGTATGGCCGTGATTCTCATGGTTCAGCCCGTGATTTGCGCCAGCAGCGCGTCATCGATCTCAACCCCATCCATGGCTGTCTTCGCCCGCGCCTGCAAGCGCCGGTCTCCCGGCAGTCGCACACCCTCCTGTGCCAGCATCGTCGAAGCCATATCCTCGATACGATCTAGAAACCCTGATGCAAAGGCATCCGGATCGAAGGCCATGTACAACTGGCCGACACCCGGCGGCGGGCCATCAGGTCTAGCGTAAGGCGAGGCATCCTTCGAAAAATTCGCGCCGGTGAGACCCGCAGCCATCAGGTCGATCATGAGCGCAAGGCCAGCTCCTTTCGTGCCGCCGAAAGGCAGCATCGAGCCGGACAGCGCAGCCTGCGCATCGGCGGTCGGCCGTCCTGCGTTGTCGAGCGCCCAGCCAGCAGGGACGGGCAATCCCGACTTCGCGGCCTGTACCAGCGATACCTTGGTGACCACGCTCGTCGCCTGATCAATCACAAGCGGCGGCTGGTCTCTGCGTGGCGCGGCGAAGGCCATGGGGTTGGTCCCGAAGAGCGGTTTCCGCCCACCCCAAGGAGCAATGTTGGGCGGTGAATTGGTCACGGCGAGCGCCACAAATCCGTGGGCCACGATGTCCTCGGCGGGATGTCCAAGCACACCGATGGAATAGGATCGACTGATCGCGAGCGTGGCTGAGCCATTCGCCCGTACCGCTGCAATCAGCGCGGGTAGCCCGGCATCAAAAGCTGGATGGGCAAAACCATGCCGCGCATCGACAAGGATGGTAGACGGACGCGGAACAGTCACTACGGGGACGACGTTGCCATCGACCTTCCCCGTGGTCAGATGGCCCAGATAGGTCGGCAGATAGCCGAGTCCGACACTGCGGATGCCATCAGCTTC
Organism: Hyphomicrobiales bacterium; assembly: GCA_031431475.1. Lineage (GTDB taxonomy): Bacteria > Pseudomonadota > Alphaproteobacteria > Rhizobiales > Beijerinckiaceae > JADCCX01. Next base: position 8,480 of record JANPDL010000032.1, read on the forward strand.
AGCCCGGCGGATGGAGATCGCGACCGAGCGGGCACTCCCGTCGCTGGCACCGCGCCTGACCAGCGCCGTATGCGCCATCTCCTCGATCATCTGCAGGGTGAAGCGCGCCATTGCAGCACCTACTCCGCCGCCATCGCAGGCACAGCCTGCAAGGGGAAATGGCAGCGAACGCGGCGGCCTTCGCCCATATCGCGCAGCTCTGGCGCTTCACCGGAGCACCGCGTCACAGCATTGGGGCAGCGCGTGTGGAAGCGGCACCCCGAGGGCGGGTTCACGACACTCGGGATTTCGCCCTTGATCACGATCCGTGCCCTGCGCTTCGCCGGATCGACTGTGGGATTGGTCGACAGGAGAGCTGCCGTGTAGGGATGTGCAGGCGCTTTGAACAGCGCCTTGGTGGGTGATTCCTCCACGATCTGGCCCAGATACATCACCGCCGTGCGGCTTGTGATGCGCCGGATCACATTCAGGTTATGGCTGACGATCAGGTAAGTCAGGCCGAACTCGCCATGCAGATCGAGCATGAGGTTGAGCAGGTCGCCCTGCACCGAAACATCGAGACCCGCCGTCGGTTCGTCCGCCACGATGATATCAGGGGTGAGCACCAGCGCCCGCAGGATCGCAATGCGACGCGCCTGCCCCCCAGAGACCTGATGGGGGTATTTCCCCAGCGTGTTTTCCGGCAGGCCGAGACGCTGGAGCAGCATCCTGATGCGCAGGCGACCTTCTGCCAGTGGCAAGTCATGAATCTTCAGTGGCTCCTCGACCAGCGCGCCGATGCGCATGCGGGGAGAAAGCGAGGCGACTGCATCCTGCAGCAACATCTGGGCGCGGCGGCGGAAAGAAAACGCATCACGGGCAAAGATTTCCGTCAGTGTCTCGCCCGCAACAGTGATGCGCCCGGAGGTGGGGCGGGCCAGACCCATCAACACCTTGCAGAGCGTCGTCTTGCCGGAGCCGGATTCTCCGACAAGACCCAGAATATCGCCCTTGTCGAGAGTGAGATTGATGCCATCAAGCGCCCTTAAACGCCCGCCGAAAACCACGTCGACATCGCTGATCTCGATGAAGGGCGCTGTCACGGCAACACCTCACTGGCGCGGAGGCAAGCGCTCAGATGGTTGGGCGCAACGGCAGCAAGCAAAGGCACGTCCGCGCGACAGATATCAATGGCATGGGCGCAACGCGGCGCGAAAACACAGGCCGTCAGGGCCGCGACGGGGTCGGGCACATCACCCGGAATGGAAACAAGGCGCCCCTCGCCGTCATCATCGATCTCGCAGTCCAGCAGCGCGCGCGTGTAGGGATGTCCGGGTTTCGCCAAAACAGCATCGACAGGGCCGCTCTCCACGATCACGCCCCCGTACATCACGCAGAGATCATCACAGAGTTCCGCGACGAGACCGAGATGGTGCGAGATGAACATGATGGAACCCGCAAACTTCTCGCGCAGATGCTCAAACAGCTCGACGATCTGGGCTTCCACCGTGGCGTCAAGGGCTGTGGTTGGTTCATCCGCGATCAGCAAATCGGGCTGCACAAGCAGCGCCATGGCAATCATGATGCGCTGGCGCATGCCGCCGGACAGCTGATGAGGATAGGCTTGCATGCGCAAGGCCGGATCGGGGATACCAACGGTGGTCAGCATCGCCTCGCCCTTCGCCAGCGCCTCAACACGCGAGAGGCCGGGGTCCCGTCGCCGCATGACATCGACGAGATGCGTTCCAACCGTGAACAGCGGGTTCAACGCCGTCATCGGGTCCTGGAAGATCATCGCGATTCTGGTGCCGCGATAGGCATTCATGGCATCGGGGCCAAGTTTCAGGAGATCAACGCCATCAAAGAGCACCTCGCCATCCAGCCTGCTGATGTTGCCTGGCAGCAGCCGCAACAGTACGGACGCCAGCGTCGATTTACCTGATCCAGATTCACCAACGATGCCGAGGATACGCCCGCGCCCGACATCCAGCGAGAGATCACGCAGGATATGCGCATCGCCGCGCGCCGTCGCAGCATCAAGCGAAAGATGCCGGATGCGCACAAGCGGAGAGGATGCTGCCTCCATCTCAGTGATCCCGGTTGAGGCGCGGATCGACCGCGTCGCGCAATGCCTCGCCAAAGAGCGTGAAACCGAGTGTGGCAAGGCCCAATGCCGAACTTGCGATAATGACCGGCAGCTTCGAATCCGAGAGATAGGCATAGCCATCGTAGATCAGCGTACCCCAGCTCGCCAGCGGGGGCCGGACACCCAACCCGATGAACGAGAGCCCAGCCTCGATCGTGATGACGACGGGAATTTCCATGGAGGCCAGAACCACCAAAGGCCCGGCGATGTTCGGCAGGAGATGCGAGACCACGATGCGCGCATAGGAGGCGCCGAGAAGCCGTTCGGCTTCGATATAGGGCGCATTGTTGATCGTCAGCACCTGCGCACGCGCCACGCGCCCGAAGACCGGGATCAGCGTCACAGCCACGATCACAACGACCAGCTGCGTCGAGGGGCCGAAGACGGCGACAACCGCAAGCGCCAGCACCAGCGATGGAAACGACGCGATGACATCGAAGAGAATGAGGATGATCCGTTCGATATGCGCGGGCAGAGATGCCGCTGCAATGCCAAGCAATGTGCCCGTGATCATGGCGATGGCGATGGCGGACAGCGCCACGGCCATGGCGATGCGGGAGCCCATGATCAGGCGTGAGAAAAGATCGCGTCCGAGATGATCCGTGCCCAGCCAATGGGTGGCGGAGGGATTCTGGAAGCGTCTCATCACATCGAGTGCGTCAGGATCATATGGCGTGATCCACGGCGCGAAGATCGCAGCCGATATGACCATTGCCACGATGAAAAGGCCCATCGTACCCGTAAAGGTGGAGGCAATGCGGCGGAAAACACCCAGGACCTCTGCCAATGTTCCGGATTGTGATGCAGGGGCAGCAATGCTCATCGCGGCATGGCCTCCCTGCCCGCTTGTCGCCTGATGCGCGGATCAATCGCGGAATAGCTGAGATCGACGAGGAGATTCGTGACAACGAAGATCAGCACCACCACGAAGACCGCGCCTTGCAGCACGGGATAATTCCGGGTTGCGATGGCATCGAAAATCAGGCGTCCAAGGCCTGGCCGCGAGAACACGATCTCGACCAGCACGGCACCGCCCAGCAATCGCCCGACGCCCATGCCGAGAATGGCGATGGTGGGAATGCAGGCATTCTTGAGCGCGTATTTGTAGGTGACAAGCCGCTCGGAAAGGCCATAGGCGCGCGATGTACGGATGTAGTTTTCACCCATGACCTCCAGCATGGAGGTGCGCACCAGACGTGCGATGAAACCGATCCAACCGACGGCCAGCGCTGTTGTCGGCAGGATCAGCCGCCGGGCCTGGTCAAGCCAGTCGCCTGATTTACCCTCGCCCAGCACCGGCAGCCAGTCGAGCCAGATCGAAAAGATCAGCAACAGAAAGATCGCAATCACGAAAGAGGGGATGGCGATGAAAGCAACGCTGATGAAAGCGAGGATATGGTCGAATATTGAGCCGCGCCGGACAGCGGCAAAGCAGCCAAGCGGCACACCCAAAAGCACCGCAAGGCCTATTGCGGCGAAGGTCAGGATGAAGGTGAAGGGCAGGACAGAGCTGATGATGCTCCAGACCGGCTTTCCCGAGAGAATGTCGGTGCCAAGGTTGCCAGTCAGCAGGTTGCCGAAAAACACCAAAAGCCGTTCATGAAACGGGCGGTCCAGGCCCATGTCCTTGATGAACTGCGCCCGGTATTCCGGTGTCGCCTGTGGTCCCAGAAGGGCAGAAGCTGGATCACCCGGCACAATTGCCGAGAGCGTGAAGAGCAGCAGCATCGCACCAAAAACGATGAGTGCCGTCGTGACGAGGCGGCTCGCGAGATAGCGGGCCGTCTCAATCATATCCTGCGCTCCCCGTCAGAGACCGACAGTCGTCACGAAGACGTCGCGCCGAAACGGTCGAGTTGCCAGTCGATGGCACCGGGAAGGAACGCCGGGCGCACGTTGGAGCGTCGCACCACATAGGCCACGTCGTTGGTCAGCCAGACGAATGCAGCGGATTTATCCATCTCCTTCTGGGCCTCGATGACCAAGGCAGCACGCTTGACGGGATCCAGTTCCACGATGGCATCGGCGGCAAGCTTGTCATAAGCCGGGTTGTCGAAGCGTTGCCAGTTGTAGACACCGATCTGGCCCTTGACGAACCATTGCATCAGGAAGCTCGGGTCGAGCTTGCCGTTGAAGCGCATCATGAACATGTCGATGCTCTTGCCCGCCTCGCCCTCGCCTGCCTTCCAGAAGGTGCCGCCCTCCTGCACATCGACGGCGGCGTCGATGCCGACCTCGCGCAGCATCGCCTGGGCCACCAGCGCCATGCTCTGGAAGATCGGCTGGTTGAGGATGGTGATCTTCGTCTTAATACTGGTCTGGCCAGCAGCCGCCAGCAAGGCCTTGGCTTCCGCCACGTTGCGCTTGTAGACAGGCGCGTCCTTCCAGTGGCCGTTGATGGGCTGCATGATCAGGGAATTCAGGCGTGGTGCCTTGCCGTTGAAGCCTGCGAGCAGCATCTGGTCCACGTCGAGCGCCAGGCGCACGGCCTGCCGGACGCGCACATCGTTGAAGGGTGCCTTCTCCACGTTGATGCCGAGCCAGAGATAGGCAAGGCCGGGATGGGTTTCCACCGTGATACCCGCCACACCGCGCATCGGCTCCGCCACATTCGGCGGCAGCACAGCGAAATCAAGCTCGCCCGAGCGCAGTGCCAGTTCCGCCGTCTTTGGGTCCTGTATGAAGCGGACATTGACCTCTTCATAGGCGGAAGGTGTGCCTGAATAACCGGGATTGCGCTTCAGAACAGCACCGCGCTGCTTTTCGACCGACACGACCATATAGGGGCCTGAACCCACGGGCTTTGTGGCGTGCTCGGCACCGCGTGCGGCCATGGCTTTCTGGCTGACGATGCAGCCGGAGCCATCCGCCAGCGCGATGGCAAAGAGGCCGGCATTCGGCTTTGAAAGCACAATACGGCCGGTATATTTGCCCGTGACCTCGACACTGGTCAGTCCGGTCCAGTCGGCCTTGTACGGGCTCTCCTTGCCGTCACCGCCGGGCTTGAGGAAACGCTCGAAGGAGAATTTCACGTCCTCGGCGGTCATCTCGCCGAAGCCGTCCGTGAACATCTGGTTCGGCTTGAGCGTGAATTCGATAAGCGTGGGGCTGATCTGCTTTACCTCGGAGGCGGCATCCAGCTCGGTCTCGGCCGAATTCGCCTTCTGCATGATCAGGCGCTGGTAGACGCTCTTGAAGATGTTCGCGTCCTGCGGTCCCGTGCGGAAGGCCGGGTCAAGCGCGCCGATATCGCGCTCGATGCGAACAGAAATGCTGGTCTTGGCCTGCGCCAGTGCCGGGACTGACGTTCCACCGAGGCTTGCGATGCCGATAGCGGATGTACCAGCTATCAGCTCGCGGCGTGAAAAACGCGTGTTCATAAGAATCTCCACTGTTGCTGACGGGACCGGAAACGGGTCCGGGCCTGCACAAGAAATTGATCGTTCACCACTTTGGCACCGCAGGTAAAGGGGTCTTGGCAAAAAAGAGCGTGATCAGCCCTGCGGCATCATGGGCAAAATGGCATTTTCAGATCAGCCAGATGACGCCGGAGGCGCGCGATCACATCCGGTTCATCGAGAATACTGTGGACCGCCATCGCATCAATTCCGGGCTCCCTGTCCTCTTCCAGCATGGGGACAGCCGCCCGTATTGCGCCATGCAGATACTGCGTGATGGGGCTCAGGCGAAGTCCCGCGCGCAGATCCACCGCCTGTGCGGCAACGAGCGCTTCAATCGCGATCAGCAGCCTGAACGGAACCAGTTGACCCGCCAGTTTCCGGATTGTCAGCAGAGTTTGGGGCGCATGGTCCTCCACCGTGTCGGATACAGCGAGCGAATCGAGGCTGGCTGGCGTGGCGGCAAGGCGGATTTCCGCGTGAAGCGCTGCGACCGTCTTCTGCATGGGGACATAGCCTGCTGAAGCACCGCCTATGGGCGAAAGGTACTTCGGCAGGCCGGAGAGCGCTGGATTCATCAGCTTGAAGATGCGGTAGGCGCTGGCCGTGGCGAGATGGGTCAGGCCTATCGCCAGCGTATCAAAGGCGAGCGCAATCGCGGCGGTGTGAAAGCTGGGCGATGACAGCATCAGGCCGTCATCCAGCAGCACAAGGGGTGAATCCGAAATGCCATTGAGTTCCGTCTCGACGGCATCGCGGGCCACGCCGAAAGCCGCGAAAGAAGCCCCCATCACGGGTGCCAGCGTGCGAAAGGAGACCGCGTCCTGAATATTGCGCGGGTTCTCATGCAGCGAGCTGCCATCAAGCAGTCGACGAAACAGTGCCGCTGCCTCGACCTGACCGGAAGCCGTGCGCGCGGCATGTAGCCTTGAGTCGAAGATGGCTGGATTGGCACCATAACCCTGACAGGCAAGAGCGGCGACAGTGGCTGCGATCAGAATCGTATCGCCAAGTGCTGCCAGCGTCATCGCGCCATGGCCCGTACCGGGAACCGAATTGTTGCACAGCGCCAGTCCATCTTTGGGCTCCAGATCGACAGGCTTCAGGCCTGCCCGGGCCAGCGCCTCCGATCCGGGCAAATCCTCTCCCGCATACCATGCGCGGCCACGGCCAATCACCACCGCGCCGATATGAGCGGAGAGGCCCAGATCGGCCGCACTGATCGAGCCCCGTGCTGGAATGACCGGCGTCACGCCGGCATTGAACATGGCTATCAGCAGGTTGATCGTCGTTTGTGACAATCCCGATCCACCGCTTGCAGCGCTCACAATGCGTGACAGCAGTGCCGCGCGGCAGACGTTTGGAGGCAATGGCTCACCCACGCCGATATTGCGCCCCCGCACGAGCTGGGTCTGGAAGGCGCTGATGTCACCTTGGCTCAACCGATGACCCAGATTGCCGCCAAGGCCTGTGTTGAGGCCATAGATCGGCTCGTCCCCGGCTGTATATCTGGCGACGATCTCGCGTGAGCGTGCAATCCGCGACCGCGCCAGATCGGACAGCGCAACCGTGCCAGTACCCGCGACCAGCCCGGCGATATCGAAGATCGAAAGGTGTTTCTCACCCAGCAGCATGGCCATTGTCCGCCCTCAAAATCCCAGCGCGCGCTTGCGCTTTGCCACATAGGCAGCGAGCGCATCACCCACGGCTGGATCGAGGAACGGCGGCACATAGCTGTCGCGCAGTTTCTTCCACATTTCGTTGGCGCGCATCGTGGCGTTCTTCGCGCCAGCATCGGTCCAGTTCTCGAAATTGGTCCAGTCCGACAGGATGGGCCGGTAGAAGGCCTTCTCGTAGCGCGCGATGGTGTGGCCCGCGCCGAAGAAATGCCCGCCCGGATCGATGCCCTTGATCGCGTCGATGCCCAGATCGTCATCCGTGAAATCGACGGGCTTGAGCATCTCCGCCCAGCCCCGCAGCATCTCTGCATCAACGATGATCTTTTCGAGCGATGCAGAGAGTCCGCCTTCCAGCCAGCCCGCCGTGTGGGTGATCAGGTTGGAATGACCCATCACGGAGGCCCAGAGCGAGAACCCGGTTTCATAGGTCGATTGTGCATCCACCACCGGCGAGGCATTGGCGGCGCTGGTGCGGCTGGGGATTTCCAGCCGTCGCGCAATCTGGGTCGATGCCAGAATGGCATTGACGAACTCCGGCGTGCCGAAAGCGGGCGAACCCGTTTTCATGTCTACGTTCGAGGTGAAGGCACCCATGACGCAAGGCGCGCCGGGCCGCACCATTTGGCACAACGTGATAATGGCCAGCGCCTCAGCCGTCTGCTGTGTCAGCGCTCCCGCAAGTGTCACCGGTGCCATCGCCCCCATCAGGGTGAACGGCGTGATCACGGTGCATTGACCATGTGCCGCCATGGTGATGATGTTGTCGAGGATCTCCTCATCGACCCGGCGCGGGGAATTGACATTGGTCACCGTCATCAGGGTCGGGCGCTTTGCCAGATCCGCGATGGAACATTGATGTTCGATCGCTGACATCGCAATGGCATCCTCGGCATTGACACCACCCACGCCACGCGCGGCCCAGACCAGATCGGACAGCTCGATATGCGAGCGGTACATCTCGAGCTGGCGCACCGGCACGGGCAGGTCCACAGGCTCCACCAGCACGCCACCTTGCCAATGCTGGGTGCCGACGCCCTGCATAATCTTCAGCATGTCGCGAAAAGCTTCCATGTCGCCATAGCGGCGTCCCCGGTCGAGATCGGTGATATGCGGCGCACCGCTCACTGGTCCGAAGTTGACGACATTGCCACCGACATGCAGGTGCCGTTCGGCGTTGCGGGCGTGGAGCACGAAGGTCCGTGGTGCATGTTTCAGATGCGCCTCGACCACATCGCGGCCGATCCGCACCATCTGCGTCTCGTCGTCCACGACAGCGCCACCCTTGCGGTAGATATCACGAGCGCGCTGGCTGCGGATTTCGAGGCCGGAATCCTGCAGGATCACATGCCCGGCATTGATGATGCGCTCTAGCTGCTCCGGCGAGAGGATCTCGACAGGAGACCATTTGTTTTCCAGCCTGGCCGCAATCGGTTCGATGATCTGGACTGATGAGCGCTGTGCCCTGCCGCGCCTGCGGGCCACGGGTCCCGAACCGGAATCCGGTGTGCCTTCAGTTGCTTCAGGGGCGGCACGGCGCGCAGCTATTTCCGCCGTTGCGGGTGGCGAGACCAGCGCACCCAGAACGGATGTCACCCTCGCCAGATCAGGCCGCTCTCCTGCGAGATGCGCATCGAGTGCCCGGCGCATGGCAGCGAGATGCGCGGGTGAGGTTCCGCAGCAGCCTCCAACGATGCGCGCCCCGGCGTTGGCCGCGAGGTGAATGTACTCCGCCATCAGCTCAGGCGATCCCGAATAATGTACGTGGTCGCCGTGGACCACGGGAATACCGGCATTGGCCTTGGCGATGACAGGGATACCAGGAGAACTCTCGGTCATGCCCAGAACGGACATCACGAGATCCGACGCGCCAACACCGCAATTCGCTCCGAAAGCGAGAGGCGGTGGAACCAGTGCAGAGGCGAAATCCACCATCGCCTTGGGGCTGATGCCCATCATGGTGCGGCCCGCTGTGTCGAAGCTTGCCGTGATCGTGTACGGCATGCCGACCCTTGCGGCGGCAGTAGCTGCCGCCCGCATTTCCTCGATAGCCGACATGGTCTCGATCCAGATCACATCCGCTCCACCCGCCTTCAGGCCTTCGATCTGCTCGACAAACACGGTGATGGCTTCGGCCTCTGTCAGCACACCGAGCGGTGCGAAAAGATCACCCGTCGGCCCCACGGAACCGGCGACGACGACCTCGCGCCCTGACGCATCGGCGACACCGCGCGCGATCCTGGCAGCCTTCATGTTCAACTCATGCGTGCGACTTTGTGCGTTGTGCAGCATCAGTCGGCGCGCGTTGCAGCCGAAGGTGTTGGTCAGGATGATATCCGCGCCAGCTTCCACGAAATTCCGGTGCAGGGCAGCAATGCGGTCCGGATGCTCGTCATTCCACAATTCCGGTGCATCGCCAGACATCAGGCCCATGTCAAACAGGTTGGTGCCTGTTGCACCGTCAGCGAGCAGAACGGGCGTTTCCGCAAGGCGTTTGGCCAATAGACTCATGCGCGTGTCCTCTGGCGCTGGCGCGGAGCACGGGCTTCTCGGGACGTCATCATGCGCAGCCTTTCGGGCAATCCCGCCATGACATCGCGGCGCTGCCCCGTCGACATGCCGATCCAGCCGCCGACCTCATTGGCTGTGCGTCCACAGCCAATGCAGAAGCCGCTAACGGGATCAATGACGCAGGTCTGGATGCAAGGGGTTTCCATGCTCATCCCCTCAGCCTCGATCCATCCGGATCATGCAGCGGTTTCAGTGTGATTACTGCCCGGCAATGCTGGCCGAGAATGTCGACGTGGAAGACCTCGCCGTCCTTCGCCAGTTCTGTTGGCACATATCCTGCGGCCAGGCTCTTGCCGACATGATGGCCCCATGTGCCAGAGGTACAATAGCCCACTGGTTCATTGCCCTTCAAAACCACCTCGTAACCGATGACATCGGCATGGGGCGCATCCACCACGAAGGTGATGAACTTGCGCCTGGATCCTGTTTCCTTCTCGGCAAGGGCGGCCTGCTTGCCGATGAAATCCGGTTTGTTGAAATCGATGAAAGCATCGAGCCCCGTCTCGCCCGCTGTATAATCCGGTCGGAAATCCTTGTTGAACGAGCCATAGTTCTTTTCCAGCCGCAGTGACGACAATGCCCGCCCGCCGAAAAGCGTCATGCCGAATTCCGCACCCGCCGCCATCACCTCGTCGAAGAGTGTTTCCTGATAATCCGGCGTCACCCAGAATTCGTAGCCAAGCTCACCTGTGAAACCTGCGCGGCAGACGATGGCGGGTGACATTCCCAGCGCCGTTTCCTTCACTGCAAAAAACCTGAACGCCTCGTTGCTCATGTCGTCGCGCGTCAGTTTCTGCATAACAGCCCGCGCCTGAGGTCCGGCAATGGAGAAGCCAGTCAGCGTCGAGGATGACGCGCGGATGAAAACATCATCCGGTGGATTGCTGGCCCAGAACCAACGCATATGGAATGCTTCAGCAAAACCCGAGCCGATGATCAGATAGCGGTCCTCCGCGAGGCAGGCGATGGAGAGATCGCCGATAATGCGCGCCTTGCGGTTCAGCATAGGCGCAATACCCATTCGCCCCGGCTTTGGGATGCGGCAGGCGAAAACCCGGTCGAGCCAACCCCGTGCACCTTTGCCCGTAACCTCATACTTGCCGTAGTTGGAACTCTCGTAGAGCCCGACTGTGTTGCGCACAGCATCGCATTCCGCCTTGACATACGGCATGGCGTTGGAGCGGCGATATGTCGGAGTCTCCATAGGCTCCACGCCCTTTGGCGCAAACCACAGCGCGCTCTCGAGCCCGAAATTGGCACCAAAGACAGCGCCCTGTTCCTTCAGCCGGTTGTAAATCGGCGTGCGTCGCAATGGCCTCGCCGCCGGCATTTCCTCGTTGGGAAAAGCGAGCCGGAAACGCCGACGATAATTCTCTTCAACCTTGATTGCGGTGTAGCGCGGCGTGGCGAATGCGCCGTAGCGCGCCACATCCATCGCCAGCACATCCTGTCCGGGATCACCCTCGGTCATCCACCGTGACAGCACGAGACCAACGCCACCGCCCTGGCTGAACCCCGCCATCACGGCGCAGGCCACCCAGTAGTTCTTCAGGCCCTTGACTGGTCCGACCAGCGGATTGCCATCGGGAGAGAAAGTGAAGGGGCCGTTGACAGCCTTCTTGATGCCAACTTTCGACAGCGCCGGAAAATGTACAAAACCGCGCTCCAGTTCCGGCGTGATCCGGTCCAGCGCATCGGGCAGGAGCTGGTTGTGAAAATCATCCGGCGTCGTGTGCGGAGACCACGGGCGGCAATCCTGCTCGTAGGTGCCCAGCAGCACGCCCTTGCCCTCCTGCCTGAGATAAATTTCACCCGTGAAATCACTGGTATTGATAATTTCCTTCTCCAGACCCTGCAGTTCCGCCACCGCTTCCGTCACGATATAATGATGCTCCATGGCGAGCACGGGCAGTTCCAGCTCCACCATGCGACCAACTTCCCGCGCCCAGAGCCCGCCCGCGTTCACGACATGCTCGGTGTGGATCATTCCCTTGTCGGTCGTGACATCCCAGCTGCCGTCCGGCCTCTGTTTCAGCGCCGTGACCTTGGTGAAGCGGTTGATCTCTGCGCCCATCGCTTTCGCTGCTGCCGCATAGGCCTGCGTCACCAGCCACGGGTCAACATAACCGCCGTCTTCGCGCCACAGAGCGCCCTTGAAGAACCTCTCCTCGATCAGGACATTGCGCTTCTTCGCATCCGCCACTGAAATCAGCTCGGTTTCCATCTTCAGCGTCCGGGCGCGGCTGTGGATCAGCTTGAGGAAATCCATCTGCCCGTCATCGGTCGCGAGATAGATGCCGCCGTTATGATGGATACCACAGGAGAGACCGGTAGCTGCCTCCAGCTCGCGGTAGAGATCGAAAGTATATTTCTGCAAACGAGAGACATTGGCGTCGCTGTTGAGTGTCGTCACGCCGCCCGCCGCATGCCATGTCGAGCCGGATGTCAGCTCGTTCTTGTCGAGCAGCACGACATCCGTCATGCCGACCTTTGCCAAGTGATACAGCACCGAGACACCGACAACGCCACCTCCGATCACGACAGCCTGGGCAGTAGTCTTCATCGTCTGTCAGTCCTTGGAAGCGGGGAGGATGGTGCAGCCGGTTTCAGCAGAGGCCGCAAGCAGGAAATGTACGAAACTTTGGGCGAAGGTCAGCGGAACGGCAAGCCCGAAAGTGGGTGCATCGTCAATCCGCCACAGGGTGGCCGGGATCTGCGCGATGATCGTGCGGGCAACATTGCCTCGTTCGAAACTGCTGATGTGAAGATCAAGGCGGCAACCCTTGGCCAGCACGTGCGGGGAGTTTGTGCCCGAAAGCATCAGAAACGCGAGCCCGTGGCCGGATTCGACGACGGATGCATGGTCGCCGAGCGCTGATATCAGTGTCTTTGCCACTGCGCCCGGAGCGCCCGGCTTCGCCATTATCGACCAGAGGCCGGGGCCGGTGCCGAAAACAATCCATTCACCGCTCTGCCGCCATTGACCCATTGCTGGCAGATCGAGTTTCAACTTTGCTTTCGTGGCCTTGCGCAGCACCGCTTCCGCATCATTTCTCACGCTGATCTCCACGGTATCGCGTATTAGCTCGCGCAATCGCACGGGGTCACCACCCATTGCGCCGTGATGGCCTGGCACCAGATACCCCTCCAGTACGAATCTCCGTTCAGGCTTTGACACGGGCATTCTCCGGATCAAGCCTGTGATGGCTGACGATTTCGACATCGATAGCCTCGTTGTGGATTGGCGAGGTGGCAATCAGCACCTCGCCTATGCGCCTGTGGCCGCCTTCAATCATTGCAAGGCCGATCCATTCCTGCGGACCCTCGGACGCCATGCAGGCCGCCGTGAGAAAGCCCTGGCTGCGGTTGGGCTCCGCCGCGCTGACCAGATGTGCGCCGTTGCGCAGGCGTTTTGCGTTGTCGCATGGGTGTAGGCCGACGAGAGCCAGACGCGATGGATCAGTAAGGCCCGGACTTTGCGCCAGCATCTTGCCGATGAAATCGCCATTCCGCTTCAGCATCTTGCCAAGACCGAGATCAGCAGCGGTGGTCTGACCGTTCAGTTCCGATCCAGCCACATGGCCTTTTTCGATGCGCATGACATTCAGTGCATCAAGGCCATAGGGGCAGATGCCGAAGCTTTTTCCGGCTGCGAGAATTGCTTCCCAGACATACAGTGCATAACCCGCTGGAATGGATACTTCATAGGCAAGTTCGCCCGAGAAACTGATGCGGAAAAGACGGCCCTGCACACCCGCGATCACGGCATCACCTGCCGCAATGAAAGGGAATGCGTCGTTCGCAAGATCGAGCCCCGAGACAACCTGCTTCAGCACATCCCGCGCATCTGGCCCCGCCACCGCAAACTGCGCCCATTGATCCGCGATATTGGTGATCTGGACGTCGAGATCGCGCCAGACCGTTTGGTGATGGAACTCCATGTGCTCCAGCACATTCTGCGCCTGACCGGTCGTGGTGGTGACGATGAAATGGTTCTCCGCCAGCCGCGAGGTCGTGCCGTCGTCCAGCACGATGCCGTCCTCGCGCAGCATCAGGCCGTATCGCGCCTTGCCTGCGGGTAGGGTGGAGAATGTGTTGGCGTAAATATGGTCGAGGAAGACAGCGGCATCCCGACCCTGCACATCGATCTTGCCCAGCGACGAAGCATCGGTGATGCCAACAGAACGGCGAACCGCACGGGCTTCCGCCAACACTGGATTCCAGCTGGTGTCGCCCGTCGGCGAATAGACCAGAGGTCGCATCCACAGGCCGATGCGCACGAACACAGCGCCATGCGCCTTGTGCCAGTCATGCAGCGGCAAACGGCGCTCCGGCTTGAAATACGGGCCGACATCCATGCCCGCCAATGCGCCCCAGCTGACCGGCGTGACGAAGGGTCTGGGCTTCGAGAGGCCGACGGCAGAGACCGGTTCGCCACGTGCCTCAGCCAGTATGGCTGAACCAACGAGACCACCTGTTTTACCTTGATCGGTGCCCATGCCATGCGTGGTGTAGCGCTTGGCGTGTTCAACGGCGCTGTAGCCCTCGCGGTGGGCGAGGCGCATGTCTTCGGTTGTCACGTCATGCTGCAGGTCGACGAAAGCTTTGTCTTTGCCGCATACTTCCCAGAACGGAAGGATGGGGCCGTCGCGGCGCGGTGGTACGGGGGGACGGTAGTGATGAGGAACAGCCGCGTCGTCAGGGTTCAGAATTTGGGCGACAGCATGGCCGCAGACCAGTCCATGGCGTGCGGCTTCGTGACGACCAAAGACCCCTGCAACCGCTCCCGCCGCCAGCATACGTTCATTTGAACCGGTGACCGCAAACCCCGCGATGTCATCACCCCACTCGACCTTCAGGCCCGCCTGCGTCGCCAGCTGCGCCTGCGGTGTGTACCCCCCCGAGAGGCAAACCAGATCACAAGCGACGACATGCGATCGCCCGCTGGAGATATCCCGGATTTGCACATCACTCACCACATGGAAGCCCTGTACATTGCAGATTTCGTGCTCAAACAGGACATTCATGCCGCCATCGCGGGCCTCCGCCGCAATGGCCGTCGGCGTGCGCGGATCGACCACTGCCGCCACATCCACGCCCGCAGCGCCGAGATCGCGTACCGTCGCATAGGCCTCGTCATTGTTGACAAAGGCAACCATGCGCTTGCCCGGCAGCACGCCGTAGCGGTTCACATAAGCGCGCGCGGCCGTTGCCAGCATAACGCCGGGGCGATCATTGTTCGGCAAGGCGATCAGGCGTTCGACAGCGCCCGTCGCAAGGATTGTCTGCTGTGGGCGGATGAGGTGCAAGCGCTGGCGGGGTGTGAAGGGCGGTGGCTCTGCGAGATGGTCGCTGATGCGTTCGACAGCAGCAACAACACCGGAATCATAGGCACCAACCGCCGTGGTTCGAGGCAGTAACTGCACATCCGGCAACTTCTGCAGCGCAGCCAGCATGTCCTCCCGCCAGTCTGCCAGCGCAGGATCGACCAGCGTCCCGCCACCAAGCGCATGGTCCTGCTCGACCAGCATCACCCGCGCACCGGATTCCGCCGCAACGCGGGTCGCCGAGAGGCCTGCCACACCCGAGCCGATCACCAGAACATCGCAATGCTGGTGCAGCGTGTCATAATGGTCGGGATCAGGTTGATCCCCTGCCTTGCCGAGGCCCGCTGCCCGGCGGATCAGCGGCTCGTAAAGCTTCTCCCAGAATGCTTTCGGCCACATGAATGTCTTGTAGTAGAACCCGGCGGCGAACACTGGTGCAACAAGGCTGTTCACCGCCATCAGGTCAAAACGTAGCGACGGCCAGCGATTCTGGCTTTCGGCAACGAGGCCTTCAAACAGCTCCACTGTTGTCGCTGGAACATTGGGCTCGCGTCTGCCACCGGTCCGCAGCGTCACCAATGCACATGGCTCTTCCGGACCCGCCGTCACGACTCCGCGCGGGCGGTGATACTTGAACGAGCGTCCAAACAGGCTGACGCCATTCGCCAGCAATGCAGAGGCCAGCGTGTCGCCCGCGAAACCTGCATGAGTGACTCCGTCAAAGGTGAAATGCAGCACCTTCGCTCGGCCAATCGATCCTGCGGTCTCGTGTCTTGACCCGCTCATGGTGCAGACCTGCTGGTGGGGATGGTGAGTTCATCGCCCGGCAAACCGACAGCTGCGATGGCATGCGTGCCAGTATGACGGATCACCTTCAGAACCTGCCGACATCCCCCCACATGCAGCCACCACTCCGCATGCCACCCTTTCGGATTGGCACGCTCATAGACATAGTCCTGAAAAGCCTCGGTCGCGGCATCACCCTCAGGGCGCGCCACGGACGCATCACCGCGATAGCGAAACTCGCTCTCGTCACGCAAACCGCAATGAGGACATCGGATTCTCAGCATCGCGGCGGTCAGTGCAGATAGGGGAACGGGCCAACGCCGCGTTCGTCGATGATGCGTCCGGATGCAAAGCGGTCGAGACCGAAATGCGCCGCCAGCGGGTGAGGCGATCCGGTGGCCACCAGATGCGCCATGCATTGACCGCCCGCCGGGATCGCCTTGAAGCCGCCATAGCACCATCCGGTCGATACCGTAATGTTATCGACCGGCGTTGTTGAAAGGATCGGGTTGCCATCCATGCTCATGTCCATGACGCCGCTCCACTGGCGCAGCACGCGCAGGCGGGACAGGGCCGGCATCAATGTCACGCCCGCTGCGTGGACATCCTCGAGCATGGGCAGGCTGCCGCGCTGGGCGTAGGAGTTCCAGCCGTCCGTTGCACCGCCGAACACGAGCCCGCCCTTGTCCGACTGGCTGATATAAAAGTGCCCGGCGCCATAGGTGACGACAATATCGATCAATGGCTTGAGGCTTTCCGTCACATAGGCCTGCAGAGCATGCGTCTCCAGCGGCAGACGGAACCCGGCCATTGCCGCCAGTTCGGAGGAATGGCCTGCCACGGCCAGTACAATCTTGTTAGCGCGGATGAACCCACGCGATGTCTCCACACCGGTCGCGCTGCCGCCATCACGCCGAATGCCAGTCACGTTGCAATTCTGCACGATATCGACGCCCATGGCGCTGGCGGCGCGGGCGTATCCCCAGGCAACCGCATCATGCCGTACGGTGCCGCCGCGCTTTTGCAGGAAGCCGCCTACGACCGGGAAGCGACCGCCATCCAGATCGATCAAGGGACAGATCGCCTTCACCGCGTCGCGGTCAAGATAATCAACATCGACACTTTCCAGCCGCATCGCATTGGCGCGCCGTGTAAACAGATCGCGCTGCCCGTCGGTATGGGCGAGGTTCAGCGTGCCGCGCTGGCTGACCATGGCGTTGAAATTCAGCTCCTGCTCGAAATTCTCCCAGAGCTTCAGCGCGTGGTCGTAGAAACGGATGTTGGGCGCGGTGAAATAATTCGAGCGGATGATGGTGGTGTTGCGCCCCACATTGCCCAGCCCTATGGCACCTTTCTCGACAACCGCGACATTGGTGATGCCGTGCTCTTTCGCAAGATAATAGGCAGTCGCCAGCCCATGCCCGCCACCGCCGACGATGACAACATCATAGGCCGCTTTTGGAGCTGCATCGCGCCAGGCAGGCCCCCAGCCCTTTTGGCCGCGGAACGCTTCCAGTGCGAGGCGAAAGGCGGAGTACATCTGCATTCAGGGGTCGGTCAATCCATCGATGAGATCACCCTTACCCTAGAAATGGCAGGCATCGGGGTAAAGCGCTATCTCGTGATGCCTTCGATCAATCTCGGGGTTGCTCAGGGGCAAGACCTGTTCTGTCCGGCACCCGTCCCAGTGGATGCACGGGTACATCATGCCAGCGCAGGAAGAAGCGGCGGAAGACATCCTTGTAGCCGTTGTAGACCAGACCGCCATTCTCGCGGATCAGCACATCCCGGTTGGCCGCATAAAGTTTTGGCAGGCGATACCACGGCACTGTCGGCCATTTGTGGTGCGCAACATGCAGATTGTTGTGCAGAAAGAGCAGTCCAAAGACAGGAGAATTCTCGACGATGGCCGTCCGTTTCTCAACCGACTCATCCGCCTTGTGCTCGGCAAAGGAGCGGATGAGAGCCACCGCTGTCCCGAGAAAGACGAAGCCCAACAGATATTGCCACAAAGGTATTCGTGCCACGCCAATGGCGAAGGTCAGCAGCAGCGCGACCCACAGCATATGCCAGAGCCAGATGCGAGCGCGCACCTTATCGCCGACCCGCAGCGCCAGAACGTCCTGGAGCCAGAACACGCCGACCGACCAGAAAGGTCCGATGACAAGACGGCCAAGCAATGTGGTCTGTGCACGCACGATGGCTTGCCCGACCGGGCCAAGCTCGCGCCAGCCATCAGGACATTTATAGCGGCTCTCGGGATCATCGAGCGGGTCTGTTAAGCGCTCGTCGCAATGGTGCTTCAGATGCGTCTGCCGGTAGCGCTCGAACGGCATCCACAGCCAGATCGGCGGGGTTGCAAGCGCTGTGTTCAGCCAGCGGTGCCGTGTCGGATGGCCGTGCAACGCCTCATGCTGTGCCGAACCCCACCATGCTGATGTCCATGCTGCGAGCGGCAGCCAGAGCCACAGCGGGATCGACGCATGGAACCAGATCAGGGCCAACCACGCCGCATAGATCGTCGCAAACAGTGCCAGAGTTGGCCATTCGATAGCGGCACTTCGTTCGGTAGGAGTGGATATCGTCGTCAATGTCTATTTGTCCCTGGGCGCAAACCGGCGAGCGATTCGCTTCACAGCCCAAACGATCGAACAAGAGATAAAGCGGAACGGCAACAGATCAATGGTTTATTGATTTTCGCACATCGTTTCGATCTGATATGTTTCATCCGCTGAAACTGAAAGAGCATTGATCTCTCCATGCCCACCGATGACATTGATCTCCACGCGCTGCCGGATGCCGAATTGATCAAGCAGGTGCATCTCGATCTTTATGACGGGTTGAAGGACGAAGTCGTCGAGGCTGTCCATATTTTCCTCAGGCGGGGCTGGACTCCCTATGCCATCCTGACCGACGTTCTTGTGGAGGGCATGCGTATCGTCGGCGTCGATTTCCGCGACGGAATCCTCTTCGTGCCCGAGGTGCTGATGGCAGCCAATGCCATGAAAGCGGGCATGGCCATCCTCAAGCCGCTGCTGGCCGAGACAGGTGCGCCCAAGGTCGGCAAGATGGTGATCGGCACCGTCAAGGGCGACATCCATGACATCGGCAAGAATCTAGTCTGCATGATGATGGAGGGTGCTGGTTTCGAGGTCATCGATCTGGGCATCAATACCTCAATGGAGACATTCCTGGACGCGCTGGAGGCCCACCGACCTGACATTCTTGGCATGTCGGCACTGCTGACCACCACTATGCCCTATATGAAAACCGTGATTGAGGGCATGAAGGCCAAGGGCATCCGGCACGATTATCTCGTCTTCGTCGGCGGCGCTCCGGTCAACGAACAATTCGCGGAGGCCATTGGCGCGGATGCCTATTGCCGGGATGCGGCTGTCACGGTGGAAATGGCCAAGCGCATGCTGCACCAGCGGCCGACGGCGTGAAGAAAACGCTGGTCATCGCCTGCGGCGCGCTGGCCCGGGAACTGCTGGCAGTGAAAGCTCTCAACCGGCTGGATCATCTGGACATCACCTGCCTGCCCGCCATCCTGCACAACAGGCCGGAGGAGATTGCGCCTGCAGTGCGCCGCAAGATCAGGGCCGCCCGCAGCCGCTACGCCGATATTCTCTGCCTGTATGGTGATTGCGGCACCGGCGGTGCACTGGATGCCGTGCTGGCGCAGGAGGGGGTTTCCCGGATCGAAGGCGCGCATTGCTACGCATTCTATGCCGGGCTTGAGACCTTCGACGCGATGATGGAGGAGGAGATCGGATCCTTCTTCCTGACGGATTATCTCGCCCGGCACTTTGACCGTCTCGTCTGGAAAGGCCTCGGCCTCGACCGGTTTCCGGAGCTGCGCGATACCTATTTCGGCAACTACAAACGCGTGGTTCATCTCGTCCAGGCCGGCGATCCCTCCATCGCGGCGCGCGCACTTGCGGCTGCAAAACGGCTTGCCTTGCCGCTGGAAACGCGGTTCACCGGGTACGGCCTGATGCAACCTTTTGTTAGCCAGAAACCCGCCTGAACGAAGCTCGAACGCTCACAATGCCTACAGTTACAATCATCTTCTGGCGCGATATCCCCGCCCAGGTCGTTGCGAAAGCAGGACGCAATGCTGCGAAGCGCGAGCTTCCGGCGCGCTTCGCCGAAGCGATCGACAGGGCAGCAATGAAAGCAGGAGCAAAGGACAGTGAGGCCTATCTCGCGGCATGGCGGCGCAGCGAACCCGTGCCTTGCGCGCCCGATCTGGAGGCCGAGGCAGCGCGGCTGGCGGATGAGTTGCAGTCGGCTTATGACGACACTCGTCTCAAGGCCATTGTCGCCAACGGCGGGCATGAGACGCCATTATGAGCGGCGATCATCTTGTCCTCTTCGCACCATCAGGCAAACGCGGGCGCTTTCTCGTAGGGACCGATATTCTCGCGGCTGCGCGCACACTCGGTGTCGATCTCGACAGCGTCTGCGGCGGGCGCGGCATCTGCGGGCGCTGCCAGATTGCGATAGCGCCCGGGGATTCCGGCGTCAGCCCGCAGGGCGAGACTGAACTGCGCTATGTTGCAAAGCGTGGCCCTCTCAAACTGGGACGTCGCCTTGGCTGTCAGTCACGGCTCTGTGGCGATCTCGTTGTCGATGTGCCCGAGGATAGCCAGGTGCACCGGCAGGTCATCCGCAAGGCGGCATCCGAGCGGGCTGTAACAGTCGATCCCGTGGTGATGCTGCACACCGTGCAGGTTGCGGAAGCTGACATGCATGATCCCGCGAGTGACGGGCAAAGGCTGCTCGGCGCTCTCGCGGCGCAATGGGGCCTTTCGGAACTGACCATAGGATTGCCGGTGCTTGCGGGTCTGCAAAAGACTTTGCGGCAACAAGCCTTTCTCGTCACCGCAGCCGTCCGGCATTCCCGGGAGATCGTCGCGCTTTATCCCGGCGTCCAGACCAGTGTTGCAGGTATCGCCGTCGATCTCGGCTCCACCACCATCGCGGCGCATCTGTGTGACCTGACGACGGGTGCAGTTCTCGCTTCCGCTGGAACCATGAATCCGCAAATCCGTTTCGGCGAGGATCTGATGAGCCGGGTGTCCTACGCGATGCTGAACGAGAATGGTGCTGCAGAACTAACGGCCGCCGTGCGGGTCGGGCTCGATGGATTGATCGAGAATCTGTCGCAGCAGGCCGGGGTCGCGCGGGAAGAAATCGTCGAGATCACCCTCGTCGGCAATCCTGTCATGCATCACCTGTTTTTCGGGATTGATCCTGTCGAGCTTGGTCAGGCTCCGTTTGCACTGGCTTGGGATGGGCCGCTGGATATCCCGGCGGTCGATCTTGGTCTGCATATTGCAGCGGGGGCGAAGGTCTATGGCCTACCCTGCATCGCAGGTCACGTGGGGGCGGATGCTGCTGCTGTGTTGCTCGCCGAAGCGCCGCATCTCTCGGACGAACTGACGCTGATCGTTGATATCGGCACCAATGCCGAGATTATTCTTGGCAATCGAAACAGGCTGATGGCCTGCTCGTCGCCGACAGGTCCCGCATTCGAAGGCGCGCAGCTCTCCGCTGGCCAGCGGGCAGCACCGGGTGCCATCGAGCGGTTGCGCATTGATCCTGGCACGCTGGAGCCGCGCTATCAGGTCATTGGCTGTGATCTCTGGTCTAATGAGCCGGGCTTCGAGGATGCCGTTGCTAAGACAGGCGTTACAGGCATCTGCGGATCAGGCATCGTCGAGGCTATCGCCGAGATGTATCTGGCTGGCGTGATCGATTCAGACGGCGGCATCGATGGTGCGCTTACCGAGCGGACGTCCCGGGTGAAATCTGTAAACCGCAGCTTCACCTATGTCATCCGCGAGGGCAGCCCGCGCATTGCGATCACCCAGCACGATGTCCGTGCCATCCAGCTTGCGAAGGCGGCGCTCCATGCGGGCTGCAAGCTTCTGATGCAGCGCATGGGGGTCAGCGATGTGGCAAAAATCAAGCTGGCGGGGGCTTTTGGCAACCATATCAACCCGCATCATGCGCTTGTCCTGGGGCTGGTGCCGGATTGCGATCTGGACCAGATTATCGCGGTTGGGAATGCCGCTGGCCACGGAGCCCGCATCGCGTTGGTCAATGCCGCATCCCGCCTGGAGATAGCCGCGCTGGCCCGCCGCATCGAAAAGATAGAGACGGCACTGGACCCGGCGTTCCAGGCGGAGTTTATCGGGGCGATGGCGTTTCCCCACGCGACAGACCCTTACCAGATGCTCTCGGCTCGCGTGCCGCTGCCAGCGCGCAAGCCTCAACAGCGAACCAGAAGGCGGGTTGTCATTCAAGATTTGGAATGACCCGCGCCGCCGCCACCTTGAACTCTGGAATCTTGCCGTCCGGATCGATCGCCGGATTGGTCAGGAGGTTCGCCGCTGCTTCCGCATAGGCGAAGGGGATGAATATCATGTCCTCCTGGCAGGCGCTGTCCGCACGGGCCGCAAGCGTGATTGCGCCGCGCCTGGTCTCGACGGTAATCGAGTCGCCTGCACGCACACCCAGCCGCTCCAGCGCCTTTGGATTGAGCGCGGCCGTCGGGTGCGGTTCAAGGGCGTCGAGCACACTGGCGCGGCGGGTCATCGCGCCGGTGTGCCAGTGTTCAAGCTGGCGACCCGTGGTCAGCACGAAGGGATAATCCGCATCCGTCAGTTCTGCCGATGGCCGGTAGACGACTGGCTTCAGCTGCGCCCGTCCGTCGTCGGTCGGGAATGTGTCGTGGAAAACCACCGCCTCGCCCGCCACATCGGGTCCTTTCACCGGATACGTGACGGTACTCTCCCGCTCCAGCCTCTCCCAGGTGAGATTGGTGAGCGAGGGCATGGCGGAGGCCATCTCGGCGAAAACTTCGCCTGGATCCGTGTAAGTCCAGCCAAGTCCAAGGCGGTTGGCGATATCCACCGTGATCCGCCAGTCCTCCCGCACCTCGCCCGGCGGATTGACGGCCTTGCGACCCATCTGCACCTGCCGGTTGGTGTTGGTGACCGTGCCGGTCTTCTCGGGCCATGCCGTCGCGGGCAGAACGACGTCTGCCAGCATTGCAGTTTCCGTCAGGAAAATGTCCTGAACGACCAGATGATCAAGGGAAGCTAGCGCTGCGCGGGCGTGCGTCACATCAGGGTCGGACATCGCCGGGTTCTCGCCCATGATGTACATGGCACGGATTTCGCCGCGCGCTGCTGCATCGGTGATCTCCGTCACCGTCAGGCCGGGCTCCGGATCGAGCGGCACGCCCCAGAGCGTCTCGAACTTGCGCCGGTTCGCCTCAACGCCCACGCGGGCATAGTCCGGGAAGACCATGGGGATGAGCCCCGCATCCGATGCGCCCTGCACGTTGTTCTGGCCGCGAAGTGGATGCAGGCCCGTCCCGGGCTTGCCGACGTTGCCCGTCAGCATGGCCAGCGAGATGAGGCAGCGGGCGTTATCCGTACCATGCGTATGCTGGCTGACGCCCATGCCCCAGAAAATTATGCCACGCTCCGCCTTGGCAAAGTCCCGTGCGGCAGCACGAATGGCATCCGGTGATATCCCGCAAGTCACGGACATCGCCTCCGGCGTCTGCGTGGCGAGATGCGCTTTCAGTGCGGCGTATCCTGTGGTGCGCCTGTCGATGAAGTTCTCGTCAATGAGGCCTTCCGCAACAATCACGTGCATCATAGCGTTGAGAAGCGCCACGTCTGTTCCTGGCCGCAACTGCAGCATGTGCGCCGCATGGCGCTTCATGGCAGTGCCACGTGGGTCCATCATGATGAGCTTTGCGCCCTGCTTCGCCGCCTGCTTGACGTAGGTTGCGGCGACGGGATGGTTTTCGGTCGGATTGGCCCCGATGATGATGATCGCGTCCGCCTTCAGTGCATCGTTGAACGGTGCCGTCACCGCGCCAGAGCCGATGCCCTCCATCAGCGCCACCACGGACGAAGCGTGGCAAAGCCGCGTGCAATGGTCGACATTGTTATGCCGAAATGCTGTTCGGATCAGCTTCTGGAAGAGATATGCTTCCTCGTTCGAGCATTTGGCCGAACCGAAGCCCGCGACAGCCTTGCCGCCATTGGCCTGTGCGATCCGCTTCATGCCGCCAGCCGCAAAGGCGAGCGCCTCGTCCCACGTTGCCTCGCGGAAATGCGTCAACGGATTGGCGGGATCGAGATTCACTCCTTTGGGCATCCCTGGCTTGCGGATGAGCGGCACAGTCAGCCGCTCCGGACTCACCACGTAGTCAAAACCGAAGCGCCCCTTGACGCACAATCGGCTTTCGTTAGCTGGACCGTCGCGCCCCTCGACATAGGCAATCTTGCCATCGCGGATCTTGAACGACACCTGGCAGCCGACGCCGCAGAAGGGGCAGACGGAATTGATGGACTGCTCCGCTCCGCGCGATCCCGCCTGCGTGACGGCATCGACGATTGACTTTGGCATAAGGGCACCCGTTGGACAGGCCTCCACGCATTCGCCGCAGGCGACGCATGTGCTGTCCGCCATCGTATCATCGAGATCGAAGATTGGTGCGTGGTGCTCGCCTCGAAAACCCATGCCGATCACGTCGTTGACCTGTACATCACGGCAGGCGCGGGCGCAGAGATTGCAGGCGATGCAAGCATCCAGGTTGACCGCCATCGCCGGATGCGACAGGTCCTGGCGAGTGTGAGCCTCACGTGCAGGGAACCGGCTCGTCGCGACATCCTGCGCTGTGGCGAAGCGCCAGAGCAATGAGGCAGCGTCGTGCGTAGAGGTGCGCATCGGCTGGTCGGCCACCAGCAATTCCATCACCATCTTGCGCGCTGCGACCGCGCGGTCGCTTCCTGTCTTCACCACCATACCCGGCGCGGGCTTCCGGTTGCAGGACGGTGCAAGGACGCGCTCGCCGTCAATCTCCACCATGCAGGCCCGGCAGTTTCCGTCCGGAGTATAGCCTGTCTTCGGGCGGTGGCACAGATGTGGCAATTCCTCTCCCATGCGACGGGTCACATCCCAGATGCTCTCGCCAGGAAGGGCGATTGCGGTGCGCCCGTCCAATGTGAATGCGATGGTCGTGACTGGAGCGTTCATGCGCATGCCTCTTCCGGAAAATGCTTCAGCACTGACAGAACCGGATTCGGGGCGGCCTGGCCCAGCCCGCAGATCGAAGCGTCCATCATGACCGCCGACAGTTCCTTGAGCAGCGCCGTATTCCAGCGCGGAGCCTGCATCAATGTCAGCGCCTTCTCGGTTCCCACGCGGCACGGTGTGCACTGGCCGCAGCTCTCGTGCTTGAAGAAACGCATCAGGTTGCGCGCTGCTTCGGCCATGTCATCCTTGTCGGAGAGCACCACGACCGCGTGGCTGCCGACGAAGCAGCCGTGGTCAGTGAGCGAGCCAAAATCCAGCGGCAAGTCGCCATGCGATGCGGGAAGAATGCCGCCGGACGCGCCGCCGGGCAGGTAAGCCTTGAAGGTGTGGCCGTCGGCCATGCCGCCTGCGCGTATGATGAGATTCCGTGCGGTTATTCCTGCAGGTGCGATAATGACGCCGGGGCTTCTCACCCGTCCCGAGACGGACCACGAGCGCAAGCCCTTCGCGCCGTTGACACCCTGTGATGCGAACCACTCCGGACCCTTTTCCAGGATGTCGCGCAGCCAGACCAGCGTCTCGACATTGTGGTTGAGCGTAGGTCGTCCGAAGAGCCCCACTTCGGCGATATAGGGCGGCCGCTGGCGCGGCAGTCCTCGCTTGCCTTCGATCGACTCGATCATGGCGCTTTCCTCGCCGCAGATGTAGGCACCAGCGCCGCGGCGAAGTTCGATGTATCCAGGATTGATCAGGCCAACTCCCTCCAGCGCCGCGATCTCCCGTCTGAGCAGCGCGATTACACCGGGATATTCGTCGCGCATGTAGAGATAGATGCGTTCGGCGTCGATTGCATTGGCTGCAATCAGCATGCCCTCCAGAAAGCGATGTGGATCGCGCTCCAGATGATACCGGTCCTTGAAAGTCCCGGGCTCACCCTCGTCGCCATTCACCGTCATCAGGCGCGGTCTGGGAAAGCTCCTGACGCTCTGCCACTTGCGTCCGACGGGGAAGCCTGCGCCTCCCAGGCCACGCAAACCCGCGTTGGAAAGGGTGACGATCAATGTATCCTCTGTTAGCGCTCCGGAACGGATCCTCTCGAGGAGCCCGTAACCGCCTGCCCCGCGATACGCATCGAGCCTGATGCCCAGCGGCATGGTGCAGGTGGTCTCGCCTGCCGCCGCCACCAGAACCGACTCCGGCGTCGCCTGCTCTACCGGCTTTTGCCCGATGATGGCCACGGGTGCCATCGCACAGCGACCCACGCAGGCAACGCGCTGGACGCGGATATGAGCAGGGTCCGTCAGCGTTGCGAGCGCATCTGCCAATTGCTCCCCGCCAGCCATGGCGCAGGAGAGCGAGTCGCAGACGCGGATTGTCAGTGCGGGCGGCGGAACCTCGTTTTCTTTCACGATGTCGAAGTGATGGTAGAAGCTCGCCACTTCGAAGACTTCGGCCTGGCCGATACGGTGGAGTTCCGCCAGTGCGCGCAAGTGCCGTGCGGCAAGATGGCCGTAGCGATCCTGGGTCACGTGCAGATGCTCAATGAGCAGGTCGCGCCGAAGCGGATGATCCCCCAACAGTGCAAGCACCTCAGCGAGCGCTTGCCCGTCGAGCGACCGGCCTTTCGGCTTGATCCGCGCTTGTTTCCGCCTTGTCTCTGGCGTCTTCATTCTATCCAGCATCTGGCCATGGTCGCCAATGGAAGCTTCGCCGTCCAATAGGCACTGTGAAAGACGTGATCTGGAAAAGTTATTGCTGCTTCGCCGCCGCCGCAAAGGCAGCGCGCACCACCGGAAGCTGCGGTTCGCGCTTCAGGGCGTAAAGACCGATCTGTCGCTCCAGCGCCGGTGCCGTCAGGGCGAAAGATCTGAGGTCTCCCCCACCCATGAGCGAGGCCGCCTGAGCCTCAGGCAGGATGGTCGCGATTGTGCCACTTCTGACTGCACCCATGATCGCCGTGAAAGTGTCGCTGTCGATGACGACCGACGGGCTCGCTCCAACGACTGCGAAGGCTTCGTCCAGGATGCGCCGGTTCTGCATGTCGGGTGTCAGCAATGCCAACGGAAGGGCGGCAGCCTCGATCCAGGAAATGTGTGCGTCAGGCCAGTCTTTCGTCAGGGCAGCCGTCGCCACCAGAACGTAGGTCTCGGGCACCAGAGGCACCAAAGCAAAGCGCTCGGGCCGCCCGCCATCGGCATAGGAAAGCCCGATATCCGCCTCGTACTGGTCAAGCGCGGCGTCAATCGCCTTCGCCGAACGTGACTGTATGGACACCTGAATGCCGACGTGGGCTGCCCGCACAATGGCCGCCAGCGCTCCGGCCGTTGACAGCTGCGTCGGTATCACGGCGATGCGCAGATGCCCGGTGATTGCAGCGGCGTCTGCCTTCGCATCCTGGCTGATGGCGTCGGTGAGCGCCGCGATCTCGCGCAGCCGCGGCAACATCCTTTCGCCAGCCTCCGTGAATCGCTCGAAGCGCGCGCCGCGCTCCACGAGGCGGACGCCCAAATCCTGCTCCAGGTTCTGGATGCGTGCGGAAAAGGCGGGTTGCGATATACCGCACGCCTCCGCAGCACGCGCGAAATGCCGATGTTCTGCGAGCGCCAGAAGCAGCCGTAGGGAACGCAGATCCATTATTCTACCACTGGAAAACGTAAGGCCGAGTTGAGTCTTTAATGCCGAACAGCTTGAGCGTACACGATACCCGGCCAAATCTGGTACGCAGTTATCGAGCAGGCAACGACATTCGTTGCGGGGCAATGTCTGCTATTGTGACCATTGTGTCGAGGAGTCTTGCTGGCTACGCATCTGCATTGGTGCACGGATGCCATGCTTGAGTGTTCGTCAGGGATGTGAGTGACGGTGTGTTGGGTTTGCCAGTCCGAGGACTTCGGTTATGCCATTCTAGCTTTGCTCTGGGTACGCCATCCTATTCCCCGTCAGATGCCAACATGACGAAAGCCCAGCCAGCGCGGTCAGCAGTTTCTGGCCATCCAGGCCCATGGCGGAGCTGACTGGCAAAGATCATCCGGGTACAACCGACGATCAAAGGTCGAAGCTGGGATTAGCCAGAGCCTCACTTCGAAAACCGCCTGAAACGTCCAAATTATCTGACGACGGACAACCAATAGAGCATGATGCTCTCACACAACTTGAGGACGGTCCTATTGAATGCTGTGCTCGGCATATTCACGGGCGATATCACCTGCTAGCCCTGCGACCGCTTGGACAATACGTGTATCGGGACTTCTGCGCCATACAGCTGTGCAAAGAAGGTCCGGCAATTCGATTGGCAAACGCAGCTGGATCAGATGCCCTGCTTCGAGCTCCCTGGCCACAATCGCTGGCGGGATAACAGCAACGCCAATGCCGTCAAGCGTCATACGGACGATTGTTGCAAGCGACGTCGATGCCCGGATGCGTGACTTTGGCAGACCCGGTCTTGCAAACATATCCTGGATGGCCTGATAGGGCAGAGTATTGCGTGCAAATGTCAGAATGGGGAATGGCGTAAGCTCGGCAAGACCAAGTGGCGCATGCTGGAGTGGCAAGTGTCGTGATGCCACAAAGGCCAGTGGAAAACGGCATAAGTCACAGCTTTGCAAAAGCGGCGAAACGACTGGTCCAAGCATCAGCGCCAGATCGATATCCTGTGATACGACACGCTCCCGCAGACTTTCAGAAATATCCACATCGATATCGACGTCGATACCAGGAAAAATTTTGGCCAGGCGCTCGAGAAGAACAGGCAACCATGTGTGCATGATCGTCTCATTGACACCCAATGCAAGAGACCCGCTGACAACAGCAGGATTGGCAAGTTCTGCCAGCATGTCAGCGCGGGCCGCGATCAGCCGCTCCGCCTGCACAAGCAACCGTCGCCCTATCGCCGTTGGCGCTACTTGTCGGCCCGATCTGTCAATGACCTGGTGACCGATCTCTCTTTCAAGTGCGGCAATCCGTTGGGATATGGCTGGCTGGGTCGTATTGAGTTTTTCCGCAGCCCGCCGGAAGCTCCTGAGTGTCACAACACTGATAAAGGTCTCAAGGGCACGAAAATCGACCATAGCATTCTTTCGATAAATAAAATTTATCGAAAATAATATAAAACAATAATTAGACCGACAGCAAGCGGCGTGTCTAATCTGTATCTCAGGGGGAGGCAGCAGCATGTTGATTGCGCCAGGCAAGTACGAGCCGTCCTTTGGCGCATGCCATCTGACTTGTCCCATTCAATGCCATAGCCCATGACAGGCCTCAGACCCGGTTTCCGGCTTGCCATCGATATTGGTGGAACATTCACGGATCTTGAATGCGTCAATCTCGTGAGTGGCAAGAGCCACAGCTTCAAGGTGCCGACGACTCCAGACGATTTTTCACTTGGCTTCATGGCGGCTGTGACCGGTGCCGCCGAACAGTTCGGCTTCGAACTTGCAGACGTCAGATTGTTGATGCACGGGACAACCATTGCCACCAATGCAGTGCTGACGCGCACTCTGCCTGAAGGCGCATTGATCACCACCTCAGGCTTCGAGGATGTGCTGGAGATCGGACGACATGCGCGCAAGGACGTCTATAGTCTGAAACCGGAAAGACGGAGCATTCTTGTGCCACGTCGCCGCCGCTTTGGCGTTCAGGAGCGGATCGGCTCTCGGGGAGAGGTTGTCAGATCGCTCGACCAGGATAGTCTTGACAAGGCAACCGTCGTGCTGCGCGAGAGTGCAGTCGATGTTGCGGCGGTCTCCCTGCTCAACGCCTATATCAATCCGCAACATGAGATTGCCATCCGCGACCATCTGCACCGGATATTACCCAATTTGCGAGTGTCATGTTCGCATGAAGTATCCCCGGAGATTCGTGAATTCGAGCGCACTTCAACGACAGTTCTCAACGCTCTGCTGATGCCTGTGGTTCAGGATTACATCAGCCAGCTCAAGCGGCGAATGGCTGATGCCGGTTTGCAGGCGCCACTTTATCTCGTGCAGTCAAATGGTGGCGCAACCACGCCGGAAGCGGCAGCGTTGACACCTGTCAAGCTGCTCCTCTCGGGTCCGTCCGGTGGTGTGCTGGCAGCAGAGCGCCTTGCCAATGATCTGGCGGTAAGTCACGTCGTCGGTGTCGATATGGGTGGTACGAGTTATGATATCGCGCTGGTTCAGAAGGGGCAGCGCGCCATTGTGGCGCAAGGAGATGTCGATGGCCTGCCATTGCGTGTCCCCATGGTGGAGATGCGCACGATAGGGGCTGGCGGCGGATCTATTGCCTCCGTTGATCCCGGTGGTCGGCTGAAGGTTGGGCCAGAAAGCGCCGGGGCCAAACCTGGTCCGGTTTGCTATGGCCGAGGTGGCACCAAGCCAACCACGACGGACGCCAATGTCGTACTGGGGCGACTTGAAGCCAAAGGTTTCATGCGCGGGGCTTTTCCGCTGGATGCGAAGGCAGCGCATGCAGCCCTCAAAGGGCACGTTGCCGATCCGCTTCGCCTTGATGTCGAACAGGCCGCCGAAGGCATACTCAGTGTGCTAACGGCAAAACTGGCAAGTGCGATCAAGCTGTCTCTTTTCGAGCGCGGTCTTGATCCGCGTATGTTCGCGTTGATGTCTTTTGGGGGTGCCGGCGGATTGCATGCTGTGGACGTTGCCGATGTTTTGGGGATGCAATCGGTCATCTTTCCACGCAATCCATCCACATTCTCGGCTCATGGCATCCTGCAATCGGATATCGTCCATGATCTGGCCCGGACGAGGATTCTATCGCTTAACGATTCTGCTCTTCCCGTTATCAATATCATGATGCTTGAAATGGCCACGACCGGTCGGCAGTTGCTTGCTGCTGATCGATTTGCAGCGGATGATATGGCTCTGACATTCAGCATGGATCTTCGCTATCGCGGCCAGGCTTTTGAATTGATGTTACCGCTTGCGGCGGACAGGATGGATGAACTGGCCCTTGCCGCACTGATACAGGCGTTTCACCAGCACCATCTCGAACGGTTCTCATTTGATGACCGGATCGAGACTGTTGAAATGGTGGCTCTGCGCTTGAGCGCTGTCGGCGCTCTTGGTGGGGCTTGCAGCCAACCATATCAGCACCGAGGTGCGTTGCGTCAGGAGAACGCTGCTCCGGCAACACGTTCCGTGTACCTCGGCGGATGCTGGCATGACGTGCACGTCTATCAACAGGAGGCCCTTGTCCCGTCAGAGAAGGTATCTGGACCTGCAATCATCGAACAGGATTATACGACGCTTCTTCTGACAGAAGGATGGCAACTTGCCGTAACCGCGCATGGCGATATGGTCGCTCACAAATACGAAAGCCGGTCATGAGTGACAGCGTCAACCCAATCCTCATGGAAATCATTGCCCATGCTTTCGTGGCGGTTGCAGAGGAAATGTCGATTACTATCTGGCGTACAAGCCGGTCGACAACTGTGCGTGAACTGCTGGACTATTCGACAGCCGTCTTTGACGGAGAGGGCCGCAACATTGCCCAGGCCGCCCGCATGCCCGTTCACCTCAACTCGATGGAACTTTGCCTGAACGAAATCGTCTCTCATCATCTGCCGCTCGAGCTGTGGCAGGATGGTGATGTGATCGTCACCAACGACCCCTATTGCGGGGGGCAGCATTTGCCTGATTTTATCGCCTTCAAACCTGTGTTTGTGGAGGGCAGGAGAATCGGGATCACCTGCACACTCATTCACCATGTCGATGTTGGGGGGGGAGCCGCAGGAGGCTACAATGCCCATGCTATCGAGATTTTCCAGGAAGGCTTTCGGTTGCCGCCCGTGAAAATCATGCGGGCGGGCAAGATGCAGGATGACCTATTGCGTACGATACTGCAGAATGTGCGCGACCCTGAGACGTTCCGGGGTGATTTTTTAAGCCAGATCGCAGCACTTGAAATGGGGGCGAGAGGTATTCGCACACTGGCGCAGCGCTATGGTGCCGACATGCTCGTGTCTGTTGGCAATGCCCTGCTCGATCACTCCGAACGGGCGATGCGTGAAGCTATCCTTGTGCTGCCGGATGGTATTTACAGGGCCGAGGATTTTGTTGACGGTGATGGCCTTGAGCCCGGGCAAAAGCGCATTGCGGTCACACTGACGATTTCCGGGGACACGCTTGCCGTCGATCTGGAGGGCACAAGCCATCAGGCTGCCGGACCGATCAATGCCACAATGGCCACAACCCGATCTGCAGTCTATTACGCGGCGATTGCCGCCACGGGCGTCGCTGCTCTTGCCAATTCGGGATGCTACAGACCCGTTACAGTGACAGCACCGGAGGGTTCGCTGGTCAATGCGCGTTTCCCAGCCCCCGTTTCGATGCGCATGCTGACGGGACACCGGATTGCCACAGCGGTTCTGAAAGCCTTTTCGCAAGCGATTCCAGATCGAATTCCGGCGTCATACTACGGTGTGACGTTCAACCATGCGATCAATATCCTCCACTCAGATGGACGCCGACAGGTCTATTTCGATTATTCGATTGGCGGTTGGGGCGCACACCCCGAGGCGGATGGACCTTCGGGTTTAGCCGCCGGTTTCCACAATGGACAGAACACGCCCATCGAGATGGTCGAGGCCATTTTTCCGCTGCGCTTCGTTCGCTACGGTTTTGTACCAAATTCTGCTGGCGAAGGCAGGATGCGTGGCGGGTTGGGGCTTGAACGCTCGTTTGAATTCCTGGCCGAGCGCGGTCTGTTCAATGGCTCTTTCGATGCTTTTCAATCACGCCCCTACGGACTTGCAGGTGGCTTGTCCGGGCAAGGTGGCCGTCTATCGATCACCCGAGATGATGTGACGACACAGCTGCCGGCCAAGACAATTGGCCATGAACTCAGGCGCGGTGATATCCTGAGCATGATCACACCCGGTGGCGGGGGGTTTGGCCCACCGTCGGAACGCACCCCTGAGGCCTTGGCAAACGATATTATGGATGGGTTGATACAATGACGCAGAAACAATCGCCGGGAGGGGAAATGATGCAAGATGGACATCTTCCTGAAAAGCTGTTGCCAGATGAGCCCTTGCCCCAGCGTGTCTCACGCATCCTAGCCTGGGTGGCCGGCGCTATCATTCTCTTCGGTTGCTCTGGATTAATCACCATCGACGTGATCACCCGCTACTTCTTCAAACGCGGGATGGTCGAGAGCTTTGAGATTTCCGGATATGCGCTGGCAGCCTGTATCGGTCTGGGTATGGCCTTCACGGTCACCTCGAAGTCCAATATCCGTGTAGATATCCTGCTGGATGCGTTGCCAGATCGTGCCCGGGTGGCCTGCGATATTGTCGCTTCGGTATCACTTTCAGTCATCGCCGTTGCTCTGGCCTGGTACAGTTTCGGCACACTTCAGCAATCTTGGGCCATGGGGGCCAAATCGGTATCGATGCTTCAGACCCCAATGGTGCTGCCACAGGGGATATGGTGGGCGGGACTGTTCTGGTTTGCCTGTATGGCTGTGCTGATACCGATCCAGGCTATCAGCCGACTGCTCGGCGGCAACCGCGCTGGCTTTGATGCGCTGATTGGCAGTCTGCGAGTCGTTGAAGAGATTGAGCAGGCTGGCGTTCCGGCCTCAAGCGACGGGAAACAGTCATGATCAGCTGGGCGCTTTTACTCCTGATTGGTTTTGTAGCGATCAGTCTGCCCATCGCAGCCGCACTGGGGTTGATGGGATATGTCCTTTCAGAGAAATTCGCATTCTTCCCGATGATCGGTGCACTGGGTGAACTGGCGTGGAATTCATCGAACGACTTTATTCTGATAGCAGCGCCAATGTTCATTATGATGGGGGAGCTTATGCACCGTTCTGGCATGAGCGAACGTCTGTTTACGGCCCTTACGCCGTGGTTCGCGCGTATACCAGGTGGCCTGATTCATACCAACATTGCTGCCAGCGCCATTTTTGCGGCAACATCTGGATCATCGGTCGCAACGGCAGCAACCATAGGCACGGTTGCCATACCCAATATGGACAAAGGTGGCTACAACCGCCCGCTGTTTCTCGGCTCAATCGCCGCTGGCGGAACGCTGGGCATCCTGATTCCACCATCCATCAACATGATCATCTATGCAGTGCTGACTGATACGTCCGTGGCAGATCTTTATGCAGCAGGCTTCATTCCAGGCTTCATGCTTGCTGGCCTGTTTTCGCTGATGGTGCTTGGGCTGACGATTTGGCGACCGCACTGGGGAGGTCATAAACAGGACACCACCAATCTGTGGGCGCGGCGCAAGGCCGGCTTGAGGCACCTTGTTCCGCCGCTTGGCCTGTTTCTGGTTGTGGTTGGGTCGATCTATGCCGGGATCGCGACACCGACGGAAGCTGCAGCTCTTGGGTTGATGGCGACGGTTGCTCTCGTCGCATTCAATGGTCAGCTGACTCTGCCGGTTCTGCTGCGCGCTTTTGAGGGTACAGTGAGAACCACCTGCATGGTGATGCTGATTGTTATCGCTGCTTTCTTCCTGAATTTTGTCATGGTTTCGATAGGGCTTGTGCAGGCCATCACCAGTGGCGTGCTGTCATTGGGCTTATCTCCTCTGGCGATGCTGGCAGCCATCATCGTGTTCTATCTGGTTCTGGGCTGTTTCATGGAAACCCTGTCAATGATGATCGCCACGACGCCTGTAATCGTGCCTGTCATCAAGGCCCTTGGGTATAGTCCTGTCTGGTGGGGCATCATTTTCGTCATCCTGATGGAAGCGGCACTGATCACTCCACCCGTCGGCCTTAATCTCTACGTTGTTCAAGCGGTGCGTGGCGGAGGGCGGTTCTACGATATCTGCCTTGGGTCCTTGCCATTCGTGCTAATGATGATCACCATGATCGTCATACTGATCGCTTTCCCGCAGCTTGCGCTGTGGCTACCAACGGTTCTCAATCCAAAGCTGGGCTGACCCTGATCCTGTTCTGATTTGCACGGAGGCAATCATCATGAAGACATCTATTCTGGCTGGTATCACTGCATTGGGATTGTGCGCGGGTGGAGCAAATGCACAGACAACAGGCCTTCCAAGCACGACATTCAACGTGGTTGGCAGCATCGGCAATCTGTCGATGTACACCAACCGCGAGGTTCCGTTCTGGAACGAGATCGTGCCGCGTGAATCGGCAGGCGCTATCAAGGCACAGGTCAAGCCCTTCACCGAACTTGGCCTGAAGGGCCCCGAGATTTTCCGTCTGGTATCACAGGGTACCATGCAGATGGCCATGACCGTGCTGAACTACAATTCCGGTGAAGTCCCCATGAACGAGGCGGCCGACCTTGTCGGCCTGGTGGGTTCAGTGGAAGAGTTGCAGGGAGTTCTCAAAGGTTTCCGGTCAACTTATGCCAAGTTTCTGGATGAGAAGCACGGAATCAAGCTGCTGGGTTTTGGCACTTATCAGGCGCAGGTCGTTTATTGCAGGGACAGCTTCAATGCGCTCGCCGATCTCAAGGGCCGCAAGATACGGGCATCCGGCGCGTCCCAACAGGCTTTTGTCAATCACATCGGCGGCTCGCCCATCACGCTGGCCTTTGCCGAAGTGCAGCCTGCTCTTGGCAGTGGCGTCATCGACTGCGCCATCACCGGTGCTTTGTCCGGCTATCGCTCCAAATGGCATGAATCGGCCAAGTTCATTTCGCCAATGCCAGTGAACTTTGGCGTTGCTGCGTTCCTTGCCAACAAGCGCTGGTGGGAGACGCTTGATCCCAAGGTCCAGACTTTCCTTGAAGCACAAATGATGAAGCTCGAAGAATCCATTTTCGATCAGGCAAAAACCGAAACTCAGACAGGACTCAACTGTAACACAGGAACCGCACCTTGCAGCGAAGGTACACCAGCAACCATGAAACTGGTAGCTGTTGCTCCGGCAGACGAGGCTCTGCGCAAGGACGCCTTGGTCAAAGCCATTCTTCCATCCTTTGCGCAGCGCTGCGGTGCTGACTGCGTCCAGATGTGGAATGCAGTGATCGGTGCGCCGCTGAAGATCAAGATAGGCCAGTAATACCAACAGCCTTCAAGATTGATCGGTTGGATATGATTGTCATTCCTTCCCCTTGCGGCGAAGCTGTGACGGGCTGAGGCGGACCTGAAAGTGGTACCACGGTTCTGAATGATCCCCTCAATACCAGGTGCGCAATGGCATCTTGCTGGACCTGTCATTAATTCTGTTTGAGAGAGGTTGCAGGTTGTTCAGTCAATGTGCCAAAGAGAGATTGCTTTCGGTGCCTCTCGTCAAGGAGAGGTGAAACAGGGAATGCCGTGCGGACCGCAAGGTCCTAGTCGGCAGCTGCCCCCGCAACTGTAAGCGGCAAGTTTCTCGCGTGACACCACTGGCCCCTGTTACGGGCTGGGAAGGCCGCGAGACGCGTCTGAGCCGCAAGCCAGGAGACCGGCCGAGAGTGTGTGCAACTCGAAATCCTGGCGGCGGGCCGGGGGAGGAAACATGGTCTCGAAACGTCTTCTGGCGGCTTTTGCCGCCTATTCCCTTATTGCTGTCTCACCCATGGGCATGCTTCATGCTCAACAGCCGGAGCCCCCAAGGTCTTCAGAAACAGCAAGGCCTTCAGAGGCAGATCGCCTGCCACTTTTCGTCACGGTCACGGCGAACCGGATTTCGACATCGATCCAGCGCACAGGCAGCGCCATCACTGTTATACGCGGTGAGGAGATCCAGCGCTCCAATCCAATTTCGCTTGTGGACACATTGCGCCAGGTGCCAGGCCTCGACATCACCGAGACAGGTGGTCCCGGTGGCACGACAGCCATTCGCCTGCGCGGTGCCAATGCGGGCCAGACACTGGTGCTGCTCGATGGTGTCCGTCTGAATGACCCGGCCGGCGCCAGCGGAGAGTTCGAGGCCTCCATGATTGCACCCGGCCTCATCGACCGGATCGAAGTGCTGCGCGGGCCGCAATCCGCACTCTACGGTTCGGATGCCATCGGTGGCGTCATCAACATCATCACCAAAAAGGGGCGCGGCCAGCCTGCCTACAGTCTGCGCGTCGAAGG
The DNA here is from genome assembly GCA_031431475.1 of Hyphomicrobiales bacterium. GTDB lineage: Bacteria > Pseudomonadota > Alphaproteobacteria > Rhizobiales > Beijerinckiaceae > JADCCX01. The sequence continues at coordinate 45,431 of JANPDL010000032.1, forward strand.
CGGCAGCTACGGCACAATCAGCACCATCGGCTCCATGTCCGGATCAACCGGACCGTGGAGCTATGCGCTCTCTGCCGTTGCGCAGCGCACCGAAGGTTTCTCGCGCTATGGCTACCGCATCGGTCGTTTGCAGACCGGACTGGGTCCTTTCGAGAAGGACGCCACCACGCGGTTCGGAGGCTTTGGCCGCATTGGTTATGATCCGGGCAACGGTTTCCGTTTTGATGTCGGTGTTGTCGCCAGTGACACGCGCGCCGAATATGATGCTGCTTTCGGGCGCTATCCCGACACGACCAGTCTCGGCAAACGCCGTTTCAGCCAGATCAGTGCCAAAGCGGAGCTCGATACATTCGACAACCTGCTGACCCATTCCCTTCAGGTCTTCGCCAACCGCTCGGAACGGATATTCTACGACTCGACCTACTCTCTCGTCGCAGGCCGTTTGCGGGATACGCGGACCCGGAGTGATTTCATCGGAGATCGCTACGGGGCCGAGTATCAGGGTACGTTGCGCCTCAAGCAATTCGGCTCGGTCATCTTCGGCGGGCGCTACGAGCGTGAAACTGCCGACACTTTTGCCCAGAACATCCTGCCGGTGCCGGGTCTCCAGCGGCGCACACTGGCAGCACAACAGGATACCCAATCGCTGTTCGGCCTCTGGCAATTGCCCCTGGGAGAGCGCCTGACGCTATCGCTGGGGGGGCGCTATGACAAGGTGACAGACACCGGTGCTTTCCCGACATGGCGGGCAACCGTCGCCTACAACATCACGGAAACAGGCACAAAGTTGCGGGCCAGCGCTGGCACTGGCGGCAAGGCAGCCACCTTGTTCCAGCGTTTTTCGCCGCAATTTGGCACACCTGAGCTGACAGCGGAGCGCAGCTTCGGCTATGATGCTGGCTTTGACCAGAGCCTGCTCGATGGTCGCGTGACGCTTTCTGTCACAGCGTTCTCGAACCGCATCCGCAACCTGATCAATTTCGAGGTCGGCCCGCGTTGTCTTGCGACGCAGACATCGGGTTGTTATGTCAATGTGGCTCGTGCCGCGACGTCCGGCGTGGAGGTCAGTGGCCGCGCCACGATCATCGAGGGATGGCTGTCGGCCTCCACCACCTACACCTATCTCCATGCCAAAGACGAGGCGACAAATTTGACTCTGGCGCGCCGTCCCCAGCAAACCGGGCGCGGTGCCATCCAGTTCACACCCCTCGCGGGCTGGTTGATCGAACCATCTATAACAATGGTCTCGGGACGGTTCTCAAGCGCCAATGAGCGCAATCGTCTGGCCCCCTATGCCCGGCTCGATGTCTATACGGAATACACCCTAAACCCGAACTTCAAGGTGCACGCCCGCATGGAGAACATCACCAACGCGAAGTATCAGGAAGCGCTCAACTATGGCACGACAGGCCGTGCCTTCTATGCGGGCCTGACCGCAACATGGTAAGAGCTGAATGATGACAACCAGCCTGGCAGCAGAGACAACCACCGCTTCGCGGCGATGGCTGGTTCCGTCGATGCTGCTGCTGGTCTGCGCCTTGTTCATTGTATCGCTCACGGTTGGTCCAGTGAAGTTGTCACCCACGGATGTGCTGGCGGCACTGACGGGCGTGACGGCCAGTCCCAACCGCGTGATCGTGATGGAAATCCGTCTTCCCCGTGCTATCCTCGCACTTGCCATCGGCGGCATTCTAGGTCTGTCCGGTGCGGCCATGCAGGGCCTGCTGCGCAATCCACTCTCTGCACCATCTCTCTTCGGGGCGCCGCAATCCGCGGCCTTTGCGGCAGTCGCCACCATCTCGCTCGGCCTTAATGATACCCTGTCCTGGGGTCTGCCGGTGGCGGCGATAACGGGTGCTTTTCTCTCGGTTTTTGTGCTGATTGCCGTGGCCGGGCGCAACGCTTCCCTGCTGCTGCTCATCCTCTCGGGCCTCGCCGTGTCCAGTCTGGCCGGAGCGGGCACGGCGCTGGCCATGAACCTGGCACCCAATCCGTTCGCGGCGCTGGAGATCGCGTTTTGGCTGCTGGGCTCTCTGGAAGACCGCAGCATGCGCCATGTGATTCTGGCCCTGCCCTTTATCATTCCGGCGGGCATTCTGCTCTACTCGCAGCGCGGGGCCTTTCGCGCATTGTCACTGGGCGAGGAAGCCGCAGAAAGCCTTGGCGTGAATGTCGAGCTCCTGCGCCTGATCGTGATCATAGGCGTGGCGCTGGGCGTTGGTGCCTCTGTCGCTGTCGCAGGTAGTATTGCCTTCATTGGGCTGGTGGCGCCGCATCTCATGCGCCCGCTGGTCAACCACGATCCTGCGCGGTTGCTGCTGCCTGCGGGGCTGGCGGGATCGGCACTGCTGCTGTCGGCAGATATCGCGGTGAGGATTATTCCGGCCACGACCGACATCAAGGTGGGTGTGCTCACTTCGATTATCGGCGTGCCGTTTTTTCTCTACCTGATCCTGCGCCAGCGCAAGAGTCTGGCCGGAGGGCTGGCATGAGTGCCGCGCTTACACTGGATGATGTCAGTGTCAGCCTGGGTGGGCGCATCATCGTCAGTGGCGCGTCGGTCACGCTGGAAAAAGGCCACCTCGTCGCCCTGATCGGCCCGAATGGCGCGGGCAAAACGACGCTGCTCAAGGCCATGGCGGGGTTGCATCCATCACAAGGCCGCATCAGGCTGGACGGCGCGGAGATCGCATCTCTCTCCCGCCGCGATCGCGCCCGGCGCGTGGCATACCTGCCGCAGGGCCATCAGGTGCATTGGCCGCTGACCGCGCGTGATGTGGTGGCGCTGGGGCGCTTCCCGCATGGGCTGGCCGATCCGGCGCGCCTAACGCCGGACCACGCTCGTGCCATTGACGCCGCCATGACACGCACTGAAACCACCGCCTTCGCCGACCGCCCGATCATGGCGCTCTCCGGCGGCGAGCGGGCGCGGGTGATGCTGGCACGGGTGCTGGCGGTCGAGGCACCCGTGCTGCTGGCGGATGAGCCCACGGCATCGCTTGATCCACGCCATCAGATCACGGTGATGAATGATCTGAAGGCGGAGAGCCGCCGTGGCGCTCTCGTGGTCGCCGTCACGCATGATATCGCGCTGGCGAGCCGTCTGGCGGATACCATCGTGCTGATGAACGAGGGGCGTGTCGTGGCGCAGGGGACGCCAGATGAGGTCCTGACGGATGCCGCGCTGGCCGATGTTTACGGGGTGCGGGCCGCGCGGCAGAGCATCGATGGTGAGCATCTCGTGACGCCGTGGAGTCTGGCGTGATGATGCTTCGGCATTCCATTCGCGGAGCAATTGCCGCCTTTGCCATGCTCGCACCGCAGATAATCATGGCACAATCGCTGCGTCCCGAGCGCGTCATTTCGCTCAACATGTGTACGGATCAGCTACTGCTGGATCTGGCCCCGCGCGCGCAGATCATGGGCCTCAGCCCTTTTGCCCGGGATGCCGCGCGTTCGTGGCTGGCAGCGAAGGTCGATGGCCTTCCGGTGCTGTCGGGAACCGCCGAGGAAATCATGGTGATGAAGCCTGATCTCGTGGTCGCCGGGCGCTTCACCAAGCGCGCCACGCGAGAGTTCATCCGCGCCCGGAATATCCCGCTGGAGGAGTTCGATGCCGTCCGCACGTTGACCGAAACGAAGCGGCAGATCACGCGATTCGGGGTGATCACTGGTTCAGTCGAGAAAGCCACCGAACGCAATGCCGAGCTTGACGCGGCGGCTGCAGCGCTCAAGGCAGTTGCTACCTCGACAAAGCTCAAGGTCCTGCCACTCTCGCGCCGGGGCTGGGTTTCTGGCCGTGAGACTCTGATGTCCGATCTGCTGACACAGGCCGGTCTCGTGAATGCGGCCAATGATCTTGGCCTGCGCTCGGGAGGCTTCCTCACACTCGAAGCCATCATCAAGCTGCGGCCTGATGCCATTCTCATCACGCGCGAACAGGGGTCAGCCGAGGATCAGGGAAGTGCCCTGCTGCTGCATCCGGCCATTCAGGACATGTTCCCTCCGGAGCGGCGCATCGTGATTTCGGAACGCCTCACGGTCTGCGGCGGCCCGATGCTGGTGGAGGCCATGCGCGCGTTGGCAGACCAGCTTGCCCGGTTGAAACCCCGCGATGCTGCTCTTCGCTGATACGTTCATCGTCGTGCTGATCGCGCTCGTGACTGATGCGATCGTCGGTGATCCCGATGCGCTGTGGCGGCGTGCACCGCATCCCGTGGTCTGGATCGGCGCGCTGGTCAGTCGCCTCGACACTGTGCTGAACCGGGAGGCTGACAGCCCGGAGACACAGCGCTCTCTGGGCGTTCTTGCCCTCGTGATATTGCTCGCGATCAGCGGTGCTGCGGCTTTCGCGCTGGATGGTGCCTTGCGCAGCCTTCCTGGCCATCCCTGGACCAGTGGCCTTGTCGCATCGGCGCTCATCGCACAGAATTCGCTCTATGTGCATGTTGCTCGCGTCCGCGATGCTTTTGCCAATGGCGGTCTCGCAGCCGCACGGCAGGCCGTCTCCATGGTCGTGGGCCGAAATCCCGACAGCCTCGATCAGGCGGGGGTGTGTCGCGCTGCCATCGAGACCACGGCGGAGAATTTTTCGGACGGTGTCGTTGCACCCGTCTTCTGGTTTGTGCTGCTCGGGTTGCCGGGCCTGGTGCTCTACAAGGCGGTCAACACGGCGGATTCCATGATTGGCCACCGCACCGCACGCCATGAGTCATTCGGCTGGGCGGCGGCGCGCTTTGATGATGCTGTGAACCTCGTTCCGGCCCGTCTCGCCGGGTTGCTGCTGGCGGTGGCGGCACCCTTTGTCGGCGGCTCGCCACTGATCGCGCTGAGGGTCATGATACGCGATGCAAGCTTGCACAAATCTCCCAATGCGGGCTGGCCCGAAGCTGCGATGGCCGGTGCGCTGGGCGTGGCACTGGCGGGACCGCGCCGTTACGGAGAGCGTGTCGTTGATGATCCATTCCTGAACGCCGGGGGACGCCTTCAGGCAACGCCCATTGATATCGGGCGCGCGTTGAGGCTGCTCACTGTGGCCTGCGTCCTGCAATTCCTGCTGATTGCTTTATTGGCGGTCCTAGCCGCGTGACCGCGCGATCATGATAATCTGATCAATATCGAGATGCGCCTCGCAATGATCCGCCAGCGCGTCCAGCGTGGTCTCGATGCTGTCGGCGTAGCGCAAACCGCTGTACCGCCCGAACCCTGCAAGCCAAGCGGTGCGGAAACTATCGGAACCAAACAGCCCATGCACATATGTGCCGCTAATGCGACCATCAGCACTCGCCGCCCCGTCCATACGCCCCGCTATATCCAGAACGGGCCGCGCACAATCCGCGCCTGACGTGCGGCCCAGATGGATTTCGTATCCGTTGATGTTCTGGCCTGTGGCAAGATGCAGGGCTGTGACGGGCGCAGTGATCTTTTCGCCAGTCAGGACCGTCTCGACATCCAGCAATCCGAGGCCCGCAACGCTCCCGGCGGGTCCCTCGACACCATCGGGATCGCTGATCACGCGGCCCAGCATCTGATAACCCCCGCACAGGCCCAGCACCTGCCCGCCGCGCCTGACATGCGCTGCGAGATCAATATCCCAGCCTTGCGCGCGCAAGAACGCCAGATCGCCAATGGTCGATTTCGAACCGGGCAGAATCACGAGATCTGCATCACCCGGCAGGGGCTCTCCCGGCGGTATGAGATGCAGTTCCACATCCGGTTCCTGCGTCAGCGGATCGAGATCATCAAAATTGGCGATGCGGGCGATGATCGGAACCACGATCTTCAGACGTCCGGTGCCATCGCCTCTGTTCTCCAGATCCAGCGCATCTTCCGCAGGCAGTTTATGCGCATCCCTGAACCACGGCACGACGCCCAGTGACAGCCAGCCCGTCCGCGCGATGATCTCGCTCAGTCCATCATCGAACAGTCGCACATCACCGCGAAACTTGTTGATGAGGAACGCCTTGATGATGGCACGCTCATCCGGCTCCAGCACCGAATGCGTGCCGACGACGCTGGCGATCACGCCGCCCCTGTCAATATCACCGATCAGCACCACGGGAACTCTGGCCGACAGCGCGAAGCCCATGTTGGCAATATCGCCTTGGCGCAGATTAATCTCCGCCGGGCTGCCCGCGCCTTCCACCAGCACGATATCGGCCTGTGACTCCATCCGGGCGAAGCTGTCGAGCACGGCGGGCATCAGACTGGCCTTGCGCATGCCGTAGTCCATGGCGCGCAAACTGCCGAAGCGCTTGCCCTGTACGATCACCTGCGCGCCGGTGTCCGTCTCGGGTTTGAGCAGCACCGGGTTCATGTGCACACTGGCGGGTACGCGGGCGGCCATGGCCTGCACGGCCTGCGCCCGGCCGATCTCGCCGCCATCCGCTGTAACGGCAGCATTGTTCGACATGTTCTGCGGTTTGAACGGCATCACGCGCAAACCCCGCCGCACCAGCGCCCGCGCGATTCCCGCCACCAACGTGGATTTGCCGACGTTCGAGCCGGTTCCCATGAACATGATGGCGGGACACAAGCTGGCGGGCGCAGGCTTCAAAATTCGATGCCCTTCTGCGCCTTCACGCCCGCACGGAACGGGTGCTTGACCAGCGTCATCTCCGTCACGAGGTCCGCGATCTCGATCAGCTCCGGTTTGGCGTTGCGACCTGTGACGATCACGTGCTTGCCCACTGGTTTCTCTGTTTTCAGAAACTCCACGATCTCCTCCAGCGGCAGATAATCGTAGCGCAGCACGATGTTGAGTTCGTCCAGCAGCACCAGTTTGTAGCGCTCATCGCGGATCATCTCTTTCGCGCGTTCCCAGGCCTTGCGCGCCGAGGCGATGTCGCGCTCGCGGTCCTGCGTGTCCCAGGTAAAACCCTCACCCATGATTTCCAGCGTGCACAGCTCCGGAAAGCGCCGGAGAAGAAGCGCTTCCCCCGTCACCCAGTCCGGAGCCTTGGTGAACTGCACCACAGCCACCGGCAAGCCGTGAGCGACATGGCGGAACACCATGCCCAGTGCGGCGGAGGTCTTGCCCTTGCCCGCACCGGTGTGGACAATCAGCAGGCCCTTGTCGGCGGTCTTGCCAGCCAGCATCCTGTCCTTGGCTGCCTTGTGCTTCTTCATTTTCTCGTTGTGGTGGGTGTTGAGATCGGCTTCGGGAGTTGCTGTGCTCATGATGTCCTGTCCTTGATGGTGGCGAGCAGACGGCCCGCGCTGTTGGAGCGTGGTAGCCAGAGATTGCGGCGGATGGCTTCCTCGAGGCGTTCGGCCATTTCGCACAGAGCAGCCGGATTGCTGGTGGCGATGAAATCCCGTACGGTTTCATCCGCGATGTAGGCATCGAAAAGCTGCTCGAAATGATGGTCCTTGACTCCGTCGGTGCTGGCCGCGAAAGCAAAGAGATAATCGACCGTCGCCGCCATCTCGAATGCGCCCTTGTAGCCGTGGCGCATGACGCCCGCGATCCATTTCGGATTGGCGGCGCGACCGCGTACGACACGGCTGATCTCTTCGCCAAGCGAACGCACCTTGGGGTCTTCGGGGCGTGATGTGTCGGTGTGATAGACCGGCACTTTGCGGCCCGACAGCATCTCGATGCTGGCCGTCAGACCTCCCATGAACTGATAATAATCGTCGCTGTCCAGAATGTCATGCTCGCGGTTGTCCTGCGCGTGCAATACGGCCTGCGCATCGGTCAACCTTCGCTCGAAGGCCATGCGCTCGTCGCGGCCATCCTGTCCCGAGCCATAGGCAAAGCCGCCCCAGGCCAGATAGCCTTGCGCGAGGTCATCACGTGTTTGCCAGTCACTGCTGTCGATCAGGGACTGAAGGCCAGCGCCGTAAGCGCCGGGCATGGAGCCAAAGACGCGGCTGCCCGCGATGCGTTGTGCATCTTCCTTTGTCTGGCCCTGCGCCCAAAGGCTGCACTTCTCCCGTTTTACAGCTGCCGCAATCGGGTTTTGCAGTGCGTCCTCGTCCAGCGCCGCCACGGCGCGCACGGCGCTGTCGATCAGTTCGATCTGGGTGGGGAAGGCATCGCGGAACAGGCCCGAGACGCGGAATGTCACATCCACGCGCGGCCGCTTCAATTCAGTCGATGTCAGGATCTCGAAGCCGGTCACACGGCCCGATGAAGGCTCCCACAGCGGGCGACAGCCAATCAGCGCCAGCGCCTGCGCCACGTCATCGCCGCCCGTGCGCATATTGGCCGTGCCCCAGGCCGAGAACGCGACGAAGCGCAGCCATTCGCCCGTATCATCCCAATGCCGCTGCACCAGAGCTTCTGCACTAGCCTTGCCAATCTCCCACGCCGCTGGCGTTGGCACAGCCCGCGGATCGACCGCATAGAAATTGCGTCCCGTGGGTAGCACGTCGGGGCGGCCACGGCTGGGTGCGCCGCTGGGACCGGGCAGCACGTGCAGTCCGGAGAGCGCCGCAAGAACGGCGCTGGTTTCTGCCTTCCCGCATTGATCAATCGACGGCAGGAGCATATCGCTGATCCATGCCAGCACGGACTTAGTCTGTCGCCAACCATCGGGGCACAGTAATGTGCCACCGACAAGCGCTTGCGCCAGAAGCTCGATCCGCTCCACCGTATCGCCCGCTGTGCGCCATGGTGCATCATCCATATCCTGCAATATTTGCGGCTTTGCCCATGTCCAGTTGTCCACCAGATCACGCGTCAGCGGATCGAACCCCGCGAACTGCAAATCCTGTGCGATGGCGCGGTGCAGAGATAGCGCCTCATTGGTATTTCCCGTACGCGGCACCCGAGCAATCGAAACAGCAAGATCGGTCCGCAACCTGTCCACCGGCGATAACCCGAAGATGTGCAATCCGTCACGGATCTGCATTTCCTTGAGATCACACAGATGCGCATCGACCCGCCGCACCCGTTCATCCACGGCGATGCTGTTGCCAAGGTCTACATCCTCGTCCAGCCGGAGTATCCCGGCGAACCCTGCGATCTCGTCCGCCAGCTTTCGGGTGCGTCTCGGATCAAGATCGACCGCCAGTGCATATTCATCCACCAGCGCCTCCAGCCGCGCCAACTCGCCATGCAGCTCGCCCCGCGTCAGCGGCGGCGTCAGATGATCGATGATCACGGCAGCTGTTCGCCGCTTCGCCTGCACGCCCTCGCCCGGATCATTGACGATAAAAGGATAGATGTTCGGCATCGGCCCGATCAGCGCCGCAGGCCAGCAGGATTGCGACAGGCCAACGGATTTGCCCGGCAGCCATTCCAGATTTCCGTGCTTGCCCAGATGCACCACGGCATGCGCGCCGAAGACATGACGCATCCACAGATAGGTCGCGATATAGCGATGCGGCGGCACAAGGGCAGGATCGTGAAAGCTGGAGGCTGGATCGATGTCATAGCCACGCGAGGGCTGGATACCGATCAGGATATTGCCGAAACGGTGCAGCGCCAGCACCATCGCTCCCGCTTTTGCATGAGGATCGTCTTCAGGCTCACCCCAGCGCTCGCGCGTTTGTGCCTGAAGCGCAAGCGGCAGGTTGGCGAAGGCCTCGTGGTAATCGCTCAACGACCAGCGGATGGCATCAGCGTTGCTTTTCTCCGGCGCATTCGTTGATCCGGCTGTTAGCAGCAGCACTAGCAATGGCGCTGTCTGCGGCGCGTTGCCAGTTGCATAACCTTGCTCCGCCAGCGCATCAAGCAGCGCCACACATGACTGCGGTGTGTCGAGGCCGACACCATTGGCGAGCCGTCCGTCGCGTGTGGGATAATTCGCCAGGACGATGGCGATGCGCCGGTCAGCAGTCTTTGCACGCTGTAGCCGCAGCAAAGCCTGCGCCCGGTCCGCCAGTGCCGCGATCTGGGCCGGATCGGATTGCAGCACAGTTGGCGTGTGGTTGGCATTGGCGTCCCAGGCAATCTTCGTCTTGAACGCGACCGGTGCCGTGAAGATACGCCCGTCCAGTTCCGGCATCACGACATGCATGGCAAGATCACCCGGTCCCATGCCGCGCGCTGAAGCTGCCCAGTCGCGGCGGGACTGCCCTGCAAACGCAACTTGTAAAACGAGCCTCTGCCCGAACAGACCAGAGGTATCGGCCGCAAAAGCCGTGGCATTGATGATGACGGAGGGACGCACGACATTCAGGGCGCTCGCGATGATGCGGCGTGCTGTCATATCCTTCAGGCTGCTTACGAACACGGCGCTGGTCGATACGCCCCGCTCCATAAATGCCGAGCGCATGGCGTCGACTGGCTCAATATCCCCGGCCTGCGCCAGTGCGCGGTAGATCACGATCAGCACATCTGATTGGCGCGCATCCGCTTCCGCCAGAAAGCCTGCGACCGGCATAGGTTCCGGCGGTGGCGGAGAGACGCCTCGGTCAATGAGCAGTGTCAGATATTGCACCGCATAAAAGCTGTTGCGTCCGCCGCCCTCCACAAGATAGCGCCACAGTGCACGTGTCCGGTCGAGATCAAGCGTGCCGCGCCGGGCGAAGTCCTCGTCCCAGGCCGCGCCTCCGGGCACAATGGCGAGTCTGCGATCTGCCGATATCCGAGCCCATTCGCGCAAAGCTTCCACGCCATCAGGCCAATAGGCCTCGCCACCAACCAGCCGCAGGACAACGAGTTTTGCCTGCCCAAGCGTTTCAGTCACGAACGCATCAATATCGACCTGTGAGGACAATGTCAGGCAATTGGTCAGCGTCAAAGACGGTGCATTGGGGCCCAATGCCAGATGTGCTTCCGCCAGCATTCTGAGTTCACTATCATGGGCCGAGACAAAGACGATTTCGGCGCTGGGCTGATGCTCGTCCCGTTGGGGGGCGCCAATGCTGATCCTGCCTTTTTGCTGCAGCCGGACATGCATCGTCAGCTCACGGCTGTTTCAGCGTGAGCGGCAACCCCGCCGCCACGAACACGACATGGGGAACCTCCGCTGCAACCGCCTGATTCAGCCACCCCTGCGCATCCCGGAACAGGCGGCCCAATGGCGTTTCCGGCACGATCCCCATGCCAACCTCATTGGAGACAAGGATCACCGGGCCGCTGGCGCCTCGCAGCACTTCCAGCAAACCCGCTTGCGCTTTGCGGACATCGCACTCCGTCAGCACAATGTTCGACAGCCACAGCGTCAGGCAATCGATCAGAAGCACCGTGTCAGGCCTCGCTTCCCGCAGGATCACCGCCGCAAGCTCCATCGGCTCCTCGATCGTGCGCCAGCCGTCACCGGCGCGGTCGGTCCGATGCTTCGCTATCCGCTCGCGCATCTCGTCATCATAAGCCTGTGCCGTGGCGATGTAGATGCGCTGCAGTCCTGTGGCACGTGCCAGTCCTTCGGCATGGACCGATTTGCCGGATCGCGCACCGCCGAGGATCAAAGCTGATTGATGATGGATCGTCATGCCGGTGCACTGCCATCGTCTGGTGACCAGCCCGGCGGAGGCACGCGGGCGATGGTGCCTTTGCGCAGCGCTTCCGGCCGCTCTCTCCAGGGCACGAAACCCTGCGGAGCCAATGCGCAGGCCCGCGCCATCGCAACAACGGCGGGGGCATCCGCAGCGGGATCGAGATCACCGAACAGGAAGGTGTATTTGCCCTCCCCCGACAATGACACTGTGCACACACGTTTGCAGACACTCAGGCATTGCGTCGGGCGCACGATGACATGCGGTTCACCCGTGGCGGCGGCTTCTATGGCGGCCAGCAGAGATTTACCTGCGGTTTTCTCCGGCGCCACGCCTGCTGCGCGGCACGCGATGCAGACCGTGATGATGACGGGTGAAATGCTGGTCGTGAGACCAGTTGCGTTGACGTTATCCGCCATGGTGAACCGGCCACATTGACCAGCCCTGATGGTCGAGGCGTGGAATTCCACCTCGCATAAAGCACCCGCCGTGCACCCCGCCGGCCTGGCACCCATCAGCAGCTTTTGTGCACAGCCGGTCTCCTGGCTCACGGGTCACCGCACGAACCGACGCCTTCCCGGTTTGACACCAGTGGCACTTCGCGGACGCACTCTCCGCCTACAGTTGCGGGGGCAGCCACCGCTTGGGACCAGATGGTCCGCACGGCATTCCCGTTTCACTCCCTCGCGGAAGCACTGCACACACACTGTGATTTGCATGAGCAGGTGCTAAAAACAAGCGGCCTTTTTAGAGCCCGGGTTTTGCGACAGCGTGATGAGGCTCGCAATATGGCCTGATAGCGCCGACAAGAAACATGCTCGAAGCGTGCTGTGTTTGCCGGGCGATCTGGCGGCTGAAGAATGGGTGGTTCAGATTGGCGAGCGAGCTCCCGCAAACGCGGTGGTGAATGAGACGGAGGGCTATTCAGTGGCAGCAAAAAATTTGCGTTGAGCAGATGTAAGCGCACTCTTTGCCCGCCGACCTGAGCCTGTTGTGTAAACGCTTGGCCACAACCAATCAGCCATCTGGCATCACCATCGCCCTAATAGAGGCGTTCCATCTCGGAAACCATACTCGAGCACAGCCACGACGGGGCCAAAGCTCACATTTGAGTCATCATCGACGTCGTCCGCCTTGCACCATCTCAGGAGCCAGGATTGATCGGCCGATCAGCCGTCCAATCCCAGGTGCCTTGATCACGATTGCGCACGGCCTCCTTCCAGCCGACCGCCTCGGCGCGTGACTTGAAGTTCAAGCCTTCCGGCGAATGGCGCGTAATACCGTCAAGAATCGTGGCAATCATCTGGGTGTTCTTCAGTCCCATGGCTTCAATCGCCTGATTGACCACCATCTTTTGCATCATCAGCTGATTGATCGGCACAGTGGCCATACGCTGGGCCAATGCCTCAACCTCGGCGTCGAGATCGGCGGCAGGAACACTCTTCAGCACCAGACCCATTCTCTCAGCTTCACGACCATCGATTTTGTCACCGGTGAAGAGCATACGCTTGGCCCGCTCCGGTCCGAGCCGGTAGACCCACATCGCTGTTGTCGGACAACCCCAGACGCGCACCGGCATGTAGCCAATCCGGGCATCATCGGCCATGACAATCATGTCGGCGCACAGCGCGATATCGGAGCCGCCTGCTACAGCGTAGCCATGCACCTTGCAGATGACCGGGCGATAGCTGCGCCAAAGATTCATGAACAGTTCGGTGTTGCGCATCATGAAGGCATAATCCTTCATGGGATCCCAAGGCATATCCTGAGTAACATTGTTGGAACCAGCCGCCTGCGCATAGTAGGTGAGGTCATAGCCCGCGCAGAACGCCGCGCCCGCCCCAGCCAGCACGATCACATGGACGCCAGGATCGCCATTGGCGCGCGCCACACAATCCGCAAGTTCCTGCGGTAACTGATCGTCGATGGCATTGAGCACGTCGGGCCGATTGAGCGTGATCCGGGCGAGGCGGCCATCCTTTTCGTAGAGCACGCGAGGCATGTGTTTCTCCTTGGTCGCCTGTATAACGGCACTTACGCAACACGGCATCCTCAGCCTCGCTGACTTGATGCACGAGGCCTTGATATGATCATAGCTGCGGGGTCGCTGCACGGGAAATCTTGCGCCCGCATCATTCAGCGAGATTAGGTCAACGGGCGATCACAGATGGCTATCCGACCCAATCGCTCAAGGTCTCCCCCGGCAGAAACACTGCTGCCGCAATGCAAAGGCAAAAGCGTTTTACGTCATCGAAGCGGCTCTGTGATGACGTGAAGACCTCGCTGAATTCAGTGCCGCGCTACGAACGCCCGCCATCGACAGACAGGACCTGCCCGCTGATCCAACTGGCCTGTTCGCTCGCGAAAAACAGTACAGCATTGGCAATGTCTTCCGCTGTGCCCAGCCTGCGCGTGTGGATGCCAGCCATCAGCTTGGCCTGGCCGTCCTCGCCGTAGGATTGCCATTGCCGCTCTGTCGATGGATTCGAACGCACAAAGCCCGGCGCGACAGCGTTGCAGGTGATGCCAAACGGCCCGAGATCCTGGCTCAGCTGTTTCGTTAGCCCCACCAGGGCATGCTTGGCGGCCGTGTAGGCCTGAATGCCTGTGAGGCTTGGCCTGAGGCCTGCGCCCGACGCAATATTGATGATGCGGCCCTGCCCGCGCCTCTGCATCGAGATCGACGCAGCCTGCGCAAGCCAGAACGCACCATCGACATTGGCTGCAAAGATGGCGCGCCAGCCCTCCTCCGTTACCCGTTCCACCGGTCCGCCAGTCTGTCCGCGCACACCGCCTGCCGCATTGACGAGAACGTCGAGCAAGCCGGTTTGGCCAGACACGGCAACAACGAGTTCCTGGCATGCCTTCCGGTCGCCAATGTCGATGACATGCGGAACAAAACCAGTAGCATAGGCGAAGTCCGTGACGCGCTCCTGATCCAGATCGGCCACATGAACAATAGCGCCAGACTTGCCGAGGGCCAACGCGATGGCCTGACCGATGCCCTGAGCGGCACCGGTCACCAGCGCTGTCTTGCCATCAAAGCGGATGAGCATGGCTGGCAGCCTCGCAAGTCGCGATGAGGCCGGCGAATGTCTCGAACGCCATCGGTCGCTCGCAATCTTCAATGGCATGGATGAGTGCTACCAGATGCCGGATACCGGGTGTCTCGACACCGGATTCTGCACCCAGATCGGCAATCACGCCGATCTGCGGATCAACCTCGGTACGGCGCTTGCGCACGGCGAGATCACGGTAGATGCCGGAATGTGTCTTGGCGGTATGGCGGTTGAACTCCGCTAATGCTGCGATTGACGCGCGGGCGCCATCGACAGATGCACCCGGCGCAAAGCAGGCAGGATCGAACCCGTTGAAGCCGACTGGTGTGACGCCGCGCGCAGCTGCCACAGCCATGACTTCCCGCGCCAGACGGTCAAAAACCACGAAGCGGCGTGGGTCCTCGAAATTGGCTGTCATGGAGTCCTTGGTCAGTGCGGTAGCGAACAGCATCGCGCCATAGGCGAGCTTGCCCCAGAGATAGCCCCAAATGTTGTCGGTCAATATCGCATTCGGCTCGAACAGCGCCAGGCGTTGGTGCATCAACCGGGTGCGGTCACGGATCGTGCCGTCGATTTCGCCGACCACCACTGCGGCCCGGTTGCCAAACAGGATTTCGCCTGGCCTCAGCCAGTCCGCGCCGAAATTGACGAAACAGCCCATGGTGCGTTCAGCGCCTACGGCTTTGGCGATGGCGATTTCGTTCAACCCGTTCTGAGCTGAGAGGACATAACCATCAGCCGAGAGATGCGGTGCAAGTTGGGCGAGTGCAGCCTCAGTTGCCTGCGCCTTCACAGCCAGAACGATCACATCGAACTGGCCGTGAAGCTCATGAGGCGTGACGGACGGGATGACTTGTACCAGTTCCTCAACCGGGCCGCTGATTTTCAGGCCAGCGGTGCGGCAGGCCTTGACGTGTTCATCCACGATATCGACCATCAGCACGGGCAAACCAGCCCGCGCCCAGTAGGCCCCCAGCGTTCCGCCGATGGCTCCCGCGCCCCAGATCAGGATCGGCTTTTCAGTCACTTCGCAGGCTTGATATTCATCGCCAGCGTGTCCTCGTCCACACGCGCCTTGATCGTCACCTTGTCCTTCTGCATGGCCCAGGCTGAACCGACCGCCACGATAGGCAGACGCTGCTTGTCGGTATCGAGCAGGGCGTTGGCATCCTCCAGAAACTTGCGGCGCTTGCTTTCATCAAGCTCGACAGCCGCATCCTGCAACAGCTTATCCATGACAGGATTGTTGTAGCCCAGCACGTTGAAGGCACCCATCCGACGCTCTTTGTCGTTTGAATGGGCCAGAGAGGATAACGTATAATGCGACTCACCCGTCAGCGTGCCCCAGCCTGACATCGAAAATGAGTATTCGGCGCGCGTACGGGCTGGAAAGAACACGGCCGCTGGTTGCGCATTGGCCTGTACGTCAATGCCGATACCGGCCAGCATCTGGGCAATGCCGGTGCCGACCTGCCGGTCACCGGGCAGACGGTCCTGTGTGAACGAGAACTGTGTCTTGAAGCCGTTGGGATAGCCTGCATCGGCCAGCAGCTTGCGGGCCGCCGCAGGATCATGCGGACGCGCTGGCAGAGCCTTGTTGAAGCCGAAGATCGACGGCGTCACCATCTGGTTCACCGGCACGCCCAGCCCCTCCATCGCCACTTCGGCCAGTGCTTTGCGGTCGATGGCGAGATCAATGGCCTGCCGTACGCGCAGGTCACGGAACGGATTGGCTGGCAGGGCCGAACCGTCCTTCGCCGTGGTGTTCAGCGCCTTCTCGCGCATGTCGAGTTCGACGTTGAACACATAGACTGTGTCGATTGTCTGCACCGTCAGTTTGGGATCGCGCTTGAGCGAGGCCACGTCGGTCGCTGGGACGCGTGTGATGAGATCAAGCTGGCCCGCCTTGAGTTGCGCCACGCGCGCTGCATCATTGGCGATTTCCTTGCGAACATGCCGTGCCCAGGGTTCCTTGGGTCCCCAGAAACCATCGAAGCGGTCCACGACCAGATCACCCTTCGGCTGCCAGGAGACATACTTGTAGGGGCCCGTACCGATGGCAGCCTTGCCTGAATTGAACGCCTCGTTGGCGCTCTCCTTCGTCAGGCCGGCCGCCGCTTTCGACGACACGATAAACAGGCGGATGAAGTCATAGGGCAGGATCGGAGCCGGACCATCCGTCATGATGTGCAGCGTGTGCGCATCGATCACCTTGGTTTCCTTGACGCGGCGCACATAGATCGTGGTCGGATTGGGACCCGAAACAGTCGGAATGCGCTCGATCGAGAACTTCACGTCTTCAGCGGTGAAATCCGAGCCATCATGGAATTTTACGCCCTTGCGCAACTTGAATTCCCACGTCGTGTCGTTGATCAGCTTCCAGCTTTCAGCCAGGCGCGGTTCCACTTCCAGACCATCACCGGACCAGGTCAGCGTATCGAAGACATGCTTGAGCGCTTCGGCATGCGTGCCGCTGGCTGTGAAATGCGGATCGATGGAATCGGGACCGCCGCGCACGCCTATAGTCAGCGTCTGGGCCGAGACTGGAGCCGCTAAGGACAAGGCAAGGCCCCCGGCCAGCGCCGTGGCACATAGAAAAGAATGTCGTGACGAATGGGCAAACAAGCGCATGAAAGCCTCCCGATGCTGTCAGCCCGATGCCATCGCGGCACGAGCCAGAATTTACATTGAAGGCCCAACTCAAGCGACAGTCAATTCCTTGTGGAACTAATTTTTACGGATATACTCGCGGACCGGAATGATAAGGTTCACAATGGAACTGCCCAGAGACCACATTGACTTGATCCCGCATGGTGCACTGGATACAGGCATCGGCGCGGAACTGCTGGCACGCGACAGGCTGGATACCTTCACGCATGCACGCCTGTGGAAGAACCCCTGCGGATTTGCCGCGCGTTTCAACTATCTGGCGTTGCGCTACAACCAACCTCTTTATGGCTGGGTTCTCGAGCGCTTCGGACTAGCCCGGATCGAGTTTGTGGTGATCTACAGCCTCGCCCTGCAGGATGGCATCACGGCCAGCGAGATAGCATCGTCCACGGCTTTTCCCAAGAACACGCTGAGCCGCGCCGTCAACCGGCTGGTGAAACTGGGGCTGGTATTGCGCCAGACTGACCGGGTTGACCGCCGCCAGCAGTTCCTCTCGCTTTCCATGGCCGGGCGTGCCGTCTTCGATGAAGCGCTACCCCGGTTCGTGGCGCTGGAGGAGGAGATGCTGGCTCCACTCAGCCTTGTGGAGCGTGAAACATTGTCGGCGCTCATGGCCAAGGTCGTGCTGGCCATGTTCAACAGCGATGCGGTGCCGGCAAACCAGAGCGACGGAGACTGACGCGCATGCGCATTGCCGACATGAACTGGATGCAGGTCGAGGCACACGCAAGGGCCGATCAGCGGGCCGTGCTGCCCGTGGGATCGACCGAGCAGCACGCACATCTCAGCCTCTGCGTCGATGCCATCCTCGCCGAACGCGTGGCGCTCGATGCAGTCGCCGGGTTGAATATCCCGGTCTTTCCCGTGATCAACTACGGCCTGACACCGAGCTTCGTCGATTACCCCGGTACGGTAACACTACGGCTCTCGACGCTGTGCGCCATCATCACGGATGTCCTCAATGGCATGGTGCGCTCAGGTTTCCGCAAGATCACGATCGTCAACGGCCATGGCGGCAATTCTCCCGCCCATGGCACGGTGCTGGAATGGCTTGATCGCAACCGCGGCATTCAGGTGAAGTGGCATAACTGGTGGAGTGCACCGAAGACCATGGCGCATGTGCAGGCGATTGATCCGGTAGCCAGCCACGCCTCATGGATGGAAAACTTCCCGTGGACGCGGCTGGGCAACATCGCCATGCCCGCCACGCAAAAGCCCATGCTCGATCTCGCTCGCTTCCAGCAGCTTGATCCAGGCGCGAAAAAGGCCATGCTCGGCGATGGCAATTATGGTGGTCTGTACCAGCGTCCTGACGAGGACATGCTGGCCATCTGGTCCACCGCCATTGCCGAGACACGCGCCGTGATTGCGGACGGCTGGGCATGATACACATATGCTAGGCTTCTTTATCCAGCGCGTGCTGCAGGCCTTCGTGGTCATGCTGGTGATATCGGCGATGGTCTTCACCGGCGTCTATGCGGTCGGCAACCCTATCGATGTGCTGATCTCGCCCGATGTGACACAGTTGATCCGCGAGCAGACGATCAAGGCCTACGGGCTGGATCAGCCGCTGTGGAAGCAATATCTCGATTTCCTCGGGCGACTGGTGCGCGGTGATTTCGGGCGCTCCTTTGTCTACAACATGCCGGTACTGGATCTGATTTTTTCGCGCCTCCCGGCCACGCTGGAACTGACACTGGCCGCCGTGCTGGGAGCGACAGCGCTGGGTGTGCCACTGGGAATGTATGCGGGCTACCGGCCGGACAGCCCGATATCGAAGCTGATCATGGCCATATCGATCCTGGGCTTTTCGGTTCCGACATTCTGGATCGGGCTGGTGCTGATCTTCGTTTTTGCGGTATCGCTCGGCTGGCTTCCGGCGGGCAACCGGGGCGACACCACCTCACTCTTTGGCATCCAGTGGAGCTTCCTGACACTAAACGGTCTCACTCACCTCTTCCTGCCAGCACTCAATCTTTCGCTGTTCAAGTTTGCCATGATGGTGCGGCTGGCACGCGCCGGCACACGCGAGATCATGCTGACGGACACGGTCAAGTTTGCTCGCGCCGCCGGCCTGAGCGAACGGACCATCCTGCGCCACCATGTGCTACGCCTGATCGCCATTCCTATCGTGACCGTCTTCGGCCTCGAATTTGGCTCGACACTGGCCTTCGCCGTTGTCACCGAGACGATTTTTTCATGGCCCGGTGTCGGCAAGCTCATCATCGACAGCATCTCGACGCTCGACCGTCCGGTGATGGTGGCCTACCTCATGCTCGTCGCCTTCTTCTTCATCATGATCAACCTCTCGGTTGATGTGGCCTATGCCGCGCTCGATCCGCGCCTCAGACTGAAGAGGGCGGCATGAGAAGGGAATCGACGCCGCTGTCCCGTTTCTGGGACGAGTTCAGGCTCAACACCGTGGCCATGGTTGCGCTGGGTGTTGTCGTGCTGATCAGCGCGCTCGCCCTCTCCGCGCCTCTGATCTCGCCACAGAACCCCTATGATCTCGCCAATCTGGTTCTGACGGATGCACGACGCCCGCCCGGCTTTGTCGGCAGCAAGGGGTTCACGCACTGGCTGGGGACGGATGCGCAGGGACGCGACCTGCTCTCGGCGATCCTCTATGGCCTGCGCATCTCGATCCAGATCGGTCTGATCGCAGGAGGCATCGCCTTTTCGCTCGGCGCGATGCTTGGAGCGTTCGCGGCATATTTCGGTGGCCGGATCGAGGCGCTGATCATGCGCATCATCGACCTCCAGCTGTCATTTCCGGCCATTCTTCTCGCCCTCGTGCTGGCGGCGCTACTGGGTCAAGGCAAATGGCCATTGATTGCCGCTTTGGTGACCGCGCAATACGCCTATTTCGCCCGCACGGCGCATGGCGCGGCTGCCACCGAACGCTCCAAGGATTATGTCGATGCGGCGCTTTCGACACCCCTGAAGGCCAGTCGCGTCGTGTTCCGCCATATCCTGCCCAACTGCCTGCCGCCGCTGATCGTGGTGGCAACGGTTCAGGTGGCGAATTCAATCGCGCTCGAGGCGACGCTCTCCTTCCTCGGTCT
Organism: Hyphomicrobiales bacterium; assembly: GCA_031431475.1. GTDB lineage: Bacteria > Pseudomonadota > Alphaproteobacteria > Rhizobiales > Beijerinckiaceae > JADCCX01. The sequence goes on from JANPDL010000032.1 coordinate 65,616, forward strand.
TGGTCTTCCGGTTACAGAACCCTCGCTGGGCATGCTGATTGCCAACGGTTTCCAGTACATGCTCTCGGGCCGCTACTGGATTTCAATTTATCCTGGAGTGGCGCTTATCGTGCTCATCGTCGCCATCAATCTGGTGGGTGATCAGGTGCGCGACCAGCTCAACCCGAGGCTCAAGCGATGAGCGCGGCTTTGCTGGAAGTCTCGGGGCTGACCACGCGCTTTGACACGCGCAATGGCTCGCTCAACGCAGTGGAGGATGTTTCGTTCACCGTGGCAGAGGGCGAGATCGTTGGCCTTGTGGGTGAATCCGGTTCGGGCAAGAGCGTGACGGGATTCTCGATTCTGGGGTTGATCGATCCGCCGGGTCGCATCGTCTCGGGTTCTGTCAAGCTGAACGGGCGTGAACTGGTGGGGCTGTCCCATGCCGAACTGCGCTCCATGCGCGGACGCGAGATCGCGATGGTGTTTCAGGACCCATCCGCCACGCTCAATCCTGTCCTGACCATCGGCCGGCAGATGCGGTTGGCCATCGCAGCCCATGAATCCTTAAGCGAACAGGCGGCGAATGCGCGCTGCATCGAGGTGCTCACCACGGTCGGTATTCCCGATGCGGCACGCCGGATAGAGGCCTATCCGCATCAATATTCCGGAGGTATGCGCCAGCGCGTTGCCATCGCGATTGCCCTGCTCAACCGGCCAAAGCTGATCATCTGTGACGAGCCCACAACGGCACTTGATGTCTCGATTCAGGCACAGATCCTGACCGAGATGAAATCATTGGCCGCCAAACTGGGCACAGCCATGATATGGATCAGCCACGATCTCGCCACCGTTTCTTCCGTGGCGTCGCGCATTCTGGTGATGTATGCGGGCCGCCTGATCGAGGCTGGTCCGATTGCCGAGGTTTTGCGCCAGCCCCGCCATCCCTACACCAAGGGCCTGCTCAATTCCCTGCCCGGCATCGCGACACCGGGGCAGGATCTGGTCCAGATTCCCGGCAGCATGCCCTCGCTCATCGACCTGCCTGAGGGGTGCTCCTTCCGGCCGCGCTGCGACTTCGCCGATGGTGAATGTGGCGTGATGCCAGCCCTAAGCGTCGATGGCGCTCGCAGCCTGAGATGCCATCACGCTCTGGCTAGGGGGACTGCGCCATGACGACGTCAAGGGAAGCGCTGGTTCAGGTCGAGGCGGTCAGCAAGCGCTTCACCCCAGACATCAGCTTTGGCGACCGGCTGGCGTCCTGGCTGGGTAGCCCTGTCGAAACCCGTACGGTTCACGCCGTTGATCAGGTCTCGTTCGACATCCGCAGGGGAGAGGTGCTGGGACTGGTGGGCGAATCGGGGTGCGGGAAATCCACGCTGGGCCGCGTGGTCGCTGGTATTCATCCGCCTAGCAATGGCCAGGCCATGATCGATGGCCTGACGGTTATGGGCGAAGGGCGCAACCCGCTGAAAACTACCACCCGCATCCAGATGGTGTTTCAGGACCCCTTCGCCTCGCTCGACCCGCGCGTGCGCATCGGCGAAACCATCAGTGAAGGCCCGCTGGCCCATGGGCTTGTGACGAAGGCGGGGGCCGGAGCCTATGTCAGCCGCTGGCTCGAAGCCGTGGGCCTGCCCGCTGATGCTGCCGAGCGCTTTCCGCATCAGTTTTCCGGCGGCCAGCGCCAGCGTGTTGCCATTGCGCGAGCGCTCGCGATGCAGCCCGATGTGCTGATCTGCGACGAGCCGGTGGCATCGCTTGATGTCTCGATCCAGGCGCAGATCATCAACCTGTTCCTCAAGCTGCGCCGTGAGCTTGGTGTGACCATGCTGTTCATCAGCCATGACCTTGGCGTGGTGCGGCATATTTGCGACCGGGTGGCGATCATGTATCTCGGCCGCATTGTCGAGATGGGTCCGGCGGCAGAGATTTTTGCAAACCCGCGCCATCCCTACACGCGCGCGCTGCTCGATAGCGTGCCCAAGCTGGTGACGGGCAGCGATGCGCTGGTGACGTTCAAGCCTATCCAGGGTGAACTCCCCTCCCCGCTCTCGCCGCCATCGGGTTGCCATTTCCACCTGCGATGCCCTTTTGTGAAGGCAAGATGCAAGACCGATCCGCCTGATCTGGACGGGCATGCTCACGCAGTGTCCTGCCACTTCCCGCTAACAAAAAAGGCTGAATGATGGAGCAGAACCCCTGGGAATGGCCCGAGGAGGAATGGCGTCGCCGTGTGCATCAGGTGCGCGCTGGGCGCAATCTCAAGCCTGCCTCATGGCCCGGCGGGGCGCGCTGTGCCGTGGCGCTCTCCTTCGACAGCGACCATGACACCAATGAACTGCGCGACGGCGGCAACTCCATCGGGCGGCTGTCATGGGGGCAGTATGGCAACCGCGTCGGTATTCCGCGCATACTGGATATCCTGAAGCGCGAGAGCATTCCAGCATCGTTCTTCGTGCCTGCGGTGGCGGCCAAGCTCTACCCGGACGAACAACGCCGAGTGATTGCGGAGGGCCACGAGATCGGCCTGCATGGCTGGATTCATGAGTTGAATTCCGTTCTGCCCGAAGTCATCGAACGTGATCTGCATTTCCGCGCCGCCGATGCGCTTGAGACAATCACTGGCCTGCGTCCCGTCGGCATGCGCACGCCGTCCTGGGATTTCTCACCAGCCACATTGAGGATCCAGCGCGAACTTGGCCTGCTTTATGATTCATCGCTAATGGCAGACGATGACCCTTATGAGTTACTGGAAATGGCGAGGCCACAGGCATTGTCGAATTGCCTGTCGAGTGGATCAGGGATGACGCGCCCTATTTCAGCATGAACCGCTTTCAGGCGCTTCGGCCCTACACGCCGCCACCCGCCGTGCTCGATATATTCATCCGCGAATTTGACCGGGCCTATGCGGAATGCGGCTTGTTCCTTCTAACCATGCACCCACATGTCATCACGTATCGATCGCGGATTTTCATTCTTGAAGACCTGATCCGTCACATCAAGGCCAAGGGGATCGGACAGGACGGTGTGTGGTTTGGCACCCATGAGCAGGTGGCGCGTCACATAGCAACTCCCCTCTCAATCCCGACAGCACCCATCCCCGGATGATGCGAGGCCAACCGCGCGATAGACCCATCAACGCTTCAAGTTGAGCGCATGCATTTCGGCGAAAAGATCGCGCCCGAATTGCAGAAAGAGGTCAGGCAGGTCGATGAATACCCAGTTCTCGGCCAGCTGATCACCCTCACGACGCCAGAAATCCATGACCCGCATGGTGATGCGCTTATGGGTCGCGGGCTGGCCGAGATAGGGCCCGGAATGCGTTGCCTGAATCGAGGGCCAGCCGGTGGAGGCGCAGTACATGCCATCGCCAATCCGCCCCTTGTGGTTGCCACCCTTGCGGTCCGGAAATGCTGTCAGAAACGGACGCTGGTGAAAATCCTGGAAGCCCTTAAGCCGCCGGTTCGAGCCGATGCCAGCCGGGCCATACCAGTTCATCTCGGGTGACCAGAAACGCTCCTGCGCCATGCTCTCCAGCGTCTTGCCATCATACTCCATCAAGCCCGCGATCATGGCCTCGACCAGTTTCAGCGTGCCGTGGGCATCGCCGGGATGCGGGTCCAGCAGAGGGATGCCGTCGTGGGTCCGTGGTCCGGGGATAACACCCTCGACGCCGGGCGATCGTGGCAACGGATTGACGCCCGCCTGCTGCATCAGACCGATCATATCCCAGATCGACACCGTCTCGACGATGATATTGTTGGGGCTAAGCCGGTAGAACTCGCCGTAACGCAAAAAGGCCAGATGACCCGTGGGCGGAATACCGAACAGCGGTTCAGTGAACGTGCCGCAGTAATGGCCCATGGTGGCGATCCAGAGATTACCCCTGAACTGCCCCGCCATAACAATGTCGTCCCGACGCTCCACGTCGTGCATGGCCGTGATCAGTGGCAGAACCGCCACCTTGAACAGCGCCGCACTGCCATGGCCATCGTTGACCGGATGCTGGCAATGCCATTCCAGGTCCGGTGCGAAGATTTTGGCCAGACGATCCGGATGCCGCCGGAAATCACGCAGCCGCTGCAGAATATCCGCCTTGTGAGTGCCGATCATCATCGTTTCACTACCTCCTGCTGACAACAGGACTGGAAGTTATCCTGTTTGCCCGCAGGTGCAATCTCTCAGCGCCATTGATCCTTTCTTCGGAGAATGTCAGGCTATCGCCAAACAATATGAAGCCGAAGGCTGCCGATGACTCCCGATACACTCCGTTCCGCCCGCTGGTTCGCGCCGGATGATTTCCGCTCTTTCGGGCATCGCTCGCGCATGAACCAATTGGGGTTCTCGGCCGAGGATTATGTCGGCAAGCCGGTGATCGCGGTGATCAACACCTGGTCGGAGATCGCAACCTGCCATCAGCATTTCAAGACGCGGGTGGAGGACGTGAAACGCGGCATCCTGCAAGTCGGCGGCTTCCCCATTGAATTGCCCGCGATTTCGCTGACCGAGGGCAAGGTGAAACCCACCACCATGCTCTACCGCAACTTCCTCGCGATGGAGACGGAGGAGCTGATCCGCTCGCATCCTGTTGATGGCGCGGTGCTGATGGGAGGATGCGACAAGACCACGCCGGGGCTAATCCTGGGCGCGATCAGCGCCGGGTTGCCCGCGATCTTCGTGCCGGCCGGGCCGATGCTGAGGGGCAACTGGAAGGGCAAGGTTCTGGGCTCTGGCTCGGACGCCTTCAAATACTGGGACGAGCGGCGTGCCGGCAACATTTCGGACAAGGACTGGCTGGAGATGGAGGTGGGTATCGCACGCTCGCCCGGCGTGTGCATGACCATGGGTACGGCCTCGACCATGACAGGGCTCGCCGATGCGCTGGGCCTGTGCATTCCCGGCACATCCTCCCTCCCCGCCGTCGACAGCGGCCATATCCGCATGTGCGCTGACGCCGGACGGCGTATCGTCGGCATGGTGTGGGAAGACCTCACACCAGCGAAGATCCTCACCCATGCGGCGTTCCAGAACGCCATCGTTACCGCTATGGCCATGGGCTGTTCCACCAACGCCGTAATTCACATGATCGCCATGGCACGCCGCGCGGGACACGCCATCGGCCTTGATGATTTCGATGCGGCCTCCCGCAGGATTCCGGTCATCGCCAACGTGCGTCCCTCCGGTGACAAGTATCTGATGGAGGATTTCTACTACGCCGGCGGCCTGCTGGGCCTGCTGTCGCGGCTCAAGCCCTTCCTCGATCTTAACCAGATCAATGTCATGGGCCAGACCTGGGCCGAGACGCTGAACGATGCCGCAGTCTACGATGACGATGTCATCCGTCCGTTGGACAACGCGATCTACAACGAGGGTGCACTTGCAGTGCTGCGTGGCAATCTCGCGCCTGACGGTTGCGTGGTGAAGCCCTCTGCCGCCAAGGCGAAATTCCTGAAGCATTCGGGCAAGGCGGTGGTGTTTGAGGACTATCCCGATCTCAAGGCACGCATCGACCTCGATGATCTCGACGTCACGGAAGACTCCGTGCTGGTCTTGCGCAATGCGGGTCCGCTTGGCGGTCCCGGCATGCCAGAGTGGGGCATGCTGCCCATCCCAAAAAAGCTGGTGAAGCAGGGCGTGCGTGACATGGTGCGCATCTCGGATGCGCGCATGAGCGGCACCAGCTATGGTGCCTGCATCCTGCATGTCTCCCCGGAGAGCTACCTCGGCGGACCTCTGGCACTGGTGAAAACAGGCGACATCATCACGGTGGATATTCCCAACCGCTCGATCTCGCTGGAAGTTCCCGAGACGGAGCTGGCCGCGCGGCGCGCAGCATGGCCCAAACCTGCTCCGCGCTACGAGCGCGGCTATGGCTGGATGTTCAGCCAGCATATCAAGCAAGCGCATGAAGGTTGCGATTTCGATTTCCTCGAAACAGATTTTGGTGCGCCGGTATCCGAGCCTGCGATATTCTGAAGGATCTGCTCCATGCCCCTTTCCACCGCCACCCGCGCCGCCCTGATGAAGCTCTCCGTCGCCACGCTCTGCACGGCTCTGTTCAAGCGCGGCCTGCGTAACCAGTTCATCCAGGACGTGCGGCCACTGAACCCCAATGGGCCCAACATGGTTGGTGAGGCTTTTACCTTGCGCTACATGCCCGCACGGGAGGACCGGAACGGTATCTCTGCGTTCCAGAACCGCGACCATCCGCAGCGCAAGGCGGTGGAGGATTGCCCGCCAGGCTGCGTCATGGTCATCGACAGCCGGAAAGACGCGCGCGCGGCATCCGCAGGCGGTATTCTCGTCGCGCGGCTAATGAAACGCGGGGTTGCAGGCGTAGTCACCGACGGTGGTTTCCGCGATAGCCCGGAGATCGCGGAATACGCGATGCCTGCCTACCATTCGAAGCCGTCCGCCCCCACCAACCTGACACTGCACGAGGCCATCGATATCAATGGACCTATCGGCTGCGGAGATGCGCCGGTCTTTCCGGGCGATGTAATCGTAGGCGACCGCGAGGGCGTCATCGTCATCCCGGCAGGTATCGCTGACGAGATCGCGGCGGAAGCCACAGAGATGACTGCCTTCGAGGATTTTGTGCAGGAAAAGGTGCTCGAGGGCCGCTCAATCCTCGGCCTCTATCCACCGACTGATCCGCAGTCGAAGGTCGATTTCGAGGTCTGGCGGAAGGCGAACAAGCGGTAGATCCTGCCGGATCCGGCTCCTTCGGACACGCGGTTAGCCCGCATGATCCGCCTCGTTCGATACGACACGCCGTGAGGCAAACAACGGCGAGGTTGCGCTGGCCACTGCGATGTCGTGCGCAGCGGCTTCCAGCGCCGGATAAAGCGACTGGAACCGCTCCGCCGAAAGCCGGACGGTTGGTCCGGCGATGCTCAGGACACCTACCGGGTTTTCGCCGTTACGCCGCACCGCAACCGCCATCGAGGCAAGACCCGGTGCAAACATGTCATGGGTCATGCCGAAGCCGCGCTGGCGCGCCGCTGCCAGCATTTCCAGAAGTTTAGTCGGGCTGGTGGGCGCCAGCGGCCCATATTCCTCAGGCTTGCCGAAACCCTGACGGGCCACCTTCATCAGCGCTTCGTCTTCGGACATGGTCATCAGCCAGGCATGACCGCTTGCGGTGCAGGACAAGCGCGCTGACACATCGATATCGGGATCGTAGCGCAGACCGCGCCGCGCGCCTTGGGCGCGGGCCACCCAGGTCAGCCGCTCCCCGTCGATCACAGCGAGACGAACGAACTCCCCGGTTTCCTGCGCCAGCCGGTCCAGCACAGGCTGCGCGAAATCCACGATTCCCGCAGCGCCCATGTAGTCCAGCACCATGGCGACGAGCTTGGTCGAGAGCCCATATTCACCCTGATCCCGCAGCTGCTTGACGTAGCCGTGATCAGCAAGCTCAGCCAGCAGGCGGTGCGCCGCACTCAGCGGAATGTTCAGCTTTTCGGCAATCGCGCCCAAGGATTTACCCTCGGGATGCGCTGTTAGAACTTCCAGAATGCCGAGAGTTCTCTGGAGAACCCCGCTCATATCCTACTCCATGATATTCCCAAGTTGATATCCCGTTGCCGCCGTCGCAGGATAACACTGCTATCGCGGAACAGGGGTGTCGTAGAGTTGCAAATTCAAAAGTGAAAAGCAATTCTATTTCTGATTTGCATTCCGTTTTAAATTGGTTATGGAAAAGCCAAGGGATAAAAAGGGGCGTCTGACCCCAAGGAGGAAACATGGATCGTCGCGTATTTTTTGGCGCTGTAGCGCTGGCCGTCGCCAACAGCAGCGTTTCTGCCCAGGACGTCATTCGCATTCCAAACATCATCGAGCTGTCAGGTGGCGGCGCGACGGTGGGTGCTATGTGGAAGAACGCTTCCACCATGGCCGTCGAGGAAATCAACGCCAAGGGCGGCATCCTCGGCAGGAAAATCCAACTCGATTTTATCGACACCGGCTCTGATCCCGGCAAGGCGCGCGCTGCCATCGAGCGGGCTTTGGATGCCAAGCCTATCGCCATTTTCGGACCGATCTACTCCGGCTCGGTCAACGCGACCCTGAAGCTGACGAACGACGCGGAAGTACCGCAGATCATCGGCGGCGAGGCAGGAAACCTGACGGCACAGGGCTCGAAGTACATCTTCCGCACGTCGTTCGGCCAGAACGTCTCGATGCCCAAGATCGCGGCCTATATGGCAACTGATCTCAAGGCCAAAACGATCACAGTGCTTTACCAGAATAATGATTTTGGCAAAGGTGGTCGCAACGCGATTATTCCGGAACTCGAAAAGCGTGGCATCAAGGTTGTTGCCGATATTTCGGCCGAAACCGGTCAGGCTGATTTTGCCGCAGACGTCGTCAAGGCCAAGAGCGCCAATGCCGATGCCGTTTTTGTCTACATGAACGAAGAGGAAAGCGCCCGCTTCCTGATCGAAGCCAAGAAACAGGGCCTGGACAAGCCGCTGATCGGCGAAACCACGCTGCTCGGCCAGAAGGTCGTCGATCTCGCAGGAGCCTCCGCCAACGGCGTGCGTGGCCATGTGGGACTGACCGTCGATGCTGCCATCCCTGCCGTGCAGGATTTCGGCAAGCGCTTCGAGGAGCGTTACAAGTCCAAGCCTGACCACAACGGCATCAAGGGCTATATCGCCCTGTTCATGGTCAAGGCAGCGGCGGAAAAGGCAGGCAAGCTGGAACCCAAGGCAATTGCGGCGGCTCTGCGTGGCCTGACAATCACTCCGGACAAGGAGCCCGGCATCCTCATCGAAGCCTCATGGGACGAAACGGGCGAAATCGACCGCATCTCCTTCCTGGCTGAGATCAAGGACGGCAAGCAGATCATCAGCAAGACCCTGCCGAAGCTGAAGTAAGCTTCTCAAAGCTCAGCAAAGCCCTGTCCGCCTCACCGGCGGATGGGGTATTGCACCAAAAGTGATTGGTTTAGTTCACCAGCAGCCCATTTCGGAGCGGTCATGACCGACTTCTTCCAATTGCTGATTGCCGGCATTGCCACCGGATCGATCTATGCGCTGGCAGCTATCGGCTTCACTCTGCTGTGGCAGACCTCGCAGACCATCAACTTCGCGCAGGGTGAGTTTGTGATGGTCCCTGCCTTCTTTGCGCTGGCCGGGATGTCCGCACTGGGCATGCCGTTCGGTATCGCCGCGATCTTTTCCATCGCCTGCGCACTCGCCATTCTCGGCTTTGCCTTCAAGCATGTGATCGTCGACCCCCTGATCGGCCAGAAGGGTACGCTACCGCTGGTGATCTCCACCATCGCTTTCTCGCTGCTCCTGAAGGACGGTGTCAAGGAATTCTACAGCGCAGAAGGCCAGCGCTTCCCGACGATCCTGCCCGATGTTGTCTATTCCGTCGCTGATGTGAAGATTTCGCTGGCGCAGATCGGTGTGCTGGTCGTCGCCGTTTCCACCATCATCCTGCTGCAATGGTTCCTGGGGGGCACCCGCACGGGCCGCCAGATGCAGGCAACGGCGCAGAATCCGACAGTTGCGCGCATTCTGGGCGTCGATGTCGAGCGCATGGTGCTTTACACCTTCCTGATCAACGCTGGCCTGGCCGCTGTCGCGTCGCTGCTGATTTCTCCCATTTATCTGGCCAAGTTCACCAATGGCGAGGTTCTGGGCCTCACGGCATTCGTTGCGGCTATTGTCGGTGGCTTCAATCAGGTGCGAGGTGCCATCGTCGGCGGTCTGGTCGTCGGCGTTCTCGACAATCTCGCGGCGGCCTATGTCTCGAGCCGCTACCGTCTGGCCGTGCCGCTTTTGCTGCTCGTGGTGATCATCCTGTTCAGGCCGCAAGGTCTGCTTGGGCGCCGTGAAGAGCGTTCGGTATGAAGCGCCACTTTCCCCTTCTGCTGCTCGCCGTCGCGCTTGTCCTCGCATTCATCGCGCCGATGTGGCTGGGGCGCTACGGCAATAACATCATGTCGCTCTGGCTGGTGACGACTGTTGCCGCACTCGGCGTGAACCTCATCATGGGCTACGCCGGACAGGAAACGCTGGCGCAGGCTGGTTTCATGGGCGTGGGCGCCTACACGACCGCGCTGATGATCAAGGGCGGAACGCTGGCCCTCTCGTTTCCCTTCGTGGCCGCACCGGTGACACTGGCCTGGTCGCCGTTCTCGCTGCTGACCGCCATGGCGGTATCTGCCGTTTTCACCTTCCTGCTGGGCCTGATCATCGGCTTTCCGGCCTTGCGTGTGCAGAAGCACTACCTCGCCTTCGTCACACTCGCCTTCTCCGTGCTGATGTGGCTTGTGTTCCGCAATGAGGAATGGCTGACCGGCGGTGTCTTCGGCATCCAGGATATCCCGCGTCCAAGCGTGTTCGGCATCGAGATGTCACCCTCGCGCCGCCTGCCGCATCGCTACACCTACTTTATCTTGATCGCGACGATTGTGCTCGCGGCTGCCATGTGGTGGCTGGTGAAGTCACCCTGGGGCCGCGCCTTCACGGCGCTGCGCGAGAACGCGGTGAGGGCTGAAAGCCTTGGCGTGGATGTCCGGCAATACACGCTTCTCGCCTTTGCCATCGGTTCTGCCTATGGCGGACTTGCAGGCGCGCTGTTTGCGCCGCTGGTTGAGTTTATCGATCCAAACCCGTTCACCCTTGAGAAATCCCTGCTGTTCCTGCTGATGGTCGTGGTCGGTGGCATCGGGCATTTCATCGGCCCCTTCATCGGCGCTGCGGTGGCGGTGCTGCTGCCGCTGTGGATCGAGACCTTCCAGTCCTCGCTGGTAGGGGCGGGCTACACATGGGCCAGCCATGCCTCCTACATCCTGATCTACGCCGTCCTCGTCATCGGCATGATCGCTTTCATGCCACGCGGATTTGCTGGAGCGATCTCCTCGCTGCTGACGCCAAAACGTCGACCACATGCGGACGTCAAGGGGCCGACGCTCGAGGGAGCCAGGCCATGAGCCCGGCAACCGGCAAGACCGTCCTCGAAGTGCGCGATGTCGCCAAGTCCTTCGGCGGCGTGCATGCCGTGCGCGGCGTGACCTTCGATGTTTGCGAGGGCGAGATCCTCGGACTGATCGGACCCAACGGATCAGGCAAATCCACCCTGTTCAACTGCATCCTTGGCCAGCTCACTCCGGACAAGGGTGATGTGCGCCTCGACGGCAAGAGCGTGTCAGGGTTGCGCCCTTCCGAGCTGAACCGATTGGGGATGAGCCGCACCTTCCAGCTGCTCCAGGTCTTCCCGGAACTGACGGTTCGCGAAAACCTGATCCTGGCGGGACAGGAGCATCAGGGCAGCCGTTTCGGACGCCTTGTCGGCAAGCGTGACGCCGGATTGACCGATGCTGCAAACCGCATGATTGCGTTCTTCCGCCTGGACCACCTGTCGGACGAGAAAGCCTCCGCCCTCTCCTATGGCCAGCAGAAGCTGCTGGATTGCGCCATGGCGTTCATGGCCGGTCCACGCCTCGTTCTGCTGGATGAGCCGGCGGGCGGCGTGAACCTGACGATGCTTGCCAACCTGAAAGAGCGGCTGCAGGCCATCAACAGCGAGACCGGCGCCACCTTCGTGGTGATCGAGCACAACATGGAATTCGTGATGAGCCTGTGCACCCGCATTCTGGTACTGGCCGAAGGGCAGATCATCGCGGAAGGTTCGCCCGAAGAAGTCCGCCGCGATCCGAAAGTGATCGAGGCCTATCTTGGACATTGAGTCTTGGCCATTGAGGCAGCGATGACAGCGGCAACCCCTGTTATGACACTCAGCGACGTTGTCTCCGGCTACGGCAAGATGACAATCCTCAACGGCACCACGGCGACAATCCGGCGCGCCGCGATCACTGTGGTGATTGGTCCGAATGGTGCTGGCAAATCAACGATGTTTAAGACCATCTTCGGCATGCTGCCGGTGCGTACGGGCAAGATCGTCTTTGATGGCCAGGATGTGACCGGTTTCACGCCGCGAAAAATGCTGGATATCGGCGTGTCCTACGTGCCGCAGGGCCGCAACATCTTCCCTGAGCTTTCGGTCAAGCACAATCTGGAGCTTGGCGGTGTGGCGCTCTCGGACCAGTCCGCCCTGCCCGGTCTGATTGCGCAGATGATGACGCGCTTTCCCATGCTGCGGGAAAAAGCCGATGCGCAGGCCTCCACGCTCTCCGGTGGCCAGCAGAAGCTGCTGGAGATTGCGCGTGGCCTGCTGCTGAGACCAAAGCTGATGCTGATTGACGAGCCCTCCATCGGCCTCTCCCCGCTGATGGTGCAGGAAGTTTTCGGTATCATGACCGGGCTGAGGGATGCAGGTGTCTCGATCCTGCTGATCGAGCAGAATGCCAAACAGGCTTTGCAGATGTCGGATCAGGCGCTGGTGCTTGAACAGGGCCAGACCCGCATCGAGGATACGGCAACAAATGTGCTGGCCGATCCTAGGGTGGCACAATTGTTCCTCGGCGGCGGAATGCAGGTGCCCAATGCTTGAGGCCCTGAACGGAGCCACGCGGCTGTTCCCGCTGGTCGGTGATCCGGTCGGACAGGTCAAATCCCCCAACGGGGTGACGCGGGCCTTCGAGGCGCGCGGAGTGGATGCTATCTGCGTCGCGATGCAAGTGAGCCCCGCCGACTTCGCCAACTATATCGCGACGATGCGCGCCACGCGGAATGTGGACGGAATCATCATTACGGTGCCGCACAAGTTTGCGGCCTATGAGGCCTGCGACAGCGTCAGCGAGAGGGCCGGTTTCCTGCGCACGGTCAACGTCATCCGCCGCTCTGACGATGGCCACCTGCACGGCGATATGTTCGATGGTCTTGGCTTTGTGGAGGCCTGCAAAGAGAACGGATGTGTTTTCACGGGCAAGCGCGCGCTGCTGGTGGGCACAGGAGGCGCGGGAACGGCTATTGCGCATTCCGTGGCGATGGCTGGCGTTGCGCGCCTCGCCCTTGCCGATATCGACACAGCGCGCCGCGATAATCTCGTGCAGCGCCTCGCCGCAGCCGGGTTTCCAGTCCACGCCTCCGACAATAATGCATCGAGCCATGATATCGTCCTGAATGCGACCCCACTGGGCATGCGTGAGGGCGATCCCCTTGCTATCCGTCCTGGATCGCTGCGCGCGGGTCAGTTCGTCGGCGATGTCGTGACCAAACCCGAGGTGCCGCCGCTGATCGAAGAGGCTCGCGCGCTTGGGCTTGCCACCAGCAACGGCGTTGCGATGTTCGCCAAGGTGCGCGATCTGCTCGTCGATTTCCTGCTGGGGCCTGACCCACAGACCGGCAGATCCGCCAGAGCGGCATGATCCGGGATATCGCCACGATTGCGACAGGCGCTCGCCTCAGACGGCGGCGTTCGTATTGAGAAAGATCGCATAGAGCGACGTCTGCCCACAGATATAAAGCCGGTTGCGCTTCACACCGCCGAAGCAGACATTGCCGACGATTTCGCCAACCGGGATAGTGCCGATATGCACACCATCTGGCGCGTAGCAGAACACATCACGGCCTGCCGAGGTCCAGATGTTGCCCGCCCGGTCAACGCGGAAGCCATCGAAAAATCCTTCAGGACAGGTCGCGAACAGCTTCGGCTTGCCAACGGAGGAGCCACTCTTTCCGACAGGATAAGCATGGATCGTTACTGGCAGTCCCGGCACATGGGATGCCCCCGTATCCGCGACATAGAGCAGGCTTTCATCAGGCGAAAAGGCGAGGCCGTTGGGCTTGATGCGATTCCGGATGACAGTCGTGACCTTCCCTGTCTTGGCATCCAGCCGATAGACAAATGAGCCACCGGTCTGCGACACGGCTCGCTCGCCCTCGTAGTCGCTGTCGATGCCGTAGGTCGGATCGCTGAACCAGATCGAACCATCCGATTTCACGACCGCATCATTGGGCGAGTTGAACCTCTTGCCATCACAACTGTCGGCCAGGACCCGGATCGAACCGTCATGCTCGGTGCGGGTCAGACGCCGGGTCAGATGCTCGCAGGTTACCAGCCGTCCCTGCCGGTCCGTCGTATTGCCATTGGAATTCTGGCTGGGTTCGCGGAAGACCGAGACGGAGCCGTCCGTTTCATCAAAGCGCATCATCCGGTTGTTGGGGATATCCGACCACACCAGATAGCGGCCAGCCGGAAAATACGCCGGTCCCTCGGCCCAGCGGCAACCGGTCCAGAGCTTCTCGAGTTTGGCATGCCCGATCACCAGCTTGCCAAAGCGCGGATCGTGCTGAATGGTCTGGCTCATTTGTCCTCTTCCGGTCCCGGGCTCAGTCGACGCATGCCCCACCCCCCTGATCTTGCCGTATTGCCGGGATGGCTACGATCCGGCCCCCAGATCGCTTGATAGGTATCGATGGCACGGCCTCTGTTCTGGAGCAATGCATAGGCCACAACGAACAGCAGCCACCAACCCACCAGCAGCAATCCCATCCAGCGTGGGGCATTGGCATGCCAAAGTCCGGTCAGGATAGCGGCAATAGCCAGCAGCAATGCCATATAGCCAGCTGTCTTGTGAAAAGACTCAAAGATGCGTCGGCGCGGCGTCATGTCGTAGTGATCGCCTCTAATCTCAGGTTCTGTCGGTCCACCCTTCGAGCCACGCAACCAACCCGCGAGAAACTGCGACACGCCGAGGGCCAGAACCGCATAGCCCAACAGGCCATGGACATGACCTGCCCCGCGCCAGTGTCCGCCAATTGCGAGTGAACCTATCCCCGCAAGCATCATCAGACCACCCGAATACTGGAGCACCAGATGCGACCGCCACCAGACCCGGCTGTCGATCTTGTCAGGCCAGTGCTGGCGCGGAAGTATCTTGAAGAAACGCGCGATCAGCACGCCGAGCGGCAGCAGAAATCCCCAGGAAGCAACCATCAGCCGCCCGTGCCAGGCCACCGCACTATCGACGAGATGTGCGCGTGACGGATCAAGTGGTTCCGACAGCCAGTTCAGCAGAAGCTCGAGCATCACCCCTTGACCGCACCCGCCGTCAGCCCCGCAATGATCTGGCGCGCGGCGATAAACGTGAAGATGAGTGGCGGCAGCGCGATCAGCACACCTGCCGCCATCAGCTTACCCCAGTCGATGCCAACATCTGTAATAAAGAGATACACGCCGAAGGACGCCGTCCGCGTCGCCCTGTTGGTTAGCACCGAGGCCAGCACCAGCTCGTTCCAGGCAATGCGGAAGGTGAAGATCGATGCCGCAGCAAGGCCCGGTTTCAGCAGCGGCAGGATCAGCAGGAAGAAGGTGCGGAATGGTCCGCATCCATCCATGATCGCGGCTTCTTCCAGCTCGCCCGGCACCTGCTCGATAAAACCGTAGAGCAGCCAGATCGTGAAGGGCAGGTTGAAAGCGACATAGACGAGGATCAACCCGCCAAGCCCGTCCGCAATGCCGAAGCGGTTCCAGATAACATAGACCGGAATGGCGAGCACTGCGGGCGGAATGGTGCGCAGGAGCAGCGTACCAATCGCCAGTGGCGCGCGCCCGATGAAGCGGAACCGCGACAGCGCATAGGCGCACATCGCCCCCATCACCAACGTCAGCAGGGTGGCGACAACACCGACAATGATGCTGTTGCCGAGATAGCCCAGAAAGCGACCCGTCAGCACCTCGCGATAATTGTCGAGGGTGGGCACGAAGAAGAAGGAGAAGCCGGAATCAAAGACCTGTTTCTGGGTCTTCAGCGAGGTCGATCCCATCACCAGCAGCGGCACGAGGATAACGACGGCCAGCAGCAGGACCAGCGAAAACCGCCCTGTCTCGCGCCAGCCTTCCCGGCTCATAAGCACGCTGGTCGTCATGATTCACCCACCCGCTTGAGCGGGTTGTGGCGCAACAGAAGCGCGGCACTCAGCAGCGTCGTCACGAACAGCAGACACACCGACAGGGCTGCGGAATGGCCCATGCGCTGTGTCACGAATGCGCTTTTGTAAATATGCAGCGGAAACAGTTCGGTTGACAGCCCCGGGCCGCCATTGGTCATGGCAAAGACCACCTCGAGGCCACGCAGCGCATCAATCAGCCGCATCAGCAGAGTGATCATCAGAATGGGTGCGAGCAGTGGCACCTTCACATGCCAGATCACCTGCCATGTGCTGGCACCGTCGATGGTGGCGGCTTCGACCGAGGACTGGTCCAGCCCCTGCAATCCGGCCAGCGCCATGATCAGCACGAAGGGCGTGAACTGCCAGATATCGGCAATGCAGATCGCCACAAACGACAGGGTGGAATCCGCCAGCCATGTCGGCTGTATGCCGAAGGGGGACAGCCAGGCGTTGATCGGCCCGGCATTGGCATCGAACATATAGCGCCAGATCAGGCCCACACAGATCGGCGCGATCATCATGGGCAGAATGAACAACGTGCGGAACAGGCTCATGCCCCGGAACGGCTTTTCCAGCAGCAGGGCAAAACCAACGCCAATGCCCATTTCGATCGCCACAATGACGAAAGCATATTTCAGCGTCACGAGCATGGATTCACGCACCGAGGAATCGCCCAGCGCCTCGATGAAGATGGCGAGGCCGCGAAAGGCCTCCGGCCGTACCTCCTCACCAAGCTTCAGCTCATAGAAGGAGAGCCGCAAGGCTTCCATCACGGGATAGAGCAACCCCACCAGCATGACTGCAACGGCGGGTGCGATGAAGAGATAGGGGACTGCACGCGACTGGACTATGGAAGAGGCCATGGATCTCGCCGATAGGGATTGACGATGGGACGAAACAGAAAACCCGGCGCTGAAGACAGACCGGGCTTTCTATGATCATCAGGCTTTGTAGTAGCCCGCGCGCTCGCAAATCGCCTTGATCTTGGCGGAAGCCTCGGCCATCGCGGGCTTGATCTCTTCCTTGCCCGTGATGACGTTGGAGAGATGCACGCCGAGAACCTTTTCGGATATTTCCGTCCACTCGTTGATGATCGGACGCCAGTCCGGGTTGGAGATCTTCAGGCACTCCCGGTAAATATCAACAGGATAGCGCTTCTTCACATCGGGATGGTCCAAAGTGGACATACGCATTGGCTGGCCACCAGCCGCTGCCGCTGCCACGTCCTGTGCCTTCGATGACATCCACTGGATGAAGGCGAAAGCCGCTTCCTTCTTGGTCGAGTTCGACGGAATGGCCATGCCAAAGCCACCGAGTTCGCCAGAATGTTTCACTGCCTTGGGATGCAAGGCATAGCCGACCGTCTCGGAAATCTTCGATTTTGTCGGATCAGCCGCAGGCCCGAAGATCGAGATCGAGTCGCAATACATGGCAGACTGACCCTGCAGGAACGAGTTCATCATCTGACCGAAATCGAAGGCGGCACCGCCTGTTGGTCCGGTTTCGATGAATTCCTTGTAGACCTGTGTGGTCTTGATCGCCGCATCATCGGTTACGCGCGGCATGTATTTGTCATCAATGATCTGGCCGTCATGCGGGGTGAGATGGTTCAACCACCCCGTGGTGACCTGATGGCCCGCCTGCGCACGCTGGGCGAGGCCACCCATGCCGGGCTCCTTGTCCTTGATGATGCGAGCCGCCTTCAGCATGTCGTCATAGGTGACAGGCACGGGAATATTGTGTTTGGCGAAAATATCCTTGCGATAAGCGAGCACCGAACATTCCGCGCCGTAGGGAATGCCGTAAAGCTTGGCACCGGGACCCGGCAGATAGCCGCGCGGTCCACCAACGAGGCCGAGACCTTCGTAATAACCCTTGATGATGTCGCCACGGTCATAACCCGGCATGGCGAGTTCCGCGTTCTGGAACATCGGCTCCAGCTCGGTCAGGAACTTGCGCTGCACGTACTCGGTCTTCCACATGATGACATAGACCGCGACGTCGTAATCGCCCTTTGGCTTCGACATCTGCAGGACCTGCGCGTCCTTGAGCCGGAGATACTGCATCTCGTCGAGCTCGACCTTGATGCCGGTTTCCTCGGTGAATTTCGGCAAAAGCGTCTTGGCAACGGCATAGTGGGGATGCGCCGGCCAGTTAACGACGATGCTCTGTCCCCGGAGCTTGCTCCAGCCCGTGCCCTGCGCCCGCGCAACGAATGGCATCGGGACAGCGGCAGCAGCGGCTGCGGATAGGCCAAATTTTAAGGTATTCCGGCGTGAGATGCGCATGCATTCCTCCTCTTCAAGGCACCGGCGTGAGCCGCTGTGCGACGTTGCGTTTCCTGATGCGCGGCTTGGATGGACAGGCCATTGCCGCAGCTTGTGTTATCGATAACAATGCTAGCATCGCCTTGAGACAAATGTCACTAGGGAAAATACCGGGCGAACAAGGAAAGACGATCTCGACGTGATGCGCATCAAGATGACGGATGTTGCCGCAGCGGCAGGTGTATCGACGATGACGGTGTCGCGCGCGCTTCGCAAGGACGGGCGCATCGCGCCTGATACCCGCAAGCAGATTCTGGGGGTTATCGAACGGCTGGGCTATGTGCCGGATCAAATTGCGGCGAGCTTTTCTTCGCAGCGCTCGGGCTTCGTGGCTGTTCTGGTGCCGTCCCTCAACAATCCGCACTTTGCCGAGACAGTGCAGGCCATCATCGAGACACTGGAAGTGGACGGCACCCAGGTCCTGCTGGGCCAGACAAACTATTTGCCGGAGCGAGAGGAGCGGATCGTGCTCGATCTGCTGCGGCGCAGGCCGGAAGCCATCGTGCTGACGGCAGATGCCCATTCGGCGAGGACCAGAAAGCTGCTGGGTGACAGCGGCATTCCCGTCGTGGAGATCTGGGACCTGCCACCTGATCCGGTCGGCCATCAGGTTGGCTTTTCGAACTTCGCTGCGGCGAAAGCGATGGTCACGTTCCTGGCGGATCGCGGCTATCGCCGGATCGTCTATGTCGGCGAAACGCATGATGCTGATACGCGCGGCGCGCGGCGCCGGGAAGGCTATACCGCAGGTCTGCAGGAGATGGGTCTCGGACCACCGCGCGTCCACCTCCAGTCAGCACCGCCGGTGTCCATGACAGAGGGAGGAGCGGCCTATCATGCCGTGCGCCAGAAATGGCCGGACGCTGATGCCGTGATGTGCGTGTCTGACCCCTGCGCTTTCGGTTTCATGATGCAGGCGATCCAGTCAGGCGTGTCCATTCCCCGCGACCTGGGAATCGTCGGCTTCGGTGACTTTGAGGTTTCGCGGTGCAGTGCGCCTCCACTGACGACTGTTGGCGTCGATGCCGTCCAGCTTGGCCTTATGACTGCTAAGCTTCTGCAAGAAAGGGATGATCTGCGTTCTGGACCGGCGCGCCTTGTCGAGATCCCCTTCAGGGTGATCGAGCGGGGCAGCACGCCTGCAGCGGCGACATGAACAATATCAGCCCTGAGCGTCAGGCCGCAACGCATGGATATCATCCACAACCTGGTGAGCAATCCTAGCCAGCCCGTCGCGATGACCGGTGCCTGACAGCACGCCAACACGCCATCCAACAGCGGCATCCTGCGCCGATGTCATGTCAGTCATGGAATCACCAACCATCAAGATAGCTTCCGGGCGTGTGCTGAAATGGCGGGCAAGATGCAACAGCCCCGCACCGGACGGTTTTCCCGGAATCGCATCATCACCGCAGACCATGGTCTGGACCAGATCTGCGATACCCAGCATCGGTAGGGTGGCCACAGTCGCATTGCGATCATCACTGGTGAAGACAGCGAGCCGGAAACCATGCTCGTTTAGCCTCTGCAGCAGACTGCTGACATCGCCGATGGGTCTGATATCCTGCGGGCGCGGCAAGACTTCGATGGCAGGCATGAAGATATCACGCGATAGCCGTTCAGCCTCATGCCACGAGACGCCGTTCTGATAGAGCACGACTGTCGTCGCCATGCCGAGCTTGGCCAAAGTCGATACGGCAAGCGGGCTTTCCGGGATGACGCTTCTGCCGTTGCTGTGGATACCGAGCGTTGCAAAAAGCCGCGCCCTAAGCTCCGGCAGGCATGGAGCGGCTGCCAGCACGGATTCCACGGCATGCACCAGTTTTCCGGCCCATAGGAGATCAAAATCGACCAGTGTGCCGTCCTTGTCGAAGACGATTAGCTCGATGTCGCGCGTGGTTCCGGCGATGGTGAGGAGCGGCATCAGGCCTCGCTCGAAGGGTTCTCTCGGATAAAGCCCAATCCGGAGAAATAGACCACGCAGGCCAGCAACACGCCCTTGACCGGCCATCCCGGCGTCAGGTCCTGCCAAAGCGCTGTCGCCGAAGCAGCTGCCCAGACCAGCAAGGCGGCTATGGTAAGGCCCCTGAGCCGCGTTACCCGCACGGGATGCACGAAGACAACGGGAAGGAACATCATTGCAGTGAGGACAGCGACAATGGCGAAGGAGAGGATCGAGGGCGGTTTGAATATCGCGATGTAGAAGACGATGATGTTCCATGTCGCGGGAAAGCCGCGGAACCACCAGTCATGGGTTTTCATCGTGGTATCGGCGAAATAGAGCGCGCTGCCGATGGTGATCAGCAGTCCTGCCGCAAGCCCCCACGGCGCGGCCATGATCTCGGGACGCAGCAGCACGGCGGCGGGAACGAAGACGTAGGTTATGAAATCCACCACCAGATCGAGCGTAGCGCCGTCGTACCGGGATGCCGTCTCCTGCACATTCAGCTTGCGTGCCATTGGCCCGTCCGCAGCGTCAACAAACAAGGCCACTGACAGCCAGACGAAGCACAGCGCGATCTGTCCTTCAAGGGCCGCCTTCAGCGCAAGGAAGCCCAGCGCTGCGCCCAGCGCGGTGAAAACGTGCACGCCATACGCCATAACATGGATTGGTGGGCGCTTGCGCCTTGACTTGGTTTTCAATCTTGCCCCGCCGGGATGCTGTCACCAGACACAAGAACCTGCACGATATCCAGAAAGCCCTTGATATTCGCTAGCCTTCTGCGGTTTTCAAGACAAGCCACATATTCAGCAACCTCAAGGTCGGCATCATGCACCACGACAGGTCTGAAAGCCGGGTCGCTGCCCAGTTCACTCTCGAAAATCACGCCAATGCCGAAGCCCGCCGCCACGGTTTCCCGCACAGCCTCCCGGCTTTGCACCTCGACAAGCCTGCCCGGCCTGACACTGGCGTGGGTCAGGCTTGCCTCGAAAACTTCACGCGTCACCGAACCGGGTTCGCGCAGCACGATATCACAGCCCTGCAATTCGGCGATGCCGACAGAACACCGCGCTGCCAATGGATGGCTGGCGGGCACGAAAAGGATCAGCCGGTCGCGTTTGAGCCGCAGACTGAAGATGCGCGGATCTGAGGTCAGCCGCGCCATGACGCCCAGATCGGCCTCGTAGTCCAGCAGCCGCTGCAAGATGTTGGTGGAATTGTCGATACTCATGGAGAAGGTCAGGCCGGGATTTGCAGCGCGCAGGCGGGCCAGTACGGGCATGACATGCGAGGCATTATCAGCCGCGATGCGCAGATGGCCGGTCTGGATGCTGCGCGCGCCGCGCAGCAGGTCCAGCGCTTCTTCCTCTGCCGAGAAAATGCGACTGGTTACGTCCAGCAGCCGCTTTCCCGTCGGCGTGAGCGTGACTCCCCGACGCTTGCGGTCGAACAGGCTCACTGCATGTTTGGCCTCCAGCAGCGCCACCTGACTCGACAGGGTCGGCTGGCTGAGTCCGATGGCGGCAGCAGCGCGGGTGAAGCTGCCCGCGACGGCGACGGCATGGAAGGCTTTCAGGCCGGTCAGCATGATCTCTCTGTCATATTGATATGATCTATATAAGCTATCCAAAGCAGGTATTGGACAAATAGCAAGCGTCTCCGTAGCTTTGGATCACAACGGGAGCCCCATCCGATGACAAACGCCGCTCTGACAGTCGCAAAATCCGAGACGGGTGACCCATTCCTGCTGACGCCGGGGCCTTTGACCACCTCGAAATCCGTCAAAGCCGTCATGGTCCATGACTGGGGCTCGCGTGATGCCACTTTCCTGCGCATCAACCACGAGGTGCTGGAAGCACTGCCCGCCATTGTGCATGCGCCACAGAGCTTCGTCACTGTGCCGATCCAGGGTTCGGGTACCTTTGCGGTCGAGGCCATGCTGACCAGTTTCGTGCCGCCCAATGGAAAAGTCCTGCTGATCGTCAACGGGGCCTACGGACACCGGGCGAAGCGCATTCTCGATATCGCGCGGCGCAAGTCTGTCGTTCTGGAAACGCCGGAGGATACGCCGCCGGATCTGGCAAAAATCGAAGTCATCCTGAAGCGCACGAAATCCATCACCCATGTCTTCGCAGTGCATTGCGAGACCACGTCGGGCATTCTCAATCCAGTACATGAAATCGGTGTCCTCGCCGCCCGTTATGGCAAGTCCTATCTGGTCGATTCGATGAGCGCCTTCGGTGCGCTGCCACTGGACGCCGAGAAGGCCCATGCCGATGCCATCGCCGCTTCATCCAACAAGTGCATCGAAGGCGTGCCGGGCCTTGGCTTCGTGGTGGCTCGCAAATCTGTATTGCCCGGCCTCAAGGGCAATGCCACGACACTGACGCTGGACGTCTACGATCAATGGGTGAATTTCGAGAAAACAGGCCAGTACCGCTTCACTCCACCGATCCATGTCATCGTAGCCTTCCATCAGGCGCTCACCGAGTTTCATGCCGAGGGCGGCCAGAAAGGCCGGGGTGGACGCTACGTCGAGAACGGCAAGGTGCTGATCGACGGGATGCGAGCGCTGGGCTTCAGAACGCTTTTGCCCGATCATCTGCAGGCCCCGATCATCGTCACATTCCATATGCCGGACGATCCCAAATTCGTGTTCCAGACATTCTATGATGCACTCAAGGACCGGGGTTATGTGATCTATCCGGGCAAGCTGACCGTTGCCGACTCCTTTCGCATCGGCTGCATCGGGCGGCTCTATCCAGAGGACATGCGGGGGGCATTGGGTGCGGTGCGCGACGTGACGAGTGAAATGGGTGTTACGCTGACGCCGAGAAAAGCGGCCTGAGGATCAGATCGATGCAAACAATCGTCACCGTCAACGACCGAACCTACATTATCCCGACGCAACCAACCGTCGTGATCTGCATTGATGGCTCGGAGCCCGGCTATATTGAGAAAGCCATCGAAGCCGGTGTTGCACCGACCTTCGCGCGGATGATGCAAAGTGGCGCAAGCCTGATCGCGGATTGCGTCATCCCCAGTTTCACGAACCCCAACAACCTGTCGATCATCACGGGCCGTCCGCCCGCCGTCCACGGCATCGCGGGCAACTTCTTCTATGATCCGTCCACAGGAACCGAGGTCATGATGAATGACCCGAAGTTCCTGCGCGCACCTACCATTCTGGCGGCAGTCCTTGCGGCGGGGCGCAAGGTCGCGATGGTGACGGCGAAGGACAAATTGCGCCTGCTGCTCTCCAACGGTCTCGATTACAGCACGGGCCGCGCCGTCGCCTTCTCATCGGAAAAGGCGGACCAGGCGACCATTGCGGACAACGGCATCGACAAGGTCCTACGCTTCGTCGGCAAGCCGCTGCCCGAGGTCTATTCGGGCGATCTCTCTGAGTTTGTCTTTGCCGCAGGCGTGAAGCTCATCGAAACCATGCGCCCCGATCTGATGTATCTGTCGACCACGGATTACATCCAGCACAAGGCGGCACCAGGATCGAAGATTGCCAACGATTTCTATGCCATGATCGACGGCTATCTGGCGAAGCTTGATGCGCTGGGCTGCGTGATTGTGGCAACGGCTGACCACGGCATGAATGACAAGCATCTGGCCGATGGCACGCCCGATGTTGTCTATCTCCAGAGCCGGTTCGATCAATGGCTCAACAAAGGCAAGGCGCGCGTCATCCTTCCGATTACGGACCCCTACGTGGCGCATCACGGTGCGCTGGGCTCCTTCGCCACGGTCTATGTCCCGCCGGATTCCAGCGTGCCAGACCTGATCGCGAAACTCTCGGCCATTCCCGGCATCGAGGTCGCGATCACCCGTGATGAGGCCTGCAGGCGTTTCGAGCTGCCGCCTGACCGGATCGGCGATATCGTGGTGATATCGACGCGTCACAAGACCTTGGGAACCTCACCCGAACTGCATGATCTTTCCGGTCTTGATGAGCCATTGCGCTCACATGGCGGCCTCAGCGAGCAGAAGGTGCCAATGATATCGAACCGGCCCGTCACTGTGCCGGACGGCCACCGGCTACGCACCTTCGATGTATTTACAGTGGCCATGAACTGGACAAAAGCCGACTGGACCCAGAACGCAGGGAAACAGCACGCATGACCATGCCTGTCAGGCGCGAAGCTATGCGCATCGCGGGAAAACGGGTCTCGACCGATGATGTCATCGAGGTGCGCAACCCCTATGATAACTCTGTGGTTGGCACGGTACCCGCCGGACGCCCGGAGCATGTGCGCGATGCTTTTGCCAGAGCCAAGGCCTTCACACCGAAACTCACGCGCTACGAGCGCCAGCAAATCCTGCTGCGGACTGCGGAGTTACTGGCGAAGCGCCGGGAAGAGGTAGCCCGGGTGATCACGGCGGAATCAGGCCTGTGCTGGAAAGATTCGCTCTACGAGGCGACGCGCGCCTACGACGTCTATTCCTTCGCCGGCCAGCTCTGCATCAAGGATGACGGTGAGACCTTCGCCTGCGACATCAGCCCCAATGGCAAGCAGCGCAAGATTTTCACGACGCGTGTGCCGCTGCTGGGCGTGATCTCGGCGATCACGCCGTTCAATCATCCGCTCAACATGGTGTCGCACAAGATCGCGCCCGCCATCGCCACCAATAACCGCATGGTGCTCAAGCCCACGGAGCTGACGCCGCTAACGGCGTTACTGCTGGCCGATATCCTCTACGAAGCGGGCCTGCCGCCAGAAATGCTGTCAGTCGTGACAGGAAATCCGTCGACTATGGGCGATTCCATGATCACCGATCCGGACGCTGACCTGATCACTTTCACCGGCTCGGTGCGGGTCGGCAAATACATCGCGGATAAAGCAGGTTATCGCCGTATTGTCCTTGAGCTTGGTGGCAATGATCCACTGATCGTCATGGAAGACGCTGATCTCGACAAGGCGGCGGAACTCGCCGTGCAGGGCGCGACCAAAAATTCGGGACAACGCTGCACAGCGGTGAAGCGCATTCTCGTGGTGCAGTCCGTGGCGGACGCATTCTCGACGCTTGTCCTGGAAAAGGCCAAGAAGCTGAAAGCTGGCAATCCGATGGACCCGACCGTTGATATCGGCACAGTGATCACCGAACAGGCAGCGATGAGCTTCGAGCGGCGCGTCAATGACGCGGTGTCGAAGGGAGCGGTGCTGTTGCACGGCAACAACCGTCAGGGTGCACTTTATCCGCCGACCGTCGTGGATCATGTGCCTTATGATTGCGAGTTAGTACGCGAGGAAACCTTCGGACCCGTTATCCCGATCATTCGGGTGCCGGATGATATCGAGTCTATCATCAGAATTTCAAATTCAACGGCTTTTGGTCTGTCGTCAGGTGTCTGCACCAACCGGCTCGACTACATCACCCGCTTCATTGGCGGGCTTGATGTCGGGACTGTGAACATCTGGGAAGTGCCGGGCTACCGCATCGAGATGTCACCCTTCGGAGGCATCAAGGATTCAGGGCTGGGATACAAGGAAGGCGTGCAGGAGGCGATGAAGAGTTTTACCAATGTGCGGACGTACTCGCTGCCCTGGCCTGCTTGACGGCTGGTTGGGCGCGCTTGACGAAAAGATATGGCTCGATCAGCGCCAATCCCCCTTGCGGTTCGGTCAAACATGCGGTGCAATGAATTTACTGTTGGTGATAGCTGACGTTTCGGGTTTGGGGAGAACAACAATGATGAAATCGCTACTGGCAAGTGTGGCACTGTGTGCCATCGCTGCATTCGGCACTGCCACGGATGCCGCAGCTCAGGCCCGCACCAAGGTAACGGCTTACACCGCACTCGAGAATGACCAGCTTGGCCCCTTCAAGACCGCGATTGAGGCGGCGGTTCCTGATGTCGAGATCGTCTGGGTTCGCGACTCCACTGGCGTGATCACTGCGCGGTTCCTCGCCGAGAAGGACAATCCCCGCGCGGATATTGTTCTGGCCCTTGCGGCCACCAGCCTGCTGCTGTTCGAGAAGCAAGGCCTGCTCGAAACCTATGAACCCGCTGGCGCACAGGCCCTCAAACCGCAGTTCCGCGATCCGACGGCTCCCTATACATGGACAGGCAGCGATGCGTTTCTGGCCGTGGTCTGCTTCAACACGGTCGAGGCCGCCAAGGACAAGACCGCTGCACCTGCCTCCTGGCTGGATCTGGCCAAGCCCGAGTACAAGGGCAAGATCGTAATGCCGCATCCGGCATCGTCAGGCACGGGCTATCTGCAGGTTGCTGCGTGGCTGCAGATCATGGGTGAAGCCGCAGGCTGGGCCTTCATGGACAAGCTGCATGAAAACATCGCGGTCTACACCCATTCGGGCTCTGCGCCCTGCGTGCAGGCTGCCAAGGGTGAGCGCCTGATGGGCATAGGCTTCGACATGCGCGGTGCACGCGAGAAAACACAGGGTGCGCCCATCGATATCATCATCCCTAAGGAAGGTGCCGGATGGGACATGGAAGCCACCGCGATCGTCAAGGGCACGAAGAACCTTGCCGCAACCAAGAAGGTCGCTGACTGGATCGCAACCAAGGGCGCAAGCGAACTTTTCGGCAAGTATTACGCACTGGTGTCGCATCCTGATGTGAAGAGCGCGCCAGCCAACTATCCGGCCAACGCCGAAGCCCAGATGGCCAAGAATGACTTCACATGGATGGCCGAGAACCGCGAGCGCATCCTGACGGAATGGGTCAAGCGCTACGAGAGCAAGGCGGCACCGAAGTGACATCGGAACAACCGAAGCGCTGATCCAGCAACGGGATTGCAGGGTCTTCGATGCAGCACGCTCCGTCACAAACCAAACAAACCGGACAGCCGTTTCTGGCTGTCCGCAATCTGACCAAGAGTTTCGCAACTTTCACCGCGCTGAACGATATCAACCTTGATATCGCACGCGGTGATTTCGTCTGCTTCCTCGGCCCCTCGGGCTGCGGCAAGACCACATTGCTCAGGGCCATCGCAGGGCTTGATCCGCAGACATCCGGTTCCATTGTGATCGATGGCCGCGATGTCTCGCATGAGCCGCCCGCCGCCCGCGATTTCGGTATCGTCTTCCAGTCCTATGCCCTGTTCCCCAACCTGACGATTGCTGACAATATCGGCTACGGTCTCGTCAACCAGCGCTTGCCGAAGGCGCAGATTGCGGAGCGCGTCGATGAACTGCTGACGCTCGTTGGCCTCTCTGACCAGAGCCGAAAATATCCCGTGCAACTCTCGGGCGGACAGCAGCAGCGCGTGGCGCTGGCGCGGGCGCTGGCCACTTCCCCTGGCCTTCTATTGCTGGATGAACCACTCTCCGCGCTGGATGCGCGCGTCCGGCTGCGGCTGCGGGAAGAAATCCGGTCCATTCACAGACGCCTCGGTGTCACCACCATCATGGTCACGCATGATCAGGAAGAGGCGCTGTCGATGGCCGAACGCATTGTGGTCATGAACCACGGGGTGATCGAGCAGATCGGCACGCCGGAAGAAGTTTATGGTGCGCCCGCCACGGCTTTCGTGGCCGATTTCGTGGGCCGCATGAATTTTCTCGCCGGAACTGCGCGGGACGCTGGTCATGTGCAGATCGGCCCGCATGTGCTGCAAACACGCAGTGGTGACATAGCTCTGCCCGCAGGATCGCCTGTCGAGATCGGATTCCGTCCGGAAGCGGTCGAGATCGGCACGGCGAAGACCAAAGGTGCGTTGCCCGCGACGATCCGCGAAATCGAGTTTCTTGGAGCCTACAGTCGCCTCAGTATCATGCTTGACGGCATGGACCAGAAACCTTTGCTGGCGGATGTCTCGGCCAATGTCATGGCGTCGCTGAAACCCGTTGCCGGAGCAAAACTCGGTCTTGTCATGCCGCCGGAGGCACTGCGTGTGTTCCCTGCACGCACTGGCGGATGAGCGGCATGTCTGTCAGCACAGCCAGCGAAAGCAAGGGCATCGCGCCGCCGCAGCCGCTGATCACGGAACACCGCGCAGCAGGCATCCTGCTCGCGCTTGCCGCCATCATCCTGTTCGTCATCATCGCCCTGCCACTCTGGGCGCTGCTATCGAAGGCCGCTCAGAACGCCAATGGCGAATTTGTCGGCCTCGCCAATTTCATCCGCTATGTCGAGACGCCGTCTCTGGTGCGCGCCCTGTTCAACTCCGTGCAGGTGGCGTTGATAACCACTGCCATCGTGCTGCCGTTAGCCTTTGTCTATGCTTATGCACTGACCCGCAGTTGCATGCCTTTCGCTGGGCTGTTCATGGCTCTGGCGCTACTGCCGATCTTCGCGCCCTCGCTGCTGTCGGCGATCTCGCTGATCTATCTCTTCGGCAATCAGGGCCTGCTCAGGAGCTGGATGTTCGGCAACTCGATCTATGGTCAGGCCGGTATTGTTATCGCCGAAGCGACCTATTGTTTCCCCCATGCAGTGATGATCATCGCTACTGCCCTGCGCATGGCGGATGGGAGACTTTATGAAGTGGCCGAAGCGCTGAGGACATCCCCTTTGCGTGTCTTCACGACTGTCACCCTGCCTGGCGTTCAGTATGGCCTGATCAGCGCGGGGTTTGTGGTCTTCACCCTCGTGATCACGGATTTCGGCATCCCCAAGGTGATCGGCGGACAATTCAACGTGCTGGCGACAGATGCCTACAAGCAGATCGTAGGGCAGCAGAATTTCGAGATGGGCGCTGTCGTGGGCCTCATCCTGCTGATGCCTGCTGTGCTGGCCTTCTTCGTAGACCGGCAGGTGCAGAAGCGGCAGGTGGCATTGCTCTCGGCCCGCGCTGTCCCCTACCAACCCAAGCCGCATGCGGCGCGCGACATCAGCCTGCTTATCTTCTGTCTTGTCATCGGCGCAGCGCTCCTGTCCATGCTGGGCGTGGCGGTCTGGGCGTCCTTCATCAAATACTGGCCGTATAATCTAGCGCTCACCACGGCGAATTATGATTTCGCCAATTTCGATCCGGGCGGTTGGGATCCCTACTTTACCTCGCTGCGCCTTGCCGCACTGGTCGCGGTCATCGGCACAGCTCTGATCTTTGCAGTGGCCTATCTCGTAGAGAAGACCAAGGGGCATGCTGTGTTGCGCCAGATCGTGCCATTTCTGGCGATGCTGCCGATGGCGGTTCCGGGCCTCGTTCTGGGCCTTGGCTATGTCTTCTTCATCAACTCGCCGTCCAACCCGCTCGGGATTTTCTACGGCACGCTTGTGCTTCTTGCCGTGAATACCATAGCGCATTTCTACACGGTAGCGCATATCACGGCGACGACAGCGCTCAAGCAGATCGATGCGGAATTCGAGTCTGTATCAGCCTCCCTGAAAGTGCCGTTCTGGACGACATTCCGGCGGGTCACTGCGCCGATCTGCATGCCCGCCATTCTCGACATCGCGGTCTATATGTTTGTGAATGCGCTGACGACGGTGTCAGCCCTCATATTCCTCTACGGCCCCTCCACCAAAGTCGCGGCCATCGCCATCGTGCATATGGATGAAGCCGGAACCATGGCCGCAGCCGCAGCCATGGCAAGCTGCATCGTGCTGACCGCGATGGCAGTGAAGCTGTTGCATGTCGCGCTGGACCGGCTGGTGTTTGATCGCCTGCAGAGCTGGCGCAAGCGCTGAATTCACTGCAGCCGGATCAACACCAGACCAGCCACTATGAAGACTGCGGCCACCACACGATTTGCACGAAGCGGCTCCTTCAAGATCACCACGGCAATCGCTGCACCGAACAGCACGCTCGTCTCGCGCACCGCTGCCACCAGAGGAATCGGCGCTACCGTCATGGCCCAGATCGCAATGCCATAGGCCGCAGCTGACATGGCCCCGCCTGCCATACCCGGAACCCAGAACCCTGCGATAGGCCTCAGTCCTGCCGTGCCACGCATGAACCAGGCGATCAGCGTGAAAAATAGCCCATCGGCCACAAACAATGCCGCGATATAGGCCAGCGCATCGCCAGAGACCCGTGCACCAGTGCCATCGCTCAACGTGTAGGCACAGATCGTGATGGCTGTGAGGCCCGCGAAGACGAGCGCCTTGCGGTCCATATGCGTGGCGTCATGCGCGTTCTTCATCGACATCACGAAGATGCCGAGACCGAGGACCGCAATCCCGGCAAAGCCTTGTAGCGAGACATTCTCACCCAGGAAAAAGATTCCGGTCACAGCCGTGAGCAGAGGAGCCGACCCCCGTGCGATGGGATAAACCTGACTCATGTCAGCCCGGCGATAAGCCTCCGTCAGTGCAAAATAATAACCCACATGGATCAGCACAGAGGCGATCAGCCACGGCCAGGATTCGGCGCGCGGCAGGCCGGTGTAAAATATCAGCGGCAGCGTAATGATCGAAGCGCAGAAGTTGATCAGCACCATCGCCAGAAAGGGCTCAAGCTTGATCTTGAGGATGGCGTTCCACCCGGCATGAAGCGCAGCGGCGGCGAGCACGGCGAAGAAGACACTGAGAGAAATGGCGGGTGTCCGGACAAATCAGTTGCGAAAGCAGATGATCAACAGGTGACGGATTTGCGGCGGCACGTCGAGGTTGAAAATGTTGTGTCGGCTAAAAATATGATGTGGCATCCTCCCGGGGTTGCAATCCATCCGGAAGCCCGTCAGGTTTGCGCAAACACGGATGCTGGGAGAATGGAATGTCGGGAACACTGGGCTTTGACGCGCTAAAGGCGGCGGTGGCGTCGGGCGAGATCGACACAGTGCTGGTCTGCTTCACCGACATGCAGGGGCGGCTCATCGGCAAGCGCTTCCATGCCCCGTTTTTCATCGATGGCGGCCATTCCGAGACGCATGCCTGCGATTATCTGCTCGCGAATGACATCGATATGGAGCCTGTGCCGGGCTATGCCGCTGCAAGCTGGCAAAAGGGCTATGGCGATTTTGTCATGAAGCCGGATCTGTCGACGATCCGCCGCTTGCCGTGGCTCGAAGGCACCGCCATCGTACTGTGTGATGTGCAGGATCACCATCACCACGGTCTGCTGCATTCGCCGCGTGGCATGCTGAAGAAACAGGTGGAGAAACTGGCCAACATGGACATGCGGGCCTATCTCGCGTCGGAGCTGGAATTTTATCTCTTCGACGAGAGTTTCGAGGCTATCCGCGCCAAGCGCTACCACGAGCCCAAGACCAGCGGCAGCTATATCCAGGACTACAACATCCTCCAGACCACCAAGGAAGAGGACGTGATGCGTGCCGTGCGCCTCGGCCTCGCGGGCGCAGGTATCCCGGTCGAGAATTCCAAGGGCGAATGGGGGCCGGGGCAGGAAGAAATCAACGTGCGCTACACCGATGCACTCGAGATGGCGGACCGGCATGTCGTGCTAAAAAACGGCATCAAGGAGATCGCCTGGGCCAAGGGTAAGGCGGTCACCTTCATGTCGAAATGGCGCTATGACCTCGCGGGTTCCAGCGCACATATCCACGCTTCGCTCTGGGACAAGGCGGGCAAGACATCGTTGTTTCTGGACCCAAAAGCGGAATACGGCATGTCGCCTGTCATGCGCAGCTTCGTGGCGGGCCAGCTGAAATATGCCCGCGACATCACCTATTTTCTGGCCCCCTACATCAATTCCTACAAGCGCTTCCAGGCGGGTACTTTTGCGCCAACCAAGGCTGTGTGGAGCCGCGACAACCGCACGGCGGGCTTTCGTTTGTGCGGAGAGGGAACGAAAGCGATCCGCATCGAATGCCGTGTGGGCGGCGCGGACCTCAACCCCTATCTCGCTTTCGCCGCGCTGCTCGCCGCAGGCATCGCCGGAATCGAGGAGAAACTGGTGCTGGCTGCTCCCTTCGCGGGTGACGCCTACACCGGCAAGAAGCTGCCGGAGGTGCCAAAGACCTTGCGCGATGCCCTCACGGCACTTGATAAATCAACCATGCTGAGGCAGGCGCTGGGCAGCGCTGTCGTGGACCATTACGTCCACACCGGCCAATGGGAACAGGCGGAGTACGACCGCCGCGTCACAGACTGGGAACTGATGCGCGGCTTCGAGCGGTATTGAGATCATGACAGACATCATCTGCGTTTCACCCGTGGACGGGCGCGAGTTTGCGCGACGCCCGGTAGCGACCCCTGCCGCCATCGCTGCAGCCGTGGCCGCTGCCCGCAAATCGCAGCGGGACTGGCGTCATGTGCCCGTGACCGAGCGCGCCCGCATTCTCTCCGCTGCCGTCGATGCTATGCTCGCAATGAAGGACGGGATTGGCCCGGAACTCTCGTGGCAGATGGGTCGCCCCATCCGCTACGCTGCGGGTGAGCTCAAGGGCTTCGAGGAACGCGCCCGGCACATGATTTCAATCGCGGACAAAGCGCTGGCTCCTGTCGTGCCAGACGCCCGCGAGGGGTTCACGCGCTATACCCGCCGCGATCCGGTCGGTATCGTGTTCACCATTGCGCCGTGGAACTATCCCTATCTCACCGCTGTCAATTCCATCATTCCGGCCCTGATGGCGGGCAATGCTGTGTTGCTGAAGCACGCTGCACAGACCCTGCTGGTGGGCGAACGCTTCCAGATGGCGATGGACAGCGCCGGACTGCCGAAGGGCCTGTTCCAGACACTGGTGCTGGGCCATGCCGAGACTCTGGCGTTAATCGGCTCCGGCGAAGTGAACCACGTCTGTTTCACGGGCTCGGTCGCGGCGGGACGTGCGGTGGAGCGGGCGGCAGCAGGCACATTCACCACCATGGGACTGGAACTCGGCGGCAAGGACCCGGCCTATGTCCGGGCTGATGCTGACCTAGGCGCGGCGGTCGAGACACTGGTGGATGGCGCGATGTTCAACTCCGGCCAGTGCTGCTGCGGCATCGAGCGGATTTATGTGCATAGCAGCCTGTACCAGCGCTTTGTGGATGAGGCCGTGGCGCTGACCGCGCAATACGT
The DNA here is from genome assembly GCA_031431475.1 of Hyphomicrobiales bacterium. Lineage (GTDB taxonomy): Bacteria > Pseudomonadota > Alphaproteobacteria > Rhizobiales > Beijerinckiaceae > JADCCX01. The sequence goes on from JANPDL010000032.1 coordinate 98,563, forward strand.
CGTGGGTTCACCACTGGACGAAGCCACGACGCTGGGGCCGATGGCACAGCTCAGGCTGGCGGATGTGGTGCGCAATCACATGGCCGACGCCGTGTCAAAGGGCGCAAAAGCACATCTCGATCCAGCCAGCTTTCCCGGCGCAAAAAACGCCACGCCCTATCTCGCCCCGCAGATTCTGACCGGCGTCGATCATTCCATGCTCGTCATGAGCGAGGAGACCTTCGGCCCCGTCGTCGGGATCATGTCAGTCAAGGATGATGCAGAGGCCGTGCGTCTTATGAATGACAGCCAGTACGGCCTGAGCGCTGCCATCTTCACGCGGGATGAAGCGGTGGCGGCCGCGCTGGGTGACCAGCTGGAAACCGGCACGGTTTTCATGAACCGCTGCGATTATCTCGATCCGGGCCTTGCCTGGACCGGCGTCAAGAACACCGGGCGAGGCGCATCCCTCTCATCGCTCGGCTATGAAGGCCTGACGCGGCCTAAAAGCTACCATCTCAAGAAGGCCTGATCCCCATGCATCTCCGTCGAAACTGGAATTACCCAACCGCCATCCGCTTCGGCGCGGGCCGTATTGCGGAACTGGCCGATGCCGTCCAGAAATCCGGCATCAAGCGCCCGCTGCTGGTGACGGACCCGGTGCTGGCTGAGCTGCCCATGGTGGCCGCTGCAAAGGCCGCGCTCGATGCGGCAGGCCTGCCTTGCGCCGTCTTCAGTGACGTGAAGCCCAATCCCGTTGCGGCCAATGTCGAGGCTGGTATCAAGGTCCTGCGCGCGGGCAAGCACGATGGTGTCGTGGCTTTCGGCGGTGGATCAGCGCTGGATGCGGGCAAGGTCATCGCCTTCATGGCGGGACAGACAAGGCCGATGTGGGATTTCGAAGATGTCGGCGACTGGTGGACGCGGGCCGATCCTGCCGGGATATTCCCCATCGTCGCCGTGCCGACCACGGCAGGCACCGGTTCGGAAGTGGGCCGCGCGGGCGTCATCACGGATGAAACGACGCATACCAAGAAGGTGATTTTCCATCCGTTGATGATGCCGAAGATCACGATCTGCGACCCGGAGTTGACAGTGGGCATGCCGCACATAATCACGGTCGGTACCGGCATGGATGCTTTCGCCCATTGCCTGGAGGCCTATTGCGGGCCGTTCTATCACCCACTGGCCGATGGTATCGCGCTGGAGGGCATGCGCCTCGTCAAGGAAAGCCTGCCGGTCGTTGCGAGAGAGCCGGGCAATCTGGCCGCGCGGGGCGACATGATGTCGGCAGCGGCCATGGGAGCCACGGCGTTCCAGAAAGCACTTGGCGCGATCCATGCGTTGTCGCACCCCGTTGGGTCGCTCTACGGCACCCACCACGGCATGACGAACGCCGTGTTCATGCCCTATGTGTTGGCGTTCAACCGCACGGCCATCGAGGAGAAGATCACTCGCGTCGGCGCGTATCTGGGCCTCAAGCCCGGCTTCGACGGGTTCATGGATTACGTCATGGACCTGCGCCAGACGCTCGGCGTGCCGCATACGCTGCCGGAACTTGGCGTGAAGAACCCGGATATCGGCCTGATGGCGAAGATGTCACCGCTTGACCCAACGGCGGGAGGCAATCCGGTTCTGCTCGACGAGAAGGCCTCGGCAATGCTGTTCGAGCGGGCGATGACGGGGAAGGTCTGAGGGTCAGCGCCGCCGGAGTTCGATCTTGTCGAGGCTCCCGCCCTCCATCGAAACGACTGGCAGTCTTTCCACAGTCGCACCCGGATTGAAGATGATGCGGTTCGTGCCGGACAGGGATTGAACGGCCCCGACGACAGAGCTTTGCAGGAAGCGCGCGCTGACAGGACCGGAACCTGCCACCACGAGGCCACACAGGGCATTGCCATCGATTTCGGCAAAGGGCTTGTCGGCTGTCAGCTCAACCACTGTTTCGACGAAGCGCGGCTGCATCTGATAGGCTTGAGCCTGACAGGAACTTCCCGCTGGGGCTGCCAGCACCGTAAGGCGCGCAACCGTGGTTCCCGTAGATGTCGGGGCAATCTGGGCAGGACCGGTTTGCTGGGGCAACGTCGTGTTCTGTGGAAGCGTTGAGGACGGCGTACCCGGTGTTCCCGGCGTCGGCGTGATGACAACTACGGGCGGTGTCGGTGCTGGCTTCTGCATCAGGAGATAAGCGCCTGCTCCGGTCCCCATCAGCGTCAGGGCTGCGGCGGCGATGATGCCGATCTTGCGCGAATCCAGCCCCTGCGAAAGTGCCCTCGGGCGATCCCCCGCCAGCGCGTAAGCTCCCATAGGCGGCGGCGTTGCCTGTGTTACGGGCGGTTCGACCGGCGGAGGCTCAACAGCCGCTTCCGGCGCTGGCTTTGCCCTGGGCTCCGGTTTCGGAATTGGCACGAGTGCAGTGCGGCGCGCCGCCATCGCGCTGAAATCTTCCCCCTTGAGGAAGCCGTCCAGCGGACCGATCAGGTCGGCCAGCGATCCTGCAATCGCCACATGATGCGTCTGGTTGGCGAGAACTTTACCAAGAACGGTCGCGGCCCTTTCCGCATCACCCCCGGCTGGAAGAATGCACAGGACAGGCGTTCCCGCATGCGCGGCGGTGGCGAACAGCTCACGCGAATGGTCGATCTTGCTGACAAGCTGATAATCGTTGGGGACGATGGCTGCGGCGGACGCATTCTCGGCCATCGAGAAATCCAAAGCCCCCGTGGTCCAGATCAGCAGCCGCGCCCTGGGGATATCGGTATGCAGGGCCTCGCCCAGCGCCGAGCCAAAATGGCCTGCAGCAACAGGCATGATCCAGCTCTTGCCGTGGTCGATCTCGGATGTGACGACAAGCCGGAATCCACCACCTTCGGGCAGGCCCAGAAGCGTGCGCATCGGATCGCCGGGGCGCAGAAGATTGTTGTATTCCTTGGTCCAGCGCTCGCACTGATCCGCTGTCTCGTTGCCAAGCACCACGCGCGACGCCGGAATCTTCTGGGTCCAGCGCAACCCACGGATCAGGATTGCACCTGCCGTGGTCGGCACGACGACGGTCAATCCCGACCGCCTCGCGTCGCTGGCATCATCCTGCCTGGTCTCTGCCATTCCCGCCGCCTGCCGAACACTCAATGGTCACTGACCGCAAGTGTAGGGCCTGCAGTCAGGTCAAAGCAAGTAGACGCCTGTGGTCGGATTGGCCAGCATCAACCTCAGAAGATCACGCTCGTGATCATGGGCGGGCAGATCGAGCACGATATGCCTGTCGACTTCCGCCGGAAGCGCGATGCGGACGATGCCCTCAATGGACACGGCCTCGATCAGCGTGGGCGCGGGAACGCCATCCGTCAGGCGCTCGATGACGAGGGCTGCGGGTGCGCCATCCTCCTCCACGATATCCAGCGTGAAGTCACCGAGCCTGCGGTGCGTCGCACTGTTGTCATAGGCGGCTGCGGCCATGATGCTCATGCCGCGCGACTTCATCATCAGAAGCTTGTGATAGCGTGATGCGATGCCCGGATCGGCGCGCACGGCCTTTTCGACCATGAAATTGACCAATGAGCCAGGTTCCCGGTTGGCATAGGCCCACAGATCGGCGCGGGACACGGTTGCCTGGCCAGGCTCGTGATCGGAAGCAGCAACAGCGCTCAGCAGCAGCCGCGCGGAAGCGCGGGCAACAAGGCGATCCTGGGGGGTGTTTTCATCGAAACGGTTCATCATAGGGTTTCCGTCTGTTTGCCGTATCTCTTGCTGAAGGCTTTGGCGAAGCTTGCTTCGTCCTGAACCCCCTGTGTTTGCAGATCAGCATCCCGCGCCAGTTTGCCGAGTTGCGCCAGTATGCGCTTCAGCGAACCAGCGACGATGCGCAAATCCTGACCCATCCTTGCGAAGGTCTGGGCCAGTTCCGCATCCTCCATCCGGAAACTGGAGCGATCATGCCGCCATTTTTTCAGGAGCTTCAAGCCCTCAACGCTGGATCCGCCCCTTTCCAGATGCACCGCCATGAGAATCAGCTCGGCCAGTTGCCGATCCAGAAGGGTGAGATCGCCTATGCGCGCCACGTAATCAAAAGCATCCGCCTTCTCGTCAGGCAGGCTGCGGCGCGAGGCCTCGACAAGCCGGTTCTCCCACGGTGTCACGGAGAGGCTGCGCAGCAGTGTCACAGGCTGCTCATGCGCCAGCGGAATGATGGACAGAACCTGCGCGGCCTCGCGCCGTTCTTCCTTGGTCAGAACCTTCGGCATCTGTGGCAAGGCATTCAGGGCCGCAAGGCTGCGCTCGACGAAGGCCTCGTCATCGTCTGTGCTATCGTCAGGTTCAGGGATATCACCCGCCTCGTCATTGTCCTGCAAGGCACTGACATCACGGTCCAGCCAGGCAATGATCATCTCTTCAGGGTCATCACTGGGCTCGCCCGTCACCATGTCATCGATGGAGACCGGGGCGAGGAAGGCGCGACGGTCCGTATCCGTGCGCTCCTCCCGCAGTAGCGCCGCAAGTTTCTCGATAAACCTGCCATAGCTCCACGTTTCACCGGCATCGATGACATGGAACCACAGACTGAGCACATCATCATGGGCAAGGCTGCGCCCACTGCGAGTACGTCCTGCGCCAGCGAGAAAGGCCTCGCGATGGCGGATCAGATCGGCAAAAGCCTGCAAGGGCAGATATTTCTTGCGCCACCCTCGCATGTAGCGCGCAGGAGCCTGCACCGCGCGTTTGCTGAGCGACACCAGATCCCCGTCGCCGGAAAACAGAATATCCAGCGACTGCCGCAAGGATTCAGCACCAGAGCCGATGGCTGCATCGATCTGCGGCGACATGAAGAGAAAATCAGCGAGCCCCATGTTGCGCTTGACGCGTGGCCAGCTGAAAACGCGCGGGGTATCGCCATCCGCAAGCGACAGGCCCTGCGCATCGGACCAGATATCACCGACGGGGGATGTGACCCGCTTGCCACTGCGCAGTTTGGATATCAGGAGACCGCTTTCATCCAGTAGGCAGCCGATGGCTGCATCGCGCGGTGGCATGCGGGGCGCGGCGAGAAGTGTTCCGAGGCCAAGGAGAATCTGGTTCATCTCCCAGAGCATGCTGTCGGCGTGTTCGCCAGCTCCGCCCACGATCGCGAGCATGAATTTTTCGGAATCCGCCGCCGAAAAGCGCCGGTTACGCACAATTTCAGCGATCTCCGCGACCCGGTCCGGGTCTATCCCCCAATCCATATCTGCAAATCCGATCACGCCAATTGTGGCATCAACTTAACAAGCCGCCCGGTCTGTGTCGACCGGACGGCTCAAGTGTTGTCAAGACGGGTGGTTCAGCGCGTGTTGATCTTCGTCAGCGTCACCCGGTTGCCGGCAAACGTCACCTGCGCATTAAGGCCAACAAGCTCCAGCATCAGCCTGAAGTTGCGTGTCAGGCGGGCGCTGTCGGACGACGTGCGGTAGAAGAAACCCGCAGCATTGTCGCTCATCGTGGTTGTCCGGTGCTGCTGGTAGCAGCCCCAGCGCACGAACTCGCCCTCGATGCGGTTGACCTCGGATGTTGTGAAGTCCCTGAGCTGGATTTCGTAATCCGTCGGCAGGTTCACGCAACCGTCCTGGGCAGCATTGGCAGCACCTACTGCGGGCGCTGCAGCGCCGTCCTTGGCAGGCTCTGGTGCAGCAGCGACGGTCGCGCCGCCTGACGGCCGGGCAAAGGCTTCAAGCTTCTGCGACAGCGCCGAGCCCAGATCAGTAGCGAGCAGCTTTGAATGACCGCCAACCGTCTCCAGCAGGCACTCACGTGCACACGGGTTGGGCAGAGCCGGGAACTGGAAGCCCCCCACCTCGAAAGCCGCAATGAACTGGCCGGTCCGGACATTCAGGATGCGGCCCGCAATGCGGATATCCGGGAAGCGGATGGCAGCACTGGGCGAACTGCGCACCGAGGCATAGATCTGGTAGATCGCCATGGCATCGATAGGCGTCGATACCGCACGGGCTATCTCGATCAGTTCAGCATCCCTGCGACGGACACGCCCCGGAGGGGTGATGCCCATGGCCATCGACGTCTCGTCATAGATCTGGAAGCCTTTGGTGTTCATGTATTCGGACAGCGAGAGCTGCACGCGGTTGAAGACGCGGCTGTTGCGCGGCACCGAATCAGGATCCGCGTCATCAGATACGACGACAAGATTGATCCGGTCGTTTCTGGTCTGGGCCTGCGAGGGCGCGGTGACGCCGATGCAGACCAGGAATGTGGCGAGCAATGCAAGTGACCCCCTCATGATGTGTCTCCTCTGGATGGTTGTGAACGGGATAAGATATGGTTGATTGGAGTGCCGATTAGTCGATTGCGATAACTTCAACACGCCGGTTGATTGGCGATGCCGGATTGCTGGGATTGCGCAACATATCCGGGCCGAAACCGTTGGCGGTCAGCCGGGGAGAAGCGATTGCCCCCTGCCCGATCAGCCAGTTGCGGACGGAATTGGCGCGGTCATGCGACAGGGCGACGTTGAAATCATAGTCACCGTCGGCGCTGGTATGACCCGCAATCAGAAACTGCTGGTCCAGCAGGATCGGATTGTTAAGAACCTGCGACAGCCGGTCCAGCGCAATCTGCGATCCCGCCCTCAACTCTGCGGAGTTCAGATCAAAAAACACCGTGACTTCAACGCGGCGGCTGATGTCGACGGTGACCGATCCTGCACCACCGCGCAGCCGAAGCTGGCGTTTGACCGCCGTTCTGCGCCTGGGAGCAGCACCGGCAGGAGCACGATCATGGGGTGCGAGATCGCGCAGCATGCGGGTCATCTCGTTGTCGCTCTGGGCTCCTGCCAGACCGGCCTGCAGCGTCATGGCTGCTGCAAGCGAGCCTGTGAACAGTCCTCGTCTGGACAAGATTATTGATTTTCCCAGCGGTTCGCTGGCCAAAATCCTGCTATTCAAGCAATCATGTATTTCCAAGATGTCCTCCCACGATAACCTCCATGGACCGTCAACCGATGACGGTTGGACGGCCTGCTGAATTGCGATAGCGACAGTCCCGAACGAGACCATCGCAACAGTGCAAGCAGAAGGCAATGCGCCGACTGCTCTTGGCGCTTGTGGCAGCTAGAGCCTTTTTCGCCAGGGCGGCATAAAATAGACCCAAATAGGCGCGACAGGCCAGTTTCTTGCTCTTGTCAGGAGAAAAGGCCTCAACCTATCGCAAAGGCCATGTCATGAACGGTTGAAAAGCCGTGTTGAAACATTGGAGACAGTGATGACACGTGAATCTCTGCCAAACACAACCGCCGCCTCGGCAACCCATTGGTTTCACCGCACACGCCTGCGGCTTGCCATGACGGTCAGCGCCAGCGCGCTGGCTGCAAGCCTGTTGCTCGCAGCCGGACACGTCTCGGCACAGCAAGATATCAAGCCAAGTTCAGAAGTTGCAGCGGCTGCACAGCTGCCCCGCGCAGGTGAAATGCGCCTCAACATCAAGATGAACGGAACAAATGCAGCCTTTACCGGTGCCATGGAGCCAGTTGCACGCGAACAGATCCCCTTCGCGGATGGCGAGCATTCCATCGGCCAGAACGCACGAGAGGCTATCGCCACGCTTCAGCAGAAACTCGGCACCGTCAGGAGCAAGACGATGATCGTTGTGGCGTATCACGCCGATGAAATGACGGCCTATCGCCGGGCGCGCGCCATTCGCGGCGAGATGATCGAGCGCTTCCAGATGGATCCGGCGTCCATGATCGCTACTGGCCGGACTGTACCCGAGCATATATCCGGTCTCACTGTGATCGATATCCATACCGTCGATCCCGCATCTTGCACGGGTTGCGGCAACGCGACATTCCGGACGCTGGCCTATGACAGCGGTACGGTCAGGCTTGTGACGCTGATCCCGGAAATTCTCGCGGATCAGGGAAAAAAGCCAGAGCCAGTGATAACGGCTACCAAACCTGCACCGGTTCGTCAGATCGTACGAGCAGCACCTGCGCCAGAGCCAACAATCGCTACTGTACAGACAACCAGACCTGCGCCAGTTCGCCAGATCGTGCGAGCCGCACCTGCACAAGAGCCCACAGCAGCTCCCGCAAAGGCAGAAAAACCAACGCCCGTTGCCAGAAATGCGGCAACGATCAAGGCAGAGGCCTCCAACAAGGACTATGTCTCGCCGCAAGAGATAAGACGGCTTAAAGAGCGCACCATGGCACTCGCCAGCGGAAGCTGCCCTCGACCACGGATCATCATCGATGATTACTATCCCGGTGGCCCGCTTGTTCCCTGCAAACCTATCGGTCAGTAACGATATATGACGATATCAGGCAAAAAGGCGTTGCAAAGAGGGTTTGTTGGGGGCAGTCTCCCCGCGCGTTTCGCGGCAGGCTCGAGGAGGCCGTACGGGAAACTGTGTCATGCATATTCTGATATCATAGATGATTTGTGCTACGATAATCAGTGTATGCGAACGTAACCTTCATGACCCTGGAGTGAAGCATGCCAACTCAATATGTGGCTCTCGACAAATTTTCTAAACTCACGGCGATTGCCGTGGCGACCTGCCTGTCACTGGCGGCTTGCACGGACTCCCAGCAGAGGGTTGGGGCAGGCGGCGCTATTGGTGCAGTCGCTGGCGGTCTGGTTGGTGGCGCCATCGGCGGTGGCCGTGGTGCCGTAATCGGGGCAATCGCCGGCGGCATCGGCGGCTTGATCATCGCAGATGCTATTGAACAGCAGCGGGCGCGTGATGCGGCCCTCGCCGCAGCCCGGTCCGGTGGATCCTATCAGCAGTCCTTCCAGAATTCGAAGGGCGAGGCTGTGGTTGTGAGGGCGCGTACAGTGCGCACCTATAGCAATCCGGAAGGGCAGCGCGTCCGCGTTGTCGAGCGTTCCATGACCCGCAACGGTCAGGACGCAGGCAAGCAAACCGTCGAGGCCAAGGAAATCAAGCTCGCCAGCGGCAAGACCGAGTGGTCTGGCATCGAATAATCCAATCATCCCTGCTTGCGGGTAGCCGCAGGCAGGGATGATCCATCACAAGGCAAGGATCAATGACTGCGCGTCGACTGCTTGTAGCTTCCTGTGTTGCGTTGATGGGCTCTGCGGCGATGCTGCCGATGCCTGCCTCGAGCACCGTGACGGCTTTTGAAGGCTATGACGAGAACGATCCCATCGGATCGACCTCGAAGGAGCTTGTCCGCCTGATCCGTGCCAATTGCGGCCAGGAGGGGAAAAGAATCAATATTGGTGTTGCATCGATGCCAGTAGAGGAGCAGGCCTTCACGCGGGATCAGGGCAACCACCTGATGGGCGTGGTCCATTCGGCGTTTTCCCGTCTGGAGAATGTCCAGATGGCACCTTTCCGCGATGTCGGTGCGATCCATGAGCTCAAGACGGTGGGCCTGACGTCCACACCCAATGCGGGCGACGCCGAGCGGCTGCTGCAGCAAGTCCAGTTTGTCGTGCGCGCCAGCGGACAGAAATTCGGCCCCAGTATCCGCTTCCAGCTCACAGCCATCGGCCGCGGCGATCTCAACTGCTATGAAGCCACGCCGATGATCAATGTTCCGCAATCCATGGCGGGTGAGATTTTCATCCCTTCCGAAAATATCTTCAAGTCGGCAGCGCGCGAGCTCTGGGAGCGGTCTCGCGGCGTCAACCAGGTCACGGTCACCTCCCGTTCCGTGGCAGGCGGCTCGCTTGAACCCCAGTTGCCGGGGTTCTTTACCACGAAGATGCGTCAGGCCGTCTCGGCCACGCGCTCGTCCGCCACAGAGAACATTGGCAACCCGACGGAACTGGATGTTGTCGCGAGCGGCAGGGCCACGATCGAACCGGCCCAGCGCTGGGACGCCGAGGTCGTCGTCGAACCCCGCGCCAACGGCTACAAGATCAGCCTTGATGTAACGCGCCCCAACACCACGCCCATTGCCCAGTACGGGCTCGTATCCGTGGATGACCTGCCCGCATTGCGCAGCCGCGATCTCGCCCGCACGGCCTCCATCATTCCCAAGGTACCCGTCACCACGGCATCAAGAACAGTCACCAGGACGGCCGCTCCCGGTGATGCGGCTTTGCTCGCCTTCTCGATGTCTCCGACCCGCGTGCAGGATACGCTGGACGACGAGACCCGCGAGCAGCGCTATGTCTTCGATATCGCGCGTGAGTCCTTCGTTGAGCTGGATGTGCAGCGGCTGTCCGGAACCTCCGCGGTTTTCGGCGTCTCTCTGCTTGATGGCGACGGCTCGACTGTGCGTCCGCTGTTTGAAGGCAAGGCGCGACCAAACCTGAAGCGGTTCCGTCTACAGCCCGGTAAATACGAAGCGCGGCTGAGCACCGAGGGTCGCGGCAAGCACGAATATCTCTTCAGCAGCCGCGCCGTTGATATCGGCCGGATGCTCGAGCCCGAAGCGCCGGGACGCCTGACACGGCGCTTCCAGGACTGGTATGTTGGCGAAACCCGCCGTGGCACCAACCGCGTCTGCTATGCCTACACCACCGCGATGGAAGTCGCTCCCGTGGGCTGGCGTGAGCAGCGCCCGATCATCTGGCTGTCGATGTCGGATAACGCGGATGAGCCGCTGAATCACATGCTGGATGATATCCAGCGCTATGAAGCCAACGGTGCCGTACGCGCCACCATCGAAGGTCTTGATGGTGGGTTCAAGCCACTTCAGGTTCGGGCGCTCAACGCCCACATCCAGCCGTTCCAGATGAATGCGGGCGGTCAGGCCATCCTCAACCGCGATGCCATCCGCGGCTATACGCTGGGCTCATCCATCGAATTGCACGGTATGGTCGCTGGTGGTGGACCATCCCGCATCAAGTATTCTCTGATCGGATACCGAAGCGCTGTGAATGCGGCAGCCATCGCCTGTGGAAGACGCGATCTCGCCAATGATCTGGTCTGGGCTGGCGGCAAGTTTTAGTGAAACGTGATTTCGAGCTCAGGATCGCCCGAACTATTCTTGTGAACGGATAGGGCCGCAATCCGTGTCTTCGGAGCAGAGGCAGAATTGTCACGGTCACGGGCGGCCCGCAGGATATGGGCAAGTGCGGGTGCGGACCGCTCCAGAGTGGGCAGCAGTTCCGTGGCAAATAACGGATTTGTGGCAAGCTCGGTGGCCTGCGCCTCATAGGGCAGGAGGAGCGGCTCAAAGCCAGTCCAGGCGAAGACAAGCGAAGCAGGCACTGCCGCGTTGTCCCGCGCCTCCAGCAAGCGGGCGATGACAGGGCTCCAGACATCGTCATCAAGCTGGCCGATGCCTGCCAGTACAATCAGCGTTTCGGCTTCCACGATCGCTTGCTTGCGTTCGATATCAGCCTCTTTCTGGTTCCCGGACTGAAAGAGACGCGCCAGCAACCTGCAGGGTGTCAGGGTTGCGCGCAGAGATGGGTGCTGCTCCGCTTCTTGCAGCAGGCGCAGGACGCAATCGATCTCCCGGTTGGCAAGGCCATCAACGTCAAAGGCCAGATCGCGGGCAAGGGCTGAATTCAGACCGTTGGGCAGAGCAACAATGCAAGCGTTCATGAATCATCCCGAGGCCCGATCACGCCATGGCCGATGATCAGTTTAGCGGGCGCAACAGCTTGCAATCAACCCCTTGCTGCTGCACTGTGCTTGCAGTTTTACACGTGGAAGCCTGATTGTTTTTTGGTGAGTTGCCTGAAGCATGGACGATAATCCCGAGATTTGGCCACTTTTTGCCTGGGATGGCCATCGTCTCCTGATTGCCCGCGCCGATACAGCGCTGGCACTTCGATGGTTTGGCGTTGTCGCCCATGCGGGTCTGATATCGCGGATTGTCGCGACAACCAGTATCACCAGCGAGGCTTGCATCACGCAACTGCCCGTTGGCTGTCGGCATATCGACCTGTTCATGCTGGATGCTGCCGGACACCTGTCAGTTGTCAGTGTCGAGCTGGATGACATGCTCTCGGAAGGCATGATCGATCCCGGTCTTGCCGGAGTGCGCAGGATCGCTGTTTCCGCAACGACCTCGGGCACAATGCTTGAGTGGCTGAACGCTGCTTCGCCTGACATCATCGCAGCGGGCCTCTTTCTCCCGATGGCGGCTTTGGGTGACCAGCGTCGCTGCCGCATCGGCCCGGTGGCTGATCCGCAGGCATCGCAAGACCTGACACTGGTGAGTGTGGGTCACGCACCTGATTCATCCGGACTTCTGGTCAGTCTTCGTCCGGATGGTGATGGCGTGCAGAACGTGCCTCCCGTCATGGCAGCGCATGTCATTGCGCGCTCGGCGGAGATGCGCAAGGCGCTGACTGCGGTCGATCCGTCAGTGGTTGCGGGTCTGGAAGATGCCCTGGAACGGGTGGGATCCGCGTCGTTCCCGTCGGGTCAGCCAGATGCCACGGGCCTTGATCCCGTGAAAAGCTTTAGGCGCGGTTTCCGGATTTTGCAGCCCTCGCCGTCGGAGGATGGCAAGGGCTTTGTGCTCGCCCTTCCGCAATGGCAGCAGCAGGACGAGATCATCCTTTTCGCCCCGCGCGGCCAGAGGCTGATGCAGGCGAATGATGAAACGCGCAATGCAGGGTCGCGACTGATTATCCGCGAGACGGAAGCGAGCTTTGTTTCAACTGTCTTTTCCCGACCTTACCGCCCAGCCACGTCAAGCGCTCTTGCCACGCTGGGATCGCAGACGCGGGGTGCGGTCGCCATCCATTCAGGCGGCACGATGGTGGCGGGCAATCTCGTTGAAACAGCATCGGATCTGGTCGAGGCTTTCTGGGCCAGACACCACAGTTCGACAACAGCAGGCGGCATATCTTTACTGGAACGCCATCTCCCGGCTGGAATGTTTGCCTTGATCGATCCTGCCGAGAACCTCTCTCCCGCAATCGCAGCGCTCGGTCTCCGGCACGAAATCAGCCGCGCCGCTCTTGAAGAGCTGGATGCCCTGCCCGTGCAGGCGCGCATCGCGTTTCTGCAATGGTTTGATAGCGAACCAAGCCTCGCAATCAGCGCGCTCCGGGTGCGGGTGGAATTGCCAATCCCGGATGCCAGATCGCCGGTGGATTTAACCGCAGAAGTTGTCGCCTGGTATGCCAATCCTTCATTGTCTGCGGAACTGAACGCACTTGCCGACCGGATCTCGGCAACGACCGCGAGCGAGGAACGTCGGGACAGGCTGGCACTTCTGCGCCGTGTCACCGGGTCCATCGGCAATGAATGGATCGATCTCGCGAATGTCACGTCAGCCCATGCGCTGATGCGGGAGTATCCGGTTCTGGGGCAGCCACACGGCGGAGATGATGTCTGGTCCAGCCTTCTGGTCCGGCTTGGCCGCGATACGGAACTCGCGACGCATGCACGGGAAGAAGCCAGAAAGCTCAGTCTCGAAACACTGTCGCAACACCGGGCGCAATTGCCGGATATGGCCATTGCCTGTGGACATAGCCCTGCACTCGCAGACGATCTGGCGCAACGCCTTCCCGGCCTCAGCGCCAGCGAGGTGCTTTTGCTGCAGCTGCATCTGGACGGCGTGCAGGAGCAGAAGCGTGTCATCCGACAGATTCAGCAGAGCATTGCTGATCTCGATGCGGCATCAGACGCCTCCGGCTTCGCCACACGCTTTGACCGCAGCGGTGACCCGCTGATCACAATCACGCGGATCACGGCATCCACCGATCAGGTCGTGCGGCAGTTGCTGACATTGCCGGAAGCCCGCAAGGCATTGATTGCGCTCAACCAGTGGATCGATATCAAAGTGCCAGCACCCCCGGCCCGGCACGCCGTCGCGGTTGGCCTGCGTCGCTCGCTTCAGGGGTACGCCTGCTTCCATCTCTTCCATGGCATCATCGGAGATTGCGCGAACGCCCTGACATCCGAAAGTAACAACACCAACGATGCAGAACTTGCTGCCCTGCGTCAGCGCCTGCGCGGTGGTGTGGCCGATACCCTGCCGCAATATGTGGGAGCCGCTGCCGGAATTCTGGGGGAAGATTTTGCTTTCGGGCTTTCTTTCGTCGACAGGTTAAAGGCTCCCGTACCCGCCCAAGCCGAGGCAATCTGACGTGGTTTCTAGTTTCAACCTTGATACGCGGCGTGACAGTTTTTCGATTTCGGTCGATCTGAACGACAGTGCCGATCTCGTGGATATCGCAGCCTTTGATGCGCCGGATGATGTGCGGGCAGCGGCCATCGTGTCTCTTATTGCGACCGAAGCCCGCTCGTCCGTCCGTGACCTGGGCTGGCGCAAGGGTGCTGTGCTGACCGACGAGATGCCGCTGGAGCCGGGTGGTCAGGTTGTCATGGCAGTGACCAAGTCGTGGCTTGCATCGCGCATCGCAGTGCTGATGGCGCACGGAACGCCCGGCACAGGTGCCGTGGTCGATATCCCGTTCTCGACAGTTCTGAATCTGCCACGGGGCCCTCGCGCCTCACCCCGCCGCCTAGCCCGGATCGATGTCGTGGCCAGCGCGTCCCGTCCCGTGATCAGGGCTACTCCCGTACCAATCGATCTGGAAGCGCTGGCCGCTGTTCATTCTGATTTCGTGGCCAGTTTTGACGTTGATATCCCGTCCGATATCGTCTTCGAGGCCAGAAAGGCTTTCGTGCTCGATGTGGCCTGCGCAGGGGTGGCGCCGGGTGACCTCACGCTCGGGATCGAGGATGTTGCCGCACCCCTCGCAACGATCCGCCGGGGCGTGGCGCAGACTGCAAACACCGCGCGTTTCATCGTGGACCTGACTCCTGGCGAGGAAGCGGAAACACGGATTCTGACACTGCAGCTCAAGCTGACTCGGGAAGCACTGCTCTCCATTATCGACGGCCTTCTGGCGGCCATCGGAGGAAAAAGTGCCCGGCTTCTGGTCACGGCGCGGATGACAGGGTGGGGTGATGGCAGCGCGGCTCCTGCCGCGAACACGCCCGACCGTCGCTGGATCCTGCCAGTTCCGGCGCTGGAAATACCGATCATCAGTGGATCGGCGGCCAGAGTGATCGCTGCGGTGGGCGACTCGACTTTCACGGTCGATCTCGATTCCCCGGAGCCTTCCATGCGCGACGGGCAGCCTCTGGTCATTGAGATCGACCCCGACTCGCTGACCGAACCTGTGCGTTACGCGGGTCTCAAGATCAGCATCCTGCGCTGGCCACTCGGTCGCGGTGGCACGGTCACGATCAACGCGTCCTCCGAGATCGATGGCGAGATCATCAATGAAACCGTGACATCCGTCAGGCCGGGCATTGACCGGGATGCCGGCACTGCGCGACAGGCCCAGGCGCTCATGCCTCTTCGCACCATGATTGTCCGGCTGACGCGGTTGATCCAGGCACGGCATGTTTCGACAGCCTCCGGCGATATCGCCGTGACCATCACGATGACAGCGGGCGGTGCACCATTCCTGATTGTCCGGACCCCCGTTCTGCTGTCCCGGTGCATCCACCGCATGCCGGTCTGTATCGATCTGGGCGCATCCGCGATCTCGATCTGGGCCGGTGCGCCTCGACCACCGGAACAGACCTTCGATATCAAACCACTAGCCATTGGTTCATGGCTTGCGAAGAACGTCGATCCTGATCATCAGGAGGCAACAACACTGGACGGTGAGGCGGCGCTCCTGATCCCGAGCCATATCAGCCTTGATCCGCTAAACCATCTGCGCTCCGACCACGCTCCCCAGACTCTTGCTGGTTTCGATCTCATTGGCTCCGACCGGGAGGTCTCCCGGCTGCGTATGAAGCATTTTGGCCGCCGCTACGATGTCTCGGTTCCCGGCCCCCCTCCCGTGGCACGCATGCGGATGAGCGGTCGTCGGATTACCGGCCTGAAGCACGCCCTGGCCACCGGACTGCTGACATTGCCCGTTACCGATCCGGTGAATCGCTACGATGCGGCTGCTGACAAGGTTTCCACGACGTCAACTGTCGATGTGATGCCGCTTATCGGTGATGTCCTCGATGAGTTGATGGATCTTTATGTGCTGCGGCTGGGGCAGGATGAAATCCGCGCGGACGGGATCGATTCAAGCCCTGTCGTACCGCGCGTGATCGTGACCTGTCCCAGCGGCATAGGTGATGAAATCCAGGCACGCTATGATGCAGCGCTCGGCCTCTTCGCCAAGCGTCTGGAGCGGCTGTTCCCGCGAGCTGCGGACCTGAACGATGTAGTGGAAGCCTTGCCCGAGGCAGTGGCTGCGGCACGTTATGTCGCGGAATTGTTGGCGGCAGAATTGCGGGCCTCTCTCGAAGAACCCGTGATCCTCATCGCGCTCGATCTGGGTGCCAGCACCAGCGATGTGGCGCTGGCCCGGATCAAGGTCCAGGCAGGTCGCGTGGCTAACTTTGAGACATTGGCGACCTTTGGCATTCCGGTAGGCGGCGATGCCATTGATCAGGCGCTGGCCGGGATTATCCGCCACCATGGCGATCGTTTTCTGGCTGGGCAACGGCTGTGCTGGGCGGTCAATTTCGACGCACCCGATCTGGCCCGATCAGTGACATCGGTGGAACCGTCGTGTCTGACGGCGGAACATTGGCTGGCGTCATCCGTGCGAGCCGCAAAGGAGCGGCTGACCACAGCCACACAAAAACACGCCGAGGAGACGGGCGGGTCCTATGCATGGTCTTCGGAAGGCGAAAACGTTGTCACTTTCGATGTCGTTCTGGCGGAATATGCCCCCGGCAAAGGCTGGTCCGGCCTGTTCCAGCCGCTCGGACCCGTGGGCGCCGACCAGATATTCGCACTTGCGACCGGCGCGGCAATTTCCGTTCGGGTCAGCGAGGGCGGCGGAATGCAGCTTGTTCTGGCCCTGAGCCGGGATGCCGTCATGCAGAACAGCGGCCCTGCCTCGCAGAAACTGTCGCAGATCACCCATGTGCTCGGCACACTCCTCCAGCGCATGGCGCGCACAGCGGTTCCAGCCACCGCAAAACGTCCCCGCGTGATGGTCGTGCCTACGGGACGCGCCGCTCTATGGCCGCCTTTGTTCGAGGCCATCGCCGCCGAGGCAGAAAAGGGCCGTGATGGTCTCCCATTCAGGCGACCGCTTGCAGCATCCGTCATGAAGAAGGCCGTCGTGGCCGGAGCAGCTTTGCTGAGTGGCAGCAACCGGGGCGAGAAGGATAGGACAACCTACCGCTGCCCCCTTGGCTTGGCCGTCATGGGCGTGCATCTTGCCGAACAGACGAGCGGAGCCTTCCGCACCGGTGCTGTGGCGGAGCGCATTCTCTACCTCTCTTTCGACATGGCGGGAGCCGACCGCAGCTTTGAACTGGATGATCCCGACGCCCCGTCGCTTGCCGCGCGCGGGGACCTTGGCGCAAGGTTCCAGTTCGTGCGGGCCTTGCCGGGGCTTGATCCGCAGGGTCACATGCTGGCGCAGCTTCGGCCTGTGCTCGACCATCAGGACCCGATGATCCTGATGGAGGGTGATGCCGTGGTGGATGCGCGGGCGGAGCGGATCGACCGTTTCGGACGCTGCGAGATTATCAGCACGACACTGTCGCCGGATATGCGGCGCATCGTCATCCGGGCGGGAGACAGCAGCTGGGAAGGTGCGTGGCAGATTGAAAGCAATCGTGTGGTCAGGGTCTATTGAGAAATGGCTACAGACGACAACAAGGGCTCGTGGGATACTGCCGTCGTACCGACGGCTGATATCCCTTGTGCTGCGGGAGAATAGAGCATGGCGTTGCCGGACCTGATGGATCTGATCCGCCACGATCCGCGCCGATCCATGGTGATCCGGGCCGTTGCAGGCACGCCGGGATCCGCCATGCCGGATGTTGAGACTCTATGGCGCAAAGCGGTGTTCACAGCGGAATCGGCTGGCGCGCCGCTCTCGGGAAAATTCTCGCTGGAAGACTTGCTTGAGCGCAAGAAGGGCATCGCGCTTGTCGACGACGGCTCCGGCGGACAGCCCGTTGATGTCATTTTCACCTCCCTCGTTATCCTGACAACAGAAGCGCTGGCGGGTAGCGCGGCTTTTGCGAAGTTCCTCACCGACCGGATCATGCAGCGCTTCGGCGACCTTATGCAGGAAGGCAAAAGTGTCACCATCCAGTTCGGCGTGACGGCTGCCACAGAGCATCCCGTCACGGTCTATCTGGGCTACGGCGTTCATGTGCCGACAGCGGACGATTCGGGACAGCAGGGCCGCATTGATGTCATCGCCCCTGATGGTGAGGCAGTGGGCGAACCGCTGACGTCAGAGGCTCCGGCCGGCCTGTTCCCCCGGCAGGAGATGCTGGCCTTCTCGCGCAGCCAGAACCTCACGGCGGCTATCCATCCCGATCTTCCGGCTGGCGTCATGTTCTGTCTGGGGCATATTCCCGGCAGTGCCGCCAGCAAGGGATCGGCGTCTGCCTTGCCGCCACTCATTGCCCTGCCCTGCAGCACCGATCCCGATGCAACATCAGTCGAAGTCAGGCCTGTGCCGCTGCAATCAGGCACGAAGGCAGATATCCGCTACGAGGTCAGTGGTGTGAAGGCCCAGCGCGGTCGCGTGCGTCTCTGCCAGATCGATGTGACGCTCGACAGCCGCGCGTCGCGTCTGCATGCGCAACCCCCGGCAGGTGGGCTGGTGCTTGCCCTTTCCGGCTTTGCGATCCGCGAGAGTTTCAACGGGAGACGCATGGCCCGCTACTGGATTGATCGCACGGTCGGTGGCACATTCCGCCATTCGCGGATGCTGATCGAGCGCGACTGCATCGTCGTGCAGGGCAAGGAACCGCGCCTCTACCGTCGGGCGGATCTGCGCTATGATCGCGGCGCGGCACAGGGTTTCGGCGTTGATCGCCTGACGTTCGAAGGCGACCGCCGCAGTGTCCTGATCAGCAGGGAGGCTCCATTGGGATATCTCGCCCTGCCTGACCAGATGACTTCTGTTTTTGCCGGATCGGGCTACGTCGGTGATGATTCTTTTGCCATCAACTGGGTTGGCAGCGGGATCACGGTTCAGCTGGCGTCAGGCGAGACCAGGCCCCTGAGTTCGTTCTACGACGTGACGCCGCTCGGCATGATTGGTACCGGTACCAATGCTCTGCGTGTGCAGGCCGGAGGCGATATCTGGAACCTGACCAGCGGCAAGCCGGTTCCGGCTGGCAATGGAGATATTGCACCGGGACAGCGGCTGGTCATTGGTCCTTTGGTCGTTGATGTCATGGAGGTCCGCTGATGGCGCGGCTCTTCAAATCCGGCCTGTTCAGGGTAGCGACGCTGCTGGCATTCGTGGCGATTGCCGTGGTCAGCTTCAGCGGGATCGCACGTGGCCTGATCGATGAATTGATTCAGAGTCGCAACTGGATCAAGCAGCCGGATTTCACTGAGACCAGCAAGGAAGGGCAGGATCTGTTCTCCAGCCTCGTGAAAGAGAACATCATCTGGCTGAACCCGGCCGGCCCAGTGCTGATGAGCCAGCCCTGCGAGGCGGTGTTCGACTCCTCGCTTGCGATACAGAGGCAAGGCGTTCAGCCGCCCAACCGCCGCATACTAGAGCGGCTGTGTTCCCAGCCCGCAGGCAAGCAGATTCTGGCGGAAATGCTGGCCTGGAACAACTCCTTCCTGATCGCCGGAGTGCGCGACGACCGGGCCACGGACATGCGCTGTTCCGATGGCTCGACCAATACCCTTCCGGTTGTGCCCGGCGGCTGCCGTCCTGCCCTGTGGAATGCCCAGACTTTGCAGGCGACAGGCCTGACCTCTCCCCTGAGTGCCATCCCGAACGCGGTTCCTCCGCCGCGTGATTTCGCAGATTTCGCGACGCGACGTACAGGAAACCGCTCGGACTGGGCCATGTTTGGCCCGCTGCGCGATTCAGATGAGCGGCTGGTGATCACCTCCATGATTCCCACGGGAGGCCGCCGCTTCACCATCGATCTGATTTTCACGCCAAGCAGCATCACCATTGGCGGCGAGCGCGTCAATTTCGATTCGAAGCGGGAATCGCTCAATCTGCGCGCGGGCGGACTGGCCATCAACGCCGAGCGCATCTGCGACGAGGATGAGTACGACACCTGTGCCGAGGCGCAAACAAAAGGGGTTCCTCAAGGCTGGCGGCTGACGTTGACGGGACCCCGCCGCCGCGAAACCGAAATCCGTTTCGAGGGCAATCCGGTGCGCGCGGTACCGCCCAATGCGCAGGAAATTCTGGCGGGCGGCCCCGGCGTGATCGGCAAGCTCCGGCTGTGGCGCAGCGCCCAGATCGAGGCGGATTGCACGCGAGACCGCACCAAACTGGACTGCGAGCTGAGCTGGCGGACTGTCGTGACTCAGCAGCGGCGCGGCGGCGGTGGCAGCCGCAAACTGGTCTTCGCTGACGGCTCGCCAGCGCTTGATGCCTCAGGCAAAGCCACGCCCGCTGTGGACGAGCTTGGTCTTACTGCACTCATCGGGTACGGACCCGGCGATATCGGTTCGCTCGCTTCTGCCATCGGCAATGCCCGCTCCCGCGAACAACTGACTTTGACCATCGAGCCTCGTTTGCAAAAGCTCGCGCAGGAAGCGGTCTACGGCCATATGGAGGCGCGGCTGGGCCAGAACTTCCGTCGCCGCCGCATCACGCCCGGTCAGAATCCGGATACCGAGCCGCCGGATCAAGGCAATGGCCGAGCCGCTGTTGTTCTGATGGATGCAGGTGATTCACCGGGCGAAATTCTAGCAATGGCGGGTTGGCCAGATTTCCAGCCAGGCATGCATAGCTGGGACATTCAGGCTCTGTCATCCGGGCGCGACGGTGATTCACCGCTGGCCGGTCATCCATGGCGCGCCGGTGATGTGCATGCGATGCCGGGCTCGACGTTCAAACTCGTGACAGGTCTTGCAGGCATCGCGGCCACAAAAACGATTCCGTGGGCTGGCGACGTTGTCAGCGGGCGCGAGGCACCGGCCAACCAGATGAGGCGGCTGGGCATCGGCCCCGGTGCCATCGTGGTTGATGGCTTCACCATCAGCAATTATGGCGGTGGAGCTTTTGCAGGTGCGATCCTGCCACCGGGACCCGGAGGCACCGGCTGTCCTGTCGGCACGCGGGGCAGCCAGATCAGTGTCTGCGAGGCGCTGATCAAATCATCCAACCTGTGGTTTGCCGGTCTGGCACTGGGCATCGATGGTCCGAAGGTTGCGGGGCGCACACCGACGGTTCCTTCCGGACGCACCGGGACATTCATTGCCCGTGCTGCTGAACAGATTTATCCGATCTCCCAGCCACCAGGATCACCACTGCCTCCGGGCTCTAGTCCGCGCGGTGTCGATATGACACGCGGCATTGTTCCAGGAGCCCTCAGGCTTTATGCAGAGCCCATCGAGGTGGCGGTCGAGGACAAGCGCAATGCACGGCGCATCGATCTTGCCACCAATTCCTACGGACAAGGCGTTCGTGCCACGCCACTGGCCATGGCATCGATCTACGGCTCTGTCGGCGCGCGGCGTGTGATCAGCCCGCGCATCCTGCGACCCGTGAAGGACGTGCAGGAAACACCGGCGCGCAACGAGGGGCAGCGGGTTATCCCCGGCATGGACCATATCGAGGAAAAGCCTTGGCTGGATGCGGTGGATGCAGGACTGCATGCCGTGATCAACACGCCCTATGGCACGGCGGCGGGCGTCATGGGCGTCGTGCCGCCCAATATCCGTGATCGTATCTACGGCAAGACAGGCACTGCCGATACTTCGCCTGGCATGAACTCGGCCTGGATTGCGGGCTGGATCAATGATGCTGCCGGTCGCCGTCGCATCGCCTATACCTGCTGGATCAGCCATACCACGCTCTCGGGCGGTCGGGCCTGTGGTGCCCTCATGGCGCCCTTGCTGGCGAAGATAGGCGCTTTGAAGGCGGCTAGCCCATGAGCACGTTTGCTGCACTTCGTGCCGGAACGGGTCGGTTTGCCATGCGCTTCAGCCGCATCGGCGGCGGGCGACCTTCCGGGCGGACCGGACTGGGTTTTCTGGCCGGCCTGGTCATGGCTGGCTTGGCGGTCCTGCTGCTGGCGTTCTGGTGGCTCAACGTGGGCATACTGGTCGAGGGGATCAGACCGATCGTCAGTCTGGACAAGGTCCAGATCGCGCTCGCAAAGGGTGAGAGTGCCATCATCGGGCGGCGAGAACTATTGCAACCCGCACGCTTCGATACGGCTGAGTTGCAGCATGTGAGTTTCAACCGCGGACAGGACGGCAAGATCATTGTCCGTAATGTGGCGCGCGATCGTAAGCTTTGGCTGGAATATGCCAATGGCTCCTCCAGCTTCTCCGCCCGCTGGCAACTGCTGCAGGGAGACCGCATCCAGGCCGGACCGATGAGCCTGACGGTCGATGGCGTCGGCGATGGCCTGCTCCGCCTGTCCGTGCGCAACGGCGCGGCACCTGCCGTACCCGTGACAGTGGCGCGCAGCGGAACGACCGTGAATGTCACGGTGGCCAACGAACCGCTCAAGGTCTGCGATCCACCCAAAGCCATGGACAATCTGCGCCAGTTCGTGACAGGATTTCTGGCGGCGGACGAGCGGGGCGAGGACCGTGTCCTCAACATCGGTGGACGGCTGACCTGCAATGTCCGTCACGAGCGCTATCTGGCAGCGGCGCGCTTGCCGTTCCGTTCGTTTACTATCACGGCGCGAGGGGACCGGTTCTTCTTTTCGCCCGGTGATCCCATCGATGCGCCGCGTCCCGCGGCCGTGTTCGTGCGGGGTGGCACGCAGGTTCCGGATTTCCAGAGCATCGGCTGGGATTTTGATTCGACCTTGAATGGCCGCCTCACCAACCTTGTGATCGGGCGCACCCGCTATCGCGTGGAGATGGGCACCGAGGCCAACGGCCGCCTGCCAATCATCCTCACGCCAGTCAGCAAGACCCACCGTCTGGGCACCAGCGAGGCTGCGGAACTGATCGGAGCCATCGCCTCGACACAGGTGACGCCATCGGCGTCGCCGCCGCGCCAGCCGATGTCACGTGAGGAACTCGGCAACACCTTGCAGATCATGAATGGCGGCGAGCGTGTGCTGCGTCTGGCCATCGTTGGCGGCATCATCCTGCTGGCGCTGCTGGCTATCCTGCGCGAGTTGTTTGCACTGCGGCGCGGCTTTGGGCTGATCGGCGGATTGCTGGCTCCCATCGTGACCCTGGGATTGATTGGACTGACGGCGTTGCTGGTTCTGGCACCTGAGATAGGCGCGTTGCTACGGCGCAATCTGTCGTTCACGCAGGAAATTCGCGCCACAATCCTTGGCTTCGGTGTC
The DNA here is from genome assembly GCA_031431475.1 of Hyphomicrobiales bacterium. Classification (GTDB taxonomy): domain Bacteria; phylum Pseudomonadota; class Alphaproteobacteria; order Rhizobiales; family Beijerinckiaceae; genus JADCCX01. The sequence continues at coordinate 121,714 of JANPDL010000032.1, forward strand.
GCGAGCATAGCGGTCCTGCTGTCCGCCCGGTTCACGATTGCCACAAGGATCGTCTGGCTGGCGGTTCTGGGGTTGTGCATGCTGGGGAACCTGACGCTGCTCAGCCTTGGTGTCGACGGCGAGAAGACCGATTTCGCCATCCATGCCCAGAAGAACAAACTGCTCTTCATCGATCTCGTGCCGGTGTTCGCGACCGTGATTGCCGTGCTGCCTGAACGGGCGGCGCTGGCCCTTCCCCGCAGTTTCTTCGCGGGAACACGCCTCGCGGATTATCTCGTCCGCACGATCCCGGCACTCGGTATTGTCGCGGCTTTCGTGCTCTGGGCCATTGTCGGCACAGAGACGGGTGTGGCCGGATTCCAGCCGGTCGAGTTCGGTAAGCTGGCCCTCGTGTTCATGCTGGCCAGCATCTGCGTCAGCTTCGCACGGATCAATTTCTTCTATTCGCAACGCCAGTACATCGGCTGGCTGCTGATGAGCATCCTGTCCGTCGGTGTGCTGTTTCTGGTGATGACCGCCGTGCCGTTCCTGAAGAGCGATTACTCGCCGATCCTCATCATTCTCGCCACAACAGTGGTGCTGTTCTTCAGCTTCCTGCTGCCAACCGCTGTCTGGCGCGTGGCCGACATGGTGGGGGCTCTCCTGCGCCGCAACGATGCGCCGCAACCGCGCCAGCGGCAACTGGGTGTGCCAAGAGGTGGCGCGCTCGCCGTCACGCTGATCATTCTTCTCGCACTGAACGCCGCGCTGGTCATCGCCTTCCCGGGTCTTGCAAGCTATGCCATCGCCGGGCAATGGCGGTTGCCGAAGGATCGCAACCAGGCCATCGAGTTGCTGGAACGCGCCCGCGACGGCAGTATGCGCAAGCCGGCCGAACGCCTGTTGACGTGGTATGATCTCGATCACTATGCCTTGCGCCCCAAATCCGACGAGCCCGTCCCAACGGAACGCACGCCGGATGTGGCCCACCGCGACCTCGGCTTCCAGCTGCTGCAATCCAAGATCGCACTGTCAGAAATGCCCTGCACGCTCACGCGCCTGAGAACCGGCATCAACCGGCTGCCACCGCAGATCAGCGGCTGGATCGAAACGCACGGCGCTTCACTGCCAACGGCCTGCGACCTGATGCCGGATTCCCCCACACGCTCTATCCTCGAAGTGGGTGAAGCCCCTTCCGCCGAGGGACAACGCGGCTATGGCGTCCGGGATCTGACGCGGCTGCCTGTGGTGCAGAACGACTTCATCGCGACCTATCTGCTCGTCCGCTTCGGCCTGCCCATGGGCCTGCTGCTGTTCGCGGCGGAATTCCTGCTGGTGATCGGCGCAGTTGTCATCGCGTTTGGCCTGCGCGTCCGGGGCTTGCGCGGCTCTTCGGATGAAGCCGCGCGCAACGGTCTCTCCATTGCGGCAGTCGGCGTGGCGGCGCTGTTTGCCCTGCACTGGGGGATATCGTGGGGCAATGCCATCGGCATCCTGCCGGTGATGGGCCAGCCCATGACCTTCATCGCAGCGGCGACCTCGCACCATCTCCTGATGGCGCTGCCCGGCATTGCGATTCTGCTGCTCGCCGGACGCGTTGCCGCTATCGGAAAACGGCGTATCCACCACAACCCGCCGGGCTGGGGTCTGATGCGCGACAGTGCGAAATAGCGGCGCTCAGTCTTCCTGTAGACCGAGCAAACCTTCGAGCGGATCAGGGAGAGCTGTCTCGTCCCTGTCCAGATTGAGTAAGCCAGCATCCTCCAGCGCCTCCATGTCAGGCAGATCGCGCAGCGAGTTCAATCCGAATACCGACAGGAACTGCGTCGTCGTGACATAGGTCAGCGGCGCACCTGCCTGTGCCACTCGCGGTCCCGCACCGATCAGGTCAATGCGTTTTAATCTGGCCATCACGTCCCGGCTGATCTCGCGGCCCAGCACCTCCGACAGCTTCTGGCGCGTCACCGGCTGGAAATAGGCAATGGCCGTGACCGCCAGACTCTCCGTCGCGGTCAGGTTCGCGCGATCATCCTCACAGCTTCCGAAGGCACGCTGGATAGCATCAGCGAAGCGCCGCCGCGTGCGATGTTGCCAGCCGCCCGCCACCGCCACCAGTTCATAAGGGCGGCCTTTCAACTCGTCGCGGATATCCGCGATGATCTCGTCGAGCACACAGGACCGGCCAACAAGTGTGGCGAGCGTTTCACGTGAAACAGGCTGCGGACTGGCGAAGATCGCTGCCTCTACACGACCCATCCACTCGCGCCACCGTACCTCCGGCGGCAGATCCACCAGCTCGGCATCGAAGAGTTCGGGCGACGAGCGAACCATGATCACAGCCCGTAAAGGCGAAAGGTCGGGCGCTCTGTGACGAGCCGCAAAGCGCCCTGCCCCGCCAGCGTCTCGCAGAAGCGGCGCGCCGCACGGTCAGACCCCATGCCACGCGGGCCGACCATGCGCCACGGTGCCACCACATCATCCGCAAGGATCATGGCGATGCCGCGAGCAGCTTCACGCGTGCGCAGCCCATCCACGGTTGCGATCAGAACAGCGATCCTTCTTTGCAGCACGATTGCTTCGGCGTGGGCATGAACGGCAGCCAGACCAAACACAGCATGCCGGTATTCCAGCCATCCCGCATCGCCAGCACGGAACCGCTTGCCATCCTCGCCCCGACGCAACACAGGATCAAGGATCACCGTCGCTGCCAGCGCCATGGGAACAGGCCAGCCCAGCGCAACCGCGAGATCATTGTCGGCCCGCATCAGCGCTACAACCTCGCGCCCGGCATCGCCCGAGCCGACAGCGGCTGCCAGCGCATCAATCGTCTCGGTGGCCAGCCTTGTCGGTCGCGATGCGAACAGCCTCCACAACTGGTGCAAGCGTCCCGCCGGACCCGGATCATCGCCCGAACGCGTCAGATGAACCGCGTCGCGCAACCCCGCCTCATCCGCGTTCAGGCGCATGAGCTTTCCCGTGACCACGCCCGCCTTGAGGGCCAGCCGCATGCGCAGCACACCCAGCCATGTGGGATCGGCGCGCACGATCTGATCCAGTGCGAACAGCGCTGCTCCTTCGGCCAGTGCAGCAGTAAGAGGGTCATCTGGCGCAGCCGTCTTGCCGCTGACGCGTGCTGTGACCCACCGGGAAAGCGGTTGAAGAGCAGGCATATCAAACATGGCCGACGCAGTACTGCGCTTTTGCCGTTTCCGGGGCACCGATAGCGGTGGGGTTGCGAGCGATTCCATACCGCGAGCCTAGAGCATGTCGTGGCTGTCCGGAACCTCAACATGGTCAGTTCTGCACTGCCAAGACCTCGGTCGGAGGTCTCAGATCGCGCCTATGTTCATCCCTCGGCAACAGCCTTCCCGGCCATCATCTCCAGCGCCTTGACCAGCCCGGAATGATCCCACGCCGCACCGCCATTGGCCACGCAGGCCGAGAATAGCTGCTGCGTGGATGCCGTGTTCGGCAGGCTCATGCCCATCGCCTTGGCACCTTCCAGCGCAAGGTTGAGATCCTTTTGATGCAATTCGATACGGAAGCCGGGATTGAACGTGCGCTTGATCATGCGCTCGCCATGCACCTCCAGAATGCGCGATGACGCCAGGCCGCCCATCAGCGCCTGCCGTACCTTGGCCGGATCGACCCCCGCCTTGGAGGCGAATAGCAGTGCTTCCGCCACTGCTTCGATGGTCAGCGCCACGACGATCTGGTTGGCGACCTTGGTGGTCTGTCCGGCGCCATTGGCGCCAATCAGGGTGATGTTCTTGCCCATCTTCTCGAACACGGGCGTAGCCCTGTCGAATGCTTCCTGCGGCCCACCCACCATGATCGTGAGTGAGGCAGCCTTCGCCCCGACTTCACCGCCGGACACCGGCGCATCCAGATAGCCGCAACCGTTGATATTGACCCGCGCCGCGAAGTTTCGCGTGGCAATGGGCGAAATCGAGCTCATGTCGATCACGAGCTTGCCTTCGGTCAGGCCAGACGCCACACCGTTCTCACCAAACAGCACCGCTTCCACCTGCGGCGTGTCCGGCAGCATGGTGATGATGATATCGGTCGCCGCCGTTACGTCGCGGGCCGAAGGCAGGACCTTCAAGCCTTTTGCCAGCATCTCTGCTGATGGCTGCGTGCGGTTGACGCTGGTGGCGACACTGTAGCCAGCGTCCAGAAGATGGCCTGCCATGGGCGCGCCCATGATGCCAAGGCCGAGAAAGCCGATGCGGTCCATGTGATTGCTATCCTGATGTGGCGGCTGAATTGCTGATTGTCGTGAACCAGCCGAGACCCTCGGTGGTCGTCGTCTTCGGTTTGTACTCACAGCCAATCCAGCCAGTATAGCCGATCCGGTCAAGATGGGCGAAGAGGAAGGGATAATTGATCTCCCCTGTCCCCGGCTCGTTGCGGCCCGGATTGTCCGCGATTTGCACATGCGGGATCATGGGGAGATTGGTGGTCATTGTCCGGGCAAGATCGCCCTCCATGATCTGCATATGGTAGATATCGTATTGCACGAAGAGATTGTCCGAACCGGTCTTCCCGATCAGATCCAGCGCCTGCTTCGTGGTCGTGAGATAGAATCCAGGAATGTCGATCGTGTTAATCGGCTCGATCAGGAGTTTGATTCCCGCAGCCTTCAGCCTTGCTGCAGCATAGCCCAGATTGGCAACCAGCGTTGCTTCCAGAATGGACCGGTCGGTGCCTACGGGCGCGATACCCGCAAGGCAATTGATCTGCTTGCAGCCAAGCGCCGTGGCATAGGCGATGGCCTTGTCGACGCCCGCACGGAACTCCTCGATACGGTCGGGCAGGATGGCGATGCCACGCTCGCCCTTGGCCCAGTCACCAGCAGGGAGATTATGCAGCACCTGCACGAGGTTATTATCCTTGAGTTTTGCTGCAAGCTCGCCTGCGTCAAAGTCATAGGGAAACAGATATTCCACGCCGGTGAACCCGGCCTTCGCAGCCGCCTCGAAACGCTCCAGAAATGGCAGCTCGTTGAACAGCATGGTAAGATTGGCAGCAAAGCGCGGCATGGTTTTTCTTCCCGGCTTGTGAGGGGTGAATGCGATCAAGTTCCCGAGACGGCAGGCGCGGCAGGCTCCATGCCGCCCGAGCGCATGCTGACCCAGCCGTTCTCCAGCGTCAGTGTCGGATCGAGACAGACGACATCCTCGAATTCGTTGACGCCGTTGATCTCGGTGCCCATCGCAATATTGGTGACACGCTCCAGAATAAACTCGATGACAACAGGCACCTTATGCTCTTCCATCAGGGCTTCGGCACGTGCGAAAGCTTCCTTGAATTCGTTGGGGCTCTTGACGCGGATCGCCTTGCAGCCCAGCCCTTCGGCGACTGCTACATGGTCGACACCATAGCCAGGGATCGCATCGTCACCTTCCTGAACGTTGATATTCTCGAAGCCCAGCGACACCTCGAAATCCATCTGGAAGCCGCGCTGCGACTGGCGAATAAGGCCAAGGTAAGAGTTGTTCACGACCACATGCAGATAAGGCAATTTGTGCTGTGCGCCAACCGCCAGTTCCTCGATCAGGAACTGGAAATCATAATCGCCCGAAAGCGCCACGATCTTCTTATCGGGCAGCGCCGCGCGCACACCCAGAGCTGCAGGCAATGTCCAGCCCAGTGGGCCGGCCTGACCGCAGTTGATCCAGTTGCGCGGGTTATAGACCTTGAGGAACTGCGCGCCTGCAATCTGTGACAGGCCAATGGTGGTGACATAGCAGGTATCGCGCGGGAAAACGTCGTTCATCTCCTGATAAACGCGCTGCGGCTTAAGCGGCACCTGATCGAAATGTGTCTTTCGCAGCATGCTCTGCTTGCGGTGATCACACTCTGCCAGCCAGACCGAACGGTCGGGAATCTTGCCCGCAGCTTTCCATTCGGTTGCAACTTCGATCAGCGTTTGCAGCGCTGCCTTCGCATCCGAGACAATACCGAGATCAGGACCAAAGACGCGGCCGATCTGTGTGGGCTCGATGTCAATGTGAACGAACTTGCGGCCTTTGGTGTAGGTCTCGACCGAGCCGGTGTGGCGGTTGGCCCACCGATTGCCAATGCCGAAAACAAAATCGCTCTTGAGCAGAGTGGCATTGCCGTAGCGGTGGCTGGTCTGGAGGCCGACCATACCCTGCATCAGTGCATGATCATCCGGGATCGAGCCCCAGCCCATCAGCGTGGGAATCACCGGCACGCCGACGATTTCGGCGAAGCGCACCAGTTCCTCGCAGCCATCCGCATTGATGACACCGCCACCCGATACGATCAGCGGGCGCTCGGATGCATTGAGCATGGCCAGCGCCCGCTCGATCTGCTTGCGGCTCGCCGTTGGCTTGTAGACGGACAGAGGCTCATAGGCATCAATGTCGAACTCGATCTCGCCCAGCTGCACATCGACCGGAAGATCGATCAGCACAGGACCGGGACGTCCGGAACGCATGAGATGGAAGGCTTGCTGAAAGGATGAAGGAACCAGCGCAGGCTCGCGCACCGTTACCGACCATTTGGTGACGGGCTTGGAGATCGATTCAATATCGACCGCCTGGAAATCCTCTTTGTACAGCTTTGCACGCGGTGCTTGCCCGGTGATGCACAGGATCGGGATCGAATCCGCCTGTGCCGAATAGAGGCCAGTGATCATGTCAGTACCCGCCGGACCGGATGTACCGATACAAACGCCGATATTGCCTGCCTTGGCGCGGGTATAGCCCTCCGCCATGTGCGATGCGGCCTCAACGTGGCGCGCGAGAATATGCCGGATCGATCCCCTGGCGCGCAGCGCTGAATAGAGAGGATTGATCGCTGCGCCTGGCACGCCGAATGCGCAGGTCACACCTTCGCGCTCAAGAATCAGAACCGCCGCATCTATCGCACGCATCTTGGCCATGACTGTTTCCTCGTTTTCTTGCTTCTAAATTTGTCATCCCATAGTTGTTCTGCATCTGCAATTTTTTCGGAATAATATTTCATATTATGGAATAATAGAAAATCTCCATTAAATTCATGTGCTTGGGATTTTTCATGAGGTCTTTCCTTTTTTCACTTATCAAAATATTTTTCTGATAACAGCTTTCGTCCAGGCAAAATGTGGGAGCTCGCAATGGCAGAAACGGTTCAGGAGCGGCGACAGCGTGGTCGACCGCGCACTGTCCCGTCTCCTGGGGATGGCGGCTCCGTGCAGTCGCTTGAGCGTGCCATCAGGCTGCTCAGGGTCATCGCCGATGCAGACGGATTGTCACTGACCGAGATCGCCCGTAGCGCGGCACTCGCGCCGTCCACCACTTACCGCATGCTGACAACACTCCAGCATGCAGGCCTTGCCGAATTCGAGGAAGCCAGCCAGCTCTGGTTCATCGGCGTCGAAACCTTCCGGATCGGCTCCGCTTTCATGCGGCGGCGCAAACTGGCGGAGCGAGGCCGCGCCATTATTCACGAATTGATGACAGCCACGGGCGAAACCGCCAATCTGGCGCTGGCCGAAAGCGATGGGGTGGTATTCGTGACGCAGGCGGAAACGCATGAGCCCATCCGCGCCTTCTTCCGTCCCGGCACACGCAGCCCATATCATGCCTCGGGCATCGGCAAGGCGGTGCTGGCCTTTATGCCGAACGACCGCCGCGAGGCGTTGCTGAAGACGCTGGCCTTCGACAGTTTCACGCCACAGACACGCCTCTCTGCCGATCAGTTGATGCAGGATCTCACTGCGGCACGCATCAGCGGTTATGCGCTGGATGACGAGGAGCGCAATACAGGCATGCGCTGCATCGCAGCGCCTGTGTTCAACGAGTTTGGCGATCCCATCGGCGGCTTGTCGATCTCGGGTCCCACCGTGCGGGTCGATGCCGCCTGCATCGCGAAACACGCCGTGGCGGTGGTTGACGCCGCACGCCGCCTGACGGAAGCCATCGGCGGCAGGGGACCGTGATCAGAACCGCGCAATTAGAACCGGGGCCTCGCGTTTGACCAGTCCGGATTGTATTTCCGCATCTCGTTAGCATCGTCCCGCACGCGGATACCACAATCCAGATACTGCTGGTGCAAACGGGCGAGCGCTGTACGGTCCAGGCTGACACCCAGCCCCGGACCCGGTGGTGGCTTGAGCGTGCCCTTGTCGAAAACCAGCTTGCCGCCTTCGATGACCTCCTCGACCTGCCAGGGATAATGCGTGTCGCAGGCATAGGCGAGGTTGGGAATGGTGACACCGACATGGGTCATCGCGGCCAGGCTGATCCCCATATGCGAATTGGAATGCATCGAGATGCCAAGGCCGAACACACGGCCCAAATGCGCGAGCCTCTGCGTCGCACGCAAACCGCCCCAGTAATGGTGATCGGACAAGATCACCTGAACTGCATTGAGCCGCAGCGTTTCCGGGATATGCCCGAAGGCAATCGTCACCATGTTGGTCGCCAACGGCATCGTCGCGAATTTTGCCACCTCCCCCATTTCGGCCAGCGTTGTCGCGGGGTCCTCGAGATATTCCAGCAACCCGTCGAGTTGCGGCATCACGCGCCGCGTCGTCTCGACCGACCAGCCGCCGTTAGGATCGATGCGCAAGGGATGACCGGGAAAGGCCGCTTTCAGGTGTCGCAACGTCTCAATCTCGAAATCGGGCTCGAACACGCCGCCTTTCAGCTTGATCGAGCCGAAGCCGCATTCACGGATCATGCGGCGCGCCTGCCCCACCATCTGTTCGTGCGACAGGCACTCACCCCAATTGTCAGCGGGATAGCCCGGATCATCGCGGTGCTGGCCGAATTTGTAAAACAGATAGGCACTGTACTCGACCCGCTCGCGCACCGCCCCGCCCAGCACCTCATAAAGCGGACGCCCGAGAATCTGGCCCTGAAGATCGAAAAACGCGACCTCGAACGCGCCTACGACGCTTGCCCGCGCCTTGTCGCCTTTTGCCGGATAGGGAGCGCCCGTATCCGGGTCACCGGTGAGCGCGGTATAGACCTGTCGCTCCAGTCCGTTGATATCAAACGGATCAAACCCGATCAGGCTCGGCTTGACCATTTCCAGATCAGCCAGCGTGTCCAGATCGCCATAACTCTCGCCAAGGCCGATACGGCCGTCATCCAGCTCCACTTCGATGATGCTGCGCAAAGCCCAGGGCTCATGCACACCCGCCACATTCAGAAGGGGTGGATCGCGGAAGGCGATGGGCGTGATGCGGATGGCGGTGACGGGCATGGCTCACTCCGGAAGCTTCGAATCCACAGATGAAGGTTCATTCCGCTGGACAGCACAAGCAGGCTACGCAATATTTGTCTGACAACCTCACAAATGAGGCAGGAATAATAGAGCGTTTCAATCGAAACCGCCCGCAGCATGGGTTGGTAGCTACGAAGATAACGGCGAAAAGCCGGAATACAGGCTCTGGGAGGAGCACGCCATGAACACCAAATACCGGGATCCCCTTAGACCAGTTGGTCGCCGCACGATCCTCAAGGGCTTCGCGGGCAGTGCGGCCCTTGCCGTCCTGCCGCAGCTTGCCAGCGCTCAGGCTATAGCAAAGGAAGCACCGGCGCTGGCCAAACTCGTGTCCGAAGGCAAACTGCCTGCTCTGGCCCAGCGGCTACCAGCCTCTCCCCTTGTGGTCACTCCCCATGAGAAAGCCGGTGTTTATGGCGGAGCGCTTCGGCGGGGCCTGCGTGGCAGCGCGGATCACAATGGCATCCTGCGCATGGTTGGCAATCAGGGCCTCGTGCGCTGGAACCTCGCTTTCACCGAGGTACTGCCAAACGTGGCCGAGAAGTGGTCGGTAAACGCGACATCAACCGAATTCACCTTCACCCTGCGCAAGGACATGAAATGGTCTGATGGCAAGCCGTTCACGGCGGATGACGTGGTCTTTGCCATCGAGGATTGCTGCAAGAACACCGAGCTCTACAAGACAGCGCCGTCACCACTGGTCATCGGTGGCAAGGTCGGCACTGCGACAAAAATCGATGATGTGACGGTGAAATTCACCTTCGACAGCCCCTACGCCATGTTTCTGGAGCAGCTGGCGACGCCGCTTGGCCAGCATCCCACGCTGTTCGCTAAACACTATTGCAGCCAGTTCCATCCGAAGCACAATGCTGCCGTCGGTGATCTCGTCAAGGCGGCCAACCTGTCGGACTGGGGCACGCTGTTCCGCAACAGATGCGGTGATATCGAAATCCCGGCGCGCTGGGGCAATATTGACAAGCCGGTGCTTGATCCATGGGTTATCCGCGAGGCCTACAGCGGCGGAGCGACGCGCGTGACGATGGAGCGCAACGCCTATTTCTGGCAGGTCGATACCGAGGGCAAGCAACTGCCCTATATCGACCGGCTAACCTTCAACATCTCGCAAGACGTTGAATCGCTGATGCTCGACGCCGTGTCTGGCCGCCTCGATATCCAGGAGCGCCATATCGATTCGCTGCAGAACAAGCCCACACTGTCGCAGAATATGCAGAAGGGGGCGTACCGGCTGATCGAGCTGGTGGCGTCCTCAGCGCAGCAATGCCAGATCTATCTCAACATCACGCACAAGGATGCTAAGATGCGTGAGATGCTGGGCAACAAGGAGTTCCGCCAGGCGCTCTCGCTCGGCATGAACCGCAAGGAAATCATCGATCTGGTCTATCTCGGCCAGTCCGAGCCGTATCAGGCCGGACCACGGCCGGGCCATCCCTGGTATCACGAGAAGCTGGCGCGCCAGTTCACCCAGCACGACCCAAAGCAGGCCAATGCGATCCTTGACCGTCTTGGTTACAAGAGGGATGCGCAGGGCCAGCGCTCGCGGCCAGATGGGCAGAAGGTGTTCTTCTCCGTCGATGTTATTCCGACACTTTACCCCGATGCAGTGGACACGCTGGAGCTGGTCAAACGCCACTGGGCGGAGATCGGCGTTGATATCAAGGTCAACACCATCGAACGTGCACTTTACTATACGCGCGGCGACAACAACGACCACGATGCCGCTGTCTGGCCCGGCCCCGGCGGGCTCGATCCGATGCTCGATCCGCGTGATTTCTTTGCCCAGCACACTCAGGGCAGTCGCTATGCCGTGCCATGGTGCCAATGGTATGTCTCGGGGGGCAAGGACGGGCAGGAACCGCCGGAGAGCCAGAAAAAGCGCATGAAGCTGTTCGACGACGCACGCGCCACAGCCGACCTGAAGGTGCGCGGTGAGGTCATGAAACAGATTTTCGATCTGGCTGCCGAGGAGTTCGAGACCCTTGGCGTTTGCCTCGGTGTCAACACCTTCGGCATTGTCAAAAACAACCTCAAGAATGTGCCTGCGAAATATCCCAACTCATGGTCATGGCCGAACCCGGGCCCTGCCCTGCCGCAGCAGTTCTATTTCGGTTGAGCGGCGTGGTGCGTGCTTCGAGACGGCGCGTGCCGCGCCTCCTCAGCATGAGGAGCCTGAGGTGAAGCTGGAGCCAAATCGCAACTGGAGATTTCCTCATCCTGAGGAGCCGCTGAAAGCGGCGTCTCGAAGGACGCACCATGTATCCGGGCAGGCCTCAGCCCGGCTCGCCCCATGCTGAAGTTTATCATCAAGCGGCTGCTCTGGATGATACCGTCACTGGTGGTCGTCAGCTTCATGTCGTTCGTGCTGATCCAGTTGCCGCCGGGCGATTACGTGACGACCTACATTGCCACGCTTGCCGCCTCAAATGAGATCGTGGATCAGGCGACGGCGAGCGCATTGCGCGAGCGCTTTGGGCTCGATCAGCCGCTGATGGTGCAATACTGGAAGTGGATATCCGGCATCGTGCTGCGTGGTGATTTCGGCCTGAGCTTCGAATGGCAGCAGCCGGTGGGTGATCTCATCTGGGAGCGCATGGCGCTGACGCTGGTGCTGACCTTCTCCACCCTGCTGGCGACATGGGCGATCGCGCTGCCCGTCGGCGTTTATTCCGCCGTGCGCAAATACTCCATCGGCGATTATATCGCGACGTTCTTCAGCTTTCTCGGCCTCGCGGTGCCAAGTTTCCTGATCGCGCTCGTCCTGATGTATTTTGCCGCCGTCAAATGGGGACAGGAAGTCGGCGGATTGTTTTCCGAGCAGTATCTCAACGCACCGTGGAGCTTGGGCAAGATGCTTGATCTCTTCGCGCATCTGTGGATTCCCGTCATCATTCTCGCAGTGTCAGGGACCGCCAGCCTGATCCGCGTAATGCGGGCCAACATGCTGGACGAGCTCAACAAGGCCTATGTCACGACAGCGCGCGCCAAGGGCCTGTCGGAGTTCCGGCTGCTGATGAAATATCCCGTGCGTCTGGCGCTCAATCCCTTCATCTCCACCATCGCGTGGCTGCTGCCCAATCTGGTCTCGGGCTCGATCATCGTCGCCATCGTGCTCAGCCTGCCGACCGCCGGGCCATTGCTGCTGCAATCCCTGATGAGCCAGGACATGTATCTTGCCGGGGCCTTCATCCTGCTGATCTGCACATTGACGCTCGTGGGATCGCTGATCAGCGACATCCTGCTGGCGCTGGCCGATCCGCGCATCAGGCTGGAATAGAGCATGACCGACGCAGTGCTTGCCAATATCGACCAGAAGCGCCTTGCCGTCGCCTCGCAATGGCAGCTCATGTGGTGGGCCTTCCGCAAGCATCATCTTGCCATGGTGGGGCTTTGGGTGACGGCGGCGCTCTACATCATCGCGCTCGTCCCCGGCTTTTTCGCCATCAACGATCCCTCACAACAGAACACCCGCGCGGCTTATCAGCCCCCGCAAAGCGTGCACTGGTTCGATACGGCGGCGGATGGCAGCACCACCTTCGGCCCCTACATTCGCCCGCTGACGCTCAAGCGCGATCCCCAGACACTGGCGGCGATCTACACCGAGGATACCTCGCGCCGCATCAACCTGACGCTCTTCGGCCAGGGTTATGAATACAGCGTGCTGGGCCTGTTCAACACCCGCGTGCATCTCATGGCGTCCACGGATACGCGCCAGCCGCTGTTCCTGCTGGGGGCCGACCGTCTGGGCCGCTGTGTCTGGAGCCGCATCATGCAGGGCACGCAGATATCGCTCTCCGTCGGCCTCGTTGGCGTATTCCTGTCGCTGATCCTCGGCGTCGTGATTGGAGGATTGTCAGGCTACTACGGCGGGCGGACCGACTTCGTCATCCAGCGCGTCATCGAGTTCATCCTCTCGCTTCCGGCCATCCCGATCTGGCTGGCGCTGGCCGCCGCCCTGCCCCAGGACTGGCCTGCCGTGCTGAACTACTTCATGATCACGGCCATCCTCTCGCTAACCGGATGGGCGCAGCTGGCGCGCGTCGTGCGGGGGCGGTTCCTCAGCCTGCGCACGGAAGAGTTTGTCATGGCGGCGCGGCTGGACGGCGCATCCGAGGGACGCATCATTTTCCGCCAGATGCTGCCCAGCTTCATGAGTCACATCATCGCCTCTATCACGCTTGCGATCCCGGCGATGATCCTGGCCGAGACATCGCTGTCATTCCTCGGGCTTGGCCTGCAGCCGCCGACCATCTCCTGGGGCGTGCTGCTGCGCGAGGCGCAGAACATCCGGTCCATCGCCACCGCGCCCTGGCTGTTCGCGCCCGGCTTTGCTGTCGTGATTGCCGTGGTGGCACTCAATTTCCTCGGCGATGGTCTGCGCGATGCAGCGGACCCGTACAACAAATGACCGTCGCGCCTCTCTCCCTCCACGCTGCCGTCGCGAATCAGCCCGTGCTGGAGGTCCGCGATCTCGTCACGCATTTCCCCATCCGCAACGGCGTGGTGAAAGCCGTCGACGGCGTGTCCTTCTCGGTCGCACGCGGCAAGACCTTGTGCATCGTGGGCGAAAGCGGATCCGGCAAGAGCGTCACCGCGCGCTCCATCCTGCAGATCGTCGATTCTCCGGGCAGGATCATCTCCGGCTCCGTCACCCTGACGAGGCCGGACGGATCACAGACCGATCTCGCAGCACTCGATCCGCGAGGCAAGGCGATCCGGCAAGTGCGCGGTGCCGAGATCGCCATGATCTTCCAGGAGCCGATGTCGTCGCTTTCGCCGGTCCATACCGTCGGCGACCAGATCATGGAAGTGCTGTTGCTGCACCTCAGGATGAGCAAGAAAGAGGCGCGGGCACGCTGCATCGAACTGCTGACGCAAGTGGAAATACCCAATCCCGAGAAAGCTGTGGACCGCTACACTTTCGAGTTCTCCGGCGGCATGCGCCAGCGCGTGATGATCGCCATGGCGCTGGCCTGCAATCCGACGCTGCTGATCGCCGACGAGCCCACGACTGCGCTTGATGTCACGACGCAGGCCGAGATCCTCGACCTCATCCGCAAGCTGCGCGAAGAGCAGGGCATGGCGGTGATCTTCATCACCCACGACATGGGCGTCGTGGCCGAAATCGCCGACGATGTTCTCGTGATGTATCACGGCAAGGTCATGGAATATGGCCCCGTGGATCGCATTTTCCATGCGCCGCAGGATGACTATACGAAGATGCTGATCGGCTCTGTGGTCAAACTGGAGCAGAAGGCCGAAATCCGCCTCGCCCGCCCACCGCTTCCCGCCTCCGGCTTGCCCGTGATCGAGGTCAAGAACCTCTCCATGCGGTTTGGGAAAGGCCCTACCGCGCTAAAGGCACTGGATGATGTTTCGCTGCATGTGAACGCGGGCGAGACTCTGGGCATCGTCGGCGAATCCGGTTCCGGCAAGACCACGATGGGGCGCTGCCTGCTCAGGGTCTACGATCCTTTCAGCGGCTCGATCACCTATCGGCGACCTGATGGCACAACAACCGATTTGGTCACCGCCGACAAGGCAACGCTGAAAGCCTGCCGCCGTGAAATCCGCATGATCTTCCAGGATCCGGTTGGTTCTCTCAACCCCCGCATGACGGTGTCGCAGATCATCGCCGAACCCCTGCTGGTCAACAACATCGCGTCGGGCAAGGAACTTGATGACCGTGTGGCCCATCTAATGGAGAAGGTTGGCCTCGAACCAGCCTGGCGCGAGCGCTATCCGCATGCCTTCTCCGGCGGCCAGCGCCAGCGTATCGGCATCGCTCGGGCCATTGCGCTCGATCCGCGCGTCATCGTGGCGGATGAGGCGACCTCGGCGCTGGACGTGTCACTCCGCTCACAGATGCTCGACCTGCTGATGAAGCTCCAGGACGAGCTGTCGATCTCATACGTGTTCATCAGCCACGACATCGGCGTGATCCGCTACATGTGTGATCGGGTCGCCGTGATGTACCGCGGCAAGGTGGTTGAGACTGGCTTGACCGACCATGTCTGCAACACGCCCGAGCATCCCTACACGCAGGCGCTGCTGTCGGCGATCCCGCGGCCTGACCCGCGCCAGCGGCGCATTCACCAGCGCTTCCGCTATACGGGCTGAGGCATGAAGATCACCGATATTCGCACCTTCCTGATGCATGTGGGCGCTCCGAACCTGAAGACCTGGGCTTCTGACGGTTCATTCGGGACAGAGAGCTTCTCCAAGAACCTCACCGGCACCCGCAACTGGCTCTTTGTGAAAGTCTACACCGACGAAGGCATCGTCGGCATCGGCGAGTGTTCGGGCTGGCCGCGTGTGATCGAAACGGCGGTTCAGGACCTCAAGCGCCTGCTCATCGGCGAGGACCCGACGCATATCGAACGGCTGTGGCAGAAGATGTTCATCGCCATCATGGGGCACGGTCTCACCGGCACGGTAGGTGCCGGTGCGATGACCGGTATCGACATGGCCTTGTGGGACATCAAGGGCAAGGCACTGGGCGTGCCGGTCTGGAACCTGCTGGGCGGCAAGGTGCGCGACAGGGTCCGCATTTACGGCCATGCCAAGACACCGGAGGCCGCGCTCAGCCTCAGGGATCGCGGCATCACCACAATCAAATGCGGCGGTGTTTCCGATCCCGTGCGCATGGTGGCTGGCTTGCGCGATGCTCTGGGCGACACGGTCGATATCGCCATCGACCTGCACGGCCCGCCCTGGCTCACACCCATCGATGCGGCGCAGGTCTGCCGCGCCCTTGAGCCCTACAATCTGCTGTGGGTGGAGGACCCGATCGCACCCGACAACCTTGATGGATATCGACGCATCCGTGACCACAGCAGCGTAGCCCTCGCAGCCGGTGAGCGCATGGCGACGATTTTCGGCGAACGTGAACTGATCGAGCGTGAACTGGTCGATGTCATCCAGCCTGACACGGGCCGTGCGGGCGGCATCACCCAGATGAAGAAGATTGCGGCCATGGCGGAAGCCCATCACATCGGCTTTGCGCCGCATTCGGGTTCGCTCGGCCCCGTCGGCGAATACGCTGCACTGCATCTGCTGGCCGCTATCCCCAATGGCCTGATCCTGGAGCGGATCGAGGATGATTGGGAAGGCCGCGCCCAAACCATCATCCCGCATCCGGTGCAGCAGGACGGCTTCATCACTGTCCCAGACGCGCCGGGCCTCGGCTGCGATATCGATGAGGAATTCGTGGCGAGATTTCCAAGCGAAGGCAATGTCTCGATCCCCGTGACCGAGGCCTCTGGCTCCTATGCTGAAGGCACGTTTGGCGAACAGCTCTATGTGCAGACGCGCCTGAAAAGGGCCTTGTATTTCCCGAAAGCGGACAAGCAATCATGAAGATCGACCGCATGCGCGTCTTCATGAGCCGCGACAAGGACCGCCCCCGCGTGATCGTGGCGCTGGACACCGACGACGGCCTGACCGGCTGGGGCGAGTGCTACAACCACGGGCCGGACAAGGCGCTGCCCCCCATTCTCGACTATCTCTTTGATTTCATCCGCGGACAGGACCCACGCCGCATCGAGTATCTGATGCACCTCCTGATGCAGCAGGCGCGGTTTCCGCCCGGCGCGCTGGGACTCGCTGCCATATCGGCCATTGATCACTGCCTCTGGGATATCTCGGCCAAGGCGCTCAACGTGCCGGTCTATATGCTGCTGGGCGGCAACGCGCGGGACCGCGTGCATGTCTATGCCGGCGTTTACACCGCGCCTGATCCGGAAGCGGCGCGGGATGAGCTAGACAGCCTGAATGAGGCCTGGGGAATGAGTGCCTTCAAGCTCAGCCCGTACCGGATCGATATGCATCGCAACCGCTGGGGCGAGGTGGTGCGCACATCGGCAGAGTATTTCCGCAAACTGCGCGAGACCTGCAACAGCACCTATGAGATCGCCTTCGATGCCCATGCCAAGATATTCGAGCCTGCACAGGCCATTCAACTCGGCAATGCGCTGGCACCCTATGACCCACTGTTCTTCGAAGAGCCGATCCGCCCCGAGAACTTTGAGGCCTGGGGGGAACTGAAACGCGGCCTGACCTGCACGCTAGCGACCGGGGAATCTCTCTACAGTCGTTTCGAATTCCTGCGGCTCCTGCAGGTCCGGGGCTGTGACATCATCCAGCCCGACATCTGCGTGGTCGGCGGCATGCTGGAAATGCGGCGGATCGCGGCGCTCGCCGAGGCCCATTTCGTCACTGTCGCGCCCCACAATCCCATGGGGCCGCTGGCCACCGCCGTGAACGTGCATTTTGCGGCGGCCCAACCCAACTTCCGCATCCTCGAGTATCGCCTGCCGCATGGGCCGGGATATTCCTTTGGCACGGGCAAGGGCGAGGCTGCCCAACATGACGGCAGCGCCACCCTCTACGTAAAGGATCCCTATCTGCCGAAGGATGGTTATCTCGAACTCAGACCGGATCGTGCGGGATGGGGTGTCGAGATGAACATGGATATTCTTGGCACCGAAACCTACGTCAACTGGCAGCGCAAGGTGCCGGTGAAGCCTGATGGTTCCACCGGCTATGTCTGACTGCGCGATCTGCTTTGAAAGAATGGCCTGCGGATGAATACCGGAGACAAGCGCCCGTCCACACCAGCCCCGGTCATTCTGATCACCGGAGCGGCAGGCAGGATCGGCAGCTTTCTGCGTAGGACCCTTGCTGACGATCCAGCATTGGCCGTGCATTATGGCCGACCAGCCAGCCTGCTCGTCACCGACATCATCGATCCAGGGCCGGGCAATGGTAGCGATACAGTTGTCGTGGGCAATCTCGCGGATGCCACCTTTGTCGATACGCTCTTTGCCGACAGGGCGATCACGGCCATCATCCATCTCGCCGGTATCCCGCGTGAAGCCGACTGGGACATGCTTTTGGATGCCAATATCCGCGCCTCCATCAATCTCTGGGAGGCCGCGCGCAAGAACGCTGTCGACAGGGTGTTGTTCGCCAGCTCCAACCACGCCGTCGGTTTTTATCCGCGCAGCTGGACAATCGACCACACAGTCACCCAGCGACCCGACACGCGCTACGGCCTGACTAAGGTGTTCGGCGAGGAGCTCGGATTTCTCTACGCCTACAAGTTTGGCATCCGCGCTTTCAGCATGCGCATCGGAACATTCACGCCAGAGCCAACGTCTTATCGCGGATTATCGAGCTGGATTTCGCAGCGCGATATGGCCACCCTTGCACGCGTTGGCCTCATCACGGATTACACCTGCGAAACCGTCTACGGCGTCTCAAACAATTCCCGCTCCTTCTGGGACAACAGATCGGCAGAGCGCCTGGGCTACCGCCCGCAGGACAGCGCAGATGATTTCGCCCACCTGTTTACGGAGCCCGCCAGGACAGAGGCAGACCCCGGCGAGTATTTCCAGGGTGGACCCTTCGTGACAAACGAACTGACCAGTTCAGCCGCCCAACGCGCAGAGCTTGATAAACCCAAGTCATAAGGCACGGTTGCACTAGCTTGGTCAGGCTATGGGAACGGCTCTTTGTGAAGGAGCCGTTTGCTAATGTCCGTATTCAAGCGCCGCCAGTTTCCGGTTGAGATCATTCTGTTGTGTGTGCGCTGGTACGAGGGCCTTCGTTCGGACTCGTGGCGCGTCGATGGGACTTATGTTCACGTCGGCAGGGAATGCAAATACCTCTAGAGCGCCATCGGCAAGGCGCTCTAGATCATGAAGGATTGCCCACCATCCTGCATCACCACAGACAAGCTGCCTCGAATCCCAAAGGATCCGGCGGCTGAAGCGCGAGGGCAAGCTGCCTGAAACAGCCGATACAACAGCCATAAACCTGACCCTGCCGACCTACTGCAACAACGTCATGATATCAGACAGAGAGTTTTGAATCAGACTCTAAACAGCCGCATAGTGATGAAGGTCGTCGGAGAGTCGCTTTGACAACTGCTCGGCGGGAGGGCTCAGCGAGCGGTTCGCTGGGATGACGATACCCAAACGCACAGTATTCACACCAGGCGATGCAAGTGGACGCCAGACGACATCTCCTTGCTCAATCTCGTAGAGAAACCCCAGACGGGTGAAGAATGAAATTCCCATGTTGAGCAAGATCGAAAGCTTTAGCATCTGGATTGAATTTGACTGTATTCTTGGGCGCAGCTGCTGCTTGAAATTGGCGAAAGACGCATCGATATCAGCCCCTTTGGGCAAGGGGCCAGACTGGGTCAGAATCGGGTAGGCCGCCGCCTCGTCAAACGTCACGTTCTGCTGCCTGGCCAAGGGGTGGTCGGACCGCATGACGACACCGATGGGGGCGGAGATTTCAGTGAGGAACCGCACGGCATGCGAGACCTTTCCAACAAAGGTAAATCCCATGTCGATATCGCCAGCGGCCACCATGGCGAGAACATCCGGCGGCTGCGCCGCCATGACGGAATAGGTGACGGCGGGAAAGTCGAGACGAAAGCGGTCAATCGAGCGGGGCAGAAAGTCGACGAGCATGGAATCCACGGCGGCAATCGCCACATGGCCGGAGCGGGCAGCTTTCAGATCGTCGATGGATGTCCGGACCCGGTCAAAATCATGCAGGGTGGTTGTAATATGGCCCAGCAGAAGTTCACCCTCCGTTGTCAGCCGCATGCCACCGGGCAGCCTGTCGAACAGCGGCGTGCCAAGATCGGTCTCGAGGTTCAGGACCTGGCGATTGACGGCACTCGCTGCGATGTTGAGCGTCTGCGCGGCTTTGCGGATCGAACCGCAGCGCGCTACCTCCCGGAAGTAATAGAGCGCGGCTGCATGAAGCATGGCCCGACCCTCAGTACCCGGTCCAAACAGGTTTACGCTTCTCAACGAAGGCTCTGACACCTTCCAGTGAGTCTGCCGAATTCAATGCTTCGACCAGCGCTGGAAGCCGCTGCGCCTGCGCTTCAACTGCGGTAAGATGCGCCGTGCGTCGGACGACCTGCTTGATGGCACGCACCGAAAGTGGCGCGCAGGCCAAAATATCAGCGAGCCAGCGTTCGACGCTTTCATCAAGTCTGGCAATAGGCACAACCTCGTTGACAATGCCGAGGGAGAGGGCTTCAGGCGCCATGATGCGCCGCCCCGTGAGCATGATGCCCATTGCAGCGCGGAAAGGAATCTGCCGCTGCAATAACGTCATGCCACCATCAAGAGGCAGGCGTCCAACGCGCGCCTCGGGCAGGCTGAATGTGGCTTTGTCTGCGGCCACGACAATGTCGCAGCCCAGCACCATTTCGAACCCGCCGCCCGCCGCATGGCCGTTCACCCGCGCGATTACCGGCACATCGAGTGTATGGCGCAGCGCAATGCCGCCAAAACCATTGGGCCTCGCGCTCGCCCAGTAATCGAGACCGGAAGGACCATTGCCTGCCTTCATGTCCGCGCCAGTGCAGAAGGCGCGTTCGCCTGCACCGGTCAAGACAACGGCGCGCACGTTGCGGTCACTCTCAATTTGCGCCCAGATCGCATCCAGCTCACTTTCGGTCGCGGCATCAACCGCGTTCATGACCTCGGGGCGATCAATCGTAACGTGAGCAACGTGATCGCGGACCTCGTAATGGACCGGCATTATTCCGCTGCCTGTGCAGTCGCGAAGCCAAGCTCGTGCAGCACCGCATCAGTGTACTGGCCGAGATGCGCGGGCGGAATGCGGATCGTCACGGGAGCCGCTTCCATGTGGATGGGTGAGCCGACCACGCGGATACGCTCCACCTCGCCATCGGCCTCCAGCACCATGCCGTTGATCGTGGTCTGCTCATCAGCCAGAGCTTCCGCCAGAGTCATGACCGGCGCGCAGAGAAGGTCCTGCTGCTCCAGCCGCTCCAGCCAGTTGGCGGTGCTGTTGGTGGCGAAACGCGCACGGAAGATGTCGTGCAGCGCTGCCTTGTTCTGGACCTGTACGGCGTGACTGGCGAAACGCGGGTCCAGTGACAGATCCTCGGTCTGCAGCGCCATCGAGATATCGCGCAACGGGTTGGCCTTGAACGCGCCGACGAGGACAACGGCGCTGTCCGAGGTGCTGAACACACCGGATAGCGGCATGGCACCCCAGTTCACGGCGCGTCCGCGCATCATCTGCGCCGCCGCTTCCTGTGTCTGCGCCGCCAGCATGGAATCGAACAACGAGACGCTGATGCGCTGTCCCTTGCCGGTCTTGGCCCGTTGCAGCAGCGCCAGAAGCACGCCTTGAACCATATGCATTCCGGCGGAATAATCAGCGAAGGTGGTGGAATAGATCGACAGCGGCAGGCTGTCATCGGAGCGGCGGTGCATGACGCCGGACATGGCCTGCGCCAGCACATCCTGCCCGCCCTTGTGGGCATAAGGCCCCGTCAGGCCAAAGCCCGTGCCGACGGCATAGATCAGCTTCGGATTCAGCTTCGCCAGCGCCTCGTAGCCAAAGCCAAGCCTCTCCATCACCCCGGCGCGAAAGTTATTGACCACCACATCAGCGGTTTCCACCAGCTTCATGACAACCGCCTTGCCTTCAGCACTGCGGGTATCGAGCACGATCGAGCGCTTGTTGCGGTTCAGCGAGCAATAGACAGGGCCAAGCAACCCAGCGGGATCATCAGGGAAAGCCGTGCGCGAGAGATCGCCCGTTCCCGGCTTCTCGATCTTGATGACATCTGCACCATAATCGGCGAGCATCTGTGTGGCGACAGGCCCCATCATCACCTGCGTGAAATCGATGATGCGGATGCCCGAAAGCGGAAGGTCGGTGGTGGTCACGCAGCATTCTCCATGACTTTGGCATTCGCCGACGGGATATCGCCGGGATCGCCGCCCTGTGCACGAACACGGGCGCAGATTGCCTTGGGACTGACCTTGCGCAATGGAATGCCGCCGGAAAGTGCAAGCGCCGCCGCGATACCGGCGGACTGGCCCATGGACATGCAGGGCGGAATCTCGCGCGAGAGTTTCTGTGCGGATTCGGTGGCGGAATAATGCCGTCCGGCAACAATCAGCCCCTCGATATCCTGCGGCAGCATCGACCGGTACGGCGTGTAATAATCCCGTCCGCGCGCCACGGTGTCGTGGAAATGCACGCGGTGATTCACATCGTCCTTGGTCACCACATACTCGCCCTGCAGCAGCCGTGTCTGGCGCACGCCGAGTTGCGGTGCGACATCGATGACATAGGCACCGGCAAAACCCGGCACATTGGCGCGTGCATAATCGACCAGCGCATAAATGCGCTTGCGGCCTTCGAAATCGGCCCGCGTCTGGTCCTCGACCTTCATGGCGTCATAGCCGGTCATGTGCGGGCAGTTGCACCAGACAACGCCGGGCAACGGCGTGGAAAGCCACCAGCGATCCCATGAACCGCCGACAGCGCGCTTGGCCGCCTTGTCGATCAGGGCGAAGGCCTCGGGCTCCTCATAACGAAAACGCTCTGCCTCTTGCGTATCGACGCCGCCGAGGCGAAACACCGTCGTGATCATATAGGAGCCATCGGTGAAGCGGGCACCGGCTGCGGCCGCCACATCAAGATCGCCAGATGTGTCGATAATGATATCGCCCATGATCGCCTGACGACCGGCCTTGGTCTCGCAGATCACGCCTGCAATGCGTCCGTCGCGGACAATGGCTTTCGAGAACCAGGAATGCAGCCGCACATCGACGCCCGCCTCCTCGATCATCTCGTTCGAGGCGCGCTTCCAGCCATCGGGATCAAAGGCCGCAGCCATCACAATGGGGTTGGGTTTGGTGGATGAGCGGAAATCGAACACTCCCCAGTGCGCCCATTTTTTATAAACATCCCAGCCCTGTCGCTGGTCTTCCTTCGGAGGGTAAACGCAGGTGCCGACCTTCGCCATACGATCGATCATCTCCATGCAAAGGCCGGTGACCGTAACCTCGTAACCGTTGTTCATGTCATCAAGCACCAGCACCATACCGCCCGAGGCCAGGCCGCCGAGATAGGGGTATCGCTCGATCAGCGTGACCGAGCAGCCCTCGCGCCGCGCTGCGACCGCAGCCGCAAATCCTGCGGGGCCGCCGCCGACCACCACGACATCCGAGCGTTTGACGACTGGAACTGAACCGGCGGTTTCCTGGACATGATCTGTCTCTGTCACTTGCATGGCAATGCTCCGGTCAATGCAGGTTTGCGGGCTGCCAGCGCACCACAAGGCGCTCCACCAGCGAAATGGTAAGGAAGAACAGCACCGAAAACGCCGATCCGACGATCACTGTGGCGTAGAGCATGGCGCTGTCGAAATTGTAGGTGGACTGGATGATCAGCGCCCCGATGCCGGTGGTCGAGCCGATCCACTCGCCGACGATGGCCCCGATGACCGCTGTCGATGCCGCGATCTTCAGGGCGGAGAAAAGATAAGGAATGGCATTCGGAAGCCTGAGCTTGAAGAAGGTCTCGCTCTTCGAGGCGGATAGCACACGCATCAACTCAAGCGATTGCGGGTTCACCGATTCCAGCCCTCGAACCATGTTTACAAGGGTAGGAAAGAAGCAGATCAGCGCTGCGATTGCGATCTTGGGCTCCATGCCGTTGCCGAGCAACAATACCAGGATTGGCGCTTTTGCCACAACCGGGATGGTATTGATCAGCACCACCACGGGAAAGAACGCCTGTTCCAGCGACTTCTTGTGCACGAAGGCCGTGGCGATAATAATCGCAGCGAGATTGCCCAGGAGAAAGCCGGAAATTGCCTCGATGGCAGTCGGCAGCAGATTGGTCATCAGCACGCCGAAGCGGTCAACCAATGTCGCAGCCACCAGTTGCGGCGAGGGTGCCACGAAGGTTGGCACCTTCAGGACATAGACGAGCAAGGCCCAGAACCCGATCAGGCAGGCGATGCCGATGACCGGCAGAACGCGCTGGCGCAGGCGCTTGCGGCGCTGCTCCTCACGAAACGCCTCCTCCGCCGTGCGGATGCTCTGCTCGCGCGTCGTGGCCGCCAGTCCAGGGTCGGTGATTGCGGTCAATGCGTGCCCTTCCCGAGTTGAGCGCGCAACCGCGCGGCGATAGCGACAAACGCTGGCGTATCCCGGACAGACAAGTCACGGTCACGCGGCAGATCGATGGCTTCAAGCGCAGCCACGCGCCCGGGATTGGCTGACAGCACCAGCACCTGATCGGCCAGAAAAACGGCCTCATAGACCGAGTGCGTGACAAACAGAATTGTCGCGCCGGTTTCGGCCCAGATGCGGCGCAGTTCCTCGTTCAGCCGGTCCCGCGTGATCTCGTCCAGCGCGCCGAACGGCTCATCCATCAGCAGAAGGCGCGGTCCGCCCAGAAGCGCGCGGGCGATGGCGACGCGCTGGCGCATGCCGCCGGAAAGCTCATGCGGATAGCTGTTCTCCCATCCCGCGAGACCGACAAGCGCCAGCAATTCACGCGGTGTTGCAGCCCCTTGCGGCATCTCGCGGCGACCGCCGACTTCCAGCGGCAATTCCACATTCTGAAGCGCCGTGCGCCAGGGCAGAAGCGCTGCATCCTGAAACACGAAACCAA
Organism: Hyphomicrobiales bacterium; assembly: GCA_031431475.1. Lineage (GTDB taxonomy): Bacteria > Pseudomonadota > Alphaproteobacteria > Rhizobiales > Beijerinckiaceae > JADCCX01. The sequence goes on from JANPDL010000032.1 coordinate 146,434, forward strand.
GGGCGCGCGCCTTGCGGGCTTCCTCAGGCGAAAGGCCCAGCACGGTCATCTGTCCTTCTGAGGGTGGTATGAGATCGGCCACGACACGCAGCAAGGTCGACTTGCCGCACCCCGATGGCCCCAGAAGGCTGGTGAAGCCTCCCGGCTCCACGGAGAACGATACATCCTCAAGGGCGGTCACGGTGCGCCGTTCGCTCAGGAAGCGAACGGAAACACCGCGACAGTCGACGGCTGGTGCATGCATCAAGCTAGCCTGTTCAGCCCAACTTCGGGCGGGAGTCGACGGTGGCCTTGAGGATGTCGAGGGTCATCACATCGTCCAACTTTGGCACGCGCTTGGTGAACTGACCAAGCTCGGCGTAAAGCGAGAGCTGGTCCTGCCACACCGAGGCGTCCATCGCGCCCCAACCCTCCGACTTTGTCTTGTCGGAGAAGGCGTATTCCAGCATGACCTTGGCGGCATCGATCTCGTCCTCCCGCTTGAGGTTGGGGAATTCCTTGACCAGAAAATCCACCGCCTTTTCCTGGTTGGCATGGGCATAGGCCCAGCCCTTGCCAGTGGCCCGGAGGAATTTCGCCAGTACGTCCGCCTTGGTTTTTAGGGTTTCTGCGGTGGCGTAGTAGGGCAGCGCATAGAGCTTCACGCCGGTGTCCCAGAGCCGCATGTCAACACGCTGGTCGCCCAGCACCTTGAGGGCAGTCGTGTTGGTCAGCCAGCCCGTCACGACATCGACCTGGCCGGTCAGCAGGGGTGCCATATCTGCACCGATCGTGACAATCGTCACATCCTTTTCCGCAATCTTGTTCTTGGCCAGAAGCGCCCTCAGCAGGATCACGCCGGTCGCCTGTATCCCGACCTTCTTGCCGACCAGATCCTTGGGCTCACGCACGGGGTTCTTCTTGAGCGAAAAGAACGTGTAGGGATGCACCTGCGCGCCAGTGGCGAAGCACTTGACAGGAATATCCTGAGACGCCGCCAGCATGAGAGACGGACTGGACGAAACCTGCCCGACCTCGAAGCGCCCGGCCGCCACCACCGCGACGCCATCGATGTTCGGACCGCCAGCCTGAAATTTCAATTCCAAACCTTCAGCATCGTAATAGCCCAGCGCCTTGGCGCAGACCTCGCCGAGCTGATTGCCGGACAGCAACCATCCCAGCTGGAGATTCACCACCGGCTTGCCCTGGGCAAAACTGCCGATACTCACCATAGGTCCCAGTGCTGCCACTGCAGCTGCACCCTTCATCACATTCCGACGATCAACCGAATTCATGGTCTTGCCCCGCGATGTTGCAACCTCGTGATAAGGTCTCCGCGCGGGAGTAGAACACAGTTCTCCGTGTGCGCCAAAGCGCAGAATTTCGATGAGAGCGTTCTATTTTTTCGTACGCCCCTCACATCGTCTGTGTGGCCGTCTGATGCAAAATGAAGTAGCCTGCTGCCTCGCAACGGAGGGGGATAAGTTTGGACATTAACGCACTTATGGATCTGGCCAAGTCTGCGGCGCGAGGCAGCCCGAACAAGGTCCGCCAGGTCGGCGCTGTCATCGAGTTGGCGGATGGCGGAGAATCGGTCAGCGCCTGCAACACCTTTCCCGAAGGAGTTGCCGATCTGGACTGGCGTCATGAGGGAGATGGCCGCTTCGTCTGGATGGAGCATGCCGAGCGCAATGCGATTTATGCTGCCGCGAAGCTGGGCAAAAGCCTTGCAGGAGCACACATAACAACCACATTCTTTCCCTGCATCGATTGCGCGCGTGCCATCGTGCAGACTGGCATCCAGATGCTGACGACCTATGAACCGCCGCTGGACGATCCCGTCTGGGGTGCTGCATTCCCCCGCGCCCGGATCATTCTTGAGGAAGGCGGAGTAAAACTGAGACTTTTACCACATCTGAAGGTGTGATGGTCGGGATTCAGTTTGAAGCGCTTACCGGATTTGGTGCATGGATATCGCTGCGTGGGTATAAGCTATGGCTTTGCAGCCGTTCCGAGTTTCCACATGCCATCGGATTGGGGTCCATGCATCAACACCCTCTTCCACCTGAGCAGCCAGCTCTGCGAGAAGACATCCCTCATCATCACAATCAATCTCAGCTTCGCCAAGTGGGTGACGGTCTTCGGTGATACCAAGATGACCACCGCGCTTCTGGACTGCATTACCCACCATTGCGACACTCTCGAAACCGGAAACAACTCCTGGCGCTTCAATAAACGCAAGAAAGCCTGCTCCTGAACTGATCAATATTCAACACTGTTGCCTGATCGATGCTCCGCGCTGCCTACCGCCAGTGAATGAGACAATCAGATTGCTGTGAATCTTTTTGCTATATCCCGAACCTTAGCATATCGCACTTGACCGAGTACGCAGCAGAACGCATAGCCGCACTTGATCCTGTGTTAAGATTGGAATGCTTGATGAAGCGCGCATTGATAACTGGCATCACCGGCCAAGACGGCGCTTATCTCGCCAAGTTCCTGCTTGAAAAGGGATATGATGTCCATGGTCTGGTGCGGCGCAGCGCTTCGACCGATGTCATCACATCGCGCCTTCGCTGGATTGGCGTCGATGCCGACGTGACACTTCACGACGGCAATCTGACGGATGTTACCAGCATAGTACGCGTCCTGCAGGAAGTGAAGCCGCACGAGATTTACAATCTCGGCGCGCAGTCGTTCGTCAAATCGTCCTGGCAGCAACCGTTGCTGACAGGGCTCGTAACGGGTCTCGGTGCCGCGAACGTGCTCGAAGGCATGCGCATGGTATCGCCTGAATCGCGCTTCTACCAAGCCTCTACCTCCGAAATGTTCGGCTTGATCCAGGCCGAACGACAGAGCGAGACGACGCCTTTCTATCCGCGCTCGCCCTATGGCGCAGCCAAGCTCTACGCGCACTGGATGACAGTAAACTATCGTGAAAGCTTCGGCATGCATGCCTCAAACGGCATCCTTTTCAATCACGAGTCGCCACTGAGAGGCGTCGAATTCGTGACGCGAAAGGTGACCGACAGCGTTGCGCGCATCAAACTCGGAATGGCAAAGACCCTTGCGCTTGGCAACATCGACGCCAGGCGGGACTGGGGCCATGCCAAAGACTTCGTAGAAGCGATGTGGTTGATGCTGCAGCAGGACAAACCCGACGATTATGTTGTGGCCACCGGTCGGACCACATCCGTACGGGATTTTTGCAAAATGGCATTCGACCATGTGGGCCTTAATATGGACGAACATGTTGTTATTGATCCGCAGTTCTTCCGTCCGGCGGAAGTGGACGTGCTGCTCGGCGATCCTGCCAAGGCGAAGACAAAGCTCGGGTGGGCGGCGCGCACGCCGTTGGAGGATCTTGTGCGGGAGATGGTCGACGCTGATATCGACCGTTTAAAGAAGGGCGAACATCTTTAAATGGGGCTTTTGGTCGGCAGCAAGAAGCGTATCCTTGTAACAGGCTGCGGTGGGTTTGTGGCCCCTTATGTGGTCCTCGCGCTGCGCGAGATATTCGGCTCGGATGCAGATTTCCTGCTGACCAGTCTGTCGGGAGCGAGGCAGGTCCATGGCATTGGCGTGGAACGGCTTGATGTCACGTCCGAGGTGGCGGTTGAGAATATTGTAGCGCACTATGCACCCACTCACCTTATCCATTTAGCGGGGATCTCGGACATCGCGGCGGCTGCCGAAAGACCGGGGCAAGCCTGGCAGGTCAATCTGATGGGTACGCTTCATTGCGCCTGGGCGCTGCTCCGGCGCGCACCGGGTGCAATGCTTGTGTTTGCTGGCTCAAGCCAGATCTACGGGCTGGCTGCCGCCTCCGGAAGGAGCCTGACGGAGCTGGACCTACCGCAACCGACAAGCGACTACGGTGCAACGAAGGCTGCTGCAGATGTCGCCCTTGGAGCGCTGGCGGCCAGAGGATTGCGCTGCGTCCGGTTCCGCCCATTCAATCACACTGGCCCTGGACAGACCGAGGCTTTCGCGATTCCAAGTTTCGCGGCGCAGATCGCTCGGATTGAGCAGGGCAGTCAGGAGCCTGTCATCCATGTCGGCAATCTCGAAGCCAAACGCGACTTTCTCGATGTCCGGGATATTGCCGATGCCTACGCCCGTGCCGTAGTGGTTTCCGAAACACTGGTGCCTGGTGCAATATACAACCTCGCCTCGGGCAAGCCGGTGTCGATGCGGAGCGTGCTCGACACGCTCATCAGCTATTCCAGCGCCGAGATAAGAGTCGAGACCGACCGCACCCGATGGCGCGAGAACGATATCCCTGTCCTGGCTGGCGACGCCTCGCGCGCCAGACGCGAGCTGGGCTGGAAACCGCGCCACAACCTCAGCCAGACACTGCGGGACGTCCTCGAGGATCAGCGGCTTCTCACAAGACAGAAGCCATGAGAACGCCCCTCAAAACTCTTCACCGAAAGGTTTGGCAGCGCCTGCCCCGCCGCCTCCGGCGCGGTGCTCTGTTCATGGCGACCGCAGTCACGGCTCCGCGGCCGACGCGTAACGCCTTGCCGAAGGAGCCCGTCATCATCGCGGGACCTCTGAGCACCGCTTCCGGACTCGGCCATGCCGCGCGCCAATGCCTGGCGGCACTACAGTCTCAAGGGCTCAAGGTCTATGGAATCGATCTGACGCTGGAGCTGATGCAGACGGAGGATGAACCAGGCTTCTCATTCGAAGACGGCTCGAGCCTGGAAGGCGCCGGGACCCTTATTCTGCACGTGAACGCGCCGTTTGTTCCCTATGCGCTGACGAAGCTTGGCCCAAAATTTGTGCGCGGGAAATACATCGTCGGACACTGGGCCTGGGAGCTGCCGGAAGTGCCTGAGGAATGGCGCCGTGGCGTCGACTTCGTGCACGAAATCTGGGCTCCGAGTCATTTCACCCAGGGTGCCATCGCCTCAATTGCAGGGCGGAGACCGGTCCGCCTTATACCCTATCCGCTGGCTTTGCCGATGCTTGTGCCGCGCCTCGGCTTAGCTGGTCGCGAGAGGCCATTTACCGTGCTGTGCGCTTTCAACATGGCATCCGGGTTCGAACGCAAGAACCCTCTGGCTGCCATTGCCGCGTTTCGCCAGGCCTTCGGTGACGATGGATCCGCGCGGCTTGTGATCAAATGTGCCAATGGGCATCTATACCCGCCGGGCCTTGATCTCCTGAGGTCCGCCGTCAATGGTGCCAGCAACATGACACTCATCGACGAGGTGTTGACGCAGTCAGGAATGGAACAGCTCTACGATGACGCGGATGCGTTGATCTCGCTGCACCGGTCGGAAGGCTTCGGATACATCATTGCCGAGGCCATGGCGCGAGGCGTGCCTTGTGTCGCCACGGACTGGTCCGGATCGACGGACCTGCTGTCGATCAAAAACGGAATGCCGGTGCATTTTGGCCTTATACCAGCGCGTGACCCCCAGCATACCTATGACTTTCCAGACATGGTCTGGGCGGAAGCGGACGTCGAGGCCGCCGCAGCGGCGCTTGTGAAACTCCGCGCTGATCCAGATCTGCAGCGGCAGCAGGCGACGGCAGCGCGTGCGTTCGTGGAAAACTACCTCAGCGACGTCGGTTTTGCGCGCGCCGTCCGGGAAGCCATGGCACCTGAAAGGGCTGTGGCTTGAGTGTGCAGAAATGCCGTAATCAAAGCCGGAAACGCCGGATGTCATTGTAGATTTAACGTCGCCTGCTATAGGAGCGCCTCAAATTGAGTGTCTCTGGAGAATCGACCATGAACCAAGCCGGTAAAGGGTATCACAAGATCGAAACGTGTCGCATCGGCGGCGGAACAAATCTTCTCAGCGTCCTGAACCTTGGCGCTCAGGAGCTGACTGGTGTTTTTCCGAAAAGACGCAGCCAGCCGGTCACCAAAGGGCCGCTTGAACTCGTCTGGTGCCCGGACAGTGATCTGCTGCAACTCGCACACACCTATGATTCCGGCGAGATGTACGGTGAGAATTATGGCTACCGGTCGGGATTGAACCAGTCCATGGTCGATCACCTGACGCGGAAAATACGCCATCTGGAAATGCTGGCCGATCTCAAGCCAGGCGATACGGTGCTCGACATCGGTTCCAATGACTGCACGTCGCTGAAGGCCTATCAGACGCAGGGTCTGAAGCGGGTCGGCATCGATCCGACGGGGGCCAAGTTCCGCCAGTACTACCCCGACGACGTGGCGCTCGTTCCCGACTTCTTCACGGCTGCCAACTTCCGCAAAACAGGCAGCCAGGCGGCGCGGATCGTGACATCGATCGCGATGTTCTACGACCTCGATGATCCTATCGCGTTCGCCCGGCAGATCGAAGAGGTACTCACCCCGGACGGCATCTGGCATTTTGAGCAAAGTTACATGCCCTCCATGCTGCGGCTGTGCTCTTACGACACGATCTGCCACGAGCATCTCGAATACTATTCGCTGATGGCAGTGGAGCGCATCCTCGGGGCGGCTGGTCTCAAGGTCATCGACGTGCAGATGAACGCGATCAACGGCGGAAGCTTCGCCGTGACGGCGGCTAAGGGAGGCAGTCCAGTGAAGGCTAACCGGCCGGTCATCGATTGGCTCCGCGCCCAGGAAGAGCGCATGGGACTGCGCACACCGAAGCCGTTTCGCGATTTTGAGGAACGCGTCTTTCGCCATCGCGCCGATCTTGTCCGGCTGCTCGACGACCTGGTGGCCGATGGCAAAAAGATCATCGGCTATGGTGCATCGACCAAGGGTAACGTCGTGCTGCAGTTCTGCGGCATCACCAATAAGCAGGTTAGCGCGATCGCCGAGGTCAATCCAGAGAAATTCGGGGCTTTCACCCCTGGAACGTATATCCCGATCATTTCGGAAGCGGAGGCGCACGCCATGAAGCCCGACTATTTCCTGGTTCTGCCGTGGCACTTCAAGGACGGCATCCTCAAGCGCGAACAGGAATACCTGAACCGGGGCGGCAAGATGATTTTCCCGTTCCCGGAGATCGAGATTGTCTAGGGCCGGAAAAATCTCTTGATCAAGGAATGCTGTCTTGTTGCCGTTACTCCGGCCGCCCAGGGATAAGTCGCACCAATGAGAATATTCTGGCTGGGTATGCACAAGCTGCTCGTACGCACTGAATTGCCTCGGCTGCGGGCACTCGGATTCGAAGTCTTCAATCCTCCCTATCTCAGTCCGGTCGCAGACCAGTCCGCCGAACTCAACTGGGACGCGGCGCAACCAACGACCTTGCCGCGGGAAGTCTTTGAGGCGCTTTCGCGGTACAACTTCTTCTATAACCCGATCGACGAGGCAACGGCTGAGATGCTCAACGAGCATTTCGACGCAGTGATCGTGACGATCAATCCTGATTGGTTGACGGAGCTTCTGAAGGTCTTCCGCAAGAAGATCATCTATCGGACTTACGGCCAAACATATCCGCTATCCGATTATCTCTGGAACAACCGCGCAGCGCGGCTGATCCTCGATCATCCGAATTTCTGGTTTGTACCGTTTCATGAGCTGGTGGCGGACCGGGAGCACAGTTGGCTACAGCAGCGCCTGGCGGTTGTCCCATATCATCTGAGCGCGGACATCATCGCCGCCAAAGATAGTTGGCATATGGGAAGCAAGAAGTCCGGCCAGATCATGCTGACCTGTCCGAACATCGACAATTCCTACTACGCCGAGCACTATCGCTTTCTGAAGGCGAGCTTCCCCGAGGAGCATTTCAGGTTCTTTGGCGTTCAGATGCGGCCAGTCGACGATCTGCAGGTCGTGGGTTCGCTACCGCGCCGCGACTACATTCATGCCTACAGGCAATCGTCGGGCTATCTTTACTCCTATGGGGAACCACTGGTTTCCTACTTACCTCCTATTGAGATGATGTTCGTAGGCGGGCCGGTCATCTATCTCCCGCAATCGCTGCTGGCGCGTTTCTTCGGATCGAGGACGCCCGGGCTGGCGCGGAACCCCGACGAAGCCAAAGCGCTATGCCAACGGCTGCGCGATAACGATCAGGCTTTGATCAATGAGATTATCGCTTCCCAGCAAGAAGTCCGCAATCTCTACCATCCCGACCACGTCAACCCGATCTTCGACTCGACGATGCGACAGCTGCTGGAGCCGACGACGGTCAACGACGCGTCGCGAATGCTTGTTGGCACAGGAAGCAGCACCATCACTGCGCCCGCGGTTCGCAAACCGAAGCGGGCCTACATTCTGTTCCATTTTCCCGGCGGCATCGTCGGACGGCGTGACGATGCGTATTTTTCCGCCGAGGGCATCCCGCGCGTCATGCGGCAGATTGCCAAGGCTATTCTTGAGGCAACGGACCTGGAACTCGTGGTCACGACGAGCGAGGCCAATGCGCAGCTGACAATGGGCTATTTCGATTTTGGCGCGAACGGTCGCGCAAAAATATTCGTTACCGATGCTTCGACAGATAACGCCGTTCGCCAAGACCCGGAGCGCTGGTCGCGACGCGTCCGCTATTTCCGCAATCCATTGTCAGACAACCAGATGATACATATTCTGAGACGGCTTCACCTCCTGGGAGGTCCGCCGGGCGCATATTCATTCCTCGGCGTTCCGCTGTCGCAAATCAAACATGACGTCAATGCCCGATCATGGCGGCGGCTGTCGCTCACGGCGCTTGAGCAGGCAAGCAAAGGAGTACTTGCGGCAATCCGAATAGGGCTGAATGCTGCAGAGCGCATTCGGCGTTCTCGAGTGGTTACGTCCGTCCGCAGCAAGGTCGTACAACATGGTGCCGCCAATGCCGTGTCTAAACAGATCAACGAAGACGAAAGCTGCGTCGCCGTCTTTGTGCCTCACTACTACCTTTTTCCGGAAGTGATGAGCATCGATAAACCACAGGCTCTCTATCTGCCGGACTACACGCCGCATTTCTTCCGGGGAACACCGGCATTCGAGGCGGAAGAGCGCTTCGCCGACATCGGTCGAGCCGTTGCCGCCAAGGCGCGCGTCGCAATGGCGAATTCCCAGTTTACGAAAAGCTACATTTCGGAAACTGTCCTGGACGTGCCGCAAGATAAAATGCGGGTGTTTCCCTTGCCCAATCTGAATGTCGGCAGCCCGGCTGAGGGCGATGGTCCGCTGTCGCTCGTCTGCAACCACGTAAAGGTCTATGCTGGCTGCCGTCCGATTGTCTTCTACCCGACTCAGAACAGACCGAATAAGAACCTCGCTTTTTTGATGGAGGTCCTGGCCGAGTTAACTGGGGCAACTATGGACCGTGGTACAGGAGATGCAGCTGCGCCGATTCTCGTACTGACATGCAGCCTCGACGACTATCCACCCGTGCGTCAGGCATTTGATCGCCTCGCTCTTGGTCCACATGTCGTTTTTGTGCATGGAGCCAGCGACCAAGATCTCAAGTGGATATACCAAGCAGCGGCCTGTGTTGTCCTGACGACAACAATGGAGGGCAACTTCCCGCCGCAGATCCTGGAAGCACTTGCATACGACACTCCTGTTGTGGCGGGCCGGATTCCATTGATCACCGAGGAGCTTGGGGGCCATTCCGACTGCCTGCTTCTCGCCGAGACGAATGACCGCGACGATTTCGTCAGAAAGATTCGTCACGCGCTGGAGAAACCATCGGCGGTGCGTGCGCGACAGAAGCATGCTTACAATGTCCTGATGAAGACTAGGACGCCGGCAATGTTCAATCGAGCCGTACAGGGTATTTTGGCCGAACTGTCGGATGCGCCACTTTGAGTGAGGTCCGACCGACTGATCCGTCCTCTCAAGAAGTACGCCTGATCCAGTAAGCTAAGGTCAATATTCGACGTTCTAGACGTCTGGTTCATCGCACTGATTCATAGCTATAGTGCTGCTCAAGCGATTTCAGGCTGATAGCTTGCACAGATTGAATGTCGGCCTCGCTGACCAAGGCCTTGTGTTGGTCTTGCAAGGCGAACAGCAATTGCGCGAATGGCCGCTGTACGGAAAATTCCATCTTTATCCACCTCGTCAGCGCGTCGGCCGGATGCTGTAGGTGCGTGTTAAGTTTGAGAACTCCGTAGAATAAAGAAATCCGTTCAGCACATTCATGCGGCTTGTGCCTGTGTTGAGGGAACTGAGCCAGTTATTGTAGCCGCCGCTATCTGGCACCCGGTTGAAGAACGAATGATAGAGGATATCGACGAACTGGGCGTTGCTCACGTCCCGGTTGAGAAACTCCTGGCTGAATACGAATCCGACCGCAACGTCCGCTCCGGCGCGAACCCCGGTCGCCAGGCTCTCGACCCAGTAGTTGAGGCCGTGCGGATCGGATGCGCGACCGAGCGTCTGCTGATAGAACCGCTCGACGAACTTCTCAATATTGGTCTGATCCTGATGGGCCTGGTCCCTGCCTGATACGTCCGCAATAGGACCCGTTTGCCATGGGTTCTCCCAGCGGAAGACTGTTGCCTGGTTGCCGTCGGGGGTTGTCCCCCCCATGACGATGTCGAGTCTTCCGTCATTGTCTAGGTCGGAGATCGCCGGCGAACCCCTGCCAATCTCGAAGATGTGTTGGCGCATGGAGGCGTCGGACAGCTGCACGCCGTCATGGCGGAGCACCACCATCTGGGCACCCTTCGCGAAGACGATTTCAAGCTTGCCATCGCCAGTGAGATCGACCGCGATCGGAGCCGAGAAGCTCGCCACGTTCGGCGTGCCGCCGAAGATCGTCGGTTGCACGGTGAATATCGGCTGGCCGGTGTTGCTCCAGGCGTGCACATAACCGTCCAATGTGACGGCGACGATCTCTTTCGTGCCATTACCATCGAGATCGGCGATCAGAGGCGTGCTCATCGTGCGACCGATCGTGTCGAGCTTGTAGAGGAGAGAACCGTCGCTGTTCCAGACCTTGATGTAGCTGCCGCGCGTATCGGGGAAGAAGTTGCCTGTGCCGTAGATCACCTCAAGCTTGCCGTCGCCATTGAGATCGGCAGCCTGCGGGCTGCTCCAGAGCGTCTGCTCTTCCCACTTGCCGCGCAGCATCGTGTAGTTCGGATTGCCAATCGCAGTATTCCAGCCAGCGAGGTTCTGCCCCCCGTCGGCCTGGATGACATGAAAGATGCCGCCGGTCTGTGTCATTGCATCGGCGTTCTGGGTGATGTCGGCAGAAACCAGCACCTCGAAGATGCCGTCGCCGTTGAGGTCCGCCACACGTGGCGTCGACCAGATGGTGTCAGCAAGGTGGATGTCCTTCTCCACAAGGCCGTTCAGGCCGGTGAGGAAATAGGTGCTCTGGTCCCAGGAGTTGAAGATCACCTCGCGCTGGCCATCGCCATCGATATCAAACACGACCGGCGCGCCAAAGACACCGTCCGGCTTGCCGTCACCATTGTTGGTGGGCCCGCCGATCGTGTCGTGTGTCTCGCGGTACCATAGGATCTGGCCGAAGCGGTTCAGTGCGTAGACGCCGCCCTTGTCACCAGGCTGGCCAACAGTGTCGAATTGGCCCATGGCATCGCCACCGACGCCAACGACAAGATCCATGTATGTGTCGCCATCGAGATCCGCGAAGAACGGAGCGGTGGAGACAGATGTGGTGTTATAGACCTTGCCAGTGACGGGATCGGGCGTCGACATGCCCGGGAAGTAGGTGATCCACTTAACCGTTCCATCGTCCTCAATACAGGCGAGTCCTGCAGGACGGACTTCGTTGCCCGCTACGTCGAGTGTCTTACTGGTGCCGACGAAGATTTCCTTCTTGCCGTCGTCATCGATGTCATAGAAAACCGCCGACGCGAAAAGGATCGGTCCGAGCGGCAAATCAACGGACCACGACTTCTGTGCTCCCTGGATCGAAAGATCGTACGTGACAGAGCTTGTCGCCGTGGGAAACACTCTGACGTAGTAGTCCGCCGTCCGGCTGATGAAATACTGGAACGTCTCCGCTCCGGGTTGGAAGTTGGCCGCCAGCACATTCATGTTCGTGTCGTAGAGAACCATGGCGGCATCAACGCCATCCTGTGGCGTCATGGTCAGCGTTGCCATGCCAGGGTTGAGCTTGACCTTGTACCAGTCCTCGCCAAGGCCGGTGATGCGATGATTGCCCAGCGACAGCGTCGCTGCCGTCGCGGCGCTGTTGTTGGGCTCGTATGGTGACGGCACAAAGTTCGGAAAGTCGATCGTCAGATCATAGAAAGACGAAGAACGACCCGGTGCATTGAGATTGAGGAAGTATGTCCCGGCGAGCGCGACATTGTAGGAGAAGCTCTCCGCGCCCACCTGCAGGTTTGCCGCCACGACCTGCATGTTGCTGTTGTAGAGCACCATGTTCGCTTCGGTGCCGAAGGCAGGGACCAGGGAAAAGCTCGCCATGCCCGGATCCATGGTCAGGCTGAACCAGTCCTGGTTAAGGCCGCTGATATGATAAGTTCCCTCGGCCAGCGGCTTCGCCGTGGCGGGCGTGTCATTGGATTCGTAGGCGGGCTGCGGCCAGACATCGTCCGGCAGATCAACAGACAAACGATAGACGGGGTCCAAACCACCGGCGGCGCCAGCGCAATAGATGCGCAGATAGAAGGCCTCATTGCCGGGAGTCAGCCAATTGATGGTCTCGGCGCTGAGCGGTCCGCCTGGGTCGAAGTTGTGCGCGATCACCTGCCCCGCACTGTTGAACAGCTCCAGATTGACGTTGTTGCCACCGAGCGGCGTCATCGTGAATGACATCTGGCCGGGCGCATAGGTGTTGATGCGATACCAATCGATGCTGATGCCCGAGACGTCGTATGTCCCTTCACCGACAAGCGCAGCCTGAGCAATGGTGTCGTTAATCTCGAAGAAAGCCATAAAGGTAATTGCCCAGTCAGCAGATAACTCATAACTCTACTGTTAATCTATCATCTTCGGCGGATTGCTCCGTGCGTGGATTGAAAGCATCGCTAACCAAAGGTTACGGGCGGCGTTCTGCCACGATCCGGTGGATTGACAGAATCCGGGGTGGCAATATAGGTCCTTGACTGGTGTGATCGGCATCGAAACCGCCTCCGTCGGCGGTTGAAATTCTTCAAGGCGGAGAAAAGCGACTTTGGGCTCCCTGCGCTTCCTGCTGGCTTTCTCGGTGGTGATCTTTCACCTGAGCGCCCAAGTTCCTATCCTAGGCCAGCTCGCTGTGAACATGTTCTATATTGTCAGCGGTTATCTCATCACTCTTGTCCTGAACGAAACCTATCGCGGCAGGACGGGCGCATTCGTCGCCAACCGCTTCCTGCGGCTTTATCCTGCATACTACGTGTGCGCGGTCACGGTTCTCATCCTCCACATTGCCTTCCCGGCGATGCGCGAGTTCCATCCCGTCTGGAAGCCGCCGCTCACTCCTGAATCGGCGGGGTTCAACCTGCTGATGTTCCCCTGGGGCATCATCAGCGATCCCAATGTCCCGCTGAACTTTCTGAAGCTGGATATTCTCCAGTCTTCCATTCCCTACTACCGACTGGTGCCCTCCACCTGGTCCGTCGGCGTCGAGGTTGTCTGCTACGTCCTGCTCTGGGCCGTCGCCGCCCGCTCGCTTCGGGCCGCGCTTGTCACGCTTTCGGTCGGGGCGGCGTGGCATCTCTACGTCTGGGCGTTCGGCACCAACCAGGACTTTCGCTATGCCCCCCTTGCGGCGGCCGTGATGCCGTTTGCGCTCGGCGCGCTGGCCTATTTCCTCAAGCCATGGACGGCGCAGCTCGAACACTGGCGAGGCTCCAATGCATTCTATGCGGCTTGGATCGGCGTGACCGGGATGGCGTTCCTTCTGAACTGGTGGCTGGATTTCCCGTCGACTGTTTCGACGCCATCATATTTCGTGAATTACCTTATCGGCTTCGCCGCCGTTCTCGTTCTGCAGGATGCGAGGGCTTCCGGCGCTCTCGCGAGGATCGACAAGCTGCTGGGCGATCTCTCCTATCCGATGTTCCTCAGCCATTACATCGCGGGTGGGCTCGTTTATCAGGTGATGGCGACGGGAACGCCAATGCGAGGATGGGCCGTGTTCTTCGCGGGTGGCGTGGCGACGCTCGTCTTCAGCCTGCTCATCGTCTTTCTGGTTGACCGTCCGATCGCCGGACTACGCGACCGGGTCCGCGCCGCATCGCTGATTGCGCTACGCCTTCGTCCTAGCTGATGACGATCCGGTCGGTCACACGCCGCCAGCTGGTTCCGTCGGAGAAAGCGAGGACAGCGCCGCCCGCTTCGTTCGACACGAAAATCGTGGCCCCGGCACCCTGTGCGGCGGCGCCGGGAGCGCTTGCCACCGTATAGCTCTTCACCTTGACCGCGCCGTCCACGTCGAGCCGAGCGGTGGGAGCCGCCACGCCTATTCCTACATCGCCCTGGGGCGTCACGCGCAGCCGCTCCGTGCGGGTGGTCGAACCGGCCGCCGTCGTCTCCAGCGTGATGTAGGTTGCCTGCGCGGCGCTCGTCCAGTTTTCTCCCGCCTTGAAGCCGACAAGCGCCCGCGTGCCGCCGGACCAGTTTGCGCCGTCATGGCCATGGCCACCCATGAAACAGATGAAGTCGTTGGCTTGTACCGCCGTGGGCGCGGTCGGCGTTCCCCGCGCCGCGCCGCCGCGGAAGCCCATGGAGGCGACCCCGTAGCCGAAGCAGCCGATCGAGACGGAGGCCGAGCCTGCCTCCGCGCTACCACTCGCCAGGATCTGCGTGTCGGCGACGGGCCGGGTCTGGTTGTCGAGTTTCGGATCGTAGACGCCCTGGTCGTGCACCCAGAACGTACCGTTGTCGGCAAGCACCGCCCTCTCCAGATTGACCGCCGTTCCCTTTTTCATGGTCAGGAACTGGATATAGGCTCCGCGCGCCGTATTCGTGTGGTTCTCGGCCGCCACGAAATGCAGCGCGGTATTGGACGAGAGGGTGAAGGCCCCGCCGGAATGCCATGCGCGGCCGCCGTAGCCCGAGATGATGTCCCCGGAAAGCACTGCAGTCGGCGCATCTTTTGTACCGCGCGCCATCAGCCCGTGGAACTGGCCGCCGGGCTGTCCATAGCTGATGGACTGGACGTCTGACATGCCCCCGTCGGAGATGAGCGCCAACCGCGCGCTGATGCCCTGGGCCGCGCCGACCTCGATGCGTGCGTCCGTAGGCGATGCCCCGATGCCGAGATTGGCCGTCGCGGAATCGATGACGATGGCGTCCTTCCAGGCCGCGCCGTCGGGGCTGGTCCTGACATGCAGCCGATTGTCGCCGGTCAGGCCAATCTCCGCCCGGCCCGAGAAGCCGGTCTGGAGCATGACGCTGGCGGTGTCGGATGGCGCTGACTTGTTGATCGTAAGCCTGTGTCCCTGGCCGCTGTGGCTGAGCAAGGT
Source organism: Hyphomicrobiales bacterium (assembly GCA_031431475.1). Lineage (GTDB taxonomy): Bacteria > Pseudomonadota > Alphaproteobacteria > Rhizobiales > Beijerinckiaceae > JADCCX01. The sequence goes on from JANPDL010000032.1 coordinate 161,713, forward strand.
GCCGTTGGCAGCGACCGCAAGCCGGTTGGTCAGGTCCGGCGTCGCGTTGACGCCAAGCAATGGCAGGCTGTCGCCCACCGGCACAGATTGCCAGGCGGAGGTGGTGAAGACGGTGAATCGGCTCTCGTCGGCGACAAACGCCAGCCACCCTTCGCGTGGCGTTGAATAAACCCATGCGCCGTCCTGGCGCGAGGCGAGCTGGCCGTCGCGGCCAGCCCAGACGCCGGTTGCGCCAACCGGGAGGATATGGCGGTCTCCATCGACGGGGGATACGGGCGGCGCGGCCGCGCTGCGGCTCGCGACGGCGAGAAAAATGAGCGCGTCCAGCTGCATCAGCGCTTCATTGTGCGTGATATGCTTCTGTGCCTGGGAGGCGGCAATCAGGGGAAGGGCGAGATGGGGCGTATCAGTCATCAAAATTCTCCTTCAAACCATTGAAGGAATATAATCCATAAATTCAAATGTCAAGACTAAATACCTATACTCGAATGCGCGGCAAACTACGCTGAAAGTTCGGTGTCCTTGCGCGGGGCACCTCCAGCGCGTGTGACGCCTCTCTTCGCACCCTCACACGAACACCCAGTCACTGGCCTGCAAGGCCTGCAGCGTGGCAAGCTGGGTGTTGTGGAAGACGATGGTATCGCCCTGGCTGGCGAAGACCACGTTCGCGCCCTGCTGGCTCATGGCGGCCAGCGCGGCGGCGGGG
>JANPDL010000033.1:0-17403 GCA_031431475.1 Hyphomicrobiales bacterium
TTTCGCACTGCTGGCGCAACGGGGTGGGTTGAAGAACACAAAGCTGTTTGATGCGCTCTCGATCCTGCCGATCATCACGCCACCTTTTGTCATTGCACTGGCACTGGTCGTGCTGTTCGGTCGCACCGGCATCATCACGACGTTTCTCGATAGCTGGTTCAACATTCCGCGCTCGCGCTGGATCTATGGCCTTTCCGGCATTCTGATCGCGCAGGTTCTGTCACAGACGCCGCTGGCCTATCTGATGCTGAGGGGCGCGCTGCAGGGCATTTCACCTTCACTGGAGGAGGCTGCACAAACTCTTCGCGCCAGCCGCTGGCACACGTTCCGCACCGTGACCTTTCCGCTGCTGCGCCCGGCCATCGCCGCCTCGTTCCTGCTGGGTTTCGTGGAAAGCCTCGCGGATTTTGGCAATCCGCTTGTGCTCGGTGGTTCGTTCGAGGTGCTGTCGACCAAGATCTTTTTTGCCGTCGCGGGTGCGCAGCACGATCCGGGACGCGCCGCTGTCCTGGCGCTCATCCTTCTGGCTCTGACGCTCTCGGCCTTCTGGCTGCAGATGATGTGGCTGGGCAAGAGCTCTTACGTCACGGTCACCGGCAAGGGCGACAACGGCGTGCCGCTGCCCCTGCCTCGCGGCGTGCGCATCGCATCGCTCGGCGTCGTGGTGCCATGGATCATCATGACCGTTGCGATCTACGGCATCATCATTGTCGGCGGCTTCGTGACCGATATCGGGCGCGGCGTGATGGAGCCAACATGGCGACATATCCTCACGGGTTTCGCAATTGAATGGGGTGACAGGGGCCTGTTCTTCTCGGGCTCGGCCTGGGATTCATTTTTCGTGACGGTGATGGTCTCTGCTATCGCAGCTCCCCTCACGGCGCTGGTGGGAATTCTCACCGCCTATGTGCTGACACGGCACACGTTCGTGGGCAAGCGCATGTTCGAATTCATCACCATGCTGGCCTTCGCCATTCCCGGCACCGTGATCGGCGTCGCCTACATAGTGGCGTTCAACGTACCGCCTATCGAGATCACCGGAACCGGATTGATCCTGATCATCTGCTTCGTGTTTCGCAACATGCCGGTGGGCGTGCGGGCGGGAATTGCGGCACTGAGCCAGATCGATAAATCGCTGGACGAGGCCTCATCCACGCTCGGAGCGAGTACGGGGTACACTGTTCGCCGCGTGACCCTGCCGCTGCTCAAGCCAGCCATCATCGCCACCCTGGTGTTCTCTTTCGTCCATGCCATGACGGCGGTCAGCGCCATCGTCTTCCTCGTGACGGCCCGCTACAACATGGCGACGGCCTATATCGTCAACCGTGTCGAGGCGGGCGAGTATCCGCTGGCCATCGCTTATTCCTCGCTGCTCATCCTGTTCATGCTCGCCGTCGTCACCGGTATCCAGCTGGTTGTCGGCGAGCGCAAGCTGGGCCGTCGCGGCATTGCCAGCAACCCTATCACCCCCGGAGCCCATTGATGTCCCGCGCTGCCTCCGTCCGGTTTGTCGATGTCTCGAAATTCTACGGCAGCGTTGGTGCTGTGAAGGGTGTGTCCTTCGAAGTTCAGGCGGGCACGCTGGTCACGCTGCTGGGTCCCTCGGGCTGCGGCAAGACCACCACGCTGCGCCTCGTGGCGGGGCTTGAACTCGCAACCCAAGGGCAGATTTTCATCGGCGACGAAGACGTGACGCGGCTTGGCGCGGCGGAGCGTGATGTCTCCATGGTGTTCCAGAGCTATGCGCTGTTTCCGCATCTCAGCGTGCTGGAAAATGTCATGTATGGTCCGCTGGCGTCCGGCGCAAAACGGGCGGAGGCCGAGAGCATGGCGCGCGAGAAACTGGGGCTTGTCGGTCTGGCGGGATTTGAGGCGCGCCTGCCGTCGGAGATGTCGGGAGGCCAGCAGCAGCGTGTCGCCGTGGCCCGCGCCATCGTGCTGGAACCGCGTGTGCTGCTGTTCGATGAACCGCTGTCCAATCTTGACGCGAAGCTGCGTCGCAAGGTGCGTGATGATATCCGTGACCTGCAGCAGCGGCTGGGCCTGACCGTGCTCTATGTGACGCATGATCAGGAAGAAGCGCTGGCGGTGTCTGACAAGGTGATCGTCATGGACAATGCCGTGATCGCGCAGGAGGGCACGCCGGAGGACCTCTACGAGCGACCGCGCAGCCGCTTTCTGGCGGATTTCATTGGCGAGGCCAACCTGATCGAGGGTGAATTCCGAAGGAATTCACGTGGAACGGTGTTCGTGGCAGGCGACGTGAATCTGCCGCTCGGCAAGATGAAGGTTCCGTCCGACGCCAGAATGATTGCGCTGCGGCCGGACCGGCTGGGATTGTCCGAGGCTGCCGATGGCCCGCTCACGATCCGCCGCCGCGCCTATCTCGGCCACGCCTGGGAATACACGCTTGATGCCCCATGGGGCGAGGTACTGGTGCTGGTTGCGACCCGCGAGAAGCCACTGGCGCTGGGGGCGAGGGTCAATCTGTTGATCGATGCGGACGCCGCCATTCCGCTTGGCGAGATGCCCGGCTGAGAGGCCCGAGGAGTATTGGCAACCTCATAATCAGCTCATCTCGAATCCTCCTTCACTGCCAAGCGCTGTGCCAACCTGTGGGTGGCTTTCTGCGATACCGGCATAGGGGGATCCATCGGCTTCTCGTTGATTGCTTCCAGAATCCAGTGTGCGATACCTGTGAGGGCCACAGCGCAATCGCTGGCTCCGATGTCGAGAGCCACTTTCGGCATGCCGAAAACGACTGCTGTTTCCCGGCTTTCACAGACCGTCAAAGCACCACTCGCACGCATGGCCAGCAACCCTTCCGCGCCGTCCCTGCCCATCCCCGTCAACAACACCCCAACGGCTTTGGGGCCAACGGTCTTGACCACTGACTCAAACATGACATCAACGGACGGTTTGTGTCCGCAGACGGGTGGGCCGTCCTGGAGTTTGCAGGCCAATGCACCGCGGCCACCTATCAAGGTGAGATGGCGGTCGCCCGGTGCAATCAGCACCCGGCCAAGCATCAGTACGTCGCCGTCCTCGGCCTCCTTGACCTCATAGCCAGTGATCCGTTGCAGGCGTGCAGCAAGATTGCGTGTGTACCCTGCCGGCATGTGTTGTGTGACGATGATACAGAGCGGCGTTTGATCAAGGTCCATCAATATCTGCTGGATAGCTGCAACGCCGCCTGTCGAGGCCCCGATAGCGACGACCCGGTTCTGCAAGCCCGGATGATGAAAGCCCTGCGCACGAGGAAGCATGGCAGTGTGTGTTTTCGTCAGAAAGGACATCGTTTGCGCCCGCAGGTTTGGGTTGTCAGATCAGCGCCATCTCGGTGGTCTCCAGCGGCTGCGGTTTTCCCAGCAGGCGAGGAGATGTTCTGATGCCCGCAGCACTCATCGCATTGATGATTTTCTCGGGCTTGCTCTCAAGGGGATACAGACAAAAGATCTGGCCCAGATGGAACAAATAGATGTTCATGGATGGATTTGACCTGAACGAAAACCTGACAAGGTCCGCGAAATCATCCCGTGTGGACTGCAAGAACAGATTGTCCCGCTTTTCATATTTCAGGAGAGCGTAAATTTCGGCACGCTCCTCAACCATATCAACGAGATAACCGGCACTCGTCAGCTCGGCCCGGAGGCGGTTGCGCATGGTGTTCCCGGGCGCACAGATCAGCGCGGTATTCATGTTATACCTGCCATTTCATGAGGAGGTTCGGGCCTGGCCAGTTGCGAGAAGGGTGTGGGGAAATCCTTCACCAACCGGCCAGACCCGAGCTTGTTTGAGACCTAGAAGAGCCTCAGAACGCCCTGGTCGGCCTGCGAGGCCAGTGACAACGCTGTCTGGGACAGCTGATTGCGTGTGTTCAGCGTCAGGAGCTTGGCGGCTTCCTCGTTCTGGTCAGCCAGGACGAGCTGGTCAGCACCGGTCTCCAGCGTATCGATGAAGTCCTTCGTGAACTCCTGACGGTTCTGCACGACCGAGAGGTTCGAACCGAAGGTCGAGGCTTGCGAGCGCAGCTTGTCGATACCAGCGGTCAGTTCCTTGATCGCCACGTTGATGTCAGAGTTGGCCTGCAACTTGTTGTCGGCGGACGTGATGCCCAGACCTGCAGAATCGAACGTAACGCCCTTGATCGTCAGGGATGATGTGTCCTTCTCGTTGAAAGCGACTTTCAGAGAATCTCCGTTCAGCAGGTTGATGCCGTTGTAGCCAGTATCCTTCGACAACTGGTCGATCTGCGTGCGCAGGTCATCGAACTGTTTCGCAAGATTTTCGCGAGTCGAATTAGTGGTGGTTGCGTCGCGAGCGATGACGCCCGCTGTCAAACCTGCGAAGGATGTGGTTGCAGCGGTGCCTGTGAGGACCTCCAGCGATTCGCCGTTCTGGGCGCTGACCTTCAGTTTGTTGTCGGATCCGACTTCGGCCCGGAGGCCTGTGCCTTCCACGTTGAGGGCATCGACGACTGTCTGGATGGTGTCGCCAGCCGCCACTGCGACGGTGGTGGTTGTGCTGCCCGCCTTGATCACAAGGTTGCCCGCGTCACCAGCAACAGCCACCTTGGTTGCACCACCCGTCAGGGCCAAACCGGTCGATGAGAGGTTGGATGAGGCGTTCTGTAGCGCCTGACGGGCTGCGCCCTGGGTCGCTTCCACAAGCTTGGTAATGGCCTTGATGCCCTTGTCGGCTGCTTCCAGCGTCTTCGCACCCTGGGCAATGCCATCAAGAAGGCGGCTAAGATCCGACGAGCGGCTCTTGAGACCCTGCGAGGTGAAGAAGTTGGCAGGATTGTCGATGGCACTGTTGACCTTCTTGCCGGTTGCCAGCCTCTTCTGCTGCACCTCGGCCTGCGAGGTATTGCTCTGGATGGCAGACAGGGCGTTACGAACGCCGGACGAGAGTGAGATACTCATGGAAACACCTTCTAGTGACGAAAGCACGGATCATTCCGCGCTGAGCCAGAATGTTTCCGTCGGCACTAGATTTCGCTAACCGGAATTTGCCAAAAGTTATTAACTCGGAATTAATTTAATCAATTTTTGCCAACAATACGATGTAAAGCGCTTATTTATTTTCAATATATACGCGGTCGCCCTACTTTTCTCTTGAATTCCAACGTATTTAAATATTCAATACTATTCGTAAATTCATTAACTGAATGCGGTTTAAACAGATTTTGCCCTTTCATTGTGCTATATACTACTTCCAGAACCCCGGAAGGGTGCATGAATGATGGTCCAAACCATGGATATCTTTGCGGATCGAATATTTCCCTCAGCCAATCGATCACAACGGACACACGCTTGATCTGGCGCATCTCCCGCCGGTAGCTGATCCATAGATCTAGCGTGTGATGAAAATTCACATCAACCGGGACAAGCCTGGCACCCATAGCCATGGCAAAGGTTGGCAACCCACCGATGCCCTGCCCCCTCTCGATCGCGCAGAGGTGAGCGATGCTGGAATTTGTAACAAAAGCAATGTTCTCCGGGATCCTGTGCTTCTGCATGAATTCGTAAATTACAGAATTTGATAATTGATCTGCTTCTTGGATAATAATCTTATGATGGGATAGTTTTTGACCAACCAACGGGAGCCCATTCGTCGCAATGTAGTCGATTGAGGCAAAAGGATAGACATGAATATTGCATAATTTTGAAACGATGAGATCAGGATTATCCGGTTTCTTGAGTTGAATCGCAATATCAGCTTCATTCTGCAATAGGTTACAAAGATCCATGGAGCTTTCCATATTGATCAGAATATCGGGATGCTGCATCGCGAATTGCGTCAGTTTCGGCGCAACCCAGAAGTTTCCCAAGCCCTCGGTGACCGCAATTTTGACCTGACCTTGCGCGTTGTGGTTACGCCCCATGAAATCCTGCAGACGCAGAAAGTGTCGCTGCATTTCTCGGGCGATCCCGGCGACATGCTGTCCTGTATCATTCAGGACGAAGCCTTGGGGCAGACGATCGACAATGGCCGTTCCGAGGTTGATCTCAAGCCGTTCTACGTGCCGATTGAGCGTTGTGGCGTTTATTCCGAGGGATTTTGCAGCCTGACGAAGACTGGTGAACTCTGCGATTGCAGCCATCAGACGGATATCATCCCAGCTGACGCCCTCGAGTCCAAAGATACGCGCCTGCTGCATTTTTGAAGCACCTCTGATGCAATAGTGATTCGGAAAAATACCACCTGAGCGCGAGTTGTAAACTCAGAAAGTATGATTACAGTCGAGTAATTCTTGTTTTTGTGCCAAAATCGGATTTATTGCCATCTATCAATGCACGCTTAAGTTGTGCCATATTCACCGGGCTCTCACCCTCCCAGAGAGTGAGCCATGACCCGGAGCGGCAGTGATAGGCCAGAAGACGCAACCCCTCAGTGAAAGGCAGGAAGGAAGTGCGGCGACTTTCCGGCAACGCTTGCTGCGCCTTGCGAAAACGCGCCGTGTTTATGTTCAGCCCGCCAGTCATTCCGAGATTCATCAAATGCATCTCATGCTTGCTGGAAGGACAGACACCGCCATTGCAAGTGCTGAATCAGCCTGCTCTATCCAGGATGCATGCCCACAAAGCATCTGGGCTATGCACTCGGCAACAGAATTGCTGGGTGGAATAGCTTTCCTGCCGCTCAACCCTCTCGGTCTCTACCAGCTGGTCTACGGAAAGCTGGATCTCATGAACCCGCCGGTCAATTCCGTCGCTGCGTACGATGAGCGACCGTCCATTCTTTATCTTTGGGCCCTTGTCTCCAAAGGCAGGGGGATCATCGGGTTAGCCGATATCTTGGACTATCTGGATAAGCCACGATTCCGCAATGTTGATGTCTGGACATGCCCGATCACTCACGACAGCCAGCGTCTGGCGGAACGGCATGGCTTCACCGGCTTCACACACGGAGATCGCGTCTTTTACAGGCTGAGACGCATGAACCCAGGATGACAGTCATAACCGAAAACATGACGATTACTGTTGTCCGCAGCCTCGACGAAATGCAAAAAATCGTGGCTATCCGTGCCATTGTCTACATGGGCGCACAGAAATGCCCCTGCAATGAGGAATTCGACGGCAATGACTTTTGCGCCATGCACCTTATCGGCTGGATAAAAGGTGAGCCTGTGGCATGCCTGCGCATCCGTTTCTTCGCCGATTTCGCAAAAATGGAGCGTTTGGCTGTTCGTCCTGAATACAGGCGTTCAACCATGGCTTTCCGGATCGTGCGGCATGCAATCAGCATCATCTCCCGTAAAGGGTACACCCGCATCTATGGCCATGCCCGGGAAGGTCTAGAGGCGTTCTGGGCCAGATTCGGGGCAAAACCGATAATCGGCGCGCTGCCTTTCTCGTTCAGCGGCCATATCTATCGGGAGATGCTGCTCGAGCTGCCCAGATCAAACGATGCTATCACGCTTGCCGCGGAGCCGCTTGTCATCAACCGGCCGGAGGGTGATTGGGACGAGAGGGGCATCTTGGAAAACGGGAGAACCGCAACACTGGACATCCCCGGAAGGTAATTCCCGTTCGGCACCAGACGCCCCCTTGCAACAAGGCCCGACCCTTGCAACAAAGCCTTGGAACGGCCACACATCAGCGGCAAACCGTGTCATAACGGGACTGGGATGACAGAATACAGGAAAAGCAGCCTGTGGGAACGTTTCCGGCGCTGGGCGCTGGATGTAGACGCTCGTTTCGATCACAGCCTGTTCTCAATAGGTCGGCGCATTGTTGACTGGTATGACCGTATCGTTATCTCCATGGACCGGTTCAATCTCACAGGTGGCCGCAAGCTCGCGGTCAATCTGGCGGGCGAGGCGCTGACTGTCGGCACTGCGGGCAGCATCGTCATGCTATTCCTGGCGATCCCGGCCTTCAAGGAAACGGCGGATGAAAACTGGCTGAAGAAGCAGGATCTCGCCGTGGTGTTCCTGGATCGGTACGGCACCGAGATCGGCAAGCGCGGCATCAAGCATGATGACTCAGCGCGACTGGAGGACATGCCGGAATTGTTCCTGAAAGCCGTCCTCGCCACCGAGGACAGGCGTTTTTACGATCATTTTGGCATTGATTTTATTGGTACGGCGCGCGCGATTTCGGTCAACACCCGCGCCTCGGGTGTGGTGCAGGGCGGCTCCTCCATCACCCAGCAATTGGCCAAGAACCTGTTTTTGAACAACGAGCGCTCCATCGAGCGCAAGGTGAAGGAGGCATTTCTGGCGGTCTGGCTGGAAAGTCGGCTGTCCAAGCGCGATATTCTGAAACTCTATCTTGATCGCGCCTACATGGGCGGCGGCGCATTCGGCTCAACGGCGGCTGCGGAATTCTATTTCGGCAAATCGGTGAAAGATCTGACACTGGCCGAAAGCGCTATGCTGGCAGGTTTGTTCAAGGCCCCGACCAAATATGCGCCGCATGTGAACCTTCCTGCCGCCCGTGCACGCGCCAATGACGTGCTGGCAAACATGGTGGATGCGGGCTTCCTGACCGAGGGTCAGATCTACGCTGCACGCCGCAACCCCGCTACACCTGTGGACCGGCGGCGCGACAGCACGGCGGATTATTACCTCGACTGGGCCTTTGGTGAAGCCAAGAAGCTTATGGATGCGGGCAAGCTGGGCAATGACCGCGTTGTCACGATCAAGACCTCGCTCGACATGAATCTGCAGCGCCGCAGCGAATCCTCGCTCGAAACCCTGATCCGCCAGCATGGCGATCAGTATGACGTGGAATCGGGCGCTCTCGTCGTCATGGATGTGGACGGTGCCATGCGCGCCATGGTCGGCGGCCGGGATTATGGTGCCAGCCAGTTCAACCGGGCGTCCGATGCGCAGCGCGCCCCTGGTTCATCCTTCAAGCCCTTCGTTTATGCGGCGGCGCTTGAGGCTGGCAAGGTCACCCGCAATTCGACCGTGGTGGACCAGTCCACATGCATCGGTAACTGGTGCCCGCAGAATTACGGTCGTTCGTTCGGCGGTGCGCAGCCGATCACGGCGGCGGTGGCGCGCTCTACTAATACCATTCCCGTCCAGCTCTCGATCATCTTGGGCAAGGACAAACACCCGACCCATGTGGGCCGCGCTGCACGCGAAGGCCGCGATACCATCGTCCGGCTCCTGCGCAAGATGGGGGTGACCTCGCCCATGACAGATACGCCGTCAATGCCCATCGGCTCGGTGGAGATGACAGTGGTCGAGATGGCGCAGGGCTATGCTGCCTTCCCCAACGATGGCAAGCGAGTCGATCCCTATGCGGCGCTGGAGGCCCACAACAGCCGGGGTGAGTTGCTCTACCGGCGAGATAGGGATGGGCCAAAACCCCAGCAGATCCTGAGTTCGCGGGTAGCGCAGGACATGAATTACCTGCTTTCCAAGGTGCCGGAGGAAGGTACCGGCAAGCGCGCGGCGCTACCCGGTATCCGCTCGGGCGGCAAGACTGGAACGACGGATGCCTACCGCAATGCCTGGTATGTCGGATACACGGGCAACCTTGTGGCTGCGGTGTGGCTGGGCAACGATGATTATTCACCCACCAACAACATGACCGGCGGATCGCTGCCCGCCATGGTCTGGCACGAGGTGATGAGCTACGCGCATCAAGGTCTGGAGATCAAGCCGATCCCGGGTCTGCCACCGCTTGATGCGGTACCCGGCACGGTCGCGCAAGCGCGCCCCAGCGGCTTTGAGATAGTGACACCTGCCCGTCCTTCGGTACTGACCAAGCGTGGTGCCGAAGTTCTCGGCGTGATTGATGACCAGTTCCGCGCCACCCGGACCCGGAGTGCCGAGGATCCCCAGCGCCGTGCCGATGCCGGGACATTCACTGTTTTGAACCCCGTACCCGTCAATCGGCCCTGATCTTACACTTCACTAGTACCACGGACACTTTCCCGATCATGGACTCATGGTCTAAGAGAGGCGCGTGACTCGCCTTTCTTCCATCTTTGCCTTTGTCCTGATGCTGGCCAGCGGGCTGGCGCTTGGCGTCTGGTTCACAACACAGGTGCTTGACGGTGGCGCGACGCTAGGCGCAATGCGCTATGGGCCATGGGTACTGTGGCCGAAAGCCGGAGCGCCGGATGCCGATCCATATTCGCTGGCTGTCTTCGCCCGTCGCGGCGATGTACCTATATCCCCGGCGGAAGGACTGGCATTCTTTTCAAATCGTGATTCCGCTGGAGATGCCCTGCGCAGTACCTGCACCTATGAGATCCAGGGTCAGTTCCCACAGGCACGCGCCTGGACTTTGACCACTTACAAGCCAGATGGAAAGTTGCTCACTGGCCCATCCGGCCGCAGCGGCTTTACCTCGGCAGATGCACTTGTCGAAGGTATGCAGGTCCGCATCCTGCTTTCCGCGCAGCCGCAGCCCGGGAACTGGTTGCCCATGATGACGGATAACACTCCAGTACTCGCGCTCCGTCTCTATGAAACCCCGCTTTCAGCTGTGGCCTCTGCGCTCGACAGCGCCCGCCTACCCGAAGTGCGGCGCATCGGTTGCACGCCATGACGGCAAATATCTTTCGCTTTTTACCCTTCGCAACTGGCGCACTCCTGATCGCGGGGATTGTCCATGTCGCCATCGTGCTGCTGATGCCCCTGATCGGGTCATCCCATGCGGGCACCCGATTGGCCCAGCAGGCGCAGGTCAATGCGATAGAGCTTTTACCGCCGATCCGTACAGGGCAAGAAGCCCTGCCCCTGCCCTTTGCAGACCCTGCCCTGATCACGGCGATCTGCCGCTTTGACCTTTCGGAAGGACCCGTCCGGCTGCGCGTTCCCGTAGGTGAGAGCTTTCTCTCAGTCACGCTGCTCTCGCCCACGGGTCGTGTGATCCTCTCGGTGACAGACAAGGCAGCCACACGTCGCATACTGGACATACTGCTGGTCACATTAGAGCAACAGCGGCAACTGGAAGCACAGGACCCGGATGACGAGCCAGTGCAGGAAATCCGGATTCGATTGGCACAACTCTCTGGCATCGCATTGATCCGCGGACTGGCCATGCGCCCGGGCGACAAAGAGCCTATAGCCTCTCTCCTCGCACGGGCTATTTGCAAACCCGAATGATGCGCTTGCCGCAACACCGCGCAAAGACAAAGTGACACCCCAATTCCAGGCCCCCGGGGGTTGCACTGCAGCAACAGGCCTGCTACGCGACCATCGAAATTCACAACAGGTTCAAGAACGCCTGCGGTCAGCTGCCTGTGAAGAGCTTTGGTCGCAACGACGCGCTTCTATGGCGCTCTTGGCGGGTCAATAACGGAAAAAGGGTTGAGTCTTGGCTGACGATATTGCCGCTTCAGGTCCAGTGGTTTCAGGCATTGCAGGGCGTTACGCATCGGCCCTTTTCGAACTGGCTTCGGATGCACGGCAGATTCCGGCGGTTGGCAAGGATCTCTCCCGCTTCGATGCGCTGGTTGCTGGCAGCACGGACCTTGAACGCCTCGTCAAAAGCCCGGCATTTACGGCGGAACAACAGATTTCGGCAGTGACCGCCGTGCTCGACAAGGCAAAGATCGGCGGCCTCGCTGGCAATTTCATCAAGCTCGTGGCTTCAAAGCGCAGACTCTTCGCCATTCGCGGCATGGTGACGGCCTATAACGCACTGGCCGACCAACGCGCCGGTGTCGTCAAGGCCGAAGTCACAGTCGCTAACAAGCTCTCGGACAAGAACCGCAATGCTGTTATCGAGGCATTGAAGGCCGTTTCCGGCAAGAACGTGACGATCTCCGAAAAGATCGACCCCTCGCTCATCGGCGGCATCATCGTGAAGATGGGCAGCCGGATGGTGGACAGCTCTGTCCGCACCAAATTGAATTCTCTCAAGATCGCTATGAAAGAGGCTGGCTAATGGACATCCGCGCCGCTGAAATTACCTCCATCCTGAAGAACCAGATCAAGAATTTCGGCGATTCAGCCGAAGTGACGGAAGTGGGCCAGGTGCTCTCCGTCGGTGACGGCATCGCCCGCGTCTATGGCCTCGACAGCGTTCAGGCCGGTGAGATGGTCGAGTTCGAGAACGGCACCAAGGGCATGGCCCTGAACCTCGAAACCGACAACGTCGGTATCGTGCTGTTCGGTTCCGACCGCGACATCAAGGAAGGCCAGACCGTCAAGCGCACGGGTTCCATCGTGGACGTCCCGGTCGGCAAGGAACTGCTGGGCCGCGTCGTCGACGCGCTGGGCAATCCCATTGATGGCAAGGGTCCTCTCAAGACCAAGCTGCGTGCCCGCGTCGACGTGAAGGCGCCTGGCATTATCCCGCGAAAGTCGGTGCATGAGCCGATGGCGACCGGCCTCAAGTCCATCGATGCCCTGATCCCGATCGGCCGTGGCCAGCGCGAACTGATCATCGGCGACCGCCAGACCGGCAAAACAGCCGTGGCACTCGACACGATCCTGAACCAGAAATCCCTGAACGAAGGTACGGACGAGGGCCAGAAGCTCTATTGCGTCTATGTCGCCATCGGCCAGAAGCGCTCGACAGTGGCCCAGTTCGTGAAGGTTCTGGAAGAGCGCGGCGCGCTCGACTACTCGATCATCGTCGCGGCCACAGCGTCCGATCCCGCCCCGATGCAGTTCCTCGCACCCTTCGCGGGCTGCACGATGGGTGAGTATTTCCGCGACAACGGCATGCATGCCGTCATTATCTATGACGATCTGTCGAAGCAGGCGGTGGCCTACCGCCAGATGTCGCTGCTGCTGCGCCGCCCGCCGGGCCGCGAAGCTTATCCCGGCGATGTATTCTATCTCCACTCCCGCCTGCTCGAGCGTGCCGCCAAGATGGGCGATGCCGCTGGCAACGGTTCGCTGACTGCCCTGCCGATCATCGAAACACAGGCCAACGACGTTTCGGCCTATATCCCGACCAACGTGATCTCGATCACCGATGGCCAGATATTCCTGGAAACCGACCTGTTCTACCAGGGCATCCGCCCCGCCGTGAACGTCGGCCTCTCGGTCAGCCGCGTTGGTTCCTCGGCCCAGACCAAGGCGACCAAGAAGGTCGCGGGCAAGATCAAGGGCGAGCTGGCGCAGTACCGCGAGATGGCGGCCTTCGCGCAGTTCGGTTCTGACCTTGATGCCGTTACCCAGCGCCTGCTGAACCGCGGTGCGCGCCTCACTGAGCTTCTGAAGCAGCCGCAGTTCTCGCCGCTGAAGATGGAAGAGCAGTGCTGCGTCATCTGGGCAGGCACCAACGGCTATCTCGATGCGCTGCCGGTTGCCAAGGTGCGCGGCTTCGAGGACGGCCTGCTGTCGCTGTTGCGCGGCAAGCACGTGAAGCTGCTGAACGACATCCGAGACTCGAAGGATCTTTCGGACGCTTCGGCCAAGACGCTGAAGGAAATCGTCGAAGGCTTCGCGAAGTCTTTCGCCTAAGTACCATTTTCCTGATGACAGGCAGGGTTCTGCCAGCAAGAAGCCAAAGGAAACGGACATGAAACATTTTTTTGCAGGCATCATCGGTTGCGGCATTGCTTTCGCTGGTTTCGCCTCTCTGGCGCAGACAGCAGCCCCTGCCTCAACGCCCGCGCCTGCGGTCGCTCCGGCTCCGCCAGCGCCTTATGGCGCTCCTATCAGCCTCGATCAGGCCAAGAAAGCCGTTGACGGTGCCGAAGCCGAGGCCCGCAAGAACAACTGGAATGTTGTGATTTCAGTGGTGGATGGCGGTGGTCACCTTGTTTACCTGCGCAGACTTGACAGCACACAGACCGGCAGCATCGACATCGCAACCGGCAAGGCATCATCAGCAGTGGCCCTGCGTCGCCCGACCAAGGCACTTGAAGATGCTCTTCAGGCATCTCCGCGTCTTCTGGCAGTCAAGGGTCTTATGCCGCTAGAAGGCGGATTGCCGATCGTTGTTGAGGGCAAGATCATTGGTGGCATCGGCGTTTCCGGTGTGACCTCCCAGCAAGATGCGCAAATTGCAGGCGCTGGCCTTGCGGCATTGAAGTAAGACAGCGCTCAGTCGCCCCGACAGGATTGATGAATGGCTTCGCTTAAAGACCTGCGCACACGTATCGCTTCGGTGAAAGCGACGCAGAAGATCACCAAGGCCATGCAGATGGTGGCAGCTGCCAAACTGCGCCGCGCGCAGATGGCAGCTGAATCGGCGCGGCCTTACGCCGAGCGCATGGACCGCGTCGTGTCCAACCTCGCGGGCGGAATGAGCGGCGGCGAGGTTTCCCCGCTGCTGTCGGGCACGGGCAAGGATCAGGTGCACCTGCTCGTGGTCTGCACCTCGGAACGCGGCCTGTGCGGTGCCTTCAACTCGAGCATCGTGCGTCTGGCGCGTGAGCATATCAACAGGCTGCTGGCCGCTGGCAAGACCGTGAAGATCTTCACAGTCGGCAAGAAGGGTCTCGATCAACTCAAGCGCCAGCATGAGAAGCTGATCGTCGAGCAGATGGAATTCCGCGCGGTCAAGCAGATCAGCTTCACCGAGGCCGACCATGTCGGTCGCCGTATCCGCGAGATGTTCGCAGCGGGCGAATTCGATGTCGCCACCGTGTTCTACTCGCGGTTCAAGTCGGTGATCTCGCAGATTCCGACGGCGCAGCAGATGATTCCGCTCCAGATTCCCGCCGTGGCAGCGGCTTCGGACGTGTCCTACGACTACGAGCCGGAGCAAGAAGAGCTTCTGGCTGATATCTTGCCGCGCAACATTTCGGTCCAGATTTTCCGCGCACTTCTGGAAAATGCCGCTTCCGAGCAAGGCTCGCGCATGTCCGCCATGGACAACGCGACGCGCAACGCGGGCGAGATGATCAAGAAGCAGACGCAAATCTACAACCGCACACGCCAGGCCATGATCACGAAGGAACTCATCGAGATCATTTCCGGCGCGGAAGCCTTGTAAGGAGACATGACCATGGCTCTGACCCCATTGATGACAACACATGCCACCACCGGCGGTGGCCGCAATGGCCGCACGTCGCTGGAAGGCGGCAAGATGGTGCTGGGCATGAGCCTGCCGAAGGAGCTTGCGCCCGGCGGCCCGGATGGCATGAACCCCGAGCAGCTTTTCGCAATGGGCTGGTCCTCCTGCTTCGGCCAGGCGGTGATCGCGCTGTCGAAAAAGCACGGCGTCAACGCCGACCGCGCGCAGGTGACCTGCGCCGTTACCCTGAACAAGGACGAGACGAGCTTTGCGCTGACCGCCGAGCTCAAGGTGACCATTCCGGGTGAAGACCTCGCCAAGGTGAAAGCCCTCGTCGACGACGCCCATACCATCTGCCCCTATTCCAAGGCCACGCGCGGCAATGTGCCCGTGACGCTGACCGTCCTTTAATAGAATACGACTGGAGAACACCCATGGCCAAAGCCGCCGCTAAAGCACCAGCCAAAGCAACCGCTCCCAAGGCAGCTGCACCGAAAGCAGCACCAGCCAAGGCTCCTGTCACCAAGGCAGCGCCACAAAAGGCAGCCGCGGTGAAGACTGCGGCGCCCAAGGCCGTTGCTATGAATCTGTCAAACGCCACCGGGCGCATCAGCCAGGTCATCGGCGCTGTCGTTGACGTGCAGTTCGAGGGCAAGCTGCCCGAAATTCTGAACGCACTCGAAACCACCAACAACGGCAACCGCCTCGTTCTCGAAGTGGCGCAGCATCTGGGCGAGAACGCCGTGCGCTGCATCGCCATGGACGTCTCGGAAGGCCTCGTGCGCGGCCAGCCCGTGCGTGATACTGGCGTGCCGATCTCGGTGCCTGTGGGCGAAGAGACACTGGGCCGCATCATGAACGTCATAGGCGAGCCGATCGACGAAGCTGGCCCGATGAAGACCAAATCCAGTCGCGCCATCCACCAGCCTGCCCCGTCCTATGCGGAGCAGTCGACAGAAGCACAGATCCTCGTCACCGGCATCAAGGTGGTGGATTTGCTCGCGCCCTATGCCAAGGGCGGCAAGATCGGCCTGTTCGGCGGTGCGGGCGTTGGCAAGACCGTTCTCATTCAGGAACTGATCAACAACGTCGCCAAGGCGCACGGCGGTTATTCGGTCTTCGCCGGCGTGGGCGAGCGCACCCGCGAGGGCAACGATCTCTACCACGAGTTCATCGAATCCGGCGTGAACAAGAAGGGTGGCGGCGCAGGCTCCAAATGTGCCCTCGTCTTCGGCCAGATGAACGAGCCGCCAGGCGCCCGCGCCCGCGTGGCGCTGTCGGGCCTGACCATCGCGGAAGATTTCCGCGACAAGGGCCAGGACGTGCTGTTCTTCGTCGACAACATCTTCCGCTTTACCCAGGCCGGTTCGGAAGTGTCGGCGCTGCTCGGCCGCATTCCTTCGGCCGTGGGCTACCAGCCGACGCTCGCCACAGACATGGGCGCGCTGCAGGAGCGTATCACGACGACGCAGAAGGGCTCGATCACCTCGGTGCAGGCCATCTACGTGCCCGCCGATGACCAGACCGACCCGGCACCAGCGGCGTCCTTCGCCCATCTTGACGCGACGACAGTTCTGAACCGCTCCATCGCCGAAAAGGGCATTTATCCTGCGGTGGACCCGCTGGACTCGACCTCGCGCATGCTCTCCCCCATCGTCGTTGGCGAGGAGCATTATCAGGTGTCGCGTCAGGTGCAGTCGATCCTCCAGCGCTACAAGTCGCTGCAGGACATCATCGCCATCCTCGGCATGGACGAGCTGTCCGAAGAGGACAAGATTTCGGTGTCGCGCGCCCGCAAGATCGAGCGCTTCCTGTCGCAGCCGTTCTTCGTGGCTGAAGTCTTCACGGGTTCACCCGGCAAGTTTGTCAGCCTCGAAGACACGATCAAGGGCTTCAAGGAACTCTGCGCCGGCAAGTACGACCACCTCCCCGAAGCCGCCTTCTACATGGTCGGCAACATCGAGGAAGCGGTCGCCAAGGCACAGAAGCTGGCGGCTGAGGCGGCTTGATGACCACTTTCCACTTTGAACTCGTCTCCCCCGCCAAACTCCTTTTCGAAGGAGCGGTCGAGAGTGTCGTCGTGCCCGGCCTAGAGGGAGATATGACCATCATGGCGAACCATGCAGCCCTGATGACCTCACTGCGCCCCGGCGTGGTGACCATCGGTGATGGAAAATCCTCGAAGCGCCTCTATGTGCGCGGCGGCTTTGCCGATGTGAACGCCTCGGGCCTCACCATCCTCGCCGAGCAGGCAACACCGGTGGAAGAGCTTTCCGCCGAGGACATCGCGGCAGAAATGAAGAACGCGGAAGAAGACCTCCGCGACGCCAAGAGCGACGAAGCCAAGCGCATTGCCGCGGAAAAGCTGGGTCAGCTCAAGGACGTGATGGCGGTTATCCGGAACTGAGCTTGCTGCCCTTCCCCCTTGGGGGAAGGTGTCATGCGGAACGCATGACGGATGAGGGCAAATCCCTGATGTCAGGGTCTCACCCTCATCAGTCCGCCAAGAGGC
>JANPDL010000034.1:0-122220 GCA_031431475.1 Hyphomicrobiales bacterium
TTCACCTGAATGCCCTCCGGCGCTTCGCCCGTGAGCTGCATGGCGGTCAGCACATGCATCGACACGCCCGTTGCCCCGATGGGATGGCCCTTGGCCTTGAGGCCGCCCGACGCATTGACCGGGAGCTTGCCGTCCTTTGCCGTGATGCCCTCGAGCGCGACGCGCCCGCCCTGCCCCGGCTTCGCGAGTCCCATCGCCTCGTATTGCAGGAGCTCGGCGATCGTGAAGCAGTCATGCGTCTCCACCAGACGCAGATCGTCGATGTCGGTGCCGGCCTGCGCATGCGCCTGGCGCCACGCCTCGGTGCAGCCTTCGAAGGCGATGATGTCGCGACGGCTCATGGGCAGGTAGTCGTTGACGTGGGCGCGCGCGCGGAACGCGACCGCCTTCCTCAGGGCCAGCGCGGTCTCGACATCGGCGAGCACCAGCGCGGCGGCGCCATCCGACACCAGGCTGCAATCGGTCCGCCGCAACGGACCGGCGACGAGCGGATTCTTCTCGGAGACGGTCCGGCAGAATTCGTAGCCGAGATCCTTGCGCAGCTGCGCATAGGGATTGTCGACGCCGTTGCGGTGGTTCTTGGCCGCGATCATAGCGAGCGCATCGGATTGGTCGCCATATTTCTGGAAATAGGCCCCGGCAATCTTGCCGAAGACACCGGCAAAGCCGCCGGGCGTATCACCGTCCTCTGGCAGATACGAGGCTTTCAGCAGGTTCTTGCCAATCTCGACACCCGGTGTTTTCGTCATCTGCTCGACACCGACGACCAGTACGATCCGGGCTTTTTTCGCCGCAATCGCTGTAATGCCTTGATGCACAGCAGCCGAGCCGGTGGCGCAAGCGTTTTCGACACGCGTCGTCGGCTTGAAACGCAGCCGGTCATCGGCCTGCAAAACGAGCGACGCCGTGAACTCCTGCGGGCTGAACCCAGCGTTGAAATGCCCCAGAACGATCTCGTCGACATCACCGGGGCCAATGCCCGCATGCGCCATGGCATCGGTTGCCACGCGCACCACCATGCTCTCCAGCGTTTCGTTCTCGTGCTTGCCGAACGGCATATGGGCCCAGCCCACGATTGCTGCGGTCATGGCGTGTCTCCTTCAGTATCATGCCGGGAGAATGCCCCGTTCCGGACCAGCGTGCAACACTATGGTCAACCCAATCCGCTCAGCTTCCAGACAACGCCAAGTCCGGCGCATATCGCGATGACCTGCAGCATGGAGCGTTTCAGCACAAACGTCAGGACAACCGCCAGAACCGCCAGCGCGAGTGCCGCAAGATCAAGATCGGCCAGCGAAACCTTCGGCATCCGGATCGGCCCGAGGTCCATAAAAGTGGCTCCCCGAAAGATCGTGTTCAGCGCGAACCAGAAGGCAAGCCACGAAATCGCGCCGACCACGGCGGCCGTGATGCCCTGCAAGGCGCCCGCCAGAGTGCGGTTGCGCAGCAGGTCGTCCAGCCAGGGCGCCCCAGCAAAAATCCAGAGGAAGGAGGGTGCGAAGGTCACCCATGTGGTCAAGGTCGCAGCCAGAATGGCGGAGATCACGGGGGAGAGCGCCCCCGGTGTCTTCCATCCACCGATGAAGCCGACGAACTGAGTGACCAGAATCGTCGGTCCCGGCGTGGTCTCGGCCAGGCCCAGCCCTGCGATCATCTCGCGCGTCGTCACCCAGCCACGCACAACGGCTTCGTCCGCCAGCCACGCGAGAAGGGCATAGGCCCCGCCGAAGGACAGCACGGCCAGTTTCGAGAAAAACAGGGCAAGCTGCACGACGACATGATCGGCACCCAGCACCAGTGCTGCAATACCGACAGGCAGCCACCAAGCCGCCAGTCCACCCGCCACTGCACGCCCCGTTGCCTGCCATTTGGCCCCGGAAGAGGCCTCTGTGCCGATGTCCACCTGCGGTGTCGCAGCCGCATCGCGCGTCAGCGCAATGCCGATCAAAGCCGCCGCGATGATTACCACCGGAAACGGCACATTGACGAAGGCGAAGGCGGCAAAGGCCGCCACCGCAAGCGCCACGAAGGCCTGGCTTTTCAGGGCCCGCTTCGAGAGCTTGATCACCGCCTGCGCCACGATGGCCAGAACAGCGGCCTTTATGCCGAAGAACAAGCCATCGACGATGCTGATGCCGGATCCCAGCGCATAGAGCAGGCTGAGCCCCAGCATCAGAACCGCACCGGGCAGGACAAAGAGTATGCCCGCTACCAGACCACCGCGAATGCCGTGCAAATACCAGCCGATATACGTCGCAAGCTGCTGCGCCTCGGGCCCAGGCAACAGCATGCAAAGGTTGAGGGCGCGGACGAAACGGGCGTCGTCGAGCCATTTCCGCTCATCCACCGCCAGTGTGTGCATCATGGCGATCTGGGCTGTAGCCCCGCCGAACGACATGATGCCGATCTGGAAGAAGGCGCGCGTGAGGTCCCAGAGACTGGGGGTGGTAATTGCCGGATCAGTTGAAGCCTGAGAGGCTATGGACATCGGCTTGCTCACGCCTTCGGTGGCCAGTTGTGGGTCTCAGCCGTGGCATTGGCGGCCCAGGCGAACAATCCGTCATAGATCACAAAGGCACTGGCGATCATGCCGTGATCATCATCGCACGCGAGATGCGAGAGCCCGAGCGACGCCGCCAGAAGTCCCGCTGCCTCCGGTGCGAGATCGAAGCGGGCGTTATCCGCACCGCGCACAATGGCTGCAACGCGCTCCAGTGGCGCAAAACCGGCCAGCCCCGCGATCTTCATGATGGTGTCGAAGCTGCAATCCTCACCGACATGGGTCACGGTCACGCCCGGAATATCATAGGCAATGCCCCCGGTCCGGGCGGCCACTGCCACGACCTGATCGGGTTCGACATAGAGAAAGCGTGCGGACGGATCGATGAACCGCCGGATCAGCCAGGGGCAGGCCGCACGGTCGATCTTGGGCTTGCGGCGGGTGACCCAGAAAGCTCCTTCTTTCCAGCCAATGTCGTGCATGGCGGTCCGGTTGACGAGCGGCAGTCCGGCATCGCGCCAGCCCGCAAAGCATCCGCCCATTGACGAGGCCATCCAGCCCTCGCCGCGCATCCGGGCGACAATGGACTGCGACACCTTGAGTCCGCGCTGGCAGGAAATCACCACCGGACGTTTGCGATCAAGTGTTGGAACCCATGTGTCGTAGTCCGCCTCCTCGCGGTGGATCGAGCATGGAACATCGCGTGGATCGGCGGTAAAATCATCCGAGAGACGCACATCGACGACCTGCGGCCAATGCGGACCGCCAAGCAGTTTCGAGGCGGCATCGACAGACGTGATAAAAGGATGAGAGGTCATTAATTCGCCCTTACAGGCCCGCTGACACCGGGCCGGTTTTGCGTCTTGGGCGAGAGCCTCAAGGGGCGACGCGTTCAAAACCCCATAAATCCGGCTACCATGCCGAAACGACTGGTGCAAGCCATGCAAACCTATGGTGTGTCAGAAATGAATTGCGACATACCGCTTGCCAGGCTCTGGCGAACGGTCCCCTTCACATGGTTAGAGGCACAACAAATCATTGAAAAAAGGTGTGTTTTTGGATCATACCCTAAGTGTTACTACGCAGAGGCAACGCGTGTACCGAAAGCGTATATCTGCCATTGAAACTGTGCGCCCGAACCTTGCCGTCACCCGATGGCAGGTCTTACGGGGGAAAGCGCCCTCCATGTCATTGAACGAACCCGGAAACGGGCGCGGAGAGCGCGCTCGCGTGACTCTGCAGGTCATCGCGGAACGTCTTGCAGTCTCCACCGCAACAGTCTCGCTGGCCTTGCGCGACAGTACCGTTGTCAATGATGCCACCAAGCGCAAGGTGCAGCTCGTCGCCCGTGAGATGGGCTATATCCATAATCGCTCGGCTGCAAGCCTGCCTGCTTCGCGTACCAATATCCTCGCTGTCGCCTTCCATGATGTCTCAAATCCCTATTTTGCCGAGATGCTGTCGGCCATCGACGAGACGGTGCGCTCCAGTGGGCGCACTATTCTGCTTGGTACATGCAATGAGAATATTCCCCGGCAACAAAACGTGCTGTCTTCGCTGAGCGAATATCGCCCGGATGGGATCATTGTCTGCCCCGTTGGCGGTTCCACCGAAAACAGCCTGCAGAACTTAGCTGAAAGCGGCATGCCGATTGTCCAGATCGCCCGTGAAATCGAAGGGCTCAATGCTGATTTCGTGAGCTCAGATGACAGATACGCCATCGAACTCGCGGTGGAGCATCTGGTGAAGCTCGGACATACCCAGATTGCCTATGTCGGCGGCAACAACGGCACGCCAAATGGCCGCTTGCGGCATTCAGGATTTGTGGAGTCCATGACTCAGCATGGCTTGAATGCAGGTTCGGAGATGATCATCGCCGGTGAAGCCAAGCGGTTGACCGGGCTCGAGAGCATTCCGCAACTGCTCGCCCTGCCATCGCCACCGACAGCAATCATCTGCTTCAACGACAGCGTGGCCTTTGGTGTCATGCATGGCCTGCAAAAGGCAGGACTGACACCGGGTCGGGACATGTCGGTCGTGGGCTGTGATGATATCGGTGATGCCGCCCTCTGGGTACCGCCGCTGACCACGATCAACAACCAGCATATCGAGATGGGCCGCCTGGCCGCCGAGATGATTTTGCGCCGTATTCAGGACCCCGGCAAGCCGCCGCGCCGCATCATGCTGGAACCAAGCCTTGTGGTGCGCGAGACGACAGCCCCGCCGATGATCCGGAATTGAAACACGGTGATTATTTCATATGAAAAAGCCCGGTCGCGAGACCGGGCTTTTTCCTTCAATCATGGCTCCGGAGATCAGAGCATGCCAAGCATGGTTTCCGCACCAGAAACGGCTGCCGTGCCGGGCGTTTCCTCGATCGAAAGTGCTGTCACGACACCGTCCTTGACGATCATCGAGTAGCGCTGCGAACGAGTACCCAAACCGCGGGCTGCGAGATCCAGATCAAGGCCAATCGCCTTTGCAAAAGCCGCGCTGCCGTCAGCAAGAAAATCGATCTTACCGATGGCGCCGCTGGCTTCCGCCCAGGCCTTCATCACGAAGACGTCGTTCACGCCGGTGACGGCAATGGCATCGACACCCTTGGCCTTGATCGCGTCACCATGCTGTACATAGCCCGGCATGTGGTTGGCATGGCATGTTGGTGTGAAAGCGCCCGGAACGGCGAACAGCACAACCGTGCGACCGCCGAAATATTCCTGAGTGGTCAAAGGCTTGGGGCCATCAGCCGAGGGCGAGGTGAAGGTGGTTTCGGGCAGACGGTCACCGACCTTGATGGACATGGGAAACTCCTCGATTCCTGCGGGATTGATATCACCCGGTCCTGTTAAGGCGTGATCAGGGCCATGTCGAGCCTCGTGCGCACTTCAATCGCCTGCGAACCGGCGGCAAGGGTAAGAGCTAGGTTAGCCCCCTGGCAATCCGGAGACTTGTCGCGTTCGATCACCATGACGGTGAATGTCGCTGGCTGACCATCTACAGCAGGTGTGAAGCTTTTAGATTCAAGGAACCACGGCGCTTCGCCCTCGATGAAGAGTTCGGGCGTTACCCCGTAAGGAAGGCTTACATCCACGAGAAAATGCTCTGCCGTGAGCCCTTTGCGCAAGGCAATGACCTGAATGGCACCGGGAGCACCGAGCCTGGCGATCACGGGGACCATGCTCATGGCTTCGCGCAGGGCAATGTCATGGGGACTGCGCCCATCAAGTATGAGTTCCAGATCGGCCGTACCATGAACTGGTACGCAAAGCTTTTCACAGACCGCGTAATCCGCTTCCAGCCGCAGGACGACAGCTTGCTTCGGGTTTTTGGCGGTGATGGTGACAGGAAGGACAATCTCGCTTTCGGTGTATCCGAAAGACACACCACCAGCGCCATCATCGAAGCGCCGGGGGGCAGGAAAGTGGACAACGGCCTCGCCAAGGTTCTGTGAGCCATCAAAGCGGAAGACCGGCGGCACTCCGCTATCTCCAGGATGTCGCCAATAGGTCTTGAAGCCGGGCTTCAGCCGCAACACGATACCAGCACGATACTCGCCTGGTTTCGTACCACTGCCCCGGATCAGGCGAAGGGAAGAATGGGAAGATTCGGACCACGCCGAAGATGCAGGAGCATTGGCCCTTGCGAAAGGCACAGCAACCGTCGTTGTCATGCTTGCGCTGGCCAGAACCTGCAACAGGCCGCGTCGTGTCAAGCTGGTTTGGAAAACCTCATTCATGTCTGTGCCATGCCATAATCATCAAAAACGCACCACCCAAGTTTCCGTGAAGCTCCCGTGTCCACGCAGGTCCTGAAATGCATGTTTCAACATCGGATATGGATAGGAGCTCATGCTGCTGTCTTTGTCCTATCTGTAAAATTCCACGCTTTTCAATTTCTGAAACCGCGCATAGCATATGACTCATGAACCTTCGGAAACTCAGCGATGGCGGCAGACAGGGGGTGCTTGGCGGCCAGATGTTGATCGCCATGCCCGGCATGCGCGACGAGCGTTTCCAGCGGAGCGTCATCTATATCTGCGGCCATTCCGACGAAGGCGCGATGGGGATCGTGATCAACAATCGCACGCCCAGCATGACATTCCGGGATCTGCTGGTGCAGCTCGATCTGATCGAGGCGGATCAGGCAATCCGTCTGCCTCGTCGATTATCGCATGCCCATGTGCTGAAAGGTGGCCCTGTTGAAACCAGCCGGGGCTTCGTGCTGCACACGCCCGATTTCACCATCGATAACGTGACTCAGACCATCGACGACGGCATCTGCATGACCGCGACGCTCGATATCCTGCGCGCCATCGCCAAGGATGAGGGCCCGCGCTCGGCGATCCTGGCGCTGGGCTATGCCGGTTGGAGCTCCGGGCAGCTGGAGCGCGAAATTGCTTCCAACGGCTGGCTGCACTGCAGCGGTGATCCGGAGCTGCTGTTCAGCGATGATATCGAGAGCAAATACGATCGGGCGCTCAAAAAGATCGGCATCGATCCGGTGATGCTGTCCAGCGATGTGGGCCGGGCATAAACCGCGCTATGCGAACCGGTATTCCGTCAGCTGTGTGTAGACCTCGCCGGGCCACAATTCGGCATTGGTAAAATGCGGTCGGTTGGGGCTGTCGGGATAGACCTGCGGTTCCAGACAGAACCCACCGTATCCGCTATATTGAACGCCGCCCAGACCCTTGGGCTGCACGTTGATCTTGGCACCATCATAGAACTGCACAGCGGGCTGGTCGGTCCAGCATTCGAGCGTCAGGCCGCTGCGCTTGCTCTCGACGCGGGCGCAGCGACCGAAGCCGCTGCCAGATCGCACAAAATTGCCATCAAAGCGCATACGCTCTCCGTCAACGACCTGGCCCATCGGCTTCGCCCGGCGATAGTCGAAGGATGTTTTTGCAACCGAGATGATTTCGCCCGTCGGGATCAGGTCCCTGTCGGTCGGCGTGCGGAAAGCAGCGTCGAGCGTCAGCAGATGATCCTTGATGTCGGCAGAACCATCGAGATTGAAATAGGAATGGTGGGCAAGATTGACGATTGTCGGCTTGTCCGTCGTGGCTGAGAGCTCGACGCGCAGGTTGGCGGGCTCAACCAGTGTATAGGTGCATGTCGTGGTCAGCGTGCCGGGATAGCCATCGTCGCCATCGGGCGAAACAAGTCCAAGGGTAACACTGTCGGAGGTAGCCTTCAGGATCGTCCACAGGCGCTTGCCAAAGCCGTTCTGACCGCCGTGCAGATGATGCTTCGGCTTGCCACCGGGTCCGGGCGGATCGTTCTGGTTCAGCGTGACCTGCACTTTTTTGCCATCGAGTTTGAACGTGCCGCGATTGATGCGGTTGGCGAAGCGGCCTGCGATCGCGCCAAAATGTGGAGAATGCTGCGGATAAGGCTCGAACGTGTCGAAGCCCAGCACCACGCGCTGCATCTTTTTACCGAGCGGAACCTGCATGTCGCGCAGGACCGCGCCCCAGGTCATGATCTTCGCTGTTGCGCCCGTCTTGTTCTTCAGCGCGATTTCCTCGACCGGGCGACCTTCGAACTGGCCGATGACCGTGACGTTTTTCATCTCAATTCAACCTGTTGCCAGTACCCGCATCAAACACATGAATCGCGGAAGGTGGCACGGAGAACCCGACCTTCCCGGCACCCTGCGCTGCGTGCGATGCCTGCACCTGCAAAATGATCGATTGTCCCGCGAACTTGCCATGCAGCAGCCGTGTGGCACCAAGCTCTTCAACAAAATCGATATCGACCGTCAGGCTGCGGTCACGGGCATCGGCCACAACCACATCTTCGGGGCGTAAACCAACGGTGACTTTTGTTCCGTCAGCGATGCCAGCTGGCATATCCGGTGCAGCCAGCTTCAACTCGCCCACAACGACCTGGCCTGCCTTCACTTCGCCCGCCAGCATGTTCATGGGTGGTGAGCCGATGAAGCTGGCGACGAAAGTCGTGGCTGGCCTGCGATAGACATCCGTCGGAAGGCCTATCTGCTCGACGCGACCACCATTCATCACCACGAGCTGATCGGACAGCGTCATCGCTTCCACCTGATCATGAGTAACGTAGATCGAGGTGACACCAAGCTCGCGTTGCAGCCGTTTGATCTCGACGCGCATCTGCACGCGCAGCTTGGCGTCGAGGTTGGAAAGAGGCTCGTCGAACAGGAACACCTGCGGCTTGCGCACGATGGCGCGGCCCATGGCAACGCGCTGGCGCTGGCCACCGGATAATGCCCGCGGGCGCCGGTCGAGAAATGGTTCTATTGCTAGGATGCGGGCGGCTTCCTGAACGCGCCTGTCGATCTCGTCCTTCGGCGTTTTCCGGTTTTTCAGCCCGTAGGCCATGTTGTCGTAGACGCTCATGTGCGGATAAAGCGCGTAATTCTGGAATACCATGGCGATGTCGCGGTCGGATGGCTCGACATCGTTGACGACGCGTCCGCTGATCGAGCATTCGCCGCTGCTGATGGTCTCAAGCCCGGCCACCATCCTGAGCAAGGTAGATTTTCCGCAGCCGGACGGTCCGACAAGCACGGTGAAGGACCCATCCGGAATGTCGATAGAGACACCCTTCACGGCTTCGATATTGCCGGCATAGACCTTGCGGATATTGTCGATCTTGACGGTGGCCATCTACTTCTCCTGGTCCACGAGGCCCTTCACGAAGAGCCTTTGCATCAGCACCACAACTGCCACCGGCGGCAGCATGGCAAGCACGGCGGTGGTCATGGCGATCTGCCATTCCGTCAGCGCATCCGCCGTCACGATCATCTTCTTGATGCCGATGACGATGGTCTGCATTGAATCTTTGGTGGTGATCAACAGCGGCCAGAGATACTGGTTCCAGCCGTAGATGAACTGGATCACAAACAGCGCGGCTATGGTCGTCAACGAAAGCGGCAGCACCGTATCCTTGAAGAAGCGGAATGGACCCGCCCCGTCGATCTTGGAAGCCTCAAGCAATTCGTCAGGGATTGTCATGAAGAACTGGCGGAAGAGCAGCGTTCCCGTCGCCGAGGCGATGAGCGGCACGGCGAGACCCTGGTAGGTATCGAGGAAACCCACATCCGAGACGACCTTGAAGGTCGGGAAGATGCGCACTTCGACGGGTAGCATAAGAGTGAGGAAAATCAGCCAGAAAGCAGCCATGCGGAAGGGAAAGCGGTAGTACACCACGGCATAGGCCGAGAGGATGGAGATGAAGATTTTTCCGAACGCAATGGCCAAGGCCATAACCAGCGAGTTGAACATCATGTTCAGCACCGGCTCGCGCGTGGTGCTGGAGGTGCCCACGAAAAGCGTGCGGTAGTAGTTTTCAAAGAAGTACGGGCCGGGATAGAGCGGCATCTGGCCGTTGACGATGGTCGAGGCATCCCAGGTCGAGGCCACGAAAGTGAGATAGACCGGGAAGGCTACGATGAGTACGCCAAGCGTCAGGATGATGTAGGCGAGACGGTCGCCAAAAGTGCGGTCCTCGACCATCAGTATGTTACTTTTCGCTCGATGAAACGGAACTGGATGGCGGTCATACCGATGACCATCATGAGCAGGATCACGGACTGTGCGGCGGAGCCCCCGAGATCAGAGCCGCCCTTGCCGTCCGAGTAGACCTTGTAGACGAGTGTCTCTGTCGCGCCCGAGGGCCCTCCGCCGGTCACAGTGTCAATGATGCCGAACGTGTCAAAGAAGACATAGACAACGTTGACGACGAGCAGAAAGAAGGTGGTGGGCGACAGCAGTGGGAAGACAATGGTCCAGAAGCGCCGCCATGGGCGTGCACCGTCGATCGTGGCTGCCTCAATGACGCTCTTCGGGATCGCCTGCAGGCCAGCGAGGAAAAACAGGAAATTGTAGCTGATCTGCTTCCAGACCGCTGCCATGATGACCAAGGTCATGGCCTGGTTGCCGTTGAGCAGCGGGTTCCAGTCATAGCCTATGGCGCGTAGACCTTTCGCCACCGTACCCAGCGACGGATTGAACATGAACATCCACAGGACACCGGCGATGGCAGGGGCCACGGCGTAGGGCCAGATCAGCAGCGTGGTGTAGATTTGCGCGCCCTTGATCTGCCGATCCGCCATCACCGCGAAAAGCAGTGCGATCGAGAGCGAAAGAGAGCCAACGATCAGCGAGAAGACGATCGTGTTGAACAATGCCTTGTAATAGTCTGGCTTGGAGAAAAGGACCTTGTAGTTCTCGAACCAGACGAAATTGCTGGAGGTGCCGAAGGCATCCTCCAGCAGGAATGATTGCCAGACCGCCTGGCTCGCCGGCCAGTAGAAGAAGACGAGCGTGATCAGGAGCTGCGGCGTCAACAGCAGCAGCGGGATCAGGTAACCTTTGAAATGGGCGGTTTTGTTCATGGCATGATTTGAGAAGTGAATTCGTGTATGCTGAGCAAGGAGCTGTCCCCTTGCTCAGCCAATCACGATTTCACCAATCACCTATCTTGTCACTGTCCGCTCGAACTGGCGCAACATGGCATTACCGCGCTCCACAGCTGCATCCAGCGCCGCTTTGGGTGCCTTCTGGCCATTCAGTGCTGCCTCGTACTCCTCGGACCAGATATCACGGATCTGGACGAGACTGCCGAAGCGCAGGCCGCGGGAGTTTGCCGTCGGCTCCTTGTTGCTGAGCTGCAGCAGCGGCGTCTCGAGGGCCGGATTCTTCTGGTAGAAATCCGTCGCCTTCACCTTGGCATAGGCCGCCTTGGTGATGGGCAGGTATCCCGATTCCGTGTGCAGCTTCACCTGGCGGTCCACGTCGGACAGGAAGGTGAAGAACTTCGCGACACCCTTGTACTCGGCGGCGTTCTTGCCACCCATGACCCAGAGCGAGGCCCCACCAATGATGGAGTTCTGCGGTGCCCCCGCCACATCCGGATAATACGGCATCGGCGCGTTGGCCCAGTCGAACTTGGCGTTGGCCTTGACGTTGCCGTAGAACGCCGACGATGTGAGGAAGAGTGGGCATTCACCTGATGTGAAGCGGCCTTCACCAGTGTTGGTGCGACCGGAGTACGAGAAAACGCCCTCCTTCTGGAGATTCACCAGATTTGTCAGATGCTTCTCGTAGAGCGGGCCATTGATCTCGAATGAGGTATCAAACCCGTCCATGCCGTTGGACTTGGAGCCGATGGCGGTGTTGTGCCATGCGCCGAGTTGCTCGATGTTCAACCAGGTGATCCAGGCCGTCGAGAAGCCGCACTTGTCCCAGCCTGCGCCCTTCAGCTTGCGAGCTGCGTCAAACACTTCCGGCCAGGTCTTGGGCGGGGCCGTCAGGCCGATCTTCGTCAGAGCACCCTTGTCATACCACAACACTGCCGATGACGAGTTGAAAGGAAACGAGAGCATCTCGCCCTTCAAGGTGGAATAATAGCCCGCAATGGCCGGCAGGTAGGAACCCGGATCGAATGTCTCGCCCGCGTCCTTCATCAGGTCCTGCACCGGTTTTACCGCGCCCTTGGCACCCATCATCGTGGCGGTACCCACCTCGAAGACCTGCATGATGTGCGGCGCGCTGCCAGCGCGGAAGGCGGCAATGCCGGCGTTCAGCGTGTCGGCATAGCTGCCCTTGTAGGCAGGCACGATCTTGTAATCCTTCTGAGCGGCGTTGAACTCCTCGGCCAGCCTCACGACGACGTCGTTGTTGGCGCCGGTCATGGCATGCCACCACTGGATTTCGGTCTGGGCCATCGCGGCTGATGCGCTCACCGACATGGCGAACGCGAGTGAAAGCTTCTTCAGCATGGTAATCTTCCTCCGGATCGTCCGGCTTCAGGTGACTGCCGGGCATGTGCGAGGTTTCCCTCGCCATGCCTCTGTGACAGGCCGATGACGACAGACTTGAATTGAGCATGCCCGCTTGCGGCCTGCAACGGCATTTTTGATCGGATGCTACAACCGGTGTTCGATGCCTTAGGAAATCGGGCTATCTGCGTCCGGCTTTTGCGCTATATCGCGACTGATGATGCGAGATTAGCTTCAGACTGGTCTTAGCAGGAGGAAACCATGACCCAGATGACCCGCCGCGCCTTGCTCGCATCCGGCGCGCTCGCTCCCTTTGCTGCCAGCGCCCTGGCCCAGACACCAGTTCTGGCCCAGACCTCATGGCCGCAGGGGCAGACCATCCGCTTTACAGTGCCGTTCCCAGCCGGTGGTTCCACCGATGCCGTCGCGCGCATCGTGCAGCCCGGTGTTCAACAACGGCTTGGCACCACGATCATCGTCGAGAACCGCGCCGGCGGCGCCTCCAGCATCGGCGCGACCGTAGTGGCGAAATCGCCACCGGATGGCCTCAACTGGCTCTTTGTCTTCGACAGCCACGCTGTGATCCCCAGCCTGATGCCACTCAGCTTCGATGCCAAGAAGGACCTCGATCCGGTTCTGTTGGTTGGCACGGCCCCCATGGTGGTGGCCTGTCATCCTTCGCGGCCCTTCAAGACATTCGCGGATGTCATCGCGGCGTCAAAAGCGAATCCCGACAGCCTGACATATGGCACCATCGGCAACGGCAGTCTTGGACACCTGACGATGACGCTCCTGCAGAAGAAGGGCGGCTTCAAGGTGCGTCATCTGCCCTATCGCGGCGGGGGACCTGCCCTCAATGACGCTGTTGGCGGGCATATCGATCTCATCATTACCTCTGTCGCCAACATGGCGTCGCAGCTTGCGGCAGGCAATCTGAGGCCGCTGCTGCAGACCGGTGACACCCGGCTTTCCAACCTGACGGACACGCAAACCATGATCGAGGCCGGGTTCAAGGACTTCACGGCGAACGCCTGGTGGGGCGTGTTCGCGCCGGGTGGTACGCCGAAGCCGATTGTGGACCGCATGGTGACAGAACTGCGCGCCAGCTTCCGCGACGAGAGGGTGGCGAAGACACTGATCGAAACCCAGCAGGTGGCGATGCGCCTCGACGGACCGGAGGAATTCCGCAAGTTCTATGAGAACGAGATGAACACGTGGGGCGAGGTTGTCCGCGAGAACCAGATCAAGCCGGACTGACAGGAAACGGAAATATGAGCCTGCCCAAAGTTGCCATTCTCGATGACAGCCAGAGTGTCGCTGAGACCTCCGCCGACTGGAGCCGCCTGACCGGGCGTGCCGAGGTCATTGTTTTAGGCGAGCCCTTCGCGTCAGATGATGCGGCAGCGGCAGCGCTGAAAGGCGTCCAGATCGTGGTGCCAATGCGCGAACGCACGGCTTTCACTGCATCCCTGCTGGCGAAACTGCCCGATCTCAGGATGATCGCGCTCACCGGCGCGCGAGCCCAAACGCTCGATATTGCGGCCTGCACAAGGCAGAACATCCTGATCTGCAATACGGCGGGGGATCGCGTTACACCCGCCACATCGGAGCTGGCCTTCGGCCTCATCCTCGCCTGCGCCCGCCGTATCCCCGAAGCCGATGCCGCGATGAAGAGCGGCGGCTGGCACGAAGGTCTGGGCATGGGCTACAGCCTCGCCGGAAAAACGCTCGGCGTGGTGGGGCTTGGCCGCCTCGGCAGCCGTGTCGCGGGCTATGGCAAAGCCTTTGGTATGTATGTCGTGGCCTGGAGCCAGAACCTCACGGATGAAACCGCTGTTGCGGCGGGCTGCATACGGGTGAGCAAGGAAGAGCTTTTCCGGCAATCCGATGCCATTTCGCTACACCTGGTCCTGTCGGATCGATCCCGCGGAATTGTCGGCGCGGATGATCTCGCGATGATGAAACCCGATGCGATTCTGGTGAACACATCGCGGGGTCCGCTGGTGGATGGCAAGGCACTGCTTGCAGCCCTTCACACCGGGCGGCTTCTGGCAGGTCTCGATGTGTTCGATCAGGAGCCCCTGCCTGCCGATCACCCGCTGCGCAAGGCCCCGAACGTTATCCTCACGCCGCACCTGGGCTATTCGACAGCAGCTGTTTTCCAGCAGTTCTACGGCGAGAGCCTTGAGAATGTTGAGGCATTTCTTGCAGGCCAGCCGATCCGGATGGTGAACCCCGAGGCGCATCAGGGCTGAAAAGCCACGCTTCCTTAATGTCGCCGTGATACCCCGGTTGCGATGCATATCGAGGATAAACCCCGCGAGACGATAGAGAGCGAGACGCGCGTCATGGCACTTGCTGGCGTCGGTTCGCGCATCATCAACGCCGGTGTCGTTTTCCTGACGCAGGTGCTGTTCGCCCGTGTGATGGGCGCGGCGGAATTCGGTATCTACGCCACGGCGAGTACGATGATGCTTCTGGTGGCGGGTTTCGCGACACTGGGTCTTGTCGCCATGCCACAGCGTTTCTGGCCCGAGTATGAAGCGAAGGGCGATCAGGCGCGGTTGCGCGGCCTTGTCCGGTTTGCCTCCTGGGCTCCCTTTGTCATTGGCAGCGTCTTTGCGGCTGCTGGTTGTGCCGTTGTACATCTCGCAAGCCATCTGCTGTCTCCCGCCGTGGCGACGGCAACCTGTCTTGCGATGCTCACGGTGCCCGCGCTGGTCATGCTGGATGTCATCGAAGGCATCGCGCTGGCGAAGGCATGGAAAGTGCTGGCCTATGGTATTGCTTTCGTGCTGCGGCCGCTCGTTGTGCCGCTGATCTTTCTGGGAGCGTGGCTGGGCGGTGTGGAAGCGGATGCGACACTGGCCGTCATGGCGCTTGTTGGCGCAACATGGCTGTCCTCCTTCGTGCTTCTGGTGCTGGTTCGCCGCAAGGTGTCGTCGATTCTCCCTAAAGGACCCGCGCTTGAGGATCGGCAGCGCTGGATCATGACCGGCCTGCCCGTGATGCTGATCGACGGCGCGTTTATGCTGATGACCTCTACCGATCTCGTCCTGCTCTCGGTGTTCAGCGATGATTCCACGGTCGGCGCGTACAGCGCTGCGGCGCGGCTGGTGGCGCTGGTCGCCTTCGTGCATCACGGTTTAAGCTGGGCCAGCGGACACCATTTCAGCGCGCTCCATGCAGCGGGTGATCATGCGGGTCTTGCGGCCTATGCCGCCCGGACCACGCGCTGGACATTCCTACCCTCGGTCGGCGCAGCTTTGCTGATGGCTGTCGCGTCTCCTCTGTTCCTCATGGCCTTCGGCAAGGGCTTCGAGGGGGGATCAATCATCACGATCATCCTGCTGACAGGCTTGCTGGCGCGCTCTGCTATTGGCCCGGCCGAACAGCTGCTTGTCATGACCGATAATCAGGTGGCCTGCGCCTACGCTTATGCATGGGCCTTCGTCATGAATCTCGGTTTCGGTGTGGCGCTGATCCCGCTGTACGGCGGCATCGGTGCGGCCATCGCCACTGCCTTTGGATATTTTGCAGCCTCGCTGATTGTGGCACGCGAGGTCAGGAAGCGGCTGGGCTTTGATGTCCATATCGGGGCGCTCCTGCTGGCATCACGCCGGAAGCTGGCGCATGTCTGAGGCTTTGACGGTCCAGTTCAGCGATATGATCCCGGAAGAAGCGATGGCACTGGAACATGCTGCCGTTACAAATCCGCATGCATTGCCCGCCGCATTGCGCGCTGCGCGTGAGAATGCTGCCGAGAGCAGGCTGTTGCTGTGCCGGGATGTAGGGGGAAGCCTGATCGGCGTGTGGCCCATGGTTACAACACGCGTTCCTCCCGGAATTCGCATTCTCAGATCGCCGCTGGTCCCGCTTTATGATCTCAGCGGCAATCCGCTCATCACTACTGAGAGAACATTCGATGTTTTGCGGGCCATGGTGCTGAAGCTCAAGCAATCCAGCCCCACCCGTGTCTTGATTCTTCGCAACCTTCAGGCCGAGGGCCCGGTCTGGGATACACTCCAGGCTCTGCAACAGGACGAGTTGATCTCCATCACCCCGCAGGAACAATGGGAGCGTGCGATCCTTGATCGCTCTGCCGCCGACAGCGCCGATAATTATGTCACGCAAAGCCTGTCATCGGGTAACGCCAAGAACCTGCGCCGCAAACGCAAGGCACTGGAGGAGCAGGGAGCGCTCAACCTTGCGATTCATGCTCACCCCGACAGCATCAGCAGTGCATTCGACCGATTCCTTGATCTGGAGGCAGCGGGATGGAAAGGCCACAATGGCACAGCCCTCAAGCAGAAGCACGACGATGCGCGCTATGTTCTGGGCGTCATGCGCGCGATGACAGGCATTGACCGCGCTTTCATCGCCGAGTTGCGCATGGGCGAGACAGCCATTGCCAGCGGGCTTTTCCTGCGCTGTGGAAAGGAGGCCTTCTTCTGGAAAACGACCTATGACGAAAGTTTTTCTGGCCATTCGCCCGGTGTGATCTTCGACCTGATGCTGACGCAGTGGTTCTACGAGCAGCCGTGGTTTCAGCGGCTCGATACCGGCATCGATGACAGTGTTGATCCGGCAAGGCTGATCTGGAAACAGCGGCGGCGCATGGCCGATGTGATCGTCAGCCTCGATCCTGGTTCGTTTCAGGGGCGTGCTGTTGTGGCAGGACTTAACCTCAGGCGATGGGCCAAGAGCATAAAAAACCGCTTCACGGGCGGCTGATCACGGTTTGAAATAATGCTGCAAGACCTGCGCATAACAGCGGGTGAGCATCTCGAGATCGGCGATTCCGATGTTCTCGTCGATCTGGTGCATGGTGCGACCAACAAGGCCGAACTCCAGAACCGGGCAATAATCCTTGATGAAGCGGGCATCGGATGTGCCGCCTGTGGTCGAAAGCTTCGGCGTGCGCCCGGTGACAGCTGCAACAGCATCGGCCACCATCGTGACAAAGGGGCCGGGCTCGGTCACAAATGCAACAGCATTTGTCCTCGCGAAAATCGCCGTGTAGCGAATGCCTTCACCCGCCGCGCCATCAAGCCTGAGGCGAATCTCGGTCTCCAGCGTCTGCGGTGTCCAGGTCTCGTTGAAGCGGATATTGAACGTGGCCTTGGCCTCGTTCGGCACGACATTCGAGGTCGGATTGCCGACGTCCATCGTTGTCAACTCAAGGTTGGACGGGGCGAAATGTGCCGTGCCGCCGTCCAATGGCGTCGCCAGCAGGCCAGTCAGCAGTTTCGTCATGCCATGGATCGGGTTCACGGCGCGCTCGGGGTAGGCCACATGGCCTTGCTTTCCATGCACCGTGATATGCCCGGTCAGCGATCCCCGGCGACCGATCTTGATCACATCGCCAACGGCCTCAACATTGGTCGGTTCTCCGAGGATGCAATGATCCATGGGCTCGCCACGCGCTTTTGCCCAGGCCAGCAGCTTCACTGTGCCGTTGATGGCAGGGCCTTCCTCGTCACCCGTGATCAGGAAAGCGATGGAGCCCTTTTTCGGCACGCCGTAGGCTTTGAGATGGGCCAGCACGGCAGCAACAGAAGCTGCCACGCCACCCTTCATGTCCTCCGCGCCCCGGCCATAAAGGCGTCCGTCAACGATCTCTGCGCCGAACGGTGTATGGGACCAGGCATTTAGATTTCCAGGCGGTACTACATCGGTGTGTCCGGCAAAGACGAGGCAGGGGCTCCCCTCGCCGATACGGGCATAGAGATTATCGATATCGGGCGTGCCTGCTTCCGTGAAAACCGGACGATGGACGGCGAAACCTGCGGCTTTCAGCAATCCCTCGAGATAGCCCAGCGCGCCGCCCTCGACAGGCGTGACGGAGGGGCATTGCACCAAAGCGCGGGTGATGGAGAGAGCATCTGTCGGGGTCATGCGGGTTCGCTAGGCGCGCTTGACGGCGGCGTCAATGCGCTGGCGCGGCGCATGCGCCTCATGCGGATAGATCCCGAGATCGAAGACATACCAGACCATGATGGTCATAATCATCCAACCCAGCAGGATGTCCATCGCGTGCCAGTCCGTGAACGAATCGGCCAAAACCGAAGCTGCCGGGATTATGCCGCCCCAAAGCGCCAGCATAGGAGACCGGCCAATGGCGCGAAAGCGTTTGGCGTTCACGGCATGAAACGGGATCAGCATGGCAATCGAGCAGAAGATCATCAGCGCATCGGCAGGGCCTGTGTTCCCGGTCATGCGCCCGACACCCCAGCCCATCGCCATGCATGCGGCGAGCAGAAGCAGGGTACCCACCCACCAGAGTTGGCGCGAGATCACGCCTTCGTCATCGAAAAACAGCCGCATCGGAGTCATAACGGTTTATCAACCATATCGACCGCAGGGTCGAGTTCGGTATGAAAACATGGCAAACGGAGATCGCCCGATGCCGCGAAATGCTTCGATGGCCCTGATAACCGCAGCATTGGCAGCAGCCTTGCTGACCGGCCTTGCCGCAGCGCCAGTCCTCGCGCAGGCCACACAGACCGAAGAGCAGGAGCGCCGCTCTAACGTATTGCGCAATCTGCCGGAATGGGCGGCCAAGCGCCAGTTCGGCTCGCAGACCGCCGGCGCTCCCATGGATGCCCGTTCCATCGGCTCTTATGCCAGGGGTTGTCTGGCCGGTGGCACGGCACTCGCCGTGGATGGTGCCTCGTGGCAGGTGATGCGTCTATCGCGCAATCGCATGTGGGGCCATCCGGATCTTGTTCGTTTTCTCGAATCCTTCGCCAGGCAAATCCCGCGCGAGGCCGGATGGAACGGCATTCTCGTGGGGGATATCTCGCAACCCCGTGGCGGACCGATGCTGACGGGACATGCCTCGCACCAGATCGGGCTGGACGCCGATATCTGGCTGACGCCGATGCCCAATCGCAAGCTCACCGGCTCCGAGCGCGAGAACATGAGCGCCACCAACATGGCGCGCGGGGACTGGATGGATATCGATCCAGGGGTGTGGACAGCGAACCACACGAAAGTCATCCGGCTCGCCGCGAAGGATGACCGGGTGCACCGTATTTTCGTCAACCCGGCGATCAAGAAGGCTTTGTGCCGTGATGCCGGTGCCGACCGCAGCTGGCTGCGCACTGTGCGCCCGATGTGGGGGCACAACTACCATTTCCATATCCGCATGGGCTGCCCTGCCGGAATGGGCGGGTGCGAGGATCAGGATGATCCGCCTGAGGGTGATGGCTGCGGGCCGGAACTTACGGACTGGCTGAATCGCCAGCACAAGGCAATCTTCGGACCCAAAGCGCCGCCCGGACCGAAGCGCCCGCCACCACCGCCCATGTCGGTCGATGCCCTGCCGCCGATGTGCAAGGACGTTCTGGTCGCGCGCTGAAGCATCGGCTAAGAAAGCCCGATGCGCCGTCTGCCTCCTGAACCGATGCCTCTGCTCGCACCCGCCAGTCGCTGGCTGGCACTGACCGCGATTGCGATTGCGATTCTCAGCATTGTGGCCACACGATTTGGTGGCATTCCGCACCGTAATGGCCTTTTTCTGCTGGCGCTGGGAATCTTTCTGGCAGTGCTGGCCGTGATTGCTTCTGTCGGCGCTATGGTGTCGATCTGGCGTAGCGGCGCTCCCGGCACTGATCTGGCCGTGCGGGGCCTCCTGTTTGCGGCAATCCTGCTGGCCTGGCCTGGATATCTTGCGGTTGTCGCAGCCCGCTTGCCGGTGATCAACGATGTGACGACCGACCCTGCTGATGCGCCGTCTTTCTCCCGCTCTCGTGCGGCTCTGGACGCGCGGCAGGGCCATGTTCCACTGGAATTCGACCGCCAGCGGGCCGTTGATCTCGATAATGACAGCAGCGATCTCAGGACAATCACGCTGGAGCAGCCGCCGGAGGATGTGATGCTGCTGGTGCAGCGCACTGCCACAAATCTGGGCTGGCTGGTGATCGACACCGCCAGTCCGCTGGGGCGCACCGGCACAGGCCGGGTCGATGCCATCGCGCGGTCTCTGATCTTCCGTTTCCCCGATGACATCACCATCCGTGTGCGTCAGGGCGCAGGCGAGACACGCATCGACCTGCGCTCGACATCGCGGATTGGCCGCCATGATCTGGGAGCGAATGCAGCCCATATCCGCGATTTCACGCGCGAGCTGGATTCCGTCGCCAATCCACGCTGATCACATCGCGCGATAAGTCCCGTCCAGCGTTGGTGCGCCATCGGTCGCGACCAGACCGCGTCCCACAAGGTCCTCGAGATGAGCAAAGACGGAAAGCCCCGCTGCGCCCTTCAGAGCGGGAGCAAGGCCAACATAGAGTTTCTCGACCAGTGCTGGAATATCATTCGCCTTCTCGCGAACCGCAGCAAGGATCGTTGATTCCCGCATCTTGCGGTGGCCGATCAAGCCGCGCACAAAGCGCTGCGGGTCCATCACCGGTCCGCCATGGCCCGGCCAGTAGATGCTCTCGCCGCGTCCGCGCAGTTTTTCGAGCGACGCCATATAGGCGTTCATCGAGCCATCGGGCGGAGCCACGATCGAGGTGGACCAGGCCATCACGTGGTCGCCGGAGAACAGGGTGTTTTCCTCCGGCAGCGTGAAGGCGAGATGATTCATCGTATGACCCGGTGTTTCCAGCGCCACCAGACGAAATCCATCGCCCGCAAGCACATCCCCCTCGCTCATTTCCCGGTCAGGCCGGTGATCGCGATCGGCGCTGGCATCGAGGATGTTGCGCTCGCCCATGGCGAGGTCGCGCGCGGCCCAATGCGGGGCGCAGCCGCTGATCGGTGCGCCGGTCAAAGCCTTAAGGACGCGCGCGCCCGGCGAATGGTCGCGATGTGTATGTGTCACCACGATGTCAGCGACACTCTCGTGGCCAAGTGCCTGAAGCAGGGCCTCCACCTCGCCCGCCCGCCCCATGCCCGGATCGATCACAGCGACCGTGCCTGCGCCCACGACATAAACGCATGTACCCGTGCTGGTGAAAGGACCAGGATTGTTCATGATCCAGCGCCTGACAAGCGGGGAAACCTGCTCCAGCCTGCCCGGTTCAGGCCTGCTGCTATCAAACGGTATCTGATCACTCATGGCGGCTTATGACGCCAGAGGCCGGAGCCGCGCAAGGCTGAAGCTCTTGATGCGCAGGATATCGGCGGCCTGA
Organism: Hyphomicrobiales bacterium; assembly: GCA_031431475.1. GTDB lineage: Bacteria > Pseudomonadota > Alphaproteobacteria > Rhizobiales > Beijerinckiaceae > JADCCX01. The sequence continues at coordinate 21,397 of JANPDL010000034.1, forward strand.
TCCCCCATGAGGAACGCCAGTTCCTGCGGCCGCGTTTCCACAACTGGATCGATCTTGCGGATTTCCTCGTCGATTTCACCGGGATGGCACATCACGAGATGCCGCGTTCCTGCCGCCACCAGATAGCTCTCGAAATCCACGGCATAATCACCCTTGGGATCAAAGGCGGAGAAGCCCGCAAAACTGTCGTTGGTGAGGAAGCCCGCTTTGCGTGCCGCTCCTCCGAAGCCGCTGGCCAGACTGGCAACTGCCAGTGCCTTCTGCATGTTGCGACCGCGTTTTACGATGGTGATGAGATTGTCCGCCGGATCGCGCAGCCATGGTTTCGTACCATTGGCATAGCGCTCTTTGAGCACGGAAAACAGAGCCCGCCGCACGCCAGGCAATCCGTGAACATGCTGATGCCCGTCGATGAAATCAGGCCTCATATCCATGGCCTGCTCGAAGGCATCGAGCTGCGCCGCGATTTCCAGCGCAATCTCGTCAACCGGAAGCCGCATCGCGAGCGCGCCTTTGGCAATCTCACCAATGGCAGGAAACACCCCGCCCGGTGCAAATCCTGTCATAGCTGTCATCGGCTTGCCGAGCGTCAGGTTGAGATGGACGCCGATGTCGGCATGGCCCTGAAAGCCCCGGAGCGCATGGGACCAGCCCTTCCAATGCGGGCGGTTGGTCATGGCCCCCGTTCCTGAAATGCGGCCATGCTCAAGCAGGCGCAGGATACCCCGCGAGACACCGGCGGTCATGGCGTAATCATCGGCGATGAGCGTAAGAGCTGGCAAAAGGACCCCGACAGATTGAGCTTGCGTCCGCCGTTCAGTTTATGGACAGCAAGAGCAGTGTTAAAGGCCAATCATGCCAAAAAAACAAATCGCCGTTTCCGCTGTCCTGTCCGACACCCCGGAGCTGTCCATCATCGTTCCCGTGCTGAACGAGGAATTGAACGTGCCCCTGATTGTTGCGCGTCTGACAGAGGTGCTCGAGGCTTGTGTCCCGTCACATGAAATCGTCTTCGTGGATGATGGCAGTATGGACCGGACGCTGGATGTGATCCGTGATCTGGCGCGGACAGACGCCCGCATCCGCTGCATCTCGCTCAGCCGTAACTTCGGCAAGGAAGTGGCGCTCGCTGCCGGGCTGGACCATGTCCGTGGCAAAGCGGCCGTTATGATCGACGCCGATCTGCAGCATCCGCCTGAAACCATCGCGGCCTTCGTGGCAAAATGGCGCGAAGGCTTCGACATGGTTTATGGCCAGCGCATTGACCGAACCACGGACGGCAAGACCTACAGCCGTTTCGCCCGCCGGTTCTACGAGGTGTTCCAGCGTTTCGGTGAGATGCCGCTACCGGAAGGTGCTGGCGATTTTCGTCTGATCAGCCGCCGCGTCATCGATACGCTGAAGCGCATGCCGGAAAGGGCGCGGTTTTCGAAGGGCCTCTACGCCTGGGTCGGATTCCGCCAGACGGGTGTACCCTATCAGGTAGCGGTGCGGGCGCACGGCGAGACCAAATGGAACTACACCAAGCTCTTCCGCTTTGCCTTCGATGGTTTGACGTCGTTTTCCACAGTGCCGCTGCGGCTGGCCACATTTACCGGCGTGGCGATCTCGTTGCTGGCCTTCCTCTATGCCTTTATCACCATCCTGCGCACGCTGGTGCTTGGTGCTGATGTGCCCGGTTTTCCGTCGATCATGGTGTCGGTGATGTTCTTCTCCGGGATACAATTGATCTTTCTCGGCATCATTGGCGAGTACGTTGGACGCATCTTTGCCGAGGTGAAGGAACGCCCCCTGTATATTCTGGCGGATGAAGTAGGAGGACAAGCCGCAATTGCGGCAAAGCCCCCTGCCAGAACGCGCATATCCTCTGCTAAAGCACGCTGATGCTGCGTTCGATTCTCTCCGTCGGCGGATGGACCCTGCTGTCGCGCATTACGGGTTTTGCCCGTGACGTCGTGATGGCTGCGGTACTGGGCGCGGGCGGATTGATGGATGTCTTCACCGTCGCCTTCCGGTTACCCAACCATTTTCGCGCCATCTTCGGCGAGGGCGCGTTCAATTCGGCATTTGTGCCAGCCTTTTCGCGCATCCGCACGCAGGACGGTGTGGAGGCCTCGAACCTCTTTCAGGGCCGCATCCTGTCCTGGTTGGTGATCTCGCAGATCGTGCTGCTGGCGCTGGCGCTTCTGTTTACGCCGCAGGTGATCACCCTGCTGGCACCGGGGTTTGCCGCTAATCCGCAGAAATTCGCGCTGGCGGTCGAGGTCACGCGCATCACCTTCCCTTATCTGACCCTGATCACGCTGGTGACCTTGTGGTCCGGTGTTCTCAATGCAACGGGTAAATTCGCTGTGGCGGCTGCGGCCCCTGTGCTGCTCAATCTGTCGCTACTTGTTTTCGTGCAGATGGCCTTCCTGTTCCAGACACCGGCGCATGCGGCAGGCTGGGGTGTTTTCACGGCGGGTCTTCTAGAAGCCGCACTGCTGGCTTTTGCGGCCTGGCGCGCCGGTGTTCTTGTGATGCCGTTGAAGCCTGCCCTCAGCGACGATGTCAGGCGCTTCTTCAAGGCTTTCCTCCCCGCCGTCATCGGCTCGGCGGGTGTGCAGATCGCCATGTTCGCCGATACGATTCTCGCGACCCTGCTGCCCGAGGGCTCGGCCTCCGCGCTCTATTATGCTGACCGGATCTATCAGCTTCCCCTTGGCGTCATCGCCATCGCGGCGGGCACGGTGCTGTTACCGACCATGGCGAAACGCATTGCCAGCGATGATTTTGCGGGCGCTCACGATGCACAGAACCGCACGCTCGCCCTGACATTGCTGCTGGCCGCGCCATTCTGGGTGGGGACACTGGTCATCCCGGAACTGATCATCCGCGCGGTTTTTCAGCGTGGTGCCTTTGACGACAATGCAGTGCGTGAGGCATCACGGGTGCTCGCTGCCTATGGCGTTGGCTTGATCGCAGCGGTGTCGATCCGGTCCGTTGTCGCCAGTTTCCATGCGCGGGGAGACACAAAGACACCGATGCTGGTGTCGCTGGCGGCTGTCGCGCTGAATGTGGCGCTGAAATTCGCGCTGGTCGACAGCTTCGGCGTCATGGGACTGGCGCTGGCGACGGCGCTAGGGGCGACGCTCAATCTGGCGGTTCTGGTATGGCTGGCGGATGTGCGTCAATGGATGGAACCCGACGGCACCTTCGGGCGCGCTATCGGTTGCGCGGCTGCGGCGTCGCTGGCGCTCGCAGTTTTACTGTTGCTGACCTATGCGCCTCTTGCGCAAGCGCTGCGGGGTATCAGCTTCAGCACCGAATTGCGGCTTCTGGTTCATGGCATCTCAGGAGCTATCGTCTATGGCGGAACGGCAGCCGTGATGATGAAGGTTGTCGGGCTCAGTCTACGGCGATGAGGCAGCAGTGAAAACCGCAGCGCACATCGCGATCATTGGCGGCGGCCCGGCAGGCCTGATTGCCGCCGGCCATCTCGCTGACAGGGGTCATCAGGTCACCATCTTCGACCGCATGCCCTCGGTTGGACGCAAGTTTCTCCTTGCCGGGCGGGGCGGCCTGAACCTGACTCACAGTGAGCCGCTCGATATCTTCATCACACGTTACGGGGCAGCCGAACCGGTGCTGTCTCCACTGATCCGGCAGATGGATCCCGCTGATTTGCGGGAATGGGCGCATGCGCTGGGAGAGGAGACGTTTATCGGCTCCAGCGGGCGGGTGTTTCCGAAATCTTTCAAGGCTTCGCCGTTGCTGCGGGCCTGGCTGCGACAACTCGGCGACAAGGGCGTCTCCCTGCGCACCGGCCATCGCTGGACCGGATGGAATGAGGCCGGCGCGCTCCGGTTCGAGACGGCGCATGGCGCGGTTGAAATCAACACGGATGCGACGCTTCTGGCCCTAGGTGGAGCAAGCTGGCCGAAGCTTGGCTCCGATGGTGGTTGGGTACCGTTGCTGGCGCAACGGGAGATCGCGGTTGCACCGCTGCGTCCCGCGAATTGCGGCTTCACCACGACATGGTCGATCATTCTGAAGCAGCGCTTTGCCGGAGCGCCGCTGAAGCGCATCGCCATCACATTTGCGGGCCGCACTGTGCGCGGTGAGGCAATGATCACCGAGGAAGGCATAGAGGGCGGTGCAGTCTATGCGCTGTCTTCCGAAATTCGCGACAGCGTGATGCGGGATGGCAGCGCCATCATCACAATCGATCTCCGGCCAGATATGGATATCAATGCGCTTGTCGCCAAACTGGCGCGCCCCACGAAGGGCGAAAGTTTTTCCAATCGATTGCGCAAGCAGATCGCGCTGCCTCCTGTGGCGATAGGGTTGCTATATGAGGCGGACCAGAACGCGACGCGGCTTGCGCCCGCAGCTCTGGCTGTGCTGATCAAGGCGCTTCCTGTCAGGATCAAGGGTGTGCGGCCTATCGATCGCACAATCTCGACAGCAGGGGGCATCCGCTGGGACGAGCTTGACGCGCATCTGATGCTTCGGCGCATTCCGGGCGTCTTTGCGTCTGGCGAAATGCTGGACTGGGAAGCTCCGACAGGTGGTTATCTACTGCAGGGTTGCTTCGCCACGGGAATGGCCGCTGCGAAAGGCATCGACCGGTATCTGTCATAAGGGTTCAGCTGGTGCCGGACAGCGTCTGCTTCCGGTCGCGCATCGCATCTCTCGACTTGGCAAAAGCCATGGTGAACGCCGCCATCGCTGGCGCATCGATATCATGGGCCGTGGCGGCCCGGAGCGTCTTCCTGAAAATCGCATCCACCTTGTCTTCGGTTGACTGAAGTGCTGGCAGATCGCCCGCCGCAGGTACGCTGGCGATCAGCTCTTCCAGTTCCGCGAGCATACCAAGCACAGCTTCGCGGGTGCGGGCCGCCGAATAACTCAAGTAGCCCGCGAGCGCTGATCCTCCCAGTCCGAAGCCCATGATGCCGATATAGAACCAGTCGCCGTAGCGTTCGAGAAACGTGGTGGTATTGCCATCCAGATAGGTAATCGTACCGGGATGGATCGGGATGGGGCTCGTCTTCTCCTGATCAGGTGCCTCTATCCGTGAGGCCAGCGGCGCTTCCGTCGCCATCTGCGCTTTGGCATTCAGGATGACACGGGTGAAATCGGAGACCTGCGCATCCGAAAGACTTTTCGATGCCAGAAGCTGGTGCGACACCATGATCGTCGGGGTATCCTGCTCCGGTCTTGGTGTCGGCCCGCCGAACAGGCCTCGTACCAATGTATCCGCCTCAAGCAGAGGATTGCGCTGCTCAATGGCGCTGGTTTCAGGAACAGGGATGAAAGATATGCTGCCCTTGCCTGCTTCGGTCACGAGATTGACGACATCGAACAGCAGGCGGCCCGATGTGGGTCCGACAGAGAAAACAGCCTGGATCTTCCCCTGATCAAGCGCCGAGCGAAGATCCTGCATTCTCACGGATTCGATCTTGATATCGTCTTCGGCGAGGCCGGCCTGGGCGGCCAGAAGTTTGAGCAGCCGCGCGTTCGGCACATTGTCGCGTGCCAAGGCGACGCTCTTGCCCTTGAGATCAGCGAGCTGTGCAATGCCAGTGCCGCCAGGAGCAACAAGCACAGCGTGATCCATATGCATGATTGCGACGGTTGCGCCGTTGCGCGGGAATGCGTTGTCCGTCCTGACAACGGCCAGATCCACCTTGCCTGCGTCCAGCGCGGCAGAACTCTGGGCGGAACCCTCAGTAATGATTAGCTTCAGGCGGAACGGTTCTCGTTCGCGCTGAAGCGTTTGCACGGCCGCCGAGATAATGCGGACGTTCTCGTTGGAAACCGGACCGACAGCCAACCGCAGTGTCGTTGGTAAGGTCGCGACAAAATAACCGACCGCGCCAAGACCCACGATGCCCAGCACGATTGCGATCAAGGCCAGAAAAGGGTGACGCATGCGATCTTCTTCTCCTGAAATGACCAGGACTTCCACATGCAGTATTCGGCGAAACCAAGGCGATTGGCAATTGTGGTGGCTGACGAGCTTGCGCTGTGCGGCAGATTACCCTCAACTCGGCATACAGACAGCAAATATGTGGGCGATATGGCAGATTTCGAACTCCTCGTGGATTGCAAGAACATCGTCGGCGAAGGCCCGACCTGGGATGAAAGACGGCATTGCCTGTGGTGGACCGACATCATGAGCAAGATGCTGTTCAGGCTGGACTGGCCCGGCCGGGAACTCACGTCCTTTCCCATGCCGCGGCGTCTGGGGTCACTTGGGTTGTGCAAGAGCGGACGTCTGATCCTGGCTTTCGAGGATGGTGTTTTTCTGCATGAGCCCGGGACGGATCGTTTTGATCTCGTCGCCAGCATAGAGGCTGAGATTGTCACGAATCGCCTGAATGACGGGAAGGTCGGACCTGACGGCGCTTTCTGGGTCGGATCGATGGATGAACGCAATCCCAGACAAGCGACCGGAGCGCTTTACCGTGTGACGATGGAAAGTGCAGTCAAACAATTCGGCGATGTTATCGTCTCCAACGGACTGGCGTGGTCGCCGGACGGGCGAATCATGATCCACACCGATTCGAGCGTTCCGGCCATCGATGCCTGGGATTTCGATGCCGCGACCGGGGCCATCAGCAACCGCAGGCGCATTGCCCGGCCAACGAACGAGATCGGTCGCCCGGACGGCGGTGCCTTCGATAGCGACGGGTTTTACTGGTCAGCGGGCGTGTCGGCAGGCCATCTCAATTGCTGGGATATGACGGGTAATCTGGTGAAGCATCTGCCTCTGCCGATGCCACACCCGACAATGCCCTGCTTTGGTGGTCCGGATCTGAAAACCGTGTTCGTGACCAGCCTCAGAGCGATGGGAACGCAGACGGACCTTGAGAAATGGCCGCAGTCCGGTGGTTTGCTGGTGGGTGATCTCGGCGTAGCAGGAGCGCCGGTCCATCGTTTCAGGGATATCTGACTGGCGTCAGATCAGCCGCAAGGCCTTGGGTGACTTTGATTTGCCGAGCGCTTCGATCAATTGCAGCTGGCGTGGCAGGCAGATCGTCTTGAGGTCATATTTCCCCATGATGCCCTTGCGTGCTGCCTTGCGCAGGGGTGCGAATTTCCCCGGATCGGCCAAAGCTTCCGTGATTGTCTTGACCCAGCCATCCACGTCGAAAAAATCGACCAGCAGGCCGTTCTTGCCATGGGTCAGTGCCTCTTTCACCGGCGGTGTGGACGAGCCGATCACGAGGCATTCCGCCGCCAGAGATTCCAGCATCGACCATGACAGCACGAAGGGATAGGTCAGATAGGCATGGGTGCGGCTGACCTGAATAAGCTTGCGGTACTCCGCATAGGGGATGCGGCCGAGGAAGGCGATCCGAGACATGTCCAGTTTGTCGCCCACCTCCTTCATCATGACCTCGCGCCAGTTCTTGCCGTTTGAGGGCATCGAACCGTAGCTGATCTCGTCCCCGCCGACGATTAGGGTAATGGCGTCGGGGCGGGCTTTCTGGATTGCTGGCAGCGCCCGCATGAAGACATGGAACCCGCGATAGGGCTCCAGATTGCGATTGACGAATGTCAGAATCTCATCGCCCGCCTTGACACTGCGGCCATCGGGCAAGGTGAAAACGGCCTTGCCATCAGGAATGATGAATTCCGTGTTGATACCGTCGAAAATCACACTGGTCCGGGGATGATAGACCTCGGGAAGCGAGGATTTCTGCCATTCCGTCGGGCTGTAGCACCAGTCGGCCACATCCAGTGCCGTCAAGTGATTGATGTTCTTCGAGCGCGTGCGCATGCTGACCCGCAGCGGATCACCGAGAAACTCGGGGTCGAAATTCGTGTCCTGACCCATAGGACGGTAGAAAAATTCCATGAAGGCCAGAACCTTGGCTTTGGGCCAGATGTCCTTGAGGTAGAGGTGCTCACCCCAGCCGGGATGCACGATAATCACATCGGGGTTGAAGCCTTTGCGCTGCAACTCAAGTGCAGCAGCAGCGGCGGCTTCTGCCCGCAGGATCTTGGTCTGAAAATCCTGCAGGAGTGGCGACACATCCTTGGCTGGATGTCGCTTCACTGTGTAGCGCGCAACGATGACATTGGGTGTCTCGTAGTCCGGCTTGTTGATGCACAGCGCGACAACCCGGTGGCCCTTCAGAGCCGCAAGGGCTGCCGCAGAATAGCGGAACTGGCCGGGGAAATTCTGGTGCACGAACAGGAAGTTCATAGGATATCATTCCACAGAAATACCGGGAGAAAGGAATACTGCGACAATCACCAGAATTTCTTACTATTCCATATCGGCGCGACCGCCCCGCAGCTTCTTCACGCCACTGCGAACAGCCTTTGATGTCAGTCGGCGCTCCACAGCCCCTTTGGTGGGCTTTGTCGGACGCCTCTTCGGCGGAGGCGGCTTTGCAGCCTCCCGGATCATGGTGATCAGCCGCTGCATGGCATCCTCGCGGTTCTGTTCCTGAGAGCGGAAGCGGTCGGCGGAGAGAACAATCACGCCGTCTTTGGTCAGTTTACGGCCCGCGAGTTTCATCAGGCGCACCGCGATATCGGCTGGCAACGATGGGCTATGCCTGGCGTCAAACCGCAATTCGCAAGCCGTCGCCACCTTGTTGACGTTCTGGCCGCCCGGCCCGGACGAGCGCATGAAGGACAGGATAACCTCGCTGTCCTGAAGCGCGATGAAGGGTGTGATCTCGATCATTGTGTATCGCTATCGCGACAGCCGCGTTCTTGCAAACCGCACCGCAGACTTTACGGCCTCTCCTGAACATGATTATTGCATGGTGCAAGACGGCGCTTCTGGTGAGAAGCGTGCGATGCCCTCGCCATACCAAACGAGACAGTCGCCAAAGGCTTCAGACCATGCGCATCGAGAACGATCCCAAGCTTGATTTCAAGGACGTGCTGATTCGCCCCAAGCGCTCGACGCTGGCCAGCCGCAGCGATGTCGCGATCGAGCGCACGATTCCCTTCCGCCACGCCAAACGCACCTGGAGCGGTTTTCCACTGATCGCGGCCAATATGGATGTCACGGGTACGATTCCCATGGCAAGGGCGCTGAAGAAGCACGGGGCGATGGTGGCGCTGCACAAGCATTATCCAGCGGAGGAGCTGATTGCCTTCTTCAATTCCGAGGACAGCGCCAACAGCTTCTACACCATCGGCACGAACGAGGCGGATCACGCCAAATTCCGGGCGGTGAAGGCGAAGGCCCCGATCCCGATGATCTGCATGGATGTTGCTAATGGCTACACCGAGAGTTTCACCGACATGATCAAGCGCGTACGCGACGAGAACCCCGAAGCCGTGATCATGGCAGGCAATGTCGTGACGGGCGACATGACCGAGGCGCTGGTGCTGGCGGGTGCTGATATCGTCAAGGTCGGTATCGGGCCGGGCTCGGTCTGCACCACGCGCAAGATGACAGGCGTGGGGTATCCGCAATTGTCCGCTATCATCGAATGCGCCGATGCAGCCCACGGCCTCAAGGGGCAGGTCTGCGGCGACGGTGGGCTGACGGTGCCGGGTGATGTTGCCAAGGCCTTCGGTGCAGGTGCCGACTTCATCATGATGGGTGGCATGCTCTCGGGCCATGATGAATGCGAGGGCGAGATCATCTACGAGGAACGCGGGGGCAAGAAAGTCCCGGTCCGCATGCAGTTCTACGGGATGTCTTCGGATACGGCGATGAAGAAATATGCAGGCGGCGTGGCGAAATACCGGGCTTCCGAGGGTAAAACGGTCGAGGTGCCTTATCGTGGCCCTGTCAGCGGCACGATGCTGGAGATTATGGGTGGTGTTCGCTCGATGATGACCTATATCGGCGCGGTTAGCCTGAAGGAGGTGCCCAAGCGCACAACCTTCATCATGGTCGGCGCGCAACTCAACACCGTCTTCGGTCAGAGCTGAGAGCTATTCCCATGAGTGTGAAATCCGCCTTCGCCGCCCTTGATCGTCATGCGAAGCGCATGAAGACCGTGTCGCTTCGTGGTCTCTTCGCAGAGGATACCAAACGTTTCGGCCGGTTCAGCATCGCAGGCGCAGGGCTGAATCTGGATTTCTCGAAGAATCTGGTGACAGCAGATACGCTTGATCTGCTGGTCAAGCTTGTGGATGCGTCCGATCTGAAGTCTCGCCGCAAGGCCATGTTTTCAGGCGAGGCTGTCAACACCACGGAAGGCCGCGCCGTGCTGCATACGGCACTTCGGGCCAATGGTGTCAGCGGGGCCAAAGTGGACGGGGTGGCGGTTGATCCGCTGATCACGGGGGAACTGGTACGTTTTCTGGGCTTCGCCGAAGATGTGCGCTCAGGACGCTATGCCGCCGCCGATGGCAAGCCGTTCACGGATGTCGTCAACATTGGTATCGGCGGTTCGGACCTTGGCCCTGTCATGGCAGTGCTTGCGCTGGCGCCGTATCACGATGGGCCGCGCCTGCATTTTGTCTCGAACGTGGACGGCGCGCATCTCGCGGATACGCTGAAGAGGCTCGATCCCAGACGGACGCTTGTTCTGATCGCCTCCAAGACCTTCACCACGCAGGAGACGATGGCGAATGCCGTCTTGGCGCGAAACTGGGCTGAAAAGGCGCTGGGCAAGGCGAAGGCCGGGCAGCATTTCGCAGCTCTCTCGACGGCCAGAGCCAAAGTGGAAGCCTTCGGCATCGATCCCGCCCGCATGTTCGGCTTCTGGGACTGGATCGGCGGACGCTATTCCATCTGGTGCGCGATCGGCCTGTCACTGGCTATCGCGATTGGTGCGGAGAATTTCAGGGCCTTCCTCGCCGGTGCCAAGGCTATGGATGACCATTTCCGGAAGGCTGCGCCTGCGAAAAACCTGCCGGTGATGCTGGCGCTGCTGGGCATCTGGAACCGCAATGCGCTGGGTTTCGCTGCCCATGCCGTTCTGCCCTATGAGCAGCGGCTGACGCGCTTTCCGGCCTATCTGCAGCAGCTCGATATGGAATCGAACGGCAAGAGTGTGACGCTCGATGGTAAGCCAGTTGCCACTGCCACCGGCCCGCTGGTCTTCGGCGAGCCCGGCACCAACGGGCAGCACGCCTTCTATCAGCTGATCCATCAGGGCAGCGATGTGATCCCCTGCGATTTTCTTGTGGGCGCCGAAGGGCATGAGCCTGATCTCGCCCATCAGCACAAGCTGCTCATCGCCAATTGCCTGGCCCAGACCGAAGCCCTGATGAAGGGTCGCACGCTCGCCGAGGCCAAGGCGCAACTGAAGGCACAGGGGCTTTCGCCCGCTGCAATCAACCGGCTTGCACCACACAAGGTGTTTCCCGGCAACCGCCCAACCAACACGATTTTCTACCGCAAGCTTGACCCCGCAACGCTGGGAGCGCTCATCGCGCTCTACGAGCACAAGGTCTTCGTGCAGGGCGTGATCTGGAACATCAACTCCTATGATCAGTGGGGTGTGGAGCTTGGCAAGGAGCTTGCCAGCAGCCTGCAACCCATGGTGGAAGGACAGGAGAAGCCGACGGGGCGTGATTCCTCGACGGCGGGTCTGATCAGGGCCCTGGCAAAACTTTCAGGATAGGACCACCAGCGATGTCAGAACCGGCCCTGAAAGACCATATCATCGAGCGCACACTTGAAAAATTCCTGTTCGCCAGCCGCTGGCTGCTGACGCCGTTCTTCGTGGCGCTTGTCGTGGCGCTCGTCGTCCTGATGTTCAAGGCGCTGCAGGAGCTGTGGCATTTTATCACCCACGCGTTCGTGGCCACGGAAAGCGAGGTCATCCTCGGTGTTCTCGCATTGATCGACCTGACGCTGACCGGATCGCTCATCCTGATCGTGATCTTCTCGGGTTACGAGAACTTCGTCTCGAAGATTCAGCATTCGGATCACGAGGACTGGCCGGAATGGATGAGCAAGATCGACTTCTCGGGCCTCAAGCTGAAGCTTCTGTCATCCATCGTCGCGATCTCCGCGATACAGGTGCTCAAGGCCTTCATGAACCTGAAGAACATCAGCGACCGTGATCTCATGTGGTATGTCGGCATCCACATGATGTTCGTGCTGTCGGGCGTCTTCATGGCCTGGACGGACAAGATCAGTGGCGAAAGCAGCAGCAAAAAAACGACATCAAAGAAGCAGGACGGCTATGAGACAGGTGGCGGTAGCTGAGCCCCGTCAACGTCAGCCATCCTTGCAGATCCGCTGCAGCGCCCGCCATTCTTCGTCACTGAGCAAGGGCGTCCGCTGTCCCGTCGGCGCCCGCGCGTTGATCGCCGCGATACGGTCGTCAGTGACCGGATGGCTCAGCACAAGCTCCAGTTGCCTCTCTCCCGGAGAACTGGCCACACGGCGCAGGAACGTACCCAGCGCTTTCACATCGCCACCTGCCTTTGTCATGACATCGATAGCGAAATCATCGGCCTGCGACTCGTTCTCGCGGGAATAACGACTGCCCAGCAGGAATTTGGTGCCGATGACGAGCGCGCCCGCACCCGTGAAATCACCCAGCAGCGTGCCGACCAGAAACGAGATGCCGCCTGCATGGATGATGCCGCGCATGGCATCGCGATGCGCCACATGGCCCATTTCATGGGCCAGAACGCCTGCCACCTCATCCGGGCTCCTCGCCCGTTCGATCAGGGCGCGCATGAAGACGATCTTGCCGCCGGGCAATGTGAAGGCATTCTGGACGTTCGAATCCAGCACCTTCACATCAATCTCGCCGGGGAGCACAGCGTGGCGCGTCAAACGCTCCACCATGGCCTGCAATGCCTGCTTGCCCGGCCCATTGCCTTCGGCCCCGCAGATCTTGCCCGGGCCGTCCGTCAATTGCCGCAAGACTTCGCCCTCGACGGCCTTGCCGAGCGCCACCTCTGTTTTCCATGGTACAACAGGTGCGAGATATGTGGCCAGCGCAGGGATGCCGTAGAGCACCAGTCCCACCATTGAGACCACGGCGGCCAGAGACCAGCCGATGATCTTCATGCGCATGCGGCCCCGTTCCTGCAGTGTGCCACCCAGCGACGGGCAGCGGGCCTTCAACGCAGCCGCGAAATCCGCATCATGGATTTCCAGCACCTCGCCCGTATGCGAGCGGCTTTCTTCCCGGTGGAAGCGCAGGGGGAGAGGACCGTCCTCCTCAAGGCGCACCGAGGCATAATCCCAGCTGAAGAAAGGCCCGCCATCGACGGACAGGCTGATTCCTTTCGCCACAAGCGCCAGTTCAGCCTGTCGCGGGATGGGCCTCAGCCCGTCGAAATAGATGGCCGAGCCCTGCATCAGACGCCTCCGAAATCGAGCGCATCGGCGAGACCCTCGCCGGTTGCGGCTTCGGGCAGAACGCCGCTGCCGATGATTTGCTCCAATGCCTCCAGGTTAGAGATCGTCATTGTATTTATGGAATTGCGCCAGATTCCCTGTGTCAAAATGATCTCCTTCAATGCCGCACCGCCGAGGAAAAGGAGCAGATAGAATGGTGTCAGGACAATTGATGCGGTCAAAGCAATATCCTGAGGAGGCCTGCCAGATTGGAAAAGGGGAATCAGAGCCACCGCAATTATAGCTAGGATCGCAAGGAGCCCTATGAGCAGGACGCCAAAGTACTTCAGGTATAGCCCGTACAGGGATTTGGTTGGGAACGCAGAACCAAGGCTTATAGATTCTAATCCGGTACCGTTGGTGAACGTGCGGAACTCGCCGGCCCGATACCAAGGCCATAACCCTATTGAGACCAGTATTGTAATCCATGGCAGCCATGGGAGATAAACAACCAGCCACCTTGGAATTTTTTCATCTCCGAACTGTATCAAGCTTGTAATTACAATTATAATACAGATTATAATTGATATTAATGGCAAGCCCAATAGAATCAGCCAGCGCTTCATCACCGGCCCAATCGGAGCATCGAACACGCCAACCGCTGAGCCAAAGGTTGTGTTTGTGATACGGTAATGCTCCAGTGCGCGCCGCATGAACGGGAATACTATACCTAGTGTGACGACTGTTAGCAGAATCCAGCCGAATGATCTGAATGCGTAGGCCCAGGGAGAACCCGTCTGATTGAATCGGATGCCGCGCCAGACCGTCCGTGTCAGGCGATAACGCCGTGACCGGTAAGCGCCGTACTGAATGAGTATCAGGAAGAATGGGGCGACAATTGCTTGTAGACCTACACCCGCCGCTCCATCGGCGATTAGGCCGAGAAATGCGATCATGACATAGATAGGCACCATGATAGCTAGCGCAAAGAGGAAGCCAACGAACAGCTCCTTCGCCGTGCCGCGATATTCCAGAGTGCTGCCGCCCACGACAGTGTTGCGCCAGTACCAGCGCCTCAGATCGGTCTTGTACCAGAAACGGTAGATTCCAAGCGTCACGACCGTGAGCAGAAGACCTTTCCAGACGAGTGGCGCAAGATCACGCCCTGTAGCGGCAACGCCGTTGGCGTCGGTGAAAGGCGGCGGGCTGACCGCGACGTATGGAATCGGCGGCGGCCCTGTCATTGTCCTTGAATCCACAGACATTGCCTTCCCCCTGAGTTGCAATGCTCCATGATGCCTGCTTCACATGGGCCTGTCATCCTGCGAAAAAACGGGGGTCTCACCTGTCGAATTCCACCCGCCTTATGCTGGCTTGCCATGGAGAATGACGCGGAATGTCATTCCCTCGCCCGGTGCGCTGGCAATCTCCAGCCTGCCGCGGTGGCGCGCCACGATGTGCTTGACAATGGCCAGCCCGAGACCTGTGCCGCCCGCATCGCGCGAGGCTGCCACGCTGACGCGGTAGAACCGCTCGGTCAGGCGCGGCAGATGCTCGGCGCTCACCCCCGGTCCGTCGTCGCGTATCGTGGCGATGATCTCGTCGCCTGCACCGCGCGCGAGGCCGATCTCGACCTTGCCACCGCTATGGCCATATTTGATGGCGTTCTCGATAAGGTTTTCAAATACCCGCAGTAACTCATCCCGGTCACCCGTGACGCTCGTTGCATGGTCCGGACAATCCAGATGAAGCTGTACGCCACGCTCCTGCGCCAATGGCGCCAGCGCATCGGCGATCTGCCGGATGACGGATTCCATATCCACGGCATCGGTCGGTCGCACATGGGCATTGAGCTCGATTCGCGACAGCGACAGCAGATCATCGATCAGCCGCGCCATCCGCCGGGCCTGCACCTCCATGATGCCCAGGAAACTGTCGCGCGCCTTCGGATCGTTACGGGCGGAGCCTTTGAGCGTTTCCACGAAACCCAGCAGCGAGGCCAGCGGTGTGCGCAATTCATGGCTGGCATTGGCGACGAAATCGACCCGCATCCGCTCCAGCCTGCGTCCCGGAGTCAGATCATCGAAGACAATCAATGTGCCACCGGAAGGCAAACGCGCCACGCTGACCGCAAAGGCCCGCTCCACCGGCAGGCGGTCGATGATCTCGAACTTGCGGGCTATGCCGTCGCGGCCCGTGGCGCTGACGGCGGTGAGGATTTCCGGATCGCGGATCGCGAAGCTCAGCGGCTCATCCGGCTTCAGATAGGGAAACAGGGCGGCGGCGGCCGGGTTGAAGACGATAACGCCATCCCCCGCGCCGGTCAGCACCGCCGCATGGGGAAAAGCCCGGATCACATCATCGGCGGTGGATGTCACGGCGATCTTCGTCCCCCGGCATGGCTTTGCGCGTGAATTCGACCTGCGCCATATCCGTCTTGAGCAGACGCCAGCGCAGCATGATTTCCCGCCCCGCCAGCAGTGCCAGTGCCAGCACGAAGGGCACGATATAATACCACAACCTGAACAGCAGCAGCGAGCCCAGCAATTGTTCCGATGGAATGCCGGGCAAGGCAAGCAGGATGGTCGCCTCGAAGACGCCGATGCCGCCCGGTGCGTGGCTGATGATGCCCAGGATGCAGGCGAAGACATAGGCCGCGATGAAGCTGCCATAGGGGATGCCGTAGCCTTGCGGCAGCAGGATGTAGAGCGCCGCACCCGCCGCACAAACATCCAGCGCGCCGATGGTCAGCTGCGCCAGACTGACCTTGAGATCGGGCATGGTCATGGTCCAGCCCTGAAAGGTCAGCGAGCGGGGTTTCAGCGTGACCCAGACCAGATAGCCGACGATGGCACCGAGGATGGCGATACCCAGCATCCGGTTCATCAGCACCGGCAGCCGGTTCAGTTCTGCAATCTCCACCGGTTTCCAGATCAGGCAGAAGCCCAGCACTGTCCCCATGCCGAGCCAGAAGGTCACACCGGCAATCAGCGTCAGGCTGGCGATGACTTTTGCACCGATGCCGATTGTCGAATAAATCCAGTAGCGCACGGTTCCGCCGGTGATCAGCGGGAAGCCGAGAGTGAAGCTGACGGCATAGCTGGTGTAGGAGCCCAGCGCCGTTGTCCTGTACGGCACCTTGTGGCCGAGCTGGCGAAAGCCGATGGCGTCATAGCCCGTGAGCACCAGATAGCTCAGTGCGGTACACAGGATGGCAAGCGCCACTTGACGTCCACTGGCTGCCGCAAAGGCCGTCCTGATTTCCTGCGCATCCAGCTCTTTCACGATAAAGCCGAGGACGACAACGGAGATGGCAAAAAGCGCCAGGCTCGCGACAGTTCCGATGATCTTGAGACGCCGCCGCTGCGGAGCTGACGAGGGTAGAGAATCCAAACGCCGCACTCCGCTTATTCCTTGGTTTCATCTAGTCATTGATCATGGCGGGGACAAGACAGTGAACATACGGAAGGCCGGTCACCCTTCAAGCTCTTCCCTTCGCATTTCCAGCCGCAGCCATTTCTCTTCGCTGGTATCCCGCTTGTCCTGAAGCTCGGCCAGCATCGCGGATGCCTTGTCGTAGCGGGTACGGTCGCGGGCGTAGAGGCCGGGCTCGGCCAGAACCGCTGCCAGTTTGGCGATATCACGGCCCATGGCATCAACAAGACCGGGCAACGTGTCGAGCGCGTGGCGATCCTTGAAGGACAGCTTGCCGGATGAAACGGCGCCAGATGTCGGAATCGCGGGATCGATAGCGGACTTCTCCACGAGCTTAACGGCCTGCGTGATTTTGGCCTGAACGCCCATACCGCGCTGGGCCACCATGTCAGAGTAACCGCCAGCATATTCCACCCAGCGGCCCTTGCCCTCCGACATCAGGACGGAGGAACAGACCCGGTCAAGAAAATCGCGGTCATGGCTGACAAGAATCAGCGTTCCGGCATAATCCATCAGCATTTCCTGCAGGAGATCCAGCGTTTCGAGGTCGAGATCGTTTGTGGGCTCGTCCAGCACCAGCAGGTTGGATTTTTTCGCCAGGGCCCGCGCCAGCATCATGCGACCGCGCTCACCGCCGGACAGGACCGAGATCGGTGTCCTGGCCTGCTCGGGCGAAAAAAGGAAATCCTTGAGATAGCCCATGACATGCTTGGGCTCGCCGCCGACCTCGATGATATCGCCCCGGTTGTCGGTCATCGCCTCCTTGAGCGTGAAGGCCGGGTTCACGTTCTCGCGCTTCTGGTCGAGCGTCGACAGCGCCACGCTCAGGCCAATCTTGACGCTTCCTTCGTCGGGCTCGGCCTCTCCGGTCAGCAGGTTGATCAACGTGGTCTTACCCGCGCCATTCGGGCCGACGATGCCCAACCGATCGCCGTTGGCGATGCGGATCGACAGGTTGCGGACAATTGTTTCGGGTCCGTAGCTCTTGCTGATCCCCTTGGCCTCTATCACGAGCTTTCCACTCTCTTCAGCCTCGGAGACAGTCATGGTCACACCGGCCTGCGGGCCGCCACGATTGCGCCACTGGCTGCGCAGGTCCTGCAACAGGCCCAGCCGCCGGACATTGCGTTTGCGCCGCGCCGTGACGCCGTAGCGCAACCAGTGCTCCTCGGCCACGATCTTGCGGGCGAGCTTCTGGTTATCGCGCTCTTCCTGCTCCAACACCTCATCGCGCCAAGCCTCGAAATGATCAAAGCCACGCTCCATGCGCCGCACTTGGCCCCTATCGACCCACAGGGTGGCGCGGGAAAGATTGGCCAGAAAGCGCCGGTCATGGCTGATCACGACAAGGCCGGATTTCAGCCGGGACAGCGTTCCTTCCAGCCATTCGATGGCGGGGAGATCGAGATGGTTCGTGGGCTCGTCCAGCAGGATGATATCGGGCTCCGGTGCCAGAATCCGCGCCAGCGCCGCGCGCCGTGCCTCTCCGCCCGACAGCCTTTCCGTGCCTTCCTCGCCCGTCAGGCCCAGCGCCTCCATGAACTGGGTGGCGCGATACGGATCATCGCCCTCGCCGAGTCCAGACATGACATAGGCGCCAGTCGTGGGCCAGGCCGTCAGATCGGGCTCCTGCACCAGATAGCGCACGGTGGCGGATGGATGAACGTAGTGCTCCCCCGAATCCGGCTCCATCAAGCCTGCTGCGATCTTGAGCAGGGTCGATTTGCCTGATCCGTTGCGGCCGACGAGACACAGCCGGTCACCCTTTTCGACCGCGAGTTCCGCGCCGTTCAGGATGCGTGTGCCGCCAAAGCCATGGGCGATAGCCTTGAGATGAATCAGCGGTGGTGACATGGAGGGATGGCGGTTCCTTCGGGAGCCGTTCGCAATCGCAGGAAGCACCCGGTTTGGCAACGCCCATCCTCATCACTGATCCGGACGATCCGCGTCTGGAGCCCTATCGCGCCATCCGCGAGCGGGATCTCGTAGGACGGCAGGGGCGGTTCATTGCGGAGGGAGAGGTGGTCTTGCGCCTGATGCTGGCGTGCAGCCGTTTCCGGCTGGATAGCATCCTGATGTCGGAGCGGCGGATCGCGGGTTCACCCGATCTCGTCGATACAATCCCATCGAATGTGCCACTTTATGCGGCGGCTGACCCAGTGATCGAGGCGATTGCCGGTTTTTCCGTGCATCGTGGCATTCTTGCGGTGGGATTACGGGGTGAAAGCCTCACTCCCGAAGCAATATTGACGCATTTGCCACCACGCGCACTCGTTGCCGTCGGCATTGGTCTTGCCAACCACGACAATATGGGCGGTCTATTCCGCAACGCTGCTGCTTTTGGCGTCAATGCAGTGCTGCTCGATGCTTCATCCTGCGATCCGCTCTACCGCAAGGCGATCCGCGTTTCGGTCGGTGCGGCGCTGGTCGTGCCGTTCACCCGCATGGGAACAGCCGGGGATATTCTTGCAGCATTGGAGAAAGCCGGATTTTCCACCTTTGCCCTCAGTCCATCCGGTTCCTGCATGCTGGGCGAGATCAAACCACCCCCGCGAGCCGCGCTGATGCTCGGTGCCGAAGGTCCGGGCCTGCCGCAGGAATTGCTCGCAAGGATGACCACTCTGCGCATTCCGATGACGCCAGATTTCGACTCCCTCAATGTCGCCACGTCCAGTGGCATTGCCCTGCATCACTTTTTCTCTCGATAAATGATAGATTCTTGCAAAACCCCCGATTTCTCTGAGTTGTTTCGAGTCACTCGCCTGTATTATCTGGTTAGTCTAATCCGGTGACGTTGCGTCAGTTAGAGGCTTTTCCTTCGCTGTCACCGGGCGGGGCGTGTTTGGCCGATGGGTATGCCGGGACAAAGGCTGGCGCTTTGCGGAATAGCCGTCCTGCTGACTCTCGCCACGACTTCCCCCTCCTGTGCAGGAGCGTGGTTGCAGGATGAGGGGCGCACCCAGATCATCTTTTCCAATACGACGACGCAATCATCCCGTCGCTTTGGCCGCAATGGCAAGCCACTGCGCGCCGACCGGTTTTCCAAGCAGGAGACTACGATCAGCATCGAGCGTGGCTGGAGCGATCAGGTCACGCTTCTTGCTGGTGCGCGGGCTCAGTTGCAGACCTTTCCGGTTGATAGCGTGACATCGCGGTTCGCCAGTGGTGCGGTCAGCGCCGGTGCAAGGGTCAAGGTCTGGAGCGACGGTGGCACGATCCTTTCGGTGCAGGCGGCGCTCCAGGGCAGTGGCGAGCGCAGCCTGCCGGGACAGTTGCGCCGGATGGATGCGCCGGTGGAAGCTGATTTGCGGCTCAATCTCGGCCATGGCTTCGCAATCGGAAGCTGGCAAGCCTTCGCGGAGGTGCAGACGGCCTATCGCTGGCGCGGCGGCGGCAACCGGGATGAGGTGCGCTTTGATATGGCATTCGGCGTACGCCCTTTTCCACAACTCCTGCTTATGGTTCAGAGTTTCAGCACATTCACTGCAGCCGGGCGGGGGCGTGTGGGTGAAGGCAGACCGCGCCAGCACAAGCTTCAACCAAGCATCGTATACGATCTCTCGGAGCGCTGGTCGCTGCAGGTGAGCGCCTTTGCCAGCATCAGGGGCCGCGACAGCATCAAGGAGCAAGGAGCGCAGGTTGCCCTGTGGCGGAGGCTATGATTCCCGATAGGCCGCGAATCTGACCCGCTCCGACCGGACCGCGCGGCCAGCGAGAAACAGCATGCCGCCGCTTTTGCGGTTCTTGAAGACGAGCTGCCCTTCGGCATCGAATACATAAGTCTTCATCGCACGCGTTCGACCATTGTGCTTGATCTGGCGCACTTGCCTGAGACGCCCGGCGAGCACTGCTGCCACGATCTGGATGGCAACTCCGGCCTCGTCCAGCGACAGCTCCTTGATCGAGAAGGCGCTACTCTCGATGTTGATGCCGCCGGGCGCCATGCTGATGACAAACGCCAGCGCTGCCGCATCACGAGGCCTGACGTCAAAAATGGCAACATCGTCGCCCCGCTGCTCGCGATAGCGGCAGACATCGGCCAAAGGGACAAGCAGAGCCATGATCTGATCACCAGCAGCGGCAACCTGAAGGCCCTTGTGATCGGGAAGCACGGCCATCGACATCAATAGCCCCTTTCCCGGTCAACCCTGTTGCGAAGCGGCAAGCCACGCTCGAAATCCCTGATCTGCGCCACAATTGCACCCGCCATCGCATCGGGCGCACTCATGGCGGAATTGTGCGGCGTCACGGTAACAGCCGGATGATGCCAGAGGGGCGAATTTTCCGGCAGTGGCTCCGTTTCGAACACGTCGAGGGAGGTGCCCTTCAGCACGCCACTCTCCAACGCTGCCAGAATATCAACCTCGACCTGCAACCCACCCCGGCCGGCATTGATCAGCACCGGCCCGCCAAGGCGGCCATTGCGCGCCAGTTGTGATAGCAGCCTGCCATTTAGAATGCCGCGTGTATCGTCGGTTAAAGGCATGAGGGATACGAGGATATCCGTTCGCACCAGAAAAGCCTCTAATCCGTTTTCGCCCGAAAACGTCTTCACGTCAGGGATGCTCTTGGCTGAGCGGCTCCAACCCGCGACATCAAAGCGCATTCGCTTAAGGGCATCTATGGCGTCGAGGCCAAGCACACCCAGTCCCATGACACCGACACGCACGTCCTTTGCCGCTGGCTGATCGCGATCATCAATCCAATGCGCCGTTGTCTGATGCGCCCGGTACATTTTTCCCTGCCGCAGCCAGTCGAGGCATTGCCAGACAATCCACTCCGTCATGCGTTGCGTGAGGTCAGTGTCCACCATGCGGACGATGGGAGCTTCGGGCAGATCAGGATCGCTGACGAGGTGATCGACGCCTGCGCCCAAGGAGAACAAAACCTTGACATTGGGCAGCTTCGCCAGCGAACCCGGCACGTGCTTCCAGCACGCGACGTATTGAATTTCGGCTGGGTCGAAATCAGTTGTCGCGGAGATGACCCGACGTTCCGGCATCAAGCGCTGGAAGCGCTCGATCCAGTCGGGTTCGTGCCAGCCACGGATGGCGACGAGAAGACTCATGCGGCTGATCCCTCAAGCCGCCGTGCGATGAGCGGGCCGATGACAGGTGCGGAATCTGCCAGATCGTAGACCTTGGCGATTGCGCCTATCGCAGCATCGGCGGCGGATTCGCTGCGGGCATGAACCATCGCCAGCAGTTGTCCTTTCACCACCTTTAAACCGAGACCTGCAAGCCCGGTCAGTCCAACGGCATGATCGACAGGATCGGCCGCGCGCGTGCGTCCACCGCCCAGAGCCACGACAGCGATGCCGAGTCCGCGATTGTCGATGCCTGAAACAAAACCGTCACGGGATGCCAGCACCGGTCTGATGATGCCTGCCGCAGCGAGATGCTTATCCGGTTGTGTCAGCAGATCGTTCGGCCCGCCGAGTGCGGCAACCATTGTACTGAATTTTTCCGCCGCCGCGCCGCTGGTGATGGCTTTTTCCATCTTTGCCTTACCCTCGGCAACGGATGACACGAGCTTGCCAGACAGCAGCATCTCTGCGCCAAGGGCCACCGTGACCTCATGCATCCGCGGCTCGCGCTTCGTTCCAGTGAGGTAATCGATGGCGTAACGCACTTCCAGCGCATTGCCTGCGGCGGAAGCCAGCGGCTCGTTCATATCGGTCAGCAGCGCGGTCGTGGGCAGGCCCGCGCCTGTCGCTACGGTGGCGAGGCTCAGCGCCAGTTCCTCTGCATCCTCGAACCGCGCCATGAACGCGCCCTTGCCGAATTTCACATCCATCGCCAGACCATGCAGCCCTGCGGCGAGCTTCTTCGACAGGATTGATGCCGTGATCAGCGGAATGCTCTCCACCGTCGCCGTAACGTCGCGAATGCCATAGAAACGCTTGTCGGCAGGCGCGAGATCGGCGGTCTGGCCGATGATGGCGCAGCCGACGGTGCGGGTGACTTTCCGGAACAAGGCTTCATCCGGCTGGGACATGTAGCCCGGGATTGAATCGAGTTTGTCCAGTGTGCCGCCAGTATGGCCAAGGCCGCGCCCGGATATCATCGGAACATAGCCTCCGCAGGCCGCAACGGCGGGTGCCAGCATTAGCGATACTGTGTCCCCCACGCCGCCGGTCGAATGCTTGTCGAGCGCGGGGCCGGGAAGATCGCGCCAGTCCAGCACGCGGCCGGAATCGCGCATCGCTTCGGTCAAGGCCACGCGCTCGGGCATGGCCATGCCTTGGAAAAACACTGCCATGGCGAAGGCGGCGACCTGTCCCTCGGTGACCGTGCCATCGGTCAGGCCGCTGACCATGAAGGCGATTTCAGCAGCTGAAAGCGTGCCGCCGTCGCGCTTCTTGCGGATGATTTCCTGCGGCAGCATGGCGCTCAGTAAGGCCCCTTGGCAGATGCCGTTGCCGACCGTCCTTCGATTACAGCGAGCAGCACATCATACAACCCGCTGGCACCAAACCGGAAGGTCGTCGGCGAGGCCCAGACTGGCCCCATGGCGGCATCGACGAGGCCAAGATAAAGCGCGGCGTCGGCAAGCGTGCGGATGCCGCCGGAGGGCTTCAGGCCAACAGTCCGGTCCGTTGCCTTGATCGCGGCAAGCATGGTTTTCACGGCATCCGGCGTGGCTGACACCGGCATCTTGCCCGTAGACGTCTTGATGAAATCCGCGCCGCACTCGATTGCGATATCGGCGGCTTTGCGGACCATTGCCTGATCCGGCAGCATGCCTGTCTCGAGAATAACTTTGAGCCGTCCCGCGTCGTCGATCTCGTCGCGCACTTCGCCAATCATGGAGCGCACAGTAAGATCATCGCCCGCGATCAGCGCATGCCAAGGCATAACCAGATCGATCTCGTCCGCGCCGTCGTCAATGGCCTCCGCCGCATCCTCGATGGCGCGCTCCACGTCATCGCCCCCCTTTGGGAAGTTAATGACGGTGGCGACCTTGACTCCCTTGCCCTTGAGCCGTGCCTTGGCGAGCGTCACGAATTGCGGCCAGATGCAGATCGCGGCGACAGGGCCATGAGGTGTCAGCGCCTTCTGGATCAGCGCCTCGATATGATCCTCGCGGCAGCCGTCATTGAGGTCCGTCAAGTCAAGCAGCTTCAACGCGCGAAGGGCCAGTTCAACGTCATGGGACTTGTCTGGCATTACAACCTCCCGACGAAATTGGTGACCACCCGCCGCATTGCCGCACCGCCAATCGCAGCCACCGCCTTGGTTTCATCATGCGACGGCGATGAGCCCTGGATGCCAGCGGCGAGGTTGGTGAGCATGGACATGGCGACAGCTTTCAGGCCAAAGCGCCGCGCCATAATAACCTCCGGCACCGTCGACATGCCAACAATGCTGCCACCGATGATCCGGGCCATATTGATCTCGGCAGGCGTTTCGAAGCTCGGTCCCGAGAACCAGACATAGACACCTTCGCCAAGTCGGACCTTCTCGGCCTTGGCAGCGGCTTTCATCAGCTTGCGCAACCCAGGGTCGTAGGCATCGGTCAGAGACACAAAACGCGCATCGTCCGGATCGCCGATCAGCGGATCGCGACCGGAATAATTGATATGGTCCGCAATGAGCGAGATGCTGCCGGGACCGAGCTTTTCATCAAGCGAGCCCGCCGCATTGGTGAAAAGTGCCTGCTTGCAGCCAAGCCCCACCAGCGTCGCCACGGGAAGGCGCATGATGGAGCTGTCACCCTTTTCGTAGTAATGCGCGCGTCCATTGTAGGCCACGACATGCTTGCCGTTGAGCGTTCCCGCCACAAGTTGCTTGGCATGGCCAGAAACATTGCCTGCGGGAAAGCCGGGAATGTCGGAATAAGCGACCTTGATGGGCTTTTCGATCTCGTCCGCCAGTGGCCCAAGGCCGGTCCCCAGCACGATGCCGAGATCAAACGGCCCTTTCACGCCATGCTTCGCCAATGCCGCGACAGCCTCTTCGCTCTCCGCCCGGGCGTGGGCCTGTCTGTCCAGTGCAGTCGTCATTTCAAATTGTCCGGTCCGAATGATGCGGGAAGGAGTTCGTCCAGCGTGAATGTGCGCCGAACTCCTTCCGGTCCCGCCACATGCACCGGCGTCTCCGGTTTGGCAAATTCGCGGATGCGCTGGCGACAATTGCCGCAGGGCGTGCACAGTACCGGTCCATTACCGATCACGAGGATGGCGCGGATATTCCTGCCACCACCCAGAATCATGGCAGCAATGGAGCCCGCCTCCGCACAGGTGCCGGAGGGATAGGCGGCATTTTCTACATTGCAGCCCGCATAGATCGTGCCGTCATCGGCGAGAATGGCGGAACCCACCTTGAAGTGGGAGTAAGGCACATAGGCTCTGTCCTGTGCAGCTTTCGCCGCTTCGAAAAGCGCATCGAGCGACATCTCAGCGTTCCTTCACATAGGCAACGCCTGATGCTTTTGGTGGTGTCGCCCTGCCAATGAAGCCCGCGAGCAGCACGACTGTCAGCACATAGGGCAGCGCTTGGATCAGCTGGACCGGCACCTGCCCGATGCCGGGAATGGCAACGCCCTGAAGCCGGATCGCCATGGCATCGAGGAAGCCGAAGAGGAGACACGCAGCCAGAGCCGGTCCCGGTTTCCACTTGGCGAAAATGAGTGCTGCCAGCGCAATGAAGCCCTTGCCCGCTGTCATATGGTTGAGATATCCCGCGCCCTGCGCGATGGACAGATACGCCCCGCCCAAGCCACACAAAACACCGCAGATGATCACCGAGGCGTAGCGCAGTTTCACGACCGATATGCCAGCCGTGTCCACCGCCGCCGGGTTCTCGCCCACGGCACGCAGGCGCAGGCCAAAGCGCGTCTTCTGCAAGACCCACCAGGTGATTGGCACCGCAAGAAAGGCGAGCCAGGCAATCGCATTATGGCCGGACAGGAGCTGCTTGTAGATTGGGCCCAGCAGGGGGATGGTATTGATACTGTCCGCAAACGGCAGGTCGATCGGCAGGAAACGCTGGTTCTGCGATACAGAAGGGGTGCGACCGCCTTCCTTGTACCACGCATTGCCCAGCACCGCCGCAAGGCCAGCGGCCAGCACGTTGATGGCAACGCCAGAAACGATCTGGTTGCCGCGCTGCGATATTGCGGCATAGCCATGCACCAGCGAGAGCAGAACGGCGATGACCATACCCGCCAGCAGCCCAAGCACAGCACTACCAGTCGTGATGGCTACGACGGCGGCGGCGAATGCCGCACCCAGCATCTTGCCTTCAAGTCCGATATCGACAACGCCCGCCCGCTCCGACCACAGGCCAGCCAGGCAGGCGCAGATCAGCGGCACGGCGAGCCTCACGGTGGAGGCCAGTACCTGAAGGATGGGATCGAGCATATCCATCACGCCTCCTTCACCCGAAAGAGTCGCGCCAATGGACGCTTGAAGGCATATTCCAGTGCGCCTGCGAAGAGGATGACGAAGCCCTGGATGACCATGATCATGTCGCGCGTGATCGAGGGCTTGTCGAACGAAAGCTCCGTGCCGCCCTGATAGAGAATGCCGAACAGGAAGGCCGCCAGCACAACGCCCACGGGATGCGCCCGGCCCATCAGTGCCACCGCGATCCCAACAAAGCCCGCACCGGCCGAGAATTCGAGCAACAACCGGTGTTGCAGACCCATTATCTCGTTCACCGCCAGCATGCCCGCGAGGCCACCCGAAATCGCCATGGTAATGATGGTGATGCGCGATGGCGAAATCCCGGCATAGACCGCCGCAGAAGGGGAGGAACCGACGACGCGGATTTCATAGCCCAGCCGCGTATGCCAGACGAGGACCCAGACAGCGAAGGCGCTCAGCAGCGCCAGCAGGAACGAGATGTTGAACGGCGTTCTGGGAAAGCTGATGCCCAGCGCGCCCAGAAACACATGCATGGGTGCCGCGACAGCATGCGGCGCGATGTTGCGCGTTTCTGGCGCCATGGAGTCCGGGCGGCCCATGACGTTCACCAGTAGATAGACCATCAGGGTGGCCGCGATGAAGTTGAACATGATCGTGGTGATGACGACGTGACTGCCGCGCTTCGCCTGCAGATAACCCGGAATGAAGGCCCACGCAGCACCTGCCAGCGCCGCACCCAGAACGCCGACGGGCACGAGAAGAATACCCGGCAGCCACTCGAACGAGAAACAAAGCAGAACAACGCCAAGGCCGCCCAGCGTCGCCTGTCCCTCGCCGCCAATATTGAACAGCCCTGCCTGAAAGGCGATGGCGACGGCGAGCCCGGTGAAGATGAAGCTGGTGGTGTAATAGAGCGTGTAGCCCCAGCCCGCCTTGCTGCCGAGCGCACCCCTGAACAGGATGGCCATGGCCTCAAGCGGGTTCTCGCCGATGGCCAGAACGACCAAGCCGGAGACGGCAAAGGCCGTGACCACGGTCAGCAGCGGGACAAGGGCGACGTCGGCCCAGCGCGGGAGTTCGACGGGGGCGCTCATGAGAACACAATCTGCGGAGACATGGTGCGTGCTTCGAGACGGCGCTGATGCGCCTCCTCAGCATGAGGAGTGTTGTGGAAAGCAATAGTCCTGACCTCCTCATCCTGAGGAGCCGCCAAGCGGCATCTCGAAGGACGCACGATGCTGACGCCATCTCCCCTCACGCCGCCTCCGTCATGACACCGGCCATCAGCAGCCCAAGCTCCCGCTCATTGGTCTGCGCCGCAACCCGCTCGCCCGTGATCTTCCCGCCGCACATCGTGATGATGCGATCAGACAGGCTCATGATCTCGTCGAGTTCCACCGAAACCAGCAGGATCGCTGCGCCAGCATCGCGCATCGCGATGATACGCTTGTGGATGAACTCGATGGCGCCGATGTCCACGCCGCGCGTGGGCTGGCCAATGAGCAGCACGGCGGGATTGCGCTCCATCTCGCGGGCCAGAACGATCTTCTGCTGGTTGCCGCCGGAAAACTTGGAGCTGCGCAGATCGGGCAACGGCGGCCGCACGTCATAGGCCTCCATTTTGGCCTTCTGATCCTTCTCGATGGCGGCGTGATCCATCAGGAAACCGCGCATGAAGCGGCTGTCGTCGTGGTGGCCCAGAATGCCGCTTTCGGCGGCTTCGAACGGCAGCACGAGGCCGCAGCGGTGGCGATCCTCCGGCACATGGAACAGCCGCAGCGCGCGCAGCTTGCGCGGATCGGGATGGGAGGGATCAACGGCGACACCATCGATGCTGATGCTGCCGCTCGCCCTGCGCATGCCCGACAGCGCTTCCAGCAACTCGCTCTGGCCATTGCCGGAAACTGCCGCGATACCCACGACCTCGCCAGCCCGGATCTGGAACGAGGCGCGGTCGAGACGCGTCACGCCCATTCCATCCGTGACTGTGAGATCTTTCACATCGAGCAGCACGCGGCCCGGCTTTGCAGGCCCTTTCTCGACGGTCAGAAGAACGCGCCGCCCCACCATCGCCTCGGCGATCTCGGCGGGGGAGGTTTTCGCGGTCTCCAGCGTGGTGATCATCTCGCCGCGCCGCATCACCGAGACCTTGTCCGTGGCGTGCATGATCTCGCGCAATTTGTGGGTGATCAGGATGACCGTCTTGCCCTGCGCCTTCAGCGCCTTCGTCAGTTCGAACAGCTGGTCGGCCTCGGCAGGCGTCAGCACTGCCGTCGGCTCGTCCAGAATGAGGATTTCCGCGCCACGGTAGAGCGCCTTGATGATCTCGACCCGCTGCTGCAGGCCGACTGTGAGTTCGCCGACGACGGCATCCGGATCAACCGTCAGGCCGTAGCGCTCGCCCAGATCCTTCAGCGCGGCCCGTGCGTGGTCTTCGCCTTTCGCGAGAATGGCCCCGCCTTCCGCGCCGAGAATGACATTCTCCAGCACGGTCATGGTCTCGACCAGCATGAAATGCTGGTGCACCATGCCGATGCCATGGCTGATGGCATCCTGCGACGAGCGGATGCGCACGGGCTTGCCCTTGATGCGGATTTCACCCGTATCCGCTTCGTAGAAACCATAGACAATCGACATCAGGGTGGATTTGCCCGCGCCATTCTCTCCCACGATGCCATGCACCGAAGCCGGATCGATGCGCAGGTTCACGTCATGGTTGGCGCGCACCGTGCCGAAGCGCTTGCCGATGCCGATGAGTTCGATGGCGGGAAACGCTGTCATGGAGCCAGGCTGCATCGGGCGGGCTGACACAGCCATCGCATAATCATTTCGGACCGCTGGCCAGGGTTGCCGCCACCAGTGCATTGGCATGCCCATGGCCCATACCGCGGCTTTCCTTTAACCACGTCACGAGATCCATATGCTTTTTGCCCTTTTCGGCGCGGACCATAGCCTGCCATTCAGCGATTGGACGGCCATAAGCCTTCTCAATTGAGGGAAAGTAGGATGCGGGTCCCTTGATCTTGCCGTCGTCTGCCATGCTTGGGCTCTCCACAATGGTCGGCGTCCATTTTCGGGCGCCGACCGATTCGACCCCTCACTGCACCGGGCAGGTCGAGTTGCTCATGTAGTCATGCACCTTCACGGTACCTGCCTTGATGTCGTTGGCGGCCTTGTCCACCGCCGCCTGCATCGCCGCCGTCACCAGCGCCTTGTTGTTGTCGTCCATGGCGTAGCCGACGCCGTCCTGTGCCAGACCATAGACCGTGACGCCGGGCGTCCATTTGCCATTCTTGGCGTCCATGAAGTTGGAATACACCGCGACATCCACGCGCTTGAGCATGGAGGTCAGCACCTTGCCCGGATGCATGCCGTTCTGGTTGGAATCGACGCCGATGCCGAGCTTGCCCGCATCCGCCACCGTACGCAGAACGCCCACTCCCGTGCCACCTGCTGCGTGGTAGATCACGTCCGCGCCGCGATCCAGTTGCGACTTGGCGAGTTCCGCGCCCTTGGCGGGATCGTTGAAGGCCGCGCCCGTCGTGCCGGTCATGTTCTGGATGATTTCGGCACCGGGCTTGGCCGCCTTGACGCCCTGCACATAGCCGCAGGCAAACTTGCGGATGAGCGGAATGTCCATGCCGCCGATGAAGCCGACCTTGTTGGTTTTCGAAGCCAGCGCCGCCATCATGCCGACGAGGTAACTGCCCTCATGCTCGGTGAACAGCGAGGATCGCACGTTGGGCGCGTCGATCTTGCTGTCGATAATGGTGAAGCGGGTGTTGGGGAATTCCTTGGCGACCTTTTCCAGCGTCGTGCCGAAGGAGAAGCCGACGACGAGCACG
The DNA here is from genome assembly GCA_031431475.1 of Hyphomicrobiales bacterium. Classification (GTDB taxonomy): domain Bacteria; phylum Pseudomonadota; class Alphaproteobacteria; order Rhizobiales; family Beijerinckiaceae; genus JADCCX01. The sequence goes on from JANPDL010000034.1 coordinate 51,266, forward strand.
GGATTATGGCCGTCGCGCGCGAACCGCTGGATCGCCTGCTCGCGCTGCGCATCGTTGGTGATCTCGAAATCGCGGTAATCGATACCGGTTTCCTTCTTGAACTTCTCGATGCCGTTGTAAGCCGCCTCGTTGAAGGACTTGTCGAACTTGCCGCCGCGATCAAACACGATGGCGGGTTTCAGTTCCTGCGCCCAAGCCTGTCCGATATTGGCCGTTCCGCCGAGCATCGCGACCATGGCCGCTGCCAGAATACCTGTTTTCATCTGATGTCTCCCTGACACAATTGGACCATGCCGCTGGCATGAGGCCGACAGCTTGGCACGCCCAATCGCCCCTGCAAAGCCCGTCAACGGGTCACAAATGAACTTTCTGACACGCAACGGTGAAGCTGTCGCACTTCCGGTCCGGGTGCAGCCGCACTATCTTGCGTAGGAACCACGGAGAGACCGCCATGTTTTTCTTCAGAAAGAAGGCCGAAATGCCCCGCGCCGAGGACGCACTCTCGGGCCGCGCCACCGCGATTCCCACGGCAGAGCGCCATTTCGTCAACGGCGCACCGCTGAAAGGCCCGTATCCCGCCGGATCAAAGCAGATTATCTTTGGCCTCGGCTGTTTCTGGGGTGCGGAGCGCAAGTTCTGGCAACTGGGCCAAGGCATCATCGTTACGGCGGTGGGCTATGCCGGAGGTTTCACCCCCAATCCGACCTATGAAGAGGCCTGCTCCGGCCGCACCGGGCATAACGAGGTGGTCCTCGTGGTCTACGATCCGGCGAAAATCAGCCTTGAGACGCTGCTGAAGACATTCTGGGAGAGCCACGACCCCACGCAGGGCATGCGGCAGGGCAATGATGTCGGCACGCAGTATCGCTCCGGCATCTATGCGCCGGATGCGGATCAGCTGTCCGCTGCGAAGGCCTCGAAGGCGGCGTATCAGGCCATGCTGGGCAAGGCAGGTCTTGGCGCGATCACCACCGAAATCCTCGAAGCGCCGGTGTTTTATTTCGCGGAGGATTATCACCAGCAGTATCTGGCCAAGAACCCCGGCGGATATTGCGGGCTTGGCGGGACCGGTGTGAGTTGTCCGGTGGGGCTGGGTCAGGCGGCGTAAACGCCATCCACCGACCTCCTCATGTCGAGGGGCGAGCTCTTTGGCGAGCCTCCAGACACCCACGATGTCCGTGCAGGTCCTCTTTGCGGATTGCAAATGCGTGGTGCGTGTCTCGAGGCTACGCTTCGCTCCGCGTCTCGACATGAGGAGGTTCAGGGCCGAACGATCCTTCCCATCCCGCCATCATTTGAACACACCCGCCCTTTGCCTTGTCCCGCTGTTTGCGGCAGACAGGGCGGTGGATGTCGGTTGAACAAGCGTCTTTGGGCAAGAACTTCACGATCGTCGGCGGAGCCACGCTGGCGTCGCGGGTCACGGGATTCGTGCGCGACATGCTCGTCGCCGCCACGCTGGGCGCTGGCGCGGTGGCGGATGCCTATGTTGCGGCCTTCCTGATCCCCAATCTGTTTCGCCGTCTGGTGGGCGAAGGCGCGTTCAACGCGGCCTATGTGCCGATTTTCGCCCGGCGCGAGGCGGAAGGCGGCGCGGAATCCTCCGCACGGTTTGCCGAGGCTGCGCTGTCATTTCTGCTTGGTGTGGGCGTCGTGATCCTGCTGGTGGCTGAATTCCTGATGCCGGTGATCATCGGCGCGGTGGCGCCGGGTTTCCATGATCAGCCGCAGAAATTCACCGATGCCGTGGAATTCGGGCGAATCATGTTTCCGTTCGTGGCGGTGATTCTCATCGTTGCGGTGTTCACGGGCACACTGAATGCCATCGGGCGCTATGCAATTGCGGCATGGGCGCCGGTGTTGCTCAATATTTTTCTGATCGCAGCACTGCTCTATGCGATGTCGGCGGGTCTGCGCGGCACGCGCGACGCCGGTTTCGTGCTGGTCTGGACCGTTCTGGGCGCGGGGCTGGTGAATCTTGTCATCGTTGGCGCTGCCGTGTGGTTCGCGGGATATCACATCATGCCAAAAGTACCGCGCTTTGATGCCGATATGCGCAGGCTGATGCTGATCGCATTGCCCGGAATCGCCATTGCGGGCGCGGGGCATCTCAACGTGGTTGTCGCCGCGCAGATGTCATCGGGAACACCTTCGGCGGTGTCATGGCTGTATTTCGCCGAGCGCATCTTCCAGTTGCCTCTCGGCTTTGTGGCAGCGGCCATAGGCGTCGTGCTGCTGCCAGCGGTGTCGAGGCATCTGGCCAGCGGTGAAGTGGCGCAGGCGCGTCAGGCCGAAAGCCGGGCGCTGGAATTCGGCCTGCTCATCACTTTGCCCGCTGCCATCGCGCTGGCGCTGCTTGCGAAACCGATCGTCAGCATCCTCTATGAGCGCGGTGCGTTCACGGCGGAGGATTCGAACGCAGTGGCCGCTGTGCTGCGCGCACTTGCCGTCGGCCTGCCGGCGTTCGTTCTGGTCAAAGTCTTCCTGCCAGCCTTTCTGGCGCGGGAAGACATGAAGGGGCCCATCATCGCGGCGGCTCTGGGCATCGCGGCGAATATCGGTGTTGCCCTGCTGCTGTTCCCGCATTTCGGCTCTGTTGCGGCGGCTATGGGCGTCTCGGCTTCGGCCTTCGTCAACGCCACCGCGCTTTATTTCATGCTGCTAAGAAATGGTCGATTTCGTCCGGACAAGCTGGCGCGCAGCCGTCTGCCTCGTGTCCTGCTTGTCTCGGTGCTGACGGGCCTAGCGATCTGGCTTCTGCATGAATTTGCCCGGCCCTGGATGAAGGCGAACCATCCTTTTCCCATCCGTGCGGGGGCGCTGGCAGCGCTGTGCGCATCGGGCCTGATCGTGCATGTGGTGCTGGCGCAATTGCTGAAAGCCGCCGATCTCCTGCAAATCCGTGATGCCATGCGCCGCTGATCCACGGGTTTGATGGTTCAATCACCATAATTCATGGGGCTTTTATCCTGGAATCGGGCATGGAAGTGCTTGATTCGAACAGAATGGAAAATTCATGGCTCTCAAACTCTTTGGCGTCTATCGCTCCCGCGCCACGCGCAACATCTGGCTGCTTGATGAATTGAAGCTGGCATTCGAGCATATCCCGGTCATCCAGTCCTATCAGCTGGCCAAGCCCAAGGCAAAGGACGCGCCGCTGAACACGGCGTCGCGCAAGTTTCTCAAGGTAAACCCAAATGGCAAGGTCCCCTCTCTCAAGGATGGACGGCTGGTGCTGAATGAGTCACTCGCTATCAACCTTTATCTCGCGAAGAAATACGGCAAGCGCTCCGGCACGGCGCTTGGACCAAAGAATGCCGCTGAGGACGGCCAGATGGTCATGTGGGCGCTCTGGGCTGTTACGGAAGTGGAACCGCACAGCCTCAACATCATGTATCACCGGGTGAGCAAGCCGGAGGCCGAGCGTGATCCGGCCGTGGTCAGTGCCGCCATCGACCACCTGCAGCGGCCCCTGAACGTGCTGGAGGAGCATCTCGCCACCAATGGTGGTTTCATTCTGGGCGGGCGTTTCACTGTTGCCGACATCAACACGGCCGAGGTGATCCGCTATGCACAGGCCGCCCCGGAGTTGTTCGCCCAGCGTCCGAGCCTGAAGGCCTGGATCGAGGCCTGCCAGTCCCGCCCGGCGTTCAAGGCAATGATGGTAAAGCGCAACGCGGAACCGGCGTGATATTTTGACCTTCCGGGCTGGCCATGCGACAGGACCCGCATGACCAGCCCCGATCCAGAACTCATTGAAGCCGCGCGCAAACTCTTTGCGGGAGAGGCTGATTTTATCTGGGGTTCGGACAAGATCAACGAACTGCCGCCGATGAAGCATCCGGAGATTGCCTTCGCCGGGCGTTCCAATGTCGGCAAATCCTCGCTGATCAATGCGGTCACCGGCAGGAACTCGCTGGCGCGGACCTCGCATACGCCGGGGCGTACACAGCAGCTCAACTTCTTCACGATCAACGAGCGCCTGAGTTTCGTCGATATGCCGGGTTACGGCTATGCCGCAGTATCGAAGCAGAAGATCGCGAACTGGACGAACCTCATCCACGAATATCTGAAAGGCCGCGCCAGTCTCGCTCGCGTTTATGTGCTGATCGACAGCCGCCATGGCCTCAAGGATCTTGATCTCGATATCCTGAAGCTGATGGACAAATCAGCCGTGTCCTACCAGATCGTGCTGACCAAGGCGGATCAGCTGAAAGGTCCGGAACAGGAAAGCCGCATTGCCGAGGTGCGCGAGCTGATTTCCAAGCGGGTGGCGGCATATCCCGAGGTGCTGATGACATCCAGCGAGACGGGGTTTGGCATCCCTGAATTGCGCGGTGCAATCCTGTCGCTCATCCGCGAACGCGGCGACAAGGGTTAGGCTCACAACAAACCGCTGCCATCCTTCAGACGTCTGAGACGCACATAAAGCGCACCCGTTCCTCCGTGATGCTGTGCCGCATCCTCGAATCCCAGCACATAGCGGCGCTGGCCGGGATCAGAAAGCCAATGCGGAACAAGGCGTTTCAGCACGCCGCGACCATCGGTCGTCGGCCAGCCGCGCTCGCTGTTCATGGACAATCCGCCTTTTCCGGTGATGACCATGACGACAATAGCCCCCTCATGCACCTTGCGATGGATAAAGTTCAGGAGTGCGCGATGCGCCTCGTCCTGCCGCATGCCATGCAGATCGAGCACGCCGTCGATGGGGGATTGCCCGCGCGTCACGCGCTGGCGCATGCGGCGCTCCAGTGGCACCAGCGGCTTGATACCGGGCCTTTGCACGGGTTCGAGCGCGCCGCCGATGCTGAGGCCTTCGAGCTTTACAGAGGTTTGGGCTGTTGCGAGTGGCTCAACCTTGGGCATTTTCCGCCCCGGCAATGGCCGGATGCTCTGGGCGACATGAGCCCACAGCGCGCGCTCCTCATCGGACAGATGTGCCTTGCGCCTCATCGCGGGGTCTCACGCGGCCACAGCACGATGAAGCGCATGGGATGGCGCAGAACACCAGCGCGTGACCCTGCTGCCGCGCCTGAACCGTGGTAGAGATCAGCGCGTGCGGGGCCAAGAATAGCCGAGCCTGTATCCTCGGCGATCACGAGCTTGCGGAAAGGCTCAGTGCCTGACGCCAATGGCAGATCCACCTCTATCCACACCGGCAAACCATAGGCCCAGATCGAGCGATCCACCGCGATGGATCGCCACGGCGTCAGCGGCAGACCTGCGCCCCCGATGGGACCGGAGGCGTCAGACAATTCATCCGCCAGACGGAAGAACACATAGCTCGCGTTCATGCCCATGATCCGGCGCGCCTCGACCGGATTGGCGCGCAGCCAGGCTTTGAGCTTGTCCAGCGTCGCATCCTCCAGCGGCAGCAGCCCCTCGCGCACCACGATACGCCCGATGGAGCTGTAGGGATGCCCGTTGCGGCCTGCATAGGCGATGCGGGTATTGTGCCCGTCCGTCAGCTTCACCCGGCCCGAGCCCTGCACCTGCATGAAGAAGACCTCGACATCGTCCTTCAACCACAGGATCGGTTGTGCCTGCGCTCCCGTATCACCCCGCCAGATGGCGGCTCGGTCGGGATAGACATCGTGGTTGCCATCGGCTCTGCGGCGGGCGGCGGCGAAACCCTCAGGGATACCGGGCCAGGTTTCTCCCTGCGGAATCGTTACGAGATCGGGAGGTCGCGCCAGAAGCGGAGCCTGGAATGCGTCGGTCCGGACCAGCGATCCTTCGGTTTCGGGCTCGTAGTAGCCAGTCAGGAAACCTGCACCGCCTTGCGGTGTGATCTCGACAGGATCGAACCAGCGCTCGAAGAAGGCACGGGCTTCGGTGGATGTCCTGAACGAAAGCGTCCGTGCAGCATCGCAGACCCTGCGCAGGCTGTCGGGCGGTTTGGCTCCTTCCCGCAGCACAGGAGTTGCGTTCGCAAGCGCCGTGCAATGTTTTTCGAAGACATGCCAGGCTGCGAGATGGTCATCCGCAGCCCAGTCCCGGATCGTGGAAAAGGCTACCGGCGTCGCGGTGGCATCTTTCAGAGGTGGCAGCGGATCAGCCATCGCGGGCGGGGCCAGAAGAACCAGCGTGGCTATCAGCCAGCGCCAGCCCATGATCAGCCATTGCTCTCGGTGGCAACCAACTTCCAGTTCGGATCGCGGGATGACACGTCGCGGGCAAAGGTCCAGATATCGGTGACATCAGCGATCTTGTCCGGGCTGCCATCGACCACCACACCGTTCTTGTCCCGCACCGTGGTGATCAGCTTGGAGCGGAAGTTCAGCGTGACATGGGCGAATTTGTCGCGCATCTCGGCGGCGACCAGATCAGCCTTGTCTATGGAGACAAAGGTCGTCTCGGAGGTTTCTCCCCTGCCCTCGCGCTCGGTGATCGCGCCGGTAAAACCATCCAGCACATCCTTGGCGAGGAAGGTTTTCAGCGTTTTTCTGTCGCCCTTGGAATAGGCCAGAACGATCATCTCATAGGCACCCTTTGCACCGCCAACGAAACCCTGCGCATCGAAAGATGGATCGCCCTGCATGATGGCATCAAGGCCGTTGGCCAGAGGCGTTCCGGCGGCGGCAAGGCCCTTCCAGCGGTCAGCCTGCGTCATTTCGGGCTGGTCTGGCATTGCAGGCTTCACACCATTGGGGAACGGCACCACGTTTTCAGGGATTACAGGCGGGTTCTTGCGATCTTCCATTTCGCGCTGGATCACTTCGGGCGGGCGTTCGAACCCGGCTCTCGTGCCCAGAACTGACCGCAACTTGATGATCACGAAGACCGCAAGGCCCAGGAAAACCAGCGTGAGGATTAGATCGTTTCCGCCTGACATGGATCGCATTCCGTTTGGGTTGACGCGTGGCATCGCCTTGAATCAGCAAGCCTCACCGCGCATATGTGGGCGAGATGCCTACCATCCGCCAGCCCCGCTCACAAGATTCGACAGCCTTGCGCCCAGTATCACCCCTGTTTGGCCTGATCGTCTTCGCCGCATGGATCGCGGCGGAGATCATGGCGTTCAATCTGGTCGCCAGCTGGACCGGCGGCAGTCTCGCGTTTTTTCTCTTCATCATGAAGACGGTCCTGGGCACGATTTTTGTCACACGCGTGATCCGGCAGAAGCTGTTCAGTCTGTTGAAGCGCGGCGGCGGAGGCTTTGTTCTGGATGGAACCAAGGCCACGGAGACATGGCTCAAGGGGCTTGGCGCCTTTCTGATCATCATCCCCGGTTTTCTCGCCGGCGTGTTCGGGCTGGCTCTGCTGACGCCATCGGTCAGGCGATGGTTTGTCCGCCGCAGCGGAGCGCGGAGGCAGAACCCAAGGGAGATTGATCTGACGACACAGGACTGGAAAGAAGTTCCGGATGCATCGGCAAAGCGGATTCGTCGGCGCAAAACGCCTGAAGCGTAGTCAGCAGTTTATGCGCTAAGATGCTCGCGTCACGGCTTGTCGGTGATCGGCAAGACGTGGTAGCGCGGCTGCCGAAACACTTGTCCCACATGCAAAGGACTACAGTATGTCGACCAATGGTAACGGCGCAGTCGGCGCTCCACCCGCAGGCCCCTCGCTCAATGCGCTTGGCCAGTACATCAAGGATTTCTCGTTCGAGAACCCCAATGCGCCGCAGTCGCTGGGTCCGCAGCAGAATGGGCCGCAGATCAGCATACAGGTCAACGTGAATGCCAAGCAGCTGGCGGAAGCCGATTTCGAGGTCGAGATCAAGCTGGAGGGCGGCGCTGGTGAAGGCACCGGTACACTGTTCAAATTCGACCTGACCTATTGCGGCATCTTCCGCGCCATCAATGTACCGCAGGACCAGCTTGGCCCGGTCGTGATGATCGAATGCCCGCGGCTGCTTTTCCCCTTCGCCCGCCAGATCATAGCCGATGCCGTGCGTCACGGCGGCTTCCCACCGCTTTATATCGACCCCATCGACTTCGGTGCGCTCTATCAGCAGCGCATGCAGAGCGAGCAGGGTGCGGCGGTCAGCTGAAAAAATATATTGCCTGTTTGCAATCCAGCAAACTCGCCATACGTATAACTACATGGTGAGTAGCCTTGGATTGACCCCCCGTTCCTCCTTGGCAAGCTCCCGCCGTTGATTTTGTTGACGGTTGTCTCTGACACTGGCGCTCGATCTCCCCCCGGGATCGGGCGCTTGTCATTTGTGCGCTTGCTTTTTGAGCCGTTTTTCCGGATTGCGAGGAGATCGCTGCGGAGGCTACCATGCGCTTGACCCTGACGACGTGGAATATCAATTCTGTGCGGCTGCGCATCGATCTCGTCGGGCGCTTCGTGGCGGATCATGCACCGGATGTGCTGTGCTTGCAGGAAACCAAATGCCCGGACAGCGAGTTTCCGCTGGCTGCTGTGAAGGCCATGGGTTTCAGCCATTGGGCATTTGCGGGGCAGAAAGGCTATAACGGCGTCTCGATTTTCTCCCGCTTTCCCCTCCTTGACGTTGAAAAGGCCATGTTTGGCGGCAAGGAAGAAGCACGTCACATCGCCGCAATGCTGGGCGAGGGAGCGGGCCCTGCAGCCGGATTGACGGTCCATAATTTCTATGTCCCTGCGGGTGGCGACATTGCTAACCGTGCCATGAACCCGAAATTCGGCCACAAACTCGATTTTCTGGCCGATATGACGGCATGGTCCGCCAAGGCCCGTGACAGTCGCACAAAGAGCATTCTCGTGGGCGATCTCAACATCGCGCCATATGAGTCAGATGTCTGGAATCACAAGGCACTGCTTGATGTCGTCAGCCACACACCGGTCGAGACCATCGGACTGGAGGCCATGCGCCGCGAAGGCAACTGGATCGACGCTGTCCGCAAGGTGAAGCCCCAGCCGGAGCGCGTCTATTCCTGGTGGAGCTACCGTTCGCCTGACTGGTCAGCCGCCGACAAGGGCCGCAGGCTCGATCACGTCTGGAGCACACCTGATCTGGAGGGAGCCATCGCCAGCGCCCATGTCAGCCGTGACGTCAGGGGCTGGGAGAGGCCGTCGGATCATGCGCCGGTGACGGTGAAGCTGGAGTTTTGAGCGCCATCGACGTTTCACCCAGATCGAGACGTCTGAGTCGCACGATTACATCGATACCTGCCACGGCAAAACCGGGGGGCGCTACTGGAGCGCTTTCCAGATGCAGGGTTTCTCCAGGAACATCAAATACATCATCCTCACCCTCGATGAGGTAGTGGTGGTGATCACTGGTATTCGTATCAAAATAGGCCTTGCCGGATCCGACGTGTACATGTCGCAGCAGCCCGGCCTCCGTGAACTGATGCAGCGTGTTGTAAACTGTCGCGAGCGAGAGAAACGCCCGTGACCGCGTGGCCTCTGCAAACAAGGCTTCTGCCGACACATGTCGATGCGCCTTGCCAAACAGCATCCAGCCCAGAAGGACACGCTGGCGCGTTGGACGCAAGCCGCGCTCGCGCAACCTCGCCTTGACGGCGCTGATGGGGCAGCCCGGCCGTTCTGCCTGATTCCCGTAAGCTTCACGAACGAGCCTGCTGATCTCTGTGCAGCCATTTGATTCCGGTGCTGGGCCGATGGGCGTTAGCGCGGGAGGCATTTCTGGTTTCCTCTACTTTAGAATAGATAAAAACTAAACTCTTTCAATAACTTAACAAAACAGTGGACGCATGGTCAAGCTGCCGATGAAAACAGGATTAAATTCCGCATGACCCAGCCCCTGATTTATGTGTAGCCCGCGTCTCGCTGACAGGGTGAGCGGTTTTGACTGGCTTGTCTAATTCACTCACCAGTGACATACTTCTGACTGACCTGACAGAGCGTGACATTGCACTGATCCAATGAAGGTCGCCGGTGTGCAACGCACCGAGCCAGGGAGGATCCGGGATGAAGCATTTCCTTTCCATGGTCGCGAGCGGCCTCATGACTACCGCGCTAGTGGCGGGAGCCGCCTTCGCGCAGGCCTTTCCGTCGCGCACTGTCACAATCGTCGTGCCTTTTGCCGCCGGTGGCCCAACGGACATCATCGCCCGCGCCATCGCCGACCGCATGGGTGAGTCGCTTGGACAGAGTGTCATCATCGAGAACGTCGCGGGCGCAGCCGGAACGACCGGTGCGCTGCGCGTGGCACGGGGCGACAAGGACGGATACCAGCTCCTCATGGGGCCGATGAGCACCATGACTTTCAGTCCGTCACTCTATCCCAATGTGGGATTTGATCCGCTGAACAGTCTCGATCCTGTCGGAATTGTCGCTTCCGCACCGATCATGCTGGTGGCCGCCAAGGATGTACCGGCGAAAACGATGGCGGAGTTCCGGACCTACGCCACCAGTACAGGCACCAATCTCAAGAACGGCAATGCGGGCGTGGGCTCGACATCGCATCTGGCGTGCCTGCTGCTCAACCGCGAACTCAAGATTGACCCTGTGATGGTTCCTTACCGTGGCACCGGCCCTGCCATCAACGACCTGCTGGCGGGACAGATCAACTACATCTGCGATCAGGTGACGAGCCTGATGGGGCAGGTTCAAGGAGGCACGATCACCCCCATTGCGGTGATGGCACCAACGCGCTCGCCAGTATTGCCAAATGTGCCAACCGCTGCCGAGGCCGGCGTTCCTGGCGTCGACATGATGGTCTGGAATGCGATTTTTGCACCAAAAGGCACCCCAAAGGACGTCATTGCTAAGCTGAACCAGGCCATCGTGAAGGGGCTGGATTCACCCGCAGCACGAGAGCGCTTCCGTCTGCTGGGAGCCGAAGCGCCGCCTGCCGACATGCGCTCGCCCGAGGCGCTCGGCCGCATGCATGCGGCTGATCTGGCCAAGTGGGGCGCTTTGATCAAGGCTGCGGACATCAAGGTGGCGCAGTAACCGGGATGCTTGAGCCAATCACTCCGGCTGTGGAGGCAGATGCGGAGAAGCCCAAGACACGGCGTGATGCTGCCGGAACCAAAGCCCGCATTCTCGCTGTCGCCACGCGTGAGTTTGCCAGCCACGGATTCGAAGGAGCCACAACCGATGACGTGGCCGCCAAGGCCCGCGTCAACAAGCGGATGATCTACCATTATTTCGGCAGCAAGGAGCAATTGTACCTTGAAGTGCTGGAACAGGCCTATGCCAATGCGCGCGGAGCAGAGGCCAGGCTGAAGCTAGACGAGGCCGATCCTGTTGCGGCGCTGACGCGGCTAACCGAATTCACCTTCGACAGCTTTTCACGCGACCGCACTTTCATCAGCCTGCTGAATACCGAGAACCGGCAGAAAGCCAAGGTGCTGAAAAAGTCATCGCGGGTCGAAGACATGAACTCCACCATCATGGCGTCAGTGGACCGCATCCTGCAAAAGGGGGCAGCATCGGGGGCCTTCCGCAAGGATCTGGATGCCTTCCAGCTGTGGATCTCGGTGGTTGGCGTTTCGTATTTCTATTTCTCCAATATCCACACGCTGTCGGTGATTGGCGGGCGCAAGCTGGACGATCCGGCACTGCTGGCCCAGCGGCGGCGGCATGTGGTGGATTTCGTGCTTTCAGCAGTGCGGCCATGAGATTTTCGACGGCTTGACTCGTTAAGGCATGAGAATATAATTCACTCATCAGTTACTTAATAAGAAGACGTCTTTACAAGAATTTTGCGGGGAGAGCAGGTCATGGCGCAAAAGCGCATCGGCATCATCATGCATGGCGTCACGGGGCGCATGGGCATGAACCAGCACCTCATCCGCTCCATCCTCGCGATACGCGCTGCGGGTGGTGTGGCATTGTCCGATGGCACGATGCTGATGCCCGATCCGATCCTGGTGGGCCGCAGCCTGCCGAAGATTGCGGCACTTGCAAAATTGCATGGTGTGGAGCGTTACACCGACAATCTCGACAAAGCGCTGGCCGATCCGGATGACGCGATCTTCTTCGATGCCGGCACCACGCAGATGCGCCCTTCCCTGCTGAAAAAGGCAATTGCTGCTGGCAAGCATATCTATTGCGAGAAACCCACGTCCACCAATCTCGCCGAAGCGCTGGATGTCTGCCGTATCGCAGACAAGGCGGGCATCAAGCATGGCGTCGTGCAGGACAAGCTGTTCCTGCCGGGCATGCTGAAGCTGGCGGCCCTGCGCGACAGCGGTTTCTTCGGCAAGATACTCTCGGTCAGGGGCGAGTTCGGTTACTGGGTCTTCGAGGGCGACTGGCAGGCGGCGCAGCGTCCTTCGTGGAACTACCGGTCGGAAGATGGCGGTGGCATCATTCTCGATATGATCTGCCACTGGCGCTACGTGCTGGACAATCTCTTTGGTGAGGTTGAATCCATCTCCTGTCTGGGTGCCACGCATATCCCGGATCGCTGGGACGAAAACGGCAAGCATTACAAGGCGACGGCGGATGATGCGGCGTACGCCACGGTCCAACTGGCTGGTGGCGTCATCGCGCAGATGAATTCATCCTGGGTGACGCGCGTCAACCGAGATGACCTTGTGACCTTCCATGTGGACGGAACGCTCGGTTCCGCCGTTGCCGGTCTGTGGGATTGTGTGGTGCAGCCGCGTATGGCCACGCCGCGCCCGGTGTGGAACCCTGACCAGAAGCAGACCATCAACTTCCGCGAGACATGGCAGAAGCTGCCGGACAACCGGAACTATGATAACGGCTTCAGGACGCAGTGGGAGATGTTCCTGCGCCATGTGGCGGAGGATGCACCCTACAAGTTCACCCTGCTGGAAGGCGCCAAAGGTGTGCAACTCGTGGAATGCGCGCTGGAAAGCTGGAAAGAGCGGCGCTGGGTCGATGTTCCGGCTCTCAAGGTCTGAGCGATGGCCACCATTCAACTCCCCCGCCCGGACCGCAGCATCGAGAGCTTCACGCTGTCCGCGCCGCGCCTTGATTTCAAGGCCAGCACCCGCCCGCTGAACCGCATTGCGCTGGCGGCAGGCCATGTCGTGGCGGACCCGTTTGCCGATATCGATCCATGGCTGGCCGCCGCACCGGACTGGGATCGCACGATCGCCTTCCGCGAGCATCTCTGGTCGCTTGGCCTTGGTGTGGCGGAAGCCATGGACACGGCTCAGCGCGGCATGGGGCTTGACTGGAGCATGGCGCTCGATCTGATTGGTCGGTCAGTCGCCGCAGCTAAGACATACCCCGGCGCGGTGGTCTTTTCGGGAGCGGGCACGGATCACCTTCTGCCAGAACAGGCCAGAAGTATCGACGATGTCATCGACGCCTATGAGATGCAGTTTGCCGCTATCGAGAAGCTGGGCGGGCGCATCATCATGATGGCATCCCGCGCGCTGGCAAAGGTGGCGAAAGGCCCGGAGGATTATGCGGCGGTGTATGACCGCATTCTCAGCCAGGCCCGCGAACCCGTCATTATCCACTGGCTCGGAGACATGTTCGATCCTGCGCTGACCGGCTACTGGGGCAGCCCCTCGCTTGATACGGCTATGAATACGGCTGTCGATGTCATCAACCGCAATGCGGCGAAGATCGACGGCGTCAAGATCTCGCTGCTGGACAAGGACAAGGAAATCGCCATGCGCCGCCGTCTGGTGCCGGGCGTGCGCATGTACACGGGCGATGATTTCAATTACGCCGAGCTGATCGAGGGGGATGCACAGGGCTACTCCGATGCGCTGCTCGGTATATTCGATGCAATCGCACCTGCTGCGGCTGCTGCTCTCGGTGCGCTCGCCGATGGTGACAACGCGCGCTTCAACGCCATTCTCGCGCCCACCGTGCCGCTTTCGCGCCATATCTTCAAGGCACCCACTCGCTTCTACAAGACGGGCATCGTCTTCATGGCCTGGCTCAACGGTCATCAGGACCATTTCACCATGGTGGGCGGGCAGGAAAGCACGCGTTCGGTGCTGCATTGTGTCGAGCTGTTCAAGCTGGCGGATGCGGCTGGGCTGCTGAGCGATCCAGACCGCTCTGCAACCCGCATGCGTCTGTTTCTGGCCCAGCGCGGAATGGCAGGATAACGACCATGCGCGATTTCTCCGGCGATCACAGCCTGCTCTCCATCAACACCGCCACGGTGCGCAAGCAGGGTACACTGCTTGAGATCATCGAAGCCTGCGCCCGCCACGATATCCGGGCGATTTCGCCGTGGCGGGATCAGGTGGCGCATGTTGGGCTTGCCGCGGCCGTTGCGGCGGTGAAGGCCACTGGAATGCAACTCTCGGGCTATTGTCGCGGCGGTATGTTTCCAGCTGGTCCGGATCAAATGGCTGCTGCACGGGATGACAACCGCCGCGCCGTAGATGAAGCAAAAGCGCTCGGTGCGCCCTGTCTCGTTCTGGTGGTCGGCGGGTTGCCGCAGTTCTCGCGACCGGGATCACCCGAAAGCCGGGATATAGGTGCCACGCGGCACATGGTGGAGGACGGGATCGGCACGCTGCTGGACTATTCCAGAAGTGTCGGCATGCCGCTCGCCATAGAGCCTCTGCATCCGATGTATGCGGCGGACCGCGCCTGCGTAAACACCCTGAGTCAGGCACTCAATATCTGCGATTCGCTGGATGCCGCCCAATCCGGCATGCTCGGTGTTGCGGCTGATCTTTATCACATCTGGTGGGACCCGGAACTGATGGCCATGATCCGCCGGGCCGGGCGGCAACGGCTGCTTGCCTATCATGTCTGTGACTGGCTGGTGCCGACCACGCATCTGCTGGAGGATCGCGGCATGATGGGTGACGGTGTCATCGATTTCAGACCGATCCGCGCCGCGGTTGAGGCCGAAGGTTTCTCTGGGTTCAGCGAGGTGGAAATTTTCTCGCAGAACTGGTGGGGGAAGCCAATGGACGAGGTGCTGACGACCTGCATCGCGCGGCACCGGAGCGTTGTTTGACATGACGGCATCAAAACCCCTTTGCATGGGAATCATCGGGCTGGGGACGGGCGCAGAGCCACATCTGAAGAGCCTCGCCGATCTGGCGGAATCCATGCCGCTGGTGCTTGCCGCCACGCCGAGCAGTACCCGTGCCGCAAAGCGAAAGGCCGAGATGTCCTGCCCGGTCACCACTGATGTGGATGCCGTGATCAACCACAGCGGGATCGATGCGGTCATCATCATCACGCCGCCTTCCACGCATCGCGACCTGACATTGCGATGCTTCGCCGCTGGCAAGCATGTGCTGGTGGAAAAGCCTATCGGGCTCACGAGCGCCGATGGACTGGCCATGGCGGAATCTGCCGAGGCGAGTGGGCTTACACTCGCCGTCATGCTGCAACACCGCTGCCGCCCCGGGGCGCTCCGGCTGCGCGCAGTTCTGGCCAAGGGAGTTCTGGGTGAAATCGTGGCTGCACAATGCATCGTCAACTGGTGGCGGCCGCAGGCCTACTACGATGAGCCGGGCCGGGGAACGCTGGCCCGCGACGGCGGCGGCGTCCTGCTGACCCAGGCCATCCACAATATCGATCTGTTCCGCTCGCTGGTCGGCGTGCGCCATGTCGCTGCCGCTCAGGTCATGCACACAAGCGTGCACAGCATGGAGACCGAGGATCATGTCCACGCGCTTGTGACGCTTGATAATGGTGCGCCCGGGGCGATCCTTGCCAGCACAGCGGCTTATCCGGGATCACCAGAGCGGATCGAACTGTTTGGCACGAAGGGTTCGGCGAGCCTGATTGGCGGACGTCTGGCCTTAAGCCTTCTCGACGGGAGAACGGAAATCGTGGAGGCCGAGGGGCGCACGGGCAGCGGTGCCAACATCATGGATTTTCCGCATGATGCCCATCGTGCCGTCATCGCTGATTTTGGTGCGGCGATAAGGAGCTGCGGGCCACCTGCGGTGCCTGCGCGCGAAGCGCTAGCGAGCCAGCAGCTGATCGACCGGATTCTGGAAGTGGCCGCAATCGGAGGGCGGCAACTATAGAGACAGCAGGCCGGATCAACTCGGCACTTGAGCGTTCGTGACGACGGGTCTTTAATACAAACCAACAAGCGCAGGAGCGGGCATCACATCCGCAGCGCAATCCAGGGGAGGATACAATGACAATGATGAAACGCAGGACATTTCTGGCAGGTGCGTTGGCAAGCGCATCGGCTGTGGGCTTGGCCAGCAAGGCCCAGGCACAGGCGGGAACACGGATCAGGGCCTATTGGTGGGGCAATCCCGAGCGCGACCGCCGGACGCGGGCAGTGCTTGATGCCTATCAGGTGAAGAACGCATCGGTGCAGGTCAGCTCGGAATCCGTTGGATGGGGTGACTATTGGACGAAGCTCGCGACCCAGACAGCGGGCGGCAATCCGCCTGACCTGATCCAGATGGATTACCGTTACATCTACGAATACTCGCGCCGGGGCACGCTGCTTGCGCTCGAAACCCAGGCAAAGGTGCTTGATATGAAGGGCTTTTCCGCCGGTGCGCGCGATGCGGGCATGGTGGATGGCAAGCTCTACGGCGTGACCATGGGCACCAACTCCAAGGCGATGGTCTATGATGTCGCGATGTTCGAGAAGGTGGGTGTGACCAAGCTTGATGCGAATTTTACCTGGGACGAGATGGCCCGGGTGGCCGCGGAAATCTCCAAGGTGAACCCCGGCAAATACTGGGGAACCGCCGATAACAGCCGCTGGGAACAGGGCTTCGAGCACTGGCTGAACCAGCGCGGCAAGCTGCTCTATACGCCGGATGGCAAGGCCGCCTTCACGCCCGCCGATGTCACAGAATGGTTCGATCTGTGGGATAAGCTGCGCAAGTCAGGGGCCTGCGCGCCCGCAGAAGTCGCGGCGCTTAACACGGGTAGCATCGACCAGTACGAGATCAGCCGGGGCGTTGCGGCCATGAGTTACGCCAACTCCAACCAGAATGTCGCCTTCCAGGCCATCAACAAGAACAAGCTGGGCATCAGCCTGTTCCCGCAGCAGAAAGGCATGGCGTCAGGCCATTACATCAAGCCCGCGATGCTCATGAGCATCTCCTCGAAATCGCGCTCGCCCGAAGATGCGGCCAAGCTGGTCAACTTCATGATGAACGAGGCCGAGGGTGCGAAGATTCTCGGCATCGAGCGCGGCGTGCCGGGTTCTGCGGCGATGCAGGCGGTACTGGGGCCTGATCTCGACGATCTGGGCAAGGCACAGGTAAACTTTGTTGCCGAAGCCACCAAGGTTGCCGTTCCCATTCCGCCACCACCACCCAAGGGCGCGGGCGAAATCGAGGTGCTGCTGCGTCGTGTTGGTGATTCCGTCGCGTTCGGTCGCGCCAGCGTCAAGGACGGCGGTACCCAGTTCCATCAGGAGGCCGTGAGCGTTCTGGCACGTGGCTGACGCAATGGCTGCGAGCGTCGCTTTGGCGTCATCCGGGCAACCAAAGTTATCCTCGCGCTTCTGGCGCGAGGATATCCACGGCTATCTGTTTCTGCTGCCGTGGTTTGCGGGATTCATTTTCTTCACACTCGGCCCCACGCTGGTATCGCTCTATCTGTCGTTCACGAAGTTTGACCTGTTGAGCCCTCCGCGCTGGGCCGGGCTCGACAACTATGTTTACATGTTCACGCAGGACCGTCGCTTCACGGCCGCACTATCCGTCACGTTCATCTACCTCATCTTCGAGGTACCGCTGAAGCTCTGCTTCGCGCTTCTCGTCGCCATTGCGCTGGACCGGAGCGTCAGGGGTGGAAACCTTTATCGCGCGATATTCTATGTGCCGTCGCTGCTGGGTGGCTCGGTTGCTATTGCAGTGCTCTGGCGACAGTTGTTCCAGGGTGATGGCACCATCAACCGCATCATCCTGAGTCTTTTCGGTGTGCAGGGACCGAGCTGGATTTCGAACCCGGACACCGCTGTCTATACCCTGGTTATTCTGGCGGTTTGGCAGTTCGGTTCGCCGATGATCATCTTTCTCGCGGGTCTCCGGCAGATCCCGAAAGACCTTTACGAAGCTGCCGAAATCGACGGAGCAGGCAAATTCCGCCAGTTTCGCTCAATCACCCTGCCACTGCTGGGGCCGGTGATTTTCTTCAATCTGGTGCTGCAAACCATCGAAGGATTCAAGGCTTTCACGCCAGCGTTCATTGTCAGCGGCGGTACGGGCGGACCAGTGGATTCCACGCTGTTCTATACGCTCTATCTCTATCAGGAGGCCTTCGCCAATTTCCGCATGGGTTATGCCTCGGCGCTGGCCTGGGTGCTTCTGGTCATCATCGGGGTTTTCACGGCGCTGAGCTTCGCCTCGGCGCGCTACTGGGTGCATTACGATGACGACCGTCGCTGAGGCCTCGCCCGCCAATATTCCTGCACAACCGGGCGAAAGCATGGGCCGCGTGGTGCTGGGTGGCCTCATGCGGCACGCGGTCCTGATCGCGGCCTCGTTCATGATGCTCTATCCGCTGCTGTGGATGGCGGCGAGCGCCTTCAAGCCGGAGGCGATCATTTTCACGGACCTGTCCATCGTGCCGCCATCGCTCAACCCGCGCAATTTTTTTGATGGCTGGTATGCGCTGGAGGCGAGTTTCTCGCGCTTCTACTGGAATTCGCTGGTTGTGGCTGTTCTGGTGGTGATCGGCAATGTCGTTTCATGTTCGATGGCTGCATTCGCCTTTGCCAAGCTGGAGTTTCGCGGCAAGAAGCTGTTCTTCGCGATGATGATGGCGACGCTGATGCTGCCCTATCACGTGACGCTCATCCCGCAGTATGTGCTGTTCCTCAACATTGGCTGGGTCGACACCATCCTGCCGCTTGTTGTGCCGAAATTCATGGCGGTGGATGCCTTTTTCATCTTCCTGATGGTACAGTTCTTCCGTGGTCTGCCGCGCGAGCTCGATGAAGCCGCCATGATCGATGGCTGCGGCCCGTGGCGCATCTTCTTCACCATCATCCTGCCCCTGTCCAAGCCCGTGCTGGCGACAGCCGCCATCTTCTCGTTCCTTTGGACGTGGAATGATTTCTTCGGGCCGCTGATCTACCTCAACGATATTGCCAACTATACCGTACCTCTGGCGCTTCGGGCCTTTGTTGACACGACAGGGCAATCAGCCTGGGGGCAATTGTTCGCCATGTCGACGCTGGCGCTGGCGCCCATCTTCATTTTCTTCCTGCTGTTCCAGCGTCTCATTATCGAAGGTGTAGCCATGTCAGGACTTAAGGGATGACCAGACGCTCCATTCGCTTCGCCGCCATCGGCCTCAATCACAACCACATCTACGGGCAGACACAATGCCTGCTGGATGCCGGGGCCGAGCTTGTGGCGGTTCACGCGGTCGAGGATGATCTCGCCGCGCGATACCAGCAGAGCTTTCCGCAGGCGAAGCGCGTTAGTGATGTCCGGGCGATTCTGGAAGACCCGTCGATCCACCTCGTTGTCACGGCGATCACGCCGGATGAACGGGGCGAACTGTCCATCGCCATCATGCGGTATGGCAAGGACGTGATGGCGGACAAGCCGGGTACGATCACACTCGATATGCTCGCCAAAATCCGCGCCGTGCAGGCCGAGACGAAGCGCATCTGGTCCGTATGTTATTCCGAGCGTTTCGAGACACGTTCGACCGTGAAAGCCAGCGCACTGGTGGCGGCGGGTGCCATCGGCAATGTTGTGCAGACCATCGGCATGGGGCCTCATGCGCTCAACAACAATCCGAGGCCCGACTGGTTCTACCAGCGCCAGCGCTACGGCGGCATTCTCGCTGACATCGCCGCGCATCAATGCGATCAGTTCCTGCATTTCACTGGGTCCACGCGCGCCGAGGTGGTGGCGTCGCACATCGCCAACCACGCCAATCCGGGAAAGCCGGAACTGGAGGATTTCGGTGAGGTCATGCTGCGCGGCAATGGCGGCACGGGCTATATCCGCGTGGACTGGTACACGCCGAAGGGGCTTGGCACCTGGGGCGACGGGCGGCTGACCATCCTTGGCACCGACGGCTATATCGAACTCAGGAAATACATCGATATCGCGGGCCGCCCCGGCACCGATCACCTGTTTCTGGTGGACCAGAAGGGCACGCAGCACATCGACTGCTCCACTGTCGCCCTGCCCTACGGCGGCCAGTTGATCGCCGATGTTCTGGACCGCACCGAAACCGCCATGACACAGGCGCATTGTTTCCTCGCGACGGAACTGGCGCTGCAGGCCGAGGCGAAAGCCGTGCGGCTGGAGCTGAAGCCTTGACGCGCCTCCTGCGTGTTGCGGTTGTCGGGCTGGGTGTCGGCGTCCAGCACGTGCAGGCCTATGCAGCACGGTCGGACCTGTTCGAGATTGCAGCGCTGTGTGATCTCGATGCCGGGCGCATGGCGCAGATCGGCGCGGAGCACGGCGTCACCCGGCAGATCGCGGATTTCGGCCAGTTGCTGGCGGAGGGCGGGCTGGATGTCGTCAACATCTGCACGCCGCCCAACACGCATTTCGATCTGATCACCCGGGCGCTGGCGGCAGGCGTGCATGTGGTCTGCGAGAAGCCGCTGGTGGGCTCGCTGGCGGATTGCGACCGGCTGGCCGTGGCGGAAAAGGCCAGCGGTCGGCGCATCATACCCATCTTTCAGTACCGCTTTGGCAACGGCCTGCAGCGGCTGAAAATGCTTGTGGATGCGGGCCTTGCCGGCCCGGCTTTTCTCACCACGATCGAGACAGCGTGGCAGCGCGGCGCGGATTATTATGCCGTTGCGTGGCGCGGCAAATGGGCGACGGAAATGGGCGGCGTCTGTGTTACGCAGGCCATCCACGCCCATGACATGCTGAGCTACATCAACGGCCCCGTCGCCTCGGTTTCGGCGCGGCTCAGAACGAGGGTCAACGCCATCGAAGCCGAGGATTGCGCGGCGATTGCGGTGGAGATGGCGGATGGCTCCGTGGCGACATTGTCCGCCACTTTGGGCTCCGCAGTCCAGATCTCGCGGCTCAGGTTCTGCTTCCGCAACCTGACGGCCGAGAGCAATCTCGATCCCTACCGTCCCTCGCGCGATCCATGGGTTTTCACCGGCGTGGACGCAGCACAGCAGGCGCGGATCGATGCAGCGCTTGCGGCTTTTGAGCCGGGTGAGGAGTTCTTCGTGCGACAGATGGTGCTGATGCACAAGGCGCTGACGGAGGGCGGCGCGTTGCCGGTAACCCTCGCCGACGCCCGCGCCTCTCTGGAGCTGATTACCGCGATCTACCACTCTGCCCTGACCGGCGAGCGCGTGACGCTGCCGATACCCGAGGGACATCCTCGCTACACGGATTGGCGCGCTGCACCCGGTGCGTTTGCGTGAGGGCTGCGGTTGGTGGCTCCGTGCAGGCAAATAAGCGTAAATGCCGCAGATAGGAATAAGTTGACAGCTGTCAACTTTTGGGGGTGGTGAGGGCTGCTTCCTTTATCCCTCCCCCTGGCGGGGAGGGAAGAGCGGCGCAGCCGCGAAGGGAAGGGGGGAAGTGTGGGCAGCTACGGTGTCTGCTTCGACTTCCCCCCTCCCTTGCTCGCTTTCGCTCGCTGTCCCTCCCCGCCAAGGGGGAGGGATGAAGGGGCAGGCCATGAGCAACCTCCTCAACGGCAATGCCGGTCTTTCCGCCGAAAGGACGATCCGCTTCGAGAAAGCCTTCGGCCTGCGCGCCGAGACGCTGCTGCGCATGCAGGTGGCGCATGATCTGCCGCGGGCGCGGGAGGGGGAGATCAGGGTGGAGCGGGTGGCGTGAGGGGATTTGTCGGGAATTGAGTGCACTGTCACCGTAATTCCGGCGCAACTCGTAATTCAATTACACTATATAATATATATCATTGAAAATCGCTAACACTTCGTCCAACTGATTGCTCATACGACCATAGTGCTGGTGAATTTGATACTACCCGCGAGGCTAGAAAAGCGTTCATATTTCCTTTGGTAGAAGCAAGATCAAAAAGTGATTGAAATGCAATCGGATTTAAGCTTCTTAGGCTGTCCATTTTAAATATTGGACCAAAGTCTTTCGAAATCCACTCTGCAACCTTGGGAACGAGGGGCCGATTTCGGTTCATAAACTCAAATATTGGCTTATCGCGATCAGATAACTCTTTATCAGTGATTTCGTTTTTGAGATAACTATATGCTATTTCCCTACGCTTTAAAGGCAATTGCGATATCGGCGAAATCATCTGGAACGCAATCGCATCTTCTGATGCCCAATTCGCCATCGAAATCATTTGACGATCATCAACTAAGCTGTAGGACAATGCATCAGCGTATCCGCTTGGTGATTCCGCCATAAATTGCGCAGCTGCGTTTCTGTAAGTCGCCAGCGTCGCACTTTGCGAATCGCTATTACTCAAAAGCGAGCGTGCTCTCTCGAATCTGCTAGGCGATTCAAAATCAAAGATCTTTTCACGATCAGAAAATACAAATGAAGGATTTATTTCACTTTTGATAATAATGTTTTCTTGTGTCGAATTGGCAAAGTCTCTACCTATAACCATAGTTTCAAATGCGAAAACATCAATGATATCAGATTTAACAATAATCTTTTCCGAACTATCAAATTCTACATCTATTTCGACTCGCCCAATATTTTTTTTTAATTTAGCCCAAGCCTCAACGGAAGCTCCCGATTTCTTTATAATAGTATAACTAGTCTTACCTTCGTAGCTCTTATAGATAACTATTGGCAAAGTTCCCTTTTTTATCTCGTTCTGGACAAATTTATTTTCTTGAAGGCGTTTCATTAATTCAGAATATTCAATGTCAACAATTCGTACGTCGCTAAAATTCAATTTAATAAGTGCAATGTCTTTTGCATCTGCTGCAAATCCAAAAAACTTTTTAACTCCAAATCCTACGCCAGCTTGCAAATTGAAATCTTCTTGAATGCTTAGCTGAGTCAGAGAGCCTCTCGCTAAACCTGGGTCATCTGCTCGACCGCGAATAATGGGCATTGACATGTCTTTTCTGAAGACAGCACCTGGATAACTCTGTGGCCTCGACGGCACATTCATTACTATCGCGTCAGGATTACCTGATAAATGCGCTGCAATACGACGCTCATAGTCGGCGCTAGCCGGAGCGGTTAGCATTAAAACAAAAAAAGACGAGAAAAGGAACTGTCTCTGACGCAAAGCGCACCCCCAAACACAGATCAAGGCTACGCCATAATTTTAGAAATGCAACCAATTTGCGGATGCACATCGCTACCTGTCGTTAGGGACAATTCGTTGCGAGTTACGGAGTTACGGTGACAGTGCACTAAATTTCACCCCTCACGCCGCCACCTTCGGCTTGCGCGTCATATCCCGACGCCCCGCCAGCAACCCCTCAATCGAGATATCCTCGTCCAGCGCATCCCAGTGCAGACCGGTCCGGCTGATCTCGACCTTCTCGCGCTGGGCAGGCTTTGCCTTGAGCAGGCGCGGATACCACGCCAGCGGAATGCCAAGGGTGCGACCGTCGGTCAGCTCCACCCACATCGTGTCCGCATCGAATCGGACGCTAGCCGCTGAAATGCTCATGCCAGACACTTTCGATCAGTTTCGCCCTGCGTTCAACCATTCTGACGATTTTCGCCAGTTCATGCGCATTTAATCCATAGCTTGTCTGCACGGCAACAGCGGGTTGAACCCATATCTTGGCATCGCAACCCTTGCCTTGCACATGGATATGCAGCGGCTCCCGTGGATCGCCTTCGTCCGAGTAGAAATAGAATTTGTATCCTGCTTCCCGGAAAACGACAGGCATCTTATTTCATGCTCCCCTCAATGCCGGAAATGCCGCACCCCCGTCATCACCATAGCCAGCCCCTTCTCATCCGCCGCCGCAATCACCTCATGATCCCGCATGCTCCCGCCCGGCTGGATCACCGCCGTCGCCCCCGCTTCCGCCGCCGCCAGCAAGCCATCCGCAAACGGGAAGAACGCATCCGACGCCACGACTGACCCTTTCGCCATGCTCTCCGGAAGCCCCAGCGCCTTCGCCGCCTCCATCGCTTTCCAGGCCGCGATGCGCGAGGAATCGACCCGGCTCATCTGGCCCGCGCCGATGCCCACCGTCGCACCCGCCTTCGCATAGACGATGGCGTTGGATTTCACGTGTTTGGCCACGCGGAAGGCAAAGCGCAGGTCAGCAAGTTCGGCCTCGGTCGGCGCGCGCTTTGTCACCACGCGCAATTCCATGTCATCCACCACGGCATGGTCGCGGTCCTGCACCAGCAGGCCGCCTGATACGGACCGCACGGTTTTGCCCTTGCTGCGCGGATCGGGCAGGCCGCCCGTCACCAGCAGGCGCAGGTTCTTCTTGGTGGCGACGATGGCGCGGGCTTCGTCCGTCGCATCGGGCGCGATGATCACCTCGGTGAAGATCTCCACGATGGCGCGTGCGGCTTCGGCGTCGAGCGTGCGGTTCAGCGCCACGATGCCGCCGAAGGCCGAAACGGGATCGCAGCGCAAAGCCGCCTCGTAGGCTTCAAGCAGCGTCCGCCCTTCGGCGACGCCGCAGGGGTTGGCGTGCTTGATGATGGCGACGGCTGCGGTGCGTGCGGGATCGAATTCCGCCACCAGCTCAAACGCCGCATCCGTGTCGTTGACGTTGTTGTACGACAGCTGCTTGCCCTGCAATTGCGTCAGGGTCGCGACGCCGGGGCGGCGCTCGGGGCCGTGGTAGAAACCGGCGGTCTGGTGCGGGTTTTCGCCATAGCGCATGGCTTCCGCCAGCGTGCCGCCGAAGGCGCGAAACGCCGGTGTGTCCTCGTTGATTTCAGCCGCAAACCAGTTGGAGATCGCGGCGTCATAGGCGGCCGTGCGCGCATAGGCTTTTTGCGCCAGCTTGCGGCGGAGTGTCAGCGTCATCTGGCCAGCGTTGGCGTCGAGATCATCCAGCAGGGTCTGGTAGTCGCCCGCATCGACAATCACGCCGACATCGTGGTGGTTCTTGGCCGCCGCGCGGATCATGGCGGGGCCGCCGATATCGATGTTCTCGATGCACGTCTCGTAATTCGCCCCTTTCGCCACGGTCGCTTCAAAGGGGTAGAGGTTCACCACGAGGAGATCGATGGGCTCGATGCCATGGGCAAACATCGCGGCCTGATGCTCGGGGTTGCTACGGATGCCCAGCAGCCCGCCGTGCACCTTGGGATGCAGCGTCTTCACCCGCCCGTCCATGATCTCGGGGAAGCCCGTGACCTCGGAGATATCGAGCACCGGCAAGCCCGCATCAGATAAAGTCTTGCGCGTGCCGCCGGTGGAGATGAGCTGCACCCCGCGCGCGGACAAGGCGGCGGCGAAGTCCAGCAGGCCGGTCTTGTCGGACACGGACAGGAGCGCTCGGGAGATGCGGCGCAGTTCGTTGGGCATGGAGCGATTCCGATGATGTCCAAAGGGATTTCCGGCGAGGTATCACGACCGCCAGAGATTCAACATCACCGATTTGCAGTTTTCCGGAGAGACCACGCAATTCTGGCATGCGCGCCGGTATTGGCAGCCACCACGATCTGCTCCGAGCGGCGCAGGCCTTCGGTGCTGGCGAAGAAGATGGTCTCCTCCACCGCCAGAGCCATGCCATCCGCCTCGAACGTCCAGACGCTGCGGTTGGGCAGAGTCAGCCTGGCTCCGACCCCGTCAGCCCGCAATGCCACTTTCACCAGCGGGTGGATGTGAAAGCGCAGCGCATAGGCCACCTCGCGGCGCTGGCGCATGGGCTTGAGCACATCCTCGCCTTCAAGGGATGCTCCGTCGGCTGAGAGCGCGAGCCTGCGCTCGTGGATCACGCCAAATTTCTTGCGGTAGCCATCGTGATCGACGCCAATCAGCGTGCCCTCGCTACTGTCATTGCGCTGGAGATTGACCTTCTTCGCGCCCGCCGTGAACTGCTCACCCACCAATGCTTTCATCGCCGATGTGCGCGTGAAGCGGCCGATGCTTTCATCCGCCACAATCAGGGTGGAATGGGCGGCGGTAAGGCGTGCGTAATGCAGCATTTCAGGCCGGTGCGCTGGCGGCGCCCCGCAATTCACCACGATACGAAATTGCTCGGCCGAAAACTCGAAAGCCGCCGGAGCCGCATGGGCGCGGGAGGCCAGGGGCGGCACGGGTGCAGCGGCCGCATCGACGATCAGCACCGCGCCTGCATGCTCCGCCCGCTGATACCCCGTATAGGGCGCATTGACGGGTGCGGGTGCCATGGTGTCGTCCTGTGCGAGGATTGCCGCCACGAAATCCGCCCGTGTCGCACCCATGCCGTTGAACAGAGCCACTGCACCATCGGCATGGCGCATCATACGGAGCATCGGCATCATCCGGTCGATGGCGGCCACGATGGGCTGCGGCGTCTGGATCCTGCGCCAGAGAAAGGCCAGCTTCAGTGGCAGCAGATCCAGCAGCAGGCCGATCAGCACCTGCGGGTTGCGGCTGACATGGCCACCATCCGACAAGATCTGCAGCTCCAGCAGCATGCACAGCTGCGATGCCGCATCCTTGAGCTCGGCATCCGATTCCGCCGAACTGAGCGCGTAATATGTGAGCGCCACCTGGATCATCAGCCTGATCTCAGTGTCGGGCACGACGCGACGCGCCCGCTTGAGCCGGGCAGCATCCGCCGCGATTGTCCGGATGATGCTGCGGTAGAAGGTGGTGTCAGCGCCTTCGAGCAGGAGGGGACTTTGGCTGAGCCATGACATTAGGCGGCGGGCCACCACATCGGGGCGTCCGGCGATCCCGCCAAGCAGCGTGTTTTGCGACTGTATCCAGTCCTTGACCAGCGCGCGCCCGTTGGCCTTGGATAGGGCGGAATCGCTGGCCCTGAGATGCCGCAACCAGCCGAACCCGTGCAATTCCACGGCGAAGGCTTCCGATGGCGGCTCCATCTCAAAGGGCGAAAGGCCGTGCGTTTCCAGCAATTTACCCGCAAACTTGAGCTGTCCGGCATAGATTTCTGCCGCAATCGTGGGATCGGAAGTCCGGATATCTTGTGGAGCGATCAGCAGCTTTTGCGGGACGCGTTGCCCGAACGGGCTGAGCAGCCGCACAGCACCTGCTGCGACGCTCCGCATCCCCTGGCGTGCAGCAACTCCCGCGAACGCGCTGTCGGACAAGCCACCCTTGAGTCCCAAACCCATTACCCTTCAAACCAATGTAGATTTTTCAGTATTGCTTTGTTGCATAGATATTAGCGTTCATAGCACGTCACGGACAAGGCGTGCGGCAAAAAAGCCGTCCATGCCCGCGAGCCGGTCCACAGGATTGGGCCAGTAACTGGGAAGGCAGCGCAAATCACCTGCTGAAGTCAACATCTGGCCGTCGCCACCGACCTCTTCTGCCATGATGGCGAGCCGCCGGAACTGCGGATGGCGCTCCAGAAACCGGTTGATCTGCTGTTCGCCCTCCTCGGGTTCCAGCGAGCATGTCGCATAGACCAGCGTGCCGCCCGGCTTGAGCAAGGTCGCGGCATGATCGAGCAGGCGCGCCTGCAGGCCCGCCAGCTTGAACAGGTCCTCCATGGTCTTCAGCCAGGCCACATCGGGATGGCGGCGGATGGTGCCAGTAGCGGAACACGGCGCATCCAGAAGAATACCGTCGAACGGCGCATCCGGCGCATAGGCCGATGCCTCGCAGACCGCAGGTTCGACCGTAAATTTCAGCCGCTCCATGTTCTCGCTGAGACGCGCCATCCTCTGGGGCGACCGGTCAACGGCAATGACATTTGCCCCTGTCAGTGCCAGTTGCGCCGTCTTGCCGCCCGGTGCCGCGCACAGATCGAGAATGCGCTGGCCCTGCCCTGCCCTCAACAGCGTCGCAGGGATGGCGGCAGCGGCATCCTGCACCCACCATTCGCCGTCGCTGAAGCCCGGGAGCAGCGGGATGGCCGTGCGTGCCGTGAGGCGTACCGAGCCTGTTGGCAGCACGATTCCTCCAAGGCGGTCTGCCCATCCCACGGGATCAGACTTCACCGAGATATCGACCGACGGCTCATGCATATGCGCTGCCGCGATCTGCGCTGCCGTCTCGGCCCCGTAAGCCCGGACCCAGCGATCCGCCAGCCATGGCGGCGTGTCGGTCCGCAGCGGATCGGCTTCCGCCAGAATGGTGGCTTTCTCCGTTGCGATGCGCCGCAGAACGGCATTGGCCAGATCGGTGAAATGGCGCGCATGTGCATCCTCCCGCGCCAGGGTGATCGCGGTATCCACCGCCGCATGGGGGGCCGTTTCCAGCACCAGAATCTGCGCACAAGCCCCGGTCAGGATGCTCTCCAGTCTGCCGCTGCGGGGAGGCATCCCAGTCGCCAGCCGGTCCGACAGAACCTTGCGGATCATGCCGTAGCGCCGCATCGCAGCCGTTGATATGGCCCGCACGAGACCGCGATCGCTTGGCTGCAAAGCCTGATATGTCGCATCACCCGACAGCTTGTCCATGCGGTCGTCCAGCGGCTGCCGCCGCCGCGTCACATCGTCGATGACCGCGCAGGCCAGGCGCCGCGCTGCGAGCCCGTCCGCGCGGATCGGTCTGTCCGGTTTCGGTTGCGCTGTCTTGTCTGGTGTTTTGGCCATCAGGCTTCCCGCCGTATCGCGCCTGAAACGGCGGTTTGAGAATCATCGGCGCGCCAGCCGCAGGCCGTCAGCAGCGCGTGCATATGTGCCGGCGGCTGTGCCACCACAGTGACCGGCCTGTCCCGGTCGAGCGGCAGCGTGATTGCCCTTGCGTGCAGGTGCATGTGCCGGGCGGCCGAGCGCGCCAGATCGCCACCATAGACGTGATCGCCCGCGATGGGCGCATGCATATGGACGCAATGCACGCGCAACTGATGCGTGCGGCCGGTTTCCGGCTTGAGCTCCAGCCATGCAATGCCATCGGCCCGGCCCAGCACCCGCCAGCGCGTCAGGCTGGGGTCTCCAGCAGGATCAACCTTCATCCACCAGCTACGCTTGTCGGCGGATCGCCGCATCAGCGGGGCATCGATCACGCCGCTGTCCTCTGCAACATGTCCGATCACGATCGCCCAGTAAGTCTTGTCCGCAAGCCCGTTGCGGAAAAGCGTCCCCAGCTTCGCCAGTGCCTCGCGGTTGCGCCCGAGGACCAGACAGCCCGATGTATCCTTGTCGAGCCGGTGGGCCAGCGCCGGATTCTCAGCCGCACCTAGCCGCAGCAGCTCGAAATGTGCTTCAAGATTATCGCCATAGCCCGCGCCCTTGTGCACGGCGATGCCCGGCGGCTTGTCGATAACCAGCATCATCGCATCACAATGCAGGACGCGCTGGGGCAGGGTTGCGGGATCAAAGCTTGGCATAGGGGATCGGGTCCCCTAGATCAGGCGTGGCGTCAACAGGAAATGACCATTGCGATGACGGGTGATGACAATACCGGGGCCAGACCAACGGCAGAACCAGCAAGTAAGCGCACGCCAGAGGCACAGCGCGCGCTGGCCGAAGCTGCTGAGCGCCGCAAGGCGCAGGCCGAGAAGGAAGCCCAGCTCACCGCAGCGCAGGAGGTCAATGGCCGAGGCGGCAAGGACCCGGTGCGTTACAACGACTGGGAAATCAAGGGCCTTGCCAGTG
Organism: Hyphomicrobiales bacterium; assembly: GCA_031431475.1. Lineage (GTDB taxonomy): Bacteria > Pseudomonadota > Alphaproteobacteria > Rhizobiales > Beijerinckiaceae > JADCCX01. The sequence continues at coordinate 80,656 of JANPDL010000034.1, forward strand.
ATTTTTAGCCTATTAATTTCATAAATACCTATTTTAGGATTTATTTCTTTATTCTGTTCTGCTAATGCAGGTTATGCGACGGGTCCAGCCTTCCACGACGTTATATGCCACGATAGCCGGAATGGCAGTTGCGGCGCTTGTCGCGGCGAATGCTGCATCCGTGGGGTGGCACAGTTCGCGTGAAGCACAATCAACCGAACAACGTCCCCGAGACATTCTCCCGATCGAAACCGCAAGGCCACCACGCGCTCTGATACCCGTTGAAATCATCCGCGTGATCGATGGCGATACAGTCGAGGTCCGGGCACACGTCTGGCTGGACCAGTCAATTATCACCCGCGTGCGCCTGCGGTCCATCGACGCGCCGGAGCTGCGCTCGGGCTGCCCCGAGGAAGCCCGAAAGGCGGCAGCGGCCCGCGATGCGCTGGTCACGCTGCTTGAAAGCGGTCGAATCTACCTCACAGGCCCCGGACGCGACAAATACGGTGGAAGGGTACTCGGTGACCTGCTGACCGCGGACGGCGAAAGCGTCAGCACCCATATGCTGGCGAAAGGACATGCAAGGCCCTATGCCGGCGGGCGCAGGCAAGGCTGGTGCTAAACTCCCCGCGCTTGCATCCGGCGCATCTTGCACTGGACACGTTTGGCCGCTATGAGGCGCAACCAAAGCCGCTTTAGCTCAGCTGGTAGAGCACCTCATTCGTAATGAGGGGGTCGGGGGTTCGAATCCCTCAAGCGGCACCATACCCTCATTCGCAGACGTTCAAAACCGCCTCAAAAGGGCGGTTTTTTGTTGATTTATCGCTAAAATAGGGCATTTTGTTTCGCAGGCATTCACCAGCGTTCGCCTGCTACCAGCAAAATTGTTGGTATCGTTGTTGGTATCAACACAACGCTGGCAGGACCGATACCAACATGGCGCTTTCTGACGTTGCAATTCGCGCGGCCAAGCCAGCTTCCGGAATCATCAAGTTGTCCGATGGCGAAGGGCTGCAACTCTGGATCATGCCGACTGGGGCGAAGCTCTGGCGTTTCGCCTATCGCCTCGACGGCAAGCAGAAGCTACTGGCCCTTGGAGCCTATCCAGCTTTGAGCCTTTCGGCGGCTAGGGACGAACGCAACGCCACGAAATCCCTTCTGGTTTCAGGCAAAGACCCGGCACAAGTGAAGCGCCTCGACAAGCTGGCATCACGGGAAAGCAGTGCCAACACCTTCGATGTTGTCGCCAAGGAGCTACTCGAAAAGAAGCGGCGCGAAGGCAAGGCACCGAACACACTGGCGAAACTCGAATGGCTCTATGGTCTCGCCAATGTGGCGCTACGCGACCGCCCGATTTCTGAAATCACCGCGCCTGAAGTGCTTGTGGCCTTGCGCAAGGTGGAGGGCAAAGGCCGTCTCGAAACTGCCAAGCGCCTTCGCGCCATTATCGGTGAAGTGTTCCGCTATGCCGTCGCCACCGCGCGCGCGACTTCTGATCCGACATTCGCCTTGCGTGGTGCGTTGACCGCGCCCGTGGTGAAGCACCGCGCGGCGATCACGGACCCAAAAGAACTTGGAGCACTGTTGCGCGCCATTGAAGGCTTTCAAGGACAACCTTCCACCAATGCGGCACTGAAGCTGATGGCTTATCTCTTTCCGCGCCCCGGTGAATTGCGGATGGCGGAATGGGTGGAATTCGATCTGGCGAAGGCCGTCTGGAGCATTCCGGCTTCGCGCGCCAAGATGCGCAAGGAACACCGCATTCCTCTGCCACCACAAGCGCTGGCGATCCTTGAAGCCCTTCAGCCGATTACTGGCAGCGGCAAGCTGGTTTTCCCCGGCTATGGCATCAGCGGCGGTGAAGGTCGCAAGGTGGAGCAACGCCCGATATCCGAGAATACCCTGAATGGCGCATTGCGCCGCATGGGTTATGATTACGACACCATGACAAGCCACGGTTTCCGGGCAGCGGCGTCTACCCTGCTGAACGAAAGCGGCAAATTCAGTGCCGATGCCATCGAACGCGCGCTTGCGCACCAAGACCCGGACGCCGTGCGCCGCGCCTATGCCCGTGGCGAGCATTGGGAAGAGCGAATGCGGATGATGACGTGGTGGGCTGATTATCTTGATGCCTTGCGCGTTGGCGCGAAGGTGATCCCGTTTGACAAGAGCGCTTAAGCATTGGCTACATCTTGTAATCTGACACTGAGGCCAGAAAGGTCATGGCTGATGAAAGACTCTTCAGCGTTGTTCTGCATGTTCGCGCGCGGATTTGATTGAAGAGGCATGCACGAGAGGAAGCAGGGATGCAGGATCGGGAACAAGACAGCAGGGCGACCTCCTCGCCAGCCGCCCGGATGGTGCTCGCACAGACGATGCGACACTTCGCAGTGAAGGACGGGGACAAGAGGCTGGCAGACCTCGCGGAGAAGGTGAGTCCGCAACCCGTGAGCCAAGAGCCGCTGTCTACCGTGGCTTCCTCACCGACAGAAGGCCAGAAGCTGTTCCAGCAGCGCGCGAAGCAAATCGCACAGGAAATGCTCCACAGCTTGAACGAGTCGGTCAGGCTGGAGCAGGAACAGAACCCGGAGCCGAAGGCCAACCGCAACTCCTGATTTATGGCGTCAAGCCGGTCACGGATGCGGATCGTATCGCTGTCGAAACTGGAAAGCCTATTCGCGGCGGAGACGCTGGCCCCAATGAGGGCGAGCTGTTTGATGACGGCACGCGGGATGGGTAACACTTTGCGACGGACATGAAACAGATGCCAGCTCCAGAGAACTCACTTGACGAACCCCCGCCACGCTCAGTCGGCCTGCGAAACTTGGTGTTTTGCCACCCTTCGGTAAGTGAAGCAGCCGCAACGTCACTTCGACTGACCTGGGCGAATGTGGATATTATCGATGGCAAAATCGTTTGGCATGACCGTCAAAGATCTGGGTGGAGAGAACAGGAATACGTGTCGGAAGGCAGCTTCAGCGGCTCAACAGTGCAGTGGCATACTTTTCACATCAATGACCGGGGGGAACCGGACGGCCACCACTCCAAGGTGACGGATGCTTGGTCACGGGACAATCCAGCGCCCATCTATGCGGCATGGTGCGCGGCTTACTCAAAAACCCTGGATTTGTTGAAATCTTGCAGATTGCGACTATGGGGACGACCGGGTGGCTCTTTGCAGCCCGGCAGATTCATGCCTGCCGATTGCTTGCCTGAAGAGCCAAACCGGCCTCATTTTGACAAGGGCACCATTGAACTAGTGGACGGAACAACGGTCTTTTCGTGCCATTTGGTACCTTTTGTCGAACCAACGATAACAACTGACCTACCAGCCGAGCGGACGATGGCAAACTATGCACTTCAGAATGCAGATCGCCGTGTGACCAACACTGAATTCCGGAAAATGCTGAAAGGGGTTGGGATTTCTTCCACCAACTTCAAGGTTTATAAGCAATCGATGCGTCAGATTTTGACACGCGAAATGCCTGAACTGGCAGCGATTTATGCGCAAAACGACCCTGTTAGGCATTAGCTTGGAATTGGGTTTGGGCCGATTCCAAGTTCGCGCATCACTCAAAACCTGAGATTTCTCCGTTCGTAGCCAACCGCATGAACCGTGGAGAACACCAGTGCAATCAATCGACCGCCTCTTGTCCCTTCCTGAAGCTTCCCCGCTTCTGGGCCTTCGAACCACGTCCATCTATGCCGCGATCAAGACTGGCAAGCTGCAAGCCATCAAGGTTGGCGCGAAGACCCTGATTGCGGAAAGCGAAATCGTCCGCTTTCGGGCATCCCTCCCGACAATCGGACGCCAGAACGGCGTGCCCGCTGATGACCCGAAAGCGGCGTGAGGGGAACGTGCCGAAGTTGACGGGAAACCCAGTGCAGCGCGCAATCTTCCATTCGTCGCTGCGCCAAGGTGAGCGGGAAAGCTGATGCACCACCTTATGGACAAAGTGAAAGCTGAACCGTCTCGTTTCCAGTTTCTGCGGGACATTGGGCCGCCGCCCAAACGGCATTCCGTGATCGCTGGACTGCTAGCAGCCGGAGAGATAGCCGCTCTGGTTGGCGCGCCGGGAAGCGGCAAGTCAGCGGTTGCCATCAGCATGGCCTTGGCTGTGGCAGAAGGGGGGGAATTTCTCGGAGTCGCAACATCGCAAGGTGAAGTCGTCTATGTGGCGATGGAAAAGATAACGCTGACTCTGCAACGGCTGATAGCCGCTGGTGGCGGCGAACTTCCCATCATCATTTCAGAGCGCGGATTAGCGATTGACCAGCCTGACGATGTTCAGGAAATGATCAATGCGTTGGCCGCGACCAGCGGGATGCCACGGCTTATTGTGATCGATACACTTTCCCGCACGTTCGGCGCGCTGGATGAAAATTCGGCCAAGGACATGAACGCCGCCTTCCGGCAAATTGACCGCATATCCCGCGCCTTTCCGACGGCAGCACTCCTACTGGTGCATCACACAGTAAAAGATGGCCGCTCCGCCCGTGGTAGTAGCGCTATTCTCGCCTGCGTTCATCTGGAGATAACTGTCACGACATACAAGTCGGGTGTCCGCAGCCTTCGGGTCACCAAGGCCAATGCAATCCAGGAGGGCCGCTCCTTCGATTTCCGGCTTCAGGAAGTTGCGATTGAAGACGGATTTGCCGCCGTCATCGCAGCACCACTTGACGGTGGAAACAGGAGTTCACCATTAAGCCCCGCTGCTGGCAAGCTTCTCGCCATCATATCTGTCGGCCAAAGCTCAAGGCGCACCCTTCTGAATGAGGCCAAAGGGCAGCTTCTAGGACCGACGCCCGGCAACTATGGAGAACGTTTTCGCCAGCTGCTAGTGGAATTGAAGGCGGCAGGATTTATCAGCTTCAATGCCGACATAGTGGAAAGGTTTGATACCCCAAGCACCCAAAGGCAACCCAAATGACTGCAATTCACTTGGGGTTGAACACTCCCATGAACACCCCCAAGCGCCACTCCCCCTTTATAGGGGGTGGCTTGTGGTCCTTGGGTGTCGGTTCAAAAGGATAGGTTTGTGTCGATGGCCCAAGCCTTTCGAATAGGCAGGGCACGAGCTTGTCCCGCCCGAACAATGGTGGAAATCCTTTGCTGGAAAGGAGCCATACCACATGCGCAAATTTCAGACTTGTACCCTCTGACTGGACCCCTACTTTACCCTAATGTGTGAGTGCAACATTAGCGTCGGTAATCGCGCATCTTGCGAAGACGTCATACGCCGTTTTTGATATGAGAAGTCCACCAGAACGACGAGAGGTTCAGGATGGCAAACGATCTTACGCCGAAGCAGCGCGAAGCTTTGTCGAACATGTCCGCGAAGGACATGGCCGATATGCTCGAAGCCGGGCTGGCGCTGGGCGATTGGCAGAGACAACAGGATGAATTGAGGGAAAGCCGGGAAACAGAAAGTCGCGAGCGGCCTTCTGGCCCGCCATCGACTGGTGAAACTGGAAAGGGCGAGGTTCTCAGCCTGTCTACGAAGGCTTTGCAGGCGCAAGAGAGGGACCGAAAGGACGAGCGCAGCCAGAAGATCGTCGAAGAGATGGTGGCGAGCCTGAACAAGCACGCGCGGCTGGATCAGAACGAGTATGAGAAGATGCGCCTCGATCAGGAGCGGAATCAGTCCCCGAAGCCGAAGGCCGATCCCGCCCCCATTTCAACAAGACTCACGCCATCCGAATTGCAGGAACTCAGACAATGGGCACACGACAGCTTGGCCTATCTCAGGGCGAACCGTTTCCCGCCGCGTTCCCGCGATGAGCCTTGAATGCGTTCGGCGACGCGATCACTTCCCAGCAATAGCCCGGTCAATCCGCGTGAACTCCTTTTTCTCAATCATCAGGAACAGGCACTTGCCACCGGATCGATCCGCCCAAAGATCGCCGATCAAGCGCTTTTCCTTGGAATCGTCGTTCGTGAAATAGGGTGCGCCCTTGTATTCGATCACCATGATGCGCCCATCGTTCAGCAGCGCGACGAAATCGGGATAGAATTTGTCCGATGATGTTTGCAGCCAAAACGAATGTGGTTGGCGCGATGTGTTGCGCACCCATGCCTTGATGTGGGGATTTCGTTCAATCGCGATGGCGCATTCGTGTTCTTCGCCGGTCGCTTCAAGATCGCCGATCACACGGAACAGGTGCTTCTTGAAGTCCGTGCCGCCCTTATAGGGCTGATTGTAGCCATAGCGGCTTTCATCGAACACAAGTTCAACGTCGGCGCTGGTCTGGAATTCAAGGCCGCTTTGCGGGAACAGGGCGCGTTCAAAGGCGCTCGCTTCGCGAACGTCACGGTGCTTGGCGATTATCTTCATGAACGCATCGACAAGCCGGAAATTCGCCCGCGCCAAAGCTTCAAGGTTCATGCCCGTTTTCGCCGAAATCACATCCAGTGCCTTGGAGATGAACAGCGTCGAAGACACCCGTGTAATGTCGCGGCGGGATGAATACGGCAATCGCCGGTCAATCCAGTTCACAAGCGCGTTCTTGGTCCACCCGCGCAAGGCCAGCGCCAAGGCAAGCTGTTCGTGCAGATCGGTGACGAATTCGACCTTCACTTTTTGGCTGGCATCCACATCGATATGGGCTTCTTCGGCGGCATTGCGGGGCGGCACGAAGAAATCAAGGATCGGCGCGGCGTCGCTTTCCTCAAGCTTCCACGGGATATCGAGAAAATGCGCCCGGTCGAACAATTGCCATGCTTGTTTCCCAAATCCTTGCCCGGCCCGCACGGTCAATTGGGGCACGGCAAAGCGGATCAGTGCAGCTTGCTGGTCGGGCACCTTCAACCGCGCGCCCCGTGAGCGATGCACAAGCGCGTCAATCGTGGTTGCCGTCGCTTCCGGCATGGCAAGCTTCATCGCCGTGCGGTCATAGTCCGTGAGCGCACCGCGCGCCCGGATCGTGCCCGTTTCAAGATCGACCTGAACCCGCCCGCCCGTGGCGATTTCGATGTTGGTCTTGAAAGTCGTGGCGTCCACATCGGCGGGAAGCGCCTCTTCATAGACAAAGGCCGATCCGCCTTCTTCCATGCCGGGAAGAGCAGGCACGGCGCGCACAAGCGCCTGGGCTTCGACCTTTTCAAAGCCATTGTTCACAAGCCCGTCGCGCAAGGTGTTTGCGGCGTTCTGGAAGCTTGTGGTGGTGGCAAAGGCATAGGCGCGGTTCAGGTCTTCGTTCCGCTTGCGGGAGGCGCGTGGCAGGCGCAGCACGCGACCCAGCAGCTGTTCCACCGCGCGGGGCGATTTCTGTTCCGCGACCGAACACAGCACATAGGCGAAGGAACAATCCCAACCTTCCTTCAACGCCTGTTGCGTGATGATGAAGCGCACGATGCAATCACGGTCGAACAGATCGACGCCATCAAGCCCTTTCGTATCGCCGGTCGCGATCACGATATGCGCTTCAGGCACGCGGAGATCATCAACCAGAAGTTTCTTCACCTCTTCGGCGTGAAGCGTGGGCTTGTCCTTTGATTTGGGTTCAGATTGAAGCAGCATTACAGGGCGGATGAATTCGCCCGTGGCCTTCTCTTCTTCCCGCACAGTGTCGGTCAAATAATCAAGCCACGCGATGGCATCGCCGATGGTTTCGGTGTGGTTTGCCCGCCCGCGAAGGATCACAGGCAGCTTGATCATTTCCGCAGCTTTGAGTTCGGCGGCTGAAACTTGGTGCAGCACGTTCGACGCGTAAATGCCCTTTTCCGGCTTGTGCTCTTCCGGCGTGACGGGCGTTGCCGTGAATTCGACGATCAGCGACGGCTTCAGCCGCGCCAAAGTATCAAATGACAAATCCGTCCGTGCATTGTGGGCTTCATCGACGATCACCATCGGGCGGCGCAAGCGCAGCACATTCGCCAGGGACTGCACCGGATCGCCGGAAGGTCCAATCTCCAGGGCATCGCGCAAGCCATCGGCAAGCCCGGTGAAATGGTCCATCAATTCGCCGTTGGCTTCATAGACCTTGCGGCCTTCCGTCTCTTCCACCCGGAAGGCTTGGATCGTCGCGACGATTACCACCGCGCCGCCGTCATAATCGGCGCGCTTGGCATAGAGCGCATCGGCAACGGTCATTACCCGGATGTTTTCGCCGAAGCGATCCGCGAGGGCGCGGCGGTTCGGGTGCGCCCGGTCCTGAAGCGTCGCCAAGGTCTGTTCGCGGATTGTCTGCGATGGCACTAGCCAAAGCACGGTTGGTGCATCGGTGTGCAGGAAGCTATCGGCGGCAGCGGCAACCGAATGCGCGGCGAGAATGGTCTTGCCCCCGCCCGTGGGGATGCGAAGGCAGACATAGGGCAAGCCCTCTAATGGCGTTTCTGCCCATGGGTTGTAATAGGGCCGGTTTGTTTCATCGATAAAGGCCGTTGAAGCCTTGCCAAACTGAACCGTCTTTTCGAGAAACTTGCGCAGCGCGACAAGCGTCTGGATTTGATAGTTCTTCAGGTTGAAAACGGGCAAGCTCATTTACGATTTGCCCTTTGTCTTCGGCTTGTCGCCCAACAGCTTCTTCGTGCTGCGGTCAAAATCGCTGATAGCGGTTCGGTCCTGTTCGATTCGGTATGTCTCGAATTCGGCAAGTGCCTTGGTGTCGGCATCCTTGCGGCTCACCTTACCCGCGCCTTGCAGAATGTCGCGGTCGTTCAGTGTCAGGAACCCGTGCAGCTTGGTGATCCAGTCCGCCATTTTCATCGGTATGCGCCGTTCAGCCTGCCCTTCTGCAAAGTCGAGATATTGCTGAACGATGCGCTCCATTGCCAGCAATTCGTCTTCGTCCAGATAGTTCAAGGCGCTGGTCACATCTTCGGCACGGAGGCTCACCCCTTTGAACGACGACATGCCCATGAGCGGCTGCGAAGCGTCTGCCCTCTTCCTGATCACTTCCGGCGCGGTCATGCCGTGAATGGCGTAGTGGAACTTGTTCTGCACGGTGGCGAAGAAATCCCGCGATGCCTGGCTATTGGAATCGTAGTCGATACTCAGTGCGAAGATATCGGTGATCTTCTGATAAAAACGCCGCTCCGAAACACGGATGCGACGAACGCGCCGCACCATTTCATCGAAGTAATCATGGCGGGCCTGTTTCAGGCGTTCGTCATCCATGACGAAGCCCTTGATGATGTATTCCTTCAGTCGCGCGGTTGCCCATTTGCGGAATTGAACGCCGCGAAGCGACTTGACGCGATAGCCAACCGAAATGATCACATCGAGATTGTAATGCTCGATCTCACGCGTAACCTCTCGCGCGCCTTCCAATCGAACTATCCGGAATTTCCGGATAGTTGCCCCGGCCTCGCACTCACCCTCATCGAAGATGTTGCCAATATGCTCGTTGATCGTGCGCACATCCTTGTCGAACAGATCAGCCATTTGCGCCTGTGTCAGCCAAGCCGTTTCATCGACAAGACGAACATCGACATGGGTTTCCCCGTCTTCGCTGGTGTAGAGCAGGATTTCAGAAGGAAGTGCCGCCATGCTCAAAGCCCCTCAATCTGATAGGGGATTTGCTTGAAGGTGACGCCAAGGCGGGAAAGCCGGTCATCGGGCACGGTGCAGCCTTCGCCATAGACGATGCGCGCGCCCGCAAAACCCGGGTCAGGCAAGGGCAGCGTGTCGAGAACGCCGCCCGTGAGCACGTTCCCAGCATTGGTGCTTGCAACGCCCACGGCGTCGGCATTGTGCAAGAGATAGATCACCCTGTTCTGGAAGGTGCCGATCAGCGGCGTTGAACCGTCCACCCGGTGCGGAATAGGCGAACCCGTCTCGCAAAAGAACACATGGGCGGCAAGGTCCGGGTAGGTGACGGCGGGGCTTACATTGCCATCGGCATCGAACAGCGGTTCGCCAAGGGTGCAGAAACGAAAGCCGGAACCGCCCTTCCAATTCGTGTCATTTGAAACTCCACTAAGATCACTTCCTTCGACTACTGACTTCAATCTCGGGGCAGTGTGCGATTTAGCGTGTTCACCCATTTCAATCGTAATCCAGCGAAGTTGCATTTTAAGTGCAACAGCCGCCGTAGTTCCTGAACCAGCAAACGAATCCATGACAAGATCGCCCGGTTTGGTTGCAAGTTCGAAGCAACGCTTGATAAGTGCTTCCGGCTTCTTCCCTTTCGGAAATTCAATACCACCTTCGTTGTGAAGATTGTTGGAAAGAATATCATCCCACAAAGTGGTAAGCGGCTCGCCTGATATTGGCTTCCCATCTACCAATTTGATTTTGTCTGAATAAAACAGAATTCTTTCGCCTCCACGAAGAAAGATATCGCTATATCCATCCCGAATAACTCTGAAAATGTCGTTTGGGGAATTCGATGAATTCGTAATTGCGTCTTGCGTGTTTTGGCCTACGCTATCAAAATCGGGACGTGCAGTCCTGATAACGGATGCAGAGTTTTCAAGAACAAATTGGTCAATTTCACTGGGTGCATCTTTTACGAATTTTCGAACCTCTTTTAGGCTAAGCCCTTTTTTATTGGCAAATCCGTTCATCAATGTCGTGAACTGCCATTTTTCGTACGGCGCATCACGGTTTATGATCCACCCATTGTAGCGCGTATCACGTTCGCGACCCGTGAAGACTTTGTTCGGAGACCAGTTCGCCTTGTTTTTGGCGTAGACGATTACGTTGTTGGTTACGCTCACGCATCCCGGATTGATTGATTTATGCCCCGTTGCCGAAGCCTGTTTGAATGCGATGACGTGCGCCCTATTTTTTCGATGGAAAATTTCGTCGCAAAGCTGAATTGAATTTCCAAGCTCATTATCGTCGATGTGAAAAAACATCGTGCCATTGTCTGCCAAAAATTCGCGCAATAAGACGATTCTTGGGTACATCATGCAAAGCCATTTATCGTGGCGCGAAAGGTCTTCACCTTCTTTCCGAACCAAGGTCCCAAGCCATTCACGAATTTCTGGCGAATTTACATTGTCGTTGTAAATCCAATCTTCGGAACCAGTGTTGAAGGGCGGGTCGATATAGATGCACTTCACTTTGCCCGCATAATAGGGAAGCAGCGCCTTCAAGGCTTCAAGGTTGTCGCCCTGAACCAACAGGTTGCCCGCGTCTGGATCGCCGACGCTTTTGTCCTTGTCGCAATGGATCAACCGATACGGCACTTCGCGATGGTGGTTCACCACCGCCTGCTTCCCGATCCAGTCCAGTGTGGGCATTCTCGATCACCTTCACATTGTCGAAGGCCTCGCGGGAATCGCCAGCGGTGCAGTCAACCTGTTTGTCCGGTAGCATCCCGCACAAAGTCCACGCCATGCAAGAGGCCACCTCCACACAGGATAATGATTTTCAGGCTACCCGGTTTGCCCGCGCCATCCGCCCGCAACCGCCGAAAACCGCGTGCAGCCGGATAAATTGTTGGTCTATTTGTTGGTCTATTAGCAAATCATACTGTAAATAGACTAAAATATTCAGTTAGTTACATAAATTCTACGGTTCCCTCAAGCGCACCACTCAAATCATTGAAATAAATCAGTAAATTTTTTGAACTGCCCCTGTGCAGTTCACCCTCGCGCCTTTGTTGTCGACGCCGGCGAGAATGCGAAAGGAGTAACGTGCTGCAATTCTATCTGGCCAAGACTGAAAACGGTCATGTGGAGGGATGGTCACGGTAAGGGAAAGCGCAACTTCACATGCAACGACATCGAAGTTGGTAAAGCTGCTACTCTTGTCAATGGCAGCGCAATTTCTGGCCAGCGTGGCGGCGCAAAGGCCTGCCAATTGTGCTGAGCGCTTTCGTTTCTGAGGGCTGGTTGCGGCTTCAGTCAGCGTGTTGGGTGTCGGAGTCGGCCTTGTATTGCTTCGCCCTGGCGGTCGCGCGCTTGCGGCTTGCCTTTGTGAGAGCCAAAATTGTCGAGGATGACGAGACGGCGGGGATCAAATCCTGTGCCGATGCGCTTTACAGCGGGCTCGCGTGCGGGCAATCCAGACGTGACTTCCGTCGGCAGAAAGGTTTTTTGAAGCTCAGGCCCTCGGCCTTGAGAAATGTCCAGACTGCCCGCTGCCCCATCGTTCTGGCACCGTGTGTAACAGTCACGAGGCTGCAAGCCGTTGTTATAGCTTGATTTCCAACGATATCAAGGCCTTAGGAATAAATGGCGCACCCGACACGATTCGAACGTGTGACCTTTGCCTTCGGAGGGCAACGCTCTATCCAGCTGAGCTACGGGTGCCTGAAATGCACATAACTGATCCCGCAGCGGTGGGCAACGCCCTCTTTCACCGGGAACCGGATTTCAGTGGAACACAGGCCGGTCTGCGAAGCGGATGGTTTCCGAGGTTTCGACGATCACGGGCTTGGGGCCACGGCTTGTCTTGCCGTGAACGACGATGGCGAAAAACGACACGACGATGAGGATAGCTGCGGCGATGCGGCGGGTTGTCGTGGTCTCTGCGGCTGTGCCTGTCCGGATTGTCAGCGTCGCCATGACCGGTCTCCGCGTGGTGAAGCGGCGGAATTGCCTGCTTCATGCGGATGCCTTGGTCAGGTCTGGAAGGTTTTTGCGGGCTTCACATTAATTCATGCGTATGATTTTTGTTAAGGACCCGCGAGAAACAGAGGCTTTCCCAGAATTTTGCAGCACGCACGTCGCCTGCATGCACCACGATGGCCTTGCCTGTTGCGGAAGCCTCCTGGATCAAGGCTGATGCAAGGCTGACACCAAGACCCTGTCTCCGGACATCTGGCCCGACGTAGAACCGCCGCAGCCGCAGGGTGTACTCCAGGAATGGATCGCGGGTGACACCACCAATGGCCGCAGCCCGGGGCTGGGCTTCGCCATCAGAGGCAATGGCCGCAAGCAATAGGCAGCCGTCCGATGTGAAGCGCTCCTTGCCGTCCCGCCAGTCCGCGAGCAGGCGCTGGATGTGGCTGTATCCTTCCGTTTCCGCCGCGTTGGCGAGATCATCGAGGCTAGCGGTAAGCTCGTCCATGATGCGAACGAACTGGAAGCGTGGCGGCATCACAATCCGTCGAACAGCGCACTGGAGATGTAGCGTTCCGCGAAGCTGGGGATGATCACGACGATGGTCTTGCCGTCCATACCGTCGCGGCAGGCCAGTTCCAGAGCCGCTGCCATGGCTGCACCGGAGGAGATACCGCCGGGAATGCCCTCGCTCCTGGCCAGCAACCGCGAGGTGTCGAACGCCGTCTGGTTGCCGACGGTGATGACCTCGTCGATCAGTTTGCGATCCAGGATATCAGGTACAAAGCCCGCACCGATGCCCTGGATCTTGTGGGGGCCGGGCGTGCCACCGGACAGCACGGGTGAATCCTCCGGCTCCACTGCCACGATGCGGATCGCAGGGTTGTGCTTTTTGAGCACGGAGCCGACACCGGTGATGGTGCCGCCGGTGCCGACGCCGGAGACGAAGATATCGACCTTGCCATGCGTGTCGTTCCAGATCTCCTCTGCCGTGGTCGCGCGATGGATCGCGGGGTTGGCTGGGTTCTGGAACTGCTGGGGAATGATGGCACCCTTCGTTTCGCGCTGCAGTTCTTCTGCCTTTGCGATGGCACCCTTCATGCCCTGCGCCGCCGGGGTCAGCACGATTTCGGCGCCGAGGAAGGCCAGCATCTTGCGGCGCTCGATCGACATGGTTTCTGGCATGGTGAGGATGAGGCGATAGCCGCGCGCAGCAGCCACAAAGGCCAGCGCGATGCCGGTGTTGCCGGATGTCGGCTCGATCAGGATGCCGCCGGGCTTCAGCTTGCCCGATGCCTCAAGCGCATCGATCATTGAGACGCCAATACGGTCCTTGACGCTGGCCAGCGGATTGAAAAACTCCAGCTTGGCCAGAATGGTAGCCTTGGCCTTACGGCTCTTAGCCAGCCTGCCAATGCGCACCAGAGGCGTATTGCCGATGGTGTCCGTGATGGATTCATAGATGCGGCCACGGCCGGGCTTTTGGCTGTTTGTCATCGGATTGTTTCTCTCGGCTTGCATTATTCTGGCAGAGCTTGGCCTAAGGCTAGCAATTCAACGCCGGAGTGTCGATGCCATTCCTATTTTACGTCAGCTTTCTGGACATCATGCACTAGATCGTGAAATCGACGGTCTGGCTGTGATCACTGGCAAAGACCTTCTTCTGATCGGCGCTGTGGCAGAGATCCTCGATCGTGTAGGTGTCAAGACTGGTGAGAAACGATGCCCCTGCGGCCTTTACGGCAGGTCCGACGACCAGATCAACGAGTTGCGATTCGGGCTCCACCATCTCATTGTCCTCCTCTTGCGAGGACATTGCGGCGCGCACGACATCGCCAGCCGTGATCTTGCGGCGCTCTTTGGCCAGCTCATAGCCGCCTCTGGGGCCGCGCACACCTTTGAGGATTCCAGAGCGCACCAACGCCTGCAGCAGCGTTTCCAGATGGCGGGGTGGCAATTGATGGCGTGCCGCGAGCATTTTGGCCGCAACCGGACCAGGGCGCGCGTGCATGGCAATATCGACCACGGCGGCAACGCCCAACATGCTGCGACGCGACAGAAGAATCATCTCTTCACTCCCTCAAATCAGTCCGGTGGACCCGAAACCGCCATCGCCCCGCGCACTTGTCTCAAGCGCAGAAACGGCGACCAGTTGCACCTGCACCACCGGCGCGATCACCAACTGGGCGATACGCAGGCCATGGGTCACAACAAACGGCTCCTGTCCGTGGTTCACAAGCAAAACCTTGATTTCTCCCCGGTAATCCGCATCCACGGTTCCCGGCGCATTCAGAACGGTCACACCGTGCTTCATCGCCAGTCCGGAACGCGGCCTCACCTGGGCTTCGTAACCCTGTGGCAACTGGAGCGCGATGCCTGTCGGAACAAGGGCTCTTTCACAATTTTTGATGGTAATTTGTTCATCGGCCCCGATAGCAGCCATCAGATCAAGGCCTGCTGCTCCGGTGGATTGAGCGGCTGGAAGTGGCAGGTCAGCGCCGTGCGGCAGCTGCAGGATGGAAATCGGCAGTGGCTGGCTCATGGTTTCAACATGGCCGCAAGCCGGGCGACCAATCGTTCGGCGATCGCGTCCTTGCCCATGGTTGGCCAGCTTTCGACGCCATTGGCGTCTACGAGGTGGACGGTGTTGCTGGCCTGTCCCATGACTCCACCAGGTGTCTCGCCCGTGGTGCTGACATCGTTGGCTATGATGAGATCGCAACCTTTCCTTGCCAGCTTGGCTTGCGCATAGGCCGAGACATTGCTGGTTTCCGCCGCAAAGCCGACAACAATCCGAGGACGGTTTTTGGAACGTCTGGCCACGCCCGCCAGAATATCAGGATTTTCGACCAGCGCGAGAGCAGGAGGGCCAGCCTTGCCCTTCTTCATTTTCTCGCCAGCAGCAGTGCTCACATGCCAGTCGGCCACGGCCGCCGCACCGATGAAGATATCGCAGGGCAAGGCGGCTTCCACTGCCGCCTGCATCTCGCGCGCCGTTTCGACATGTAATGTGCTGACGCTGAAAGGATCGGAAATAGCGACGGGGCCAGAGATCAGCGTAACGCGCGCTCCGGCTGCCGCTGCTGCCGCAGCGATTGCATGGCCCTGTTTGCCGGATGAGCGGTTGGCGATGTAGCGCACGGGGTCAATCGGCTCATGGGTGGGGCCGGAGGTGATGACAACATGCCTGCCGGAAAGCGGTCGTGCGCCGGTTTCGCTTGCATCGGCCCAGGCTCCTTCCGGCAACGGAATGGCCGTATCGCCCTTCAGCATGGTCTCGATGGCCACCAGTATGTCAGCGGGCTCTGCCAGCCGTCCCACGCCGAACTCGCCGCAGGCCATGGAACCGGCTGTGGGGCCGATGAAGGTCACGCCGTCCGCCTTGAGCTGTGCGACATTGCGGCGCGTGGCGGGATGCGCCCACATCCTCAGATTCATGGCCGGCGCCACCAGCACCTTCTTGTCCGTGGCGAGCAGTGCTGTGGTAGCCAGGTCATTGGCCAGTCCATGCGCCATCTTGGCCAGCAGATCGGCTGTCGCCGGTGCTACGACCACGATATCGGCGTCCCGCGAAAGCTCGATATGGCCCATCTCGGCCTCGTCTGTCAGCGAGAACAGCTCGCCATAGACCCTGTCACCCGTGACGGAACCCAATGACAGCGGCGTCACGAACTCACCTGCAGCCTTGGTCATGATTGCCCGCACCGCGAGGCCCTTGCGGCGGGCGAGACGGCAGAGATCGAGAACCTTGTAGGCCGCGATGCCACCGCCGACGATGAGGAGGATGCGTTTTGGGTTCAAAGGTGCGGTCCCTGACATGATACTCATCCAGAACCTATAACAGCTTCCACAACCCGACCGCCAGCAGACCCGCGATCAACCAGAGTGCAGCATTGCCCCAGCGGGCGCGGCGGGCTTCTGCCTTGCCTATGGCCTCGATGCTGCCGGACGAAAGCTGGAAGCCGGCAGATGTCGCGCTTTCCAGCTCGCCCACCAGTCGCTCGCCCCGCATCACCAGATCCGGCATCTTGAAGGCAGCCTTTGCAATCTGGCCGATACCTTCACCAGCGTCCTGTAGTTTGCCGATGGGGCCGAGATTGCGCTCGATCCAGCCGCGCACCACGGGCTCTGCTGTCTTCCACATGTTGAGCTGCGGATCGAGCGTGCGACCGACGCCCTCCACCACAACCATGGTCTTCTGCAGCATCACCAATTCCGGCCGTGTCTTCATGTCGAAGAGTTCCGTGATTTCGAACAGCAGGGTGAGCAGCTTGGCCATGGAGATTTCATCCGCCTTGCGCTGATGAATGGGTTCGCCGATGGCGCGGATGGCCTGGGCGAAATCATCGATGGAATGCTTCGCCGGAACATAGCCCGCCTCGAAGTGCACCTCCGCCACACGGCGATAGTTGCGCGTGATGAACCCGAACAGGATTTCCGCCAGGAACCGCCGCTCCTTGTCGCCGATCCGACCCATGATACCGAAATCGACCGCCACGAGATTGCCATCGCGATCCGCGAACAGGTTGCCCTGATGCATGTCGGCATGGAAGAAACCATCGCGGATCGCATGGCGCAGGAAGCTCTCAATCACAGTGCGGCCCAGCGCTGGAAGGTCAAGCCCGGCTTTCGCCAGTGCCTCGTGGTCGGTCAGCGGAATACCGTCGATCCATTCCATGGTGAGAACATCACGGCCGGAGCGCTCCCAGTTGGGGGTAGGCAAGCGAAAACCAGTATCACCCTTGGTGTTCTCCGCCATTTCTGACAGCGCTGCCGCTTCCAGCCGCAGATCGAGTTCCATGGCAACAGAACGGTCCAGCACTTCCACGATAGAGGTGGGCTTCAGACGCTCCATCATCGGCAAATAGCGTTCGGCAAAGCGGGCGCCGCCGTAGAACGCATCGAGGTCGCGCTTGAACTGGCCCCGCACGCCGGGGCGCAACACTTTCACTGCCACCGTTTCGCCCGTGTCGCGCAGCACTGCCTTGTGGACCTGCGCTATAGACGCTGCAGCGACGGGCTCACTGAAGCTGGAGAAGATCTGCTCAATCGGCGCATCCAGCGTCGCTTCCACAATCGCGCGGGCCTGCGCTGTCGGGAACGGCGGCATGCGGTCCTGCAATCGCTCCAGATCGCGGGCGAGCCTAGTGCCGACCACATCGGGGCGCGTGGCAAGGAACTGGCCGAATTTCACATGGCTAGGCCCAAGACGGCCAATCGCTGTCGAGAGCCGCTCGGCGGCATCGGCGCTGGTCTTGCGGGCGATGAGCCCAGCGATCCACAACAGTGGCTTGGCCTGCGGAGGAGCCATGGCGGGATCGATACGCGAGATCACGCCCTCACGCGCGAGCACAAAGCCGACGCGGGCAAAGCGGAAGGAATGACGGAGGAACGCAAACACGAAGCTACAGTTTCCAGCCGGAATGAATATTGACGATACCGCCGGACAGCGCACGGTGGCTGACGCGACGGAAGCCTGCTCTGGCGATCATGGCGGCGAAAGCATCCGGTTTGGGAAACTGGCGGATCGATTCCACGAGATAGCGATAACTTTCGGCATCGCCCGTGATCATTTTGCCAAAAGCAGGAATCAGGTTGAAGGAATAGGCATCGTAAACCTTGTCCAGTACTGGCGTTTCCACCGGTGCAAATTCGAGGCAGAGAAAGCGCCCGCCGGTCTTCAATGTCCGGAAAGCTTCTGTCAGCGCCAGCGGAATACGCGGCACATTCCGAATGCCAAAGGCGATGGTGTAGCTGTCGAAGGTCTTGTCGGGATAGGGCAGGGATTCGGCGCTGGCTTCCACGAAATCGATCTGGCCCGGCAGCTTGCGCTTCTCGGCCCGCTCGGCACCGACGCCCAGCATGGAACCGTTGATATCCAGCACAGTGACATGGGCCTTGTCGCCCGCTGCTTCCAGAATCTTGAACGCCACGTCACCGGTGCCGCCCGCGACGTCGAGGTGGCGGTATGGCCGATGCTGCGGTGGGCGCAATTGTGCGATCAGCGAATCCTTCCAGACCCGGTGCAGGCCTACGGACATGACATCATTCATGATGTCGTATTTCTGCGCGACGGAATGGAATACCTGATCAACGCGGCCCTGCTTTTCAGCGGTACGCACGGTTTCGAACCCGAAATGGGTGGTGTCATCGTCCGCTTTTCGGGAGGACGGCAAGGAATGGTCGATTCTGGTCACGTGTGAACTCATGCTTCTCTTGAACCAGCGGGTACCATATAGCTCGGTCACTGTTTACGCCACGCCGCCAATGTCGCGGCGCGGGATAATCGTCAATTATAATCAATCTGGAATATGAATTTGCCCGAACTTCCCGAGGTCGAGACGGTCAGGCGTGGTTTGCAGCCCGTGATGGAGAGCAAGCGCATTCTGTCGGTGCGGACAAACCGCAAGGACCTGCGCTTTCCTTTTCCTGATCGCTTTACGCAGCGGATCACGGGAAAAACCATCACCGCAATGGGGCGGCGAGCGAAATACCTGATGGCAGATCTTGATGATGGCGAGGTGCTGGTGATGCATCTGGGCATGACCGGGCGGTTCATCATCGAGTCCGGCGACAGGATGCAGGCGCCGGGGGAGTTTACCCAGACCGTCAATCGCTTGCCCGCCCATGACCACGTCGTGTTCGAGATGGAGGGCGGTGCGCGCATCACTTATAATGATGTCCGCCGTTTCGGATTTATGGACCTGATCCCGCGCAACGAAATTGCCACGCATCGACTGACGAAGGATATCGGCATCGAGCCGCTGGGCAACGCACTGACGCCAGAGAAGCTGGCGGAGTTGTTCGAGGGCAAAGCTGCACCGCTGAAGGCCGCGTTGCTGGACCAGAAGCTCATTGCCGGGCTGGGCAATATCTATGTCTGCGAGGCGCTGTTCCGCTCGGGCCTGTCACCGCGCCGTGCCGCTGGCACCATTGTGCGGAAAGACGGGTCACCCACCTCGCGCGCGGTGAAGCTGACGGACGAAATTCGGCTTGTCCTCCAGGAAGCCATTGAGGCGGGTGGCTCCACCTTGCGGGACTTTGCCCATACCGATGGCTCGCTCGGCTATTTCCAGCACCGGTTCAAGGTTTATGACCGCGAAGGCGAGCCGTGCCCTGATCCGAAATGTTCAGGCGTTGTGGAGCGTATTGTGCAGTCCGGGCGCTCGACATTTTTCTGTGCGAGTTGCCAGCGGTAGCTACTGTTTTTCCCTCTCCCCTTGCGGGAGAGGGTGGCATGCGGAATGCATGACGGGTGAGGGATTGCACTGAGCGGGGAGAGCTGTGCGACCCCTCATCCGGCCGGCATCCGCCGACCACCTTCTCCCGCAAGGGGAGAAGGAAAAAGGGGCTCACTTCTCCTGCCGGTAAACCGCTATCACCTGGCTGTCGTCGGCGCGTCCCAGACCCATGCCGGAGGCCTGCAAGAACATCTGGCGGGCCAGCGCCGAGAGCGGCAGCCCGAGCTTTGCCTGTTCACCCGCTGCGAGCACGATGCCCATGTCCTTGACAAAGATATCGACGGCGGAGGTGACAGGAGGATCGTCCATCACCATGCGCGGACCGCGATTCGCGAGCATCCAGGAACCAGCGGCGGATTGCGACAAGATGTCGATCACAGTCTTGCCGTCTAGGCCCAGCTTTTCCGCCAGCGCTACGCATTCCGCCGCTGCCGCAATATGGACCCCGCACAGCAACTGGTTGACGGTTTTCATGGCCGCGCCGTCACCGTGGTTCAGGCCGACATGGCGCAGCTTGTCACCCAGGAGCGAGAGTGTTGGTTTTGCACGTTCGAACGTCGCGTTCGGGCCGCCCGCCATGATGGTCAGCGTGCCATTCTCAGCGCCGACAACACCGCCGGAGACGGGCGCATCAAGGAAATCGATACCCATATCGGCGAGCTTTGCGCCGATGGCCTTCACGCGGTCGGGCGGGCAGGTCGCCATCAGGATGACCAGCTTGCCGTGGCCGAGGGCGAGGGCGGCGCTATCCGCGAACAGCACCTGCTCGGCCTGATCGGCGTTCACAACCATCAGCAGCAGTGTGTCTGCACCTTCGGCGGCAATGGCAGCGGTCTGGCAGGGAATGCCGCCGTTCGTGGCGAGTTCTGCAAGAGATGCAGGGCTGATGTCGAAGCCCCGCACAATCGTGTTGGGAGCTCCCAACAGCCGCCGCGCCATCGGGCGGCCCATGGCGCCCAGGCCGACGAAAGCGAGTGTGGTCATCTCAGAAATCCCAATAACTGATAGGGTTTTGCGCACCTCTGTCTTGGTTAGGCATTCGCTTATCTATATAGCGAGACTTCACTTCGACAGGTACATTGGTCGCACCATCCATTGCGAATGCTATTCGTCCTCCACGCTCTTCGATGCTCGCCCACTTTCCCTTAACAGCATAAACATCACGAATAATTCCGTTCGTAACCGACAAAGCGAAGTCGCAAGAATTTGCTCGCGATAGGCTTGCTCGCCAAGCACTGCGTGTCGCCTCAAGTCGGTTGCCACGTTCAACGACAGTGGCGTCTGCTATCTTAATCACGATCAATTTGTGATCTTGATCACGTTGAGCCTCAGCCAAGGAATATCGACGAATTAAGTCGATTGCATTTGATGGACCGAATGATGAAGAACCTTGTCCTCCTATCCTGTTCGTGAGGCCAGTAAAAACGTCGATTAGCGAAGCTTCGACCTCTTTTACTGCTTCATCACTCAATCCGTGGCGATGTATTATATGAATAACATCGTGTCCTTTGTCTTTTATTAGACGAATGCGTTCTAATTTTGTATCTTCCAACCCATCATTTTCGTCAATTGTTACGCCGTTTGCATGGTCGAACACTCTATTCCCCCGACCGCGCCCGACATAAAAAGTCTCGCCATTCATTGGGTCGATAAGTCGATAAACGTAGCATCTTAATTGTGCGGATACTTCAGCGTTGAAACTCGTCATATGATTCTTATTCCTTAACCGCGCCAGTCATCGCGGCCACATAGTGTTCCACGAAGAACGAATACAAAATCACCAGCGGCAGCGATCCCACCAGCGCACCCGCCATCAGCGATCCCCAGCGGTACTGGTCACCGTCGGTGAAGGCGGTGACGATGGCGACGGGCACCGTCTTCTTCGAGTGCGTGTTGATGAAGGTGAGGGCGTAGATGAACTCGTTCCAGCACAAGGTCAGGCAGAAGATGCCCGCCGAGATCAGGCCGGGGATGGCAAGCGGCAGGATGATCTGGATCAGGATCTGCCAGCGTGATGCCCCGTCCATCAGCGCGCATTCCTCAAGCTCGTAGGGGATGGTCTTGAAGTAGCCCATGAGCAGCCAGGTCGAGAACGGAATGAGGATCGTCGGATAGGTCAGGATCAGCGCAAACGGCGTGTCGAACAGGCCGTATTGATAGATCACGGTGGCGAGCGGGATGAACAGGATCGATGGCGGAACGAGATAAGCCAGGAAGATGATGCCGCCCAGCGCATGCGCACCCTTGAAGCGAATTCGTGTGATGGCATAGGCCGCGAAAGTGGATGCGATGAGCGAAAGAACAGTCGCGGAAACTGCCACGAACATCGTGTTCCACAGCCACAACGGATAATCCGTCTTGAAAAGCAGAGCGTTGATGTGCTCCAGCGTCGGCGAGAGCGTGAAATACGGGCTGTAGGTGTTGAGGTCGAGCAACTGCTCCTTCGGCTTCACTGCGGTCACCGCCATCCAGTAGAACGGGAAAAGCAGGACAAGCAGGATGATCAGCAGCGGGATATACACCGTCACGATCTGGCGTGGCAGCGTGTTGAGATAGCTCATGCCGTCCGAGGCATCGCTGCCATGGGAGATAGCGGGGGCTTTAAGTGTGGCGTCGGTCATGAGTCGCTCCCTCCCTGTTGCCATTTTTTCGATTGCAACCCGAACCACGAGATCATGATAGCTGCGAGCAGGAACGGGATCATGGCGGTCGAGATGGCGGCACCCTCGCCGATCTTCCCGCCCAGAATCGCGGTGTTGTAGCTCATGGTTGCCATCAGTTCCGTTGCACCCGCCGGACCGCCGTTGGTCAGCACCTTGATCAGCTGGAAATCCGTGAATGTGAAGAGCACGGAGAAGGTCATGACCACCGCGATGATCGGCGTCAGCAGCGGATAGGTGACATAGCGGAAGCGCTGCCAGCCGGACGCACCGTCCAGTGTCGCGGCCTCATAAAGCGAGGGCGAGACCGTCTGGAGACCAGCGAGCAGCGTGATCGCGATGAACGGCACGCCACGCCAGACATTCGCGAAAATCACGCTCCAGCGAGAATTCCAGGCATCACCCAGGAAGTTGATGTTGCCGTCGATCCAGCCCCATCGCTTGAGCTGCCACGAGATGACCGAGAATTGCGGATCGAAAATCCACCAGAAAGCAATGGCCGAAAGCACGGTCGGCACGATGAAAGGGATCAGCACGATGGCGCGGATGAGCGCGCGAAAGGGCAGATTGTTGTTCAGCAGGATGGCGAGATAGAGCCCCACAGCGAATTTGATGACGCTGGCGACGGTTGTGTAGAACAGCGTGTTGAACACGGCATCCTGAAACTTCCGGTCGCCCAGCACCCATTCATAGTTCTCGAGGCCGATGAACACACCGGGGCGTCCCACACGGGTATCGGTGAAGGACAGCCAGACACCAAGGCCCAGCGGATAGGCCAGGAACAGGATGAGGAAGGCAAGCGCGGGCAGCATGAACCAGAAGCCCAGCCAGTTGCGATTGACCACCAGCCTGTCCCAGGCGGTGGTCTCGCGGGGCGGTGCGCGGAGTGTGGTTGTGGTCATTCAGCATATCTCCCCCTTCTCCCCTTGCGGGAGAAGGTGCCTGCCGGATGGCGGGCGGATGAGGGGTCACGCAGGTTTGAGAAGCTTGTGCGACCCCTCATCCGTCATGCTTCGCATGCCACCTTCCCCCGCAAGGGGGGAAGGAAAGCACATCTGAACTCAACGATAGATCCGCTGCAACTGCCGTTCGGCGATGCGCATAGAGCCCTTCACGTCCTCGCGGCCAGTGCAGACCGCTGCGAACATATCGAGCACCACGAAGTCGGCGAGCGCGCCTGCCGCGCGTTCGCCGACAGAGCCCAGACCGCCCGCCGTAAGCGTGTCCCAGGCTGCTGTCTTGGCGACGGTATATTTCGGATCGGCCGTCCACACCGGGTTGGCGTCGTAGGCCTTGAGCGGATGCGAGATATAGGCAACCGCAGAACCCAGCCATTTGTTGTAGTTCTCGGCTTCCATCATGAACGCCATCAGCGCCTTGCAGGCCATTGGAACCTTCGTGTAGGTCATCGCAAGCATCGGATAGGCAATGTGGAACTCGGTCGGCTTTCCGACCGGACCGACAGGCCAGGTGGAATGGTTCATGTCGTCCATGATTTCCTTCATCTTCGGGTCCGCTGCAGCACCAGCCTTGGCGGCCGCGTAGATCGAGACGCCATTGTTGGTCAGCGAGATTTCTCCCGTCAGGAACGCCTTGTTGTTAAAAGCGTCGTTCCATGCAGCCGTTCCCGGCACGAAGGTGGCATAGAGCTCCTTGGCATATTCCAGTGCCTTGGCCGTCTCAGCCGAGTTGATGATGACCTTGTCGTCCTTGTCGACAGTATTGCCGCCATTGGCCCACAATGCCCAGTGGACCCAGGCGTTGCCGTCGCCCGAAGCGCGACCGAGAGCGAAACCACCGCCGACGGATTTCGCCTTCAGGCCCTTCATCAGTTCCAGGAATCCCGCTGTATCCTTTGGGATCGACTTGAAGCCAGCCTTTTCGATCATGCTCTGGCGGTAGTTGATGACGTTGGCATTGTAGCCCACAGGAATGGCGATCCACTTTCCGCCGCTCTTGCCGTAGGTTTCGGCTGTCGGAGCCCAGCCGCCATACTTGCCGCCGAGATAGGCCGCGACGTCCGACACATCCATGCACTTCGTCGGGAACAGGTGCGGCAGGGAGTACAGACCCCAGAACATGTCCGGACCCTGGTTGGTGTTGGCGGCAACGGAAGCCTTGGGCTGCACGTCGTCGAGCGATTCGTTGATCACGGTCACCTTGACGCCGGTTGCCTTCGTGAAGGCGTCGACCAGCACCATGAAGCCGTCTTCCTCAGACTGGATAAAGCGCTTCCAGCGCAGCAGCTGGATCGAGGCATTGGCCTCTGGTTTCCAGGTGCTGGCCTGCGCCCAGGCCTTGGCCCATTCGCCGAAGCCGGTGGCGCCAACCGCCCCCAGAGCCGCGCCGCCCTTGAGCAGCGAACGTCGATTGAAATTCATCATTGGCTTTCCCTCCCTGAGAAAACCAGCGGCGTTTTTTCTTGTGCAGCCGCTGGTGTGTGTTGATCTGTCCGTTCTAATGCAGCCGCTTGCCGCTCTCCTCATCGAAGAGATGCGTGACGGTCTTGTCCGGCGTGATCATGATGGTCTCGCCGGGTTTTGCAGTGATGCGATCACGGAAGACGCAGGTGAGCGTTTGCCCGCCGACATCGGCCACGACCTGCGTCTCTGACCCCGTAGGCTCGATGACATGGACCGTCGCCTTCACACCTTTCGGATCGAGCATGATGTGTTCTGGCCGCAGCCCCATCACGGCTTTCTTGCCAATGGACCCTGCCGGCGTCTTGCCGATGGTCCACAGCGTACCCTGGTGATCGCGGAAGCCTTTCGCCTCGATGGTGCCCTTGATGAAGTTCATTGAGGGCGAGCCGATGAAGCCCGCCACGAACAGGTTCTGCGGACTGTCGTAGAGATCGAGCGGCGCGCCCATCTGCTCCACGATGCCGTCATGCATCACCACGATCTTGTCCGCCATGGTCATGGCCTCGATCTGGTCATGCGTGACATAGATTGTGGTGGTCTTGAGGCGCTGGTGCAGTTCCTTGATTTCGGTGCGCATCTGTACGCGCAATTTGGCATCGAGGTTGGACAGCGGCTCGTCGAACAGGAAGACCTGCGGATCCCGCACGATGGCGCGGCCCATGGCGACACGCTGGCGCTGGCCGCCCGAAAGCTGGCGGGGATAGCGATCCAGCAGCTTCTCGAGGCCGAGAATCTTGGCCGCCTTGTCCACGCGCTCCTTGATCTCTTCCTTCGGCGCTTTCCGCAGTTTCATCGAGAAGGCCATGTTATCGGCCACCGACATATGCGGATAAAGCGCATAATTCTGGAACACCATGGCAATATCCCGCTCTTTCGGCGGCACATTGTTGACCACGCGATCACCAATCGCCACCTCGCCGCCCGTGATGTTCTCCAGTCCCGCGATCATGCGCAGAAGCGTCGATTTCCCGCAGCCCGAGGGGCCGACGAGAATGACGAACTCACCGTCCTTGATCGCAATATCCACGCCATGGATGACTTTCGTCGCTCCGTAAGCCTTGTGCACACCGCGCACATCCACTGATGCCATGTTCCTGTCTTTCCTCCGCGACGGTCCGTTGTTGCCGCCGCATCGCATTTGTTCTCGTTACACGGCGAGATGCCGTGGGGACGTGTACTGTTCGACGGCTGTGTCAGGAAATCAAGGGGGAAGCTGAAAAATAATGCATGCATTAATGTAGGCAATGCTGAATCAAGCCGCCACATCAAACGTCACACCCTGCGCCAGCGGCAGCAAACAGTCTCCAGTTTGCGGGGTGAGTGCGCGTTTGCTAACGTGGAAAGGTGAGAGCGAGTTTAGTGCACTGTCACGTAACTCCGTATTTTCTCAACGTGCATGCGCACCCGCAAAAGTTGACAGCTGTCAACTTATTCTTATTTACGGCTTATTATCCTTTCACATCCTGTCGGCAAAGCGAGGAAAGCTGCCGGATTCTTCCGCTCGCGCAAATGCTCCGCTCCAGAGAGCGGAAGCGTTCCCCGGTTTGCTACACCTCACCCCACATCAAACGTCACGCCCTGCGCCAGCGGCAGCGCGGCACCATAATTCACCGTGTTCGTGGCGCGCCGCATATAGGCCTTCCAGCTGTCGGACCCCGCCTCGCGTCCGCCACCGGTTTCCTTTTCACCGCCGAAGGCTCCGCCGATTTCTGCACCTGATGGCCCGATGTTGACATTGGCGATGCCGCAATCCGATCCGGTTGATGACATGAAAAGCTCGGCCTCGCGGATATCGCGGGTGAAGATGGAGGAGGAGAGGCCTGCCGCCACCGCGTTCTGCAGGGCGATCGCGTCTTCGATTGTTGTGTAGCGCATCACATACAGGATGGGCGCGAAGGTCTCGTGCAGCACGGGGCCGTCGTGCTTGGGCATCTCGACCAGCGCAGGCTCGACGTAGAAAGCATCCGGATTGGCCTTGTCCAGCACGCGCGCGCCGCCGGTGACCTGACCGCCCAGCCGCCTGGCGTCAAACAGGGCTTTCTGCATGCCGTCGAAGGCCTGCTGATCGATCAGCGGGCCAATGACCGTAGCTGGCTGGCGGGGATCGCCGATGGTCACCGAGCCATAGGCCTTGCGCAGCTTTGGCACGAGCGTGTCATAGATATCGGCATGCACGAACAGCCGCCGCAAGGTGGTGCAGCGCTGCCCCGCCGTGCCCATGGCGGCGAAGGCGATGCCGCGGAGCGCCTGCTCGAGATCGGCGCTGGGGCAGACGATGGCGGCGTTGTTGCCGCCCAGTTCCAGAAGGCTCCGTGCGAAGCGCTCGGCCAGTTTCGGGCCGACCTTGCGGCCCATCGCCGTGGAGCCGGTTGCGGAGAGGATGGCGATGCGCTTGTCCTCGACCAAGGCCGCACCGATGTCCGCGCCGCCCATCAGCAGTTGCGACAGGCCTTTTGGCGCATCGCCAAAGCGTTTGGCGGCGCGGTCAAAGATCGCCTGAACCGCTAGCGCGGTGAGCGGTGTCTTTTCCGAGGGCTTCCACACCACGGGATCACCGCAGACCAGCGCCAGTGCGGCATTCCAGGCCCAGACCGCGACGGGGAAATTGAAGGCCGTGATCACGCCGCAGACACCCAGCGGATGCCATGTCTCCATCATGCGGTGCAGCGGGCGCTCCGTCGCAATGGTGAGGCCGTAGAGCTGACGCGACAGGCCGACGGCTAAATCGCAGATGTCGATCATCTCCTGCACTTCGCCAAGGCCTTCGGAGGTGATCTTGCCCGCTTCCAGCGTCACCAGACGGCCGAGATCCGCTTTGGCCGCACGCAGTTCTTCTCCCAGCAAGCGCACCAGTTCACCACGGCGGGGTGCGGGGACCTGTCGCCATGCGAGGAAAGCCTCGTGTGCCATGCCGATGATGGTGGAGGTCTCGTCCTTAGTTACAGTTCGGACACGCGCGGTGATTTCGCCAGTGATCGGAGACTGTGCAGCGATGCCGCCCTCCTTGACGAAGGAGGTCTTGGGAACGCCGAGGCGCTTGAGGATGGAGGCGGCCTCTTTGGCGGTCGCGGGGAAGGGTTTGGTGCGCGGTGTTTTGGTCATGACAGCGGAATAGCGCCTTTCCATTGTGTCAGCCAATCGCAAAATTGGATTGATCCGATCAGCATTCGGCACTTTTCGCGGGAACTCGCCTGATTTACAGCGGGGCATGACAGAGAATTTCGATCTGGTGATTGCGGGCGGCGCGGTGATGGGCTCGTCCACGGCGTATCAGCTCGCGCTGCAATCCGGCGGGCGGCTCAAGGTACTGGTGGTGGAACCCGACCCGACCTACCAGCGCTCGGCCTCGGCCTTGTCCGCAGGCTCGATCCGCCAGCAGTTCTCGCAGCCCGTGAACATCGATATCTCGCTCCATGGCATCGATTTCCTGCGGAATATCAATCAGCATCTGTCGGTTGACGGCGAGTCCGTCGATGTCGGCTTGAAAGAGGGCGGTTATCTCTATCTCGCGACAACCGAGGGGGCTCCGCTGCTGCGCGAGATCAACGTGCTGCAAAACAGCCGTGGTGCGGATATTGCGTTTTATGATCAGGATGGGCTCGGGCAGGCCTTTCCATGGCTCGCCACGGATGATCTCGCGGCGGGAAGCTGGGGCAAGTCAGGCGAGGGCTGGTTCGATGGCTATGGTCTGTGTCAGGCGTTCCGCAGGAAGGCGCGCTCACTGGGCGTGACCTACCTGCAGGCGAAGGTGGTGGGTGTTACGCAGTCCGGCGGGCGGATCACGGCGACAAGCCTAGATGATGGCTCGGAGATCGGCTGCGGCGCGTTCATCAACACGGCTGGAGCATCGGGCGCGCGGGAATTGTCAGCGCGGATGGGCTTTCCCATTCCGGTCTATGCCAAGAAGCGCTGCGTCTTCCCCTTTGCTTGCCAGACAGAGCTGCCGCGCTTTCCTCTTCTGATTGATACGTCAGGCGTCTGGGTACGGCCCGAGGGGCGGGACTACATTGCCGGTTTCTCGCCGGATGATCTGGACGAGGCGGATCATGGCGGAGATTTCGATGTGGACTGGCCAATCTTCGAGGAGATCATCTGGCCTGCATTGGCAGCGCGGGTACCCGCGTTCGAAGCCATTCGTCCCGGGCGCGCCTGGGCTGGGCATTACGATATGTGCCTGCTTGATCACAACGCACTGGTTGGCAGGGTCCCCGGCCTTGAGAATGGGTATCTCGCGGCTGGCTTCTCCGGCCATGGATTGCAGCAATCCCCGTCGGTCGGGCGCGGGATCGCGGAACTTGTGATTCACGGCGGATTCCGCAGTCTCGATCTTGCACCACTGGGCTGCGCGCGTTTGCTTGCGAACCGCCCGTTGCTGGAGCGTAACGTGATCTAAATGTTTAAATTCGAGATTTTTCATTCAAAATTTCAAGTGCGCGCCCATGACCATTCTGGGCATTTCTTGGGATACGCATTTGTCAGTGCGCATTCTTACGCTCTGATCACTCGACTGTATTTCGGCGTAATCTTTCCTTGAAGATCCGAAAGGGTCTTTCTTCCCCCAAGCGGGCGAACCTCCCCCGTTCGACCGCTAACTGTCGAGGCCGTCCCTCCCCCGGGCGGCCTCGCCTTTTATCGGGCTATGTCATTGATGCGAGACTGGCTTCCAGCCGGTCAAACAGCGGCGAGCGGCTGGCAAAAACATAATCCTGTTTGACCACCGAGACGTGATCCGCACCGGCAGCAACCAGACCTGCCGAGAGATGTGCGGCGCGATCTGCATTCACTGTTACGAACAGTGGAGATATAGCAGCGTCGGAGTTGATCTCTGCCCCTTCGTTTGTTGCCAGTGACGCCAGCGCCTCGATCACCGAGGCCGGTGCTGTGACGCGCAACTCGCGCGTGGTGCGAGCCGCTTGCTCAGCCGAGAGACGCCCCAGCACATTGCGGGCGAGATCACGTGTCTCGGCCGACCAGTCGGCCACCCGTGACGCCGCAAGATTGGCTTGCGATTTCAGCATCACGCCGTCGTCCAGCACTTTCAGCGCATTGGCTTCCAGCGTGCCACCGGTCGTGGTGATATCGACAATGAACTCGGCGGTTCCAGATGATGGTGCTCCTTCCGTTGCACCAAGGCTCTCCACGATGCGGTAATCAGCCACGCCGTGCTCCGCGAAAAAGCGCCGCGTCAGGTTCACGTATTTCGTTGCGACCCGCATGCGCCTGTTGTGCGTGCTGTGAAAATCCGCCGCGATCTCCTCCAGATCCTCCATGGTGCTGGCATCGATCCAGCCTTTAGGCACAGCCACGACGACATTGGCATGGCCAAAGCCCAGCGGCGACAGCAGCGTAATCTTGCGATCCGCATCCGCCACCGCCTCGCGGATCAGATCCTCGCCGGTAACGCCAAAGTGCGTATCGCCCGATTCAAGTTTGGCCACGATTTCGGAGGCCGAGAGAAAGAGGATCTCGATGCCGGGCAGATCGCGGATGACGCCGCGATAGTCGCGGCTGCCGCCTTCCTGGCTGAGATGCAGGCCGGCGCGGGCGAAAAACGCCATCGTGTTTTCCTGCAAGCGCCCCTTGGAGGGAACAGCGATGATGAGCGTGCTGGTCATGCCAGGTTAGCCCCCGCTTGTGTATTGAACCGCTCGACCCAGACCGAGAAGCCGACGGCGGGAACATCTTCTGCAAAACCCAGACGCTTGAGCAGAGTGTCATAACGGCCACCGCCCACCAGCGGTTGGGGGGAATCGGGAACGGCGGGTACAATTTCGAAGACCATGCCCGTGTAATAATCGAGGTTGCGTACGAACCCGGCGGAGGCCGTCACGCTGGCGAGATCTATGCCCTGCGCCGCCATGAAGCCGATGCGCGATTCGTAGCGCTCAACTGCGGCCATGATGTCGAGGCCGTGGGTCTGGCCCAGCTTGCGAATTGCTGTTGCGACGTGATCGGGATCACCCGAGATCGACAGGAACTGCTCCAGAACATCGGCTTTGGCGGGATCGAGCCCGCCCGCGCCCTCCTGTGCCTTGCGCAAGAAGCGTCCGGCGATTTCCGCAGCAGAGCGTCCGCCTGCAGCGCGCACGCCGCTGATCGACAGCATGTCCCCGACGAAGGCGCGGGCCGCGTCGCTTTTGGCCCCTTCCAGCGCCGACATCACACCGGCATAGCGATCAAGCCCTGAGCCGCCACTGGCCTGCCCCAGCGCCTCGCGGGGTGACTTGCCCGCTGCCAGACGCCGCTTGAGTCGGCGCGACAGACCTTGCGGCACGGCGAGGCTTTCCAGCACGCCGTGGATCAGCCCGGCATCACCCATGCGGATCGTGGGGGATGTCTGGCCCAGCACGCGTGCAGCTTCAATCGCCAGTGCGAGCACGTCAGCGTCAGCCGCTTCCGCATCGGTTCGACCGAGTGATTCGACACCGGCCTGGATAAACTCACCACTCTCGCCCTGCCTATGCCGGAAAACAGGGCCACAATAGGACATAGTTGTTTTCAGCGGAGTGGTTGCCGCGCGAACAGCTTGAAGGCACAGCGGAATCGTGAATTCCGGCCTCAGGCACAGTTCGGTACCTGCTGCATCCTGCGTCAGATATAGACGGCGGCGGATGTCTTCCCCCGACAGGTCCAGAAAGACATCGGCGCGCTGCAGCAACGGTACATCGGCGCGCGGATAGCCCGCCTGCTCCAGCAGATCGATCAGGTCCTGGGTTTTGGCTTGCGACAGCATTCAGATATCCAATTGGCTGCAGCGGATAGCAGATGGCGTGGGGCCGCGCGACCGGTTCTGCTGAACAGAGTTACGCAATGTGGCTGATCTGCAACACTTCGGGATTTCGCAAGCTGCGGAAACAATCACTATTTCGTGAAAGCCGTTGTTTACCATATTCAAGGCATGTCTTTTTGCATTGAAGCAAGGGTTTCCAATGCGTTTTTCCTCAATCCTCCTCGCAACCGGTGTCGCATCGCTGCTTTCCATGTCAGCTGCTGCCGCTGCAGACATGCCGGGCAAGGTGATCAAGCCGATACCTCCGTCAGCACCTTCTGCCGCATGCCTTGAGACATCTGGTCTGCCGACCGATATCTTCGGCTTCTCATCGGGTTCGGATGTGGCTGACCTTGGCTCCTGGGGTGGGTCGCTGGAGTACAATGGCGCTTACGGCACGCGCTTCGGCACCTTGAGCGGCCACAACATCAAGGCGCAGGTTTCGACCTCGCCATTTCCCTGTCTGGAAATCGGGCCATCACTGAACTACGGCAGCGCACGCCTGAACAATCGCATTGATCTCACCAGTGCGACAGCTACAGCTTTCGGCGGCCAGATCGAGTTCAAATACAAGATTCTGGGCCGCGCCACCCATGGCATCGGCCTCACCGTGTCAGCAGAGCCTGGCTACAGCGCTGTCAACAACCGTCTGAGTGATCCATTGACACCGTTCTTTGGTTCCGAGCGCTCGCGTGCAGCCAGCAACTCCTTCAAGATACTAACGGATTTTGCACTGGTGCCTGACCGTATCTACGGTGCCTTCAATGTCGAATACGGGCAGGGCTGGAACAGCAGCGAAACCAATGGCCTCAACGGCTGTGCACCGGCGGTCGGGCCGACTGGCGGCTGGTGCCGGGCGTCGAGCTTCAATGTGCGTGCTGCGGTTTCTGCCAAGCTCGCTGATAACTTCTATCTCGGGGCCGAGGGCCAGTATATCAGCGCCTATCAGGGCACATTTCTCAACCGGATGAACGGCCATGCGTGGTTCATCGGCCCGACGGCGTTCTGGCAGGCCACGGAGAAGCTTGCGATTTCCGGCACGTTCGCCACGCAGGTTGCGGGGCAGGCGCGCGGCACGCCCAACTCGCTCGATCTCGACAACTTCAGCCGCCACATTGCCAAGCTGAAACTGGGCTACAGCTTCTAAAAGTGTCTCCCGTCTTGCGGAGGCTTCCTGGATAATGCGAGCATGGGGCAGAAAGAATCTGTCCCATGCCTTCTAGTTCCAATTCCCCGTTCATTCTCGATCCCCATCTAGATGAAGATACGATGCTGCTGGGCCACTTTGCGCTCAGCCGCGTCTTGCTGATGAATGACGCGCGGTATCCATGGCTCATTCTTGTGCCTGAAAAGCCTGATCTCGCCGAAATCATCGATCTCTCAGAGCATGACCAAATGCAACTCATGCGTGAGATCGCTACTGCCTCGCAGGCCTTGAAGGCGCTGTTCAATCCGGACAAGCTCAATGTCGCTGCACTTGGCAACCGCGTCCGGCAATTGCACGTGCATGTACTGGCGCGATTTGTCTCGGATGCCGCGTGGCCCGGCCCTGTCTGGGGCGTAGGTGAAGCGCACCCCTATCCTCCGCATATGGCGGGGGTGATCATGGACCGGATGCTGGCCGCGCTGAAGCCGCTTGGCCTTGAGGAGAGCGCTTGATGGACCTGTTTGAGGGGACACCGGCTGCTGCGGCACCAGACCTGGGGTTTGCGACACTGGCCTTTGATCGTGCGGCGTGGCGGCGCGAAGATGTGACGTGGCAAAGCGAGGCGCTGAATGCGCCGGATGCGCGCTTTGTCGCGATCTGCCGGGATACACCTGTCCTTGCCTTCGATGGCGGCGCACTCAATCCGCTGCTGACGCTGGCGCGGGCCCGCGATCTTGGCAAGGCAGGCGAGCCGCTGTTCCTTGGCCTTGAGGATGGCGCACCGCGCTTTGCCTTCGATATCGCCGCGGAATTCTTCGAGGATCTGAAATTGCGTGATGACCTCAAGCTCATCGACATGCGCTCGATTGCCATGCAGGGGCTGTTCTCGCCAGGTATTCTCAATGCCATCGGCACCGCGAAAGCGATGTTGCTCTGGCACAACCGGCACCGGTTCTGCAGCAATTGCGGCGTGGCTTCTGTTGCGGCTTCCGCCGGGTGGAAGCGCCGCTGCGACGCCTGCAACACCGAGCATTTTCCGCGCACGGACCCCGTGGTGATCATGCTGGCGATCCGGGGGGACCAGTGCCTGATGGGCCGCGCGCCGCAGTTCCCCGAGGGGCGCTATTCCTGCCTTGCCGGGTTTATGGAGCCGGGTGAAACCATCGAGGATGCGGTGCGCCGCGAAATCCTGGAGGAAACCGGGGTGAAGACCGCGCGGGTTCGCTATCTGACAGCGCAGCCATGGCCGTTCCCGAGTTCGCTGATGATTGGCTGCCTGGCTGAAGCAACATCGACAGAAATCACAATTGATGCGACGGAACTGGCGGATGCCCGCTGGTTCAGCCGCGAGGAAATCCGTCAGATCCTGCGCAACGAGCATCCCAAGGGTATCAGTTCGCCGCCGCGTATGGCGATTGCCCATCACATCATGCAGATGTTTGCAGACAGCGAATAAAACTGCGCGTCAGCCGTTCCTGGCGGCCTCTTCCCGGTAGGGATGAGCGGGATAAACGCCGATGATGCGCAATTCCTTGGAAAAAAAGGTGAGTTCTTCCAGTGCAAGCTTCAGGCCGGGATCCTCAGGATGACCATCGACCTCGGCATAGAACTGCGTCGCAGTGAACTGGCCTTCGACCATATAGCTCTCCAGCTTGCTCATGTTGACGCCGTTGGTCGCAAAGCCGCCCATGGCCTTGTAGAGGGCGGCGGGCACGTTGCGGACGCGGAAGACAAAACTTGTAACCAGCGGTACGCCGTTGCGCTGCGAGACATTCGGTTTCTTCGACAACACAACGAAGCGTGTGGTGTTGTGCGCCTCGTCCTCCACATCCTCGGCCAGAATATTCAGCCCATAGATCGGGGCTGCGAGACGCGGCGCCAGTGAGGCCTTGGTCACGTCCCTCCACTCCGACACCTGCCGGGCGGAGCCTGCGGTGTCACCCGCCACATGGGCCTTGAGGCCTAGCTTGCGGATGATCTTGCGGCACTGGCCGATAGCATGGACATGGCTGTAGACATCCTTGATGGTCGAGAGTGATGCGCCCGGAATGGCCATGAGCTGGAAATGGATCGGCAGGAAATGCTCGCCGATGATATGGAGGCCGGAGGTCGGCAATAGGTGGTGGATATCCGCCACGCGACCTGCGATCGAGTTCTCGATCGGAATCATGGCAAGCGCTGCTGAGCCTTCCTGTACTGCTGCGAAGGCATCCTCGAAGGTCGGGCAAGGCAGGGGTTCCATATCGGGGAAGGCCTGATCGCAGGCGACCTGCGAGTTGGCACCGGGCTCGCCCTGGAAGGAAATCAGCTGTTTCATAGGTGCAATGCTTTCACTCAAAGTCTGTAGCGCAGGAGTTCGCGGGCAATGATGAGGTCGCCCGGTGTATCAACGCCGCGCGGCACATGGTCGATCACAGCAACGTCTATGCGCATGCCTGCCTCGATGGCCCGCAACTGCTCCAGTTTCTCGCGAATCTCAAGCGGCGACGGCGGCAGGCTGACAAATCGTGCCAGCGCCTTGCGGCGATAAGCGTAGAGCCCGATGTGATGGTAGAGCGGTCCCGGCCCGGTGGGGGCTGTGGCACGGGTAAAATACAGCGCCCGCAAGCGGTTGGGTGCAATCTCGGAACCGATGAGCTTGACCACGGAACTCGCCGTCATCTCGTCCTCTTCCACGATCACAGCAGCCAGTGTTGCGATATCAACCGCTGCGTCCGCGAGTGGCAGCACGGAAACGGCGATGGCGCGAGGATCAATCGTGGGAAAATCACCCTGCAGATTGACCACGATGTCGTGCAGACCATCCGGATCAGCCTTTTCCACGGCTTCATGCACACGGTCCGAACCCGAGGGATGATCTGAGCGCGTCATGATGGCGCGACCGCCAGCAGCTTCGACCGCTGCGGCAATATCCCGGCTGTCCGTCGCAACGATGACCGGACCCACGCCCGATTCCATGGCCCGCTCCCAGACATGCACGATCATCGGCTTGCCGTTGATATCGGCCAGAGGCTTGTTCGGCAGGCGGGTGGCTGCCATGCGCGCGGGGATGACGACGATGGGATCGGACATGGCAAGCTTGGTTCGCAGCGGGTGAGGCGTCAAAAAGTAGCACGGATTTCACGGCTTATACGGGTTGCGCAATCCGCGTCAAAGCGTCTATTTGAACGCGAAAAATACGATGTGAGAATTGATGCGTCGCTTTCTTGCGTTGTATCGCATCTCCCAATTGGCTGGAGAACGGGGATCATGGACTCCTTTGAGCTGAACAAGATCGCGGGCGCGGTGCTGGGTTCCCTGACATTCGTGATGCTGACAAGCTTTGGCGGCGAGTTGCTGTTTGCCGAAAAGAAGTCCGAGAAGGCGGGTTATGAGTTGCCTATGCCTGCGGGTGCAGCTGTGGCTGCATCTGCACCTGTTGTTGCAGTTGAGCCAATTGCGGTGCGTCTGGCTTCTGCCGACAAGACAAAGGGTGAGACAACCTTCAAGCAATGTGCGGCGTGTCACACACCTGAGAAGGGTGGTGCCAACAAGGTTGGCCCGAATATGTGGGGTGTGCTGGGCCGTGCGAAGGGGCAGGTAGCGGGCTTCGGTTATTCGGCCGCCCTGAAGACTGTTGCTGCCAAGGGCGAGAAGTGGGATTTCGAGGCGATCGACAAATTCGTCGAGAGCCCGAAAGGTTATATCGCGGGCACTTCGATGTCTTACGCGGGCCTCTCCAACCCGAAGACACGGGCTGACCTTATTTCTTATCTCAACACGCTTTCAGACAGCCCGCTGGCCCTGCCAAAGTGATTCACTCGATGAAGTGATTGAAAAGGGCCTGATCTGGCTCTCTTTTGTTGCTGCTGTCAAAATCGTTTAATTGCCATTCAGTCCGATCCTGACATGATGTTCCGATGGTTCTGGCGCAGTATGTGTTCCGTTTGGGGAGATTTTGGCTGGCGGCTTTCATGGCCACCGCTTTTACACTGGCCTGCGCCCAAGCCCAATCACCTGAACCAGGCCGCTGGCGTCACGCCATTTCGCTGACGGGCGATCCGAAATACGGTCCTGACTTCCGCTATCCTGATTATGTGAAACCTGATGCGCCGAAAGGCGGGCGGGTTAGGCTTGGCGTTTCCGGCACTTTCGACAATTTCAATCCCTTCATCAGCGGCGTGAAGGGCAGTCTCGCGGCTTACCTCATGACGATCTACGAGCCGCTGCTCTGGGTATCGCTGGATGAGGCCACAACCGAATATGGCCTGCTGGCGGAAGCCGTGGCCTTTCCCGATGATTATTCCTCCGTGTCGTTTCGCCTGCGCCCCGAGGCGCGCTGGCATGATGGCCGACCGGTCACTGCGGATGATGTAATATTCTCATTCGATGCTTGGAAGCGCCTGTCACCGCAGTGGAACCGGCTGCTGCTCAAGGTGAGCGGAGTCGAGAGAGTTTCGGAGCGCGAGGTCCGATTCACTTTCAACGAGAAGGGGGATCCTGCTCTGCCTCTCTATGTCGGGCAGCTCAGCATCCTGCCCAGGCACTGGTGGCAGGGGGTCAATGCGTCGGGCAAGCCGCGTGATATTGAGCTGACAACACTGGAACCGCCGCTTGGCTCGGGACCCTATGCGGTCAAGAATTTCATTGCGGGCCGGTCAGTCTCCTATGAGCGCGTGGCTGACTACTGGGGCCGGAATGTGCCGATCCGGGTGGGCACGGAGAATCTGGACCAGATTCACATTGAGTATTTCCGCGATGCCAATGTGATGTTCGAGGCCTTCCGGGCTGATCTGATCGATGTACGGCGTGAAAGCAGCATCAAGTCCTGGGTTGTCGGATATGATTTTGCCGCTGTACGTGAAGGGCGGGTCATCAAGGAAATCTACGGGATCGCGCGGCTCGGTATTGTGAAGGCGTTCGTTTTCAATCTGCGTCGTCCCAAATTCCAGGATATCCGGGTCAGGCGCGCGCTGGCGATGGCCTATAGTTTTGATGATGTGAACAGGAATGTGTTCCACTCCCTGCTGTCACGACCGGGATCTTATTTCCCGCAGACGGATTTCGAGGCGAAGGGGCCATTGACGCCTGATGAGCGCACTTTGTTGAAGACTTTATCCGATACGCCCAATCCCGGTTCCCTCGAGGAGGCCAGCTTTTCTGCCAGTTCTCCATCCAGCCGCACCAGTCTCTTTAATGCGCTGGAACTGCTGAAGGAGGCTGGTTTTCGATTGAAGGATGGCCTCTTGCTCGACGCAAAAGGGGAACAACTGACCCTTGAATTCGTGTTAGACGACGCCTCTATGGAAAAGGTCGCGTCGGCTTATGGTAGCCAGCTTGCCAAGCTGGGTGTCGCGATCCAAATTCGCGTTGTGGATGATGTGCAGTACCAGAATCGTATGCGTACGTTCGATTTCGACATCGCCGCGCATGGCTGGGTGGAAGGCCATGCACCGGGCAGCGAACAGCGTGAGTACTGGACGAGCGGAAGTGCTGACCAGCGCGGCACGAACAACCTTGGCGGCCTGAAGAGCCCATTGGTTGATGCGCTGGTGGAAAAGCTGGTGCTGGCCCCCGACCGCGTCGGGAAAGTGGCAGCAGGGCGGTTGCTGGACCGGGTGCTGCGCACCAGCGCCATTGGCATTCCCATCATGACCGAGGACAAGGAACTGGTGGCGCGCTGGGACCGCTTTGCCCGCCCTGCCGTGATGCCGCAATACGGAGCCACGGCGTTTCCGGCGATCTGGTGGTGGGATGAGGCGAAGGCGCAAAAGACCGGCGGGAAGAACCTTGGAACCCAAAGTCGCTGATGATTGGCTTTTGGCCATGATGCTCCCTATCTTGGGTTGAGAGAATCCACGACACAGGAGCACGGTGATGAAGCGGGAAGCCATGGTTCCAGGGCCCAGCCGACGGACAGTGATCGCGGGTAGTGCTGCGGCGATGCTGGCCGGGAGCCTCCAGCCTGCAAAGGCAGCTGTGGATTGGTCCAATGCAAAGCACGGACTGTCGTTCTTCGGTGATCTCAAGCAAACCGCTGATTTCAAGCACTTCGGCTATGTGAACCCGGCTGCTCCCAAGGGCGGTGTCGTGTCGATGCAGATCAGCTCGACCGCTGGGAACCAGAACTTCAACACGTTCAATTCCTTCAATATCTTCATCCTCAAAGGGGATGGTGCGGCGGGCGTAGGCGGTATCTTCGACAGCCTGATGAGCGGCACCGGCGATGAGCCTGATGCGCTTTACGGATTGGTGGCCGAGAGCGTTCTCAAAACCGAAGGCAAACCGGAATGGCGCTTCAAACTGCGCAAGGAAGCCCGCTTTCACGATGGTTCGCCGCTGACGGCCGAGGATGTGGCGTTCTCGCTGCAGTTGATGAAGACCAAGGCGCATCCGGTCTATCAGCAGGTCCTGCGCGATCTGGTGGTGGCTGAGGCGGAAGCGCCGGATGTGCTGCGGATCGAGCTGAAGCCAGACCCGCCGCGTGACCTGATCATGACGGTCGCAGGGATGCCGATCTTCTCCAAGGCCTATTATACCGTGAAAAACTTCGAGGAGAGCACGCTCGATCCGCCACTGGGGTCTGGGGCCTACAAGATCGGTCGATTTGAGGTAGGACGTTTCATCGAGCTGGACCG
Source organism: Hyphomicrobiales bacterium (assembly GCA_031431475.1). Taxonomy (GTDB): domain Bacteria; phylum Pseudomonadota; class Alphaproteobacteria; order Rhizobiales; family Beijerinckiaceae; genus JADCCX01. Next base: position 119,949 of record JANPDL010000034.1, read on the forward strand.
CGTGCCGGATTACTGGGCGAAGGATCTGGCGGTGAATGTAGGCCAGAACAACTTTGCCACCCTGCGCTGGGAGTATTTCCGCGATCGCACTGTGGCATTCGAGGGCTTCAAGGGCCGTGCCTTCACGATGAGACAGGAGTTCACCTCGCGCACCTGGGCGACGGGCTATGACTTTCCGGCAGCCAAAGAAGGCCGGGTGGTGCGTGACCAGATCCGCACGGGTGGGCCAACCTCGATCCAGGGCTGGCACATCAACATACGGCGCGAGAAGTTCAAAGATCGCCGCGTCCGTGAGGCGCTCATTCTGGCCTTCGATTTCGAGTGGACGAACGCCACGCTGATGTTCAATTCCTACAAGCGCACGACATCGTTTTTCGAGAACACACCGCTGAAGGCGGTGGGCAAGCCCTCTCCCGAGGAACTGGTGCTGCTGGAGCCGTTTCGCAGCACGCTGCCGCCGGAGGTATTCGACGAGCCGTTCATCCCGCCGGTCAGCGATGGAACTGGACAGGACCGCAACGTTCTGCGCCGCGCCGGGCAATTATTGCAGGACGCCGGTCTCAAGCGCGATGGCGCCGTGCTGAAACTGCCCAATGGCCAGCCCTTCACAATCGAGATGCTGGATTTTGATCCCTCGCTGCATCCCCATGCGGGCGGGTTGGTGAAAAACCTCAAGCTCTTGGGGATCGATGCACAGCTGCGCACAGTGGATGCGGCGCAATACCAGAAGCGCACGGACGAATTCGATTTTGACATCACCATGCGCAATATGGGCGGCACGCTAACGCCGGGTGATTCCATACGTGGTGTCTATGGTTCGGAAGCCGCGAAACGCAACGGATCGCGCAATCTTGCGGGCATTGCCGAACCTGCGGCGGACGCCCTGATCGAGGTGATCGGCCGGGCGAAGACGCGGGAAGAGCTTAACATAGCCTGCCGTGCGCTTGACCGGGTGCTGCGTTCCACCCGCAGCATGATTCCGGCATGGCACAACGACAGCGCCTGGATGGTCTATTGGGATATCTTTGGCAAACCGGAGCGCCCGCCGCAATTCGCGGCAACATCCAGCCTGATGGGTGTCGTGGGCAGCACTTGGTGGTACGATCAAGAGAAAGCTAAGAAGTTGGGACTTTGATACCGAATCAGTGACCACAACGATTTCCGGAGCCCATGCTCGCCTATATAGCCCGCCGTCTTCTCCTGATGATCCCGACACTGTTCGGGATCATGCTGGTGTCCTTTGTCATCGTGCAGTTCGCACCGGGTGGCCCGGTGGAGCGCGTCATCGCGCAATTGCAGGGCAACAACACCGATCCGGCCTCGCGCATTGGCGGCGGTTCGGGTGATCTGGCGGGTGGCAGCGGCGGTGGTGACGGCGGGTCTTATCGCGGCTCGCAAGGGCTTGATCCCGAGTTCATCAAGCAGCTGGAAAAGCAGTTCGGCTTCGACAAGCCGGCGCATGAACGCTTCTTCAAGATGGTCTGGGATTATCTGCGCTTCGATTTCGGCAAGAGCTATTTCCGCGATACGACCGTGCTGCAACTGATCAAGGAGAAGCTGCCGGTTTCGATGTCGCTGGGATTGTGGATGCTGATCCTGTCCTATTCGATCTCCATCCCGCTGGGCATCCGCAAGGCGGTGAAGGACGGCACGGCCTTCGATATCTGGACCAGCGGTGTGATCATCGTGGGCTACGCGATTCCAGGGTTTCTCTTTGCCATCATCCTCATTGTGTTTTTCGCGGGTGGCTCGTTCTGGCAGGTGTTCCCTCTGCGGGGGCTCTATTCAGAGAACTTCTCCGAGCTTTCAACCTTCGGCAAGATCAAGGACTACGCCTGGCATGTGACCCTGCCGCTGATCTCCATGGCCATCGCGGTGTTCGCGACCAAGACGCTGCTGACCAAGAACTCCTTCCTCGATGAAATCCGGAAGCAATATGTGACCACGGCGCGGGCCAAGGGATTGAGCGAATCTCAAGTGCTCTATGGCCATGTCTTCCGCAATGCGATGCTGCTCGTTATCTCCGGCTTCCCCGGCGCATTCCTGGGCGCGTTCTTCACCGGCGCGCTGTTGATTGAGACCGTCTTTTCTTTGGATGGCCTCGGTTATCTCACCTACAAGGCCGCCCTTGACCGGGATTACCCCATCGTCTTCGCCAATCTCTATGTGTTCACGCTGGTGGGCCTGGTGATCGGCCTCATCTCCGACCTCCTCTACACGGCGATCGACCCCCGCATCGATTTCGAGCGGAGGGAGGTGTGATGGCGCTTCC
>JANPDL010000035.1:0-433522 GCA_031431475.1 Hyphomicrobiales bacterium
GGCGCGGCTCAAATCCGAATGGCTGGTGCCGCTGCCCGCAACCATGTCGCCCGCGCACGCCATGGCGGTCGGCACCGCGGGGTTTACCGCCATGCAATGCATCATAGCGCTGGAAAAACACGGACTGACGCCGGATCGCGGTCCGGTGGTTGTCACCGGTGCTGCGGGCGGTGTCGGCTCCGTCGCGGTGGCCATTCTGGCCAAGCTCGGGTGGCATGTGATCGCCTCCACCGGGCGCATGGCAGAGGCTGATTATCTCAGGGGGCTCGGCGCGGCGGAGGTGATCGACCGCGCGGAATTGTCCGGTCCGGTGAAGGCGCTGGCCCGCGAGCGCTGGGCGGCGGCGGTGGATACCGTGGGCTCCACCACGCTGGCCAATGTTCTGTCGATGACGAAGCACAGCGGCGCAGTGGCGGCCTGTGGACTGGCGGGCGGCATGGATCTGCCAACCAGCGTTGCCCCTTTCATCCTGCGCAATGTGGCGCTGCTGGGCGTGGATTCGGTGGGCTGCCCGCGCGATCTGCGGCTGGAGGTCTGGCGGCGGCTGGGTCTCGATCTTGAGCTGGCCAAACTCGATGCCATGACCACAACGATCGGTTTTGATGACCTTCCCGCTACGGGAGCCGCAATCCTTGAAGGCAAGGTCAAGGGCCGGATCGTGGTGGAAATAGCATAGCTTTTCCCTTCCCTTCTCCCTCGGGAGAAGGTGTCATGTGGAACACATGACGGATGAGGGCAAACCCCTGACCGTCGTGATTCACCCTCACCCGCCCGCCAAAGAGCGGGCACCTTCTCCCAGGGGAGAAGGAAAAGGAGATGACCATGCCCAAACCCCGCACAGGCGGCCAGCTCATTGTCGACCAGCTTCTGGTCCAAGGCGTCACCGACGTGTTTTGCGTGCCAGGTGAGAGCTATCTCGCCGTGCTTGACGCGCTGCATGACGCCAGCGTCCGTATCACTGTGTGCCGTCAGGAAGCCGGTGCCAGCATGGCGGCGGAGGCCGTGGGCAAGCTGACGGGCAAGCCCGGCATCTGCATGGTAACGCGCGGTCCCGGTGCCACCAACGCCGCCCATGGCATCCATATCGCGATGCAGGATTCCACCCCGCTCATCATGTTCGTGGGGCAGATTGAAAAAGGCATGCGCGAGCGTGACGCCTTTCAGGAGCTGGATTACCGCGCGGCTTTTGGCGGCATCGCCAAATGGGCGACGGAGATCGATGATCCCGCCCGCATTCCCGAACTGATCTCCCGCGCCTTCCATGTCGCCACCTCTGGCCGCCCCGGTCCGGTCGTCATCGCGCTGCCCGAGGACATGCTGGTGGAAACTGCCGAAGTCGCCGATGCGCCCGCCTTCCGTCCGGTCGAGACCCATCCCGGTCTCACCCTGATGGCTGATCTGCAGAAGCGCCTGTGGGCTGCCGAGCGCCCGATGGTGCTGGTCGGCGGCAGCCGCTGGAGCGAGACAGCCGTGGAGCGCCTCATCCGCTTTGCCGAGCGCTTCGACCTGCCGGTGGCGACCACATTCCGCCGCCAATCGCTGTTTCCCGCCACGCATCCCAACTTTGCCGGCGACGGCGGGCTGGGCATGAGCCCCGGCCTGTCGAAAGCCATCAGGGAGGCTGATCTGGTGCTGTGCATCGGCGACCAGCTTTCGGAGGCCTCCACCCAGAGCTACACGCTGTTCGACATTCCCGGTGACGGCAAGCGGCTGATCCATGTCCACCCCGATCCCGACGAACTGAACCGCACCTATGCCACCGCGCTGCCCATCAACGCCTCGCCCGAGGCCTTCACGGCGGCGGTGGAGGGCTTGCAGCCGCCCAACACGCTGCGCTGGCAGGAGTGGACGCGCGCCATCAACCAGAATGCCGTGGCGCAAAGCGCGCAGCCCACGCGCTCGCCCGGCGAATTGCAGATGAGCGAGGTGATGATCTGGCTGCGCAACCATCTGCCGGAGGACGCCATCATCACCAATGGCGCGGGCAATTACGCCATCTGGATCCACCGCTTCTATCACTTCCGCAAATATGGCACGCAGCTGTCGCCCACATCAGGCTCCATGGGTTACGGCGTGCCCGCAGCCGTGGCCGCCAAGCGCCTCAACCCGGAAACGCAGGTCGTGTCCTTCGCGGGCGACGGCTGTTTCCTGATGAACGGCCAGGAATTCGCCACCGCCGTGCAATACGATCTGCCGATGGTCATCGTGGTCTGCGATAACGGCATGTACGGCACGATCCGCATGCACCAGGAGCGCGAATACCCCGGCCGCGTGTCAGGCACGGGCCTCAAGAACCCGGATTTCGCCGCCTACGCCCGCGCCTTCGGCGGCCATGGCGAAACCGTGCGAAAGACAGAGGAGTTCGCGGAGGCTTTCAAACGCTGCGAAGCTTCGGGCAAGCCCTCGATCATCCATTGCTTCGTCGACAGCGAGGCGATCACGCCGGGGAAAACGCTGAGCGAGTTCAGGGCGGAGGCTGTGGCGAAGGGGAGATGAGGGAGGCAATTTGCTCTGTTCTGGCCCCTTAGTTCGATAGCAATTCAACAAATGACACGATAAGCCAATGAAAGTGCTGCTTTCATTGATGATTTCTAAAAATCCCGATCGACAGCATGCTTTAAAACAGCTAACACTGCTTGTCAGCGAGAAGATGGATGGCAAAGCGACCAATCAGTATCGATTTATTTGCAGGTGCAGGCGGCATGAGCCTTGGCTTCGAGCAAGCCGGGTTCGATGTTGTTGCAGCGGTTGAAATCGACCCTGTTCATTGTGCTGCCCACAAGTTCAATTTCCCTCAAACCGCCGTCTTATCGCGATCAGTGGTCGGTTTGACCGCCGCCGAGATACGCATCGCCGCAGGGGTTGGAACTGCACAGATCGACTGTGTGTTTGGCGGGCCACCATGCCAAGGGTTTTCGCTTATCGGCCATAGGGTTCTCGATGATCCGCGCAACGATCTCGTTCTCGAATTCGTGCGCCTCGTTGCCGAACTCGACGCCCATACGTTTGTGTTTGAGAACGTCAAAGGTCTTACCGTGGGAAAGCATCGCGCCTTTCTTGACGAACTGGTCGCAGCCTTCGATCAGGCAGGATATGCGGTATGCTTGCCATGGCAGGTTCTCGATGCTGCCCGTTATGGAGCACCACAGCACCGGCAACGGCTAATCCTGTTTGGCTCAAAAAAAGGGCAGAAGCTTCCAAGCTATCCGGCACCGCATTTCAACGCCGCAGGTGATCGCCACCTTATTGCCGGACTACCCACCGGACCCAGTTGCAGGGATGCAATCGGTGATCTTCCCGACGCAGACCGCTTTGAGATGTTGATCGATAGCGACACGGTTCCTACCACATTGTTCAGTAGTCCTTCGGAGTACGCGGCTGAGCTTCGGTGCCTCTCGAACGACGCTTGGCATAACGGTTATGTTCGAAACTGGAATCCCGCAGCGCTGACATCGAGTGCCCGAACCACGCATACTGATATTTCACGCCGTCGTTATGCCGAGACCGCAGCCGGTAATGTGGAGCCGATCAGCCGTTTTTTCAAACTACCACCCAAAGGCGTTTCAAATACCCTGCGCGCGGGTACTGACGGCGCTCGTGGTGCTTTTACCAGCCCGCGTCCGATCCACTACGAATATGCACGCTGCATCACTGTGCGTGAAATGGCGAGGCTTCATGGCTTCCCTGACTGGTTCAGATTTCACGCAACCAAATGGCACGGCGCGCGTCAGATTGGAAACGCCGTGCCGCCACCACTTGCACGCGCTGTTGCCAATTGCGTCCTAAAAGCTTTGGATTTGCGCCCGGCACGCCCGGATCATGTGATAAATCTTGGAGATGTTGCGCTGCTCTACATGGAAATGTCGAGTGCTGCAGAACACTTTGGCGTTGCACCACCCAGCGGTCGCCGAGACCGCAAAAGCGGTGCAAAAAAGCGCAAACAGCACGAGATCGAGGAGACGCTCATGCGTCTTAGGGTAGTCAATGGCTAAGAAACCGAAGGCACTAAAAGAAAAACCCGCTTACGAAGCGATCATCGAAAAAATCTTTGCAGATAACTTTACACCGGGAGCTGATGAATTTCAGTTTGAGCGTCAGGAAATTGCGGGCGCTGCGACCTCCCTCGGAGTGAAGATGCCCAAGAATCTCGGAGATGTAATTTACACATACCGATACCGAAAGATGTTGCCTAAGCCCATTTTGGACACTCTGCCGAAGGGCAAGCATTGGCTGATTTTGGGCGATGGAGATGCCCGCTATCGCTTTCGGCACACCAACCTTGCCTACATCGAACCTACCGCTGGCCTAATGGTTCGAAAAATACCCGATGCAACACCAGAGATCATCACACGCTATGCGTTTAGCGATGAACAGGCATTGCTGGCGAAGATCCGCTACAATCGTTTGATTGACACGTTTCTGGGCATTACGGCCTATTCCCTTCAAAATCACCTTCGTACGAATATTCCCAACTACGGGCAGATTGAGATTGACGAGTTATATGTTGGGATCGATGCGCGTGGCGCTCAATACGTCGTACCGGTTCAGGCCAAAGGCGGAACAGATATTTTAGGTGTGATCCAGACAATCCAGGATACGGCATTCTGTCAGCATCAGCCGCGTTATGCGCACTCAATTGCCCGCCCTGTCTCAGCCCAATTTATGGCCGACGATGTGATTGCATTGTTCGAACTGATTTTTGACGGGAATGACGTCTCCATCGTTCAGGAACGTCACTACAGATTGTCTGATTCCAAAGCTATTTCCGCAGACGATCTTGCTTCCTATAGAAGATAACCTACAACCCCCTCAAATCGCCGACAACCGCCAGGCATGCGGAAAATCCGCATAATCCGTGGTCGTCACGCCATTCCGCGTCGTGCCAGGATAGCTTGCCAGCGGCGCGACCACCGTCACACGCAATACAGCCGTCTGGTCCACCTTCAGCAATCCCGCATGCACGGCAGCGGCACCAAGGTTTGAATCCCTCGTGTAGGTGTCGGTTCCCCACACCTGCCCTTCCATCACGCCCTTGATGCGGAAATAATAGGTGGCCCCCACGGTGTCGCACAGGCCGTGCATATTATTCGGCGCATCGGAGGCCACGTAGTTCTGCTCCAGCAGTTTTTTCAGCTGGCGACGCGACAGTTTTCCGCGGTGGTCGAAATAGGCCACCAGTTCCTGCACGACCTTCATGACGCATTCCCCCTCTGCATGGTGATCACCCGCCCATAGGGCGGCGCGAATGATGTGGTGTCGCCCGGAACGGCCCAGAGCACGGCATAGGGCATCGAATCCGCCGGATAGGTGATATCGCCGTCGGTGATGACGATGGCGGCGGTGACGCGTGGGTCCTCGCACAGCGCCATCAGCGCAGGCGTGAGATCGCTGCCGCCATAGCCGCGGATGTCGTATTCGGCCAGCTCGGTCGGCGAGAGCATCTCGTCCGATGTCACCGCCGTGTCGCACTGGATGACGCGGATATCGTCGATGCCGGTGGCTTCGCAGAAATCCGCGATGGCGCCGAGCGCGAAAGGGATGTCGTCGGCCATCGATCCGCTGGTGTCGAGAATGACATTCAGCATCATGGAATGGCGCTGGCGGCCAGGCATGACGATATCGGTGCGCTCGGCACCCCGTCGGGAGGCGCGCATGAAGGTGCGTTCGCCCGGCGACACGCCCTCCAGCCAGCGCTGCAGCGCCACTTGCCAAGGCGTGCGGTAGATGCCGCGCAGCGCTCGCACCTGCTGCTGCGTGGAGCCCGCATCCGCGCCGCGCCCCTTCATGATGCCCATCGCCTTGGCGATCGCCATGCCCTTCGCCGCCAGGTCGCGGATGGCACGGGCGCGCGCCGCCTGTTCGGCAGCATCCTCGGGAAACATCTGGCGCTCGCGCTGCACATCCAGCACGTCGCCGGCATTGCCCTGGGAGGATTGTTTCGATCCGCCCAGCACCTGATCCACTGTGACAGCAGCGCCCTCCCAGACCTGCGTGCGCGATTGCGTGGAGCTGGCGTTGCGTCGCATCTCGAGCACGATCTCCTCCGCCGATTTCTCCCGCGCACCGGGCATATCAAGGCCACCCGCCGGGATTTTCGACACGCCCAGCGCCTCCCTCAGCATGTCGTTGATGATGTAGTCATGCGCGTAATTGAATTCGAGACGGCCCGAACCGACGGCGCGGTCATGCGTCCTGAGAGCAAGGTGCAGCAACTCATGGGCCAGCACGAACAGCAGGTCACTGGCCGACAACCGCGCCGTGAAAGCCGGATTGGCCACCAGCCGGCCTGAGGCGAAAATGCCCATGGTCGGCACGCTGTCATCGAGATCAACCCGCACCGCAGCCGCAAGCCCCGTGAGATGCGGGAACGGCACGGTGACCATCCGCAAGCCACGCATGATGCGGTCGAGCGTGGCGCGGTCCTCAACCGTGGGCGGTCGGGGCGTGCTCATCCCGCCGCAACCTTGCGCATGAGATCGAACATCGCGCGCTCCGCCCCCAGCGATCCCCATTTCTCGACCATATCGGTCAGCAGGATCAGTTGGTGCTCCTGTGACAGGCTGCGCAGAAAGCGGTTGATCAGGCGCGGCGGCAGGCCATCCGCCCGGCCATCACGCACGAACTGCCGGATGCAGTCGAGAATGAACCAGCGCGCGGAATCGCCCTTGGGCAGCAGCGCAGGCTCGCGGATATAGCGCTCCAGCGGCTGCACCGGGCCGATGCTTTCCTCTGCCAGCGCGCAGAACACAGCGGCATCCTCCGGCGACAGGCGGCCGAAAGCGAGCGCGCGGCGCGTTTCGCTCGTCAGCTGGCCAGCTTTCTCCGCCAGATCAAAGGCGCGCGACAGCAACGACCATGAGCGTGGCGTGGAGAACGGCACCGGATCGGCGGGAACGGGACGCATGAGGGCGTCGGGAACGGTGGTGATGAAGCTGCGGACATCGCGGCGGATGTTGCTGCGCTGCGCCCACGCCAGCCATTCATCGACGTCGTGACGGATCTGCAGGATCGTCACGCGGTTGACCAGCGCCGAACTCATGGCACGCACCAGCGCACGATCCTGCAGGCGGTTGCCCGCCGCGACAACCCACGTCCCGGGCGGCAAGGCATGTTCACCCAGACGCCGCTCCAGCAGCAGCGAATAAAAGGCCTTCTGTACGTCCGGCGCACAGGCTGGCAATTCGTCCAGAAACAGGCAGAACGGCTCCGGTTTTTCAGGCAGGAGGATGCGCGGTGGGCAGAAGACAGAGCGCTCGCCGACGATGCGGGGAACACCGCTCACATCTTCCGGCGCGATCTGGGTTCCCAGCAATGAACGACAGGGTAATCCAGCTTCCCGCGCTGCCTCATACACCATTTCGGATTTGCCGATTCCGGGGGCTGACAGCAGCAGAAAGCTCTGCTCCTGCGCCATGCATTTCAGCAGATTCTTGGCCTGACGCAGGGTCACGACCTCGTTGAATGCAGATTGGCTGCCTGACATGGATACCCCCCGATTGGCTGGTCTGCACCGCCGCACCCGGATGGGAAGGATCGAAATCCGTCGCCACTCAGGCGACATTCCGGTTACTTCAGGCCGCATGAAGCAGCCATGACGCGGCTGTTGTGGTGCTGTTCACCCGGCGCAGCCAAACCCACCTTTGACGCCCTCCGCCATCTCTGCTAATGCCGCGCCTTGCCTGCGAGGGGTTTCTGTCCCCGCAGGCAACTTCACCTGCCCCCGACCGTTGGTTCAACAGCACCGGCGACGGACTTATCGGAAACCTTCGGGTTTTGAGCAGTTCTGGGCTCCCATGGCCTTACCAAGGGGAGCGCTGACGGTTCTGGGGCATCCGCAACACGAGACGCTGGTGCAACGCCGGGTGTGGCCGCCCGAATATCGGAGATACAATGTCAGTTGCCATGAATACAATTCCCGCCAATTCGGGCCGCGAGGATTTCGCCGCCCTGTTGAATGAATCGTTCGGCTCGAACGATGCGATGGAAGGCTCTGTGATCAAGGGCAAGGTCGTCGCCATCGAGAAGGACATGGCTGTCGTCGACGTCGGCCTGAAGACGGAAGGGCGCATCGCCCTCAAGGAATTCGCAAACCCCGACAAGACCAACACCCTCAAGGTGGGTGACACGGTCGAGGTTTATCTCGAGCGCATCGAGAATGCCCTGGGCGAGGCTGTCATCAGCCGCGACAAGGCACGACGCGAAGAGAGCTGGGTCAAGCTGGAGCAGGCCTTCGAGAAGCAGGAGAAGGTTGACGGCGTGATCTTCAACACCGTCAAGGGCGGCTACACTGTCGATCTCGACGGCGCAGTGGCCTTCTTGCCGCGTTCACAGGTGGACATCCGTCCGATCCGCGACGTCAACCCGCTGATGAACGTGCCACAGCCTTTCGTGATCCTGAAAATGGATCGCCGCCGCGGCAACATCGTGGTGTCGCGCCGCACGGTTCTCGAAGAAACCCGCGCCGGTCAGCGTCAGGAGCTGGTGTCCAATCTCGAAGAGGGCCAGGTCATCGACGGCGTGGTCAAGAATATCACCGATTACGGTGCCTTCGTGGATCTGGGCGGCATCGACGGCCTGCTGCATGTCACCGACATCGCGTGGCGTCGTGTCAACCATCCGTCAGAGGTTCTGACGGTCGGTCAGACAGTCAAGGTCAAGATCGTCAAGATCAACCAGGAAACCCACCGCATCAGCCTCGGCATGAAGCAGCTTCTGGAAGATCCGTGGTCCGGCATCGCGGCGAAATACGCGCTGCAGGCCAAGTTCACGGGCCGCGTCACCAACATCACGGATTACGGTGCCTTCGTGGAGCTGGAGCCAGGCATCGAAGGCCTGATCCATGTGTCCGAAATGTCCTGGACAAAGAAGAACGTGCATCCCGGCAAGATCCTGTCGACAACGCAGGAAGTCGAAGTGCAGGTTCTGGAAGTGGACGCCTCCAAGCGTCGCATCTCGCTGGGCCTTAAGCAGACCACGGGCAATCCGTGGGAGACCTTCACCTCCAAGAACCCGATCGGCACAATTGTCGAGGGCGAAGTCAAGAACAAGACCGAGTTCGGTCTGTTCCTCGGCCTCGAAGGCGATGTGGACGGCATGGTTCATCTGTCGGATCTGGACTGGAACCGTCCGGGCGAGCAGGCGATCGAGGACTTCAAGAAGGGCGACATGGTCAAGGCCGTGGTGCTTGATGTTGATGTCGAGAAGGAGCGTATCTCTCTCGGCGTGAAGCAGGTCACCGGTGCGGATCCGTTCGCTTCGGCAGACGACATCAAGAAGAACCAGATCGTCACCTGCGAGATCACCGCCGTCAATGACGGTGGCCTCGAGGTCAAGCTGGTCGGCACCGACCTCTCGACGTTCATCCGCCGTGCGGATCTTTCCCGTGATCGCAACGAACAGCGCCCTGAGCGCTTCGCTGCAGGCGAGAAGATCGATGCCCGCGTCATCCTGTTCGACAAGAAGGCCCGCAAGGTCCAGGTGTCGATCAAGGCGCTGGAAATCCACGAGGAGAAGGAAGCCGTGGCGCAGTATGGATCGCAGGATTCGGGTGCTTCGCTTGGCGATATCCTGGGCGCTGCCCTCAAGAACGCTGGTCCGAAGAAGTAATTCTTCTGTTCTGCGCCGCTTCACGCGGCGCACAATCCATCATCCGCATGGCGCATCCGCGTCATGCGGATTTTTTGTCTGTATCTTTCTGGCAGGTCATGGCCATGCGCGGCATCGGGATCGATTTCGGCACCACCAACAGCGTCATCGCCATCGCGGATGACACAGGCGCGGTGCATGCGATGTCCTGGCCCTCCACCGAGGGGCTGACCCCGACCTATCGAACCGCACTCGCGTTCCGGGTGCAGACCACAGATGGCGTGCGCAAAACAGCGACGCGCGCTGGACCTGCCGCCATTGCCTGGGCGCTTGACCCCGAAGGCAACCAGCGCTTCGTACAATCCATCAAGACGCATCTGGGCTCGAGTGCCTTTCGCGAAACGCGCATTTTTGGGCAGAAATTCACTCTGGAAGGCCTGATCGCGCTGTTCCTGCGCCATCTCGTGGAAGAAGGTGCGCTTCCCGACGGTGCAACATTCCCGGCGAATGTCGCCATCGCGGCAGGACGGCCTGTGGTTTTTGCAGGTGATCGCCCGGATGAAGCGCTCGCCGTCACACGGCTCAAAGGCGCTTATGAAGCAGCGGGTCTCAGCACGCCCGAACTGGTCTATGAGCCGTTGGGCGCAGCCTATTGGTATGCAAGAAGCCAGACTCGCCCACAAACTGTGCTGGTCGCGGATTTCGGTGGCGGCACCAGCGATTTCTCCGTCATGCGCTTCGAGCACCAGAACGGGCGCCTGATTGCGGAGCCCCTCGCCCATGACGGTGTGGGCATCGCGGGCGATACCTTTGATTACCGAATCATCGATAACGTCATAGCGCCGCAACTCGGCAAGGACAGCCGCTACCGCTCTTTCGAGAAGCGCCTTCCGGTGCCACAGCATTTCTTCGCGGCGTTCTCGCGCTGGCATCAGCTGTCATGGCTTAAGGACCCGAAGATACTGGCAAGTCTCGATGCCATCACGGACGAATCCGAGGAACCGGACAAGCTGACGGCGCTGCGCACTATCATTGACCACGATCTGGGGCTGGACCTCTACGCAGCGGTGACGGCAGCCAAGATGCAGCTTTCATCTGAGGATAGCACTGAAATGCGCTTTGACCGGTCCGGAGTCCGCCTCAATGCACGCATCGCGCGCAAAGATTTCGAGCACTGGATCGCAGCCGATATCGCGAAGATCAAGGCGGCGATGGAACGCGCCATCGACTCGGCGGGGCTGGACGATGCCGCAATCGATGCGGTGTTCATGACGGGCGGCACGTCCTATGTTCCTGCGGTCAAGCGCCTGTTCAGCCAACGGTTTGGCGATCAGCGCATCCACGTCGGCAATGCCTTCCAGTCCGTGGCGTCAGGTCTATCGCTGGTGGCGCGTGACCGGGCTATGGCGTAAGCCCACAATACCTTTCAGTTTTTCCGCCGTCCCGCTTGTCTCCGCCACAATCCAGTGGCAGCAGTATCCCCCTAACAGGAGTGATCCATGGCCTTTGATGCCGACACCATGGCGGAACGCCGCCGCCTCACCCGCAAGCTTTCGCTCTGGCGGGTGCTGGCCGTGGTTGCGGGCTGCGTGGCCCTTGTTGGACTGGCTGTCGGCATTTTCGGACGGTCGATGTTCAACACAACGAGCGCGCATGTTGCCCGCGTCACCGTCAGTGGAGTTATCACCGGGGACCGGCAGACTCTGCGTATTCTCGATGATGTATCGAAATCAAATGCGGCTGGCGTGCTCCTGGTTATAGACAGTCCGGGCGGCACGGTGCCGGGCTCGGAAATGCTGCACGACAGCATCCGCCGCCTGTCCGAGAAGAAACCGGTGGTGGCGGTGGTCAACAACCTCGCGGCATCCGGTGGTTATATCGCAGCAATGGGTGCCGACCGTATCGTGGCGCGGCAAACTTCCATCGTCGGCTCAATCGGTGTGATTTTCCAGATGCCGAATGTGGCGCAACTTCTCGACAAGGTTGGCGTCAAGGTCGAGATAGTGCGCTCCACACCGCTGAAGGCCGCTCCTTCAGGAACTGAGCCGACGTCACCTGAGGCACGCGCCGCCGTCAATGCGCTTGTTCTGGAGAGTTACGACTGGTTCAAAGGCATGGTGAAGGCGCGGCGCGGCATGGATGATGCGCAACTTGCTGTTGTCACCGATGGCCGGGTGTTCTCGGGACGCCAAGCTGTCGATCTCAAGCTGATCGACGAGGTTGGCGGCGAACGCGAGGCGCTGGCTTGGCTTGAACGCGAAAAGGGCGTTGCGAAGGATCTGCCGATTCGCGAATGGCGCAGGCGCTCCAGCTTCGAGGAATTCGGCCTGTCCGGATCGCTTGCGGGTGCGGCGCGCGGACTGGGTCTGGCGCGTTTCGCAGACACGATGGAGCGCGTGGGAGGACAGGTCGAGGCGCTTTCGCTTGACGGCTTGCTGGCGGTCTGGCAGCCTGCTCTGGAAAATTGAGCAGATTCAATAACCTGCAATCACAGAGCCCGTCCCATGATCAAGTCAGAACTTGTCCTCAAGATTGCTGAACGCAACCCTCATCTCTATCACCGGGACGTCGAGACCATCGTCAATACGGTGCTCCTTACCATTACCAATGCGCTGAAAACCGGCGACCGCGTGGAACTTCGTGGCTTCGGAGCCTTCTCGGCCAAGCAGCGCCGCGCCCGCACGGGACGCAACCCGCGCACCGGAGAACAGGTGTCGGTTGACCAGAAGCTGGCGCCGGCCTTCAAGACGGGCAAGGATCTGCGCCTGCGGCTCAACGGAAAATCGCTAAAGAAATCCTGATGCCAGGAGCAGGAACGCTGCCATGATGCGTTATCTCAAACTCCTTATCGCTTTGCCGGTTGGAGCTGTCATCGTGGGTCTTGCGGTCAACAACAGGAATGCTGTCAAGCTGGTGTACTGGCCGGAGCAACTGGGTGGTGAACTGGCGCTCACACTGCCGCTCTTCGCTGCCCTGATGCTGGCCCTGATGACAGGCGTCGTGATTGGCGGCATGGCAACATGGCTGACGCAGGGTGGCCACCGCCGGGCGGAACGGCAGTATCGCCGCGAGGCTGAGCGCCTGAAAAGCGAAGCGGGGCGGTTGAAGGCAATGCAGCCTGCATCAACAGAACTCGCGCTGCCCATGCTCAAGAGCCGCTGATGCGCGTCGTCTCCGCGGCGGAGATAGGCGCCGCGCTCACATTTCCAACCCTGATCAGTGCACTGCGTAATGCCTTTGCAGGCGAGATCGTGGTTCCTGTACGCCATCACCATGCCATCGAGCGCGAAGGACATGCGACAGCCACGCATCTGCTGATGCCGGCCTGGACAAAGCTCCCCGAAAATAATTTTCTGGGCACCAAGATCGTCAATGTCTTTCCGGATAATGGCAGAAAGGGCCTGCCAAGCATCTATGGCACCTATCTGCTGATGTCGGGTGAAACCGGCGAGACGCTGGCCGCCATGGATGGCACCCGGCTGACGGCTTGGCGTACAGCCGCAGCTTCGGCGCTTGCGGCGTCGTACATTGCGCGGGAGGATGCCAGCCGGATGCTGATGGTGGGGGCTGGCGCTCTGGCCCCGTTCCTGATCCGGGCGCATGCCAGCGTGCGGCCGATCCGTCATGTTACCCTTTGGAACCACAACCGCAGCAAGGCGGAGGCACTGGCGGCAGAGCTTGAGGATACCGGCCTTGAAATAGCCATTGCTGACACGCTTGAGGCTGCCGTGCAGCAGTCGGATATCATCTCGTGCGCCACGCTTTCGGGGCAGCCGCTCGTCAAGGGAGCCTGGCTCAAGCCCGGCGCGCATCTCGACCTCGTTGGTGCCTATAATCCAGCCATGCGCGAGAGCGACGACGATTGCCTGCGCCGCGCGCAGATCTATGTCGACACGCGCGGTGGTGCGCTGAAGGAAGGCGGCGACATCGTGCAGCCCCTGGCAGATGGCGTCATCACCAAAGCGGATGTGCGCGGCGATCTCTTTGATCTTTGCCGTAGCAGCGTGAAGCCCAAGCGCAAGCCCGACGACATCACTCTGTTCAAATCGGTCGGCGCGGCGATCGAGGATCTTGCCGCCGCCATGCTGGTGTGGCGGCAGATCACCCGCTAGGGTAAGCCAACAGGAGAATCGCCTTGGCCGACCATCATCACCATGATCACGGGCATGATCACCCCCATGATCCGGTGGCCGAGGCCGAAGCGCACTGCGCCCGGAAGGGCCTGCGCCTCACCGATACACGCCGCCATGTCTTCGAGGCGCTGGCGAAAAGCCAGCAGGCGCTTGGGGCCTATGACCTGATCGAGGTGCTGGCGGGCAACGGCCACAAGCGCTTGGCTCCGATCTCCGTATACCGAGCACTGGATTTCCTGCTGCAGGCCGGACTCGCCCACAAGATCGAGAGCCGCAATGCTTTCGTGGCCTGCCCGCATCAGCACGGCGCGGATGAGGTGGTGGTATTCATGATCTGCGATCAATGCGGCCGCGTGCAAGAATCCACGTCAGATGCCGTATCGAAAGCCATGGCCAGCGTGGCGAAAGGCCTGCATTTCCTGCCACGCGGTCAGGTGATCGAAATGCACGGACGCTGTTCGGGCTGTGGTGAAGCGGGCCAGGTGATGACGGCGTGAGCGCCTCGCGCAGCAACCAAGGATATGGGTCGGAAGCCGAGCGCTTGGCGGTGCAGTACGAGAGCATCCGCTTCGAAGATGTACATACGGACGTGCTGCATCTCTTCCCGAAGTCTCCGGCGCATGTGCTGGATATCGGAGCAGGAACAGGACGCGATGCCGCCGCGCTAACAAAGCTTGGTCACCATGTTGTCGCGGTGGAACCGACGGTCGAACTACGGTTGTTGGGCCAGACTCTCCATGCAGACCAGCCCATTGATTGGATTGATGATGCTCTACCTGATCTTGATCTCTTGAGAAGCCGCAAGGATCAATTCAAACTGATCCTTCTGACAGCGGTATGGATGCATCTTGATCACGCAGAACGAAGCCGTGGCATTCTGGCGTTAAAATGCCTTGCTGACCGCGAAGGCCAAATCATCATGTCGCTTCGCCATGGCCCGTTTCCCGCAGGCCGGAGAATGTTTGATGTCTCGGCGGCAGAAACGACAGCTCTGGCGTTGGAAAGCGGTCTGACAGTAAACCACGTTGGTTCACGGTCCGATCAGCAGGGGCGCACGGAAGTATCCTGGACGGTCATCGGCCTCCGCTCAGCGGCTTAAACGCCACCATAAACCCATTGCTCGGGAACCCGCGCCTCCAGCATCTCACCCGCTCTGATCACGCCAGGCTTCTCCACCCACCCCACCAGCCCGCGCGCGTGTTTCCCAGCGCGCACGAAGGCAATATCCAGTCCCTTTTGCTCCGGATAATGCGATGCCACCGAGCGCCCTGAAAAGCGGCAAGGCACGTTCAGCCCGTCGATCCGGATTGTCACGCCGCCTTCGAAAAACAGGCATGTACGCGGCGGTAGCAGGGTGAAATCGCGGATGCCGCTGATCAGCAGGTTGCCGCCGATCCATTCCGGCCTGATCGCCGGCACATCCATTCCCTTCGCGATGGTCACAAGATCATCCGGCGCGAGCAGGCTGAGCTGGCGCTCGTTGCGCATTTCCGTGCCGCGCGGATACCACGGCTCGCGGCCGCCCGAGCGGCGGGTGAAGCCACCATGGCGGTCACCGGCGATGCCTTCGAAGCCCAAAGTCAGGTTGTCCGTAGCGGTTGTCTCGAAGCTCTGCGGGTCGGCTGTGCGGAAAAGACCTTCGATCCTAGCGATAATTTTCTGGGGTGGGACGTGCTGCATCGGCGTGATCTAGCGGTTTTCGCAAAGGTCGCCAAATAAACAATTTAACCGTCAAAAATTATGTGAAATGTGGATTATTGTAATTACTCTAGCTATAACGTATATTAGGAAGATAAAAACATCCAAGGATGTAAATTATGAGCCCGACACGATCCGTTCAACCCTTGCCGACGTTCGTTGCCACGTTGGCATTGAGCACAATCACCATCCTGGGCTTCCATAACGGCGGTCTCGCCATGGCAGGTCTTGCGCTGGCCGGTGCTCTTGCCGGTGTCTCGCTGTTGCAGGCTTCATTCGGCTTCACGGCATCCTGGCGCGCGCTGGTGCTTGAGGGGCGCACGCATGGTCTGCGCGTGCAACTGCTGATGTTTGCCGTGGTGGGCGCGGTTGTCTTGCCGCTCATCGCCTTTGGCGGCGGGGCCTACAAGGGTGCGCTGGCACCGGTTGGCGTCGCTGTGTTGCTGGGCGCGTTTCTCTTCGGCATCGGCATGCAGATCGCAGGCGCCTGCGCATCGGGATCGATGTTCGCGGCGGGCAGTGGCAGTCTCAAAAGCCTTTTCACCATCATCGGCTTTGTCATCGGTGTCACGGCAGCAGTCAGCAGCTTCGAAACATGGTCGGTCTGGCCGATCCTGCCGACGGTGTCCCTCACGCACAGCCTCGGCGGTTTCGGAGCGGTCGGCGCGCATCTGGTGACGTCGGCTTTCGCCATCACTCTGGCGCTGGTTTATGAAAAGCACCGGCGGGGTCAGATCGAAGGTTTGCTCTCTGATCGCACGAGGGAAACCGGTCTGTTCGGTCGCTGGCCGCTGCTGTGGGGTGCTGTTGGCCTTGGCATCGCTGCTATCCTGATCGTGCTGATGTCGGGCCGTCCTTGGGCACTGATCTCGGCCTATGCGCTTTGGGGCTCGAAGCTCGTGGCGCTGACGGGAGAGGACGTGAGCTTCTGGGGCCATTGGGCGGCGAACCCTGATATTCTGGAAAAGAGCATCTTTGCCGATGCGGCATCAGTCGTGGATCTCGGCACCATTGCCGGTGCCATGCTGGCTGCTGCAGTGACCGGAAAGTTTGCGCTTCGCGGCGGCTTGCCTCTGAAGAGCCTTGCGCTCGCACTGGTCGGCGGCATCATCATGGGTTTTGGCGCACGTCTATCCGTCGGCTGCAACATCGGCGCGTTCTTCTCTGGCATCGTCTCGGGGAGTCTGCACGGCTGGGTTTGGGGCGTGTTCGCAATTGCGGGTACGGCCTTTGCGCTGGGCTTCAAGGCGCTCGCTCAGCGTTTCTTCAGTGCCGGATCAAACGCCTCCGCCGGTAGAGAATCCATCCCTTCCGCCGCCCCCGCCGCCTGAATCACCACCTCCGCCTCCACCACCCCAGCTTCCGCCACCACCACCGCCGGATGATCCGCCATCAAGCCATGGCGGCACCCACTGGCCGCCGGATGACGGCGGTGTCGGTGAATTGTTCGGAGCTGTCCACGGCCCGAAGACTGACCCGCTGGAGTTTCCTCCGCCCCAGGGATTGTCGCGCTGACGGTAGCCGTCCTTCAGTGCATCGCGCAGAATCGCTCCCTGCACCGCACCCTGCAGAAGACCTCCGAGGATTGATCCCAGCATGCCTTCGTTCTTGAACCCGCCATAGGGGTTGTCGTAACCCCGGCTGCGGAAATTATCGCGCTCGCGCTCGATATCAGCGCGCCTGCGGGCGAGATCTCGGGCTTCGGCGCGGATCTGGTCGATCTGCCCTTCAGCCTTGGCCAGCTTCTGCTCAATCCCCTCGATCTGACGGACCGCCTTGTCATCATCCTTCGTGCGGGTGCGGGAGGCATCGGCCTGAAGCTCGCGGACATCCGCGCGGGAATCGGCCTCGGCAAGGATGCTGATAGCCTGCTCATAGGCAGGGTCCTCGGCGGCAGTGGACGTTTCTGTCTCGAATTCCTCCAGCTTGCGTTTCTTGGCCGAGAGGTCCCGCTCCACCTCGATCAGCGCCTGACGCGCTTTCTCGACCTTGGCCACGAGATCACCAGCGCCGACCTCGGACAGCGCTGCGGATTCGGCTTGTGCCAGCCCCTGCCGCTCGGTCTCGATGGCGAGCTTCCGGCGTTCCGCATGTTCGCGCAGCCGCAGCGGAATCTCGTTGAGCATCGAATAATTGGCGCGGGCATCGGGATAGCCCACCTTCCGCGCGACCATGCGGTCGAAGAACTTCGTCAGGAACCCGGCCTCGTACTCTGCCGTGCCAAATCTGGCCTTCCAGAGATACATGAACAGCGGGTCCGCTTCATAGGGCTTGCCCTTGATGATCCTGTCCTCTTCGGCCTGTTTGGCTTTCTTGTCGGATTCGTCGGCGATCTGCTCGGCGGCAAGAATCTTGGCCTGCTGGGCCTTCCACGCGACAGATGCACGGATTTTTGGCTCAGCAGCACGGCGTACGCCTTCGAGGGCAGCCAGCGCCTGTTCCAGCACCTCGGCCCGCCTGTGACGCTCGGCCTCGGTGGTCTGCACGACATCAAACAGGGATTTGCGCGTCACGGCCTGCTGTTTCAGCTCGAAGCTGCGGTCCTTCACGAGGTCCAGCGCGCGGCGCTCGGCATTGTCGAGCTGCTGGATCATTGCGGGCTGCTCCTGCCCTTCCTGCACGAAAGCGTCGAGCCGAATGCGGGCCAGTTGGCGGAAAGCAGCAGAACGGTCGGCACGCAAGCGCGCGGCTTCCTCCTCTACCGAGCGGAGCGCCGCATCGAGCTGGCCCTCATTGGTGCGGGCCTTGGCGATGGTCTGTTCGATGGTGGCGAGCGCGTCGCGGCCGGAGATCATTAGTCACTTACCATTTCGTCAGATAGCCGCTCATCACGGGCATCGTGTAGGTCACGTCGAGCTCGCCGCGTTTCTTGTCGCCAAGACGGTTACGCTGGACAATACCGTCCTCGCGCTTGTCACGGGCGATGGACTCAAAGACTTCGGCACTCACACGCACACCGAATTTCGCAACATTCTCGGTCTTGCCATCCTCTTCGCTCTGGATCGGCAGCGACAGCAGGCGACCGTCCGGTGTCACGGCTTCCACCAGCGCATAATAGTTTCGCGCATTGGGGTTGCGCTGCGGCACACGCCAGATCGCGGTCTGTTCACCGGGTCGCGAGATGATACGCAGCCAGTATTCCTGTGTCAGCGTCGTGCGCAGTGCCTCAAGGTCTGTGATCGCCTTGCGACCACCGGCGGCATCCCGGCGACGCAGCGCCGCCTGACCGTCCGCCAGAATCTGGTTGGCCTTGGCCCTTGCGCTGTCCACTCTGGCTTCGGCCATCGCCTCCTGATGCCCCGCCGTCAGCCCGCGCGGGATGATCTGGGTGATTTCCTGCTCAATGCGGTTGGCGTCAGCGCGCCTCGGCTGTTCCACGCCGAACCACCAACCACCCATGCCAAGCCCCAATGCCACGACGGCAGCACCGACGATCTTGCCGATCTTGCCGCGTGCGATCCAGACCTTGGCAAGCGAGACGCCAAGGCCCGGCTTGGGAGGCGTATAGGCGAAGCGGTCTTCCTTGATGGCGGTAACGCCTTGCCGGATGACATCATCCGACACTTCGATGCCCTGACTCTTGTAGATCGCGCGCAACCGCTCGAGCAGATCAGCATCGCGACGTGTCTCGTCGAGCTCGCGCTCCACCAGGTTGTCCTGATGGCGCAGGGTATCAACGACATCCATCGCCAGCATCAGCTCATCGAGCGTCTGCGGTTTGGCTTCGATGGCCGGAACGGAAGTGGTCATGGTCGTATGTCCTTCCTTCTCCCTTGGGAGAAGGTGGTCGGCGGATGCCGCCCGGATGGGGGAGAATCACGACGGCCAGGGGTTTGCCCTCATCCATCATGCGTTCCGCATGACACCTTCCCCCACAGGGGGAAGGAAGAAAAAAGAATCAAACCCCCAGCGACTTGCCTTCGGCCACCAGCTTGGCGATCCGCTTCTTGCCATCTTCCACGGCATCGCGAATCTCCGCCGCGTTCTGGGTCGAAAGCTTGCGCATCTCGTCAACGATGGTGATCGAACGCTCCTGGAAGCCCACGACGCTGTCCACCAGCTTCTTCACCGCATCGGCACGCACTGTGGGGCCATAACCGGCCCTGACAGCAGCTTCCTGCACCTTGTCGCCGATATCGCCCAGCGTTTCGAGGCTCTTGGAGACGCCTTCCTTCATCACTTCCAGCGTCTGCGTCGCCTCATGCAGGCCAAACATGCCGGTGAACGAGGCCTTCAACGCGGTTAGCACGGAATCATTGGTGGAGAAAAACGAAATCGCCTGCGCATAGACCCGTTCCTTGGCATTGGTCGTCTGCATAAGCCGCGCCATCACCACTTCCGACGTGTTGTAGGAAATGGTCAGGTTGTCCGAGAGATCCTTGGAAATCTGGTAGCGCTTGTCCATGTCCTGCGTCATGCGCAGGCGCTCGTCGCGCGTCATTTCGAGGCGTGCACGATCTGCCGGTTCGGTCCCGGCGAACCCAGAAACAAGCTTGGAAGCCTCATCCAGCGCCTTTTTCTCGGCATCCAGCTTCTGCTCGGCAATTTTCAGCACTTCCAGCGCCATGACTTCAGACTGCTTCAATGCGCCGCGGAAATCGCGGTAGGCATCAAGGATGATGCCCTCGCGCTTGATCTGATCCTTGGTGGAGTTCGTCACTTCAAGATACTTCTTGCGGATGGAATCGAAGCGGTCTGCGATGTCGCCGCGTGATATCTTCATCCAGACATTGGTGACGCGCTCCAGCACGTCGATCTTGCCATCGGAGATCTGATCGACCATCTTCTTGGCGTCATCGCGGATCGAGTTGAAGCTCTGCGCGATATCCTGATAACGCGTGCCGATATCCATGGCCGCCGTCTGCTCGCGCACGACCTCGTTGAACACGGAAGTCTGACCCAGAGTGCGGGCTATGACCGCGATCTTGTCCTTGTCGAGGTCCGATATCTTCTCCAGCAGCGCATTGATCGGCGCATCCTCGACCTTCGCGGGCTGCAGCCCGAGATCGCGCAGCGCACCCACGGCCTTGTCGAGATATTGCATCGGTGTGTGCAGCACAACCGGTGCCGCCGTCATCGTATTCGCCATCAGAACCTCCTCGGAAAGCAGAACTATACCCCGCGTGGGCGGGAATGTGGGGGAGTTCCGTGACAAGTGCAAGATGCTGATTTCACCGCTCGTGAGCGGGAATACACCGTACTAGGCGACAGCTTCGACGGACTGCACATCCGGCAGGAAATGCCTCAGCAGATTCTGGATGCCATGTTTCAATGTGGCGGTGGAGGACGGGCAGCCCGCGCAGGAGCCCTTCATGGTGAGATACACCACGCCATCCTTGAACCCCTTGAAGGTGATGTCGCCGCCATCACCCGCAACAGCGGGACGGATGCGGGTTTCAAGCAGTTCCTTGATGGTCGATACGGTTTCGGCGTCCTCAGGAGCAAAAAACTCAGCTGCATCATCTCCAGCCGCTTCCACACCCGCGCGCAGAACTGGCGCTCCGGACATATAATGCTCCATGATCGCGCCCAGAATGGCAGGCCGCATATGCGCCCATTCCGTCTCGCCCTTGGTGACGGTGATGAAATCCGAGCCGAAAAACACGCCCTGCACGCCCTCGATACCGAACAGCTTTTCAGCCAGCGGTGAGGAGGTCGCAGCGGTCTCCGCATCGCGCATTTCAAGCGTACCCTCGCCCATGACATCGCGTCCGGGCAGGAACTTCAGGGTGGAGGGATTGGGGGTCGGCTCTGTCTGGATGAACATCGGGTTTCTCCTCGCCATTCCGGTTCAAGGCCGGAGGGTGAATTTAGGGTAGTTTTAACAGATATGGACACCGTCTGTAAGAGCACAATAGCCTTACACATCACCTGCAGGAGCAGGAACCCCCAACGCCCCCAAAATTGCGGCGCGAGTAACCCTCTGCGCTCGACCGATCTGAAAAACGCGCGAGCTGGCAGGCCCCTTGACCCGACGCCATCTGTTCTGCCGAGCGCGAATCAATCGCCACACGACCACGGGCACAGAAGACACCGTAGGATTCTGTGCTCTGGGCCTGCCCCGGACACAGACCAATCCCTGTCAGGATGATAACCGCTGCGATCAGGCGCATGGCCTCACCGTATAATCGGGCCAGCAAACCTTTGCTTAGGGCTTTCATAAGCAAAGGATAGCGCATTATCCTTTGCTTATGAAGTTCAATGTTTCTGATCCATACTCATTTCAAGCCTCCCGCCGCGCCGCCAGCATGTAATTCACCGCCATATCCTGCGCCAGCGACCACCGGTCCGTCAGCGGGTTGAACACCACGCCCTGCCGGTCGAACACCTCCAGATCACCCGCCGCAATTGCTTCTTCTAGCTCGTCCGGCGTCACGAACTTGTCCCAGCTGTGCGTGCCCACGGGCAGCCAGCGCAGCAGATACTCCGCGCCGACGATGGCGAGCGCGAAGGAACGCTTCGTCCTGTTGATTGTGGCGGCGATGAACAGGCCTCCGGGTTTCACGAGGCTGGTGGCGGCGGCCACAAAATCCACGACACTTGGCACATGCTCCACCACTTCCATGGCGAGCACCACATCGAACGCAGCTTTCTCCTCCACCAGCGTTTCCGCCGTCACCCGGCGGTAGGTGACGGCCACGCCGGAGCGTTCAGCATGGGCCTTGGCGACATCGACATTGTTGCCGGCCGGATCAATCCCCGTCACGTCGAAGCCCAGCCGTGCCAGCGGCTCCGAAAGCAGGCCACCGCCGCAGCCGATATCGAGCAGCGACAGGCCCTTGAACGGCTGGATAGCCTTGGGGTCGCGGTCGGTGTGGAAACAGATGGTATCGCGCAGATAGGCCAGCCGCACCGGGTTGAACTTGTGCAGCGGCTTCATCTTGCCCCGGGGGTCCCACCATTCGCCCGCGAGCCGGTTGAACTTTTCAACCTCGGCTTCGTCCACCCGCGTGGTGTTTGGAGCAGTCATATGAATCTCCTGCGGGGCAGCATTTCTTGACTCCGGCGTCAGGCGCTTTCATAAGGCCGCGCGCCCCGTGACGCCATTGGCATTTTCGCCGCTGGCTTTTCGGGCACTTTTCCCCACCCGGACCTGAGAATCCATGGCCCGCCTCGTGATGAAATTCGGCGGAACCTCCGTCGCGAATGTCGAACGCATCAAGAATGTCGCACGCCACGTGAAACGGGAGTGGGATGCGGGCAACGACGTGGCTGTCGTGGTCTCAGCGATGTCGGGCAAGACCAACGAACTCGTGGGCTGGTGCAAGGAAAGCGCTGCGCTCTACGACGCGCGGGAATACGATGTCGTCGTCGCATCGGGCGAGCAGGTGACATCAGGGCTTCTCGCTATCGTGCTCAACGCCATGGGCATTCCCGCGCGATCATGGCAGGGCTGGCAGGTGCCGCTTTATGGCTCGGATGCCCATGGATCATCGCGCATCGTCGATATCGACGGGGCCGGGATTATTGCGGGCTTCGAGGCACGTCGCGAGGTCGCGGTTGTGTCCGGTTTTCAGGGCGTGCACAGGGAATCCGGTCGCATCGTCACGCTGGGACGCGGCGGTTCGGACACATCTGCCGTCGCCATCGCGGCAGGTCTGAGGGCGGATCGTTGCGATATCTACACTGACGTGGACGGTGTCTATACAACCGATCCGCGTGTGGTTGCGAAGGCCAGGCGTCTGGAGAAGGTCGCCTTCGAGGAAATGCTGGAGATGGCATCTGCCGGCTCCAAGGTGTTGCAGGTGCGTTCGGTCGAGATCGCCATGTCGCAGCGCGTCAAGACCTATGTGCGGTCGTCGTTCGACGATCCTGACAATCCCAATCCCGGAACACTCATCTGTGACGAGGAAGACATCGTGGAAAAGCAAAACGTCACCGGCATCGCCTTCTCCAAGGACGAGGCCCAGTTCACCCTCCGCCGCGTGGCCGACAAGCCGGGCGTCGCAGCCGCCGTCTTTGCGCCCCTGGCGGAGGCGCAGGTGAATGTGGATATGATCGTCCAGAACATCTCGGCCGATGGCAACACCGACATCACATTCACCACGCCCGCCGCGGAATATGATCAGGTGATGGCTGTTTTGACACAGAACAAGGATAGAATTGCCTACACCACGCTGGAAGCCGAGCGCGATGTCTGCAAGGTTTCAGCCATTGGCATCGGCATGCGCAGCCACGCGGGCGTTGCCGCGATGGCCTTCCGGGCGCTGGCTGACAAGGGCATCAATATCCGGGCGATCACAACCTCCGAGATCAAGTTCTCGGTGCTCATCGACTCGGCCTATACGGAGCTTGCGGTGCGCACTTTGCACACGTTGTATGGGCTGGACAGGGCGTAAGGCGGGTACGCTCGCGTGCTGGACTTGATCCGGCACACATTCTTCGTCATCCTGACAGAAATGGCTCAACCAGACCCAAGTTGTCGCGGCAGGAACACGTGAACCCTCGCATCTTTTTCGCCGCTCTGGCCTTTGTTTTCGTATCCTGGCTGGCAGCGCCATCAAACGCGCAGGCACACACGGAATTCGAAGTTCAGGAGACATATCTCAATGCCCGCATCGACGGGCGGCTGTTCCGTCTGGAAGCCGTCATCACGAAGGCAAAAAGCGCATCCGGCAAGCTGCCGGTGGCGCTGTTCCTGCATGGCAAGGATTTTCTGGGTTCCGCCATGGCTGACACGCGGCCATCGTCCAGCAACGCACAGGCCCGCGATCTGGCCGAGCGCGGTTGGCTTTCGGTGTCCTTCACGCGGCGCGGCTTTGGCCGTTCGGATGGTCCCTTTCCTGCCATCGCGGGATGTGACGGCCTCAAGTTGGAGGATCAGTTCGCCTCGGATGCCGGAGAGGCGCTGGCCGTCATGGAGGCCCTCAAGCAAAGGCCGGATGCAGATACGGATCGCGTGATTGCCATCGGTGTCTCCGCTGGGGGCGCCACAGCCGTGGCGTTGGCGGCGCGCAATCCTGCGGGGTTGAAGGGCATCGTCAATATCTCCGGTGGCCTGAGCTTGAGCAGTTGTCAGGACAAGGCCAATGTGGCGCTGGCGGCCGCCTTTGGCTCGCTCGCCGGACGCAGCAAGGTGCCGCAGCTCTGGGTCTATGCCGACAATGACGAATTGTTTCCCGCAGCGCTCGTGAACCAGATGCATGAGGCTGCGCTGAAGGCCAACAGCGATGTCCGCCGCGTCAGCATACCCAAACTGGAGCCAAGGGGGCACAATGTCTACGGCAACAGCACGGGGCGGCGTCTCTGGTTGCGCGAGGCTGACAATTCCCTGCGGGCCTGGAAGCTTCCAACTTATAATCCTGCCGATGTGGTGCCGTGGCTGAAAGCCATGGGGCTGACGGACAGGGACCGGAACTCGTTTGAACGGTATCTGTTCGATCCGGGATACAAAGCGATGGCTTTCAGCGCCAAGGAAAAACGCACCTTCTGGCATTTTGGTGGCAGCAATCCCAAGGCTGTGAGCGAAGGTGCACTGAAGGATTGCTCCGAGAAATTCCCGGATTGCCGCCTCGTGCTCGAAGGCATTGACCTGAAACAGCCTTGAGCCGGGTAAAACAAAGCATGCAGGCCATTGTCATCGGAGCGGGCGTTGTCGGCCTGGCAGTTGCGCGGGCGCTGGCGCTCAAGGGCCATGATGTCATCGTTCTGGAAGCGGCAAATGCCATCGGCACCGGCGCCTCTTCACGCAACAGCGAGGTGATCCATGGCGGGATGTATTATCCCACGGGCTCCGGCAAGGCGCGCTACTGCGTTGAAGGCCGCCGCCTGCTCTACGCGTTCTGCGACAGCCATGGCGTACCTTATCGCAAATGCGAAAAATTGATGGTGGCCACATCGGAGGTCGAAACCGCCAAGATCGAGAGTATCCACCGGCAGGGCCTGGCCAATGGCGTCGAGGGCCTGACCATGATCACCGGTGCTGCCGCGATGGCGCTGGAGCCGAATCTGCGCTGCACGGCGGCGTTGCGCTCGGCAGAAACCGGCATTATCGACAGCCATGCTTTCATGCTGGCGCTGCAGGGTGATCTGGAAGCCGCTGGCGGTGCCATCGCTTTCGAGACGCCGCTGGAACAAATCGAGCGCAAGGGTGATGGTTGGCGTGTGCATTTTGGCGGACGCGAACCGGATATGATGGACACAAGCATTGTTGTGAATGCGGCTGGACTCGGCGCTTGGGATACAGCCCGCAAGGTGGAGGCTTATCCCGCAACGCGCATTCCGAAGCGGGTCTTCGCCAAGGGCAATTATTTCTCGTGTTCCGGCAAATCGGCGTTCACGCGCCTGATCTATCCCGCGCCGACCGATGGCGGGCTGGGAGTGCATCTGACGCTTGATCTCGCGGGCCGCATGAAATTCGGTCCTGATGTGGAATGGCTGGGCGACATTGGTCCCGCTGACATCGATTACACAGTCAACCCGTCGCGCGGTGACAGTTTCTATGCCGCCGTGCGCACCTACTGGCCCGCCATGCCTGACGGCGTGCTGACGGCGGATTATTCCGGCGTTCGCCCAAAACTGTCCGGGCCGGGCGAAGCGGCGGCTGATTTTCTGATCGAAGGACCGGAGCAGCATGGACTTGCGGGCCTCGTGCATCTCTACGGCATCGAGAGCCCGGGACTGACCTCATCGCTGGCGATTGCGGATGAGGTTGCTGCATCCGTCGCATAGCCTTGCGATTGGCGGTTCCCCTCGCCTGCCCGATCCGCTAAACACCGCCCTCATGACGACACGCATTGCCGATACCTTTGCCGCCTGCGCCCGTGACCAGCGGGCCGCGCTCGTGACCTATGTGATGGCGGGTGACCCCGACCCTGTCACCGCGCAAGCCATCGTCAATGCGCTGCCCGCAGCGGGTGCGGATATCATCGAGCTCGGCATGCCTTTTTCCGATCCGATGGCGGATGGCGAAGCGATCCAGCAGGCAGGCCTGCGCGCGCTCAAGGCGGGGATGTCTCTGAAGGGCACGCTGGAAACGGCACGGTGCTTTCGCGAGACCAACATGACCACGCCTGTCGTCGTGATGGGCTATTACAACCCGATCTACATCTACGGCGTGGACCGGTTTCTGATCGATGCGAAGGCATCCGGCGTTGATGGCCTGATCATCGTCGATCTGCCGCCGGAGATGGACGAGGAACTGTGCATTCCCGCGCTGAAGGCCGGGGTCGCCTTCATCCGCCTTGCCACGCCAACAACCGATGACAAGCGCCTGCCAACCGTTCTGAGAAATACTTCCGGTTTCGTCTATTATGTCTCGATGAACGGCATCACCGGCGGCCAGATCGTGGATTACAGCAAGGTCAATGAGGCCGTGGCCCGCATCAAGCGCCACACATCGCTGCCCGTGGCAGTCGGGTTTGGCGTCAAGACACCGGAGAATGCAGCGGCGATTGCGGCAGGCGCGGACGGTGTTGTCGTTGGCACGGCACTGATCAGCGCCTTGAAAGCGACACTCGGGCCTGACGACAAGGCGGGTGCAGGCAGCGTTGCAGCGATCACGGACCTCGTGGCATCACTGGCGGCGGCCATTCGCAACACGAGGAAAGCGGCATGAACTGGATCACCAGCTACGTCCCTCCCCGGATCAAGAGCCTCTTCAAGCGGGAATCACCCGAGAATTTGTGGATCAAATGTCCGGAGAGCGGGCAGATGGTGTTCCAGAAGGATGTCGAGGCCAATCTCAACGTCATTCCGGGTTCCGGCTACCACCTGCGCCTCGATGCGGCTTCACGGCTGAAATCCATGTTCGACGAAGCGAAATGGGTAGATGTGGCCTTGCCCGAGGTTCCGGTCGATCCGCTTAAATTCCGCGACGAAAAGCGCTATGTCGACCGGCTCAAGGACAACCGTGCCAAGACAGGCATGCAGGACGCAATCAAGGTCGGTCTTGGCCGTGTGGAAGGTGCCGCAGCGGTGATTGCCGTGCAGGATTTCGATTTCATGGGCGGCTCGCTCGGCATGGCTGTGGGCGAGGCGCTGGTTACCGGCATGCTGACGGCGGTGGAAAAGAAAGCGCCCTTCGTGCTGTTCGCAGCCTCCGGTGGCGCGCGCATGCAGGAGGGAATTCTTTCCCTCATGCAGATGCCGCGCACGACAGTGGCCGTGCAGGCGCTGAAAGCCGCGAAACTGCCCTACATCGTCGTGCTGACAAACCCGACCACGGGTGGCGTGACGGCGTCCTATGCGATGCTGGGGGATGTCCATATCGCGGAACCCGGTGCGCTCATCGGCTTTGCCGGACCACGCGTCATCGAGCAGACGATTCGCGAGAAACTGCCCGAAGGCTTCCAGCGGTCGGAATTCCTGAAGGCGCATGGCATGGTTGATATGGTCGTGCCGCGTCAGGAGATGAAGGCCACGATCGCGCGCCTGCTGCGCCTGCTGATGAAACAGCCCGTGCCCCGTAAGGCGGCATGATCGCCCATTGAAGGTGTTGCGGGATGGCTGATTCAACCATGCTGATGGCGCGCTTTCTGGCGCTCCATCCCAAGAAGATCGACCTTTCGCTGTCGCGGATGGAGCAGATTCTACCGAAGCTGGGTAATCCGCACCTTCGTTTGCCAACCACGATTCATGTCGCCGGAACCAACGGCAAGGGCTCCACCATCGCCTTTATGCGCGCCATGCTGGAAGCTGCGGGCAAGCGCGTGCATGTCTACACCTCGCCGCATCTTGTACGCTTTCACGAGCGGATACGGCTCGCGGGAACGCTTGTTGCCGAGGACAGGCTAGTCGAGGCCTTCACCCGCTGTGAGGAAGTGAACGGCGGCGACCCCATCACAGTGTTCGAGATGACGACGGCTGCGGCGCTGCTGCTCTTCGCGGAGACGCCCGCCGATGTGCTGCTGCTGGAGGTGGGCCTTGGCGGAAAATACGATGCCACCAATGTCATCGACAAACCGGCTGCCACTGTCGTCACGCCGGTATCGCTCGATCACATGGAATATCTGGGCGATACGATCGCGAAGATTGCGGGCGAAAAGGCGGGTATTCTGAAACGCGGTGCACCGGCGATCTTCGCGGAGCAAAGCGCGGAAGGGCGTGCGATTCTCGAAGCGGAGGCGCGGCGCATACGCTCGGGGCCTGTTCTGGTGGGCGGACAGGACTTCCGTACGTATGAAGAGCATGGTCGGCTAATCTTCCAGGACACCGAAGGCATGATGGATTTGCCGCTGCCGCGTCTGGGCGGACGGCACCAGCATCTCAATGCCGGTACTGCGATTGCTGCTCTCAGAGCGGTTTACGGCGATGCCATCAGCGAGAGTGCCATCGCGCGGGGCTTGCAGTCTGTTGACTGGCCCGGACGCTTGCAGCGCCTCACGGGCAATGTGCTGAGGCTCGCACCGGAAGGGGCCGAGATATGGCTCGATGGCGGGCACAATCAGGATGGTGGCCGCGTTCTGTCAGCGGCGATTGCCGAGATGAACGGGGTTCGCCCGCGTCCGCTGGTGATGATCGCGGGCATGCTGTCCACCAAGGATTCAACTGCCTTTCTCGGCTGCTTCCGGGGAATGGCGGAAGAATTGCACGCCATCGGCATCACCGGACAGGATGCGGCGCGCAGCGCGGAGGATGTGGCGGATCAGGCCCGCAAGGCCGGGCTCACGGCGATGGTCGCCAGTAGCCTTGCAGAGGGGCTGTCCCGCATCGCGGACAAAAACTGGCCAGCGCCACCGCGCATCCTGATCACGGGATCGCTGTATCTGGCGGGCGAGGTGCTGGCCTTCGATGGAACAGTGCCGCGCTGAAGATATCCTTCGACAAGCTCAGGATGAGGTCGTCAGGCCCGGATGATCTCGGCGCTGAGCTGCGGCTTGCTGGCAATCGTCTGGAACACCACGCAATAGCGCTCGGTCAGCTTGAGCAGCGTGTCGATCTGGTCCTGCGAAGCATCGGTATCCAGCTCGAAGATCAGGCGGATATCCTCGAAACCGACTGACGCTTCTTTTGAAACCCCAAGTGTTCCGCGGAAATCGAGCGTGCCTTCGGCGCGGACCACGCCGGATTTCAGCGGGATCGCGAGCGCCGTAGCAACCGCCTTCACCGTAACACCAGCGCAAGCCACAAGCGCTTCCAGCAGCATGTCGCCTGAGCAGAGTTCAGCACCGGAACCGCCCGTCAGCGGATGGAGACCCGCCTCGGCTATGGCGCGTCCTGTTTCCACCTTGCAGGCGATCTTGCTGTCATCCAGCGTGCCGCGTGCTTTCAGCACCAGCTTGGCCCGGCCAGAATCGGTGCGGTAGGCATCTTTCAGCGGGGCTTGCGTTGCGCGCAGCGTATCGGCGTCCATGGGTCTTCCTTTGGTATTGTCTTACCACCAGCTTCCGGCACCGGCAGCGATCTTGTCTCTGGACTGGCTTTCGCCCGGATTCATGGTCTGATCAAGCGCGGAAAGAATGCGGCGGCGCGCCATCGCGAAACTGTCGTCCAGATGATCACGCGGTCGCCCGGAGACAATCAGGATTTCCTCCGCGACTCGCCCCGGTTTGGGGGCCATGACGATCACGCGGTCGGCCAGCGCCACGGCCTCGTCGGCGTCATGTGTCACCATCACGAGGGTGGGCTTATAGGCCTTCCAGAGGTCGATCATCTGTCCGTGCAGATCATGCCGCGTCACGGGGTCCAGCGCCGAAAAGGGCTCGTCCAGCAGCAGCACCTTGGGTTGCGCCACCAGCGACCGCGCGATGGCGACGCGCTGGGACTGGCCACCTGATAGCTCCTTGGGCAGGCGCTTGCCATAGCCCTCAAGGCCGATCAGCGAGAGCGCTTGTGCAACCCTGCGATCCTGCTCCGCCGCTGGCAACTGGTCGATACCAAAAGCGATGTTCTTCTCGACGGTGAGCCACGGCAGCAGGCGCGGCTCCTGAAAAATCAGCCCGATGGCAGGGTGCGGCGCGGCGATGGTCTCGCCATCTACCCTGATCTTGCCTTCGCTCGGCAAATCCAGCCCCGCAATCAGGCGCAGCAGTGTGGATTTTCCGCAGCCGGAACCGCCGACAATGGCGAGAATCTCGCCCTGCCCGATATCGAGATTGATATTCGAGAGCGCGTGGACGCCGTTGGCATAGGTCTTGGAGAGATCGCGGATGGACAGCATGGCTATAATTCCTGAGGCTTGTCTGTCGCCGAAGCGATATCCTGCCAGCGCAGGAAGGGCCGTGCGATGGCAACGAGCACCGCGTCTGTGAGCTTGCCAAGCGACGCAAATATGACGAGCGCCGCCAGAATCTGGGCAGGTCTGCCCAATTGCTGCCCGTCAAGCAGCAGATATCCCAGCCCTTCGGAAGCGCCCATGAGTTCTGCCGCCACCACGAACATCCAGCCAAGGCCAAGCCCGCTGCGCAGCGAGATCACAGTGGAGGGCAGGATTGCCGGCAGAAGTATCCGCCTGATATGCGCCAATCGGCTCAGACGAAAGACCCGGCCAACCTCGATGAACTTGCGATCCACCGAAAGAATGGCTCCCGCCACACCGAGATAGACCGGGAAGAAAACCCCGATGGCGATCAGCACGATCTTCGAGGTCTCAAAAATCCCAAACCACAGGATAAACAGCGGCACCCAGGCAATCGACGGAATTGCCCGTAACGCCTGCAACAGCGGGTCGGTCAACTGGCGCATCAACGGCGAAACACCTGACAAGGCACCCATGGCTATCCCTGCGATGCTGCCGAAGGCGAACCCGGCGGCGACGCGCGCCAATGTGGCACTGATGTGCGTCCAGAGTTCGCCACCAGCCGCCAGTTCCCACAGGGTGGCGAGAATGCGCGACGGTGGCGGCAAGAGCCTGCCGCCAATCCAGCCCAGACTGACCCCAAGCTCGTGCAGGAGGGCAAGGCCAAGTGGCAGGATCAGGCCGATGAGCCAGCCGGGCACACGCGGAGCGCGAACAATGGTCCGGGCCTCAGGTGCCGTTTCAGCTTCGGACTGGACTGATGTGAGGGTCATTGAACATATCTCCGCCTTCCCCCCTTTTACGAGGGGAAGGTGGCAATTGCCTTCACTGAACCCTGGCGCTCTTGATCGGACGGTCGTCGATCAGGGCGCGCACGGTTTCGCGCACATCGAGGTCCGGCTTGATCAGCCCGGCCTCCTGCAACGCAATGCCAGCCGCGAGAATGGTCTGCTTGCGCGCCGGGGTGAAAGTGGGATCACTGAAATCGGTCCGCTCGAGCTGGCGGGTGATCACGGCATCCGGCAGTTTCGTTGCGGTGATCAGCACGGCCTTGACCGCGGCAGGTTCGGCCAGCGCGAGCTTGCGGCCATCCTCATAGACCTTGAGGACGCGGTTCACGAGTTCGGGATTGGCCTTGGCGAATTCCTCGCGGACGTTCAGCACGCCCAGTGTGTTGGACTCCGGCTTGCGGTGGAACAGCACTGCGCCGCCCTCGACCTCGGCTGCCGCCATCAGGGGGTCAAGCCCGGCCCAGGCATCGACATCGCCACGCTCCAGCGCTGTGCGGCCATCCTGATGCTGGAGAAGCACGAATTTCACATCCTTCTCCGTCAGTTTGGCTTCCTGCAGAGCGCGGATGAGGAAGATATGCGGGTCGGTGCCGCGCGTCACGGCGACGCGCTTGCCCTTGAGGTCCTCCACCTTGGTGATGCCGGTTTTCGGCGTCGTCACCAGCGCAGTCCATTCTGGGCGCGAATAGACATAGACCGACTTGATTGGATTGCCGCCGACTTTGGCCAGCAGCGCGGCAGCGCCCGCCGTGGAGCCGAAATCGATGGAGGATGCGTTGAGGAACTCCAGCGCCTTGTTGGAGCCCAGAGACTGGACCCAGCGGATGGTGATGCCATCGGCGGCGAATTCCTTTTCCAGCAGGCCACGCTCCTTCAGGAGCAGGGAAACCGGATTGTAGGTGGCGTAATCGAGGCGGATTTCCTTGACGGCCTGCGCATGCGCCGCGCCTGCGCTGAATGCGAGGGCGGTTGACAGAAGAAGGCCAGAGAAGGTGCGGCGGCTGATATTCGACATGATGAACTCCGTTTGTGTGTCGATGCCGCAGCGTCAAACGGAAGGACAGGCAGGAAATCCCCTGAAAGAGGCGTCCTGCGCATCCAAAGCGCTTTAGCTGCATTTGTTTACCGGTGAGGGTGATGGCCCCCGCCGAAGCGCCCGCAAGCTGTTGCTCAAATCGGCGCTGTTTGTTTTATAGGACGATAAATCCGATATGTCAAACGATATGTGTGAAGAAATAATTCACTTTTATTTCTGTGTAGTTATTAAAAAACCATCATTGGCGCTCGACCGGGTGCAGGCGGGGTTCGAGAGCGAAATTCTCCTGCTTGAGAACAGTGTAAGCGCCAGCAGCAACTTCCACATTGAAAACCAAATTCCAGCTTCTTGACGATACAACGCTCGGGATGGCGACGAAGCGGTGGCTCCGCAGCTGGGTGTCGCCGAAAGTCTGCTGTCCTGGGCCGGGCATGGCCGGTGTGAGCCAACGCCTGTCGAGCACATCCTCGGGCTGAACGACATGAACAGCTTGCGGGTCGTCTATAATGAAAGACGTCAGGACATGCGGTGAGATTTCCAGAGCAGCGAAGCCCTTGTGCACGGCCACTTCGAGAATGGCTGTGGAAGGATCGAAGGCAGCGTAGACAATGCGCTGGCCAATGCTGCTCCAGCGCCCTCCAAAGAGCCGCGCTCCTTCTCCGCTGTCCCATGTCCCGGCAAAACGGGATGAATCGAGCCGCCAACCCACAAGTGGTCCAGAACCGCCGAGCAGGGCGGCGGGCAGTGGCGTCACGTATAGACGCCGTGTTCGATCCGCCCCAGCAAGGTCCTGACGAGATCAACGCCCTCGTGTGTTGCCAGAAGGTCGATCGGCCGCTTCTGGCCAAGCGCCAGGGCTGGTCGCTGCAGCCAGTCTTCCGCCAGTGCCCGGCTTCCAAAGGTACGTATGGCCTGCGCGAGCACTGACGCAAACACCCAGGTTCTCGCGCTTTGCTCTGTACTGAGCGGCTTGGCAGGAGCCTTCTGGCTGCGCTGGTAGGTGCGCAGGCTGATACCGACGCCGTTCTCAAGGGCGTCGGCCTGCTTGATCACAGTCATGCCCTCGAAGAGCTGGCGTAGCGCGCGACCCGGAAGGCCTGCGACCAGAAGGTCATGGGTTTCAGCAGGCCCCGTCAGCACCTGCTTCAAAACCTTCTCGCCGCCCAGCAGACCGGCAGTTATTGTGTAATTGTCATTGGCTGAAGCTGCGGCATATGCAGTCATGTGTCACCTGTCGCAAAAACAATGACACATGACGCGGAAAATTTCAAGAGTGTGACGTTACCGCCCCCTCAGCGCCCGCAATATTTTCCCGCCCGGCCGCCCCGTCTGCGGCAGCCCCACGCGCGCTTCCTCGGCCTGGATCGCCGCGCGTGTCTTGGCCCCCACCGCGCCGTCCGGTTCGCCCACATCATGCCCGCGCGCGATCAGAAGGCGCTGCAGTTCACGCCGTTCCGCGCGTGATGTCGGCGGATCGTCGGTCGGCCAGTCCTGCTGTACGCCGGGGCGGCCTTTGAGGCGGTCCGATAGCAGCGAGATCGCGAGCGCGTAGCTGTCCGCGCCGTTGTAGCTGTAGGCTGCGTCATAGTTCTTGAACACGAGGAAGCCCGGTCCGCCGCGCGCAGGATAAACCAGCCCTGCGTTGCCGCCGCCGCTCAGCGCCGAACCATCCACCCTGGTGATGCCGCGCGCGGCCCAGGAGGACACCGGCGCGCGCGATGTGCGGCCCACGGCCCCGCTGTAGCCTGACGGCACTTTGACCTCATAGCCCCAGCTTGCGCCGGTCTGCCATCCGGCCTTGGCCATGAAATTCGCCGTGGAATGCAGTGCATCGGGGATAGAGCCCACGAGATCGCGCCTGCCGTCCCCGTCGCCGTCCACTGCAAGACGCAGATAGGTCGTGGGGATGAACTGGGTATGGCCGAAGGCACCCGCCCATGAACCCATGAGCTGGTCCTGCCTGATATCACCGCGCTCGATGATCTTGAGCGTCGCCAGCAATTCGCCCCGGAAGAAAGCATTGCGGCGCGGCCCCAGACAGGCTGCGGTGGAGAGCGCTTGCGGCAGGGACCACTTGCCCTTGACCTGCCCGTAGTTCGATTCCACGCCCCACACAGCCACGATGGTGTGCCGGTCCACGCCAAAGCGGCTTTCGGCGGCGGCCAGCGTCGATGCATGGCGCGACAGCAGGGTGCGCCCTTCCGCGACACGCTCGTCATCGACGAGGGCACCCAGATAATCCCAGATCGGAATCTTGAATTCAGGCTGGCTGTTCATCGCCTTGATGACATCCATATCGGGCTGGACACCCGACATGGCACGGTCGAATACCGCACCGGAAATGCCCTCGCCCAGCGCCTGCGAGCGCAAACCCGCCACGCAGGATGAGAAATCAGCGTAAGCCGGGGTGGTTGCGGCAAGACCTGCAGCGAGAGAGAGGCAGCCGAACAATCGTTTCATGGGGGCTCCGGATGGCGAATCGCTATCCGGATGGTACCTGATCACGGCAAATGTTTGAATCGCCTTACAGAAAGCAGGATCAGTCGCGCCAGATCCCGAGTTTCTGCTTGCGGGCAGCCGCTTCCGCCACAACCAACCGCTTCTCGCTGGCCTCGGCAGCACTGGCCCAGCCCTGACGGATCATCTGCTCCGCGATATCGGTCTCACCGACGCGACAGCGCCCCAGATCCGTACCATCCGTGGAGACACCAGCGCGATCACAGGCGACGGCCCGGCCTTTGACCAGAAGCTGGAGATAACTGCTGGCGCGGTCGAGACAGGGAACTGCCAGCCCGTCCAGCCGCTTGCAGATCCTGTCGTCCTGCGGCAGCGCCATTCCACTGAGACGCACAACCATGTCACCCGCCCGCAAAGTTGCGCCGTCGACAACATCAATGGCGGGATGCGCGCGAGGCGTCTCGATGGCTGATGCAGATTCGAAAGTGCTTGTGCGCGGAAGCAGGGCAGACGCAGTGCTGGTGATTTCGTGGCTGTATAATCTCTCGCTGCCAGGAACCCTGTCCACCGGCTTGAAGCTCACCATCTCGGGTTGGCTGACAAGTGGTGCACGGGGAGCGTGGGCTTCGGGAAGAGCCAGCCGCAGTTCAGGCCCTGCAAACAGCGCCAGGGTTACGATCCCTGCGAGTGCACTGACACGCAATGTTGCCTTGCGCTGCACGACAGCATCACAGGCGCTCGCCGCCGTGATGCGCCATTGCCCGTTTTCGACGAACGCCCGCTTGATAAATGCAGACTGTGTGAATGGCTGGCTCATGGCCTGACCCTCCGCCTTGTTGTGCGCAGGAGTGAACAGGACCTCACTGTAATGCCCGGTTTTTTCGATCATTCAAATTTGAATGATCCCGGGCAAGCCCGTCAGCAGCGTGAACAACCGGTATCCGAGGTCCTAACGCAGGGTAAATCCGACCGTGACATTTCGACATAGAAAATGAGATTTAACTCTTTCCGCAGGTTTCCCGGAACGTTTACCTCTCCATTGACCACTGCGGGCGCATCCTTGGGTCAGTCGCAAAAATAATGCGATACGAGGAGTGGCGTCATGCGTGGACCAGCTGTGGTCATGGCCGGAATTGCGATGGTGGTGGGTGTGGGAACCGTCATCGGTGGCCGCTATTACATGGACCGCGCCAGCGTGCGTCCATCGCAGCCCGTCGCAGCGACAACGATTACCAAGACAATCAACGCCACCACTGTTGTGGTCGCAGCCGGGCCGCTCCGTTTCGGAACCGAACTCAGCGCCAGTCACCTCAAGGAAGTGGCATGGCCAGCCGATGCCGTTCCGCCGGGATCGACTGCCACAGTCGCCGAATTCCTCAAGGCCGCCGAAAAGCGCGTCGTTCTCAACCCTATCGATGCAAATGAGCCCGTGCTTGCAGCCAAGGTGACCGGCCCCGGCCAGCGCGCCACGCTGTCCGCGCTGATCGCGCCTGGCATGACGGCAGTCTCCATTCCGCTCAGCGAAACACAAGGCATTGCTGGTCTGGTGATGCCGGGTGATCGCGTCAATGTCATGCTGACGCGAACGCTGGACAAGGACGAGAGCTATATCGACACACTGCTTCAGAACGTGCGCGTGGTTGCGATCGATCAGGGGATGGACCAACGCAACGAAAAGCCCGCTGCCATCCGCTCTGCCACGCTTGAGGTGATGCCGCAGGATGCCAAGCGTCTGGCGCTGGCCGGGGCAGTCGGCAGCCTTTCGCTCGCCCTCAAGAAAGCCGGAGAACAATCCGTAGGCGGGTCCGGGCGTCTGTCGATCAAGAACCTGCTGTCGCCATCGGACCCTGATTCAACCGCAAGCCATGGCCGCCGCACCAAAACGACGGTGTCGGTGACACGCAACGGCGAGACGAAAGATTACAGCGTCGTCTCCGAAAAAGACCGCTGAGACAGACAATGGCCGGGGAATCCATGATCATGAGCAGAATTTTCAAGGCAGCATTGCTGGGATCGGCCCTGCTGACCGCTGTCATTCCAGCTTTCACGCCGAGCGCACAGGCGCAGACCCGCCAGATCAGGCTGGCCGGAACGCCCGCCAGCATCAAGGTGGTGCATCGCACCTCGCAGACCGTGCGCACCGATCAGGGCTTCACCGACATCGTCGTGGGTGATCCCGACATCGCCGATGCTGTCCCGCTCACGGACCGCTCGGTCTATATCCTCGGCAAGAAAATCGGCGTGACCAGCGTCTCGCTCTATGACGCGGACAAGAAACTGGTCGGCGTCCTCGAAATCGACGTGACGCAGAATGCACCGCGCGCTGCAGAAGAAATCCGCCGCTCCGGCGATGGCAACATCCGGGCTGGCACGCAGGCTGGCGGCATCATACTCAACGGCGAGGCCCGCGATGCGGTTGCCGCTGACCGCGCCGCACGCATTGCCAGCAGCCATGGCGGCACTGTCATCAACCAGATGCGAGTCAGAGGCCCGCAGCAGGTGATGCTTGAGGTGCGCTTTATCGAGATTTCCCGCAGTGCGGGCCGCGACCTTGGTGTTCGCCTTCAGGCCAACGGTACCAGCGGCGCCATCAGCGGTGGCAAGAGCGGCAATGGCCAGATCGGCGTGCTGGGATTTGCGGGAGCCGCGAGCGCGCTGGTCAATCCGGCCGGCGGCGCTCCTTTCGGCACGCTGCTGGCGCAGATGGTGCGTGGCGGTACCAACATCGATGTGCTGATCCAGGCTCTCGAAGAGCAGGGTGTGGCACGCCGTCTTGCCGAACCTAACCTTGTCACCATGTCTGGCGAGAAAGCCAGCTTTCTTGCAGGCGGAGAACTGCCCATTCCCGTGGCGCAGACAAACAACGTCACCACAATCGAGTACAAGAAATTCGGCGTCGGCCTGACGTTCACACCGACAGTGCTGAACGGCAGCATGATTAATCTCAGGATCGAGCCTGAGGTCAGCCAGGTTGACGAGAGCAGCGGCTCCTTCAAGACCGGCTCGATCACCATCCCGCGCATCATCGTCAGCCGCGCCTCGACTGTCGTCGAGCTGAAGAGCGGACAGAGCTTTGCCATCGCGGGCCTGTTGCAGAACACCAGCACGACGACAACCGAGCAACTCCCATGGCTGGGCGATATCCCGGTTCTGGGCACATTGTTCCGCTCGCGCAGCTTCCAGCAGCGGGAAACCGAGTTGGCCATTATCGTGACGCCGCATTTGGTCCAGCCCGTGCGCCCGGGCCAGAAATTGCGGACACCGCTCGATAACCAGCGCCCCGGCAATGATGTCGACCAGTTCCTGCTCGGCCAAACCGAAGTTCCGCGTGACGGCACCAGCAGGGTTGCTCCATTCTCACCTGTTGCCAACGCTGCCAGAAGTGCCGGGCAAGGCCATATCCTTGATATTACAGGAGCTTCCAATGGTCGCCGCTGACACCATGCGCGCCTTGCTCGCCGCTACCGTGCTGATTCTGGCGGGGTGTGAGCACGACCGCTACCTCGACCGCCGCGATTCCGTGACCTTTGGCGCGGGAAATGCCATCGCGGCGAACAAGGTGATCCAGATCATCGATCCCTGGCCGCAAGATGCACGCACCGTCACCCATGGCATGAGTGGCGAACAGGCCGTGGCCGCGATGGAGAAACTTCGCCGTCGGACAGCCGGTCCGCAACCATCGGGTGCACCTCAACCCACGACACTGGCTCCCACGACGACCACCACCACAACGCCTGCCCCCTGAACTCCATACGAAAGCCCAAAATCATGTTTGCCGCCAGACCACCGAGCAACGAACGCGAAGGCGAGATTGTCCTGATCTCGTCCGATGCCGCGTTTGTCGAGGCTGTCAAAGGGGTATTCGGTGCCAACGGCCGCCTCAAGATAAGGGTCGGACGTCATGTCGGCGATGACCAGATCGATCTTTCCTCCGCACGCATCGTGATCGCGGATCTGGATGCGCGGAACCGGGATGATCTTGTGGCCTTGCAGGCCCTGATGGGGCGCCTCGCTGGCAAGGCACCGGTGGTGGTGGTCACAGAGGCTTTCGACGAAGCCGTGGCTCGCTGGCTGATCCAGATCCGCGTGGCGGATTTCCTGCGCAAGCCCGTCGATCCGGTCGAGCTCGCCCGAAGCTGCGTCAAGGCCATGCAGGCCGAGGCTGTGCCAGGCACTGCAAAAGAAGCCCAGATTCTGACCTTCCTGCCCGCCGCAGGCGGCGTCGGAGCCACGACGCTGGCGATCCAGACCGCCCTCACAATGCTGGCGGGCAAGGACAAGGTCAGCGCCTGTCTCGTTGATCTCGATTTCCAGAACGGGTCTTGCGCCTTCCATCTCGATGTAGAGCCATTGCTCGATCTCGATGCCATCGGGCCCAATCCGCAAAGGCTGGATGCGCAGTTGCTGGAGGTCATGCTGGCACCGCATCCGTCAGGTATGATGGTGCTGAGCGCTCCCAATCGCCCCGCTGAAACCCGCATTCCTGCCGCTGCGCTGGTCATGCGGCTGCTGGACCTGGCTGCTGCGCGCTTTGATTATGTCGTGATCGATCTCCCCCGTACATGGTTCGACTGGTCCGATGCTGTGCTCTCGGGCTCGAACAAAATCTTCGTCGTCACGGAGACCACCGTTCCCGGGCTCAAGCTCGCCTCCAATCTGGCCAATGCCATGGTGGCCAAGCTTGGACCTGAAGTGAAGCCGCGCGTTATCGTCAACCGCTTCGAGCAGAAAATGTTCGGCTCGGGCCTTAAGCGCGCCGATCTGGAAGCAACCCTCAAAGAGAAGTTCGCGGGTACCGTCAGCAACAACTATCGTCTCGTGCGCGAGGCCATCGACCGTGGCGTTCCACTGGATGCCATCGAGAAGGGCAGCAATGTCGCCATGGACCTGCGCAAGGTGGTCGTCGCTGCAGTGGAGGCCGGATGAGCGGCCGTTTTTCCCAGCTTATGTCGCGGTTCGCGCTGCCGCCAGGCTCCGCAGAGATCGAGATCCTGCCGCCGCCACCGATTCCGGCTCCGCCAGCGGTGTCCGTGCCTGCGTCGGCGGATTGCGTGGATCCGCCCGTGCCGATGCCGCTCACAACCGAGGTCGAGACACTGGATTTCGGCCCTGCCATGTTCGCCGAACCCGGCGAGGGCAATATAGAAGAAGCCCCGCTTGAGGCTCCTGTGCCGCCCGCATCAGCGCCACCTCCGCCACCACCACCTGCGACAGCGGTTCCCGCGACGGCATCCGTTGCGGCAACAGCCGCCATGCCAGAGGCCAATCTTCTCGCCAGCGAAAAATTCATGGACGCCAAGGTGCGCCTGCACCGCAAGCTTATCGAGGAGGTCAATCTCCAGACGCTGGAAAAGCTCCCGCCGGAGGAAGCCAAACGCCAGATCTTCGGCATGGTGCAGCACTATGTGGTCAGCGAGCGCCTGGCACTGAACAGCGCGGAGCTCAGCGCCTTCGTTGGCGAAATCATCGACGAGATGACCGGGCTTGGGCCGCTGGAGCCCCTGCTCAAGGACGATACAATCGCCGATATCCTGATCAATGGACCCGACGTTGTCTATATTGAGCGGCGCGGCAAGATGGAACGGACCAATATCCGCTTCCGTGATGACGCCCACCTCATGCGCATCGTCAACAAGATCGTTTCCGCCGTGGGCCGACGCGTCGATGAAAGCCAGCCTTTGTGTGATGCACGCCTGCTTGATGGCTCGCGCGTCAACGTGGCGGTCAAGCCGATTGCCGTTGATGGCGCGCTCGTGTCGATCCGCAAGTTTTCCAAGAGCAAGCTGTCGCTGAGCAAACTGGTCGAGGTCGGTGCCATGCGCCAGCAGATGTTCGAGCTTCTCTCGAATGCCGCACGCTGCAAGACAACGATCATCATCTCGGGTGGCACCGGCTCTGGCAAAACCACGATGTTGAATGCGCTCTCGGCCTTCATCCCGGAGGACGAGCGGCTCATCACCATCGAGGATGCGGCCGAACTGCAATTACAACAGCCGCATGTGGCGCGCATGGAAACGCGACCTCCCAATCTTGAGGGCAAGGGCGAGATCAAGCAGCGTGACCTGATCAAGAACGCACTGCGCATGCGCCCGGATCGCGTCATTCTTGGCGAGTGCCGCGGGGAGGAAGCCTTCGACATGCTGCAGGCCATGAACACGGGCCATGAGGGCTCGATGGCGACAGTCCATGCCAACAATCCGCGTGAGGCGGTTTCCCGTCTCGAACAGATGATCGGCATGGCCGGCTTGCCGATGTCACAGACCTCGATCCGCAGCCAGATAGCGGCTGCGATCCGCCTTATCGTGCAACTCCAGCGCATGTCGGATGGCAAGCGTCGTGTGACATCCATTGCCGAGATCACCGGCATGGAAGGCGACATCCTGCAGATGCAGGAAATCTTCAAATTCGTGCGTCTGCGCACCGATGCAGATGGTTCGATCCACGGCCACTATGAAGCCACCGGAGTACGCCCGCGTTTCCTCACCGATCTTGCGGCCAAGGGCGTACAGATCCCCGGCCATTACTTCGATCCGGGAAAGCCGCTGTGACCACAATTTTCAACGAACTCCCGGAGTACTGGCCCCTGCTGATCGGAGCGGCGCTGTTCGCTGTCCTGATCGCGGAATCGGCCTATGCCCTGTTCTTTGATGCTCGGCGGTACCGCGAGAATGTCAACCGTCGGCTGCAGATCCAGAAAGACACCATCAACCGGGAAGAGGCACTGCTGCAGATCAAACGCGAGCGCGGCATCCGTGACGATGGCGAGGCTGGTATTACAAGTGCCCTCGCGAAGCTCATCGCGCAATCCGGGGTGCGCATCGGCCTGCGCAAGGTCGGCATGCTCTGGGCATTCAGCGCACTTATAGGATTGGTCATTCCCGTTGTCCTGGACAGGGGCGACCCTGAATTTCTTCTCGGCGGGTTTCTGGCTGGCGGCGTTTTGCCGCTTCTCGTGCTCAAGTTTCTGAGGGCCCGGCGCATCATGCGCTTTTCCGAGCAGTTACCGGACGCGATCGACGTGATCGTCCGC
The DNA here is from genome assembly GCA_031431475.1 of Hyphomicrobiales bacterium. GTDB lineage: Bacteria > Pseudomonadota > Alphaproteobacteria > Rhizobiales > Beijerinckiaceae > JADCCX01. The sequence goes on from JANPDL010000035.1 coordinate 41,909, forward strand.
AGCCTGAAAGCAGGCCATCCCGTCCAGACCGCAATCGGTCTTGTCGCGCGTGAGATGCCAGATCCCGTTGGCAGCGAGTTCGGCATGGTGACGGATGAACTTTCGTTCGGCCTTGAACTTGAAGGTGCCCTGCGCAATCTGGCGAAGCGGGTCGGCCAGGATGATCTTCCCCTGTTTGTCACCTCTGTCTCTATCCAGAGCGGCACGGGGGGGAATCTTGCCGCTATCCTTGAAGGCCTAACGAAGCTGATCCGTGACCGGTTCAAGATGCGTCGCAAGATCAAGGCGCTGTCATCGGAAGCCCGCTTTTCGGCCAATGCCCTGACCGCGCTGCCGGTTGCCATCTATTTCATGGTGCAAATGGCAGATCCCACTTTCTTCGATGCCACCAAGGGACAACCGGAAACGCAGATGGTTTTCATCGGCAGTCTCTGCTGGATGGCCATCGGAATGCTGATCATGCGCAAGCTTGTCAACATGAAGATCTGACAGGGCAATCATGGAAACGATCTTCGACATCATCGACTTCGTCATTGCAGACCCAATGACACTGCTGATCGCATTTGTATCTGCGGTGGCATTGGGCGCGTGCGTGGTGGCCGGATACTGGCTCTTGGCGCGGTCTGACGTCAAGCGGCGTACTGTGCGCCTGAATGCGGAAGGTGCCATGAACGCGAGTGGCAACAGCGTCCCGCCGGACCTTTCCCACAGGACAACCCTGGCACAGCTCTCGCAGTCGATTGACTGCCTTTTCGGTGAAGGAGACCAGGCCGCGAGCAAAATTCTTCGCAAGCAGATGATCCAGGCGGGCTATTACAGTCCGGGAGCACCAGCGGCCTTTCTGACGATCCGCGTTGGCGCGATGCTGGGGCTAGCTGTGTTTGGCTTTACCCTTGGGCTCTTTCTAGAAGACGAGACCACTGCGGTCTACATCAAACTCGTCGGCGGAGCCGGACTGGGCTATTTCCTGCCGCCCATCCTGCTTGATCGCATCATCAGCAAACGCAAGGATGAACATCGCAGCGGGTTTCCTGATTTTCTCGATCTGATGATCGTTTGCTGCGAAGCCGGGCTCAGCATGGAAGCCGCCATCAACCGGGTTTGCCGCGAAATGGCTGATGCCTATCCGTCGCTTTCTGCCAATCTTTACTTTGCCACCCTTGAAATTCGGGCGGGGCGAAGCACGAGCGATGCGTTGCTGAACCTTTCAGAACGTCTGGGACTTGAAGAGGCCCGCACCTTCGCGACACTGCTGCAGCAATCAGCGGAGCTCGGTTCGAGCCTCGTTGACTCACTCAAGATCTACAGTGACGAAATGCGCAACAAGCGCATGATGCGCGCCGAGGAGAAAGCGACATCCTTGCCATCGAAGATGGTCGTACCGATGATCATCTTCATCTTTCCCATATTGTTCATCATTTTGTTGTTTCCTGCTTACATGAAGGTCAAGGCGACCGGGATCTGATGGGGCAATCGATGATAATGCGCTGGAAAATGCTGGTGCTGGCCGCAGCCGTGTTGCCCGGTCTGGCGGCATGCCAGACGACCGATACATCTGCTGCACTCAAGAGCGACGGCTCGACCGTGACGGCCAGCATGGGCGGCATCGAGGCTCCTGTCCGCCCCGGTCCCGGTGACGAGGACCTGCGTTTGGGCAAGGAGCATTTCCGCAGCGGCAATTTCGGCCTGTCGGAAAAGCATTTCCGTGCTGCTGTCGAACAGGCACCGGACGGTCTGGAACCGTTGATCGGCCTGGCCGCATCCTATGACCAGCTCGGGCGCTTCGATCTGGCCGACCGGTCCTATGCCGAAGCCATTCGCCTGGGCGGCGTGACCTCGACCGTGCTGAACAACCGGGGCTATTCCTACTACCTGCGCCGCGATTTCAAGCGTGCGAAGGCCGATTTCCGGCTGGCCCTGCGCAAGGACCCGGACAACGCCATGGCGAAGCGCAACCTGACGCTGGTCGGTGGCTGATACTATCGCTTGACCGTGTCTGCTACGGGCCTGAAAGTATTCTGAGCCGGAGCATATGCTCCCGGTCGGAGGTCTTCATGCGGTCTTTCCTGAAAATGGCTGGTGTCGCCGGGTTTGCGCTGTTTGCGGGCCTATCTGGGGCGCTGGCGCAGAAGGCCAGCAACACGATCCGCTTTGCCTATGATCAGGTGCCAGAGAATATCGATCCGTTCTTCAACAATGTCCGCATCGGCGTCATCATCGGGCAGCATGTCTGGGATACGCTGATTTATCGCGACCCCACGAGCGGTGAGTACAAGGGCCAGCTGGCGACGGCGTGGAAATGGGTCGACGACAAGACTCTGGAAATGGATCTCCGCCAGGGTGTGAAGTTCCACAATGGCCAGCCCTTCACAGCGGATGATGTGGTCTACACCCTGAATTTCGTCTCGAAACCAGAGAACAAGGTCGTCACGCAAAACAACGTGGACTGGATCGAGAGCGCCGAGAAGCTTGGACCGCTCAAGGTACGGGTCAAGCTGAAGCGCACCTTCCCTGCGGCGATCGAATATCTCGCCGGACCCGTCGTGATTCACCCCAATGAGTATTACGCCAAGGTTGGCCCCGCCGGCATGAACACGGCCGCCGTCGGCTCCGGACCGTATCGCGTGACAGAGCATTCAGTTGGCAAGTACCTCAGGCTTGAGCGTAACAAGGATTATTTCAGGGACAGCCCCAAGCCTCAACCCAAGATCGAGAAGATCGAAATCCGCTTCATCCCTGACCGGCAGACGCAGCTGGCTGAGATGCTGGCGGGCGGGCTGGATCTCATCATGAACGTACCTCCCGATCAGGCGGACCAGCTGAAAGCTGTGCCGCATCTCGATGTGAAGAGCGGTGAAACGATGCGCATCGTCTTTCTCAACCTCAACACGCAGGAGAATACCCCTGCACAGCCACTGCGCGATGTGCGCGTGCGGCGCGCGATCTCTATGGCCATCGACCGCGAAACCATGGTGAAGCAGCTGGTGGGCGAAGGCGGGCGCGTGCTCAATGTCATCTGCTTCCCCGGCCAGTTCGGCTGCACCGACACGCAGGCACCCAGGTTCAAATACGACGTTGCCGAAGCGAAGAAGCTGATGGCGGAAGCGGGCTTTGCCAACGGTTTCGAGATCGATCTCTTTGCCTACCGCGAACGACCGCACAGCGAGGCGATGGTGAACTATCTCCGCGCCATCGGCATCAAGGCAAACCTGAGGTTCATGCAATATGCCGCGATGCGCGAGCAGACGCGGGCTGGCAAGGTGGCGCTGTCGCATCAGACATGGGGTTCGTTCTCGGTGAACGATGTATCGGCTTCGACGCCGGTTTATTTCAAATGGTTGCCCGACGATGTGAACCGCGATCCGGAGGTGCGCGACCTGCTGGAAAAAGGTGATACATCGGTTGCACCTGAGGCGCGCAAAGAAGCCTACGCCAAAGCGCTGGGCCTCATTCAGGAACGCGCGCTGGGCGTGCCGCTGTACTCGCTCGTGACATTCTACGTCATGGGCAAGGGCCTCGACATGAAGACCTATCCGGATGAACTGCCGCGCCTGTGGGAAGTGAGCTGGAAGTGACTGGCGCAATATCAAGCCTATGCTGACCTACACCTTCAAACGCCTTCTGCTTGCGCTCGCAGTCTCCATCGTGGTCTCCGCCGTGAGCTTCTTGTTGCTGCGGCTGTCGGGCGACGTGGCGCTGGCCATCGCGGGAGAAGGTGCGCGGCAGGCCGATATCGACCTCGTTCGCCAGACCTACGGGCTCGATCGCCCATTGATCGTGCAATATCTCGACTGGCTCGGCCGCACATTGTCCGGTGATTTTGGCCAGTCTCTGTACTTCAAGACAGGCGTTGCAGGTCTCATCGCCGACAAGATCGGCACGACAATCTGGCTGGGGCTTTTCTCTATCGTCTTTGCGCTGACCCTGTCGATCCCGCTTGGCGTGATCGCGGCGCTGAAGCCCAATTCCTGGGTCGATCGTCTCGCGCTTTCCATCGCCGTTGTGGGACAGGCCCTGCCCAACTTCTTTTTCGCCCTGCTGCTGATCATGCTGTTTTCCATCAACCTGCGCTGGCTTCCGGTATCGGGCAGCGGCACATGGTGGCATTTCGTTATGCCCACTATCGCGCTGGGCTATTCTGTCACGCCGCCTCTCATGCGATTGGTGCGGGCCGGGATGATCGAGGTGTTGAACTCGGATTTCATCCGCACTGCCCATGCCAAGGGGCAATTGCCGCGCAAGGTTGTGCTGAACCATGCTTTGCGTAACGCGCTGGTGCCGGTGGTCGCGCTGGCAGCAGTGCAACTCGGCTTTCTGCTCGGCGGCTCCATCATCATCGAGACCATCTTCGCTTTGGATGGGCTGGGTTATCTCGCCTATCAATCCATTACCTATAAGGATTTCCCGGTGACGCAGGCCGTCTTGATGCTGTTAGCAGTGACCTATGTGTTGCTGACGCTGGCCGGTGATCTTCTCAATGTCTGGATCGATCCAAGGCTCCGGGCGGGCAAGGCATGAGTGCCCTCGCCCTCACACCGACGGAAGAGCGTCATGCCGACTGGCTCAAGCTGCGCGGCCGCATCCTCGGTCATCGCGGCCTGATGGCAGGGCTGGTTCTGTTCGCGGTCATTGTGTCTGCCGCCCTATTCGCACAGCTTCTCGCCCCTCATGATCCCTATGCGCAGGACCTGACCAAGCGCCTCGTTCCGCCACTCTGGCACGCCAAAGGAACCTGGCTGCACCCGTTGGGTACAGACAATCTGGGCCGGGATTATCTCTCTCGCATGCTTTACGGTGCGCGCATTTCGCTGCTCATTGGCCTGTCGGTCATGGTGGTGTCAGGGTTGATCGGCTCCGTGATGGGCGTGCTCGCGGGATATTTCGGCGGGCGCATCGATATGGCGATCATGTTCGTGATCACGGCTCGGCTGGCCTTGCCGGTCGTGCTGGTGGCGCTGGCTGTTGTCGCCATGGTCGGCGGCTCGCTGATTGTCGTCATCGCCGTTCTGGGCCTGCTGAAATGGGATCGTTTCGCGGTGGTCATGCGCGCCGCGACGCAGCAGGTGCGCTCGCTCGAATACATCGACGCGGCCAAATCCATCGGTTCCACCACGCCACGTATACTGCTGAAGGATGTGCTGCCCAACATCATGCCGCATCTGATTGTTGTGGCCACGGTGGAGGCGGCGAGCGCCATCCTGCTGGAAGCGGGTCTGTCTTTTCTTGGCCTTGGCGTGCAACCGCCCCTGCCGTCCTGGGGCCTGATGATCTCGGAGGCCAAGACCTACATGTTCTTCTCGTTCTGGCTCATCGCCATTCCGGGGGCAGCGCTGGCCCTTCTGGTTCTGTCCATCAATCTCATGGGTGACGGCCTGCGCGATGTGCTGGCGCCTGACTGGGAGCATTCATGACCCGCGACGCCGCCATTGCCCGATCCGTCGGGAGCTTAACCTCCGGCGCGTTCAAGGCGACCCTCGCCCGCCGCGTCGCCATTCCCACGGAGAGCCAGAACCCGGACCGCGCCGCAGACCTTGCGCGCTATCTTGTGGACGAGATGATCCCCGACTTTCAGTCCATGGGATTCACCACGGAAATCATCCCCAATCCGCGCGGTCATGGACCCTTCCTGTTCGCCCAGCGGATCGAAAACCCAGATGCACTCACCGTGCTGGGTTATGGCCATGGTGATGTCATCCGCGGGATGGATGCGGAATGGGCCGATGGCCTCTCGCCATGGAAGCTCGTCGAGAAGGACAACCGCTGGTACGGGCGCGGCGTGGTCGACAACAAGGGCCAGCACGCCATCAACATGACGGCGCTCAAGGCGGTACTGGAAACGCGCGGCAAGCTTGGGTTCAACGCGAAATACCTGATCGAGATGGGCGAGGAGATGGGGTCACCAGGCCTGCGCGAGTTGTGCCAGCAGCACCGCGAGACACTGCGTGCCGATGTTCTCGTGGCCTCTGACGGGCCGCGCCTGTCGGCCAAACGCCCGACCGTGTTCATGGGCGCGCGCGGCGGCTTCAATTTCGATCTGTGGATTGATGCGCGCGAGGGTGGCCATCATTCCGGCAACTGGGGCGGGCTGATCTCCAATCCTGCGATTGAGCTGGCCCATGCCATCGCCTGCCTTGTGGGTCCCACGGGGCAGATCCGCGTGCCGGAATTCGTGCCGACGCATATCCCCGACAGCGTCAAGCGCGTGCTGGCCGATATCGTGGTAACATCGGACGAAGGCGGACCACCGCTGGAGCCATGGTGGGGCGAACCCGGCCTGAGCCTGGCGGAGAAGGTCTTCGGCTGGTGCAATCTGGAGGTGCTGGCGTTCAAGTCGGGCAACCCGGAAGCGCCAGTCAACGCCATCCCGCCCCGGGCCTGGGCGCGAATGCAACTGCGCTTCGTCGTGGGCGTCGATACATCCGACATGCTGGGAATCCTGCGCCGGTTTCTGGACCGCCACGGCTTTGCCCGCGTGCAGATCGGCCCCTCGCGCGACGAGATGTTCGCGGCAACGCGACTTGATCCCGACCATCCCTATGTGCGCTTCGCGGTGGATTCGATCACGCGGACCCATGGAGAGAAGCCAGCCATCCTGCCCAATCTCGGCGGCTCGTTGCCCAATGACATCTTCACGGATATTCTGGAACTGCCGACGATCTGGTGCCCGCATTCCTATCCGGCGTGCTCGCAGCACGCACCCAACGAGCATGTACCACTGTCGGTTGTGCAGGAGGGGCTGGCAATCATGGCAGGGCTGTACTGGGATCTGGCCGGGATGCAGCGGGTGTAGGGATCGGCTTTCCGGCGTCTCACCGCAGTGCGGAGCGTATATCCGTGCGGGCAAAATCCTCGCCCTTGAACAGAAGCGGCACGCCGAGTGTTCGGGCGGCAGCATACGACAGGCAATCGCCCATGTTGAGCTTGGCTGGATGCTTGCGGCCTTTGCCGTAGCGCTCATAGGCTTGGAGAGCGGTCATGATCATGGCAGGCGTCAATTCGACGGTCTCGATGCGGAAGTGTGAGATCGACTCGGTAATCAGATGATGCGCCTGTTGGGCCGTGATGCCTTTGCCGCGCATGAGAGCCAGTCCGGTTTCCATCATTACAAATGACGTGATCAAGCTTTGTTCGGCACGGTCGAGAACATCGGCGAAGATGAGATTGTCAGGCTCCTCGAGCTCAATGGCGGTCAGTGCGGAGGCATCCACGAACATGCTTCACTCGTCATAAAGGGAGTCAAAGAATGCCTTGTCGACGATGCGGCTGCAGGTGCTGCTCGCCCGCAGCTTCGCATAGTGCTCCTTCAGAAAAGCTTCTGTTTCCGGACGCAGCTTTGGTAGCGGCTGGAGCTTGGCTTTCTCATTCTCGAGTGCCGCGTGAATCGCCTCCGTCACGCCCGTACCTTTTCGAGTGGCCACCTCGCGCGCTAGAGCGACTGTATCGGCATTCCTGATGCTCAACGGCATGACGCGCTCCGTATATACGCAGTATCGTATCGCATATACAACATGACTGCAAGATGCTGTTGCTAAAGCCGCTCAAGTACCCGCTGCCATCCAGGTCCGCCTCAAGGTAGCCGTTGCAATCCGCCGGATAGCAATGTCATTCAATGCGCCATGGCCTTGACGATGCTTTCAACGATCTTCTTCGCATCCGACAGCAGCATCATCGTGTTCGACCTGTAGAACACCTCGTTGTCGATACCGGCATAGCCGACACCGCCCATGCCGCGTTTCACGAACAGAATGGTGCCCGCCTTTTCGACGTCCAGCACGGGCATGCCGTAGATCGGCGAGGTCTTGTCGGTCTTGGCGGCGGGGTTGGTCACGTCATTCGCGCCGATGACGAAGGCGACATCGGCCTGGCCAAACTCGCTGTTGATGTCCTCAAGCTCGAAGACGTCGTCATACGGCACATTGGCTTCCGCCAGCAGCACGTTCATGTGGCCGGGCATGCGGCCGGCGACGGGGTGAATCGCGTATTTCACCTCGACGCCTTCCTTTTTCAGGAGATCGCCCATCTCGCGCAAGGCATGCTGCGCCTGCGCCACCGCCATGCCGTAGCCCGGCACGATGATGACCTTCTGGGCGTTTTTCATGATATAGGCCGCGTCTTCCGCCGAGCCCGCCTTGTAGGGCCGGGCCTCCGCTGCACCGCCAGCAACCGCGCTGTCGCCACCGAAGCCGCCGAGGATGACGGAGATGAAGCTCCGGTTCATCGCCTTGCACATGATATAGGAGAGGATCGCGCCGGACGAGCCTACCAGCGCACCGGTGATGATCAGGGCGAGATTGCCAAGGGTGAAGCCAATTCCTGCCGCTGCCCAGCCGGAATAGCTGTTGAGCATCGACACCACGACCGGCATGTCCGCGCCGCCGATGGGGATAATCAGCGTCACGCCCAGCACGAAGGACACGGCGACGATCAGCCAGAACACCACGCGGCTTTCCGTTGTCATGAACAGCAAGAGTAGCACCAGCAGCGCCACGCCCAGTCCGATATTGATCATGTGCCGCTGCGGCAGCATGATCGGCTTGCCGCTCATCTTGCCGTTCAGCTTGAGGAAGGCGATGACCGAGCCCGTAAACGTGATTGCGCCGATGGCGACGCCGAGGCCCATTTCGACGAGGCTGGCCGCCTTGATCGCGCCAATCTGGCCGATACCGAAGGCCTGCGGGGCATAGAGCGCCGCCGCCGCCACAAACACGGCCGAAAGGCCGACGAGCGCGTGGAAGAACGCCACAAGCTCGGGCATTTGCGTCATTTGCACCTTGTTGGCCATGTAGGCACCAAAGCCGCCGCCGATGGCGAGGCCGACGATCAGCAGCGCCCAGCCGGAGAAGCCGGAGGGCGGCGAGATCAGGATGGTCGTGACAATGGCGATGCCCATGCCGACCATGCCGAAAGTGTTGCCCTGCCGCGACGTGGTGGGATGCGACAGCCCGCGCAGCGCCAGAATGAACAGCACACCGGAGACGAGGTAGAGAAGATTGGCGAAGTTTTGCATGGCCTGAACTCAGCCCTTCTTCTTGTACATCGCCAGCATGCGCTGGGTGACGAGGAACCCGCCGAAGATGTTCACACTGGCCAGCACCAGACCGATGAAGCCAAAACCTCTCGCCATGCTGGAGCCTTCACTGGCGAGGTTGACGCCCACGGCAAGCACTGCGCCCACCACGATCACCGAGGAGATCGCGTTGGTGACCGACATCAGGGGCGTGTGCAGCGCGGGTGTCACCGACCAGACGACGTAATAGCCAACGAAAATCGCCAAGACGAAGATGGCAAACTGGAAAATAACCGGATCGACCGCACCCGTGGCAGCAGCGATCACGCCACCCCCGGCTGCCGCACTCTTCTGGATGGCAGCGATGGCGGCATCGGCCTTGGACAGCGCGACGGCGGCTGCGGCGCGGGCCTCTTCGGCCTGCTTCAGGAGTTCAGCTGGTGTGGACATCTGTCAGCTCTTCTTCTGGAAATTAGGATGGACAATCGCGCCGTCGCGAGTGAGCAGCGTGGCTTTCACCAGCTCGTCATCCCAGTTGACCGCGAGTTTCTTCTCGGCCTTGTCGATCATCGTCTCGACGAAGGTGAACAGGTTCTTGGAATAAAGCGCGGAGGCCGTCGCGGCCATGCGTCCCGGCATGTTGGCAAAGCCCGCGATCTTCACGCCATTGGCCGTCTCGACGGTCTCGCCGAATTTGGCCCCTTCCACATTGCCGCCGCGTTCGACAGCAAGATCAACCAGCACGGAACCGGGCTTCATGGAAGCCACCATGGCTTTCGACACCAGCTTCGGCGCGGGCCGACCGGGGATCAGCGCCGTGGTGATGACGATATCCTGCTTGGCGATGTGGGAAGCGGTCAATTCAGCCTGCTTCGCCTGGTATTCCTTGGACATTTCCTTGGCGTAGCCGCCAGCCGTCTGGGCCTGCTTGAACTCGTCGTCCTCGACCGCCAGGAACTTCGCGCCCAGGGATTCCACCTGCTCCTTGGTGGCAGGGCGCACATCGGTGGCCGTCACGACAGCACCCATGCGGCGCGCCGTGGCAATCGCCTGCAGGCCAGCCACGCCCACTCCCATGATGAACACACGTGCCGCTGGAACCGTTCCCGCCGCCGTCATCATCATCGGCATGGCACGACCGTAGATCGCGGCACCATCAATCACGGCGCGGTAACCCGCAAGGTTGGCCTGCGACGACAGCACGTCCATCGACTGCGCGCGGGTAATGCGCGGCATGAACTCCATGGCAAGCGCGGATATGCCCGCATCGGCCATCATCTTCAGCGCGGCCTCGTTGCCATAGGGGTCCATGATCGAAATGGCCATCGCACCCTTTTTCAGCGCCTTGACCTCGGCCTCAACCGGACGCTTCACCTTGAGCAGGATTTCGGCGTCTTTCAGCGCATCCTTGGCCGTCTTGGCGATGGTAGCGCCGGAGACTTCGTATTCGGCATCGGTGACACCGGCAGCAAGGCCTGCGCCTTTCTGGACGGTCACTGAGGCGCCAAGCGCCAGAAACTTCTTCACGGTCTCGGGGCTGGCTGCCACGCGGGGCTCGCCCTGACCGGTTTCATCAACAATCGCTATTCGCATGGCTCGTCCGCCAACCCTTCGTCACATTGTTGACCGCACTGGTTTCAGGCAATCAACACCATCTCGCGCATAAAATCTATGCAGCAAAAAACCGGCCTGGGGATTTCCCGGACCGGTCCTGATTACTTAGCAAACATTGTGCCGCTTCTAGTGCAGTGCCTTCGCCGCCCACACGAGCAGCGAGAGCACGAAAACCGCCGTCACGGCCTTGGCATTGATGTCCTTGATGAAGATTCCCAGGGCTGTCGCGACGGTCGACAGGAAGATCAGCAGGCCGCCGGTGCCCCAGCTGTGCGCCGGGCCACCAATGGCCATGCCCACGACAATTGTCAGGCACCAAATTGTACCAATAGTGGCAAAGCGGACGAAGCCCTCGTAGGTCTTCTCGTGTTCCGCATAGTCCATGGCGGGATGTCCGCCCTCGCTGCCGTGGCTGACTGTCATGATCCTTGCCCCTTGGTCCGGTTCGTTGAAACCGTCGTAGCGGAAGGCGTTTTGCGATGCAATGCGTCAGAACGGATCGTGGAGCATCCTAAAACACGCATTCCTCGAAAGCAGGCTTCACCGAGCCGCCCCATGCGCCATGATAACGGTCGAGCAGGTCATCCGCCTGCGTCCGGCCTGTGAGGGCAATCACATCGAGCACATCGAGATAACGCGTCTCGTCCTGGCCATCGGCATCCAGCCTGCCACGGGCCGCAAGCCCGGCCCGTGAGAGTTTCAGCACGTCCTGCGCGATATGTTGCAATGAGCGGCCGCGAATGCTCGCTTTCAAAGCTTTTGAAGGCACATCGTCCCGCAATTGCTGCCGTTCGGCGGCAGTCCAGTCCTTGACGAGATCCCACGCGGCATCGAGTGCCGACTGGTTGTAGAGCAGCCCGACCCAGAAAGCGGACAGCGCTGTGATATATGGCAAGGGTCCCGCATCCGCCCCGCGCATTTCCAGATAGCGCTTCAGGCGCACCTCGGGGAAAATTGTCGAAAGATGGTTGGCCCAATCCGAAATGATGGCCCTTTGCCCCGGCATCGCCGGATGTTTCCCCGCCAGCAGGTCGCGGAAGGAGGAGCCCGTGACATCGTGATAAAGGTCGCCGCGCTTGATGAAATACATCGGCACATCCAGCGCATAATCCACATAGCGCTCGAAGCCCATGCCGGGTTCGAAGGCGAAGGGCATCATACCGGCCCGATTGTTGTCGGTGTCGCGCCAGATCTCCGAGCGGTAGCTGAGAAAGCTGTTCGGCTTGCCGTCGGTGAAGGGCGAATTGGCGAACAGTGCCGACGCCAGCGGCTGCAGGGCCACGCTGACACGCAGCTTTTTCACCATGTCGACTTCCGAGGAGAAATCGAGATTCACCTGCACCGTCGTGGTGCGAAACATCATGTCGAGGCCCTTGGAGCCGACCTTCGGCATATAATTCGCCATGATCCTGTAGCGCGACTTCGGCATCACGGGCGTTTGTGCCCGGGTCCACAGTGGCGACATGCCGAGCGTCAGAAATCGCATGCCCAGCGGCTGTGCTACCTGATTGACCTGCATGAGATGACAGATCGTCTCGCGATGCGTCTCGTGCAGCGTCGAAACCGGCGCGCCGGACAGCTCGAATTGCCCGCCCGGCTCCAGCGATATCGCTCCGCCGCCCGTGACATCGGCGAGACCGATAGGATGATCGCCCTCCATGATCGGTTCCCAGCCCAGCAGGCCTTCCATGCCCTCCAGCAGACGGCGAATGCCTCTTTCGCCTTCATAGGGGACTGGCTTCAGACCACCGGAATAAAACGGTACTTTCTCGTGTTCCGTGCCGAGGCGGAAGGCAGACTCTGGCTTCTCGCCCTTGGCGATCCACGCGATCAGGTCGGCCTTGCCCTCAATCGGTTGCTCGTCGACCGTATCCCGCGCCATGCAATTTTCCAGATTTTAGATGTTAAATGTGATTTCTCTCTAACATATGGCGGGAATGATCCGGCGCAAGGTGATCTTCACCTGAGGTTCGATCAAACTCCTTGATGGCAGCGTCAAGACCGCTTTGATTGCCAAGTGCTTCTGACTGATTCATGGTTGGGTTTATGTCCATCACCTCGCTCCTCCTCTTTGCATCGGTGTATTTCGTCGCCGTGGCCTCACCCGGTCCAGGCATCGCCGCTGTGATCGCGCGAGGGCTGGGTCAGGGCATGAAGGCGGCGCCGGCGTTCATCGCAGGGTTTGTGCTGGGCGACCTAATCTGGTTCACCATCGCAGCCACAGGCCTTGCCGTCATCGCCAAGACCTTCGAAACGCTGTTCCTGGCCATCAAATATGCGGGGTGCGCCTATCTTCTGTTTCTCGCCTGGAAGATCTGGAATGCATCGGTTGTGGCTGGCGATGTTGAGGCTACGAATGAAACCGTGCGCTCATGGCCGAGCTTTCTGGGGTCGCTGTCGCTGACGCTGGGCAACCCAAAAGTGATCGTCTTCTTCCTGTCGCTGATGCCGCTTGTCGTGGACCTTCAATCCGTCACACCGCTCGTCTTCGGTGAGATGGCAATGGTGATCGTGCTGGTCTTTACCCCTGTGCTTGCTGCCACATTGTATCTTGCCAACCGCGCACGGCGTGTTTTTACCTCCGAGACGGCGCTGCGGCGGATCAATCGCGGCACCGCAGGCGTCATGGCGGGCGCGGCGGTTGCCATCGCGGCGAGGTCGTGAATAGACTGGCGGCATAAAGGGAAGATCATGGCTGTTGAAGTCTCGAATGCGCCGCTAAAGGGCAAGCTTGTCGTCACCGGCATCAGCCTGATGCTCTCGGGCGACCTCGACCGGCCGATTCTCGATGCGGATACGATCATTGCCGTGGATGGGCGCATCACGGCCATCGGCAAGGCGAAGGACCACGATCTTTCGGGCGCTGCCATCACCATCGATGCCAAGGGCTCTCCCGTCTGCCCCGGTTTGATCGACAGCCACTGCCACCCTGTCTTTGGCGACTGGACGCCCCGCCAGAACCAGACGGGTTGGATCGAGATGGGCGTGAACGGCGGTGTCACGCAGCTTGTCTCGGCGGGTGAGGTGCATTTGCCGGGGCGCCCAAAGGATGCGGAAGGCGTGAAGGCGCTGGCAATCGTGGCGCAGCGCTGCTTCCAGAACTTTCGGCCCGCAGGGGCCAAGGTCATCGCCGGTGCGCCGGTGCCGGAGCTTGGATTCGCCCGCGATGTCTATGAGCAGCTCAAGGCGTCGGGCATCCGCCACATCGGCGAAATCGGGCTCGGCACTGTCGCCAAGGGGGCTGATGCCCGCAAAGTGGTGGACTGGTGCCGCGAGATCGGCCTCGAATCGATCATGCACACCGGCGGACCCTCCATCGCAGGCTCGCATTTCGTCAGCCGCAATGATGTGCTGGAAGCGCAGCCCGATGTCGTCAGTCACATCAACGGCGGGCCGACGTCGATCTCCCATGCCTGCGTGCGGGCTTTGTGTGAGGGTGCCAGAGGCTCGCTCGAAGTCGTCCACAACGGTAACGAAAAATCGGCGCTGGTGGCGCTGGAGGCCTGCCGCGACAATGGGCGTCTCAGGGATTTTCTCATCGGCACCGATGCTCCTGCTGGGTCCGGCGTCCAGCCCAACGGCATGATCCGCATGGTGACGCTGATGGCCTCGCTGGGCGGGCTCCCGGCGGAGCAGGCGATCTGCCTAGCGTCCGGCAATATCGCGAAGAAGCGCCATCTCGACGGCGGCCTGATCGCCATCGGGCAACCCGCGGATTTCGTCTTCATGGACAAGCCGCAGCATTCCTCCGGCAAGGATCTGCTGGAAGCGATTGGCCTCGGCGATATTCCTGGCATCGGCATGGTGGTGATCGACGGCATCGTGCGCACGGGACGGTCGAGATCGACGCCGCCAGCAAACACTGCGCCGGTTGTTGCCGGTCATTGAAAGTAAATCCATGAACCTCATCGAAATCCGCCGGATCGCTACGATCACCGAAGAGATCATGCGCGAAACCGGCCCCGCACCCGGTCATGTGCTCAAGCGCGCCGCCGTGTTGGCCGTGCTCACCAATCCCTATGCGGGGCGCTATGAACCCAACATCCTGCCCATGATGGAGGCCCTGAAAGCGCCAGGCCTTGAGATGGCCAGGCGTTGTATCGATGCACTGGGAGGCGATCCCAAAACCATCGCTGGCTATGGCAAGGGTGCCATCGTCGGCGAAGGCGGAGAGCTGGAGCATGGCGCGCTGTGGCATGTCCCCGGGGGGTATGCGATGCGCGGGCTGCTCGGCGATGCCAAGGCCATCGTGCCCTCCACCAAGAAGGTCGGCGGGCCGGGCGCGCGGCTCGATGTGCCGATCACCCATATCAACGCCTCCTATGTGCGGTCGCACTTTGACGCGATGGAGGTGGGCGTGCCGGGCCATCCCCGCGCAGATGAACTGGTGTTCGTGCTGGTGATGACCACCGGTGCACGCATCCACGAGCGTGTCGGCGGATTGAAGCCGTCGGAGATCAGCGTCGGGGACGGGCAACGATGATCGCCAGTATCCGCAAGATTACAGTCCAGATGGACGAAACCCTGCTGGAAATGGGTGAGACCGTCACACCACCCACCCGCCGCGCTGTCGCCTGCGCCGTGATCGCCAACCCCTTCGTCGGGCGCTACGAGAAGGATCTTTCTGTTCTGACCGAGATCGGCGTGGAACTCGGTGATCTGCTGACCAAGCGCTGCCTCGCGGCGCTCTCCATCAGGCCGGAACAGGCCGAAAGCTTTGGCAAGGCCGCCATTGTGGGGGACGGCGGTGAACTGGAACATGCGGCCGCCATCCTCCATCCCAAAATGGGAACACCGGTGCGGGCCGCGTTGATCAGGGGTCCGGCACTGATCCCGTCAGCCAAGAAGATGGGCGGCATCGGAACCGCCATCGATGTGCCGCTGGGTCACAAAGATGCGGCTTTCGTGCGCTCGCACTTTGATGCGATTGAAGCGAGGGTGAGCGATGCGCCGCGAAGAGGCGAGATCGTCGTCGCGATTGCGATCACAGATTCAGGTCGGCCCTTGCCCCGGATCGGCGGCTTGCAAAAGCATGAGATCAAGGGCGAGGACGGGTTGCGCTGAGACAGCGATAAACAAGTCCTACACTTCGCCCCGCTGTTTCATCCCCTCGGCCACCAGCCGGTTGGTCGCCGTTTCGATTGTGTCTCGCAGAAGCTCGAAAAATTCCTCCTTGGGCAATCCCGGCGGGATCGGCGGCAGGAATTCCATCACGATGGTGCCGGGATATTTCAGGAAAGTCCGGCGCGGCCAGAAAACGCCTGCATTGATTGCGACTGGCACCACGGGGCTGTTCAATATCTCGTACATATGCGCCACGCCGAATTTGTAACTGGGTTCTGCGCCCACAGGCCGACGCGTGCCTTCCGGGAAGATCAGAAGCTGCCCTCCTTCCGCCACGGCCTCTGCCGCGGCCTTGTTCATCGCGGCAATAGCCTCGACCCGCTTGCCCCGGTTGATCGGAACTTGCCCGGTGCGCATGAGATAAAAGCCGAAGAGCGGCAACCACATCAGCTCGCGTTTCAGGATATAGCGCGGCGCGGGGAACGATGCGGCCAGCGCCATCGTCTCCCACGCCGATTGATGCTTGGAAGCCACCATGCACCCCCCCGGAGGGATGTTCTCGCGTCCCCGGAACTCCATTCTCACGTTGCAGATCACAGAATGCAGCCAGAGATTGCACCAGCACCAGGGGTGCAGGACCCAGAGAAACACCAGCCTGCGCGGCAGCAGCAGCATGGGCAGCGCCAGGATGAACCACAGGATGTTGTTGAGGACGAAGACAACATTGAAAATCAGCGAACGGAGAACGAGCATGGGCCTGCCGCTTGTTGCGGTGGCCTGTGCTAGGCCCGCCGCCGGTGTGTATGAGCTGTGATGTCGTCCGACGGAGCGGGTGACGTCAAGCTGGCGCGCGCGTAAGCCACGAGGAACTTCGCATATTCCTGCCCCAGCAGGCGCAAAAGTGGCAAATCCTGCCAGTATTGGAGGCCTTGCAGGCGCTCGGTCACCACCGGAGCCGCAATAAACTGCGTTTCCGGCATGTGTCGCCGCAACTCCAGCAGGGCACGTGGCATGTGATAACTGGAGGTGACGACAACGAGTGACCGATACCCCTTGCCTCTGGCCCAACGACGCGTTTCCTGCGCATTGCCAACGGTGTTGCGTGCCTGATGATCGAGATCGACGCAACAGGTCAGCCATGCCTTGAGGCGGGGAGACTTCTGCGCCAGTTGATCGACCGAGGTCTGGGTACTGACGCCGCTGATCAGCAGGCGCTCACCATGCCCTTGTGCCAGCCAGCCCACGGCATCGGGAATCCTGTCGGCACCGCCGGTCAGCGCCACGATGGCATCGCCTTTGGGAAGCGACGCGGGCTCGGCCCGGGACAGGGAGTTCACGAAGCTGAAAAATCCGCCGATCGAGACCAGAAGGCCAAGTCCTGCTATGCTCAGGCACACACTTATCCAGCGCCCCCTATTACGGGGACCGGGGCTGTCGAGCCGGACGTCGGTGCGTCCCGGTGCAAGACCTGCTTCCATAAAATCGTCTATGCCCCTTCGAATCGGGCCATTGCATGGCACATCGTGGCGGCTCGTTAGTCAAGACCTCGCAAATTGCGGTAAACCGTGATGCGCGAGACAATGGCCGTCGTGATAGCCACGATGAATGCAATTATCACCACCGCCAGATAACCACGCAAACCTAAAGCAAAGGTTCCAAACAGCGCTTCGAGCTGATCGCCGCCCGGCGTCGCGTTCCAGCGTGCCGCAGTGAACCCCGCGAACCAGAACGTCAGCATGGCCGCTGCACCGCCGATGGCCCCGCCTTTCAATCCAAGACGCAGGAAGTGCTTTTGGAATTCACGCGCGATGAAATCATCCGATGCTCCCACCAGATTCAGCACCTCGATGATGTCGCGGTTGCCTGCCATGGCACCACGGGTCGCGAAGGCAATGGCCAGCGCTGTCGCGATCAGCACCAGAACCATGATCAGCACACCAACGATCACCATGGCGCTCGCCATCGCACCAAGCCTTTGCAGCCACATCCGGTGATCGTCCAGCGTGGCGGACGGCACTTGCTCCACGAGTTGGCGTCTCAGGGCGGCAAAGTCAGGCCTACCGCCAACCTTGAGCTCGATCAGCCGGGGCACTGGCAGTTCAGCGATATCAAGGCCGGTACCAAGCCACGGCTCCAGAAGCCGCTCGGATTCGCGCTTGTCATAGACTTTCACATCGCTGATTCCGGCGGTGGCGCGAGCCAGTGCCACGGCGTGTGCCACATCCTGCTCAATGTTGCGGCCCTGACGCGGACGAACCTGGATCGTCGCTTCCCGCGCAACATCCGCCCGCCAGCTCTTGGACGCGGATGCCACGAGTTCCACTGTGCCTGCCGTCATCGAGGCGAGAAATGTCATAATGGCCACCACAATGACCAGGGCGCGCCCTGCGATGCTGCCTGCGGCGAGCAGCGACGTTTCGCGGCGACCGGGCTGACCATCGGGCAATGTCTGGGAGGAGCGGGCGGTGGACATGGTGGCTACTCGTCGATCCGGAGCCGACCCTCGGTCAGCACCAGCCGTCGCTCCGGGATCTGGTCCATCAGCGCCCAGTCATGGGTCGCCATGACAATCGCCGTGCCGAGCTTGTTGAGCTCGATGAACAGCCGCACCAGTCGCTTGGCCAGAACAGGGTCGACGTTTCCTGTGGGCTCGTCGGCGAGCAGCAGTTCAGGCCGGACGATCAGAGCGCGGGCGATGGCCGTGCGCTGTTTCTCGCCTCCCGAGAGAATGCTGGGCGGGACGTACATCCGGTCACCAAGCCCGACCCAGCGCAGCAGTTCGATCACTTCAGCGCGGTAACTGTCCTCGCTCTTGCCCTGCACGCGCAGGGGCAACGCCACATTCTCGTAGGTCGTCAGATGATCGAGCAGGCGGAAATCCTGCAACACGACACCCACCTTGCGGCGCAAAGCCGTCACCTGATCCTTGTTCATCCGTCCGACATCGTCGCCGAAGAGGTGGACGAGCCCACGCGTCGGCTTCAGGTTTGCCAGCATCATCTTCAAAAGCGTCGTCTTGCCGGAACCGGATGGCCCCGACAGGAACTGGAACGACTTCGGCTTGATCTCGAATGACAGGTCCCGGAGGATTTCCGTTCCCAGCCCGTAGCGCAAGCCGACATTTTCGAAACGGACCAGCATTGCAGTCGAACGACCCCTTTTTTCGAATCATGCAGGCGTAGTGCCACGGCCTTTAACGGGGGATTAACCATATTCGGGGGACGAAGCACAGAAGGGATGACGCTGTTTGGCGCATTGATCTTGCGCATGACCGGCGATTCCCGACCCGAGGCCTTTTGCAGGGTGACCGATGGACATCGTCTGCCCGGACTGCGCGGCAGTGTACGAGATCGACGAAACGTCCGTGGCGGAGTCCGGGCGCAAGGTCCGCTGCGCCGCATGCAGCACGGTCTGGCGGGTGTTTCCACCAGGTTATGATCCGGTGACCGGGGAGTTGCTGCCTGAAGCGCCTGCCGTTCCGGCAGAGATACTGGCCAGCCCGGAAATGCCTGCTGCTCAATTACACGATACGATTTCTGCTGAACCCGAGGTGGAAACATCGGAACCCTCATCCGCAGGATCAGATGCATCCGCCGAAGTGTCCGATGTAACCGAGCCGCCAGCGCCTCCCGAACCACCGCCGCGCCGCGCAAAATGGGCGAAGGACAAGGCATCGAAAGGTTCAGCCTCAACAGGCAACAAGTTCCTGACATGGCCAGCCGGTGCCATCGCCGCCAGTATTGCTGTCCTGGCCATTGGCCTGCACCAGCGCGAGCGCATAGTCCGACATCTGCCGCAAACCGCAAAACTTTATACGGCCATCGGTTTGCCTGTGAACCTGCGCGGGATCACAATCAGCAACATTGCGAGCCGAATGATCGATGACAATGGCGTGTCCGTGCTTGTCATCGACGGCGATATCGCCAACGCCACTGACCAGAACATCCGACTGCCGCGCCTGCGCTTTGCGGTCTTGGGCAAAGACCGTCAGGAAATTTATTCATGGTCTGTGCAGACCGATCAGGCCAACCTGAAGCCCGGCGAGAAGATCAATTTCCGGCGTCGCCTCTCGGCACCACCCACCGACGGACAAGATGTCAGCGTGCGCTTTGTCACTGCATCTGATACCACATCCGGGTTGAAGTAGAGGTTCAGACCCATGTCCGTTTCACCCAAAACCGTCATCCGCGTCCTTTACGACGAGGGCCGCATTGCTCGCCGCAATGACGAGCTTGCCGCCGCGATCAAGGCGCGCAGCCCCCATGATCTGCTCGTGGTTGCCGTGCTGAAAGGCAGCTTCATGTTCGCAGCAGACCTGATCCGCGCCATGCACCGGATAGGCATGGCACCACAGGTCGAGTTTATCCACCTATCGAGCTACAAAACCGGCACAGTGTCCATGGGCAAGGTCGATATCCTGCGCGATATCGACAGCACGGTGGAGGGGCGAGACGTCGTTATCATAGACGATATCCTTGAATCAGGTCGTACGCTCGCCTTCGCCAAGGATCTGATTATGGCACGCGGAGCGAAATCTGCCGATATCTGTGTTTTGCTGGAAAAGCCGGGCAAGCGTGCGGTCAGCATCAATGCCGAGCATGTCGGGTTTGTCTGCCCGGACCTGTTCGTCGTGGGTTACGGCATGGATGTGGCGCATGCCTATCGCCAGCTGCCCTATGTCGGCGTGGTCGAGCATCTGGCGGATGACAGGCAACTGGAAATGATCTGAAGGCGGAAATCTGAAGGTGGGGATATGGCGCGGATACTGATCGCGGAAGATGATGAGCCTGTGCGCGGCTTCGTGAAGCGCGCGCTGGAAATGGACGGACATCAGGTCGTGGCCGAGGCCGATGGCGCGGCGGCGCTCGACCGGCTGCACGACGAGCGCGGCGCGTTCGACATGATCCTGTCGGATATCCGCATGCCTTTGATGGATGGCATCGCGCTGGCATTGACGGCGGGCCGGGATTTTCCGGAATTGCCGATCCTGCTGATGACGGGTTTTGCCGATCAGCGCGAGCGCGCCCATGATCTTAATGCGATCATCGAGGATGTGATCACAAAGCCGTTCTCGCTGGCCGAAATTCGCGCCGCAGTGGAGAAAGTGTTGGCTGGTGGCAAGCGCGGAATTGCCGCTGCGCAGTAATTGCGGCTACAACCCGCAAATCAATGGAATGACCGCGTCCCGTCGCGCCACAGCCACACTTCCCATCGTTTTGGGCTGATCCGCTTTCGCCGGAGCAACATTGTTCTTTTGCAGGAAAGCACCAATGTCGTCGGCTGTTGCAAACCGGTAGCGCGCTGCGGGAACCACGCCCGCCACCTGCTTACGCGCGCCCGGATCATCGATCACGATACCTGCCAGAGAACCAGTGCTGTCAAACAGCGCCGCACCGGCACTGCCGGGCTGCAACGGCGCGGCGATGCGGTTGGGAGCTGTCGTGATGCCTTCAGCGAATATCCCGGCAGGTGCATCGCCGCTCCAGGCCTGCCCCACCATGGTGAGTGACATTTCCACTTTAACGCTGCCAGCCAGTGCTGGCGTGGCTGCGCTGCGGTTCAGTCCATCCACTTTCAGCAGAGCCAGACCTGTGGCGGTATCCGTGGCTAATATACGCGCAGGAGTCTTGCGCGGCCCTGCGGTGACCGATTTGCAATCCTTCATTCCGGTTTCAGAGGTCAGGATATTACCACCGTCCAGAACAAGACCCGAAGCGAGCCGTTCACGCGGTCCAGCAGGCACCAACGGTGTCAGAACTGCGGGCGTTCCCGGCCGTAGTGCGGTGGTCGCCACGGCAGTTGCTACGGGGAACGCATCAAAGCTGTTGGCGACCGAGATCACCAGCTTGTCCATCTCCGCCGCCAGAGTCTTGTCATAACCCACACTGAAGCCACGCATAGCCCCGTCGCTCCCAAGACTCATGCGGCGGTAAAATTTTCCCGTCGGGGTTTCCCCTGTCACCACGAAGAAATCCGGGCGCAGTAGCTTGTAGGTCACCTTGCGGGCAGGATTGCTGGAAACAATCACCTTGTCATAGAGCTGCTGCAGCGTCTCGCCGCCCTTGGGGAGCGCCGTTGTATCCAGCGTCGCCTTGCCATCGGCGGTCTGCCAGCGGCTGCCGCTCGCCGTGTTAGGCTCGCGCTTGACGAAGATACTCTGCGGCACACCGATTTTAACGCCGGAGCGCGGATCATCGAGAACCGTGAATTTCAGCACGTTGCGGGCATTTTGCGCCGTTTTTGCAAGCAACTGGCGTGACTGTGGCGTCAGAATGCCATCAAACGGAAGCTTGTTCTGGAGCTGGAAGTTCTGGATACCGTTGAACGTGAGCGTGCCGAAAGTACCCTGCGCTGCACCAGTGAAGGCTGCCGCGAAGCCCAGGTCCTGCTGGATCGATTTGCGCTCGGCCTCAGGCAGCGCCTCGAACGCCTTTTGCGCCGCCGCAAAGCGCGGATCAGGCGATGGCACCGGGCGCGCTTGACTGGGAGATGCCGGAGCTGGCGCCTGCGCCATCACAGGAGCACCAAACGCGGCCAGAAAGGCTGCTGCCGTCAGAAATTTTTTCATGGCTCTCAATCCGCTGTCGGCAAGCGCCGCATGGTGAATTCGATGGTGTCGCCGTCCAGCACGCGCCAGTTCTCGACCTCGGTCATGTAGGCCGCCTTTGGAAAGCGTGAGAACCATTCGCGCGCTTTTTCCCGTGCGGCTTCCCTTGGCAGGGTGAAGGTGTCGCGCCGCCACTGACTTGCCGCGCGGACCGGACTAGCCGAGACCCGCGAGAGATTTTGCCGTATTCTGACTGCCAGATCACGGGGATGGTGTTCTACACTCGACGCCATCGGAAACTCCACGCATTGACGAAATTGAACGTGCAATCCTGGGCGTGGAGAGTCAATCCGGCGTGTTTTGAACCGCGCGCTTGAGAACTTGCGCGGTATGCTCCTCCCCGGCGGGCAATCCCTCGCTCAACCAGAGCGCTGTAGCCGCTTTCAGAATGCGCCCCATACGCGGGCCGGGCGCAATGCCAAGCACAGCCAGATCGGCGCTTTTGAACGGATTGACCGGAGGTTCGGCAAGCACAGGGGCGGCGGCATCGCGACGGGATTGCACGGCAGCAACGGACAGCTTCGCCTGTGCCGCGCCGAGCAGCAGGGCATCGCGGAACGTTTCTGCTCCTGCCCGAAAGACAAGCGACCGGATCACAGTATTGGTCAGAGTCTGCTGAGCGGCTTCTTCCGCATAGGCCGTTGCGGCCAGAATCCGTACTCTTTGATGGTTTGAAAGCTTGAGAATCTCCTGTTTGTCCGCAGCGCCGCTGGCCAGGGCGGCGAGTCGAAGGACGGCGTCAGGTGGATCGCCCAGTGCCGTTTCTACCCCCGCAAGGTGCGCCAGACTTTCAGTATCCCATGCCGCACCAGGCGTGAGCATGGCCGAAATACCCGATTGCTCCATCCCCCGCACTGCCCCGATGGCAGCGGGTGCGACCAGCAGCTTCAGCAATTCGTGCCGGATCCGCTCGCGCGAGAGTTGCGCCATTCCGGCCTTCAATCGCCCGCAGGCGATAAATCCCGCTTTGTCAGGCTCGCCCGTCCCGTGGCTGGCATGAAAGCGGAAAAACCGCAGGATGCGGAGGTAATCCTCGCGAATACGCGTCTCTGCATCACCCATGAAACGCACGATACCGGCCTGCGCGTCGGCAATGCCGGTGGCATAGTCGTGCATCGTGCCATCAATGGCCAGCGAGAGAGCATTGATCGTGAAATCGCGGCGGAACGCATCCTCGCCGAAATCGCGTGTGAAGGCGACAACGGCACGGCGGCCATCGGTCGCCACATCGCGTCGCAGCGTCGTCACCTCGTAGGGTGTGCTGTTGATGACGATTGTCACGGTACCGTGCTCGATGCCGGTCGGAACAGCCTTCCAGCCCTCGTGCGCGGCAATCGTCGTCACGTCTGCTGGCAGAACTGTTGTGGCGATATCGATATCGCCCGAAGGCCGCCGCATCAGCGCATCACGCACCGCACCGCCGACAATCCGCGCTTCCTCGCCGTTCCGGTTCAAGGCCGCAAGCAGGCATGCCACATCCGGGCGCTGCAGGAGCGCTTTCAGGGCGTTGCTGTTATGGCTTGAACTGGCCGGGGACAAAGGTGCCGTCCTTCTCCACATGGCTCGGGATGAACGTTCCCTGCTCAAGTCGGCGCTGGGTTCCAAGAAACACCATGCCGATGATGCACAGTCCAAGTGCAACGATGGTCAGCCAGGACAGGGCTTTCCGCGACCAGACTTCGGGATGCAGCGGATTCTGCCCCTCCAGCAGCAGATAGACTGAAAACCCCGCAAAAGGCAGGAGGAACAGGAGAGCACCTTCAAAAATCGCTCGGATCATACAGCCTCAGCCAGAGCATGCGGATGATTCCCGCAGTAACACCCCAGATATAGTGATCTCCATGCGGCATCGCAAAGTAGCGGCGCATCTGGCCTTTCCATTCCCTTTCATGGGTCTGGTGATTGGCGGGATCCATCAGAAAAGAGAACGGCGTCTCGAAGACGGATTCCACCTCGCCGTGGTTCAGGGACAGCGGCGCATCGGCATCCATCAGCGCCACCACGGGCGTGATGCGGAAGCCCGTGGTCGAGAAATACGGGGCGAGAAAGCCAAGCGGCGTTACATTATGTCGGGAAAGACCGATTTCCTCTTCCGCCTCACGCAAGGCGGCATCCAGCGGACCATCATCCTCACGGTCGATCTTGCCGCCGGGAAAGGCGATCTGGCCAGAATGCTGTCTGAGCGTCGAGGCACGCCGTGTGAGCAGCATGGTCACGCCTTCGGGCCGTGCCAGCAGCGGTATGAGCACGGCGGCGGGCCTCGCCTGCGCCATTATATCCGGGGTCGGGTTCATGCCTGCTATGCCCGAATCGCTGTGCGCAGCATCCTCCGGCGCGTGCCGCGCCTCGCCGTAGAGCCGTTCGCGGGCCCTTTCCGCGACGCTGACCGGCGTGAAAAGAAGATCGTTGTCCAGCTTCACGCCAGATCCTCGACTTCGCTTGCGTGTGCCATAGGGAAGAAAACCCCGGCGGATTCGACTCCAAGCATCTTGGTTCCATCCACATCGCGCGTCTGTGCAGCCTCTACCATCTCAAGATACACGGATCGCGACGCCTTGGCCCAGAGCCCGCCGCGCACCAGCACATAGGGTTTCAGCCCGCCCGATGCCTCGCGCTCGAACCGCAGGGGATGATCAGCGGAGGCCGTGACCGCATCATCCACGTTGGTGCGGAAGGTCAGCTCTGGCCCGGCGCTTGCATTGCTTACGGTCAGATCAACCGCGATGAAAGGTGCATCATCGACCTGAATTCCTACCATCTCGACTGGTGTGACCATGACGAAGCGTTCCGGATCCTTGCGCAGAATCGATGCAAACAGCTTCACCATGGCAGGCCTGCCGATGGGCGTCCCCTGGTAGAACCAGGTGCCATCCGCCGCGATCCGCATGTCGATTTCGCCGCAATACGGCGGATTCCACAGATGCACCGGCGGCAGCCCCTTGGTACGAGCCTTCGCAGCAACATCCGCCAATACGTTCAGATCAGCCATGAAACCGCATATGCTCCATCAGCCACCGCAAATCGATCACATTAATTTGGGTTGTGGTCCATGAATTTGCCATACCGTATCTATCCAGAGAGTAACGTGCATTGTTTTGCTGACTTCGATTGTCTTGCCTGCAAAATGCTTCACACTGGTTTCCAACTGAGTCCCGGAATTTGAAGGAGAGACCCTTGAGCGCAGCCGAAAAGCATCCCGAGGACCTCACAGCTCTGGTCGAAAAGACAGCCGAGGCCGCTTCAGCTTCACTCGTACGGGCCAAGAACGCGATCGGAGCAGTGATTTTCGGCCAGGAGACCGTCATCGAGCGGGTTCTCGTTACCATCATCTCCGGCGGCCATGGTTTGCTGGTCGGTGTGCCTGGTCTTGCCAAGACCAAGCTGGTGGAAACACTGGGTATGGTCCTCGGCCTTGATTCCCGCCGCGTGCAGTTCACGCCTGATCTGATGCCGTCCGATATTATTGGTACGGAAATCCTGGATGAGGCTGCCAGCGGCAAACGGGCCTTCCGCTTCGTCAAGGGGCCGGTCTTCGCGCAGTTGCTGATGGCGGACGAGATCAACCGCGCCAGCCCGCGCACCCAGTCGGCCCTGTTGCAGGCCATGCAGGAGTATCACGTCACGGTGGCCGGCGAGCGGCATGACCTGCCTAAGCCCTTCCACGTGCTGGCGACGCAGAACCCGATCGAGCAGGAAGGCACCTATCCGCTGCCAGAAGCACAGCTGGATCGCTTCCTGATGCAGATCGACGTGAATTATCCTGATCGTGACGCCGAGCGGAAGATGCTGCTGGGTACGACAGGTGCGGACGAAGTAAAGGCAAAGAACGCACTTCAGGTGGAAGATCTGCTGACGGCGCAGCGTCTCGTGCGCCGCTTGCCTGTGGGCGACAAGGTCGTGGAGGCCATCCTCGATATCGTCCGCTCGGGCCGTCCGGGCGAGAAGGGCATCGGGGAAAAACTCTCCTGGGGTCCCGGCCCACGCGCCTCGCAGTCGCTGATGCTGGCGACACGCGCCCGCGCCCTCATTGATGGTCGCCTCGCGCCTTCGGTTGATGATGTGGCCGCACTGGCGGAACCAATCCTGAAACACCGCATGGCGCTCACCTTCGCGGCGCGTGCTGATGGCGAGACGATCAATGGCGTCATCGCCAAACTCGTCGAGCGGTTGGGATAACGGAGGGGTGTTCGCCACACGCACCACGGAATTGCCGCAGCGCCTGGGTGATTCAGCCTCCCACCGGATGGCAGAGGGCCTTGCGGCTGCGCTGCCAAGGCTGTCCGCCGATGCACGCCGGGCTTCAGCCAGCGTCGCGGCGGGTGTGCATGGCAGGCGGCGGGCAGGGCAGGGCGAAACGTTCTGGCAGTTCCGTCCTTTCGTGAACGGCGAATCGGCATCGCGTGTGGACTGGCGGCGCTCGGCGCGTGATGACAAGCTCTATGTCCGCGAACGGGAATGGGAGGCGGCACAATCCGTGTGGCTGTTCATGGATCGCTCGGCTTCTATGGATTATCGCTCTTCGCTTGCGCCCATCGCCAAGAACGAGCGGGCCATCGTGCTCGGTCTGGCCGCAGCCGACATGCTGGTGCGCGGTGGGGAGCGCGTCGGGCTGATGGGCGCATCGCCTGCCATTGCATCCCGCCGCATCATTGAACGGCTGGGCGAGGCGCTGGTGTCCAGTCGTGATTTTGGCAAGGAACTGCCAGATACGCCACTGGCCCCGCGCAGTGAGGCCGTGATCATCAGCGATTTCATCGCGCCACTGGCCGAACTGGATGCCAGGCTCAAAGCTATCGCGGCGCGGGGTGCGCGGGGGCATCTCGTCATCGTCAGCGATCCGGCGGAGGAGGTATTTCCCTTCTCGGGCCAGACCGAATTCATCGATCCGGAGGATGGCTTCCGGCTGCGCATCGGCGAAGCTGGCGAAATGGCCGCGACCTACAAGGAACGGCTCGCCGCCCATCGCGAAGGCTTGCGCCGGATCGCCGGACGTCTGGGCTGGAGTGTCATCACGCATTGCACGGACAAACCTGCGAGCGAGACGTTGCTGCGCTTTGCCATGGTGCTTTCGAGCGGTAGTGCCGATGCTGCGGGAGGGCGATAGACATGCTGGGCCTGCCGCTCGCTTTCACCATTCCAGTTGTTCTGGCCGCTCTTGCAGCCCTGCCGGTGCTGTACTGGCTGCTGCGTCTCACCCCGCCTCCGCCCAACCGGGCCGTGCTGCCGACGCTCGCCATTGTGCGTGATATGGAACGCAAGCAGGAGACTCCGGCGCATACGCCGTGGTGGCTGCTGCTTCTTCGGCTGCTGATCGCGGGCCTGATCATTCTTGCCATGGCTGGCCCCTTGTGGAACCCGGATGTGGATGCCCGCAACGGACGCGGTCCGTTGTTGGTGGTCATGGACAACAGCTGGTCCGCCGCGCCGGATTGGCAGATGAGGGCAGAGCGCGCCCAAGCCCTGATCGAGACGGCGGGCAGCGCGGGGCGCGCCGTTGCCCTTCGCGCCACCTCGGATGAGCCGGTTGACGTGGTTCCAGGGTCCGCGACACGGGCGCTGGACCAGCTGCGGTCTCTCGCGCCTGTCCCCCATTCTGTGGATCGCAAGCGTCATGAAATAGTTTTGCAGGCTTTCATTGACCGCAATGCGGATGGAACCATCATCTGGCTCAGCGACAGAGTGTCGGTCGTAGCCGACCGTGATGCGCTGTCGGCTCTGGCGGCAAAAGCTGGTGATCGTCTGACCGTGCTCGCCCCGGATCAACCGAACGCTCTGGCGCTGGCTGCCCCCAGCAACACGCCGGAAGCCATGACCATCAAGGTGCTGCGCGCCACCGATGGAGTGACGCCATCGGGAACATTGCGGGCGACCGATTCCCGCGGTCGGTCGGTGGCCGAAGCGCGTTTTCTGTTTCCGGCAGGCAGCCGCGAGGTCGTTGCCCGTTTCGAGGCTCCACTGGAAATCCGCAATGACATTGCCCGTATTGACATGGTGGAACAGGCATCATCGGGCGCGGTGCATCTGCTGGATGGCCGTAACAAGCGCCGGCGCGTGGGTGTCATCAGCGGCGAGAGTACCGATACCGCGCAGCCCCTGCTGTCGCCGTCGTATTTCGTGACCCGCGCGCTTGGTCCCTTCGCCGATGTGCGGGAAACACCGCGCGGCACGCCCGATCCCTATGGTCGCCTTATCGAGGATGGTGCTGGTGTGCTGGTGCTGACCGATGTCGGCACGCTGTCGGGCGCTACTCTGGCCCGTGTTACCACGTTCGTTGAGAATGGCGGTGTGCTCATTCGTTTTGCCAGCCGCCGCGTGGCAGCGCCGGCCGATGCACTGATGCCGGTGCGCCTGCGCCGCAACGAACGCGTCATGGGTGGTGCCTTGTCCTGGGATACGCCCAAGAAGCTGGCATCCTTTTCGTCTAACAGCCCCTTTGATGGCATGCGTATCCCCGGCGATGTGACAGTGTCGCAGCAGATTCTCGCGGAGCCCGATGCAGCCCTTTCAGAAAAGACCTGGGCCGCGCTGGAAGACGGCACACCGCTCATCACGGGCGAAAAGCGCGGTAAAGGTGTCGTCGCGCTGTTCCACGTGACGGCCGACAGCGGCTGGTCGTCGCTACCCCTGTCGCTGGCTTTCGTCGAGACATTGCGGCGGCTGACGGGCCTTTCAGCCGTTAGCGGCGATGCGCAGGACGTGGGTTCCGCCGCCGAGACATCGCGCCGGGACGAGGCCTTGCTGGCCCCGCTGCGCAATCTCGATGGCTTTGGTGTCTTCCGCGCGCCGTCCGCGACGGTAGAGCCCGTGCGCCGTAATTTTCAGGATGCAGCGACGTCAAAGCATCCGCCAGGTTTCTACGGCACGCAGGAATCGCCCGTCGCGGTCAATGCGCTCACGGCCAATGCTGAATTGCAGCCGCTTGATCTGTCGGGTGTGACTGTAAGACCTCTCGTGGCCCGGCAGGCACTCGATCTGCGCCCGCATCTGATCACGCTGGCTTTTATCCTCTTTCTCGCCGATGCGCTGGCCTCGCTATGGCTCTCGGGAGCACTCGCAAGACTTAGGACACGCACCGCTGCTGCCGCCATTCTCATCGCGGCGGGCATGTTGATACTGATGGCCGCGCCCATGTCCGGTATGGCCCAGCAGTCACCGCCAACCGCTCCAAAGACGGACCGTATTCCTTCGTTCCGGGCCGATGACATCGAGGCTGCACTCACCACGCGTCTCGCCTATGTCATCACTGGCGATCGCGAGATCGACGAGATCAGTCGTCAGGGCCTGCAGGGCCTGACGCGGGCCATGTCGACGCGCACAGCGCTCGATCCCGGCGAGCCCATCGGTCTGGATATCGCTCGTGACGAGCTGGTGTTCTATCCCCTGCTCTACTGGCCGATGGTGCCAAGCCGCCCTGCCCCGTCCGAGGCCGCGATGCGCAAGATCGATGCCTTCATGAAGGGCGGCGGCACCATCA
This sequence comes from Hyphomicrobiales bacterium, assembly GCA_031431475.1. GTDB lineage: Bacteria > Pseudomonadota > Alphaproteobacteria > Rhizobiales > Beijerinckiaceae > JADCCX01. Next base: position 71,675 of record JANPDL010000035.1, read on the forward strand.
TCTTCGACACACGCGATGCTCTTAACAACCGCGGCGGCAACGCTATCACGCCTGAAACGCAGTACATGCGCCGTATTCTGGCGACGATCGATGTTCCCGACCTGGAGCCGGTCCCCAAGGATCATGTGATCACCAAAACATTCTACATCCTTGAAAACTTTCTGGGCCGCTATGCGACCGGACGCACCTGGATCGAGGTTCTGCAACGCAATCAGGAGCAGGACCGGACACGCCCCGCGCAAGCCGGGGACCGGGTATCGCCGATCATCATCACCGGCAATGATCTTGCGGCCGCATGGGCAGTGGACCGTCTCGGCCAGCCACGCTTTCCGCTGGTTCCCGGTGATGCAAGGCAGCGTGAACTTGCTTTGCGCGGCGGCGTCAACATCGTGATGTATGCGCTCACCGGCAACTACAAAGCCGATCAGGTGCATGTGCCTGCTCTACTCGAACGACTGGGCCAGTGATGGATCGCTTCAGCCTTATCTTTACTCCGTTCCTGCCCTGGCCCGTTATCGGCGCATTGGGCGTTGCGGCACTGGCTGTCGCTGGCCTTGCACTTTTCGCCCGGCAGCGCGGTGGCTGGATGCGATTGTTTGCGCTCGGCCTTCTCGTGCTGGCACTTGCCAATCCCGCCTTTGTCACGCTCGACCGTGACAAGCTGAATGATGTCGTCGCAGTTGTCGTGGACCGCAGCGGCAGCCAGCGTCTGGCCGACCGGATGGCACAGGCCGACCGCGCCCGTGATGAGGTCATGCGGCAGCTCAATGCGCGTCCCGGAACTGATGTCCGCGTCATCGAGGTGGATGAGCGTGATACGGACGTTGATGGAACGCGGCTGTTCGAAAGCCTGCAGGCAGGTCTTGGAGATGTGCCACCAGAGCGCATGGCGGGTGTCATCGCGATCACCGACGGGCGTGTCCATGATGTGCCGGCCAATGCGCGCGCATTGGGCTTTCAGGCTCCGGTCCATGCCCTGATAACCGGACGCGAGGGCGAGCGCGACCGGCGTCTTGAGGTGGTGCAAGGGCCGCGCTTCGGCATCGTCGGCAAGGATGTGCAGGTCGCTGTCCGCATCATCGATTCCGGCGTCACGGCCAATGCTCCGGCCAATGTGGTGATCCGCCGGGGTGGCCAGATCATCGCGCGACGCACCGGAACTCCGGGCCAGATTATCCGTGTGCCGATCCGCATTGAAAACGCAGGCCAGAACTTGATCGAGATTGAGGCTGAATCCATCCCTGACGAATTGACGTTGCTCAACAATGTCGCGGTCCTGCCAATCGAAGGTGTGCGCGACAAGCTCAAAGTGCTGCTGGTTTCGGGTGAGCCCCATGCGGGCGAGCGCACATGGCGCAACCTTCTGAAAGCCGACGGCAACGTCGAGTTGGTGCATTTCACCATTCTTAGGCCACCGGAAAAACAGGATGGCACGCCGATCAACGAGCTGGCGCTGATCGCCTTTCCGACGCGCGAGCTTTTCGTACAAAAGATCGCGGAGTTTGATCTGATCATCCTGGATCGCTACGCCAACCAGAGCATCCTGCCGCCGAGCTATTTCGAAAACATCGTCAAGTATGTGCGAGACGGTGGCGCGGTGCTGCTGGCCGCTGGTGGCGAGTTCGCTGGCCCAGGCAGCCTCGCCACAACGCCGTTGATGCAGATTCTGCCGGCCCGCCCGCAGGGCAATGCCATCGAGCGCCCTTATCTGCCGCGTATTTCGGCTATCGGTGAGCGCCACCCCGTCACCCGCGCCCTGCCCGGCTGGGACAAGGACAACCCGCAATGGTCGCCGTGGTTCCGGCTTGTCAGTTCGCAGGCGACTACGGGCGCTTCCGTGATGACCGGGCCGGATGAACTGCCCCTGCTGGTGCTGAACCGGGTGCAGAAGGGCCGCGTGGCTCAGCTCCTTTCCGATCACGCCTGGCTGTGGGCGCGCGGGCTGGGGGAAGGCGGACCTTATATCGATCTGCTGCGGCGCCTGTCGCACTGGCTAATGAAAGAACCGGAACTGGATGAAGAAGCCTTGCGCATGACCGCAAGGGGCAAAGTTCTGACAATCGAGCGCCAGACACTGGCCGAAACCGTGGGCGATATGCGGCTCGTCGCGCCGGATGGAGAAGAGCTGAAGCTGACGCTGTCACAAGCCGAGCCCGGCCTCTGGCGTGCGAACTTTACGGCGCGACGTCAGGGCCTGCACCGCGTCATCGATGGCGACAAGGTGGCCTTCGCCAATGTCGGCCCGGCCAACCCGCGCGAGTTCCGCGAGGTGACGAGCACCGAGGAAGACCTTCGAGCGGTTGTCGAACAGACCGGTGGTAGCGTGCGCCGTCTCGACCAATCCGGACGGTTTTCCGTGCCGCGTATCGTCGATGTGCGTGGTGGTACACGTTTCGCTGGTTCGGACTTTATTGGGCTGAAACCAGCAGATGCGTATGTGGTAAAAGGCGCTAGCCTGACACCGCTGGCGCTTGGCCTGATCGGCCTCGCTCTCCTGCTGGGCAGCGCCATCCTGACGTGGCTGCGCGAAGGCCGGGGCTTCTTCCGGCGCAAAGCGGCCTGACGGGTATCGTGAGGCCGCTGGCAAATCGCGTTGATCCCTTCGGCATGCTGTTTGCCACGTCTGAGCGCGGGACATTGTTCGGCAACCGGGGTGGCAAGTTCCATTGCGCAGCGAGTCAAACCGTACCTGCACGGACCTACGCCTCCCGGCAATGGATCTGCTGCGTGCTCGCGTTCAAGGATCGCAGGCGTACAGTCTGGGGCAAGGGCTATACGGAACTGTTTTTCGCTGATGAGGTCTCGGCGCTGGCCGCAGGTCACCGCCCCTGTTTCGAGTGCCGCAGGGCTGATGCTGTCGCGTTTGCCGCTGCGTGGGGGCTGGCGCAGGGAACTCTGCCTCCGCGCGCACCTGTCATGGATGTGGTGCTGCATGCGGAGCGGCTGCTGCCCGGTAGGGCATATGCCAAGAAGCATCACTTCATGCCCGGCCTCGCACTGCCGGATGCGACCATGATCGCGATTGATGGCAAGGCCTATGCCGTTGCGGGAGCTAGCCTGCGTGCGTGGACCTTCGAGGGATTTGGCCCTGTTGAAAGACCGCGCCCGGACAGAGATGTTTCCGTCCTGACACCGCCAGCCATCGTTGCGGTTCTGAGTGCAGGCTACAAACCAGTCTGGCGTCTTCGCGCCTCGTGACCGGGATGCTTGCCGCCTTGTTATTGCGGTGTTACCTCCGACACATCCATTGACCTTGATATTGGGTAAGGTTGACGGATGAGTCAGGAACAAAGCTGAGCGATGTGCGGGATAGCCGGACTGGTGCTGGAAATGGGCGGGGCAGAATCCACCTTGCGCCAGCGGGTATCCGCCATGAACACGGCCATCGCGCACCGGGGACCGGACGGCGAGGGTATCTGGGTTGATGCTGCGGCAGGCGTGGCTCTCGCACAGCGGCGCCTAGCCATTGTCGATCTCTCCGAAACCGGCGCGCAACCGATGGTCTCGGCCTCCGGCCGCCATGTGATGACCTACAACGGCGAGATCTATAATTTTCGTGAGATGAGAGCTTCTCTTGAAGCCGAGGGACTCGCCTTTCGCGGCACGTCGGATTCGGAAGTTCTGCTGGAGGCCTGGGACCGCTGGGGAGCCGAGCGCACGCTGGACTCTCTCAACGGCATGTTCGCCATTGCCATCTGGGACCGCAAGGACCGCACCCTGTCATTGGTGCGCGACCGTTTCGGCATCAAGCCGCTGCTCTGGCGGAGGGATGGCGAAGGCCTGTTCTTTGCCTCGGAACTCAAGGCCTTGCTCAAAGATCCGGCCTGCCCCCGATCAATCGATCCCAGGTCCGTGGCCGCCTATCTTCGGCATGGCGCGGTGCCAGCGCCCTGGACGATCCTCAAGGACGTACACAAACTCGAACCCGGCTCCATCCTGACCTGGGCACCAGGTGAGGAGCCTGTGATTCGCTCCTTTTGGTCGCCGCTTGCTGCGATGGCCACGGGGCAGGAGAACCTCACATCAGCGCCGTTCGAGACACTCGTCTCCGAGGCCGAAACATTGATTGGCGATGCAGTCGAGCGGCAGATGATCGCCGATGTGCCGCTGGGAGCCTTCCTGTCCGGCGGTATCGATTCCTCGCTCGTGGTGGCGCTGATGCAGCAGCAGTCTGGCCGAAGGACTGAGACCTTCACGGTCGGGTTCGAGGAAAAAGCGTGGGATGAATCTCCTCATGCTGAGGCCGTAGCAAGGCACTTGGGAACGCGGCACACGACGCTGAAAACTTCTGGTGCCGCCGTTAGATCCCTCGTTCCGGAGATTGCATCGATCTATGACGAGCCGTTCTCGGATTCGTCGCAACTGCCGACCCTGCTGCTCTGTCGGCTTGTACGCAATCACGTCACGGTTGCGTTGTCGGGTGATGGTGGGGACGAGACTTTCGCGGGCTATGAACGCTATGACTGGGGTCTGAAGCTTGATCGTTACCGCCAGCGCTTTCCCGCTGCGCTGAGACAGTTGGCAAGTCAGGCCATCAGTCGTTTGCCTCTCACAATGCTTGATTCTGCCGCTCGCATCGCAGGGGCTGGAGGACATCATCCCGGCCATCGCCTGCAGCGCGCCGTGCGGCTTGGGGCGGCGGCTGCTTTTGTTGACGGATACCGCCAGTTCCTCAGCCAGACCGCTGATCCTCAGGCCATTCTCGTTCATTCAGACGAACACCATCCGGCGGCATACCGGCATAGCGCAGCCATTGACGGGCTTGCGCCCCTGCCGCGCATGCAAGCTATTGATGCCAGCTCTTATCTAACTGACGATATTCTCGTTAAGGTTGACCGTGCTAGTATGTCAGTAGGGCTCGAAGTTCGGGTCCCGTTACTTGACCACAGAATCTGGGAATGGTCAGCGCGGCTGCCGGGGGGCATGCAGCGATCAGGGGGAAAGAGCAAAGCGGTGCTGCGGGCTGTCTTGGGGAATCATATCCCGGATACCATTGTGAACAGGCCAAAGGCGGGATTTGCTGTTCCGCTGGCGGATTGGTTGCGGGTGGAATTGCAGGACTGGGCCGAAGCGCTTCTGGAGCCATCTCACCTTGCTCAAAGCGGCCTGTTTCATGTTCCAGCGGTTCGGGCGCTTTGGCAACGTCACCTATCGGGACGGGAAGATCACGGACCACTGATCTGGTCGATCCTCATGCTTGAATCCTGGCGACGATCGGCCCTGCATGCCTGACCAGCGCCTGTCCATCGTCGTGGCAGCACCGCCCATGAAGATCGGTGGCACCGAGCAGCACCTGCTGCATGTGCTGCCGTGTCTGGCCAGACGCGGCATGAATATTACGGTTGTACTGCTTGAGTCAGGTGGCGCACTTGAGGCGTCCCTGCGATCCGGCGTCCAGAGCGTTATTGCGCCTTCGATTAATCTTCCAAGACCCTTGCGAACTGGACAGCAGGCCCTGTCGATCTGGCGTACGGCAAGGCGGGTCAGGGCCGATGTCATTCACGCCTTTCTGAGCGAGCCCTACATTGCTGCAGCCGGTGCCTGTTTGCTCATGGGCAAGCATGGTCCCGCGCTTGTGCATGGCCGTCGCAGCCTGTCTTTCTATTCTCGCAAGCACCGCATCGGGCAGCGGGCGGAGATTGCCTCGCATGCGCTCGCCTCCGCGTTGGTCGGAAATTCGACAGCGGTTGCAGATGAACTTACAGTCGAAGCGGGTGGTGCGGAAAAGGTATGCCTGATTCCCAACGGTATTCCGCTTGGCGAGATGATCATGCCAGGGGAGCGTGCCGCCGCTCGTGTCAGGTTCGGCATTCCGCCCGATGCGATGGTGTTGACACAGGTCGCCAACTTCCATGTCTACAAGGGCCACTCTGACCTGCTGAATGCCGTTGCCGTCATCAGGGACAAGCTTCCTAACCCCTGGCGCCTGCTTCTGCCCGGACGCGATGGTGGCAAGCAGGAAGCTCTTATAGCCCAGATCGCGCGGCTTGGGCTTGCTGGCAATGTTCTTCTTCCCGGCGAGTGGCCAGGCTCTCGTGAGCCTTATGCCGCCTCTGATATCGGCATTCTGGCCAGTCATACCGAGGGCTTCTCCAACAGCCTGATCGAGGGCATGGCCGTTGGTCTGCCCATGATCGCCACGCGTGTAGGCGGTAATATCGATGCGCTGGATGATGGCGAGACCGGCTTTCTGGTGGAGGCTGGATCAGCGGATGAACTGGCGAGCGCCATTCTCACGCTGGCTGAAATGCCTGATCTGCGCCAGCGGCTCGGCATGGCTGCGCGGGCCAAAGCCTTACAGCAGTTCTCGCTGGACACATGCATCGACCGGTATGAGCGCCTTTGGTGTAACCTTGCAGAGGGTGCCGCTGGAAAACCCAGTGATTGGATCCGCTGATGCTGTAAAAGGTCAGAAAAGACGTCCCTGATTGCCTTCCTTCGTGGTGCCTGTGCGCTCCGGAACATCAAGTCTCGACTCCACGGCGTCCGCAGGCTCCTGAACCTCCGGCTCGTCATTCACTACCTTGTTGACGGCTCTTGAAACAGGAATCATCTCCAGCAGATCATCCGGGGGAGGCTGCAACAGCCTGTAGGCTTCATTCAGCGGCGTGTGAGGGTCGAGCCATGCCGCAAAATGCTCTTGCGGCAGGATCACCGGCGACCGCTCGTGAATGGCGGAGATCACGCCATTGGCCGTGGTGTTGATGAGCGCAACGGTATCGATCTCGCTGCCATCTGCCGAGCTCCAGGTCTCCCACAGTGCAGCGAAGGCGAAAACACCCCTGTCCGGCCGGCGCAGCAGAAAGGGGCGGCTTTCGCGCCCCAGCCGCTGCCATTCATAGAACCCGTCAGCGGGCATCAGCGCCCGGCGGCGCATGAACGCCGCGCGGAACGATGCCTTCTCGCGGGCAGTTTCGGAGCGGATGTTGATGATCAGCGGAAAGTCTCTGAGGTCCTTCACCCAGCCCGGTACAAAGCCCCAGCGCATGAGGGTGAAATGGCGCAGTCCGTCACTTTCATGCACAACGGGAACGGGTTGCGTCGGCGCGATGTTATAGCGGGGCGGAAAGTTGGGTTTTTCGGCATAGCCGAAATGCTCCCGCAGCGCTTCGGGGGCTTGTCTGATGGCATAGCGTCCGCACATGTCCGATGTGTAGGACATGGCATCTCCTGCGTCATCAGCAGATCAGTTTTCCGCGCTCTCGAAATAGAAGATGTGCTTGCCCACCTTCTCGCGCTTGTCCATGTAACGCGTCCACCAGGGGCGCACATAATTGGCATGGTAATGCGTGGCATTGCCGACGCCGGGCAGATAGGTCCTGCCTTCCGCCACATCGCGCGCGATGCGTTGCGCCGTCGCCCATGGGCCAGGCTCATCGGTACGGAGCGACTTGCCCTCGCAGGCGAAGGTGAACTGGCACGCCAGATACCGGTGGCGGTTCTGATAGACCACGCCACAGACCGTCGATGGATAGACACCCGAACGGGCACGATTGAGAACCACTTGCGCCACACCAGCCTGTCCCCGCTCCGGCTCTGAGCGCGATTCGAAATAGACCGCCTCGGCCAGGCACTTCATCTCTTTTTCGGAGGTCACGGTGCCGACAAGCGGTGATTTTGGCGGTACCGGTTTGGCGATCGGTGGCAGGCTGATCTTCATCGCACCGGGCTGTGCAGGCAGCGGGGCCATAACCGCAGGCGTCACCCGTGCAATGACAATCGTATCCTGTGGCCTCGGCAGTGCGGGAGCTGCTTCCGGAAGCGCGGCCACAACGATCTCGGACAGCCCGCTGAAAGCACCGACAATCGGGCCGCCGTCATCATCCGAAAAGGGCTGCGCGGCGGGCATCATCTCGCCACCCAGACGGAAGAGGACAGAAATCTCGGGCGTGGCCTCGGAAAGCTCCTCCTGCCCATCCGTTGGCTGTGCACCGCGCCAGAAACCGGGCTGGAGATGAGGTTCCTCATCTGCCTCGGTGCTCGGTGGCTCAGCGAGCAGCGACGGGCGCGGCACGACGAAATCTTCTGCCGCAGCTGCGATATCAGGCGCGGTCAGTGTCGGCCAGGCAATGGTGATGTTCTCGGGCGTGGAATCAAAGCGCAGGCCGGGCGTCGAGGGATCAACATTGGTTCGGATTCCTGCGCTTGCTGTGAAAGAAACCAGCACACCGATAGCCAGCAGCCACGGCTTCAGCGGGCGCACTACTTTGGGCCGCCGGACAAGGTTTTTCCGCGAAGCAAGATTTTTCAGCGAAGAACGCCTGTAGAAACGCATACGCAACGCACTCGAACGCAACTGGGGGACGGTGCTCCGCTTCTGCGGCTCACATTCCCGTTCATGGATAATGCCGCAGTAAGGTTGCCGACCGGTTAAGCCTGCGGACGTTAGCGCCAGAACGGCGTTTAACGATGCGTTAGGGTTAACAAAGTACTGCTTATGACTGCATTCCAACCCGTCACGGTCGAGTTTTCCCGCCATGCGCCTGCCCTTTCATGCCGTTCCGTTCCGGTCAGCATCGCGGACGGTTGCCTTCGCTGTGGCCATCGGCGCTCTGTCTCTCGGGGGCTGCATGCGCAAGGACCCCACCGAGATCACCGGTTCGATCAACCGGCAGGTCCAGGACATGACCGATGCCGAGAAGCGCGCGGCGATGGAGCAACTGGGCCGCCAGTATGACAAAAACCCCGGGGACAAGCGTGTCTCGATGACCTATGCGCGCGTCCTGCGAGACATGAACCAGATCAATCAGGCTATCGCCGTTCTCCAGACCACGGCAGTGCGCTATCCCAACGACCGCGAGGTTGCGGCGGCTCTCGGCAAGGCGCTGGCCGACGGCGGGCGCTTCGCCGAAGCCATGGAAGTGTTGTCGCGGGCCCATACGCCGGACAAACCGGACTGGCGTGTGCTGTCGACGCAGGGCGCCATCTCCGACCAGACTGGCAAGCATACCGAGGCGCAGCAATACTATCAGGCCGCACTTCAGCTTCAGCCGGATGATCCCAACATCCTGTCCAATCTCGGCCTGTCCTATGCCCTGTCGAACCGCCTGGGCGAGGCCGAACAGGTCATGCGGAAAGCAGTCGCCAATCCCGCATCAAGCCCGCGTGTCCGGGGCAATCTCGCCCTCGTGCTGGCTTTGCAGGGCAAGTTCAGGGAATCAGAAGAGGCGGCCTCCAAGGATCTTTCGCCCACCGAAGCGGCAGCCAACATCGCCTATGTCCGCTCGATGACGGCCCAGAACAACAGCTGGCGGCAGTTGCAGACAATAGGCGGGAACGCTCCAGCCCGGCAGGCGCAGCGTCAAGCGGCTCCGATCAAAGTCCCTTGACGGAACCGCAGGGCAAGATCATCCTGTTTCAGATCGAAGGCACTGGCCCGATCAGCAAGGCCCTCCGACTCGCGGGGGGCTTTCTGCATTTCAGGCGGCGCTGAAGGGATCACTGTATGTCTGGCGTCAATCGCACCGGCCACATCCGCCTCACCTCCCATCCGGAACCGGGCGAAGTCCGTTTTCCTATCCGTTGGGGTGCAACCGATCCGGCGGAACGCGGCGCCTTGATCGGGACCGTTACGAGACTTGGTGACCGCAATGTCATCGGTGCTGTTGGCGGTGCGTATTCGCTCTATCGCGCCCTGGCCGTCTCGTCCGGCGCTCTCAACCCGCTGGTGCGGCCCGATCTCCACAACACGCATCCACCGGTGAAACTCGGGCCGCATCCGCAATGGAACGATCCGGCAAAGATTGTCTCGCTTGACCCCTGGGGCCATCTCGTGGCGGAGGTTTTTGCCAAGGAGATTGGCGAGGGCGTCGATATCCGCCCGACGATTGCCGTCACGAAGGCCCGGATTACCCTGCCCGAGATCCAGGCACGCATGGCGGACGGACATATAACGGCGGATGGCGATATCATGAAAGCGTCAGGTGATATCGCTGTCACCAAGGTCGCGGTTGATCCGGTCTGGTATCTGCCCGGCATCGCCGAGCGTTTCGGCACCTCCGAGACCAATCTGCGCCGACAGCTTTTCGAGCAGACCGGCGGCATGTTCCCGGAACTGGTGACGCGGCCTGATCTTTCGGTGTTTTTTCCGCCCATCGGCGGCATGACGGCCTATATCTTTGGTGATGCCGAAAAGCTGTCGTCGGGCAAGCACCGCATCGCCTGTCGCGTGCACGACGAATGCAATGGATCGGATGTGTTCGGCTCCGACATCTGCACCTGCCGACCTTACCTAGTGCATGGCATCGAGGAATGCACCCGCGAGGCACAGAACGGTGGTGTCGGCCTCATCGTCTACAACCGCAAGGAAGGCCGCGCCCTAGGCGAGGTCACCAAGTTTCTGGTCTACAACGCCCGCAAGCGTCAGGAGGGCGGTGACAGTGCAGCGACCTATTTCGAGCGCACGGAATGCGTGGCGGGCGTGCAGGATGCGCGCTTCCAGCAACTGATGCCCGATATCCTGCAATGGCTCGGCATCCGCCGCATCGACCGGCTCATGTCGATGTCGAACATGAAATACGACGCAATGGTCAATTCCGGCATCGAGATCGGCGAGCGCGTGCCGATCCCCGATGAACTGGTGCCATCCGATGCATCGGTCGAGATGGAGGCGAAGAAGGCGGCGGGTTATTATGCGCCGGATGGGGTCAAGGATGCTGCAGGACTTGGCAGCGTGAAGGGCCGCGATCTGGATTGACTCTGACACCCCACGCGACAGAATTCCGTGTGATACTGTTGCATTTGGACGATCTTGGGCTATCCAGTCCGCACCATGGCAGCTCCTCCCGATCTCTCCAGCCGCGTCGTCCCGCACAAGCTTGCGGCGCATGTGATTGCCGCATCCTTTCTGGGTGACGCCGCAGTTCTGGCCTGTGCGGATGGGACAATTGCCTTCATTGGCCCAGAACCTAAGGAAACCCGCGCACACGCCGCAGGCCTGCTGGTCGCCAGCTTCATCAAAGATGGCGTCGTTACTGGCGGCGAAGACGGGCGCATCGTCCGCACCCGCGTCGATGGATCGGTGGAAGTTCTTTCTGACGAAAAAGGCAAGTGGATCGATGCCATTGCCGTAGCGCCTGACGGTTCCATCGCCTGGTCAACCGGCAAGACTGTCAGCGCGCGGTCCACCAAAGGTGAGATCAAGGTGATGAGCGCCCCCACCACCGCGCGCGGGCTGGCGTTCCTGCCCAAGGGCTATCGTCTGGCGATCTCGCATTACAACGGCGCGAGCCTGTGGTTCCCCAACACCAGCGCCGAACCGGAGCCGCTGCCGTGGAAGGGCTCTCATATTGATGCCACGGTTTCACCGGATGGGCGCTACGTCGTGACATCCATGCAGGAAAATGCGCTGCACGGCTGGCGCATCACCGACAAGGCCCATATGCGCATGACGGGCTACCCCGCCAAGACGCGCTCCATGAGCTGGTCGCATGATGGCAACTGGCTGGCGACATCAGGGGCAGAGGCCGCGATCATCTGGCCGTTCTCGGGCAAGGATGGCCCCATGGGCAAGGCTCCGCGCGAATGTGGCGTGCGTCCGGTCCGTGTCAGCCAGGTTGCGTTCCATCCCGGCGCGCTGGTGCTGGCCATCGGCTACGACGACGGCTTTGTCATGCTGGTGCGGCTCACCGATGCTTCGGAATTGCTGGTACGCGCACCCCGGATCGACAACGGAGCCGGAGCGATCACGGCGCTGGGCTGGGATGCAGCGGGGCGTCGTCTGTTGATTGGCGGAGCGGATGGCTATGCAGGTGTATTGACTTTACCTTGAGCCTTGCCTTGCCATGATGATGCCACAGGACCATCTTCACGTCACATGATGTGGAAACTGTCTCTTGGCCCAAAGCCGGTCACCCGCAGCTGCAACGAGCAGGTGAAAGCCTATGTGTTCGAAGCGCTTGGTCGCAATCCTTCGATCGGCATCAGTGTCAGCGAAATCATTTGCTCCGATCCCGGTTGTCCGGGTGAGGAAACAGTCATTCTGGTCATGGTCCCGCTGAAGAAGACAGCGGCCTGCAAGGTCGCGAAAGCCATTGTGGATGTGACCGAGGACGATGTCCGTGATGCGCTGAAGCAATTGACATACACACCCTGAAGAGGTTCGTTCGAGCTCATGATCCGTCGTATGGTGGCAATGTTCATGGGAGGGCTGGGCGCGGTTGGCGCATCCCAGGCACCCGAGTTCGCCCAGCAATACGCCCAGCGCCTTGGCGGCGCGGTGGATGAGCTAAAGACTATCGTCCAGAATTTCGATCAGGATGCCAGCAAGGCCGGGATCGCACGCGAATCCGCCATCCAGCGTCTTGAGGGCTCCGGCGACACATTCGTTGTCAGGCGCGGCGCCAGCATCCGCGATACGATTCAGCGCTTCGAGACCTTGCAGGGCCAGCAGGCCGCGATGCAGGCTCCCGATGTGCTGACACGGGTGGGAGCCATGGTGAAGGATTATGATCCGCAGATCGCCAGTCAGGCGATGAAAAGCTTCCGACCCGCCTTGCCCCTCACGCTGGAAGGCGCTTTCTTTGCATTGTTGGGATTTCTGGGTGGAGCGTTTGCGGGTGGTATCGCCGCTCTGCCGATGGGGCGGCGCAGGGCACGAGATGCGCGCGCCTGAGCCTCAATCCGAGGCGAAACTGTCCTTGATGCGCTGCTTCAGCGTGTCCCGCACATTGCGATAAGCCTGCAGGCGGCTTTCGCGTGAGCCATCGCTCATCGCCGTCGGATCATCGGTGGGCCAGTATTCGACCGCCACAGCTGTGTTGCGTGTCAGCGCGCGGGCTTTCTCGACGGCCTCGGGCGACAGCGCCACGATCAGCTCGAACTCATCAATCGCGATATCGTCGAAACCCTGCGTGTTGTGATCGCGGATATCGATCCCGATCTCGGCGAGCGCTGCCACGGCGAAAGGATCGAGCGTGGAGGTCGAGAGCCCGGCGGAGTCTACATAGATCTTTTGCCCGAGAATGGCGCGCGCCAGCCCTTCTGCCATGGGCGAGCGGACGGCATTCAGAGTGCAGGCGAAAAGGATGGAATGTGGTTTGGCGGTCATGGCTCTCGTCAGATCTCCCGGCCCGTCCACGAGAGAGCCGCCAGCAGCGTGAAAAGCCGCCGCGCCGTCTGGAAATCAATGGTGACCTTGTCTTTCAACCGCTCGATCACGATCTCGGCGGCCTCGTTGTGAATACCGCGACGTCCCATATCGATGGCCTCGATCTGCTCTGACGATGCTGAGCGGATGGCGTCGTAGTAGCTCTCGCAGATCATGAAATAATCCTTGATGACCCGCCGGAAGGGCGACATCGAAAGGCCGTGGGTGATGATATGGGTGCCGCTTTCGCTGCGGATATCAAAGGCCAGCCGGCCGTTCATCAGGCCGATATGCAGCGTGAACGGCCCTTCGCGACCATCAAGCAGGGCAAAAGCGTTCTCTTCCACCAGATCATAGATCGCCGTCAGCCGTTCGTGCTCTTGATCCGGCGTGCCGCGCTCGATGGATGCCGGGTCCAGCACCACAGCGACAAGGCGGTTCGTTGAATTTGGCCCGCCTTCCGTCATCACCTGTCAGTCCAGTGGCATGTTGAGGCGGATCGCCACGGAACGGGCATGGGCGTGCAATCCTTCGGCCTGACCAAGCGCCATGGCCGCCGGTGCGAGCGCGCGCAATTGTTCCGCGCCGCATTTCAGGATCGATGTCCGCTTCATGAAATCAAGCACCCCCAAGCCGGAAGCGTAGCGGGCGCTGCGGGCTGTCGGCAAGACATGGTTTGAGCCTCCCACATAATCTCCGATGGCTTCCGGCGTGTGACCGCCGAGAAAAATCGCTCCTGCATTGCGGATACCTGAAGAAAGCGCATCCGCATCGTGCGCCATGATCTCGAGATGCTCGGGCGCCAGCCGGTCAATCAGCGGGATAGCCCCGGCGAGAGACTGGACATGAATGATGGCGCCAAAATCATTCCAGGAAGCGGCAGCGATCTCACGGCGCGGCAAGGTTTTCAGCTGGTTTCCAAGCGCCGCTTTCACGTCCTTAGCCAATCCTGTCGAATCGGTAATCAGGATGGATTGTGCGGCTGTGTCATGTTCGGCCTGCGCCAGCAGATCGGCTGCGATCCAGTCCGGATTGGCACTGTCATCGGCCAGAACCACCACCTCCGACGGCCCGGCGATCATGTCGATGCCCACTTGTCCAAAGACCTGGCGCTTGGCTGCTGCGACATATGCATTGCCGGGGCCAACAATTTTTACCACTGGCGGAACGCTCTGGGTGCCGTAGGCGAGTGCGGCAACCGCCTGCGCACCACCAATTCTGTAGACCTCGTCAACGCCTGCGATGGCCGCTGCCGCAAGCACAAGCGGATTGATCATCCCGCCGGGCGCGGGCACCACCATCACGATGCGGGGTACGCCCGCCACTTTCGCCGGAACCGCATTCATCAGGACCGAGGAGGGATAGCTGGCGCTTCCGCCCGGCACATAGAGCCCGACCGATTCGATGGCGCTCCAGCGCCAGCCAAGCTCCACACCAAGTGCATCGGTGAACTGGTTGTCCGCCGGACGCTGTTTCTGGTGATAGGTCTCGATCCTCTCCTTGGCGAAGCGCAAGGCAGAGAGAGCCGCCTGATCACATTGCCGCAGCGCGGCTTCCAACTCGGATGCCTTGATGCGCATACCCAGCTTTTTCAGGTCGACCTGATCAAACTTCAATGACAAAGCCGCCACCGCCTCATCACCGCGCAACCGGACGTCATGAATGATGCTGGCCACAGCCGCTGTCACTTCTTCCGAAACCTCGCGCTTCTGGGCGAGCAGCGCCAGAAAGTCGCGTTCGAATGTGGCCGCGCGGGAGTCGAGTTCCAAAGGCATGGGCTTGTCCTGTTCGGAGAATGCGATAGCTTCCCCTTGGAAGACGTTCAATCATCATTCATCAACATCGAATGATCATGGGACGTGAGAAGCGGCGATAAAGCGCCGCATGTCCTGATGGAGGGTTTCATGAAACATCGTGCCCTGATCGCGTCGCTGATCGCTGCTACAGGCTTTTTTGCGGGCATCGCGCCGTCTCTGGCGCAATATTACGAGTATCCGCCACCGTCACGCCCCTATTACCGGCCCGACCCTTATTATCGTCAAGACCCCTATGGCGGTGGATACTACCGGCCGCGCCCCGTTCCGGTAGGCAATCTCTGCGTCACGTCGCGCGGCAATTGCTACACCCGTCCGCGACCGGCACAATCATCCTGCTCTTGCGAGATTCCTGGTTTTGGGATCAAGCGCGGGGCGATTCTGTCACCCGGCTATTGATCAGTCGCTGATCCGTTCGATCTGTGCACCGCAGCGCTGGAGCTTCTTCTCCAGCGCCTCGAAGCCGCGATCAAGGTGATAGACACGGTGCACGACGGTCTCGCCTTCGGCTACCAGCCCACCGATCACCATGGCGACTGAAGCCCTGAGGTCTGTCGCCATGACCGGAGCACCCGTGAGGCTCTTGACGCCTTCGATCACGGCCATGTCGCCTTCAAGCCGGATTTTCGCGCCAAGGCGCGCCAGTTCCTGCACATGCATGAAGCGGTTCTCGAAGATGGTCTCGCGGATATGCGAAATACCGTCGGCCCGACACATCAGGGCCATGAACTGTGCCTGCAAATCTGTCGGGAAGCCAGGGAAGGGCTCTGTGGTGACATCGACTGGTGCAATATGCGCACCAGTACGGGCAACACGGACTCCGTTGGGCCTCGCCTCGATGGTCACGCCTACCTTGCCCAGAACGTCAAATGCAGCTGTCAGCAGATCGAAGCGGGCATTCTCGAGCAGTACATCGCCGCCCGCCATGGCCACGGCCATGGCATAGGTCCCGGTCTCGATCCGGTCGGGCAGCACGGAATGCCGCGCGCCATGCAGACGGGTCACGCCCACGATCTCGATTGTTTCCGTGCCAGCGCCGGTGATTTTGCTGCCCATGCGGTTCAGCAGATCCACGAGATCGACAATCTCCGGTTCCCGAGCGGCATTGTGGATGACTGTCTTTCCATCAGCGAGCACAGCCGCCATCAGCGCGGTATGCGTGGCGCCAACCGACACTTTTGGGAACACGATCTCCGCGCCCTTCAGGCCATTTGGTGCATCCGCCAGAACGTAGCCAGCCTCGATCTGGATGCGGACACCAAGACGCTCAAGTGCTTGCAGGTAGAAATCAACCGGGCGTGTGCCAATGGCGCAACCGCCAGGCAACGAAACCTTGGCCTTGCCCATGCGACCCAGCAATGGACCAATGACCCAGAAGCTCGCCCGCATCCTGGATACGAGCTCATAGGGTGCTGTCGTATCGACGATCTGGCGGGCCGAAAGATCGATGGTCTGCCCAGTCTCGGTGCTCTGGCCAGCCAGACGCCCTGCGATCTTGTGATCGACGCCATGGTTGCTGAGGATGCGCAGAAGCTGTGTGACATCCGAGAGGCGCGGCACATTGTCGAGCGTCACCACGTCGTCAGTCAACAAGGCCGCTGTCATCAGCGGCAACGCTGCATTCTTGGCACCCGAAATGGGAATCACGCCGTTGAGCTTTGATCCGCCGGTAATGCTGATCCGATCCATATGAAACCGTTTCTTCCAATTCTTGACGTTACGGCAGGCAGGAGCGTTGCTCGTTTGACAACGCTAAGACTCGCCTTTGGCAGCACTGGTCTGGATTGAAGCCATTTTATCCGTAGGCTCCGACGACCCGGATGAAAGAATGCGCTGCCGCTCCTGCACCTTCCTCTGACCCAGATTTTTCCGCAAAGCTTCCGCAAGTCGAAGCTTTCGGAGCGATTTTACGTCCGGGTTCTCCGACACCGGGCATCCCTTCCTGTAGCAATGAAGGTTTAAGCGTGCTGCAGTTTTTCTGCAAGCCTGTCTGGCAAATCCTTAACTGCGGCCTTGAGTGCAGCGTACTGGAATTGCCCAATTGCCACTCGGAGTTCTAGTGTAATTGTGGGATTCTGGGAACAAATGATCGCACAAACCACGCCTCGAAGAACCGTCTCTGGGTTAGCGCAAAACCTGTCTTCCGCAAGCCTTAAAACAGACTTCCAGCGCTCCCTCCTTGAAATCTGCCACGCCAGCGGTGCCAAGAATGCCGCATTCCTGATGCGGCATGTTCCCGGCATCGTGGGCGATAATCCCTTTGTCATCGACACCTACGGGGAGATGTGGCGCAAGCATCTGGATGGTACCAATTTTTCCCCGGGAGAGCCGATCCGGATGTTAAGCGAACATGCCCGGCAGCCGGTGGACTGGTCGGAGATGCCGAGAGCCCGGACCCGCATCAAGCGCTTCTTCCGGGATTTCCAAGATTTCCAGCTGGGTCGGCATGCTCTCACGGCAACCTTCTGCGGTCCTTCCGGTGACCGGTCGCTGCTGACGCTGACCAGCGACGTCACGGAAAAGCGATGGAATGCCTGCAAGCTCGATCTGACAGCCGCCATCGGCGTCTTGCACCCCGTGCTGCACAATGCTGTCCTGAAAATCCGCTTTGGCATTGATGAGGTTGATGTCATCCGCCTGACGCCGCGCGAGAAGGAGTGTCTGGTCTGGGCTGCCCATGGCCACACCAGCCGGGAGATTGGCATCAATCTCGGACTCACTGCGGCGACAGTGAATTTCTTCATCGATTCAGCCGTCGGAAAGCTGGCAGCCTCAAACCGTGCTCATGCAGCTGCAAAGGCCGTGGCGCTTGGTCTTATTGCACCGCCCCGCTGACCTCGAGCGGCTGACGGACGACACACCGGGCATCCGGTCTCGGGGTGCCCGTGATGGCGCATCGACCCGGCAAAAGATACTGGCCTCAGCGCTTCTTATCCTCATCGTATCCATCGCTGTTTTCGCTCCAGCCCCGGCAGCATTGCTTGCAATTCTGGCATCGCCACTTTTTCTCGCCTGCATGATGCTGCAACTTGCGGCCTCGTTCGAAGCATACCAGCCACCAGTCCGCGGCAACAGTCCGGGTGCACAGGATCGCAGCTGGCCCGTTTACTCGATTCTCGTGCCTCTTTATCGCGAGGTCTCCGTGCTCGATCAGTTGCTTGCGGCGCTGGCAGCACTCGATTATCCCAAAGCCAGTCTTGATGTCGTGTTCCTGATAGAGCGGGATGATATTGAGACAATAGCGGCACTCAGTGCGAGAGCTCTTGCGCCGTGGATCAGGGTTGAAATAGTCCCGGCGGGATTTCCACGCACCAAACCACGCGCCCTGAACCACGGTCTGGCGCTGATCCACGGTTTCTACGTCACAGTCTTTGATGCGGAGGACATACCCGATCCCGATCAGCTCAAGCTGGCCGTACTGGCCTTCGAGACGGCACCGACCGATGTCGGCTGCCTGCAGGCAAGACTGGCCATCGATAACGCACCGGACGGCTGGCTGCCCCTGATGATGTCTATCGAGTACGCTGGGCTCTTCGATGCTGTAAAGTGCGGTATGGCGACAGGCGGTTTTCCAGTTGCTCTTGGCGGAACATCCAATCATTTCCGCCGCGCCGATCTCGTAGAAATGGACGGATGGGACGCTTGGAACGTCACAGAAGATGCCGATCTAGGCGTCCGTCTGGCGCGCCATGGCTGGAAGGTTATGGATCTGCCATCGACAACGCTGGAGGAGGCCCCAATCAGCTTCCGTGCATGGCTAGGCCAGAGACGGCGCTGGATGAAGGGCTGGATCCAGACCGGAATCAGCCACAGTCGCGATCCTGTCGCAGCGATCCGGGAGATGGGGCCTGGTGCATGGATCGCCATTCACAGCCAGATCTTCGGCGTGGTCCTGGGGGCGCTGACCTTCCCGTTCTTCGCCGGCTGGTTCGTGTGGAACGCCTGGACCGGAGAGGTCTGGGATGGGAGTACCTGGCCGTTATTCCTCGCGAATTGCCTTGCCCTCGAGATCGCCCTGGTCGGACTTCTGGTCATGTTGCTGCCAGCTATCGTTGGTCTGCGACGCAGAAATCTCTGGCATCTGGCACCCTGGCTAATGACGGCTCCGATCTATCTGCTGCTTGTGTCACTGGCAGCCTGGATGGCCGTTGGGGATTTCCTGCGGTATCCCTTCCACTGGGAGAAAACCGAGCACGGTCTGGGAAAGCGGCGACCCAATCTCTTCAGAAGCAGGCGATAATGCCGTTCATGATGCTGGTGAGGAAGACCGCCTCGCCGAAGCGCAACCACAGGCCTGCGGCACCACCAATCAAGGTGGCGACGACCATGCTTGCAAGGACACGATCCCGCCTGATCGGCAACACTCCACGATTGGCATTGGCTTTGGACATGCGTCATCATAGAGCATGAAGCCAACTGATTGAAGCCCCGCCGGAAGCCCCATGCAGACTGTCTTGCTTGCCGTCCTTACCCTTGTCATTGCCCTCGCTGTCTGGACGCAATTCGTAGTTGCCAAAGCGATTTCTCGCCATCCTCCCACGGGAATCTTCGTGCCGGCCATGGGAGGGCGCATGCACGTGCGCGACATGGGCCCGCGTGATGCGTCGACGGAGCGCACGATCATCCTGCTGCACGGCGCATCCTGCAATCTGCTCGCCCTGACATTACCGCTGGCCGGGCTGCTTTCGAAAAGTTTTCGCGTCATTGCCATCGACCGCCCCGGCCATGGCCATAGCGACAGGCCCGGTGGCAGAGCCGATGCAAGCGTGACCCGACAGGCCGCAATGATCAGCGAGACAATGCTGGCGGCAGGCGCTCCAAAAGCCATCATCGTGGGCCATTCGTGGGCGGGCGCTGTGGCTACCACACTGGCCATGGATCATCCCGAGCGTGTTGCGGGCCTCATGCTGCTCGCACCTGTGAGCCATCCCTGGCCGGGCGGCATCACCTGGTATTATCATGTCGGAAGCTGGCCGGTGATCGGCTGGATATTCTCGCATCTGCTGCCGGTGCCCGGTGCCGCGATGACGATGCAGGCCGGTGTCGACAGTGTCTTTACCCCGCAGGCCTCGCCGCCGGATTACATCGAGGCGACGGCACTTCACCTGATGCTGCGTCCGGCAAATTTCACGGCGAATGCCGAGGATGTGGCCGGGTTGCTCGCCCATGTGACAGAACGTGCCGGGCGCTATGGCGAGATCAAGGTTCCTTCTGTGGTTATCTCCGGAAAGCAGGATGGCGTGGTAGCGACATGGATCCATACGGCACAGCTCGCCCGCGAATTACCGGATGTGACAGTGCATGTGCTTGAAGGTGTCGGCCATACGCCGCATCACGCGGCAACGGATTTCGTGGTAGGCGAGATCGAGGCTTTGTCGGCGCGCCTTGGATCAGCCAGCCGCTGACACGATGTCTGCCTACCGGTTCCGTCCGTCCCGCCGCAGCGTTGGCAGCCCGATGCCCGTGGCCTCGAACCCGCCATCTACCGCAATGACCTGTCCCGTGATGTAGCTCGCCCTGTCGCTGCACAGGAAAAAGGTCGTCTCCGCGATCTCTTCCTCCAGACCGTAGCGGTTCAGCGGAATGGCATCGTGGTAATCCGCCCTGATGTCCGGGCTGTGCACAGCCTGCGCCATGGCCGTGTTGACCGGGCCAGGTGCCACCGCATTGACGCGGATACCAAGGCTGGCGAATTCGACCGCCTCCTGCTTCGTGAGATGCGCCAAGCCTGCTTTGCTGGTGCCATACGCCACACGAAGCGTCGAAGCCCGGATGCCCGAAATCGAGGTGATGTTGACGATTGCGCCGCCGCCGGTCTCGTTCATCAGCCGCGCTGCCGCCTGCGCGCACAGGAACGGGCCGGTCAAGTTGACGGCAATCACGCGGGACCACTCATCGTACGTCGTATCGAGGATGGGTTTGAATGTCGCGATGCCTGCGTTGTTGATCAGGGCATCGACACGGCCAAAATGTCTGGCGATGGCCGAGAAAACGGCCGACACCTGATCAGGCTGCGAAACATCGCACACTTGTCCCATCACATCTGTCGCGGGTGTCAGGGCCGCGACGGCAACAGCCAGTTGATCCCCCTCGATATCGACCAGCGCCACTTTCCAACCATCGGCCAGAAACCGCTTCGCCGTAGCGAGCCCGATGCCGCGCGCCGCGCCGGTCACCACCGCAACTCTGGAAGCAGCGTCAGACAATGGCTCAGCCTCTGGTTGGTCTGGGTGCCTTGACCGTGGCGCGATCCTCGACGGACGGTGGCTCGGCCCCCGCCGAACGCCCGGCGATCATCCAGTAGATGCTGCCCGCCAGCGCACCGGTTGCAGCAAGGATTCCGGTCAGCGATGATGCAAGCTGGGCTCCCGCCATCAGGTTGGGCATCATCGCCCATGGTAACAATGCGGTCAGCAGTGCCACGCCAAGCGCCTGCACGATCCACCAGCGCAAACTGAATACCTCGGCCACCGCCGCGATCAGCGCCACAGGAAGAAACAGGACGGATATGGTCAGCGTGGACAAGCCCTTGGCCAGCCGGGCAAAGCGGTCGATGGCCTCGCCGTCCTCCATCAGGCTTTCCGCCAGCGTGCGCATCGTCGTGATCGCGGCATCAGTGATGGCCCCGCCGATCTGCGGCTGCACGAAACCGGTGATGATCAGGAAACTGCCCGCCGTGATCGCGGCGATGAGAATCGCCAGCGGAATGAGAATCAGCCGTCCTACGAACCGAAACATCACGCCTCCGCCGCCGCAGCGGCATAAACACCTTCCGCACCGATGCCGGATTCCAGCATCATCCGCGCGCGGGCTCGCAGTTTTTCCGTCTCGCTCTTCAGCTGCCCGCAGGCCGCGAGAATGTCGCGCCCCCGGGGTGTGCGCACGGGCGAGGAATATCCGGCATTGAAGATGTATTCCGAGAAGCTCTCGATCTGCTCCCAGTCCGAGCACTCATACTGCGAGCCCGGCCATGGATTGAACGGGATGAGGTTGATCTTGGCCGGAATGCCCTTCAGCAGCCGCACAAGCTGCCGCGCTTCCGCCAGACTATCGTTCACGCCCTTGAGCATCACATACTCGAAGGTGATGCGCCGGGCATTGGAGACCCCGGGATAGTTTTGGCAGGCGTCCAGCAGGTCAGCAATGGGATACTTCTTGTTCAGCGGTACCAGCACATCGCGCAGGTCATTGTTTGTCGCATGCAGCGAGATTGCCAGCATGGTGTTGGCCTGTGCTCCCAGCGGGCCGATTTCGGGCACGACGCCAGAGGTGGAGACGGTGATGCGGCGTCTCGAGAGCTGCAGGCCCTCCTGATCCGTCAGAACGCCGATAGCCTCATGCACGTTCCCGGCGTTGTAGAGGGGCTCGCCCATACCCATGAAGACGACATTAGAGACGAAGCGGCTGCCTTCTTTCGGCACGAATGCGCCATCAAGGGCCGCACGTCCGGGATAATCGTTCAGCCTGTCACGTGCAATCAACACCTGCGCCACGATTTCCTGAGCGCTGAGATTGCGCACCAGTTTCTGTGTGCCGGTATGGCAGAACGAGCAGTTCAGCGTGCATCCCACCTGGCTGGAGACGCAAAGCGTACCTCGGTCGGTCTCGGGAATATAGACCATCTCGACTTCGGAGCCACGGTCGAATTTGCCGGTCGATGGCAGGCGGATCAGCCATTTGCGCGTGCCATCCTGGCTGATCTGCTCGCTGACAACAGCCGGACGATCCAGCGTGAAGGTATCGGCCAGTTTTTGGCGCAACACCTTGGAAATGCTTGTCATCTCGTCGAAACTGGTGGAGCCGCGCACATAGAGCCAGTGCCAGAGCTGGCCGACGCGCATGCGCCGCTCCTTCTCCGGCACATCCACGAGGGCGAGCTTTTCTGACAGCGCCGACCGGCTCAAGCCTGCGAGCGACTGGCGCGGTTGAGCAACTGGGTCTGTGGGTTCCGCAAGAATGCCGGGAGTTGCAGCGATGTCAGACATGACGGCCCGTTAGCACGGTTTGAAATTCCGCGCATCCCCGCGAAGATGCGGTGACATTTAGGAGCATTCCTTCTGGGCCCGCTCCAGAGCCTGGCCAAAGCCGGTCATGGTGAAACGGTCCGTCGTATCATTGCCACGAAGCGACGTTCCTTTCACCGAAAGGCTGCCAGCCTTGCGCAGTTCGCCGATGAAGCGGTTCTCTTCTGCCGGGTTCTTGAGCCAGACCGTTTTGTTCTCGCCCACACCGGCAAAAACCACGGAGCCAACGCTCAGCTGGGCTTCGGCCCCCTGCTTCAGGGGATAGCCAGTGAGGAGAGAAAACTCGGGCTTGTTCGCTTCGCCCTGCCGCATGGTGACGAAGAGATGAGCAGGATCCCGCGTCAGGCCCTTGGGCAGCCTTTCGGCGGGTTGCGCCATGATAAAGCAGTTCTTGGACCGGCCTTCGCCGTTGGTGAAAATGCCCCAGGCACCAGCCTTGCCAATTTCAAGCGCCGTGCTCCCGCCACGCGCAGCCTGACGCTGCTGGGCAACGGAGGGTTCGGCCACAAGGCCCAGAACGAAACATGTGCAAAACAAAAAACGTATCATGAGATCAAACTGCCCCGGAACCGGAATGACGCATTCAGACTGTCTCCTTACAAAATTCTACGATAAGGGCAAATTTTCGATCAACCTTTGAATTTCATTACCGTGAGATTGCGCATGGTAAAGATTGCCATATTCAGTCCAGCATATTGCGCGTAAAGTTCAATGGACTACTGGCGTGTTTGATGGTCGCTCATCCATCAATCGCATATGACAGTCAAAATAACGGCGCGGATTTGCTGCGAGAAGGAAAAAGTCTTTGGTGACGCATGCCGAATGGGCGGCGCTGGTAGCGGCGGTTGCGGAAAAACGCGACCGGCCAGCTTTCACCCGACTCTTTGACCATTTTGTGCCACGCATCGAGACCTATTTGCTGCGTCTGGGCGCTGATCGGGCAACGGCGGAGGAAATCTCGCAGGACGTTATGGTGACGTTGTGGCGCAAAGCCCAGCTCTTTGATCCCACCAAGTCTTCCGTAACCACCTGGTTATACCGCATTGCCCGCAACCGCCGGATCGATGTGGCCCGGCGGGATCGCATGGATTACATGGATCCGATGGATTCAACCTTCGACACTGTCGCGGATGATCGCGTGTTTGATACAACAGTGGATGTGCAGCGGCGCGAGGAAGTGCTGAGGACTGCCATCAAGGACCTGCCCGAGGAGCAACTGGTTCTGGTGAAGCTGGCGTTCTTTGAAAGCCTGTCGCACAGTGCCATCGCGGAAAAAACTGGTTTGCCGCTCGGAACGGTCAAGTCACGCATAAGGCTGGCTTTTACGCGTCTGCGCCGCAATCTGGAATCACAGGGCGTTGTCGAGGCGACCTGATCAGGTCTTTCTGCCCAGGAATTCCCGCGCTTTTTCCCAATGATCATCGCGCATGTGTGCACGAATGGCCGCAATGGTTGCGGCAATGACGGCGGCATCATCGGTAAAGCCGACAAGCGGCAGAAGATCGGGGATGGCATCGAACGGCATAACGAAATAGGCCAGCGCACCCACGATCAACAGCTTGACACGAGCCGGAGTTCCGGGATCGGACGCGCAGTAGGCCGCTGCCACGATATCCTCGGCGAAAGGCAGCTTGCGCCCCAATGTCTTGATGCGCGCCCAGAACTCCGCGAGCACACCGGATTCATCGCGGGCCGCACGGCGCATAGCCTGCATTTCCGACTTGCTGAACCCGGTTCCCGGTTTATCCTTGGACATGCTTTTGTCTCACGAAACGGACGATCGACAATGGATATGGCGGCATGTCAGCGGATCGGCAAGATCAGGTGGTGACGGCACGCGCCAATTTCAGCGACGGAGGATCCGCCGCAATCCCATCACCACGTGACGCAGTGGCCAGAAAGGGCCTGCAAGCAGGCGTAAGTGCCTGAGCCTGCCCGGATCGGGCTGGTAACCCGGGACCATATCAAGGAACAAAAGCGCCTTGGACCTGTCGCCAAAGCGAATCCATTCCGCTGCATGCAGCAGGGCGAGACGACCGTGATAATCCTCTAAGTCCTGCTGCCTTGTTTCGGGAAGCGGTGGTCCCTCTCGCAAGCGGCGCTTGATCCACAACATGGCGGCATCGGGACCGCTCACGGGCTGTCGGGTCAGATCAGATGCCTCTTGCCGGTAGAGTGCGCCAACCCGCGGTCCCATCGCCATCGGCTGGTCGAGGGTCAGCTTCAGCCACAGGGCCAAGTCCTCGCCACGGTTTGCTTCGGTGCTGAAACCACCGACAGCCAGCGCAGCCTCGCGATCCACCATGGTCGCGCAGGTCCATACAATCAGCCCGTTGACCCATGACATCGCATAATTCGTGATGATGTCGGATGACCCGGGATCGACTGCCTCGGCACCCGGTGCGATATCCTTGCCCATCACGCCCAGCCTGTTGGCATAGAGCGGCAAGCCGGGATGCGCCTCAATCAGCTGGCCCAGAGTTTCGAGATGGTTCGGAAGCCACACATCATCTGCATCAAGAAAAGCCACATGCTGCGTTTTGGCCAGACCCAGACCATGGTTGCGCGCGGCACCGGGACCGGCATTGGTCTGGCGTATCAAAAGCAGATCGGGACCCGCCATGCCCTCGACTACTCTATCGCCGCCATCCGTGGAGCCATCGTCGATCACGATGGTCTGGGAAGGAGGAACAGATTGACGCCGGATACTCTGCAAAGCTTCGGCGATATGCTGAGCCTTGTTGTAAAGCGGGATGACGGCGGTGATCGAAATGGCGGTCATGCCGGATCGCCCAGTGCATTGCGGAGCGCGGCGACATTGCGTCTTGCGGAAGTACGCAGGCCTTGCAGGACTGCTTCGGGCACTACCAGCCTCGCTGCTGCTTCAAGATCGCGCACTGCGTGCTCCGGCGTGGCTCCCGGCGTCTCAAGGCAGGGCATGCCGAAACTCTCGCAGACTGCTTTCACTTTCACGTCGTGGGCGAGGCCCGCGAACGGGATTCCCGCGACTGCCGCCAGCACATGGCCGTGATAGCGCATCCCGTAATGCGCGCGAGCCCGAGCGATTGATCGGGAGACACCCTCGATCGAACCGGCAAGGGCCAGCGACTGGACGAGCGAAGGGTGAGCGACCAGCAGGTCGCCTGCGACGTCATCCCAGGCTTCGCGGTCGTCCTTGCCGCCATGTCCCGGCAGTTTGGTCTCGAAGGCCAGCAAGGTGCAGGTTTCACCACGATCAACTGTCTCGCCAATGACAGCGCGCAAGGCGCTTTTGGCACGTCGGCCCCGCTCATCATTGTGGCTCGTGATAGAGGGCTGGATGGACAGAATAATACCGCTGCGCCCAGCTAGTACAGCGGCCGGAGCAACAAGCGCATAGACTAGATCGGCGGTCTGCCGGAGGTTTGCCTTTGGCGCCATATCCCGGCAGATCGCCAGCGATGCTTCATCCCGGACGCAGAAAATATCCGCTCGCCTCAGAATGGCTTTCATCGCGATCCGGCCTGCGGTCGTGCGCAGCTTGCCAACCCCGGAGCCAATGGCGATGACCTTGAGGCCCATGCGCTTTGCCAGCATTACCGTTGCCGCGATGATCAGCAGCGAGACTGGCGATGCCGAATCCTGAAAGACCGTGCCGCCGCCGAAGACGAGTGCATCGGATTGTTTAAATGCCTGCCGCAGATCAGCGAAATAAGCCTTGAGCCTTGCGGGCCGGGAAAGAGCAGCATCGGCTAGACGTGCATTCGCGGGAACTGGAACGAGCTGCGGGTCATTCAGCTCCGGCAACCGCGCCGGATCATGGCAATGCACGAAAACAGGCGCATCTGGCCTGATGGCACGAATCATCTGCACCGCTGACGTCATCAGCAGATCATCGCCGAGATTGCCCTGGCCATAATAGCCATAGAGATAAATGCCGTTACGGGTCATCACGGCATCCGGCTAGCCCCAAGCTGCAAGGGCTGTCAATCAACGCCGGATTTTGGGGCCGTTGAGCACGGATGGTTCTGGCCTTTTGCCTGCAGCTGCGCGACATAAGGATCAGGAACACTGGAGAGACAGCATGACTTTTCGACTGGACGGTCGCCGCGCATTGGTAATGGGTGCCACACGTGGCATCGGCTACGGCATCGCTAAGGCTTTCGTTGATGCAGGCGCAGCTGTGGCTATCACAGGCCGCAAGCCGGAGGATGCGGGTGATGCGGCGGCCAGCCTCGGCAAGGCCGCCGTCGGGTTTGCACTCGATACGGGTGATCTTGGCCAGATCGACAGCGTCCATGCAGGGGCCGAACTGGCTTTGGGCGGCGGCATCGATATCCTTGTACTCAACAGCGGCGGTCCGCCGCCCGGCTCCGCCATGGGCGTCTCGTCCGAGATGTGGCAGCAGCACTGGACCATGATGTTCGTCGGCCTCGTACGCATGGCGGATAAAACCTTGCCAGGCATGATCGAGCGCAAGTTCGGTCGCATCCTGTCTGTTGTGTCTTCTGGCGTTATACAGCCTATCCCCAATCTCGGCATGTCGAACGCCATCCGCCCCGCTATCATCGGCTGGGGCAAGAGCGTCGCCAATGAAGTGGCGAAACATGGCATCACCGTGAATGCCATCGCGCCGGGCCGTATCCAGACCGACCGGGTCGACCAGATCGACAAGGGTGCTGCCAGCCGCATGGGCAAAACGCAGGATCAGGTCCGCGCCGATGCCATGGGCCGCATTCCGGCAGGGCGTTACGGCACGCCTGAGGAATTTGCCGCCGCAGCGCTTTTCCTGGCCAGCAACGAATCGTCGTTCACGACCGGCTCCGTGCTGCGCGTGGACGGCGGCCAGATTTCAAGCATCTAACGGTAACGACAGCAGATTGGGGACTATGCGATGGCACTGACAATGACGGGTGAGGTTGATCTTACGGCACCACAACTGGTGGTCTGGGAGAAGCTGAATGATCCGGATGTGCTGAAGGCCTGCATTCCGGGCTGCGAAAGTCTCGAAAAAACCGCTGAGAACGAATTGCAGGCGGTGGCGAAAATCAAGATCGGGCCTGTTTCCGCCACCTTCAAGGGAAAGGTTGAATTGACCGATATCAATCCGCCACATGGTTACACGATCTCGGGAGAGGGGCAGGGGGGAATCGCCGGTTTCGCCAAGGGCGCAGCCAAAGTGAATCTTGTGCCAATCGATGGTGGCACGCGCATGACCTATGCGGTCGAAGCGCAGGTCGGCGGCAAGATTGCCCAGCTCGGAGCAAGATTGATCGACGGTGTCGCCAAGCGAATGGCAGATCAATTTTTCGAGCGTTTTGCGGAAAAAGTCAATGAAAACAAGCTGGTTTGAGCAATCAGTCTGGTGTTGTCGGAGCGGTTTGATTAAGGGTTTCTGCCAGGACCATTCACATATTATACATCTGGAAAATGGTCTTCCGCGCCTCGCTGGAGGGGCGCCATGCAGACATTGAAAACAGACATCAGCGCGATGGAAGCGATAGCGGCTTTCGAACGATGCGCGAAGGTGAATCCGAGGCGCGTAGCGGTTCACGAAGCCGTCGGACAAAGGCTTGCCGAGAATATCGTGATCCGGCGCCCACTGCCAACCAGGCCGCTCGCATCGCGGGACGGCTGGGCGATTGCGGCGGCGGAAACGGTGGATGCAACCAGCCGAAAACCTCGGCTCCTTGCTACAGATCCTCAACTGATCGACTGCTGTCGGCCGCTGCCCGACGGGTTTGATGCGGTAGCTCCGCTGGAAGCCGTGATGCCGCGCGGCAAGGGCAGTTACATTCGCAAAGCGCTGCAGGCGGGTGAAGGCGTCATACCGATTCACAGCGAGATCATGGATGGCGTAATCCTTGTCAAAGCCGGGGAGCGCTTGACGCTTGCGGCGGCCACAGCGGCCGCGCATTGCGGAATCCTGGATGTCATGATCCGGCGTCCGGTGATCGATGTCATCTTCAATTCGGCCGATCAGGCCCGTCCTGACAGCCCGACAGCCCGCATGTCGCTTGCTGCAATACGCTCGTCAGGGGCGGAGATCGGCTCCGTCCAGTACACCCATGGCGAAACAGCTGATCTGGCGCGGGCGCTGCTCGACAGTTCGGCTGATGTGATCTGCACGATTGGCGGATCGGGCACCGGTCCTGGGGATACGACCCTGCTGGCAATCGCCGAAGTGGGAGAAGTGATTTTTCATGGCGTGCGGGTCCGGCCCGGAGGCAGCTTCGGCTTTGGCATCGTGGGGGGCCGCCCTGTTTTTGTCTCACCCGGCGGGTTGCTCGACATGGTCGCAGTCAACATCGTATTCTCGCCGCCTTTCGCCAGACGGCTGGTTGGCCGGTCATTTCATTCCGGCATTCTCAAGGAAGGAAAGCTCGCCGATAGCCTTCCGGGCACTGATCGCAACAGCCGGCTGTTCTTCGCCACAATCGAGGCAGACAGGCTGGTGCCATTTGTCATGGATTTTCCGGGTCCGGTGGAACTGGCGAGGGCACAGGCCGCGATCTTCGTCCCTGAAGGATCGCGCCATCGTCGCAAGGGCGAGATGGTCCAGTATATTCTTCTGGGGTCGTCGATCTGAGGCGTTAGCGATTGACCCGTTGGTGCCAGCGTCTAAGGGAGTGATCTTCCATGGCACTGGCAAAGGACGACAATGGTCTCGCGTGAGAATGTGATCGCGGCTCTGGCGGGCATCCCCGGACCTGATGGCAAAACACCACTGCCATCAAGCGGAGCCCTGTCGGAGATCGTCATCCATCAGGGCAAGGTCTATTTCTCGATTGCCGTCGATCCGGCCAAGGCCCAGGGCGCGGAAGCCCTGCGCAAGGCGGCGGAAGATGCGGTCAAGGCTATCCCGGATATCGCCGGAGCGATGGTCACACTGACGGCGGAAAAGCCGAAGGGGAGCGCCGCGCCAGCACCACCGCAGCCCGGCCCACGTGCGCGGGCCGCCACGGCACAATCCGGTCCGCCGGGCGTCAAACACATCATCGCTGTCGCATCGGGCAAGGGTGGTGTCGGCAAATCGACCACGGCCTGCAATCTGGCGCTAGGCTTTGCTGCACAGGGCCTGCGTGTCGGCGTGCTGGATGCCGATATCTATGGCCCTTCGATGCCCAAGCTCTTCGGCATCAGGGGTAGACCGAAGATCAAGACGGGGCGGACGCTGATCCCGATGGAGGGCTATGGCTGCAAGGTCATGTCCATCGGTTTTCTCGTGGAAGAGGACACCGCCATGATCTGGCGCGGCCCCATGGTGATCTCGGCGCTGAACCAGATGCTGCGCGAAGTGGACTGGGGCGATCTCGACGTGCTCGTGGTCGATATGCCGCCCGGAACAGGCGATGCCCAGCTCACCATGAGCCAGTCCGTGCCGCTGGCGGGTGCTGTTATCGTCTCGACACCACAGGATCTGGCGCTGATCGACGCACGGCGCGGCGTCGCCATGTTCCAGAAGGTCAATGTGCCGATTCTCGGCATCATCGAGAACATGAGCTATTTTCTCTGCCCATCCTGCGGCACGCGCTCCAACATCTTCGGACATGGCGGTGCGCGGGATGAGGCAACGCGGATTGGGGTGCCATTCCTGGGCGAAATTCCCCTGCACATGGAAATCCGCGAGAATGCCGATGGCGGTACGCCTGTCGTGGTTACGGCCCCGGACAGCGGCCATTCAAAGGCGTATCGCGCCATCGCCAGGAGTATCTGGCAGGGTCTCGAGGCAGGTACAGCCAAACGCGCCGCGCCGCGCATCGTGATCGAGTAAGGAACGCATTGATGCAACTGCCGAACGGCTATTTCCAGCTCCCGCCGGGTAAAATGGCGAATGCCGTGACCTGGATGGAACTGAAGGACCTCTCCCGCTCCGCCGAGCCCTGCCCTGAAGGCTTTTCGCTCCGCCAGCTTCGGAAAGCTGATGCTACCCTCCATCGCAAGCTCTACCGCGATATCGGCGAGCCCTGGCTGTGGAGCGGCCTTCTGATGAAGGGCAAGAGCGAAATGGAGACCTATCTCGCGGATGCGAAGGTGCTCAGTTTTGCCGTCTTCGAGAACACAAAAGCCATCGGCATGCTCGATCTGGAGACGTCACACGAAGGCGTTGAGATCGTCTATTTTGGCCTCGCCCCGGCGCATACCGGAATGGGTGCGGGTGGCTGGCTGATGGCGGAGACAATCCGCATTGTGCGAGAGGCCGGTCATTCCCGTCTCTGGCTCCACACCTGCAACTTCGATCACCCCCGGGCGATATCGTTCTACCAGAAACAGGGGTTCACGATCTACGCGCAGGGTTTCGAGATCATGGATGATCCGCGCCGCGACGGTCTGCTGCCCAAATCAGCCGCGCCTCATGTGCCAAGGCTCGACTGAGAGAGACTGGACTGAAAGAGGCCGGATTAAGCCCAGGGAAGTTTCATGCCCACGCGCGCTGCGACAACTTCTTCTCGAAGGCATCGAGCTTCCTGTTTTTCTGCATGGTCAGGCCGATATCATCGAGGCCATTTATCAGGCAATGCTTGCGGAAGGGGTCGATCTTGAAATTGATCGTGCCGCCATCCGGACCCTGAATCGTCTGGGCCTCCAGATCGACGGACAAGGTGGCGTTGGCACCGCGCTCGGCATCCTCGAACAGCTTCTCCAGTTCTTCCGGCGTCACCACGATGGGCAGGATGCCATTCTTGAAGCAGTTGTTGTAGAAAATATCGGCGAAACTGGTGCTGATCACGCAGCGGATACCGAAATCCAGCAGCGCCCAGGGCGCATGCTCCCGGGATGAGCCGCAGCCAAAATTGTCGCCGGCGACCATGATGTTCGCCTTGCGGTAGGCGGGCTTGTTCAGCACGAAATCCGGGTTTTCCTTGCCTTTGTCGTCGTAGCGCATCTCGGAGAACAGCGCGGAGCCCAGACCGGTGCGCTTGATGGTCTTCAGATACTGCTTCGGGATGATCATGTCGGTATCGACATTGACCACCTTCAGCGGTGCGGCGACGGATGTGAGCTTGTTGAAGGGCTGCATGGACTTCCCCTGATCCTTGAATTTTCGCTTTGATAACGCATCGCGCCGGGATCGCAACCGATTCACCACGTCCCTTTGCGGAAAATGAAGATTTTCGGCGTATGCCCGCAGCATGCTTGACGACACCATTCCTCCTGACCTGAAAGCATTCGCCGAGCGCGAATTCATGGGCGAGAGGCTGGTCTGGGCCGCCCGGCCCGATGTGAAGATCGCTTTCTGGCTCTCCTTCGGCATCTGGATCTTCGCCATTCCATGGACGGCATTTTCACTGCTCTGGACCAGTATTCCCGTTGCTGCCCTGTACGAGGCTTATATGGACATCGATATTGGCGCTCCCAAAGGCGCACCAACCCTTGCGATGTGGGCCTTTGCACTCTGGGGAGTGCCCTTCGTGCTTATCGGCTTTGGCATGCTGCTGGCTCCGTTCTGGGCCTTGAGGAAGGGTGCAACAACGCTCTATGCGCTGACCAACAAGCGCATCGCGATCCTGAGTGGCACCGGCACCATCTCTGTTGTTTCAATTCGACCCGGGGAGATCATGTCGCTGTCTCGCAAGGAGGGGCCGGACGGGCGCGGCACGTTGATCGTGCATCAGGGCTTCATGCGCGATTCCGACGGAGACCGACAGGAAAAGACGACCGAATTCGGTGTCATCAATGATGTTCGGCGCATCGAGCACCTTGTGCTGGAGATGAAGAACAAGGCCATCGCCTGATCCTATCCCGCTTCTGCTTCGATCGCCTCCATATCCGCATCGCTCAGGCCAAAGTGATGCCCGATCTCGTGCACCAGCACATGCGTCACCAGATAGCCCAGCGTCTCGTCATGCTCGGCCCAGTAGTCGAGCATGGGGCGGCGATAGAGCCAGATCATGTTGGGAAACTGCCCAGTCTGGGCTGTACCACCGTCCTGCGCCATTCCGATGCCCCGGAACAGGCCGAGCAGATCGAACGGCGTCTCGCATTCCATCTCGTCAAGTGTTTCCTCATCAGGAAAGTCATCGACCTTGATGACAACGCCTTCGCAAAGCGTCCGGAAAGCCTCCGGTAGCCTGTCGTAGGCCTGAGCCGCCAGCGCCTCGAAGTCCGCGAGACTGGGCGCTTTCTGGCTGGCAAGGTTAACAATCGGTTTCACTGGCACGGGCGGGTTCTCTCCGGCATCGTTCGGGCATGAACGAAGATGACCGAAATGTAAGGTTGCCGTCAGCCGCCGTACAGGGCGACGAGCGTAGTTTCTGTTTCATCAGCCGGGACATGCCCCGGCGAGGAGACAACGAAATGCCGATGTCCATGCTCCAGAGTGCGAAAGCCTCAGCCTTCGACGCAAACGGTCGCCTACTGGTCTATGCCGCACCCATAGTGACCGGTTTCATTGGTTGCCCTCTTGCGCTCTCGACAGGAAAACCGATGCGCCGGACAAAATCGCAGCAGCGGAAGAACTGGGCCAAGCGCCGCGCCTATGCCTGAGTCCGCGCCGGGCGGGAAAATACCGGCTGCGTGGAACTTTTGTTGCTCGGTCGACGTTGCTTCATTTCACGAGGATAGAATCCATGGACCATATAGACGAGCCTGTTCCTTCACGCCGCAAGGCATTCGCGATGATCTTTGCGGCACTCGCAGGTTCGGCAGTCATTCTGGCTACCGCCGATGACGCCGAAGCGCGTGGCGGACGGGGCCGTGGGGGCGGGCGCGGGGGCCGGGGCAGGCCATTCGGCTGGGGTCGTGGCCGCAAGCGGGGCTGGGCCAAGCGTGGTGGACCCAAATGGCGGTGGTGACGTTCTGACATCTTTCCACTAGGGGAGAAGCGTCTTCCACAACGGTTTCCGCCTTGCCCCGCTTCAAGCTCACCATCGAATATGACGGCACGCCCTATCTGGGCTGGCAGTCGCAGCGCACTGGCGGCGGTGTCCAGAATGCGCTGGAGAAAGCCATCGCGGTGATATCCGGTGAGGATATCCGCCTCATGGTTGCGGGCCGCACCGATTCAGGCGTGCATGCGCTGGCGCAGGTAGCCCACGCCGATCTCACCAAGGACTGGCGGACCGACAGCCTGCGCGACGGCCTGAACGGCATTCTAGCGCAGGCCGACGAGCGCATCAGCATCATTACTGCCGAGAAGGCCGACGACGGCTTTAACGCGCGTTTGAGCGCGAAACGCAGGCATTACCTCTACCGCATCATCAACCGCCGCCAGCCCTCGCCCATCGAATTTCGCCGGGCGTGGCATGTGCCCTCGCCTCTTGATGCCGATGCTATGCATGAAGCGGCGCAAAGGCTTATTGGCCACCACGATTTTACCACGTTCCGCGCCGCGGCCTGTCAGGCCAAGAGCCCGATGAAGACGCTGGAGCGGCTGGATGTCAGCCGCAATGGCGAGATCATCGAGATCCGCACCTCGGCGCGGTCTTTCCTGCACAATCAGGTCCGCCGCATGGTGGGATCGCTTGTGATGTGCGGCAAAGGCCAGTGGAGCACTGATGATCTGCAGGCGGCACTGGAGGCGCACGACACTCAGCGGTCGGGCGCGCAGGCCCCCGCCTGGGGATTGTACTTCACAGGTGTCGATTACTGATGGCTGATCAGGCAATCAGCCCGGTGATGCCGTCGTAGGTCAGCTTAAGCGCCACCAGAAACAGCAGCGCATAGAGAATGCAGTAGAACAGCTCCGTCGGCATGCGCCGCACCAGCCAGATCCCGAACAGGGTGGCGATCGCCGCAAGCGGCATCAGGATCAGCGATGTCGACAGGTTCTGTGCCGTGAACACACCCAATGCGGCCAGCGGCGTGATCTTCATCACATTGACCGTCGCGAAAAAGATCACGAATGTACCCGCAAGCACCTCTTTCGACAGCTTCTGCGGCAGCAGATAGATCGACAGCGGCGGCCCGCCGACATGGCTGATGAAGCCGGTGAACCCGGCGATGCTGCTCCACAGCGTTCCTCGCGCAAAATCCGGTTGCCGTGGTGGCAGTTCCTTGCCCCTGAGCAGCCATGTCTGGAGGCAGAAGATCAGCGACATCAGGCCAAGTATCAGCCGTATCCCCGCATCGGACATATAAGCCGCGGTGAGGTAGCCCACAGCCGTGCCAATCAACCCGCCTGGCAGCATGTACATCACATTCAGTCGGCTCCATGTCTTGCGCCAGGACCAGACGGAAATGGCATCCATCACCAGCAGGATGGGGAACATGATGGCGGCCGCCTGCAGGGTCGGGCCGCTCAGCGCCATGATTGGCATGGCGACCATGGCCAGACTGCCGCCAAAGCCGCCCTTGCCCATCGCCATCAGGAACACCGCCGGAATTGCGAAGGCGTAGAAGACCGGATCAGTGATCGGGGTGAGAAAGGATTGCACGCTCAGGACTTGAAGAACGCATCCGCTGCGCCCTTGGCGGCATCCTTGGCCTTTGCGGTGGCTGTCAGCCGGGCAATTTCCTCGTTCAGGAGCTCGATGCGCTCCTTCAGCTCGAACACCGAAAGCAGCGACAGATCCTGGCCAATCTCATGCACGATCTTCTTCTTCGGCAAGTTCTCGTCGTCGCGCATCTCGCAAGCCTTTCGCAGGGGTGTTCCCACGATCCATAGCCATCTGGCGGCCAGTGACAACAAAGTTCAGGCCGGCGGTTGTGGCATCGGTCTGCCGAGACTGAACAGTACGAAGGCCCCGACGCCCATGGTCGATATGAAGATCGGCATCATCAGCGGCGTGCGGATAAGGAGTATCCCAAGTAGCGAACCAACCAGAGCGGCAAAGCTCATCTGGATGATGCCCTGCAACGAGGATGCCGCACCGGCCCGATCCGGGAATGGCATCATGGCGCTGGCACTGGCCTGCGGCAGTACGAGGCCGATGCCAAAAGTGTAGATCATCATCGGAATCGTCACTTCCCAGGCGGAGCCGGTCCGGATCAGCATCAGCGCCAGCATGGTGATGCCCCCAGCCGCAAGACAGCGAACGCCGAGCCGGATCGTGCCCTCAAGCCCCCGTGCGGTGACAATACGCTGCGCAATGATCGTTCCGAGAATAAAGCCCAGCACACTCGAGCTGAACGAGAGCGCGAAGGCCACCGGGCTCAGACCGTAGGCGCTCTGCAGCACAAAGGACGAGCCCGAAATGAACGAAAACAGCCCGGCATAGGCAAAGCCCGCGAGCATGACATGCAGCCGGAATGTCTGGTTCTGGAGCAAGACACGAAACCCCCGCAGGATGTTAATGACAGAGATGGGTTCGGGCCGTTGATGCTTGAGTGTTTCAGGCAAGAACAGGATCACGCATATTCCAAGCATCAATGCTCCGCACAGCACGGCCCAGAAATTCGAACGCCAGCCGAAAAGAGGCTCCAGCAAGCCACCCATGAGAGGGGCTACGGTCGGAACGAGGCCCATCAGCATCCCCATGCGCGAGAGTTCGCGCCCCGCCCGGGCTCCCTCATAGAGATCGCGCACGATGGCACGGCCCAGAACGATCGGGCCTGCCGCACCCATTGCCTGCACCAGTCTTGCACCGATCAGGAACTCGATCGAATTGGCCAGAGCGCAGGCCGCCGTGGCGACGCAAAAGAGAGCTATTCCGGCAAGAACCACGGGCTTTCGACCAATCTTGTCAGAAACCGGGCCGTACAGAATCTGTCCAAGGGCAAAACCAGCGAGATAGGCCGAAAGCGTGAATTGCACACGTGCGGCATCTGTCCCAAGTGCAGCCGCAATCGCGGGCAGCGATGGCAGGTACATATCGGTCGACAGAGGTCCGAGGGCTGTCAGCATGGCGAGAATCGCGGTCATGCCAAACGTATTGGGGCGCAGATGCATTGCCGAGGGCGTAACGGTTGGCGGGGCGGCTGTCTATCGCGTCAGTTGCGATAGCGCTCTTCCCACTGCCTTTCGCCAACCCGGCAGTCCATCTTTTTGCGCGGGGCCTCTTGTTCGCTGTTGGCCCGCATGATCCACATGCCGCCAGGTAACGGGATTGCATCGGGATTGCCAGCGACCTCGCGCAGTATCTTGGTGCGTGTCGCCGCAACAAACTGCTCGCGCTCCTTGATTGCGATCATGAAGGAGCCCGGTCCACCAATGACGCAATCCGTATAATAATCGTCGAGATCATCCATGTCGAAGACGGATCGACGACCATTGTAGATCATGATGGGCAGACCGTTGATGACGATGCCCGATTTCACCGCCCGGTCGCGGGCTTCCGGCACAGGTCCGCCGCTGTTGTTCGCGCCATCGCCCGAGATATCGAGCACACGCCGGGCCGCATCGAAACCGTTGTTCTCGAACAGCTCTTGCCCATAGAGGATGGCACCGGAAACAGATGTCCGGGACCAGCGGCTGATCGGCGTGGCATTCAGTTTCGCGACGAAGGCATCGGCTGTTTCTGGTCCATCGATGACCTGCCATGGCACGACCACGCGCTGGGTGTTGACCCCTGCCCATTCGAAATAGGTCACGGCGATCTTGCCGGTGAGGCCGCCGCGAATGGCTTTCAGCACTTCCGGCGATGTCAGAGCCTGAATGTAGCCGTCGCGCTGGAGCTTCTGCTCTTCCATGTCCATGGAGTAGGAGATATCGACCGCGAGCACGAGCTCGACATCGACTTCTGTCGCGCCGCCCCTGGCGAGGCTGTCTTGTGATGGGGCGAACCAGAAAAGCATTGCCAGCAATGCCGAGAGGCCAGATCGCAGGATATTTGATGCCGCTCTCATCTTACCCTCACAGGTTTGGATCGAGCGGACGAAACTGCGCCGCTCCTAAATGCCTTGACCGTCGTTGTCCGTCGCCAGCTTTTCGCTGGCCTGCTTGATGCCCTTGAAATGCGGATTGATCTTCAACGCCTCGCGAAAGGCCGCAAGTGCCTGCTTGTTATTGCCGTTTTGCTGGAAAATCATTCCAATCCCGGCGAGAGCCTGAAAATGGCGTGGCTCCAGCGTCAGCGTCTGGCGCAGATCGCGCATCGCGGCATCCAGATCCTTGCGCTGGAAATGCACGGCGGCCCGGCGGCTGTAGGCCTCGGCCCAGTCCGGTTTCAGCGCCAGCACCGAATCGAGGATATCGAGCGCGACCTCGCCTTCCTGCACCTGTTGAGCCTGCTGCACACGCTCCATCAGCAGATCAAGCGTGTCACTGCCCGAGCGTGCCCACAGGCGTGTAATCTGGTCGGCAATGCTCGCGGCCTCGATCTCTGTACCAGAGGCTGCCAGCCGTTCGAACAACTGGTCCATGCGCGACTGATGACGCGGATCGGGCGCGCGACGCTCTGGCTCTGCCGGCGGCGCATTGCGGGGTGCGGCGGGAGGATTGCGCGATTGCTGGGCCTCTGCCGGTACAAGCACGGACAAGGCGGAGAGCATCAGGATGAATGCAAATTGGCGCATGACGCAAAACTAGCGTCCAATGCGCCTGACGTCAAAGGATCACGATAAAAGTGATGGGTCGGCTAAAGGCCGGAAAACCCGGATCAGCCCTGGCGGGCCTTGAAGCGCTTCTGGGTCTTGTTGATGATGAACACGCGGCCCTTGCGACGCACCAGCTGGTTGTCACGATGGCGCTTCATCAGCGATTTCAGCGAGTTGCGAATCTTCATGGCACTGTCTCACGAACAAAAAACGCGCCCGTCGAGCGCGTGATCTCAAAACCGATGAGGGCTAAAAGCATAATCCCGCTGTTTGGGCAACCCCTGAAAGCAGAAAGCTCCCCTGCAAATGGCACACCATGCCGCATCTAACGCTCCATTAACCATAAGCGTTTACCCCTTGGAAAGCCTGAAACAGGCGACAACCAAGGCAGGTGACGGGCGTGAAACCCCGCAGGAATCAGGTGCTAGTGGTGATTCTCCTGACGGGCACGATGCTCGGCAGCGGCCCCGTGCTGGCCCAGGCCCTGCGCGGAACGGTGGATGATGACCCGATTGTCCGCACCGGGCGTACTGCTGGCGAACCCGCCCGCAACCAGGTGACACCCACAGGCCGCCGCGCCGACAATGCCGCGCCTTTGCGCCAGAATGTGCGCCGCCGCACGGCAGGCAGCCCCGGTGCCGCCCCGCAATCTGCCGTCGAACCCACCGGAACCGCGCCCACCACAGCTGCTACGCGCCGCCCGGCGCAGCAGAACTTCCGCTCGCTGGAACGCCCCATCAACACGGCGGTCACCGCTCCCGGCCCGGACCAGACCGTGCATCAGGGCCTGACACCGCCTCCCCCGCCGCGCCGCACGCGTGCTGCGGTGACAGACCCCTACGCGCCGCTGGGCCTGCGTGTCGGCACGCTGCTCGTCTTTCCGACACTCGACGCACAGGGCGGATATGATTCGAACCCCGAGCGACGCGCGGGCAAGAGCAAGGGTGCCACCGTCCTGCGCACCGAAGGCGGTTTTACCGCGCGTTCCGATTGGGCAGTGCATGAGTTGTCAGCCGATTTCCGGGGTGGATACAGCAAGTTTCTGGGACGCCCGGAAGCCGACCGCCCGGATGCGACGGGCCGCGTGGGCCTCAGGCTCGATTACACCCGCGACACAGCCTTTGACTTCGAACTGCGGGGCCGCCTCGACACCCAGACACCCGGCACCGCCAACCTGACCGGTCGCGCCGAAGGCCGCCCGCTGACCTATCAATACGGCGGCTCCACCGGCGTCACCCAGCGCTTCAACCGCCTCGCGGTGTCCGCACGCGCCAGCATCGACCGCTCGGAATTTGCCGATGCCGGGCTGGGCAATGGCCAGACGCTCTCGCAGAAGGACCGCAACGTCACGCAATACGGCCTGCGCCTGCGCACGGGCTACGAGATCACGCCGGGCATCGTGCCGTTCGCGGAAGCGCTACTCGACACGCGCCGCTACGACCTGCGCACGGACAACACCGGCTTCCAGCGCGATTCCAATGGCTTGCAGGTCCGCGCCGGCACCAGCTTCGAGATCACGCGCACGCTGACGGGCGAAGTGGCTGCAGGCTATGGCCTGCGCCGCTACGAGGACCAGCGCCTGCGCGACGTCCGCGGCCCCGTGGTGGAGGGAACGCTGGCCTGGACTGTCTCGCCGCTGACGACGGTGCGCCTGCGCGGCACCACGGAATTCGAGGAAACCACGCAGGCCGGCTCCTCCGGCTCCGTCACGCGCCGGATCAGCGCGGAACTCAGCCACGCCTTCCTGCGCAATCTGGCGTTCACCACAGGCGCCAGCTTTGGACGCGCCGATTTCAACGGCATCACCCGCAAGGATGACACGCTGCGCGCGAATCTGGGCGCGGAATACAGCGTGACGCGCAATCTGGTGCTGAAAGGCACGTTCACCCACGAGCGCACGACGAGCAACGCGCCGGGGAACAATGTGAGCGCGAATGTCTGGCTGTTCGGGGCAAGGGTGCAGTATTGAGGGGGTAGTTCCTTCTCCCGCGTGCGGGAGTAGGAAGAAAGCTGCGTTCGCTCATGCGAGGGCTGGAACCGAGGATGTCCGCTCAAACAGCTGGGCAATTTGCACCGGATTTGTGCAACGCCTAAATTTCTGCAAGGAACCGCGAGTAGGAGCTGAGCATGTCTGCGCATGTCATGTCCTCAAGCAGGGGTTCTCTAACTGACCCCTTGTTTAGACTCGCAAAAAAGCGTCCGTGCATATCGTTTTTGATAGCGTCGATATCCGCTCTTGATAGCCCCTTCGCGGTCCCAGCAATCAACGCAGTGTGATGAAGCTCGCGAGTTATTAAATCCATATTCTGCTTGTAATACCCAAATCCTATAAACATTATACGCTTAGATAATGGTACATGATTATCAATAAAATCGTTGAATTCTTTATCTTCTCTCTGTTCTGTAAATAAAAATATTCTTTTAGATATAATTCCTAGATCATTGCGTTCCATATCACCAAATGGAACGGATTTATTTGGGTCTTGCCATGGCAAAGGCCCAAGTGTGCCATAAGGATGGACGATTGATAGATTACTCATGCATTTGGTAGCAGTTGCCGCATCTACCGAAAAAGATAATTGTATTATTTCGTGCAGAGCGTGCTCAATGCACCTATCGTAATTAAAACAAATAATAGAGATATTATCAAAAATTTTCTCAATTTCAGTCTTTTTTACATTTGCAGTTAGCATGCGAATAAATGGATGAAGCCATGTTTTACTAATTTTATCAATAGAAAATTGCTCACCTTTATATGCATCTAATTTGATAGAGCTTCGCCCTTCGGCAGCTAATATACTCCGAGCTATGGCGATTTTACCCGTCTCCACGAGAAGCTCATTATCAGAATGAGAGTGGAGATAATTATCAATAGATAGGAATGCTGAAACGCCTCCCCTTAATTGGCCACAAGCCTGCACATAATCATTTCTATCAATTTTTTTCGCTGCTGCTAACCGCCCAAGAGTCTCGAATATACGCATGTCGCCAGTGCCAATTGGCCTAAACCCATGTTCCCAGCGAA
Organism: Hyphomicrobiales bacterium; assembly: GCA_031431475.1. GTDB lineage: Bacteria > Pseudomonadota > Alphaproteobacteria > Rhizobiales > Beijerinckiaceae > JADCCX01. The sequence goes on from JANPDL010000035.1 coordinate 113,021, forward strand.
AATCTAAATCTCTCTGCACCTCTGAAATGAGTTGGCTGCCTAAGGGAAGCCCAAATTCATGGCTTGCTCCAGCACCAACAACAAGGATAGTTTTTTGAGGAAACATGCGGGCCAATACGAATGCGTTATTGTCAGCGAAGAAGGCGAGCTTTAGCCCACCTTCCTCTTTTTCGTAGCATCCACATAGCTCGCCAGCACCGCACTAATCCTGCTCTGGTAGCCTTTTCCTGTGGATTTGAAGTGACCCAGCACCCTGCGGGGAAGCCTGAGCGTGATTTGCTCTGTGCCTTCGGGCTCCTTCACCTGTGCTGAATCCCAAAAGCCCTCGGGAACAGCGCCTGCGTCGGGGTCGGCGGCGGCACGGCGCTCGACCTCGGCGTCGCTCATGGCCCTGACGGCCTTGCTCAGGGGTGGAGCCGGGGGCAGCTCATCAACGCTGCCATACCGCAATACCTCAGAGGCTCTGGTATTTTTCGCGGTCATGCTTGCCTGCCCTCCATGCTGAGATCAATCGAATGTCGCCGCCGCGTTCGGTGAACACCACCCGCAACACCTCGCCGTCATAGGTTCCCAAGGCGATAAAGCGTTGTTCGCCATAGTCCCTGCGGTCGTCAGGGCGTTTCAGAACGGGGCCCCGGAATATCTGGGCGGCTTGCAGGAACGTGATGCCGTGCTTGGCTTCGTTCGCGTCGCTTTTGTCCGGGTCCCACTGAAATCCCATGGCGTAATTGTAACTACAAAAGAAGCTACTGTCAAAAGATCGTTAAGACTCACCCCGCCTTCGCCTCAATCGCCAGCGCATGCAGACCCGCCGCAAACTCGCCCGCGAGCAGCGCATTCACCATCCGGTGAACCTCCACCCGGCTCTTCCCTGCAAACGCCGCGCTCACGATGCGCACGCGCACATGGGTCGTCTCTCCCTCGCGCCAGCCGCCGTGGCCTGCGTGCTGGTCGCTTTCGTCGATCACGTCCAGCGCCACCGGTGTCAGCGCTGCCGTGAGCTTGCCGGTTATCGATTCCTTCATGGTCATGCGCGAGACTTTCTCTCATTAAAGTGCGGCGCTGCGGCGAAATGAAACTTGCCGTCCGGCGTTCCCAGTCTCATACACTTGCTTCCCATGGATTTGAACTCGCCCCTTTTTGACCGTGTGCGGATCCGCTCCGAGGAAGCGGAGGCGAGGTCGCGCGAAGCTCCGCGCTGCCAGCATCCGGGCTGCGACAAACCGGGGGAGCACAAGGCACCGCTCGGTCGCAACCGCGAGGGACAGTACGTTTATATGTGCCTGCCGCATGTGCAGGCCTACAACAAGAGCTACAATTATTTCCAGGGCATGTCGGACAATGCGATTTCTGACTTTCAAAAAGACGCGCTGACCGGCCATCGCCCGACATGGACCATCGGCGTCACGGCCAAAGGCAACGGCCCGGCAGCGGCAGCGGCGGGATATCATGATCCCATGGGCATGTTCGGCGAAGCGCAGCGCAAAGCGCGCGTGGCCGAGGAACAGGCGCGGTCGAAATATGGCAAGCTGGCGCTGAAATCACTGGAAATCCTGCATCTCGACGAGAAGGCCACGCCGGAAATCATCCGGGCAAAATACAAGAGCTGGGTGAAGCGCCTGCATCCGGACGCCAATAATGGTGATCGATCACGTGAAGAAAAATTGCGTGAGATTCTCAAGGCCTATAATACGCTGAAAACCGCTGGGCACGTTTGAGGCCCGCCGTCTCGCCGATCTGACAAGCCAAATCCTTCGCTTTTCCGCTCGCTGCGACCGTTCGCGGCTTGAAACTTGCGTGTCTTCCCGGCAAAGGAAGCCGTTATTGGAGAATGGACGATGACTGTTGCGACTGGCCTGCCCGACATCAAGGTTTCTGCCCGCAAGGTGTTCGGCATCGATACGGACATGGAAGTTCCAGCCTATTCCACGACGAGCGCCGCGGTGCCGGAGCTTGATCCCGATTATCTCTTCGACAAGGACACGACGCTGGCGATCCTTGCGGGCTTTGCCTTCAACCGCCGTGTCATCGTCACGGGCTATCACGGCACGGGCAAATCGACGCATATCGAGCAGGTGGCGGCGCGCCTCAACTGGCCCTGCGTGCGCATCAACCTCGACAGCCACGTCTCGCGTATCGATCTGATCGGCAAGGATGCTATCGTTCTCAAGGACGGCAAGCAGATCACCGAATTCAAGGACGGCATCCTGCCCTGGGCCTACCAGAGCAATGTCGCGCTGGTGTTCGATGAATACGATGCGGGCCGCCCCGACGTGATGTTTGTGATCCAGCGCGTGCTGGAAAGTGCCGGCCGCCTCACCCTGCTGGACCAGAGCCGCGTCATCCGCCCGCACGGCGCGTTCCGCCTGTTCGCCACCGCCAACACCATCGGCCTTGGCGATACATCGGGCCTCTATCACGGCACGCAGCAGATCAATCAGGCGCAGATGGACCGCTGGAACATCGTGACGGTGCTGAACTATCTGCCGCACGACGCCGAGGTGAACATCGTGCTGGCCAAGGCCAAGCATTACACCGGCAAGGAAGGCAAGGACATCGTCAATAAGATGGTGCGCGTGGCCGACATGACCCGTTCGGCCTTCATCAACGGCGATCTCTCCACCGTCATGTCGCCCCGCACGGTGATCACCTGGGCCGAGAACGCCGCGATCTTCAAGGACATCGCCTATGCGTTCCGTCTGACATTCCTCAACAAGTGCGACGAGCTTGAGCGCGGACTTGTTGCGGAGTTCTATCAGCGCGCGTTTGGCGTGGAGTTGAAGGAGACGACCGTGAATGTAGCGCTGAGCTGAAGGGAGAAAGGCAATGATTAATCGGCGCGTTCTGATTGGCGGCTCGATTGTAATGGTTGCTCAGACGGCTGTAGCGCAATCTAGGCCAAGAATTTCTGTCTTGAGCGGCAGCGTCACGGTAAGGAATTATGTGAAACTTGAGAGTTTTTTGTCCCGAAATTTGGATAAAATTGTTGGACTGAAGATTTATTTTGATTCTGCCAGTCATCCAGCTCCTTTGGTTGCTGGAGTAAGCGAGAAGCGGTTTGTTGCCTACAAGCGCATTCCAGAAACGACTTCAGAAATTGTTGCCTCGGACGGTTTTTACTGGCTACATGGTGGGTATCAATTTGACGGATATTTTGTGGTCAAGAGCGGTGGTATGCATCAGGGCGTGATTTCTTATGGTCTGCAGAAAGTTCCCGAAGATCGGGTCATTTTGTCAAACCCAGATTTACGACCCGTCCAGCTTTGAACTTTGTTTTTTAGACGTCGCAGAACTGACCTGAATTTTTTTCACGGACACCGCACGAACGGCCCGTTCTCGCCGCCATAGCTCTTGATGCCATAGTAGAGCTGTTTTCCCGCGAGCCGCGCTGTGACGGTTTCCGGCGTGGGCTTGTCATCGCCGAAAGTACATTGCCCTTTCCACGTCACGACATCGCCCTTGCGCTGGACCGAGGGGAACTCGCAGAAGAAATCCTCGCCGCTGAGCGCTTGTGGCCCGATCTTGATAATCGATAGCGGGCGGGTGCATTGTCCCGCAATGGTCGACCACGTGCCGACCATCGTCTGGCGCGCGGGCGTCCGGCTTTCCTGCGCCTGCACGACGGAAGCCGCGATCGCGAGACCTGTGGCGAAGGTGAGGGCGAGAACGAGCGTGCTGTTGCGCATGGGACATCCTGTTGCCGATGAGGCCTGATGCGGGCAGTTTGTCGCGGGAAGAGCTGTTTTCGCGGGCCTGGGATACTGGCGTGGGACGCACGCTTGAAATTGTAGCCACATGTGGCTACAATAATTGCATGACTTCCGTTTCAATCCGCGATGCTCGGAACCACTTCACAGAACTCGTGCGCAGGGCCGAGAACGGTGAACGCATCACGGTGACGCGCTATGGTAAGCCTGTTCTGGAAATGGTCCCGACCCAGCGGAAGGGCGGCCTTAACCTTGAGGCGGGTGAAGCTTATCTCCGGTCAATGGGGATAGAGCCTCGCGAAAGCTGGATTTCCCCCGACTTTGATGATCCGCTCCCGGATGACTTTCTGCTGCAACCCTTGCCAGATATGCCGCAACGGAAGCTTGGATGATCCTTCTGCTTGATACGCATATCGTTATCAGCATCCTCGATCTGACTCTTGAGCAGCGATTTCCCCAGTTCACCCGTGTCTTGCGCAGCACGGGCAACGACAATTTTGTCAGCGTCGTGAGCCTGTGGGAGATCGCCATCAAGGTGCATCTTGGGAAACTTGATATCGAGGTCCCTCTGGACGAGATGGCAGCAACGCTGAAACAGCAGCAAGTTACGATCCTGATGCTCAAATCAGAACACGCTGTTGCAGAAGCCATACCCGAGCCCCCCACCCGCGACCCCTTCGACCGTCTCCTCCTCGCGCAGGCCCAGCTCGAAGGCATGCGTTTTGTCACAGTCGACCGCGCGCTTGCCGATCATCCCGTGACATTTCGCTAGGCCGGTTGTAGGGCTCTGGAATACGTTAATTCGAGCCACATCCCGCCATGTCCACATCCTCCAATCGCAAGCCCGGCCAGCCCGCTGTCCAGCCCAACGAACCGTTCAAGCAAGCGGTCGCCTCGGCGCTTCGCGCGTTGGCGCAGACGCGCGAGCTGGAGGTGAATTTCGCCGCCGACAAACCGGCACTTGTCGGCCATGGCGAGGGTGCCAAGGCGCGCCTGCCGGAGCCGCCGCGCAAGATGGGGCCTGCGGAAGCGGCCATCGTGCGCGGTCATGCCGATTCCATGGCGCTGAAGCTGGCGCTGCACAACGCCAGCCTGCATCGCAAGATGGCACCGGGCAGCGATGCGGGTCGCGCCGTTTTCGATGCCGTGGAACAGGCCCGCGTCGAGGCTATCGGTGCGCGCCGCATGATGGGTGTCGCCAGCAACCTGTCGGCCAAGCTGGAGGATCACTACCTTCGCGGCGATTACGACGAGATCACGGACAAGGCGGATGCGCCTCTGGAAGATGCGGTCGCCATGATGGTGCGCGAGCGGCTGACCGGCCTGAAGCCTCCCAAACCCGCGCAGAAGATTGTTGATCTCTGGCGCGATTTCATCGAGCAGAAGGCAGGCAAGGATCTGGATGGCCTCCTTGGCAATATCGAGGACCAGCAGAAATTTGCCAAGGCCGTGCAGAAGCTGCTGACCTCGCTCGATATGGCGGAGCAGTCGCAGTTCAACGACCAGCAGGACGATGACGACGACAATTCCAGCGATCCCAACAACGACCAGCAGGAAAGCCAGGGCGAGCAGGAGCAGGACCAGAGCCAGGAGGGCATGGATCTGCAGGAGACGGATGAGGCCAACGAAGACCTGCAGGACGGTGCGATGGAGGAATCCGATGCGCCCTCGTCCGACATGCAGGACGAGATGGACGACGGCGATTCCGAGGAACCTGCCGAGGCCAAGCGCCCGCCCCAGACCAGCGCCGGTGATCCGCGCATCACGGAATACAAGGCTTTCACCAACAAGTTCGACGAGGAAATCGGCGCCGAAGAACTCTGCGATCCCGAGGAACTGGAGCGGCTGCGGTCCTACCTCGACAAGCAGCTGTCGCATCTCCAGGGCATCGTTGGCCGTCTCGCCAACCGCCTGCAGCGGCGTTTGATGGCCCAGCAGAATCGCTCCTGGGATTTCGATCTGGAAGAGGGCTATCTCGACCCGTCCCGCCTCACCCGCGTGGTGATCGACGACATGCGCGGTACCTTCTCGCCGCTGTCGTTCAAGCGCGAGAAAGACACCAATTTCCGTGACACGGTGGTCACGCTGCTGCTCGACAACTCCGGCTCGATGCGCGGCAGGCCGATCACGGTTGCTGCGACCTGCGCCGATATTCTGGCCCGCACTCTGGAGCGCTGCGGCGTCAAGGTGGAGATTCTGGGCTTCACCACCAAGCAGTGGAAGGGCGGGCAGGCCCGCGAGGCCTGGCTGCAAGGCGGCAAGCCCGCGCAGCCTGGCCGCCTCAATGATCTGCGCCATATCATCTACAAATCCGCCGACGCGCCCTGGCGGCGCTCGCGCAAAAACCTAGGCCTGATGATGCGCGAGGGCCTGCTGAAGGAGAACATCGACGGCGAAGCGCTGGACTGGGCCCATAAGCGGCTGCTCGCGCGCTCAGAGCAGCGCAAGATCCTGATGATGATCTCCGACGGCGCACCGGTGGATGATTCCACGTTGTCGGTGAACCCCGGCAATTACCTGGAGCGGCACCTGCGCGGCATCATCGACGAGATCGAACTGCGCTCGCCCGTGGAATTGCTGGCCATCGGCATCGGCCATGATGTGACGCGCTACTACCGCCGAGCCGTCACCATCGTGGATGCGGAGGAATTGGGTGGCGTCATGACCGAGAAGCTGGCCGAGCTCTTTGACGACAAGGCCACGCCGATTCGCATCGCCGCCCCAAGGCGCGGCGGTCGCAGACTTCAGTAAGGCGTGCGATGAGCCGCTGGCTCAAACGCGGCCTTGGCAGCCTCGCGACAATAGCACTCGTGCTGGGGCTTGCGTTCCTTGCCGGGCGCGGGGGGGCCAGCAGCCACCGGCAGATGATGCCGGAACCGGTGCAGGTCACATCCTATCACCTGCCGTATTTCAAGCATGGCGATCCAGCCGCCACACGCTTCGGACCGCTTGAATTTATCGGCGGGCTGGAGTTACGGGGGAACCACCCGAATTTCGGCGGCTTGTCTGCCATCCGCGTTGCAGCTGATGGACACAAGTTTGTCGGTGTCACCGACACCGGTGACTGGATTGAAGGCAACATCGTTTATCTCAACGGCAAGCTCGCTGCGGTCGAGAGCGTCACTATCGCGCCGGTTATCGGGCCGGGCGGCCAGCGCGCCAAGGATTTGGGCCTGTGGGATAGCGAAAGCCTCGTCACGGACGGCGATCAGGTGTTCATCGGCATCGAGCGCGACCATACGATTCTGGCATTCGACCGCACCAAAGGCGGCTTGCGGGCAGAAGGGCGCAAAATTCCTCTTCCTGCTTTCGTTGAGGACTGGCCCGAGAATCGCGGCATCGAGGCGCTGGGCATACTGCCTGCTGGCACGCCCTATGCCGGGCGTCTCGTCGGGCTTTCGGAGCGTTCGGGAGACCGAGATGAGCCCACGGACGGCTTCGTGATGCGCAAGGATGGCAGCGACGCCTTCCGGTTCCGCCTGGCACGCAGCGACGGCTTCGACATCACAGATCTGGATTTCCTGCCCAACGGTGATTTGATCGTGCTGGAGCGGTATTTCTCGCCCCTGCGAGGGGTGGCGATGCGGTTGCGGCGGGTGAAGACCGCAGAGATCAAGCCGGATGCGCTTGTCGATGGCGAGGCGCTTCTGACAGCCGACAAGGTATTCCATGTGGACAACATGGAGGGCCTGTCCATTCACCGTGATGCAGCGGGTGCCACGGTTTTCACCATTGTTTCGGATGACAATTTTTCGGTGGCGCAGCGGACACTGCTGTTGCAGTTCCGCTGGATTGGACCCTGAGAGCTATTGCAGCGCAGCCTTGAGCGCCAGCAGATCACGCCATGCCAATCGTTTCTGCTGGGGCTGGCGCAGCAGGTAGGCCGGGTGAAGCGTTGGCAGCGCTCGGATCGTGCGCTCACCGCAGGCATAATCGAACCAGTTGCCCCGTAACTTCAGGATTCCATCGCGCTGTTGCAGCAAGGTCTGCGCCGAGGGGCCGCCCAGACACACCAGGATATCCGGGTTCGCCAGCTCGATCTGCCTCTTGATGAACGGCAGGCAGATCGCGGTTTCCTGCGGTGTCGGCGTGCGGTTGCCCGGCGGCCTCCAGGGGATGATATTGGCGATGTAGCAGTGTGTTCGGTCCATGCCGATGGCGGCCAGCATGCGGTCGAGCAATTTGCCGGAGCGACCTACGAACGGCACTCCCTCGCGGTCCTCCTCCGCTCCGGGAGCCTCCCCCACAAACATGACACGCGCACCTGGCGTGCCATCGGCGAAGACAAGGCGATTGGCCGTGGCCTTGAGGCTGCAGCCATCAAAGCTTTCAAGCAATTGCCGCAATTCGTCGAGCGATGCCGCGCTCGCCGCCTGCTCGCGTGCTGTACCCGCCGCTGCTTCTGGAGCGACAGCTGCGATCCTGATGGGCTGGACAACAGCAGCGGTACGTGGAGCAGTGGTTTGCCGGACAGGCATGTGGATCGGCTCGGCTGCCTGAACCGGGGGCGCGAAACGGTCATGCGGATTCTCGTCGACCGCAAGGTCAACGCCAGCCTCCGCGTACCATTCCAGCAGCGCCGCCAGCGCCTCGGGCCGTTGATCCATCATCCGGCAAGCATAGACGCTTGGGCCCTGACATGCGAGAGAAAGCGACAGGAAACTTGTGCGGTTGTGGTATTTAGTTTATATATGAACTAAATGCTTTTAGGGATGGAACCAATGGAACTGCCTGAGCGCGAGGGTATGGATTATGATGTCGTCGTCGTCGGCGGTGGCCCGGCGGGCCTCGCGACCGCCATACGCCTGAAGCAGCTCGATCCCGATATCACTGTTGTCGTCGTCGAAAAAGGCTCCGAGATCGGCGCGCATATCCTTTCTGGCGCGGTGATCGATCCCATCGGGCTTGATGCCCTGCTGCCGGACTGGCGCAAGGCAGCGGATTGCCCACTCGCGACAGAAGTGACGGCTGACCAGTTCCTGCTGCTTGGTCCTGCAGGCTCGGTACGGCTGCCCAACATCCTGATGCCGAAGCTGATGGGCAATCACGGCAATTTCATCGGTTCGCTCGGTCAGGTCACGCGCTGGATGGGTGCGCAAGCCGAAGCGCTGGGTGTCGAGATTTATCCCGGCTTCTCCGCCTCGGAAATCCTCTATGACGACGATGGCTCGGTCATCGGTATCGCGACCGGGGACGTCGGCATCGCCAAATCGGGCGAGATGGCGGATCGCTACACGCGCGGCATGGAGCTGCGTGGCAAATACGTGATCTTCGCGGAGGGTGCACGTGGCCACCTCACCAAGCAACTCGTCAAGCGGTTCAAGCTCGACGAGGGCAAGGACCCTCAGAAATACGGCATCGGCCTGAAAGAACTCTGGCAGGTCGCACCGGGCAAGCACAAGCCGGGCCTGGTGCAACATACGTTCGGATGGCCGCTGGATTCGAAAACAGGCGGTGGCTCGTTCCTGTATCACTTCGACGAGGGTCTCGTGTCGGTCGGCTTCGTCGTGCATCTCAACTACGAGAACCCGCATCTCTCACCCTTCGACGAGTTCCAGCGCTACAAGACGCATCCCGCCATCCGCGACACGTTCGAGGGTGGCAAGCGGCTGTCGTATGGTGCCCGCGCCATCACCGAAGGAGGCTGGCAAAGCGTACCGAAACTTTGCTTCCCCGGTGGAGCGCTGGTGGGTTGCGCGGCGGGCTTCGTCAACGTGCCGCGCATCAAGGGCAGCCACAATGCCGTGCTGTCGGGCATGCTGTGCGCCGAGCATATCAACGATGCCCTCAAGGCAGATCGCTCCAATGATGAACTCGCGGGCTACGAGGCCGCGTGGCGATCCTCCGCCATCGGCCGCGATCTGAAGCCGGTGCGCAACGTCAAGCCGCTCTGGTCGAAGTTCGGCACATGGATCGGCGTGCCATTGGGCGGCATCGACATGTGGCTGAACGCGCTCACCGGCTGGTCGCCCTTCGGCACGCTGAAGCACGGTAAGGCGGATTTCCAGACGCTGAAATCCGCCGCCGAATGCCAGCCCATCACTTACCCCAAGCCCGACGGCGTGCTGACTTTCGACAAGCTGTCTTCGGTCTTCATCTCCAACACCAACCACGAGGAAGACCAGCCCGCGCATCTCAAGCTCGCTGATCCTTCCATACCGATCAGCGTGAACCTGCCACTCTACGGCGAACCCGCACGGCTCTATTGCCCGGCGGGCGTCTACGAGGTGGTCTACAGCGATGCCGCCCTGAAGCTCGATCCGCGTTTCGTGATCAACGCGCAGAACTGCGTGCATTGCAAGACCTGCGATATCAAGGACCCGTCCCAGAACATCACATGGGTCGCGCCGGAAGGCGGCGGAGGGCCGAACTATCCGGGGATGTGAGAGGCACTAATCCATGAACCTCTGGCTCCGCCTGCTCTGGCTGCTCGTGACTGCACGTTGGCGCGGCAACCTCGCCGCACCCTTCGCCGTCTCGGAACTCCCGTTCCGCGTCATGCCGCATGATCTCGACACGTCGCTGCACATGAACAACGGTCGCTACTGGACGCTGATGGATCTTGGCCGCACGGACCTGTTGCTGCGCATGGGCCTCTGGCGGGCGGTGCTCCGGCATGGCTGGACGCCCGTCGTCAGCACCGGGACGATCCGCTTCCGCCGCGAACTCCGGCTCTGGCGCGCCTTGACGCTCAGGTCGCGTATCCTGTGCTGGGGCGGTGGCTGGGCGGTCATCGAGCACCGCATTGTCTCGCGCCGCGAGAATGGCGAGGAGATCACCAACGCCGTGGCACTGGTCCGAGTCGGGCTTTACGACCGCAAAGCGAAAGGCTTCGTGCCGATTCAGCGGATGATGACGGAGATGGGTGTGACGGCCCAAAGCCCTCCGGCATCGGATGACATCGTGGCGTTTCTGGCGTCCGAGGAGGCGATGAAAAGAGCGGGATGAGACGAGTATCCGGAGATGTGAAAGGCGCGTGGCAGGACCATCGCGAGTGCCATATCGATGGCAATTTCCTGTTGATCTACCGCATTGACCGCCTTGGACAGGATGAGATGATCATCTTCGTCCGCTGCGGTACACATGCAGATCTCTATGAGGATTAACCGGTGTCCAGCCTGTCCTTCCGCGAAGCCGCCACACCCGACCTGCCGACAATCATCGCAATCCTCGCAGACGACGATTTCGGACGGGGCCGGGAGAATGCCAGCCTGCCGCTGGATCAGGCTTACGTGAACGCCTTCCACGCCATCGTCACCGATCCGCACCAGCATCTTATCCTTGTGGAACAAGAGGGTGAGATCGCGGGCTTCTTCCAGCTCAGCTTCATTCCCGGCCTGTCCCGCAAAGGCGCATGGCGCGGTAACATCGAATCTGTCCGTGTCGTGAAATCACTGCGCGGCAAGGGCATTGGCGAGGCGATGATACGCCATGCCATAGCACTGTGTCGCGAGAAGGGTTGCGCCACGGTGCAACTGACGAGTGACAAGCAGCGCAATGCGGCGCATCGGTTTTACGGAAGGCTCGGTTTTGTCGCCAGCCACGAGGGTTTCAAGCTCGCGCTTTGATTGTGTTGCTGGCGATGCTTGCCATCAGCTGCCATCATGTGCCATCTAGAGATGGCAGATTGAGGAGGCGACACATGGCAGAACCACAGCTTTCAGTCAGATCAGCCCGCGCCCGCGACCTTGCCCACATGCTCGCCCGGCGAGAGCGGCGCACCGTGGCTCAGGTCGTCGTGACGGCGCTTGAGGCGTATGCTCAAAAGCCGCCTGACAAGCAGGAAAGCACCAAGGAATTTCTTGACCGCCTGCTCAGGCTTGATGCGAATGATACGGTGGATATCGATTTGGAAGCCGTCATACGCGAAGGGCGAAAACCCCATTCGGGCATCGATCTCGAATGATCTTTATCGATACGAATGTTCTGTCAGAGACAATGCGTCTGCAACCCAACTCAGACGTCGTCAGGTGGATCGAAAATCATGATCCTATGTTGTGTCTGTCCACGATCGTAACGGCCGAAATGGCCTTCGGTATCCATAAGGTCAATCCCGCCCAACGCTCGCCGCGCTGGATCAGGCGTCTGGAAGAATGGAAAAGTCATCTTTCAGAGCGCATCTTTTCTTTTGATGAGGAATCTGCCGAAATTTACGGCAAATGCATGGGGGCAGCCAGCCTTCGCGGATACCCAATCCAAATCGCCGACGGCATGATAGCCGCCATCGCATTGCGCCACAACGCAGCGCTCGCGACGCGCAACACCGCGCACTTCCAGATCCCCGGGCTGAAACTGATCAACCCGTGGCAACATCCCACTTGATTTCCTTGGCTCTTCGCCGGAAATAGCGGCCATGGAACCAATCTCCGCTGCCCAGCTCGATCCCACCCAATTCGCCAATGCCGCCGCGCCCGGTCGTGATTGCGGGACCTGTACGCTCTGCTGCAAGGTCTATGAGGTGCCAGCCCTCAGCAAGCCTTCCAACAAATGGTGCAACCACTGCACGCCCGGCAAGGGATGCGGTATCCATGAGACGCGCCCCGGCCATTGCCGCTCCTTCTTCTGCATGTGGATGACAGAAGGCTGGATCGGGCCGGAGTGGAAGCCGGAGGTTTCCAAGTTCGTGATCACGCTCGATCCCGTCAGCCGCTACATGCTGGTGCAGGTCGATCCGGGCCAGCCAAAATCCTGGCGGCAGGAGCCTTACCAGAGCCAGTTCCGGGCCTGGGCGAGAGCAATGCTGCCGGAAGAGCGCCTTGTGGTCATCTTCAATGGCAAGTCCGGCACGGTGATCACGGCGGATGGCGAACTGGAACTGGGTGTGATGGGTCCCGAGGATCGCATCCAGCTCAAGCTGCGTATCTCGCCCAATGGCCCTGTCTATGACATCACCCGCAACAAGGCTCCGGTGAACTGATGCCCACCAGCAATCCTCTGATCCAGCAGACAGCCGTCGAGACCGTCGAACTCCTGAAGCTCGGCGCGATCACCCCGCATGATTGCCTTGATGCGCTGGAAGCCCGCATCAAGCAGGTCGATCCCACCGTCAACGCGCTGCCCACTCTCTGCTTCGAGCGGGCGCGCAAGGCGGCTGACGCGATTGTCGCCAGACCGATAGCCGAACGCGGCGTTCTGGCCGGGTTGCCCGTGGCGATCAAGGACCTGACCGAAGTCGAGGGTGTGCGCACAACGCATGGCTCGCCTATCTTCGCGGACAATATCTCGTCGTTCTCCGATATCCTCGTGGAGACGCTGGAGGAGAATGGTGGCGTCATCTACGCCAAGTCCAACACGCCGGAATTCGGCGCTGGCGCCAACACTTTCAACGAGGTCTTTGGTGCGACGCGCAATCCCTGGAACACCAGCCGTTCGGCGGCGGGCTCTTCCGGCGGCGCGGCAGTCGCGCTCGCCACCGGGATGGCCTGGATGGCCCATGGCTCCGATCTTGGCGGTAGCTTGCGCAATCCCGCCAGCTTCTGCGGCATTGTCGGCCTGCGCCCGACGCCAGGCCGCGTCGCGCATACGCCGGGCCTCAAGATCGACAACCGCCTGTCGGTGGAGGGGCCGATGGCACGCAATGTCGAGGATTGTGCGCTGATGCTCGATGCCATGGTGGGAGAGGACGCGCGGGACGCTGTTTCATTACCTGCACCCGCCGCAAGCTTTCTTTCCGCTGCCCGCTCCGGCTGGAAACCGCTGAGAGTTGCGTATTCTCCTGATCTGGGCATCACGCCGGTTGATCCGGAAGTGGCCGACATCACCCGCGCGGCGGCGAACCGGCTGGTGGAAGCCGGTGTGATTGTCGAGGAGGCGCATCCCGATCTCTCGGAAGCGCATGACACGTTCCAGACCTTGCGCGCCCTCAGCTTTGCCATCGGCCGCAAGAATCTGCTGGAAACGCACCGCGATCAACTGAAGCCCGAGGTGATCTGGAACATCGAGAAAGGCCTGAACCTGAAGGCCGAGGACATCATCCGTGCCGAAATCCAGCGCGCCACGATGATCAAGCGTGCCTTCGCTTTCTTCGGCACCTATGATCTGTTGCTCTGTCCTGCCACCATCGTCCCGGCTTTCCCTGTGGAACAGCGCTATCTCGAGAGCTGCAACGGCGTGACCTTCGACAATTACGTGGGCTGGCTCGCCATTGTCTACGGCATCACGCTGATCGGATCGCCCGCGATCTCCATTCCGGCAGGCTTCACCAAGAACGGCTTGCCCGTCGGGCTGCAGGTCGTGGCTGCACCACGCGCCGAGGCTCGCATGTTTGCTGGGGCCAAACTGCTGGAAGATATCCTCGGGCTCAAGAGCTCTGTGCCCATCGATCCACGCGCCGGAACTTGAATGCCGCCGCGCTTTGATGTCACGGCGCAACGGCTTTTCATCGATCAGCCGATGGGTGCCAGCACGGAACTGATTCTGGACAAGGACCAGACGAATTATCTGGTCAATGTCCTACGCATGCGGGAAGGGCATGGCCTGCTTGTGTTCAATGGTCGGGACGGAGAATGGCGGGCGATCCTGGTCTCCGCCAGCAAAAAGGCGGCTAGCCTGAAGCTGACTGAAAAGCTGCGGGATCAGCCGCCAGCTACCGACATCTGGCTTTGTTTCGCGCCGGTCAAGAGCGCTCGTCTCGATTACATGGTGCAAAAAGCAGTCGAAATGGGGGCCTCGCGGCTGATTCCGGTCGCGACCAGCCGCACGCAGGTCGAGGTTAAGAATCCTGACCGACTGCGGGCCAATATCATCGAGGCGGCGGAACAATGCGGTGTTCTGGCCGTGCCGGAACTGGTCGATACGATTCGGTTGACCAAAATGCCAACGCTGACAGGGCAGGATCGTGTCGTCATTTTCTGCGACGAGATGGCTGAAATTGCCGATCCTGTCGAAGCCCTCAAGGGCATGAAGAAAGGCGCGCCCGTCGCAGTTCTCATCGGGCCTGAAGGCGGTTTTGATCCGGATGAGCGGCGGATGATCCTGGACTGGCCGGGTTCTGTTGCCATCGCACTGGGTCCGCGCATTCTGCGGGCCGATACAGCCGCAGTTGCTGCCCTTGCTGCCGTGCAGCTTGCCGTAGGCGACTGGATCTGACGCCTGATTCGGGAATTGGATTCAAAATCAGCGGTTTATGAACACCGTCTACCCTTGCAGGCATGGCAGCCCTGACCCATATCGCACTTGACTCTCTGGCGTGGCGCACTGATTGACGGCGTGACCGGGAACTGCGGAATCCGGATAACAAGGTTAGGGAAGGCTTAACGCCTCTCGCGTTAGCGCTTTTAGACAGAGTAATTTGAAGGGACGTCAGGCAAAGGCCGGGCGTCCTCATTGCGTCTGGGAACGATCACAGGGTCGGATCCGGAACCGGGTATGGGCAATGACCCCTTATCCACGGTGGAGATGATACGCATGGCCAAGGACACAACGGTCAAGGACGAACCGGAAAAAGAAGAGGGTTCCGGCCCTGACGGTTCGCCGCTTGATCTCTCGGATGCCGCCGTCAAGCGGATGATCAAGGCTGCCAAGAAGCGCGGCTACGTCACCCATGACGAGCTCAACGAGGTGCTGCCCTCGGACCAGACCGATCCCGACAAAATCGAGGACATCATGGCGATGCTCAATGATATGGGCATCAATGTGGTGGAAAACGAAGAAGCAGAGGAGGGCGAGAAAAAGCCCGCTGCCGCTGACGACGACGAGGAAGAGGCCGAGGGCGGCGAACTGGCCGCACCTGCGCGCCAGGAAGTTGTCGCCACCACCAAGACCCGCGAACCCGTGGACCGCACGGATGATCCCGTGCGCATGTACCTGCGCGAAATGGGCGCGGTGGAACTGCTATCCCGCGAGGGCGAAATCGCCATCGCCAAGCGCATCGAAGCCGGTCGCGAGGCGATGATTGCCGGTCTGTGTGAAAACCCGCTGACCTTCCAGGCCATCATCATCTGGCGTGACCAACTGAACGAAGGCAAGGTCCTGCTGCGCGAGATCATCGATCTCGAGGCGACCTATGCCGGTCCCGATGGCAAGCAGGTGCCAAAGGTCGAGGAAGGCCCCGACCCGATGGCGGAGCCCGAGTTGAAACCCGTTCTCAACGAGGACGGCGAAACGGTGATGCGCGAGCCCGTCGTCGATGATCTCGACGACGAATTCGAGGGCGGCCTGTCGCTATCCGCCATGGAAGCCGAGCTGAAGCCGAAGGTGCTCGAGACCTTCGATCGCATCGCCGACAACTACAAGAAGCTGCGTCGCCTGCAGGTGGAGAACGTCGAGCAGCGGATGCAGAACAAGACGCTCTCGCCCGCGCAGGAGCGCAAGGCGAAGAAGCTGAAGGAAGATATCGTCAGCGATGTGAAGAGCCTCTCGCTCAACAACAACCGCATCGAAAACCTTGTCGAGCAACTCTACGACATCAACAAGAAGCTGATCAGCCTTGAAGGCCGCCTGATGCGCCTGGCTGAAAGCCACGGCGTCGACCGCAGCGAGTTCCTGAAGCATTATCAGGGCGAGGAACTGGACCCCAAGTGGATTCTGCGCGTTTCAAAGTTTGGCGCGAAGGGCTGGAAAGAGTTTGTCGCCCACGAGCTGAACACGATCAAGGAACTGCGCACGCAAATCCATGCGCTGGCGTCCGAGACCGGGCTGGAGATCAGCGAATTCCGCAAGATCGTCAACCAGGTGCAGAAGGGCGAGCGCGAAGCCCGCATCGCCAAGGACGAGATGACTCGCGCCAACCTGCGCCTCGTCATCTCCATCGCCAAGAAGTATACCAACCGCGGCCTGCAGTTCCTGGACCTCATCCAGGAAGGCAACATCGGCCTGATGAAGGCGGTCGACAAATTCGAGTATCGCCGGGGCTACAAGTTTTCGACATATGCGACCTGGTGGATCAGGCAGGCCATCACACGCTCCATCGCGGATCAGGCCCGCACCATCCGCATCCCGGTGCACATGATCGAGACGATCAACAAGATCGTGCGCACGTCCCGCCAGATGCTGCACGAGATCGGCCGCGAGCCGACCCCCGAGGAACTCGCCGAAAAGCTCTCCATGCCGCTGGAGAAAGTGCGCAAGGTCCTTAAGATCGCCAAGGAGCCGATTTCGCTGGAAACCCCCATCGGCGACGAGGAAGACAGCCACCTCGGCGATTTCATCGAGGACAAGAACGCGATCCTGCCCATCGACGCCGCGATCCAGAGCAATTTGCGTGAGACGACGACGCGTGTGCTGGCCAGTCTCACTCCGCGCGAGGAGCGCGTGCTGCGCATGCGTTTCGGCATCGGCATGAACACAGACCACACGCTGGAAGAAGTCGGGCAGCAGTTCAGCGTGACCCGCGAGCGGATCCGACAGATCGAAGCTAAGGCGCTCCGGAAGCTGAAACATCCGAGCAGGTCAAGGAAGCTGAGAAGCTTCTTGGATAGTTAAGGCTCCTCCCAGATCAACACATGCCAGAATGCCGCATCCGAGCCGGGTGCAGAAAGATCACCAAGCGTTCCACGATTGGCATTTGTTAGGCCAACATGTGAGCAAGCTCCGAATTTCGACAATTCTCGTAAGCCCTTGAGAACCGACTGATAGAGCGATGATTCACCCTTTATCCGGGCTCTAGGAGAGGCAAACCTGCGTGTTCGACTGATCCGCTTCAACAGCAAAAGGCCGGGCATGCAACCCGGCCTTTGCGTTTAAGGAGTCTTCACTCCAAAGTTTCAAAGCGCTTTCTTGACCAGTGCCTCGATAGCGGCCCTGTCGCCATTCGCGGTGATGCGCTCCAGTTCCTTGCCATCGCGGAACACGATGATGACGGAGCGGACCGGTACGTTGTAGGTCTTCTTGAACCCCGCCTCGGTATCGAAATTGAGGCGCAGGAATGCGACTTTCTTGTACTCCGGCTGCTTCCGGAGTTCGTCCAACGCCAGGACCTGGCGTTTGCAGACCGGTCACCACGTCGTATTGACGTGGACAATCACGGGTTTTCTGGTGGCGAGCTGCTTCGTGAAGTCCGATTGGTCAAAGAGATCGAACTCAGGCTGCTGCGCCATGACCGGAGCGGCCATGAAAGCAAGCAGTGCGAACGCCATAGCGATCAGTTGTTTCATGGTTTGTAGTTGATCTCCTTTTGGGGGTGGACGCACGCTAGATTGCGGCAACACACAATCAAACTGTCAAAGCTTCGCCGCATTGTCGATGGAAAGGCTCTTCACATCCGCGTGCGAACCTCAGAAATCTTGCGGTTGGTCGCCGTTTGACTTGCCGTCAAGCGCTAATCCGTTCATTTTGGCTGACGAATCCCCATCTCTCCTGCACCGAGGCCCAGACGACGTGACTGATTACATCCGCGCCAAAACCTTGCGCACCAAAACCAGATTCTCTCTTCGCCTCTCCACGCTGGCCATCGCGGCCAGCCTGCTGGCGCTGCCAGCTGCAGCCCAGGCCCGCAATACCAATCAGTCACAGACCCTCGGAGCATCGGCTCTGGGTGCTGCGGAAACGTCGGCTGGCAATTTCCTGGCAGCTCTCGCCGCTGATTACTCGCGAGACTCGCGCGGTGCGGCGCATTTCTTTCGCGAAGCCTTGCGGGATGATCCGCGCAATGCTGAATTGCTGGAAAGGGCATTTGTCTCTTCCGTGCAGGACGGCTCATTCAATGATGCCTTCCGGCTGGCAGAGCGCGTGGCCCAGCGTGACCCGCAGAACGCGCTGGCACATCTTACGCTCGGCGTTCGCGCCTTGCGCAATCGCCAGTTCCAGACAGCACGCAGCAGTTTCCAGAAAGCCGGTGGCCGTGGCCGCAACGCTGACCTGAGTGCCGCGCTTCTCATCGGCTGGACCTATGTGGGCAGTGGCGACCTGAAGAAGGCGCTGGAAACGGTAGATCGTTTTACAGATCCGCAGCTTGCGGTTTATCGCCTGTTCTACGGTGGCCTGATGGCCGATGTGGCGGGTGACCGCAAGGAAGCCGCCAAACGCCTCAAGGCGGCCTACGAACTGGACGTCAACACGATCCGTCTGGCCGATACTTACGCCCGCTACGAAGCACGCCATGGCAACCGCGAGAACGCCAAGGCGATCTATGCGAAGCTGGCGGAAAAGCCCAACAACCTGCCCTTCATCGCTTCCGTAAAGAAGACACTTGACTCAGGTGGCGTGCCAGAGCCGCTGGTGCAGAATGTCGCGCAGGGCGCGGCGGAGGTACTCTACACCTCGTCGGATATCGGCGGTCGTGGCCGTGGCGCGGAGCTGATTGCGCTGATCTATCTCCAGCTCGCCAACCATCTGCATGGCGAGAACGACATGGTGCTGATCTCGCTCGCCGAGAATTTCGAGCAGCTCAAGCAATATGACCGTGCCATCGAGCTCTTCAATCGGGTGCCGGATGAATCCGGCATCAAGACCCGGACGGTGATCCGGTCTGCGCTGGCGATGAACGAGGCGAAGAAAACGCCCGAGGCTCTGAAATTGCTTGCCGAGTGGATCGCCAAGAGCCCCATGGAAGTGACGCTGCACGACACAGTCGCAGGTATCCATCGTGGCAACAAGGCTTGGCCGGAAGCTGTCGAGGCTTCAACCAGGGCCGTGGCGCTGATTGATCGCAATGACAAGAATTACTGGAGCCTGTTTTACGGTCGCGGCATCGCCTATGAACGCAACAAGCAATGGCCGCTGGCGGAAGCCGATCTGAAGCACGCGCTGAGCCTGCTGCCGGAAGAGCCGCGCACGGAGCCTGAAAAGGCAGCCCGCGCCCATGTGCTGAACCATCTGGCCTATTCCTGGGTCGATATGGGCCTGCACATCGACGAATCCTTCGTGATGCTGAAAAAAGCCGTCGATCTCCAGCCGCGGGATGGCTACATCATCGACAGCCTGGGCTGGGCCTACTTCCGGCTTGGTAAATACGACGACGCCGTGCGCGAGCTGGAGAAAGCCGTGGATATCAAGCCATCCGACCCTGTGCTGAACGACCATCTCGGTGATGCTTACTGGAAGGTCGGACGCACCATCGAAGCGCAGTTCCAGTGGAACCACGCGCGTGATCTGAAGCCGGAGCCAGATGAACTTGAGAAGATTCTCAGGAAGATCGACAAGGGATTCGACGCGCCGCAGGCGGCCGACACAGTGCCTGCGAAGAAGCCGGATGGCGGCTGAGTGTCGCCTGCCCGTCTTCTGTCAGGAACCGCCACAGTCTTTATTCTACTCCTGGCGTCGGATGCTAATGCACAGCGGGCCAGCCGGGTCGCTCTCGGCACCTTTGCGCTCGACCAGACTGAGGTCAGTGTCGGGGATTTTCGTGCTTTCGCCAAAGCAACGCGATTGACGACTGCCGCAGAACTGGTTGGCTGGGGGCATGAATTTTCCGGTGGCTGGGTGCGCAGGCAGGGCTGGAACTACCTCTCGCCCGCAGGTCAGCCTGCTTCGGACAATGAGCCTGCCGTTCATGTGTCCTGGGGCGAAGCGCGGGATTACTGCGTCCGTGTTGGCGGTCGCTTGCCAAGCCTGCCCGAATGGCGGCTCGCGGCCTTTACCGAAATGCGGGACCAACCGAGTGATGGTTTTGTGAAGGGACGCACCTACGTTTTCCCGGTGGGTGACCAGCCGGAAGGCATGAATAACAACCGGCAACGACACGTGAATGTTGGTTCGACCAAGCGCGGCGTCAACGGCCTTTACGACATGGGGGGCAATGTCTGGGAATGGCTGTCCAGCCGGGATGGCGAAGATGCCCTCACTGCCGGTGGATCCTGGTGGTATGGACCAGAGCAAGCGAAAGAGAATGGTATCCAGTGGAAAGCCGCCAAATTCTTCGCGCTTTATATCGGTTTTCGCTGCGCCTATGACGTGAAATGAGCAGTTGGCCTCAGTCCAGTGCCTGCTCGAAATCCGCGATCAGGTCTTCGATATCCTCAAGGCCGACGGACAGGCGCAAGGTGCCTTCGGTGATGCCCAGCGTGTCGCGCGTGGCCTGATCGACATTGCGGTGTGTCGTGGTCGCGGGATGCGCCACCAGAGATTTCACCTCGCCGACATTCACGAGATGCGAGAACAGCTTGAGCTTGGCCGTCGCACGGCTTGCCGCATCGCGGCCGCCTTTCAGCGTCACCGTATGGATCGAGCCCATGCCATCGGGCAGCAGGGATGACGCCAGATTATGGCGGGGATGGTTGGCCAGGCCCGGATGACTGACGGCTTCGACCGCCGCATGGTCCTTGAGATAGCGCTGCAATGTCAGCGCGTTCTGGCTGTGGCGCTCCATGCGCAGCGTCAGCGTCTCGCAGCCCGTGATCAGCAGGAAAGCGTTGGTGGGCGACAGGCAGGGCCCGAGCTCGCGCATACCGATAATGCGACACGCCGCCGCGAAGGGCCAGCCCGGATATTTTTTCATGACCTCGATATTGTCGTAATCCTCGAAGGGCTGCGTGATTGTCGGGAAGCGTCCGTCGATCCAGCTGCTTTTGCCACTGTCGATGATCACGCCGCCGATGGCCGTACCGTTGCCGGACATGAACTTGGACGCGGAATGCCAAACAATGTCTGCCCCATGCTCGATGGGGCGCAGCAGCGCCGGTGTTGCCAGCGTTGAATCCACCACGAGCGGCACGCGGGCGCTGGTCGCGATCTCGGCCAGTTGCCGCAGGTCAACGACATCGCCCGTGGGATTGATCAGCGCCTCGACGAAGATGCCCCTGGTGCGCGGTGTCACGGCCTGGCGCACAGCGTCCATGTCATGGGCATCCACCCATGTCACGCGGAGGCCAAACTGCAGCTGGAAGCGTTTCAGCAGGCCAACAGTGCCGCCAAATACATGCTTTGCAGCGATGACCTCGTCTCCGCTGCGACACAGCGCTGTGAGGATCATCAGCAGCGCAGATTGCCCGGAAGCGCAGGCGATGGCGGACGCGCCGCCTTCCAGCGCCGCGATCCGCCGCTCGAAGGCTGCGACCGTGGGATTGCCGCTGCGCCCGTAGGCATAGCCCACCCGGTCCAGTGCAAAGAGATCCGAACCGTGGTCGAGATCATCGAAGACATAGCCGTTCGAATGATAGATCGGCACGGTCCGCGCCCCGGTGGTGGGGTCCGGCGCGGTGCCTGCGTGAATGGCAAGGGTAGAGAGGTGTATCAAAGGAATGCTTAACCTGCCAGCGCCTGATCCAGATCGTCGATCAGATCCGCCGTGTCCTCAAGCCCGATGGACAACCGCACGACTTCCGGACCTGCGCCCGCAATGCGCCGCTGGTCATCCGTCAACTGGCGGTGCGTCGTGGAAGCCGGGTGGATCACCAGCGAGCGGGTGTCACCGATGTTGGCGAGATGCGAGAACAGCTTGAGATTGGTCACCAGCTTCACGCCGGCGTCATACCCACCTTTGAGGCCGATGGTGAAGACTGCTCCCGCCCCCTTCGGCGTGTAGTGCTTGGCCAGCGCATGGTAGCGGTCACCGGGCAGGCCGGGATAGCTCACCCAGTCGATCAGCGCGTGCTTGGACAAATGGGTCGCTACAACCTGCGCATTATCCGAATGGCGCTGCATGCGCAAAGGCAAGGTCTCGATGCCGTTGAGGATCAGGAAAGCGTTGAACGGCGACAGCGCCGGTCCCAGATCACGCAGGCCCAGCACCCGGCAGGCGATAGCGAAAGCGAAGGTGCCAAAGGTCTCGCCCAGGATCATGCCGCCGTATTCCGGGCGGGGCTGCGACAGCGAGGGGTAGCGACCGGATTTGATCCAGTCGAACTTGCCACCATCCACGATGATGCCACCGATGGAATTGCCGTGACCGCCGAGAAACTTGGTCAGCGAATGTACGACGATATGCGCGCCATGCTCGAACGGGCGGATCAGGTAAGGCGAGGCCATGGTGTTATCCACGATGAGGGGGATGCCCGCCTTGTCCGCGATCTTGGCGATGGCCGCGATATCCACAACGACGCCGCCGGGATTGGCAATGGATTCAATGAAGATCGCTTTCGTGCGGGGCGAGATTGCTTTCTCGAAGGTCGTCAGATCATCCGAATCCGCCCAGACCACGTTCCAGCCAAACTTCTTGTAGGCGTGATTGAACTGGTTGATCGAGCCGCCGTAGAGCTTCTTGGCCGCGATGAATTCGTCACCGGGTTCCAGCAAAGTGTGGAACACCAGATGCTCCGCTGCGTGACCAGAAGCAACAGCCAGCGCCGCCGTGCCACCTTCAAGGGCTGCAACGCGCTCTTCCAGAACAGCGCAGGTCGGATTGCCGATGCGGCTGTAGATATTGCCAAAGGCTTGTAGCCCGAACAGCGACGCAGCATGGTCCACATCATCGAAAACAAAGGATGATGTTTGGTAGATAGGAGTCGCCCGAGCACCGGTTGCCGGATCAGGCGTTGCGCCCGCGTGGATAGCGAGGGTGGAAAATCCAGGTTGGCGGGTTGTCATGGCGAACTCCTGTGCAACAGTTCTTGCTGAATAAACCGCCGATGTCCGCTTTGTCAACCATATCGTTCTTTAAAAAGGACGAAAAGCATTCCGCTGATCCAGCGCATTCACCTGCTCGTGACGGTCTGTGATTGGCGTCGCGGACGTGCAATCATTACATGGCATTCGTCAACGGAGAGGCCGAACCCGTGCTGCCATGGAATACCCGCACAGGAGAGTTTTCGCCGCTGAAACTTTCCGTTTTCGTCTACACGCTCGTCCCGCTCACGTGGCTTGCCGTGCAGGCCGCGAATGGCTGGCTGGGCTCCAAGCCTTTGACCGAAGCCATCCACCAGAGCGGTGACTGGGCCGTGCGCTTTCTGCTGATGTCGCTGGCGATCACGCCACTGCGATACGTCGGCAATTGGCCGAAGCTCATTCTTGTGCGCCGGATGCTCGGGCTTACAGCACTGGGGTACGCTCTGCTGCATCTTACGCTCTACATCGCGCTGGAAGCTTTCAACCTCGGCAAGGTTGCAAGCGAGATCTTCTTGCGGACCTATCTCACCATCGGCTTCGCGGCGCTGCTCGGGCTCATCGCGCTCGGCGTGACATCCACCGATCGCATGATCCGGCGGCTGGGCGGCCTGCGCTGGAACCGGTTGCATTCCATCGTTTATGCACTTGCCGTTTTGGCGCTGGTGCATTTTGCCATGCAGAAGAAGCTCGATATCTCGGAACCCGCGCTCGTCGCCGGGTTCTTTCTCTGGCTCATGGGATTCAGGCTGCTGCGCAAGCGGGAATGGTCGACAGGACCACTTTCGCTTATCGGGCTTGCGGTCACCGCCTGGCTTCTGACCGTGATCGTGGAAGCGGGCTGGTACGCGACCATGACAGGTGTCAACGCACAGCGTATTCTGTGGGCCAATCTCGACTTTGAATATGTTATCCGCCCGGCCTGGTGGGTGCTGGCTGCGGGATTTGCCATGGCAGCACTTGCCCAGATCCGCAGCCGTGCCGCACCCAAACGCACCCGCCGTGCGACGCCTGAGACGCTTGCGCAATCCGCTTCATCACCCCAAATCTGACGACACAGGAGCCAGCCATGTTCAATTTCCTCAAGTCAGGCGCTGACAAGACCGACACCGCCAAGACCTTCCCCGTCACCAAGACCGATGCGGAATGGCGGCATCTGCTGACGCCGGAGCAATACGACGTGCTGCGCGGCCATGGCACCGAACGCGCCGGCAGCTGCGCCCTCAACTACGAGAAGCGCGCAGGCACCTTCAGCTGCGCAGGGTGCGGGCAGGCGCTTTTTGTCGCAGGCAAGAAATTCGAGAGCGGCACGGGCTGGCCCAGCTTCGATCAGCCGGTAGCGGGGTCTGTCGAAACCACGGTCGACCGCAAGTTCGGAATGACCCGCACCGAGGTGCATTGCAGCAATTGCGGTGGCCATCTCGGCCATGTCTTCCCGGATGGCCCGCCACCGACGGGCCAGCGCTATTGCATCAACGGCGTGGCGCTGGATTTCAAACCGGCGGAGTAAGCCCTACCGCGCCAGTTCCTTGCGGACCAGTGAGGCTCCCTTGGCCAGTGCCGCCAGCTTGCCATAGGCGACAGCGCTGGACATCGGGGCCATTCCGCAATTGGTGCACGGAAGCAGCTTCTCGGGCGCGACATAGGCCATCGCGGCGCGGATCGTGGAAGCGACTTCTTCCGGCGTCTCGATGGCATCGCTCGCGACATCAATCGCGCCGACCAGCACATCCTTGCCTTCGAGCAATCTGATCAGCTCCAGCGGCACTTTCGAGTTGCGACACTCCAGCGAAACCTGCTGGATCGTGCTTTTGCGGATCGCCGGGAAAGTATCCTCGTAGTGCCGCCAGCTGTCGCCGAGCGTCGCCTTCCAGTCGATATTGGCCTTGATGCCGTAGCCATAGCAGATGTGGACGGCGGTTGTGCAGGTCAGGCCCTCAGCAGCGCGTTCGAGACAAGCGATGCCCCAGTCCGGCACCTCCTTCATATAGACGTTGAAGGCGGGCTCATCGAACTGCACGACATCCACACCCAGCGCCTGCAATTCCTTCGCCTCCTCGTTGAGAACGGCGGCAAAAGCCATGGCGAGATCTTCGCGGCGGCCATAATGCTCGTCGGCGATGGTGTCGACGATGGTCATCGGGCCAGGCAGGGTGAACTTGAGCTTGCGTGTCGTATGCGCACGGGCGGCGGCAGCTTCCATGGAATGGACCGGCCCCTTGCGCCGGATCGCGCCAACAACGGTGGGCACTTCTGCCTTGTAGCGGTTGTTACGGATGCCCATCAGCGTCTTCTTGGCGAAATCGATACCGTCGAGATTGGCCAGAAAGCCGTGCACAAAATGCACCCGCGCCTGCTCGCCGTCGCCGACGATATCGATGCCCGCATCCTCCTGCAGCTTCACCGCGAGAATAGTGGCATCACGCTTGCCCTCCTCCAGAGCCGCGCCTTCCAGCCGCCAAGGCGCCCAGAGTTTCTCGGGCTCCGCCAGCCAAAGTGGTTTCGGCAAGGAGCCTGCGATGGTCGTCTGGAGCATAGTACTTCCTATTGCATCAATTCGCCGCGGAAGGCCCAGCGGGTCATCCGCCGCTCGATCAACGCGCAAACCGCATACATCAGTACACCCATAATGGCGATGGCGAACAGGCCAGCAAAAGTTGTTGCTGTGTCATTGCGTGCGCCTGCCGAGAGCATGAGGAAGCCGATGCCCCGGTTGCCGCCTACAGTCTCGGAGATCACCGAACCGATGAAAGCCAGCGTGATCGCCACCTTCAGGCTGCCAAAGAGATAGGGCATGGTACGCGGGATACCAATCTTGGTCAGCGTATCCCAGCGCGAGGCACCAAGCGAGCGCATGACGTCCTGCAATTCCGGCTCGATGGTCGCCAGACCCGTCGCCACGTTCACGACGATGGGAAAGAACGAAATCACGAACGCCGTGATGATGGCGGGCAATGCTCCCACACCCAGCCAGATCATCAGGATGGGCACGATCGCCACCTTGGGTACTGCGTTGAAGGCGATCAGCAGCGGATAAAGCCCGGCATAGACAAAGGGCGAGGCTCCAACGGCGAGGCCCAGCAACAGGCCGAAGACAATGGCGAGAAAGAAGCCTGCCATCGTGGTCCACAGCGTTTCAAGACAGAAGCGCAGCAGGATATCGGCCCGATAGACCATTACCTCGAAAATGCGGGTGGGTCGCGGCAGCACAATCTCCTGCACGCCGAAGCCGATGCAGGATAATTCCCAGACTAGCAGCAATCCGCCCATCACCGCCCATGGCATGATGGCCTTGATGATATCGCTCTGGCGTTGCGTCATGGGGTTTTCCGTCTCCCGCTTGATGGAGAGGGAAAGATTACTGCATCATTCGCTCCGCCTTCGCAGGCAGGAACTGGTTGGTGAACACCTTGTCCACTGCGGGCGCTGCGGGCAACCCGAAGGCATCGGCCACATCCTTCACCGAGCGTGCGAAGCGTGCGGGGTCGACATCACCCAGCCCGTTAGCCTTCACCCACGGCGTCAGCACATTGGTGGTGAGCGAGAGCTGCAGGCGCTCCATTTCCAGCTTGTCGTCGATCAGCGGATCACGCTTCTTGGCAGCAGCAATACCGAGCGCCGGATTGGCGATGACTTCCTTCCAGGCCTTCACAGTGGCGCGCAGGAACCCCTGCACAGCGGCCGGGTTCTTGGCCATTTCGGGCGAGATGATGATGCCGTTGCCGTACACATCCATACCCGCTTCGCTATAGCGGATGGCGACGATGTCATCCGGGTTCACACCCCGCGCCTTGAGGTCGAGGAACGACGAGAAATAATGGCCAGAGATAAAATCCACCGTGCCGTTGACAAGGCTGGCCTCGCGCAGTTGCGGCGTCAGGTTCACATGCTCTACCTTGGCCTTGTCGATACCGGTCTTCTTGGCGAACGCCGGAAACAGGCGGAACGAGGCATCGAACACAGGCGCGCCGAGTTTCTTGCCCTCAAGGTCCTTGGCTGTCCTGATGCCGCTCTTCTTCAAGGCATAGACACCAAAGGGCGGGAAATCATAGGCCATGAACACGCATAGCACTTCCTTGCCCTCGTTCTTGGCGTTATACTCAATGACCGAATTCACATCGGCAAAACCGATCTGGTACGCACCGGACGCCACGCGCTGCACGGCACCGGCAGACCCCTGTCCCGGGTCCATGCTCACATCAAGGCCCTCGGCCTTGTAGTAGCCCTTGTCGAGCGCCACCAGAAACGGCGCGGTCGGTCCCTGAAACACCCAGTCCAGGGTGAATTTGATCGAGGTCTGGGCTTGCGCGGGCAAGGTCACAAAGACCAGGCTGGCGGATGCGGCGAGGGCAGCAAAGATGCGGCGGCTGAAAGTCATGATGGCTCCTCCCGAAGAGTGGTTTATTTCTTTCACAGCCAGCAAAAATGATGCCACGTCAAGCGGATTGGCGGGCATTGCGCACTACTTCGTGCCGTACATCCGGTCACCGGCATCGCCGAGTCCCGGCACGATATAGCCGTGATCGTTCAGATGGCTGTCGATAGCCGCCGTGAAGATCATGACATCGGGATGCTCGGCGCGCAGCTTGGCGATGCCTTCGGGTGCTGCCAGCAGGCAGACGAAGCGCAGATCCTTTGCCCCGCGTTCCTTCAGCCGGTCGATGGCGGCGGTGGCGGAATTGGCGGTCGCCAGCATGGGATCGAGCACGATCACCTGCCTGTCCGCGATATCCGGCGGCGCCTTGAAATAATACTCCACAGCCTGCAGCGTTTTCGGGTCACGGTAAAGGCCGATATGGGCCACGCGAGCCGAAGGCACCAGTTCCAGCATGCCGTCGAGAAAAGCCGTGCCAGCGCGCAGGATGGGCGCAAATACCAGCTTCTTGCCCGCGATCACCGGAGCCTGCATCGGCTCGATCGGCGTCTCGATGGCGCGCAATTCCAGTGGTAGGTCGCGCGTCACCTCGTAGCACAGCAGAATCCCGATCTCGTTCATGAGCTGGCGAAAGGAATAGGTCGAGCGTTGCTTGTCGCGCATCAGGGTCAGCTTGTGCTGCACCAGCGGGTGATCCACCACAATCACGCCGGGCTGAACTTCCTTGGCCATCGTCTTTTACCTCAATTGTTACGTGTCAGAATACCGTTCCATCGCTGACAATGGAAAGGGGCGGCCCGCCACCGGCGCGCTTTTCCCGTGCTATTCTGCGCCCTGCAGACCACGTCCCGCCCTCAAGTATCTTGGCGAGAGGCAATGTTTCGGCATTCTTGCCGAGGCCACGACGGATATGATTGGCGATCTCGTCTAGCAGCACCACGGTCAGTGCGCGCCATTCGACGACCAGCGCTGATCCCGGCTCATGCGCCCTGTCGGCATCCTTCGGGTCCTTGAGGCTGATCACGCCACCATCGAGAAACAGTCCGCCGTTGCGATATTCTGGCAGGCCGGTGAGCCCATCGATATCCGTGACTGTGCATCCCGCCCATTGCAGCGGTTCGATCAAACTGTAGGCCATCCACTGTGACAGTTTGTGGAAGGGTACGAGACCATTGCTCACGTCGCTTGTCCGGACCAGCGGATGCCGCCAGCAATCACCCAGCGATACACCGCCCAGATTGATGCGGCCCGGCCAGATCGGCCCGAGATGCAGCAGAAGCGCTTCGAGAATGGCAGGAGCCGGTAGAGTCCCGCCCATTGCCTTTGCCATCAGATGATCGAAAAGTCCGCCCGGCCGTGGTCTGTCAGCAGAGCCAAACACGGCATGATTGGCGCGAACCACATCGCCCAGCCGCCGGAGCAAAGCCGCGCGGCCCTCGATCCCGACCAGGGGATTGTCACCAGCGGACTGAAACCCTAGAGCGATATCTTTCGCCATCAGGTTGGCGAGTTTGGCCCCGTCCGCACGCAGCGGCTCGTCGGGATTGGTCGAGAAGGCACCCTCCTCGAACATCCGCAGGCTGGCGATCCCCAGCCCCTCCGAGCGCGACAGAACAAGTCCGGTCCTGCCGTCGGTGTAGCGCCAGTCAGGACCCGCCCCCGCATCCAGTAGAACACTGGTGATCGCCAGATCATAAGCGGCGCGTCCCCTAGCTGCCGTTGACGGCCATTGGGCGGCGCCATCGATATCGGCCCAGAGATTCTGCCCCGCCGCCATGAAATGCCGCCAGCGCGCATGAAACGGAATATCAAGCGACGGATAATTCTCGCGGATCGTCCCGATCACATAATCCGCCAGTGCAGGAAGTTTGCCGGGATGGATGCGGAAATGGTCGAGCCTGTCGTCCAGTCCGGCGTCATAGAGCAGCCGTGTCCGTGCGCGCACGGCTTTGGGCGAGAGAAGCGAGAGAGCAAGCGTCTTGTCAGGTGTCATTCACGGAACAAGGACATGAAGGTGGGCTGTTTGGCAAGGCGCTTTGCCTATGGCTCAATAGAAGCTGACCGGAAAATATTTCAGCATCAGGTTCTGGTATATCCCCTGCTCGGCCAGCCGGAACAGCGCGAAATCCACTGCCCTGCGCAATTGTGCACCATCCTTTCGGAAGGCCATGGCCGCGCCTCCGCCAAAATAGCGGCTTTCGAAGTAGGCACCACCGATGAAACGGCAGCAACTCCTGCCGTTCTGGCCATTCAACCAGAGCGCAAGCCCCACGCCATCACCGAACATGGCGTCGACCTTGCCGGATGTCAGCAGCTTCAGTGCCTCGTCCTGATCCGGCGCCGTCATCGCCTTCGCCCGGGGGAAAAACGTGGCGAGGAACGCGGCATGGGCTGAGCCTGCGACGACAGCCACGGGACGTTCGCCGATGTCGCTCACGCCGCCTGCGGCCAGCCCGCTGTCGTTCCGGCTCACGAAGCGAGCGGGCGAGCGGTAATAGGGAATACCGAAATCGATCCTCGTGCGAGCTTCCTCTGTATCAGCCAGAGAGGCGATGACCGCATCGCCGCGCCCTTCTTCCAGTGAGGGAATCAATGTCTCCCAGCGCCGCGCCTGAATTGTGCAGGCCAGTTTCAACTCAATGCAGATGGCACGGGCGAGATCCACATTGAACCCGGTCAACTGACCGTCAGGGCCGGGGAAATGGAAGGGCGGATAATCGTCATCCGTGAGGAAGCGTATGGCGCGCAGGCCTGTCAAGTCAGGCCGTTCAGGTTTTCGCTCCGTATCAAAAAATGGCACGCTGTCAGATGACGATGCAGGCGTCTGGGCAAGTGCTACCCCGAGCCCTCCCACCAGCAGCAGGCAGATCGCAACAATCCTGTTCAGTCGGCCCATCATGCCTCAGGTCCCGTCATGCCTCAGGCCTTGGCATCCGCATTCACGAACGCGATGCGGATCATGTTGGTGGATCCAGGTGTTCCAAACGGCACGCCTGCGATCAGGATAACGCGCTGGCCCACCTTGGCGAAACCTTCCTTGAGGGCGGCACCTGCCCCGGTTTCTGCCATCTCGGTCACATCATGAATATCCTCGCCCACAACAGGATGCACTCCCCAGACCAGCGTCATGCGCCGCGCTGTCTGCAGTTTGGGTGTCATCACCAGAATGGGCGTCAGGGGCCGTTCGCGCGCCACGCGGAATGCGGTGGAGCCGGACAATGTCCAGGCCACGATGGCCTTCAGGTCGATGGTTTCGGCAATCTGTCGCGCCGCCGCCGCAATGGCGTCCGCCCCGGTGTGCTCCGGCTCACCACGCTGACCCGCAAGGATGAACGGATAGTTCTCATCGGCCTCGATCTCTTCGGCGATGCGGCTCATCGTGGCGACGGCCTCAATCGGGAAATCTCCGGCGGCACTTTCCGCCGACAGCATCACGGCATCGGCACCTTCAAACACGGCTGTACCCACGTCTGAAACCTCGGCTCGGGTCGGCACCGGGCTGGTGATCATGCTTTCCAGCATCTGCGTCGCCACCACCACGGGCTTGCCCATACGGCGTCCCATGCGGGTGATGCGCTTCTGGATTCCCGGCACTTTCTCCAGCGGCATTTCGACGCCCAGATCACCGCGCGCCACCATGACCGCATCGGAAATCTCCATGATTTCCTCCAGCCGCGCCACGGCCTGCGGCTTCTCGATCTTGGCCATCACCAGTGCCCGGCCCCGCGCTACTTTCTTCACTTCCGCAACGTCTTCCGGGCGCTGCACGAAGGACAGCGCGATCCAGTCGACACCGGCATCCAGCGCGGCATCGAGATCGGCACGATCCTTGGGCGTCATGGCCGACAAAGGGATCATCGTATCGGGCAGGCTGACGCCCTTCTTGTTCGAAATCTTGCCACCGACCTCGACGATGGTGACGGCTTCAGTCGCGGTTTCCTCGATCACCCTGAGGCGCAGCTTGCCATCATCAATGATGACGACATGGCCCACCTGCAGGGGCTCAAGAATCTCGGGATGCGGCAGGTGCACGCGCGTGGTGTCGCCCGGTTCAGGGTTGCTGTCGAGCGTGAACCGCTGGCCGTTGACAAGCATCGCCGAACCATCCCTGAACGTGCCGACACGCAGTTTGGGACCCTGCAGATCAGCGAGAATGCCGACCGGCCTGTCATATTTCTTCTCCATCGCCCGCAGCTGTTTAACCCGTGCACGCAGGACGTCATGTGATGAATGGCTCATATTGATGCGAAAGACATCGGCACCCGCCTCGAACAGTTTCTCGACGATGGCATCATCCTGCGATGCAGGCCCCAGGGTCGCGAGAAGCTTGGTTTTCCGCATGCGTCTCATCGTGTCTGTCCCCCGGGAATTTGTCCGCCAGATGGCTGGCCGCCTTGCCGGTTCGCGTCCGTCAGCTGAACCGTCCAGTTCTTTTGTTCACCCGTATCGATTTCAAAAAATCCCGTGCGATCAAAGCCGCGGGCCAGGCAATTGTCGAAGGCACGGATCGAAAATTCGCGTTCACGCGAGCACATGAACGACGGGCCGCCCCATTCACCGCCGCGGTCATAGTCGATGGCATAGACATAATAATATTTGAAATTGAGATCGCCCTTCAGCACTGCCTCACAGGCGTTTGCCTTCAGGTTGAACCATCCCTCCGTAATCCACCCCTGTGGATCACGGTAGCCTACCGAGACACCTACCCGACTGGTCGTTGTGTTGCAGATCCGCATATCAGCCCTCGCCGCTTCAGTGCCGGCAAACAAGGCTGATGCGGCTGTCAGGGCGAGAATCACGCGTCTCATGGTTCCACCACAATGGCACGCAGATCGTTGGCGTTGGTGAGCGTCGGCCCCGTTTCCAGCAGGTCACCCAGTGCGTGGAAGAAGGGCGTCGAATTATTCTGCGAGAGATGCGCCACGATATCGAGACCCCTCTGCCGCGCCCGAGCCAAAGTCGTCTCATCGATGAATGCACCGGCAGGATCGGTCGGCTCCCCGCGCCCGCCATCCGTGCCATCCGTATCACCCGACAGGGCCGCGATGCCCCGAGCCCCGCCCAGCGCCTGTGCCAGCGCCAGCGCATATTCCTGGTTTGGCCCGCCAGCACCCTCGCCACGGATGGTGACAGTGAGTTCGCCGCCTGAAAGGATCACGGCGCGCTTTCCCGCCGCTTTCATTTCCAGTGCCATCCTTGCATGGACCACCGCCACATCACGAGCCTCACCCTCGACATCTGGACCGAGCGAGTGCACCTCGTAGCCCGCATCAACCACCGCCTTGATCGCAGCCTGCAACCCGTCGCGGGGGCGGGTGATGATATCGAAGCTTGATCGCGCGAAAACGGCATCGCCGGGCTTTGGCGTTTCCTCCGATGGATCAGCCAGCACGCGTTGTGCGCTTTGGGGCAGCTCGACCCGGTATTTCGCCAGGATGGCCAGTGTGTCGCCCTGTGTGGTCGGGTCCGCCACCGTTGGGCCTGACGCTATGGTCGAGGGATCATCTCCCGGCACATCGGAAATTGCGAGTGTCCAGATGTGATGCGCCGCGATCCGGGCCGCAAGCCGTCCGCCCTTGATGCGCGACAGGTGTTTGCGCACGCAATTGATCTCGCCGATATGCGCACCGGAGCGCAACAGCGCCTTGTTCAGCGCCTGCTTTTCCACAAGCGTCATGGTGCCAGCGGGCGCGATCCAGTTGGCAGACCCTCCGCCTGACATCAGCACGACAGCGAGATCCTCGGGCCGTGCTTCGCCTGCAATGGCGAGGGTACGCCGTGCGGCATCAACGCTGCCCTGATCGGGCACCGGATGTCCGGCGCTGATCATCTCGATCAGAGGATTTTTGCCTTCATAGCCGTGACGGGCTGTGCCCAGACCGAACAGCCGTTCCGCCGGAAGCCCGTAAGCTGTCACGTAGTGCTGCACCGCAGCCGCCATCATGCTGCCACCCGCCTTGCCGGTGGACAGAAGGAGAATGCGTCCTGTGGCGGGGGGAGGAGGCAACGCTGCTGGGAGCGCCTGATCGGGATGCGCAGCCGCGACTGCCGCATCGAAAATGCCGCGAAGGAAGGCGCGCCGCTGCTCCAGCGACCGATGATATGTCGGTTCAGACATCAACATTCTTACGACGGATGACGAAGATTTCTGTGTAGGCCAGCCCAATACGCTTCCACAAGTACCCGTCACGATATAATCCTTTGCCAGATTGAATAGGCCATGAAGTGATCAAGGGAGAGGCATTTGATGGGCTTGAGAGCCAAAAATGACCGGAAGCGGCTAGCTGCCTTGACGTCCGTCAAGGCAAGAGGCGGTTTCGAGGCAGTTTTGGCTCTCAAGCCCACCGCAGGCGCGGCGAAATTGGGCCAGCTTTCTCCGCCCTCTCCTCGCAAACCGGACGGTTTGCTTCGAAAAGGCCGAAAAAACCTGATCTCCAAATTCACTCGCGTCAAATCCCCCTGCCTTGTTCACTTCACGGCCTAGGGTCGGCGGTGCATTCTCCTCTCCCGAAGCGGATCAACGCCAAGGATGGCGGTGAATCATACGAAATTTTGGCGGGAGAAATCGCCAGCGGCGCGCTCGTCATTGCTGATCATGCGTCGAGTACGATGCCGCCGGAATTCGCGCAGCTCGGCATGGCTGCGCATGAGCTTCAAAGGCACATCGCATATGACATCGGCGTGGATTGGCTGGCGCGTGCCATGGCGGCCAGACTGGCTGCGCCCGCCGTATTGTCCCGCTTTTCGAGGCTACTGATTGATCCCAACCGGGGCGACGATGATCCAACACTGGTCATGCGCCTGTCCGATGGTGCTATCGTGCCAGGAAATGCACGGATTGGCGAAGTTGAGATCCGGCAGCGGATGGAGCGCTTCTCGTTGCCCTATCATGCCGCCGTGGCCTCGGTGATCGAGACCATGATGGGTGCGGGTACGATTCCCGCCGTCATTTCCATCCACAGCTTCACACCCCGGATGAAAGGCATCGACCGGCCCTGGCATGTCGGCGTGCTCTGGGACAGTGATCCACGTCTGCCTGTGCCGCTGATCGAATCTCTGCAATCCGACACTGCGATTATCACGGGTGACAACGAGCCTTATGACGGGGCTTTGCAAGGCGACAGCATGTCCCGCCATTGCATTCAGCGCGGGATTGCCCATGTTCTGATCGAGGTTCGGCAGGATCTGATCGCGGTCGAAGCCGACGCTGTCCGGTGGGGCGAGCGGCTGGCGAATGATCTGATGCCACTGCTTGAGCGCCCGGAAATGCATGAAATCCGGCACTACGGCAGCCGCGCCGGACAATGAGGAGATGTCATGAGCAATTTCGACAAGGCGACCAGCACCGAGCTTGAAGCGGCCGCCTTCCGCAGGCTGATGCAGCATCTCTCGGAACGCAGCGATGTGCAGAACATCGACATGATGAACCTTGCGGGGTTCTGCCGGAACTGCCTGTCGAATTGGATGATGGATGCAGCAGCCGAACGCGGGCTTGATCTCTCGAAGGACGATTCCCGCGCCCATGTCTATGGCATGCCCTATGACGAATGGCGTGCGAAGTACCAGAAGGATGCCACGGCAGAACAGCAGGCCGCATTCGCGAAGAGCGCATCCGGTCATTGATCCGTTGACAAGCTTTATCCTCGCTTGACGCGGGGGGCGCGAGCCGGTTCAAGCGGCGATCACAGGAGATCAGCCATGAACGACGACGCCATCGACATGAACCCGCAGACCGCCCAGCAGCTCAAGTCGATCATCGAGCGCATCGAGCGGCTGGAGGAAGAGAAGAAGGCGCTGGCCGAGGATATCAAGGAAGTCTACGCCGAGGCCAAGGGCAACGGGTTCGATGCGAAGATCCTGCGCAAGGTCGTGTCAATCCGCAAGCAGGAGACTGCCGAACGCATCGAGCAGGAACAGCTGATCGATCTCTACCTCGCGGCAGTTGGTACGAAGGATTGAGGCGGATCAGACACTCAGATCCAGCTTGAACTTCGCAAATCCGTTAGCGCCGTCACCGGCAAAACTCACGCTTTTCACGGTAGAAACCAGCGCTTTCGCTCTGGGATTGCTCTCGAACACGACATTCTTGGCGCCTGGAACGGCTTTCAGGCTCCAGTTTCCATCCGCCTTCGGGTCCAGCGTACCGGTCTGCTGGAAGAACTTGATGATCACGTCGCGCGTGGCATCGGGCGCATCCAGCACGATGGTCTTGCCATCATTGCCCGGGAAATTGCCGCCACCCGAAGCGCGGTAGTTGTTGGTGACGACGACGAATTCCTGATCCGGGGTCACAGGCTTTCCTTGATACGACAAGCCCGTGATGCGGCTGGCGGAAGCATCCAGCACCTTGCCGGCTCCGTCATACTTCGCGGGTTGCGCCAGATCGACCTGATAGGTTACGCCGTCAATCATGTCGAAATTGAAGGCCGGGAAAGCCGCATTGATCAGTTGCTGCTCGTCGTCGGTAGCCTTGATCTGGTTGAACAGCCCGCAGGACATATCCAACCAATCCTTGAGCTGCTGCCCGCTCACCTTCACGGCTTTCAGCGTGTTGGGATAGATATACAGGTCCGCCACATTCTTGAGCGCGACCTGTCCTTCCCCGATCTGGGTGTAGAACTCCACGCCACCGCGCCCGCCCGCCTTGAAAGGCGCCACGGATGACAGCAGCGGCAGGCTGGCATGGGGGGTGCCCGCCAGCAATTGCTTCGCGTACCAGATCTGCGCATCGGAGATGACCTGCAACGCGGCATTGTCGGCGATGACCGAAAAATAGGTGTCCATCGCCTTCGCGGTCTTGCCCACGGGACGGCGCACATATTCCAGCGTAGCATCATGCTCAGCCTGCACACTCGAGAGCATCTCGGCCTTTGGCTCGGCCAGCGGCACCACCTTGCCCGCTTCGCGCTTGAAAATCGGCAATGCGCCGACGGAATGACTGATAACCTTGAAATCATTGCCGCTCTTTTGCAGAACAAGGTCGATCTGGCCGAGATGGCTGCCCCAGAAACCGGCCATGACGGCGGGAACGCCGTTGAGCGTGCCCTTCTCGATATCGATGCCGGGCCTGTCCTTGAACACGGGACCGGGAAAAACGAGGTGCAGGTGTCCCGTCAGGATTACGTCGATTCCCGGAACGGATGCGAGATAGAGCGCCGCGTTCTCGTCCTTGCCCTGTGCCGTAGCGTTCGAGATGCCGGTATGGGCCAGCGCCACCACGATATCCGCCCCGCGCTCCTTCATCTCCGGCACCCAGGCCCGGGCGCTGTCAACGATATCGCGCGTATCAACCTTGCCGCGCAGATGGGCCTGGTCCCATTGCATGATCTGCGGCGGCGTGAAGCCGATGACGCCGACACGCAGCCGGTGGGAAGCTCCGGCCTCATCCATGACGTCCCGGTCCAGGATGACATAGGGGCGCACGAGCGTGTCATCGCCCCGGATGCTACCCGCAAGCTGGCCCTTGGCGACATTGGCGCAAACCGCAGGGTGCTTGGCACCAGCCAGTGACTTCGCCAGAAAATCGAGGCCGTAGTTGAACTCGTGATTGCCCAGTGTTCCGGCATCATACTTCATCTGGTTCATGGCCCGGATGATGGGGTGTGTATCGCCCGCCTTGAAGCCCCGCTCATAGGCCATCAGATCGCCCAGCGGATTGCCCTGCAGGAAGTCGCCATTCTCGAACAGCAGCGTATTTTTCGTCTCGGAGCGTGCCTTGTCCACGAGGCTGGCGATCCGGGCGAGGCCAACGGTATCATCCGCCTGGTCCCGATAATAATCATAGGACTGGACATGGACGTGGATGTCCGTGGTTTCGAGAATGCGCAGCTTGATGGTGTTGGCACCGGCCTGCGCGAAAGCACCGCCCATCGTGCTTGCTCCGGTCATCGCCAGGCCCCCACCGATAACAGCTCTCCGGGAAAGGTTGGACGCGTCACTGATTTCAGGACTAGCAGCAGACATCGGTTCTTTGGCCCTTGTTTTCACAATCATAATGCTACTGTTACCGGCACCTTTCAAGGCTTGTCGAAACCACTCACTCCCCCCTCAGGACCGTGGCCGGAAAGTCCCGGTCTGCGCTGCTGCATCCGGGAATTCGTCGAAGATTGATTCTGGGTCTTCGCTTACCGCTTCCCCTTCTACCTCGAAAAGGAACTGGGGTGATGCCAACCCTGCGACTTCCAGATAGGTCGACGCTGGAGCATGCTGGCCTAGCTTCCGCATTCGAACGCTGCGGGCCAGCGCCACTGAGCCCGGCACGGTGACATATGTCACCACTTTGACGAGATCAGCCACCGTCATGCCACCTTCGCGCAAAACCTCGATCAGGTTATCCCAGGCGATATCCATCTGCTCTTCGAGCGTTTCGGCCACGGTTCCATCGAGCCGCGCCCCGATTTGTCCGGAAATAACCAGTCGCCGGGCTCGTGCAGAATGCACCACACCCTGGCTGTAGAGCGATCCGGGCTGCGCGATGCGGCGCGGATTAAAGAAACGCGGCATGAGTGACCTCGCAGATGATTCTCAAAAGGCTTCAGATGATGCATTATCGTCTGGAAAAAGCGAATCAGCTGAATCAAAGACAAGAACCACGGGCGACAATGGCTGGGCTGACAGGGATCAAATCACTGGGACTGACGGGCGGCACAGCACTGGCAGGCGGAGCCACGGGTGCCGCTGTGCTGGCCGCCAGCGGCGCACCGGTCATTGCGGCGTTGCTTGGCGGCTTGTCGCTGGCGGGCTGCGCCATTACGATCATTCACCTGATGGCTTCGCGCGCTGACCGCGTCCGGTTGGAACAGACTGTGGATGCTTTGCAGACCGATGTTACCCTTCTGGTGGAACAGCAGGCTCGTTCCGACGCCAGAATGGCGGAATTGAATCGGCTTAGTATTGAATCGCCAGCGCTTGTCTGGCGAGCTGCGACGGCGGATATCGAGGTGCTTGGCAGGCTCGTCAGTGATCTGGCGCGGAATGTGGCGGAGCACGAAAAGCGGCTTCCAGCAGGCTTGCCTACCCATATCAAATCCACGCAAGATCAGGCCGTTGAAGCTGCGCCTTCACCCGAATGGTTCGAGGATGAGGCGGAGCTCGGCTTCACCGCGGAGCCTCCGATGGGGCACGTGGGCTTCGAGGCTCCGTCATCGGCCGTGATGGCGGAATTGCAATCGACCCTTGCATCGGCCTTGGCCAGCGACCGGCTTGAACTGTGCCTGCAGCCCGTTGTCGCCCTGCCGCAGCGCAAGGTGCGGGGCTACGAAGCCACACTTCGCCTGAAGGGCGAGAGTGGCGAGCTGCAAACTGATACTGACCTGCGACGGATTGCTGTTGCCACCGGGCTGGAGCTCGAATTGGACCGCGTCCTGGTGGACCGTGCTGTGCATGTACTGCGCATTCTCAGAGCCCGGAACCGGGTGGTTTCAATGGTTTGCGGCATCGCGGGTTCAAGCCTTGCCAATGCAGTTTTCAAGCAGATGCTGGAACGCCTGTCGCGCCTTGATGGCGGCCTTTCCGGTGCGCTGATCCTCGACATCAGTGACATCGAAATGCGGGCGCTGACTGAGGACGCACGGGCTGCCATGACCATGCTTTCGGCCAATGGCATCGGTTTCGGCCTCTGCTGCTTGCCGAATCTGCGGCTGGACATGGCGGAAATGGCTGCGCGCGGTATCCGTCAGGTCAGGGTTTCGGCCAGCTCGCTAATCAAAGCGACACAGGACGAGACGACAGGGTTGGATATCCATCCGGCTGATCTGGCGGAATATCTCCAGCGCCGGGGCATCGACCTTCTGGTCTGCGATGTAGCGACAGAGCAGAATGTTCTGGATCTTCTGGACCACGCGCCACCGCTGGCCGTCGGCGGATTGTTCGGCACAGCAAGGCCGGTGCGCCAGGAGGTTCTGGAGCCAAAGGCTGTGGCTATGCCGGAAACGCGGGCTGCGATGCGTCGGAAAGCCGAAGATGCCCGTGCCGCCAATTCT
Organism: Hyphomicrobiales bacterium; assembly: GCA_031431475.1. Classification (GTDB taxonomy): domain Bacteria; phylum Pseudomonadota; class Alphaproteobacteria; order Rhizobiales; family Beijerinckiaceae; genus JADCCX01. The sequence continues at coordinate 152,500 of JANPDL010000035.1, forward strand.
CCTGTGACAGAGCAAGGCGTTTCGCGCGGACAGCGTCAGTCCTTCCGTAGCCTTCTGCGCCGCGCTTGACGAAAGCCAGCCCGGCGTGGTCGAGAAATCAGCTCGATCCCCCAACCGTTGCGAGTATTCCTTGTCCAGCATTCCCGTCCTTTCGAGCCTCGACGCCTGGTCCGGCCGCTACGATGTGATCTTCTCCGATGTCTGGGGTGTTGTGCACAACGGTCTTGCCCCGCATCCCGAAGCAGGTGAGGCGCTGGCACGGTTTCGTCGCAACGGCGGCACTGTTGTGATGATCTCCAATGCACCGCGCCCGCACTGGTCGGTGATCGAGCAACTTGACCAGATCGGTGTCTCGAAAGCCGCCTATGATGCCGTTGTGACATCAGGCGATGTGACGCATCAGCTTGCGCTGGCACAGCCGGACAAACGCTGTTTCCACATCGGAGCAGAGAAGGATGAGCATCTGTTTCGCGACCTCGCAGTGAGACGCGTGGGCATCGACGAGGCTTCTTTCGTGATCTGCACCGGTCTCAAGGACGACGAGACCGAGACGGCGGAGGATTATCGCACCATCGTCACGGCCATTCGCCACCGTAACATTCCGATGATCTGCGCCAATCCCGATCTGGTCGTGGAGCGTGGCCACAAGCTGATCCCCTGCGCCGGGGCCATTGCGGCAATTTACGAAGAGATGGGCGGTACAGTCATTCAGGCGGGCAAACCGCATCCGCCGATCTATGCCGCGACATTCGCCAAAGCTGCGGCGCTGTTGGGCCGCAAACCCGAGAAGTCGCGTATTCTGGCGATTGGTGATGCGATCCGCACAGATGTTGTGGGTGCAGCGGGCTTTGGCGTGGATAGCCTTTTCCTGAGCGCGGGCATTCACGCGGAGGAATTGCATGGTCCTGATGGCGCACTGAGCCGCGACAGGCTGGAGCCGTTTCTGGCAGCGCAGATCTCAACGCCGAGCGCCGTGATGCAGAAGCTGATCTGAGACACAAAAAAGGCGGCCTGCGCCGCCTGATTGTTGCCGTAGGATCGTCGCGGAGAATCAGATCCCGCAGACTGCCTCGATCTTGCTTTTCAGCGTCTGGGCGTTGAATGGCTTGACGATGTAATTGTTCACGCCGGCCTTCTTGGCGGCGATGACGTTTTCAGTCTTCGATTCCGCTGTCACCATGATGAAGGGCAGGGCGCGCAGGCCTTCATCGCCGCGCACATTGCGCAGCAGTTCGTATCCCGTCATGGGAGCCATGTTCCAGTCGGAAATCACCAGACCGTAGCGCTTCTGCTTCAGCTTGGAGAGAGCAGCCGAGCCGTCAGCCGCCTCATCCACATCCTCGAAGCCAAGCTGCTTGAGGAGATTCCTGATGATTCGCACCATGGTCTGATAATCGTCAACCACCAGAATGGGCATGGAAGTGTCGAGCGCCATCGTGTCCAAACTCCGTTCTGCAGGCTGGTTGGCCGCAGCGGTTCAACCGTGATCAGCGCAGCTCACAACCCGTGAACCTTGCTGAAGTCTTTCAAGATGTAGAGCAATGGAATTGCCATCTGGTTAATGAAGAATGGTGCACATGCCGGAAGTTGCACGGCTTGACGCTGACACCGGAGCGATCCAAGAGCGTCTGGCAACCCATGTCGAACAGCTTCCATTCCCTCTGCGACCCTGCCGCACTGCCCGATGACCTGGCGAAGCCTGTGCTCGCGATCGGCAATTTCGACGGCATGCATCTGGGCCATGCTGCGCTGCTGACCGAGGCGCTGCGCATGGGCAAATCGTTCGGCAGGCCAGCCGCAATCCTGACCTTCGAGCCGCATCCACGCGCGTATTTCCAGCCGGACAAGCCGATGTTCCGGCTGACACCGCCTGATCTCAAGGCAGAAGCTGCGACGAGGCTGGGTGCGCAAGGCGCGATTGCGCTGACGTTCGATGCGGCGCTGGCAGCGGTTTCCGCGCAGGATTTCGTGCAGAATCTGATTCTTGACCGTTTCGGAGCCAGCGGCATCGTCGTTGGCCACGATTTCCACTTCGGCAAGGGCAGGCAGGGCAATCCGGCGTTACTTGCAGAGACGGGTCACAACGCCGGGATCGACGTCGTCATCGTGCCACCCCTCAGTGTGGATGGCGTGGTCGTGTCATCGTCGCATATCCGCAAGCTGCTCTCGGAGGGCGATATCGCCGGTGCCAATCGCTATCTCGGGCGCGAATGGCTGGTGCGCGCCACCGTGGCCCATGGCGACAAGCGGGGCCGTCTGCTGGGTTATCCCACGGCCAATCTCATGCTTCACAAGGACGTGACACTGAAACACGGGATCTATGCCGTGCGCGCCATTGTGGACGGCGTCACGCATGCCGCCGTCGCCAGCTTTGGCCGCCGCCCGACATTCGATGACGGTGCGCCGAAGCTGGAGGTGCATCTCTTTGATTTTGCCGGTGATCTCTATGGCCAGACAATGGATGTGGCCTTCGTCGGCTACATCCGGCCCGAGCTGAAATTCGACGGCGTGGAGCCGCTCATCCGCCAGATGGACGAGGACAGCCTCACCGCGCGGAAAGTGCTGAAAAGCGCCTGATTCCTCTCGACGAACGCCCGATTTGCGCTAACCTCCCGTCAGGCTGGATCGCACGATGGGAGACTCGACCATGTTGAGCTACACACCGCCGACTTCGTTCAAGGATGTTCCGTTTACGCTCGTGCGCCCTTTCGTGGCAGTGCGGGCGCTCTGCACGCTGATCGCCGTCACGCCGGGCGGTCTTGTCAATGCCCATGTGCCGGTGCTGCTGGCGGAAGACGAAGACGGCAACCCGATCCTCGAAGGGCATGTGGCAAAATCGACCGATGCCTTCAATGCCGTCAATGGTCCCGTTACAGCCATTGCCATGTTCCAGAAGGAGCAGGAATACGGCCTTCCCGAAGCGGCGCGCATCGCCGATGCTGACCAGCCTTATGGCGCGGTGCATCTTCACGGCGTGCTGGAGATGGTGCGCGACCATGATTTCCAGATGGCGAATATCGAGGCGCTCTCCGATCACCATGTCGCGGCGCGCATTCACCCATGGAACGCGCCCGATCTGCCGCGCCCCTTCAAGGAGGTGCTGGCGGACAAGACGGTGGGCCTGCGCTTCCGCATCATGCGCGCACAGGCTTGCCACGCTTATGTGCCGAAGGGTACAGGACGAACGGACGGGATCGTGGAGATCGATCCGCGCGAGTTCACCAGCCCGAATTGCCGCCCAAGGACGTGAGTTCCCTGCCCTTCCCCCACGGGGGAAGGAGAGAAAGCCAGTATCCCGCGCTTGCTTTCGTCGCTTTTCTTGGCGAAAGACGTCGCCATGACCGACGCACCTGATTATTCCAAAACCCTCTATCTGCCGCAGACCGAATTCCCGATGCGCGCGGGCCTCCCCGAGAAGGAGCCGCTGATCTGGAAGCGCTGGCAGGAGAATGATCTCTATGGCCGCCTGCGCAAAGCCTCCGTAGGCAAGCCCAAATTCGTGCTGCACGATGGCCCGCCCTATGCCAACGGCAACATCCACATTGGCCATGCACTGAACAAGATCCTCAAGGATCTGGTGACGCGCTCGCAGCAGATGATGGGGTTCGATTCCAACTATGTGCCGGGCTGGGATTGCCATGGCCTGCCCATCGAATGGAAGATCGAGGAGCAGTACCGCGCGAAGGGCAAGAACAAGGACGAGGTGCCGGTCAACGAATTCCGCAAGGAATGCCGCGATTTCGCCACGCACTGGCTGAACGTGCAGCGCGAGGAATTCAAGCGCCTCGGCGTGACGGGCGACTGGGACCACCCCTATTCGACCATGGCGTTTCCCGCCGAAGCCCAGATCGCCCGCGAGATCATGCAGTTCGCGATGACGGACCAGCTGTATCGCGGCTCGAAGCCCGTGATGTGGAGCGTGGTGGAGAAGACATCTTTGGCCGAGGCGGAGATCGAGTATCAGGATTATCAGTCGGATATGGTTTGGGTGGCGTTTCCGGTGAAGCATGCCATGACTGGCCCGGTCGCAGGCTATGAAGGTGATTGGGCATCGGCAAAGTTACTCATTGATGCTTCGATTGTTGTCTGGACCACTACGCCTTGGACGATCCCGGGCAATCGTGCCATCAGCTATAACCACAAGATCGCCTATGGCATTTATGAAGTGACGGCGAATGAACGCGACTTTGGGCCGAAAGTCGGTCAGCGCTACGTAATCGCGGACAAGCTAGCCGAGGCGGTGGAGTCGCAAGCGAAGATCGTGCTGGAGCGCAAGATAGGCGTGCCGACTGACGCGCTAGAGCATACATTCTGCGCGCATCCGCTAGCCGATTGCGGCCTTGGCGGTCATGACTATGGCTTCCTCGTTCCGCTTCTCGATGGCGACCATGTCACGGACGATGCAGGCACAGGCTTTGTCCATACGGCACCCGGCCACGGTCGCGAGGACTTTGACATTTGGACAGCCGCATCGACGCAAAAGGATCTCCGCGACTTTGGCATTGAAACTAAAATCCCCTATACAGTGGACGGCGACAGCTTCTACACCTCCGAAGCACCCGGCTTTGTGGGCAAGCGCGTCATCACCGACAAGGGCGACAAGGGCGATGCCAACGAGGCCGTGATCAAGGCGCTGATCGACGCGGGCAATCTCGTGGCGCGAGGCCGCCTCAAGCACCAGTATCCGCACAGCTGGCGCTCGAAGAAGCCGGTGATCTTCCGCAACACGCCGCAATGGTTCATCCACATGGACCAGGCCACGCCGTCGCTGGGCAACAAGACGCTGCGCGAAGTGTCGCTGCAATCCATCCGCGACACCCAGTGGGTCCCGCCAGCCGGTGAAAACCGCATCACCGGCATGATCGAGGCGAAGCCCGACTGGGTGGTCTCGCGCCAGCGGGCGTGGGGCGTGCCGATCACGGTCTTCGTCAACAGGACGACGAAGGAAATTCTCAAGGACGAACGCGTCAACAAGCGCATCGCCGATGCTTTCGAGCAGGATGGAGGCGACGCATGGTTTGCCGATACCGACGGCTCGCGCTTCCTCAAGCCGGAGTACAACCCGGCGGATTTCGAGAAGATCAACGACGTCCTCGATGTCTGGTTCGATTCAGGCTCCACCCATTCCTACGTGCTGGGCGACGCCAAGCACTTCCCCGGCCTGGCAGGCATCCACCGCAAGCCGGACGGCGGTCCGGACCGGGTGATGTATCTCGAAGGCTCCGACCAGCACCGGGGGTGGTTCCATTCCTCCCTGATCGAAAGCTCCGGCACCCGTGGCCGCGCGCCCTATGACATCGTGCTGACCCACGGCTTCGTTCTGGACGAGAAGGGCCAGAAAATGTCGAAAAGCCTCGGCAATGTCGTGGCCCCGCAGGACGTGATGAAGAATTCCGGCGCGGATATTTTGCGGTTATGGGTCGCGGCTTCGGATTATTCCGATGATCTGCGCATTGGCCCGGAAATCCTGAAAGGCTTCATCGACAGCTACCGCAAGCTGCGCAACACGATGCGCTGGATGCTGGGGACGCTGGCGCATTTCGATCAGGCCGACCGCATCGACGGGCAGGCCATGGAGGAGGTTGACCGCCTCATACTGCACCGGCTCGCCATTCTCGACGGCGAAGTGCGGGAGGCGTATTCCACCTACAATTACAAGAAGGTGGTGTCGCTGCTGTCTACCTTCATGAACACGGATTTGTCCGCGTTCTATTTCGATATCCGCAAGGACGCGCTCTATTGCGAGGCCCCGTCCAGTGTGAAGCGGCTGGGTTCACTGGAAGCTGTGGAACAGATTTTCCGGTGCGTCACGCTCTGGCTTGCTCCCATTCTGGTCTTCACAGCGGACGAGGCCTGGCTAGAGCGCTATCCGGACAAGCGGGCTGGCGGCGGTTGCGTGCATCTGGAGGCTTTCCCGGAAGTGCCTGCATCCTGGCGTGATGATGCACTGGCTGCGAAATGGGAAAAGGTGCGCGATGTGCGTTCCGTCATCACCGGCGCGCTTGAAATTCAGCGGGCGGGCAAGATCATCGGTTCATCGCTGGAAGCCGCACCCGTGGTGCATATCACTGATCCGGAACTGATGGCGGCACTTGCGGGCATCGACATGGCCGAGATCGCCATCACCTCGGCGATCACCATCACGGACAAGCCAGCGCCAGCGGATGCCTTCACCTCCGATCAGATCAAGGGCGTCGCTGTTGTGTTTGCGAAGGCAACCGGCAAGAAATGCGCGCGTTCTTGGCGCTACACCGATGATGTCGGCTCCGATCCGGCCTTCCCTGATGTCTCGGCCCGCGACGCGAAGGCGCTGCATGAGCTGAAGGCTCTGGCGGCGGCTTGAGTTGCACGCCCCGCCAGCCTCGGCTTACTGGACCGTGACTGAAACGCTCAGGTCATTGGTCACAGCGGCACCAAACCGGTCGGTGCCCGCAACTGCACGGTAAACCTGTCCGAACCCTTGAACCCCGCCTTCGGGCGATACTGGAAGCGGTTCGCTGTCGTTGAGACGGCTCCACTGCTGCCTTGCGAGAGAGCTGCTACGCCAGTCAGTTTTTCGGCACCGCTCAAGGAAATATTGCTGCCGCACGTCGAGCCATCGGTGACCGTCATGTTGACAGGCGTCGGTGCTGGTCCCCACCGGAATTTCCACGTTTCGATCTTGCAGGCAGCCGAAGCGGTGGCGACAGAGAGCAGAATTGCAAAATTGGACAGAAAAACCAGCGTTATAGCTTTGGATTGCATTGAAAAAGCTCCTAATAGGTCGATGAAGGACACACGAGAGGAGCATGACGCTGCAATGGAATCAAGACGCCAGTTTCGCCTGTTCCTGATCGCCTTCGTGATCACCCTCGCACTCGATCAGACCTCGAAGCTCTGGCTGTTTTTCGTGGTGGATATCGCTGCGCGCCAGCCCATCGAGGTGACGCCGTTTTTCAACCTGATCCTTGTCTGGAATCAGGGTGTTTCCTACGGCATGTTCCAGCAATCGACGGAAACCGGGCGCTGGGCGCTGACGATCTTCAAGGTCGTGGCAGCCATCGCCTTGACATTCTGGGCATGGCGCAGCCCGGAGAAATGGCTGAACCTCGGGCTCGGCCTTATTGCAGGCGGTGCCATCGGCAATGCCATTGATCGCGTACTCTATGGTGCCGTGCTGGATTTCGCCCATTTCTTCTGGAACGGCTTCTCGTGGTACGTCTTTAACATTGCCGATGCCGCCATCGTTGTCGGCGTCGGCTTCTTGCTGTATGACAGCTTCACATCGGGGCGGTCCGCCGCCTCTCAAAAGTCATGATTTCAGTCCGTGGATGATGGCAATCACCCGGTCGGAGGAGTTGATATGACATATCGTGTTGTGGCTTTCGCCAGTCTGGTGCTTATGGGCGCATCCGTTCTCTCTGTCCCTGCTGAGGCGCAGGGCTTGCTGGATATAGGTCGCATGATCATTGGCCTGCCGGCCGAGGAAAAACCCGCGCTGGATTATCGCGAGCGTGCACCCCTCGTTGTGCCGCCAAGCCAGAACCTGCGCCCTCCGGTAGAGGCCGCCGCCCCCGATCAGCGCCGCGCCAACTGGCCGCAGGATCCGGATGTGCTGGCACGCCGCAAGGCCGCCGAGGATGCGCGCAAGCCTGTGTTCATCGACAGCATAAGCGGGCGGGAAATCAATCCTTCGCGGCGATTGACCGTGGATGAAGTGCGCGCTGGTCGTGTCGCCGGTCAGGAAGTGGTGCGTACCCCGCAGCAGTTCCAGGATGACCGCTCGCGCGCCAATGTGCTTGGCGGTCTCGCCACCCTGCGCGAGATGGACAAGCAGTCAGCAGGTGCCAATGACGGCAGCATTGCACGCGCAGAACCTCGCCGCGAATTTCTGACAGAGCCCCCGACTGGCCTGCGTCGACCTGCTGACAACGCACCATTCCGTGCGACACGCGAAGGCGAACTAGGCGTCCGCAAGGAGCCAAGCCCGCTTGATATCTTCAAGGAAGGCCCCAGCACCCGCTGATCCGGCGGCGGGCGGGATATCCGCTTCGATACGTCACTCCTGAAACCCGCGTTGGCCTCTGGCGAACGCGGGTTTTGCATTCCATATTGGCTTTCACGCGTTTCCTCCCGATCAGGACACAAAATTCATGGCCGACACGGCAATCGCCTCCACCTTCCATCTCGACAACGGCATGCAGGTCGTGGTGATCCCGGATCATCGCGCTCCCGTCGTCACTCATATGGTCTGGTACAAGAACGGCTCGGCGGATGATCCCGAAGGGAAGTCCGGCATCGCGCATTTTCTCGAACACCTCATGTTCAAGGGTACGAAGAAGCACGCCAAGGGCAAGTTCTCCAACCTCGTGTCGGAGCTTGGCGGACAGGAGAATGCCTTCACCTCCTATGATTACACGGCGTATTTCCAGAAGATCGCCAAAGAGCATCTTGAAACCATGATGTCCTTCGAGGCGGACCGCATGACCAACCTCGTGCTGTCGGATGAGGATGTGATCCCCGAGCGCGACGTGGTGCTGGAAGAGCGTCGCATGCGTACTGACAGCGATCCGGCGTCGCAGCTTTCCGAGAGCCTGAGCGCCACACTCTACGTGAACCATCCCTATGGCCTGCCGATCATCGGCTGGCAGCACGAGATTGCCACGCTCGACCGGCAGGATGCACTAAATTATTACGCGCGCTTCTACACGCCGGAAAACGCCATACTGGTCGTCGCGGGTGATATCACCGAGCCGGAGGTCAAACGCCTCGCGTCGGCAACTTATGGCCAGATTGCAGCGCGTGGCGAAGCACCAAAACGCACGCGCAAGGTCGAGCCGCCCATTCCCGCTGCACGCCGCGTGGAACTCGCTGACCCCAAGGTGGAGCAGCCGAGCTTCCAGCGCTACTGGCTGGTGCCATCGCATGTGAGCGCTGCGGATTCCGAGCCCTATGCGCTAGAATTGCTGGCGCAGATTCTGGGTGGTGGTGGTGCAAGCCGCCTGTTCCGGGCGCTGGTGCAGGATCAGGAGCTCGCGACCAATGCCGGGTCCTGGTACATGGGCGATGCCGTCGATCTGACGCGTTTCGCAGTGTACGCCCTGCCGCGCGAGGGCGTTGAATTGAAGACACTGGAAAAGGCGACCGAGGCCGTCATCGCAAAGCTGATCGATGATCTGAGCGAGCGGGAACTCAACCGCGCCAAGACGCAATTGATCGCCGATACGGTCTATGCCCGCGACAGCCAGGCCACACTGGCCCGCATGTATGGCTCGACGCTGGCGGTTGGCGGCGCGGTCAAGGATGTCGAGAGCTGGCCTGCCCGCATTGATGCCGTGACGCTGGCAGATGTGACGGCTGTCGCGAAAAAGCGCCTGCTGCCCCGCATTGCCGTCACGGGATACCTCCTGAAGGAAGAAGCAGCATGAACCAGCTGAAAACTGACGCCGGGGTTCAGGCCTCCACCGGTTCGCGCATCCAGCGCGTGGTCTCGCCAATGGGCATCGAGGCGTGGTTGATCGAGGAATATGCGGTTCCTCTGATTGCCATGGAAATGTCGTTCGAGGGCGGTGCTGCGCAGGATCCTGCGGGCAAGGCTGGTCTCGCCAACTTCCTCTCCGGCATGCTGGATGAAGGTGCCGGCCCCTACGATGCCATCGCCTTCCAGGAAGCGCTTGATGAGCACGCCATCCAGCTCAGGTTCGGGGAATCTAAGGATGCCATCGGCGGTAGCCTCAAGACGCTTATCCGCCATCAGGACAAGGCATTCGAATTGCTGCGCCATGCGCTGACCGCGCCGCATTTCGAGCAGAACGCGGTAGATCGTGTTCGATCCCAGATTCTGGGCGGCATCAAGCGTGGTGCTAATGATCCCAACAGCCGGTCGTCCAAGGCCTGGATGGCACGCGCTTTCGCAGGCCATGCCTATGCTACGCCGGACGAAGGCCTTGCGGACGATATTGCCACTGTCACAGCGGATGATCTGCGCGGTCTGCACAAGCGCCTGATGGCCCGCTCTCATCTCAAGATATCAGTCGTGGGTGCAATCAGTGCCGAGGTTCTGGCGCGCGAACTGGATGCGATTTTCGGCGGTTTGCCTGCAAAGGCGGAGCTTGCTGCTATTCCTGCGGTCAACCCTGCGGGTCTGGGCGAGTTGCAGATCATCGATCTCGATATTCCGCAATCGACCTTCCGTTTCGGCATGCAGGGTCTCCTGCGCAAGGATGATGATTTCGTGGCGGCCAGTGTCATGAACCACATTCTGGGTGGCGGCTCCTTCACCTCCCGCATCTTCCAGGAGGTGCGCGAAAAGCGCGGCCTTGCCTATTCCGTCTCGTCCTCGCTGTATCCCTTCGCTCATGCAGGGCTCTTCTTCGGTGGTACCGCCACGAAGAACGAACGGGCGAAGGAAGCGCTGGATGTTATCCGTGACGAAATCGTCAAGATGGCATCTGACGGCCCGACCGAGGAAGAACTGGACAAGGCCAAGCGCTATCTTATCGGCTCCTACGCTTTGCGCTTCGACACCTCGACCAAGATTGCCAATCACCTGACCGCGATGCAGGTGGATGAGCTGGGCATCGACTACACGGACAAGCGCAACAGTCTCTTCGAAGCGGTGACGCTGGAGGATACGAAACGGGTAGCAAAGCGGTTGCTCTTCCCGGGCCAGATGCTGGTAACAGTCGCAGGGCGTCCGGTCGGGCTCTAGCTGGAAATGTGGTTCGTCAGGCGGGGGATGAGGTATAAGCCATCTCCTGCCACCCACATGTCAGCGGACAGGCTTCTCGGCGAGCTACCCCCGGGGGGGGGCACAAGCCCTGCCATCAGCCGAAGGCCTTCTCCCCCATCTGGTCCACGATCTGCCGCGCCTTGGTCAAGGTGAAATGCGCGGCGTCTTCCTTGGATGAAAACCGGTCGGCGCGGACAAAGCGATGCGATTTCAGCTCACCCGCAATTTCCTTCTCTATTACGCCGCACATTTGCCACTGGCCCTGCTCCTGATAAGGCGTGGCATGCAGTGTGAATCCGTTATGGGTTTCGGTGGCGATAGGAGCGGTGTCAGCCTTTGGGGCTGAACCCCCGCCGAAGAGTTTTTTCAGGAAGGACATGGGGGCTCCGGATTTTGAGGATTGGTCGACGCCTGAAAGGGATCCTGACCTCGGGCGCATTCTTGTCAAAGACTTTCACATTGCATATCACCAGCAGGCCCGCCCGGAAATGTCCACAAGACGCTCTTGCGCGACAGAAACTGTCAGACCTGCGACCGCAATCGTTTGAAATGTTCGATAAAATCCACAGGCCTGAAAACGGACAGTTCGTCCGGAAAAATGGTGGGCGCTACAGGGATCGAACCTGTGACCCCTACCATGTCAAGGTAGTGCTCTACCGCTGAGCTAAGCGCCCGAACCTGTTAGGATCGTGAAGGGGTGCAGCCGCTATAGCTGCACCGGTGACGGCTTGCAACCGCTGAAATCCGCCCGCGATTTCAGGCTGCCTGCTGGATCATCCGGTTCACCTCGTTGACGAGGTCTTTCAGATGGAAGGGCTTGGACAGGACCTTGGCGTCCTTGGGAGCCTTGGAGTCCGGGTTCAGCGCCACGGCGGCGAAACCGGTGATGAACATCACCTTGATGTCCGGATCGAGTTCGGTGGCGCGGCGGGCAAGCTCGATGCCGTCCATCTCGGGCATGACGATATCGGTCAGCAGCAATTCAAAGGGCTCTTCGCGCAGGCGATTGTAGGCCGAGAGGCCATTGTCAAAGGATGTCACATCGTATCCTGCGTTCTGCAACGCCTTCACCAGAAAACGGCGCATGTCGTTGTCGTCTTCAGCCAGCAGGATCCGGGGCATCACATTTTGCTCGTGTTTTGAGTGCGTCCCAGTACGTTAGGACAAAGGGTGGTAAAGAACCAGTGAACGCTGGTGCTTTTCGCTCCTATGGTTAGGATGAATCAGCTGCTTGAGGAGGGATTCGCCGTTGGATGTCTGTTTCGAACCGCCGTTCGAGATTCTGGCTCCCGTCGAGCAGGCGCTGCCCTTCATCGTTAACACACCGCATTCCGGCCGCGTCTATCCCGAAGCTTTCGTCGCCATGGCACGTCTCGATTCGCTGGGATTACGGCGATCCGAAGACAGCTTTGTCGATCTGTTGTTTGGCCATGTGTCAGCACTGGGAGTACCGCTGCTCAAGGCAAACTTTCCCCGGGCCTATCTCGATGTGAACCGCGAGCCCTATGAGCTTGATCCACGCATGTTTGACGGGCGGCTGCCCTCCTTCGCCAACACACGATCAATGCGTGTGGCGGGTGGGCTTGGCAGCATTCCCCGTATCGTGGGAGACGGACAGGAAATCTACCGCGAGCGGCTGAGCGTTGCCGACGCCATGCACCGCATCGACACGATCTACAGGCCGTATCACCGGGCACTCAGGAGCCTCTTGCAGCAGACACACCGGCGCTTTGGCGAGGCCATCCTCTTCGACTGCCACTCCATGCCATCCGCGAGCTTGGGAACCGATACAATGCCGCGTCCCGATATCGTGCTGGGGGATCGCTATGGCACGAGTTGCGCCGCTGTGCTGATCGACTCGGTTCAGGCCGCACTGGAAGAGTTGGGCTATCACGTGGCGCGCAATCGGCCTTATGCTGGCGGGTTCATCACTGAACATTACGGCCAGCCCGCATCATCGATCCATGTTCTGCAGATCGAGATCAACCGCGCACTCTACATGAATGAAGAAACACTGGAACCCAAACCGCAGTTTGCGGCCATAGCCGGTGACATGATGACGATGCTGGACAGAACGGCACACCTTCTGGCTGAGACCGCCAATCCCTGGCAACAGGCCGCAGAGTAGCAGCCAAAAAAAGGGGCCGCACCTCAGTGCGGCCCAAGTCTAGGGAGGAAACGCCCAAGAAGGGCAACGAGCCGACAACGACGTTGTCATTTCGCAGTTGCAAACATCGCGCTGCATTGCAACATTTGCAAGACGATTGTTCTGATCTAAACCGCTTTAGGGCAGGCTATGCATCGTGATTGTTCTAAAAATTCCCTTATCTAATTGAAATATCTGTTTAATTTTCAATAGCCATACTGATATGCAAGGAACGCATGGCTGGCGTATTTCTATGCACCGCCAATGCCTCACATGGTCGATGCTTGTGCATGACGCGCAATTGTCAGACAGAACCACTTCTCGGCGCCAAATCCCGGACATGACACCATGACAGCCATCGCCCTTGACCAGTTCTATCAACAGCTCGCCGAAGCCTCAGGCGCAGTCATCCTGCCGCTCTTCCGCATGGCCAACAGCATATCGAACAAGCTGGGGCCCGGCGGGTTCGATCCGGTGACTGAGGCTGACCGTGCGGCTGAGCTCGCGATTCGCCAGATGATCCGGAGCGCATTCCCGAACCATGCAATCCGGGGTGAGGAATTCGGCGTCGAAAATGAGGGCGCGGAATACGAGTGGATCATCGATCCGATCGATGGCACGCGCGGATTCATCTGCGGTTTGCCAACTTGGGGGACGCTGGTCGGTCTCATGCGCAACGGCACTCCGGTCTATGGCATGATGAACCAGCCCTATGTGGGCGAGCGGTTTGTTGGTGATGGCAAGACTGCACGGCTGATCTCGGCGAAAGGCGAGCGGGTATTGACCACGCGCCGCTGCAGATCCCTCTCCGAAGCCTTTATCTCAACCACAAGCCCGCGCATTCTGCTGGGAGAGCAGGGTGCTGCCTATGATCGGCTTGAGTCCCTGTGCAAGCTGCCGCGCTACGGCGGGGATTGCTACAGCTATGCGATGCTGGCGGCTGGGCAGATCGATCTGGTCTGCGAGGCGGGTCTGCAGGCCTATGATATTGCGCCACTCATTCCCGTGATCGAAGGCGCAGGCGGCATTGTCACGACATGGGCGGGCGGGAGCGCAGCCAAGGGGGGTGCCATCCTCGCATCAGGAGACCCGAAGCTGCACGAAGAGGCACTGAGGGTCCTCTCAGGCGGCTGATGCTTTCTCCTGTGCGTCGACGGGCTGGTCTGTTGCAACGCCATCGGTTTCCCGCGCCTCACCCGGGATGAAGGCATCGAAGGCCGCATAGAACTGCTGCCTGTAGCTATCCCGCTCGGTCAGCAGTTCATGCTTCGCACCGGGAATGCGGATCATCTGGCAAGCACGGATGCGGGCGGCGAGTTCCTCGGCAGCCGGTGTCGAACACAACGGATCGGCACCCGGCAGAATCATCAAAGTGGGCACGGCTATGCGGTGGCCGAAATCTCGTTCGCTGAAGCGCCGGAACATCTCGAACATGGCCAGCGTCCAGCGAATGGTGGGATCGCCAAGGCCAAGCTTCGGAAAAGCACCCACCAGATCCGCCATGCGTTTGTAGCGCAGGGGATCTGAGGTCAGCTTGTTTCCAGCGAAGGGCCTGGTGACAAGTGCTGTTGCACCACCACCTGGTACATAACTCGCGCCAAAGGCGAAAAAATCGAAACCAGTGGCTGCAGCTTTCGCCAGCCCCAGGAACGGCACCTCGGCCAGGCCGATCAGTGGGGCCAGCAGCACCGCCCGGTCGAACACGGATTGCCCCTTATCGAGAGTCAGCAGCAGGGATGCCGCACCCATGGAATGGCTGAGTGCAAAATAAGGCGCGGGCATAAACGGCAGCATGGCCAGTCGAGTCACGGTGTCGATATCAGTGCCATATTCATCAAAATCATCGACATGGCCCTTGCGTGGATCATCCAGCAGGCGCTGTGATCCGCCCTGCCCGCGCAAGTCGAATGCGAGCACGGCAAAGCCCTTGCGCCGGAGCTCGATAATCACCTCGAAGTATTTCTCGATACACTCGGAGCGACCCTGGATTATGCACACTGTGCCGCGCGTGCGCCGCGCCGTCGTCCGCCAGCGGGCATAGCGCAATGTCACGCCATCCGGCGTTGCCACGGAGCCGACGTACGCATTGCCAGGAACGGGATAGGAGGGGGTTGCGAAAAGCTCCATGCCGCTATTGTGCCATGGCAAGCAGCCAGAGGCAAAGAAGGCCGGTGACGTTTCTGGCCGCAGCGCAATCAATGCAGAAATCCGCTGGTAATACCCGCCCGGCGCTTTTCAAAAGAAGGCGCATCCCTTGTCTCTCAAGCCGCTCGCTGTTCCAATGCAGCGGCTGGCTTGTGATCTTTCACACCCGGCGCAAAATCCGCCCCCATATTCGCAACATCATGGAGGCGGCGGATTATTTTCTGCTCCTGCTCCTGTTCATCGCCAACCCGGAGAAGGGTGCGCTCAGGACCGGAAATGGCAGCCGTCAGAGATTCGAGCTTCGAATTCAGCGCCAGACATATTTTGGTTCTGGTATCCTGGGCCTCGGCAGTTGCCCATAAACGGTGAGCCAGAGCACCGGCTGCATGGTCCAGCGCCTCGCTGACGGAGGCCAGCTTGGCCTCGCCACCCTGCATGGCCGCGGCCACACGGAACGCCATGACATCAGCCTGCTCGCCAATAATCTTCCGGGCATTGGCATCCACGACGCCGACCGCGGTCTCGAGTGTGTGCGAGAAGCCCGTCGTAGCCGACATTATGCGCGCATGGGCCTCGGCGAGCTGGCGCGAAACGCCATCGACCTGTACCTTGAACGGCTCAACGCTCTCGTTCGCCAGTTCTGCTGCTGTCTGCTGGAAACGCTCGATGGCATGACGTATGCTACGTTCGTGATCCTCGGTTGTGCGCCGTGCCTCATTGGCCATCCGCTCGAAAGAGGCGATCTGGGCGGCAATGCGCGCTTCCCCCATGGCCACTGATTCCACCGCCTTGTCGAGCCGCAACGTGGTCGCCTCAAGCTGACGGGCCATGTCGGCCTGCCCTCGAGCGAAGAGGGCGATCATCTGCTGCATCTGGCCTGCAAAGGTGCGGATTTCTGATAGCGCGATCTGCACTTCAGGATGCTGCATCTGTCTGCTGGTGGTCATGGCGGTCAGTCCTTCCATGTCATGCATGCGGGAATCGCGGGAGTATGCACAAGAAAAGTAGCAGCAGGATTGGGGGAGGCTGGTTAATCCATCGTAAAGATCACGTCGCCGGGTTGATAAAAACCGTTCCAGAACGGGAATAATCCGCGGTTCAGGTGTAAATATCCTTGTAGGTCTCGCGCAGGACATTCTTCTGCACCTTGCCCATGGTGTTGCGCGGCAGGTCGTCCACCACGATCACGCGCTTGGGCAACTTGAAGCGGGCAAGGCGGATTTCCAGAGCCTTGAGAATTGCTGCACCGTCCAGAAGCGCGCCAGCCTTTTGCACCACGATGGCCGTGACGCCTTCGCCAAAATCACGGTGCGGCAGGCCTATGACCGCGCTCTCGATTACACCCGGCATGGCGTCGATCTCGGTCTCGACCTCCTTGGGATAGACATTGTATCCGCCCGTGATGATCAGATCCTTGCCGCGCCCGACGATATGGACATAGCCGCGCACATCGATCTTGCCGAGATCGCCGGTAATGAAGAAGCCATCAGGGCGGAATTCCTCTTTCGTCTTTTCCGGGTTGCGCCAGTAGCCCTTGAAGACATTCGGCCCCTTCACCTCGATCATGCCGATCTCTTCCGTGCCGAGAATCTTGCCGGTTTCCGGCTCAACGACGCGTAGGCTCACATCCGGCAGCGGAAAGCCGACCGTGCCGGCCACGCGGTCACCGTCGTAAGGATTGGATGTGTTCATGTTCGTCTCGGTCATGCCGTAGCGCTCAAGAATGGCATGGCCGGTGCGGGTGCTCCAGTCGCGGTGCGTATCCGCCAGCAAAGGCGCGGAACCGGAGACGAAGAGCCGCATATGCTTCACTGCGTCGTGCGTCAGACGCGCATCCTGCAGCAGGCGGACATAGAACGTCGGTACGCCCATCATGCTTGTCGCGCGGGGCATCAGGCGGAAGACCATGTCAGGATCGAGCTTGGGCAGGAACAGCATCGATGCGCCCGACAGCAGGATGATATTGGTCGCGACGAAAAGCCCGTGCGTGTGGAAGATCGGCAGCGCATGCAGCAGCACGTCATCCGCCGTGAAATGCCAGCAATCGCGCAGGGTGCCAGCATTGGAGGCGAGATTGGCATGCGACAGCATCGCGCCCTTGGAGCGGCCCGTGGTGCCTGACGTGTAAAGAATAGCAGCCAGATCATGCGGCCCGCGCGCCATATTGCTGAATTCAGCGAGTTGCAAAGCGGCCTTGTCCATCAGGCTGCCCATGCCCTTGGCGTCCAGCGTCAGGACGGAAGCACCACGCGCGATGCCCACGATGGAATCGCGTTTCGAAGGATCACAAACCACGAGCTTCGGCTCCGCATCACCGATGAAATAATCCAGCTCGACGGTCGTGTAGGCCGTGTTCAGCGGCAGAAAGATCGCTCCAGCCCTAAGGCAGGCGAGATAGAGCAGGATGGCCTCGGCGCTCTTCTCGACCTGCACCGCCACGCGGTCCCCGGGCTGAACGCCCGATGACGCCAGCGCCTGCGCAAGGCGCGCGGAACCTGCGAAGACATCGCGGTAGCTGACGATGCGCCCGTCATCGCGCTCGATGAAGGTTTTTTCAGGTGCGCCCGCGGAGGAACGGATGGCGTCGAAGAGATGATTGGACATGGCACAAAATCCGGCGAGATGGTTTGGAAAGACGGTGTCTGAGTAGCGGACGACCCCGCCCTTGTCATATCACAGCGAACGTGACACGAATTTTGTATTATCAAGGCGCCATCAGGATATCGTTCCTGAAACAAGAGCCGCCCACAGTTCTGGGAGGAACGCATGATCAAGACACTATCCGGCATCAGCCGCCGTTCTGCACTCAAGGGTGGCCTTGCGGCAGCAGGATCCATGCTCGCTATGCCCGCCATCGCGCAAAGCGGCTGGCCGAACCGGCAGATCACCTGGCTGAATCCATTTCCTGCGGGTGGTGGCACCGATGCCTTCGCGCGGCCATTGGCGGCGTATCTGGACCAGCAACTGGGAACACGCACCATTATCGACAATCGCGGCGGAGCAGGGGGAACTGTTGGCGCTTCGGCTGCAGCGAAAGCGAACCCGGATGGCTACACTTTCTTTGTCGGAGCGGCGCACCATACGATTGCCCCGGCGATCTATCCCAATCTCGATTACGATCTCGAAAAAAGCTTCGTACCGATCGGACTCATTGCTCGTCCACCGCAGGTTATCTCGGTGAACCCGCAGAAGATAAAGTTCAAGACGCTGGCTGAATTTATTGCCGATTCCAAAGCCAATCCGAACAAATACAACTACGCCTCGTCCGGCAACGGGTCTGTCCATCATATGGCGGGTGAACTTTTCCAGATCGCCACAGGCACCAAGATGACCCATGTGCCATACCGTGGTGTCGGCCCGGCCATGCAGGATCTCGTAGCGGGCAATATTGATCTGATGTTCGACGGTTTGGGCTCGTCGGCAAACCAGATCCAGGCCGGAACACTGAATGCACTGGCCGTCGCAGCTCCCAAGCGCTCTTCGGCCATTCCCAATGTGCCGACGACAAAGGAAGCCGGTCTCGATGGCTACGAGGTTTCGACCTGGTATGCCCTCTGGGCCATCAAGGGTACCCCGCAAGACATCGTGGACCGCATGACGGCAGAGCTGCTGAAAGCACTGGATGCTCCGCAGATCAAGGATTCCTGGGAGAAAAACGGCTCGGAAATCATCAAGCTGACGGGCAAGGAATTCGGAGCCTATGTCACGTCAGAGATCGCGCGATGGGGCAAGGTGGTGAAAGATGCGGGTGTACGTCTTTGATCAATCCCTGATGATTGTCTTGTAGCCACAGAGGTCCGTGAAGCCCTGGCTCGCATAGAGCCCGCAGGCCACAGCATTGGTCTGGTCCACTTGCAGGAAGGCGTTTGTTGCGCCTTCCCGTGCAGCCCAGACCAGCAAGGCATCCACCGTCGCGCGGCCAAGACCACGCCCGCGAAACGCGCTGTCCAGCATGATCGAGCCCAACTCGGCCCATCCCCGATCAATGGCGCACATACCAAAGCCTGCCACCTTGCCATCCATTTCCAGCGTGGCGAAAGCGGCAGGTACGCGCAGATACCCGACAATGGCAAAGAGATGGTCTGCCGAGCGCTTCGACGGCTCCTGATGGCTTGAGACCCCCGCCAGCCAATGGCGAGAGGGCGCGTTTTCGATGCACACTCGCATATCGGCTTTGACGCTCCGGTAGCGGTCCAGCGGCATAACCATCATCCGCGACCCGTCCTTGATGCGGTATCCGCGCTGCATGAGCATGGGCTCAACGGCGGCATCCGCCAGCGGTGTGATGCGCACCGAGGGCTTGAGACCGGCGTCGCGGTAGAGCTTTTCGATAGTGTCGAGCAGTTCAGGGGACATGCGCGCACCGGGAATCACGGCGGAGGCAGAATTGGCGCGGCCGGAATAGCCATGGGCAAAGCGCACCACCCAGCCCTCCATCAGGAGGGTGCTAACGGCGGGCCAGACATTGACGAGCCGCTCCTCGCAGCCCCGGATGGTTTCGATATCCATCGCGGCTAGTTCTCTGACGCCTTCCTCGGTGTAGGACGCCAGTCCGGCGGGGCTAGTTCGAAGCCGGAGAATTCGAAGGCCGGGGCCACAGTGCAGCCCACCAGCGTCCAGGCACCCAGCGACGTCGCGGTCTGCCACCAGCCTTGCGGCACCACGAATTGCGGCTTCTGGCGTGCGCGCAGATCAGGTCCCAGATGGTGTGCCTCGGCATCGTGGCCGTTGGGACTGACGGTGATGACAAGCGGCGCGCCCCCGTACCAGTGCCAGACCTCGGCGGCATCGACACGGTGCCAGTCCGAGACATCGCCTGTGTCGAGCAGGTAATAGATCAGCGTCGAGGCAGCACGCCCGCCCTCCACTTTGCGCTCGTCGCGCCAGGTCTCGCGGTAATAGCCGCCTTCGGGGTGGGGCTTCAGTTCGAGCAGCCGCACAACTTCAGCGGCGGTCATTCCCTGCATGGTCAGAACCTGTTCTTGCGTTCGCGCAGTTCCGCAAACACTGCGGCAGGCGAAGCGCCAACCATGCCGATGGCGGCCTGAAGTGCCGGGTCTGCTGTGCGGAGGTAGGGATTCGTGGCTTTTTCCACGCCAATTGTGGTGGGCAGTGTCACCAGCCCCTGGGCCCGCTTGTGCTCGATCTCGAGCGCGCGGGTGCGCAGGGCGAGATTGGTCGGGTCAACGGTCAGCGCAAACCGGGCGTTGGAAAGCGTATATTCATGCCCGCAATAGACCGCCGTCTCATCCGGCATAACAGCAAATTTCTGCATCGAGACGTAGAACTCCTCCGGAGTGCAGCCGAAGATACGGCCACAGCCCAGCGCGAAGAGCGTATCGCCCGCAAAAACTGTTTTCTGGTCCTTGAACCAGTAGGCGATATGGTCGGCGCAATGGCCAGGTGTATCCAGCACATCGACCATGATGCTGCCGAATGTCACCCGGTCGCCCTCGGACACAACCTCGTCGACATTCGGAACCTGCGTGGATTTTCTCGGTGCCACAACACGGCAGCCAAATTTCGCTTTCAGGCCTGGAATACCCTCAACATGGTCGGAATGCTCATGCGTCACAAGGATATCGGTGAGCTTCCATCCTGTTTCAGCAAGCGCATTCAGGATCGACACCTCGTCCGGCGCATCGATGGCAGCGGTCGCTCCCGTCTTCGGATCATGCACAAGCACCGAGAAATTGTCGCTGCGGCTTAAAAACTGTCGTATCTCAACCATCTCGTCAGGCACCCGATGCGCGCCACGCGGCGCTGTTCTATAGTAAGCGCCAAGAGTAGCGAGTGACCCTCCCCCATGTCCATCGACATCGTCGATCTCAGGAGCTTCTATGCCGGTGCGCTGGGAGAGGTCACCCGTGACCTGCTGCTGACCGCCATCCGCAACCGTTGGGACAATCTCAGCGGCATGGTGGTGCTGGGTCTTGGCTATGCAACGCCCTATCTCGGCCCGTTCCGTGACGAGGCGATCCGCTCTATCGCCTTCATGCCGGCAGGACAGGGCGTGGTGAACTGGCCATCATCCGGGTTGTCATCTTCCGCGCTCGTGGATGCGGACCAGATGCCGCTGAGAGATGGGTCGATTGACCGCATCATTGTAGCGCATGCGCTGGAGATGGCGCATTCCCCGGCGGAACTCATGTCCGAGATGTGGCGTGTATTGTCACCCGGTGGACGGATCATCGTGATCGCGCCTAACCGCGCTGGCCTGTGGGCACGGATGGATGTCACGCCGTTCGGCCATGGCCAACCCTTCAGCCGGGGTCAGCTGATGGCACTGATGCGGCAGGCGCTGTTCACGCCGGTGCACTGGGGCGAGGCATTGTATGTGCCACCGCTCAGGCGGCGCTTGTTGCTGAAGACAGCCAAGGGCTGGGACCGGATCGGCCGGACACTGGGCCTGCCCTTCGCGGGCGTTCATGTGATTGAGGCGACCAAGCAGGTGTTTCGGCCAATTGCCGTGAAAAAACTGTCCCGGGCGTTGCCTCAAGGGCAACCGGTGCTGGTGCCAAGCCGTTTTATCGCCGAACCGTGACCGGCGTTCCCACGCGGACACGCTCGAACAGATCGATGATATCCTCGTTCAGCATGCGGATGCAGCCGTAGGACGCCGCCGAACCGATGGAGGCGCGCATCGAGGCACTGGTACCGTGGATGGCATATTCACCGGGCAGCGACAGCACCCGCGCACCCATGGGATTCTTGGGGTCGCCCGCCTCGATCACATCGGGTAACGACGGACGGTCACGCTTGACGGAGCGGGGTGGTGACCATGCCACTTCGTGATACTTTCCCACAATAGCCGTGCGGCCCGACCATTGCTTGCCAGCCTTGCCCACAGCCACACGGTAGCGCAACGCTGTTCCATCGCCGATGACGAGATACAGCGCCCGCTGGCTCTGGCTCACCACGATTTCGCCCGGATAATGCGGCCCGGCGAAGGGAACACGCTCCCGCGCGGCACTGCTACCTGTGCCGAACGCCAGTGCACTCACGGCCAACGCCGCCAGAATGGGAGTCTTTGTCATGGCCTTCACCCGATTGAAGGCCTGATAGTGCGCCTGTTCGCTTCAGGCTTTCTGAATCGGAAAAGGCTTTTCGTTCCTGTGGTTAGCGGTTCTTTACCGTTTCAGGCCGTGGCCATGAAGGCGCGGGCGGCCTCGACTGTTGTTGGCGCATAGAGGATTCGCCTGTGGCCAAGACTTGGCATCGGTATCAGCGAGACATGATCACCTGATGTGGACAGAACCTCGGCGCTGGCGAAGGAGACCTCCTTGTCATCCGGCGCATGCAGGAGCAGCGTCGGCATTCCCGCCTGTCGCAGCAATGCGGGCCCCTCGAAGGTGCTGAGATCATGGCCCGAGAGACGTTTCACGTTGGCATCGAACCAGTGCTGCCCGCGCCGGGACAGTCCCACGGTCTGGCCGAACCACTGGAACAATTGCGGCATGGAATGTGGCGTGGCGATCAGCACAAGGCGATTGACTGGAATCGCAGGGAAATGCGCCACAGCGCCGGACAGGAGCGACGCAGCCACCGCACCGCCAAAGGAATGCGCGATAACGCCATGCCACGGGCCGAGTTGTGCGTGAACCGCGTGCAACGCCCTGATCCCCAGAGGAATGTGCAGGATGCGCCCGGAGGAATGACCGTGACCGGGCAAGTCCACCGCCAGCACATCGAAGCCCGAGGCATTCAGCGGCTCGACAAAGGCCGACATGAAGGCCGCGCGCCCGGTCCAGCCATGGATCAACAGCACTGTGCCTTTGCTCTCCCCCGCTTGCGTGCGGAAGCGATAGGCCTGCACCTCGCCCCCTTCATAGGGAACCCGGATTCGTTCGGCGTGGTCCATCCGCGCTTCGGCCCGCGCCATCAGGCGACGCTGGGTATCGTCTGTCCCGCTGGCGCGTGGAGGCCTGCAGAATGCCCGGAATGCCAGATTGCCCATGAAACGCGGCGCAATTCGTGAGCTGACCTTGACAAAAGGGCGGATGACCTTGAGCGCTTCATATGCCATCGTCCGGACCTCGTTTCGTTCAATGATGAACATTCTTGTTCAATCTTGAACAAATAGCAAGGTGATATTGTGTCTACCGATCAAGAAACCCCTGCACCGTGGAATATGCCACGTTATCGCAACTGGATCGCGGTGGCGAAGGTGCATCTATTGGTCGAGAAAGCGATGACGGCGGGCCTCATGCCTCTTGGTCTTAAACTGCCGCATTATGACATCCTTGCGAATGTCTATCGCTTCCCCGACCTGACCCAGCAGGATCTCGCCAACCGCCTGCTGGTCGGGCGCTCCAATCTGTCGATGCTGCTGCCGGAGCTAGAGAAGCGCGGACTGGTCGAACGGATCGCGGACAATCAGGACAAGCGGGTGCGGCGGCTGCGGCTGACCGGTGAGGGCCGGATTCTGACGGCGCAGGCGCTCAGCGTGCAGGTCACCGTCATCGAGGACATGATGTTGGCGCTGTCGGCCGATGAATGCGAGCAGCTTGGCAGCTATATGCGGCGCGTGGGAGCGCATCTGGCAGGATCAGTAAAATACGCGGGTTAACCGCCGATCAGCCGCTGCAACAGATTGCGCTCGTCCTTTGACGGACCCTGCTGCTGGTTGAAGCGGTGCGGGCTGGTATCCTCCACAGCCATGGAGGCTGGCGGGCGAGGCTGACTGCGAGCCGGGATCGAGCCCACATTGGCCGGCGGCAAGATGGGACCGGTGGATGGCTGACCAGCGGAGGCCGTAGCGCGCCAGCTGAGGCCGGGGAGGCCTGCGACAGGCACGGATGCATGGCTTTCCTTCATGAACTTCTGCCATATTTCGGCGGGCAAACCGGAACCCGTCACCTTTTTCATCTCGTCGCCATCGTCGTTGCCGACCCACACCGTTGTCACGAGGTGGCCGGTATAACCCACGAACCATGCATCCCTGTGATCCTGCGTCGTGCCGGTCTTGCCCGCTGCGGGCCAGCCCGGAAGTTCGGCTTTCTTCGCGGTGCCCGACACAAGCGTCTCGCGCAGCATCTGGTTCATCTGGCCCGCCTGCTCCAGTGTCATGGCGCGTCCCAGATCGCGGTTCTGGCGCGTGTAGATCACCTTGCCTGCTGTTGTCTTCACCTGCAGGATGGCGTGCGGAATGATCGCCGTGCCGCCATTGGCGAAGGCGGCATAGGCACCTGTCATTTCCAGTGGTGTCACCTCGGATGTGCCCAGCGCCAGCGACGGCAGCGCCTGCAAGGGCGAGGAGATGCCAAGCCGCTGCGCCGTGCGCACGACGGAGCGCGGGCCCATCTCCTGAATCACCCGCACGACAGGCGTGTTCAGCGACATGGCGAGCGCCTTCTGCATCGGTACTTCGCCGAAATACTCGCGGCTGTAATTCTCGGGCTTCCAGCCCTTGATGTTGATCGGTGCATCAAGAATGGGCGATTCAGGTGTGTAGCCGCGATCCAGAGCGGTCAGATAGACAAAGGGCTTGAAGGCAGAGCCGGGCTGGCGCTTGGCAGCGACGGCGCGGTTGAACTGGCTTTCGGTGTAGTTCCGCCCGCCGACCATCGCCTTGATCGCGCCATCCGGCGCCATGGCAACCAGCGCCCCTTGCGTCACATCCTGCTTGGGGCCCTTGGCATCGAGTTCGGACACGAGCGCCTGTTCCCCCATGCGCTGTATCGCCGGATCGATGGTGGTCGAGACGATGATATCGGTTTCGACAGCCCCGATGAAATCATCCAGCACATCGACGATCCAGTCCGCCGCGTAGTTCATCGAGCCTGCACCGGCCTGACGGCGGGATTTTGCAGGCGTGGCCAGCGCTACCTTGGCATCCCCATCCTTGATTGCGCCGTCGCGCACCATGGCGGAGATGACGAGGGCCGCGCGTTCAGCCGCGCCTTCGGGGTTGCGGTTGGGGGCGAGGCGCGAGGGGGCCTGCACAAGGCCACCCAGCACAGCCGCTTCCGCCACCGTTACGGCGCGGGCCGATTTGCCGAAGTACTTCTGCGCGGCTGCTTCCACACCGTAAGCGCCGGAACCGAAATACACCCGGTTCATATAAAGTTCGAGAATATAGTCCTTGGAGAAATTACGCTCCAGCCACAGTGCGAGAATGGCCTCCTGCACCTTGCGCGATGCCGTGCGCTCTTGCGTGAGGAAGATGTTCTTTGCCAGCTGCTGTGTCAGTGTCGAGCCACCTTCAGACAGCTTGCCGCCAGTGATATTGCGCATCACGGCACGGGCAATACCGATGGGATCGATGCCGTAGTGGCTGTAAAAGCGCCTGTCCTCGATGGAGACGAACGCCTGCGGCAGATAGCGCGGCAGTTCCCTGATGGTCACCGTGCTGCCGCCGGTTTCGCCCCGGTTGGCAATGAGCGTGCCATCGCTGGCGAGAATGGCGATATTGGGCGGACGCTTTGGAACGGCGAGCTGGTCGATCGGCGGTAGTTTCATCGCGTGATAGGCGAAGAAACCGAGTAGGCCGATGAAAGCCCAGACACCTAGGGTGAAACTCCAGTAGACCATGCGCCCAAGCAGCGAGCGGCGCGGCCTGCGGCCCGAACGGGATTTGCGGGATGATTTGCGGTCACGGCGGGGTGCCGGGCGGTCATCATCATCCGGCGCCATGTCATCGCGATCATCGCGGCGGCGTGAATCGCCCTCGAACCGGGGTTCGATGCGGTCTTTGTTTCTGGAGCGCCCCATGCTTCCTCTGGCTGTCTCGCGGTTCAAGTCTGGAATGATCAGCCGGACAGACCATGAAAATGCCTGATATCACTTTAAGGCGGGCTTAAGGTTGATGGTTAATTGTGATCAACGCAGATGCGTTAGCGTCAAAACAAGTATGACACGACGGGAAACATGACAATTCCTGTCCCCAGAACGAGGGCGAAAGCCACGAAAAGCTGGTGGACCGCAACGGTCTGATAGGTGTTGTTCATCGCCAAACCCCGAATCACTTGCGATAGAAATCGAGGCAAAATGTGGCAATTTGCGGATGCGCAAGTATAGAAGCGCTTACTGCGGGCGGAACCAGTCCCAGAAACTGCGCTGCGGCGGCTCGACCGGCTGGGTTTCAAGCGCCCCTGTCGCGGGTGAAAGGCCTTCAGTCGCGGCGCGCGGAACCGACCTGAACGCGATGGGCTGGCCACCACCCTTCGAGTCGAATTCATAGATATCCGGGCGGAAATGCGCTGATCCGTCGGGCATGCCGTAGCCGGTGAAATAGGTCCAGGCCACCGGCACCGGCCGTGCGAGGCGTACATCCTTGCGCTCGCCCTCAGCGATAGCCCCGTCGGTCTCGGCGCGGTCCCAGCCGCCGTTGCCCGCGAGAAGCCACGTCACGAGATCACGCACATCAGCGACACGCACACAGCCTGAGGAATGGAAACGGTTGTCCGCGGCAAACAGGCCCTTCGACGGCGTATCATGCATGTAAACCGCGAGATTATTCGGCATATCGATGCGCACCTGACCGAGCGAATTGCCCACACCGGGGTCCTGACGCAGCGTGAAATTCGCGGCGCGCTCGGTGCTCCAGTCGATGGAGCCCGGATTGATCTCCTTGCCGCGACCGTCCAGCACGCGGATTTTGGCGCGGGTCAAATAGCCCGGATCCCGCTGCATCTTCGGGATAATATCCTTCTTGATAATCGAGCTTGGAACCGTCCATGTCGGATTGAAATTGATGTTGGTGATGCGGGTTTCCACCGGCGGCGAGGCGCGTTCGGCCTTGCCGACCACGGCCACGTAGCGGCGGCGGACCTGCGCACCTTCAACCGCTTCCACTGATGCGGCCGGAATGTTCACGATCACATAGCGCTCGCCGAAGCCGAAGCTGGACGCGCGCATGCGGCCAAGGCTGGCTTCGAGCTGCTGCAACCGCGTTATAGCCGGAACATTCATGGCGGTCAGCGTGGGGCCGGACACAACACCGCTGTCACGTAGGCCATGGCGAATCTGGAAGCGGCGGACACCGTCGGCAACGGCACCGCCAGCATCTATATCGCCTTCGATGACCAGTCGCTCGCGGATTTGCGCCGGATTTCCCGGTGCCACGCGCGACCAGCCACCCCGCGCTACGATCTGGCGATATCGGACGACAGCCGCTTCCGTCGCTTCAATAGATTGCGCGGTGAAGGTGGGGCGCGCGTCCTTTGGTAGCGCTGCAAAGCGTTGCGGTGCAACAGCACGGCGGCGGCGCGCGACGGGCGCAACGCCAGGAGCAGCAGGGTTCGCTTCGGGCGTTCCCGGTGGCGCAGGAGGGGGTGGCGGCAAGGGCTGTCCGAAGGAACCGGACTGCGGCGCAGAAGGCACAGGCTGGAAGCCCTGCGCCAGCAAAGGCCCTCCGCCCAGAACGAGGGCGAAGAGCGAAACGGCCAGTTGGTGCGGCAGCGCTTTCACAGGGTGCTTATCCTTAGAAGATCGCCTCTATGCCATATTTCGAGGAACCGGGTCCATCGTCCGGCTTGCTTTCATGCAACGGAGTCTCGATTCGGCAACACTGACGCAGTTTCAATGCACTGTCGTAGCTGATGGTCCTTCCAGACCGCGCGTGGCCAGCGCCAGCCAGTCCACGATATCGCTGAGCGCTTCGTCGCCGGTCTTGCCACGGCCCCTGGCATCTGTCTCCAGCGCGATCTGCTGATCCGCGCTGGTCCCGAAGGTTAGGATATTGCGCAGGCCATGCAGCTCCGGAAGGCAGTTGAGGGCGATTGCATCCGGCTCCAGCATCGAGATCATGTCCTCGACGATTTCCGCTACGGGGCGGACGGTTTTCGTTGCCGCATCAATGAAAGCGCCGTGGATTCCGTGCCGCTGGGCGATCCACTTGTTCTCGAGCGTAATCGCACGCTCCGCTGCACCGATATCGCGGTTGAGCGCCGGATGATCCACAAGATGGCGAACCAGACAGCGGTACAGCGCCGCAATGCCGATGGTATGCTCCACGCGGGTGCAACTGTCGGCAATGCGCAATTCCAGTGTCGGATATTTCGCCGATGGACGCACGGCCCACCAGATGTAGCTCTCGTCCGGAATAGCCCGCGTCTGCACCAGCGCGTCCACATAGCTGCGATACTCCGCCTCGTCCGCGAAGAGTTCGGGAATGCCGGTGCGCGGCAACTCGTCATAGGCTGCGAGGCGATAGCCCATCAGGCCTGTGCGCCTGGCCTGCCAATAGGGCGACGAGGTCGACAGCGCCAGAAACACCGGCAGGAACGGGATCACGCGGCGCATCAGATCGATGCGCATGGACGGATCGGGTACCGAGACATGCACATGCAAGCCGCAGAGGATGTTGCGCGAGCCCACCATCTGCAGGTCGTGCATCAATTTGTTGTAGCGCGCCTTGGGGCTGGCTTTCTGGGTATCCCAGCGCGCCAGCGGATGGGTGCCGGATGCTGTTACCAGCAGGCTGTGTTCGTCGCCAATGGCGGCCAGCATGCGGCGATAGCCCGCCAGCAGTTCCTTCGCCGCACCAAGCTCCTGCGAGGGCGGCGTCGCCACCTCGATCTGCGATTGCAGCATCTCAGGCCGCATTGCTTCTGGCAGCGCCTGGCGGATTTCGGTTTCGAAAGCCTTGGGAAGCAGGCGCGCGGCCTGCCGTGTCCGGGCGTTCGAGATGAAATATTCCTCTTCGATACCAAAGCGGTAGTAGTCGAGCATAGGATGCCCTCCGGTCAAATTGCGTGGTGAAAGAGGTTTCCTCCAACCTCTTCATGATCGCCCCTGAAACCGGTTTGGTGCGGGATTTGTTCCGTCGCGCGACAAACCTGTTGACCAGCCCGAGCGGCAGTCTGTCGGAAATTCAGCCCAAATTGGGGCATTGCCATATTTAAATTCAAAGCGTTGATATTATTCAGGAATAATGTGTCTTGACAGGCTGGATTTATCCTGAAGCAGCGGCATGCGCCGTGAACGGGGCCGTCACTCAGAACTCTGGCGGACTTCCCAGATAGCGCGGCGGGGGCAGCTGTTTCGAGGGGCTAAATACAGGAATACTGAAGGATTTCTGGCCGACATTGGCTGCAGCCTCCGCCAGTTCCTGCTCGACCGAATCAAGCGTGGCACGATCTGTCTCAATGTCGCGTTTGAGCTGGATCAGCCGCTCGGCCCAGGCATCGGTAAGCTGGTCGCCAGGCGTGGTGGTGAGCGCCGCCAGTTCATCCTCGGCTTCCCGAAATTCCAGCATGCGGATGAAATGGTCGAAGCAGCGTTCGACGAAGCCTTCGTCCGGCAGGGCCTTCAGCACCGGGAACCCCTCGACCAGCCGGTGACCCCAGATAAGGCCACGTTGCTGATCCTCGCGGCCATGCATGAAATCGAGGCACTCCATGAAATAGGGATCGAGCAGGTTGTAGAATTCCGTCTGCTCCGGCCCCTCATATTCATCGATGACACGCAGCACATCGGACAGGAACGTGTCATAGGTCGTGGTGCCATGCACGTCCGATTTGAAGTCACCCCGCAGCTTCAAACCTGCGATGCGCTCACGGTGGCGCTCCGTCAGATCCGGGAAATGGATACACAGGCCAAGGAAAATACGCTCTAGGGCGATGAATTTGGGCGCGATCGCGCCAAGGGCAGCTTCACTTCCCCTTGAAAGCTTGACCTGCTCGCGCATGCCATTCTTGAACCCCGCCTTGCTCGACCTTTTCCCGCCGCCTTGCTCCCAGAAGAACTGGTTTAGCCGGAAGCGCATCGACAGTTCATAGCGCCGACGCACCAGCGGATCGCCGATCTGGGCGATGAGATCCTTGAAAGTCTTTTCCAGCATCGCCTGCCGGTCGGGAGAGCCCGCGTCGAAATGCGCGGTTTCGCGTTGCCAGAGCGCATCCCAAAGGCCTGACGCCTTGGCTGTCACTGCCGCGAAGGCTTCGACGCCCTTTGTCTTGATCAGGTCATCCGGGTCCTGCCCCTGCGGCAGGATGGCGAAGCGGAAGGAAAAGCCGGTTTTCAGCGCAGGCAGGATGCGATCAATGGCGCGGTTAGCGGCAGCAACGCCCGCCTTGTCGCCATCGAAGCAGATGATGGGTTCCGGCGCGAACCGCCACAGCGTCGCGATCTGCTCCTCGGTGAAGGCCGTGCCGAGCGTGGCCACGACATGGCGCATCCCGGCCTGCCAGACCGCAATGGCGTCGAGATAGCCCTCGGTGGCGATCACCGTTCCGGCCTTGAACGCAGCCTCACGGGCGCGGTGGCCGTTGAAGACCAGAAAGCCTTTTTTGAACAGGGCGGTTTCCGGGCTGTTCAGATATTTCGGCTTGCCCTCGGGATCGAGCACGCGGCCACCGAAGGCGACAACACGCCCCTGCCCGTCCTGGATCGGAATGATCACGCGGTTGCGGAAGCGGTCATAAAGCGCGCGGTCACCTTCCGGCTCGATCACGAGGCCCGCATCGATCATCTGCTTGTCCGAGATAGTGTGGCCGCGCAGATGAATCAGCAGCGCATCGCGGCTTTCCGGCGCGAAGCCCATGCGGAATTCTGCCTGTGTGCGGTCCGTGAACTGCCGTTTGGCCAGATAAGCGCGCGCGGCAGCCCCCACCGGCTTCTGCAACTGCGCCTCGAAGAACTTGGCGGCAAGCTCGACCACATCGTAGAGGTCTTTGCGCTTTTTCTCCTGCTCGACGGCCTCGGGTGCGAATTTCGGCAGAGTGACGCCAGCCTCGTTGGCGAGACGCTCGACGACTTCCGGGAAAGGCAGGCCCTCCGTTTCGGTCACGAAACGAAAGATGTCACCATGCTTGCCGCTGGAGAAGCAGTGGTAGAAACCCTTCTGGTCGTTGACATAAAAGGACGGCGTCTTCTCCGGCTGGAACGGCGACAGGCCCTTGAATTCACGCCCCGATTTGACCAGCTTCACCCGGCGGCCAACGACAGCCGAAACCGGCAGCCGGGCTCGGATTTCATCGAGGATGGAGGGCGGAAAGCGCATGGGTCATCATTGGACCATCAAGGGGGCTTGATCAAGGCAATACGACTGTATATACATATCACGTGTCGGCAAAAGCGGAGCTCTTGGCAAGGTGTACGCCATAACTCGCGTATTTGCCCGGCAGGTTAAACTTAAGCATGGATTTCGCCAAAAGCGTTAAATCTTGTGCCAAGGTTCAGTATTCAAAAGCGCCAGTAAAGGCGCGGGGCGTAGTCAAACAAGCAGATTGGAACCGGGTCGTTGAATCCGGCGGGCAAATTCGTTTGCCTTCACTTGTTTAGGAACCCCTATGAAATTCACGTGGGATGCGCAGAAAGCGCAAAGAGTCATTGAAATCAGAGGCATCGATTTCGAAAAAACGGTACGGATTTTTTCTGACGACCGGATCGAATTTCGTTCCGATCAAAACGGAGAGGAGCGCTGGCTGACGGTTGGTGAACTGGAAGGACGCTGCGTCACTGTCGTTTACACAAAACGCGCCGACACAATCCGCATCATCACCGCCCGCCGGGCGAGGAAAAATGAAGAACGAGCGTATTATTCGCGTTACCCTCGATGAAGCGATGAAAACACCCGGCGAGACCGACTGGGCCAAGTTTGACGCCACGACCGAAGAGGACATTGAGCGCCAGATCGCGGAAGACCCTGACTTGCAGGGCTTCGATGACATCGACTGGTCGAAAGCTGAGTGGATCGATGCCCCGGCCAAACAGCCGATTTCCATCCGTCTGGACGCCGATATTCTGGATTTCTTCAAATCAAAGGGAAGTGGCTATCAAAGCCGTATCAACCGGGTGTTGCGCCATTACATGGACAGCATGAGGAAACCGGCGACCAAAAACCCGGCGGAATGAAGCTCAAACCTTCTTCCGCAGCCGCACAATCACATCCACCCGCGCGATCTCCATCCCCTCTGGCGGCTCCGGCAGATCGGCGACTTCGAGCTGCACACCGGGAATATCGATCATCCGGTCTTCGCCCTCGATGAAGAAATGGTGGTGGTTGGAGGTGTTGGTGTCGAAATAGGTCTTCGACCCCTCCATCGCGACCTGGCGCAGCAGGCCTGCTTCCTTGAACTGATGCAGTGTGTTGTAGACGGTGGCCAGCGACACCGGCACGCGGGCCTTTGTGGCTTCCTCGTGCAGGCCTTCCGCCGAAACATGGCGGTCACCACGGCCAAACAGCATCCAGCCCAGAGCCACCCGCTGCCGCGTGGGTCGCAGGCCGGCATCGCGCAGCATACCCTTCAGCTGGTGCACGGGGCAGCCAGTAAAGTTCTGTCCGTCATTGCTGCGCTTCAGAAGGTCTATGCGATCCATGGTCAAGCCGACTGTCTGGTTGTAACAGAATGAATAATCGTTCCGGGGCCGAGGTTCAACCCCGCCCTGCGTGACAATCCGATACAGGACTTAAAATCGCATGAGTTTGCGCGTAATTTTCATGGGTACGCCGCGTTTTGCGACACCCACGCTGTCAGAAATCGTCGGGCAGGGGCACCAGGTCGTAGCCTGCTATACTCGCGAGCCCGCTCCCGCCGGACGCGGGATGGAGATGAAGCAGAGCCCGGTGCATGCCATGGCTGAGCGTTTCGGTATTCCCATATTCACGCCGAAAACGTTGAAAACGCCTGAAGCCGCCGCACAGTTTGCCAGCCATCAGGCCGATGTCGCTGTTGTCGTGGCCTATGGCAAGATCCTGCCAAAAGTGATCCTCGATGCGCCAGAACTGGGTTGCCTGAACCTGCATGGGTCGCTGCTGCCGCGTTGGCGGGGGGCGGCACCCATCCAGCGGGCCGTGATGGCGGGCGACACAGAAACCGGCGTCATGGTGATGCGCATGGAGGAAGGGCTCGATACCGGCCCTGTCGCCATGGTCGAGAAAATGACCATCGGACCGGACACCACGGCGGGTGAGGTGCATGACCGGCTGATGCTGCTGGGGGCCGATTTGATGGCGCGGGCGCTTGCGGCGCTGTCGCGTGGGGCGCTGGGCTTCACACTGCAGGCAGAGCCCGGCATCACGTATGCGCACAAGATCGACAAGGCGGAAGCGCGGATCGACTGGTCGAAGCCTGCTTCCGATATCCACAATCTGGTGCGCGGCCTCACGCCGTTTCCCGGCGCTTTCTTCGAGGCGGACTGGGGGCAAGGCCTGACGCGGGTGAAGGTGCTGGGTACGGCTCTGGCCGATGGGTCAGGCGCTCCGGGCTGCGTGATCGGTGATGATCTTACCATCGCCTGCGGATCAGGCGCGCTCCGACTTCTCGAGGTTCAGCGCGCCGGGAAGAGCCCGGTTTCATCTGGTGAGTTCCTGCGTGGTGCCGGAATCAAGGCGGGAACCATGCTGGTTGCATAGTGCGGACCGCGACACCAAGTCAGGCTACACAATCTGCTGATCACCCCACCCTTCCGGAGCTCGCGATGTCCGACCTTTCAGCCTTCCCGATCACCAGGCGCTGGCCCGCCAAACATCCCGACCGTTTGCAGCTCTATTCCACCTCCACACCCAATGGCGTGAAGGTCTCGATCCTGCTGGAAGAGCTGGGGCTGCCCTACGAGCCGCATGCCGTGAATATCGGCCAGAACGAGACCTGGAATTCGGAGTTCCTGTCGCTCAATCCCAATGGCAAGATCCCCGCGATCATCGATCCGGATGGACCGGGCGGAAAGCCGCTGGGGCTGTTTGAATCGGGTGCCATCCTGATCTATCTCGCGGAAAAGACGGGTAGGTTTCTGCCCGCTGATCCCGCCCTGCGCATCGAGACCATCCAGTGGGTAATGTTCCAGATGGCCGCTGTCGGCCCGATGTTCGGCCAGCTTGGGTTCTTCTTCAAATTCGCGGGCAAGGACTATGAGGACAAGCGCCCGTTCGAGCGTTACCTGGCGGAAACAAAACGCCTGCTCGGTGTGCTGGAAACGCGGCTCGACGGCCGCCAATGGATCATGGGCGATGACTACACCATCGCCGACATCGCGCTGGTCGGCTGGGTGCGCAATCTTGTCGGCTTTTACGGCGCACGCGAGATCGTGGAGTTCGACAGTCTGAAGCACGTCCCGGCTTGGCTGGAGCGCTGTCTGGCACGGCCAGCGGTACAGCGTGGTCTGGATATCCCGAAGCGGGGGTAACGAAACATCGCCCCTTGGCGTTGTTTGTGCAGCCACTTTACATGGGCGATTGAAACGCCACGCGAATCACGTCCACAGGGCTTCCCATGCACGCTGACAATTCCCATTCAACCTATCCCGGCTGGCACGCCACCACGATCCTGATGGTGCGCAAGGGCGATCATGTGGTGATTGGCGGCGACGGGCAGGTGAGCCTTGGCCCGACCATCATCAAGGCGAACGCCCGCAAAGTGCGCAGGCTCGGCAAGGGCAGCGTCATCGCGGGTTTCGCAGGCGCCACCGCTGATGCCTTCACGCTGTTTGAGCGTCTCGAGGCCAAGCTCGAGCAATATCCCAACCAGCTGACGCGGGCCTGCGTGGAACTGGCCAAGGACTGGCGCACCGACCGTTACCTGCGTCGGCTCGAAGCCATGATGCTTGTGGCGGACAAGGAGGCTGGCCTTGTGATCTCCGGCACCGGCGATGTGCTGGAGCCCGAGGGCGGTGTCATGGGCATCGGTTCGGGCGGCATGTATGCGCTGGCTGCGGCCCGCGCTCTGGTCGATCAGCCACTGACGGCGGAAGAGATCGTGCGCAAATCAATGACCATCGCAGGCGATATCTGCGTCTACACCAACGGCAATCTCGTGATCGAGAGCATCGCATTATGACCACCTTTTCTCCCCGTGAAATCGTCTCTGAGCTTGACCGCTTCATTGTCGGCCAGAAGGATGCCAAGCGTGCCGTCGCCATCGCCTTGCGCAACCGCTGGCGGCGTCAGCAGCTTACCGGCACCATGCGCGAGGAGGTGCTGCCCAAGAACATCCTGATGATCGGCCCCACGGGTTGCGGCAAGACCGAGATATCGCGCAGGTTGGCCAAGCTGGCCCATGCGCCGTTCCTGAAGGTGGAGGCCACCAAGTTCACCGAGGTTGGTTATGTCGGCCGTGACGTCGAGCAGATCATCCGCGATCTCCTCGATATCGGCATCAGCCAGGTGAAAGAGGTGAAGCGCAAGGAGGTGCAGGCCCGCGCCGAAATCGCGGCGGAAGACCGCGTGCTGGATGCAATTGTCGGCACCACGGCCAGCGAGGCCACGCGCGACAGTTTCCGCAAGAAGCTCAGGTCGGGTGAGCTCGACGACAAGGAAATCGAGATCGAAATCCAGTCCGGCGGCGGCGGGATGCCGATGTTCGAACTGCCTGGAATGCCCGGCGGCGGTCAGGTCGGCGCGATTTCCATCGGCGATATCTTCGGCAAGATGCAGGGTCGCGGCAAGCCGCGCAAATTGACGGTGAAGGAAGCGCATGTGCCGCTTGTGGCCGAGGAGAGCGACAAGCTGCTGGATCAGGACGCGGTGATCAAGGAAGCGATCAGGCAGGTCGAGGACAACGGCATCGTGTTTCTCGACGAGATCGACAAGATCTGCGTGCGCGAGGGCAGCCGGGGCGGCGGCGAGGTTTCGCGCGAGGGTGTGCAGCGCGATCTGCTGCCGCTGATCGAAGGCACCAATGTCTCGACCAAGCACGGCGTGGTGAAAACCGACCATATCCTGTTCATCGCGTCAGGCGCCTTCCACATCGCGCGGCCGTCGGACCTGCTGCCGGAATTGCAGGGCCGCTTGCCGATCCGTGTGGAACTGCACCCGCTGAGCGAGGATGATTTCAAGCGCATCCTGACCGAAACCGAGGTGTCGCTGATCAAGCAATATGTGGCGCTCATGGGTACGGAGGGGCTGACGCTGGCGTTCTCCGATGACGCCATCGACGCCGTCGCCCGCATCGCGGTGGAGGTGAATTCGACAGTCGAGAACATCGGAGCGCGCCGGTTGCAGACCGTGATGGAGCGCATCCTCGACGATGTCAGCTTCACCGCGCCAGACAGGAACGGCGAGAGCGTGACGATTGACGGTGCCTATGTGAACAAGAACGTGGGTGAACTGGCGAAAAATACCGATCTGAGCCGGTTTATTTTGTAATTCCAACGGCCCTTACGATTCGTTTTCCCCGACCTCATGTCGAGGCGCTCGCCCTTGCGAGCCTCGAGACACCCTCAGAACAGCGCTCGATCCGCAGGTGTCTCGAGGCTCGCCTGAAGGGGCGAGCACCTCGACATGAAGGAGCAGAGGCAGGCAAGCGGCAAGGGTTGCTGGTATCAATACTGCCTTGCCACCATCATCTTCTTGATCTCGGCGATGGCCTTGGCCGGGTTGAGCCCCTTGGGGCAGGCCTTTGAGCAGTTCATGATGGTGTGGCAGCGGTAAAGCCGGAAGGGGTCTTCCAGATTGTCCAGCCGGTCGCCGGTTGCCTCGTCGCGGCTGTCGATAAGCCAGCGATAGGCCTGCAAGAGCACGGCGGGGCCGAGGTAGCGGTCGCCGTTCCACCAGTAGCTGGGGCAGGACGTGGTGCAGCAGGCGCACAGGATACACTCGTAGAGCCCGTCGAGCTTCTCGCGGTCGTCCTTGGACTGCTTCCATTCATCGCGGGGTGCGGGCGTATCGGTCTTCAGCCAGGGCTCGATGGAGGCGTGCTGGGCGTAGAAGCGGGTCAGATCCGGCACCAGATCCTTGACCACCGGCATATGCGGCAGCGGATAGATCCTGATGGCGCCGGTCACCTCGTCCATGCCCTTGGTGCAGGCCAAGGTGTTGGTGCCGTCGATGTTCATGGCGCAGGAGCCGCAGATGCCCTCGCGGCAGGAGCGGCGGAAGGTCAGCGTCGGGTCGATCTTGCTCTTGATCCAGATGATGCCGTCGAGGATCATCGGCCCGCAATCGTCGCGGTCGACGTGGTAGGTATCGATGCGCGGGTTCTGCCCGTCCTCCGGGTTCCAGCGGTAGACGCGGTATTCCTTGAGGTTGGTCGCGCCCGCAGGCTTGGGCCAGACCTTGCCTTCTGTGACGCGGGAGTTCTTGGGAAGTTGGAATTCAGCCATTTCTACAATACCTCAATACACCCGCGCCTTGGGCGCGATATACTCGATCTCGTTCGACATCGTGTAGGTATGCACCGGGCGGTCATCCATGCGCGTTGTCTTTTTCGCATCGTCAATGAAGGCCAGCGTGTGCTTCATCCAGGTCTTGTCGTCGCGGTCCTTGAAATCCTCGCGGGCATGAGCGCCGCGTGATTCCTTGCGGTTTTCGGCGCTTTCCATGGTGACGACGGCCTGCACGATGAGGTTGTCGAACTCCATCGTCTCCATCAGGTCGGAGTTCCAGATCAGCGAGCGATCCGTGATCGAGATGTCGTCGGCCTGCTTCCACACCTGATTGATCTTGGTCTTGCCCTGAATCAGCGTCTCGCCCGTGCGGTAGACCGCGCAATCCGCCTGCATGATGGCCTGCATGTCGGCGCGCAACTTTGCCGTGGGCGTTCCGCCCTTGGCGTTGCGGAAGCGGTCGAGGCGCGTCAGCGCCAGATCAGCCGAGCTTTCCGGCAGCGGCTGCTGCTTGGCGCCCGCATCCACCAGTTCGCCGCAGCGCATGCCCGCGGCGCGACCGAAGACCACGAGGTCGATCAGCGAGTTGGAGCCCAGCCGGTTTGCGCCATGCACGGAAACGCAAGCCGCCTCACCGATGGCCATCAGGCCCGGCACGATATGGTCCGGATTGCCACCCACCTTGGTCAGCACTTCGCCGTGATAATTCGTGGGGATGCCGCCCATGTTGTAATGCACGGTCGGGATCACCGGGATAGGCTCGCGCGTCACGTCGACGCCCGCGAAAATCCTGGCGCTCTCCGAGATGCCGGGCAGGCGCTCGTGCAAAATCTTGGGGTCCAGATGGTCGAGATGCAGGTAGATATGATCCTTCTGCTTGCCGACGCCGCGACCGTCGCGGATTTCCATCGTCATGGCGCGCGACACCACATCGCGGGAGGCCAGATCCTTGGCCGACGGCGCATAGCGCTCCATGAAGCGCTCGCCCTCGGAATTGGTGAGATAGCCGCCCTCGCCGCGTGAGCCTTCGGTGATGAGGCAACCCGCACCGTAGATGCCGGTGGGGTGGAACTGCACGAATTCCATGTCCTCCAGCGGCAGTCCGGCGCGCAAAACCATGGCATTGCCGTCACCGGTGCAGGTGTGGGCGGACGTCGCGGAGAAATAGGCGCGTCCGTAGCCGCCTGTAGCGAGGATAACCTGCTGCGCCTGGAAGCGGTGGATCGTCCCGTCGTCCATCTTGAGGCAGACCACGCCGAGGCAGCGGCCCTCGTCCGACATGATCAGATCGATGGCAAAATACTCGATGAAGAACTCTGTCTGGTGCTTCAGCGCGTTACCGTAGAGCGTGTGCAGGATGGCGTGGCCCGTGCGGTCGGCTGCGGCGCATGTGCGCTGTGCAGCCGGTCCACCGTAATTCGTGGTCATGCCGCCGAAGGGGCGCTGGTAAATCTTGCCTTCTTCGGTACGGCTGAACGGCACACCCCAGTGCTCCAGCTCGTAGACAGCGGCAGGCGCATTCTTGCAGAGATATTCGATGGCGTCCTGATCGCCCAGCCAGTCCGAACCCTTGACGGTATCGTACATGTGCCAGCGCCAGTCATCCGGCCCCATGTTGCCGAGCGACGCCGAAATGCCGCCCTGCGCCGCCACGGTATGCGAGCGCGTGGGGAAGACCTTGGAGATGCAGGCCGTGCGCAGGCCCGCCTGAGCAGCACCAACGGCAGCACGAAGGCCTGCACCGCCCGCGCCCACGACAACCACATCATAGACGTGATCGGTGATGGGATAGGCCGGTCCAGCGTATTTCGCGCCTTTCGGAGGCGTAAAGGTGCCGTTGCCGCTGTTCACCGTCTTTGTGGTTGTCTTGGCCATGGTGTTGTCCTGACGTCCCGATGTCTAAAAAATCAGCCGCTGAAAGCCATCTTGAGTATGGCGAAGCTGCAGGCCGCGCCGATCACGATGGCGAAGAAGGTGTTGGCGATCAGCATGGCGATCTTCGGGCCTTCCTCGTGGATGTAATCCTCGATGATGACCTGCATGCCGAGTTTCATGTGAAACACGCCCGACACCACGAAGAGCAGCAGCAGCAGCGCCACCAGCGGATTGCGCATGGTGGCCACGAATGTCGCGTGCGGCACGCCCAGCAGCATGGTGAGGATGATGACGAAGGCGATGGCGAGCGGCACATTGGCCAGCGCCGTCATGCGCTGTTTGAAGAAATGATCGGTGCCGGATTTTGCGGAGCCGAGGCCCCTGACCTTCGAGATCGAGGTGCGCATGGAAGATTTGCTGTCCATCATGATCTCCTCAGAACGACCAGCCGACGAGCCAGATCAGCAGGGTGAGGGCGCAGGAGCCTGCAAGACCGGCCTTCACCAGCCATTCGCGCTGTTCGACGCCGAAACCGCGACCGGTATCCCAGATGAAATGGCGGATGCCGCCGAGCATGTGGTGCATCAGCGCCCAAGTGTAGCCAAACAGGATCAGCTTGCCGAACCACGAGCTGAGGAAACCCATGGCAGTTGCATAGGCCGATGGGCTTGAGGCAGCCGCCACCAGCAGCCAGGCGATCAGCAATGTGCCGACATAAAGCGCCGCACCTGTAATGCGATGCAGGATCGACATCATCATCGTCAGCATTGGCCGATAAATCTGGAGATGCGGCGACAGGGGCCGCTCAACCGGTTTTGTCACATCAACCATGCTTCACCCCGCCAGATGAGACTTAATTCTGGGCCGTATTTCTTCGCTGCATTGCACCTAACGAAAAACCCGCCGCACCGCAACGAGGCGGAAAGTCACAACCATGACAAAATCTGTAGTTTGTCATGGTTGCTGTGTGCCGCTGAAATTCAAACCGCGCGCATCAGGGCACCGAATACTTCAAACACCAGCATGCGGATGAAGACGAGGCCGATGATCAGCACGACGGGCGATAGGTCGATGCCGCCAAGGTCGGGCATGCGGCGGCGGATGGGGGCCAGAACCGGTTCCGTGACCCGGTAAAGAAAATCGCCAATCGTCGCGACCACGCCGTTGCGGCTGTTGATGACATTGAAAGCCACCAGCCAGCTGTAGATGGCGTTGGCGATGAGAACGTAGATGTAAAGCGTGATGACGGTGTCAAACAACCACAGCAGCGAGCGCATTCGTGACCTCTTGTATGCCTTGCGATTCGAGCTTTACCCGATTGCCCTCGTTCTAGCAGCATCGCCGCCGATTGACACCATCGTTCCCGCAGCCATAAATAATCCGTACCTTATGGGGCTGTAGCTCAGTTGGGAGAGCGCGTCGTTCGCAATGACGAGGTCAGCGGTTCGATCCCGCTCAGCTCCACCAGTTACTGAATGGACGGTGGCAACATGCGCGATGCGAATGGCTGATGCCCCTCCGTCTTCAATGGATCACTTTTATTACCGTAGTACTCCCAGTAGAATCGCAAGAGCCTCATGAGATCGGTGTGGCTGATGGCCAGCATAGAATTCATGATTGGTACGCCGTTGGCACCAATGGCCGAATTAAATCTCCCCATTGCTCTCGTAACAGCGGTTGCTTCCAAAGACTTTTGGAAGTCGGATGTAACCCTAAGCATGGCAATCTTTTGTGCAGACTGAATCGGTTTCCATTCAAAGATGCCTGTCACGGCGGACCAAGGAATTGGCGTATTCGGGAATCTTGCGTCAAGGACACCTTCCGGAGAAACCGTCACAACCGCTTTGCCAAATTTGAATGCCGTCCAGAGAATGATTGGCGATCCGAGTCCAAAGAAAAAAAGGCCAAACCACCCAACGATATGGATAAAGCTACCGCTGCCGATGCCGGGCAAGATACGAAATGCAATCACGGCTGACGCAGCGGTCAGCAGTACGCCACCCAATACGAGCAACGCAATCTTGATGTGGCTCCTGCCAATCTCAACCCTGTCTTCAAGACGCACTCTGAACTCCGATCATGTTCCCTGTATCTTTTTATACACCAATCACATCGTCGCGCCGATCTGCCACGGCACGAACTCGACGTCGCCATAACCCATCACCTCGGATTTCGTGCGCTCGCCGGATGCGATCCGCAGCACGAGATCGAAGATTTCCTTCCCCTTGTCCTCCATGCTCACGCCGTCCAGCACGTCGCCCGTGTTGATGTCCATGTCGTCGATCATGTGGTTGTAGATCGGCGTGTTGGTTGCGAGCTTGAACGAGGGCGTTGGCTTGCAGCCATAGGCAGAACCGCGCCCCGTGGTGAAGGCCAGCACATTGGCCCCGCCCGCAACCTGACCCGTGGCGGCCACCGGATCATAGCCCGGCGTGTCCATGTAAACGAAGCCGCGCGCGTCCACCTTTTCGGCGTAGTGATAGACGCCGCGCAGAGTGGTGTTGCCACCCTTCATGGCCGCGCCCAGCGACTTTTCGAGGATCGTGGTGAGCCCGCCCGCCTTGTTTCCGGGAGACGGGTTGTTGTCCATGCTCATCTTGTTGCGGGCGGTGTAATCCTCCCACCACTGGATGATGCCGACCAGCTTTTCGCCGATCTCTTTCGTCGCGGCGCGCCGCGTCAGCAGATGCTCCGCGCCGTAGATCTCCGGCGTTTCGGACAGGATCGCCGTGCCTCCATGCCTGACCAGCCGGTCCACCGCCGCGCCCAATGCCGGGTTCGCCGTGATGCCGGAATAGCCGTCGGAACCGCCGCATTGCAGGGCCAGACACAGTTCGGACGCAGGCAAGGTCTCGCGCTTCACGGCGTTGACCGTGGGCAGCATCGCCTTGATCGCTTCGATGCCCGCCATCACCGTTTTCTTGGTGCCGCCCACTTCCTGGATCGTCATGGTGCGGAAGGTCTCGCTTTCCTTTATCCCGTAAGCATCCTTCCAGCGGCCGATCTGGAAGCCCTCGCATCCCAGCCCCACCATCACCACGCCACCCATGTTGGGATTGGTGGCATAGCCCCACTGGGTGCGCTTCAGGACCTCGTAGCCCTCGCCGTTGATGTCCAGCGCGCAGCCGCCGCCGTGGACCAGCGGGATGACGCCGTCGATATTGGGATAATCGCGCAGGATGCCCGAGCGGTTGATCTCCTCCGCCATGAACTTGGCGACTGTGGCCGAGCAGTTCACCGAGGTCAGGATGCCGATGTAATTGCGTGTGCCGGCGCGGCCAATTTTACGGCGATAACCCTCGAAAGTCGCCTGCTGATGCAGGGGCAGGATGTCCTCGGGTTGCGCATCCTCCGCGTGGCGATAATCGCGCTCGAAAGCGGCAAAGTCGCAATTGTGGGAGTGGATATGCTCGCCCGGCGCAATCTCGGCATGGGCGAAACCAATGATCTGGCCGAATTTGATAACGGGCTGGCCTTTGGTGAATTGCACCATGGCCATCTTGTGACCGCGCGGGATGCGGGCGGTGGCGGTGACGCCTTCGATGATCGCGCCCTTCTCGACGGGATCAACCGCGACTATTACGTTATCAAGAGTA
Organism: Hyphomicrobiales bacterium; assembly: GCA_031431475.1. Lineage (GTDB taxonomy): Bacteria > Pseudomonadota > Alphaproteobacteria > Rhizobiales > Beijerinckiaceae > JADCCX01. Next base: position 194,960 of record JANPDL010000035.1, read on the forward strand.
TTGAGGCGAAGGTGGCGGCCTTTTGGCGCGACGTGGATGGTCATCTGGATTTCCTCAAGGTCGGCCTTGCCATTCACTGCAGGCCAAGTCTCTATTGTAACCAACAATAACGCCGCCTCCGGGAAACGCCATCTATGAAACTCGTGCCTGAAACGACGCTCCCTACCGATGGCACCACTGGCGCTCTCGGGGGTCGTATCTGGCGGCCGGATGCAGGCGGGCCGTCGGTCGTGGCGATCCGCAAGGCGGGCGTCTTCGATATCTCGGCGGCTTTTCCCACGATGCGCGACCTGTGCGAGACGCTTGATCCCGCCAAGGCCCTGAAGGCCGCTGCCGGTGACTTTGTCTGCGATCTGGCCCCGCTGCTGGCCAACACCGCCGAAGCCACGCGTGATCCGGCGAAACCCTGGCTGCTCGCGCCCATCGACCTGCAGGCCGTGAAGGCCGCGGGCGTGACGTTTCCGGTCTCAATGATCGAGCGGGTGATCGAGGAGAAAGCACGCGGCAATGCGGAAGCGGCAAACGCCGTCCGTGTCGAGATCAACGCATTGGTGGGTGGCGACCTGCACAAACTGAAGCCGGGCTCGCCGCAGGCGATGGCGCTGAAGGAGGCGCTGATCAAGGCGGGCAGCTGGAGCCAGTATCTCGAGGTCGGCATTGGGCCGGATGCAGAAATCTTCACCAAGGCACCGCCCATGGCTGCCGTCGGCACGGGCGCGGATGCGGGCCTGCACCCGATCTCGACATGGAACAACCCCGAGCCTGAGGTGGTGCTGGTGGTGGCGTCCTCCGGCTGGATCTGCGGCGCGACGCTGGGCAACGATGTCAACCTGCGCGACGTGGAGGGCCGCTCCGCCCTGCTGCTGGGCAAGGCCAAGGACAACAACGCGGCGGCCTGCGTCGGCCCCTTCATCCGGTTTTTCGACTCCAGTTTCAGCCTCGACGACGTGCGGAGCATGGAGGTGCGGCTGAACGTGGTGGGCGAGGATGGCTTTGTGCTCGACGGCAAGTCCAACATGACGATGATCGCGCGCGACCCGACCGATCTGGCAGGCCAGATGCTGGGCAAGCACCATCAATATCCCGATGGTGCGGTGCTGTATTGCGGCACCATGTTCGCGCCCACGCAGGACCGCGGCACGAAGGGGCAGGGCTTCACCCACAAGACGGGCGATGTGGTGACCATAGCCTCGGACAAGCTGGGCAGCCTGACCAACCGCATGCGCCTTTCGACGGAATGCGCGCCCTGGACCTTTGGCACAGGAGCGCTGATGCGCAATCTCGCCAAGCGGGGGCTACTGTCATGATCGGGGCAGGCGGAACACCGGGCGGCATGCCGCAATTCTTTCTCGGCCTGGGGCTGGCTGTCGTTGGTGCGTATTTCCTGACCCAGCAGGTAACGGTGCAATCGGGCTACTGGACGCTCGGCGGCTACAACGCCTTCGGCCTGTCGCTTATCCCGTTCATCCTTGGCATCGGCCTGTTGTTCTTCGACAACCGCTCGACATGGGGCTTCCTGCTGCTCTTCGCAGGCGTGCTGATCATTGCGGCGGGGATTTTGCTCAACCTGACGATCTATTTTCAGCCGACCAGCCTGTTCAACACACTGATAATGTTGGGGATGACCGCGGCGGGTGTTGGGCTGGTGTTACGGGCGCTGAAGAGCGGTTAGCTCATGCGAGATTCCGGTCGTCGACAACACGGCGGATGTCCTCGATGATCAGGGTCATCTGGTCAGCCCACCGCGTCAGTGAAGCCGAAAGCAACCTGACCGGTCCCGGCTCCACGAATGGAACGGATTGCGAAAGGTCAAGAAGATCAGTCGCCAGATAATGGAAAATGATCGCCGTCTGTTATGTTTGCGCTATATAGTTGCAATTGACGCTTGCATTTGATTGCTTCATGCGCGTTAGTTATCCTATCTATCTCTTTATCATTTTTTGATAGAGACTGGAACTTATTGTTTTTAAAAATGTTGTGTAAGCAGGAACAACTCAGTAAAAAATATAAACATGTCAATGTCGTCAGCGCCGAATGATACCGAACAATCTCAGGCTGAACACCTGATTGCGCCTGATATCGAACAGACCCTCGAGATTATCTTTCTTTCCGAAGAATTTGGCAGATCTGGTCGTCTGGTTGATCTCCTGCGCTTCATCGTTGGTGAGGAGATGGCAGGGCGCGGTGATAGACTGAAAGCCTATGCGATCGCGACACAGGTTCTTGGCCGGAATGCTGATTTCGATGCGGCGCAGGACTCAATCGTCAGGGTCGAGATCGCGAGGCTTAGAACCGCACTCAAGCTTTTCTATTTCCGTGGTGCGGAAACACCTGTTCTGATCGATATTCCGAAGGGCGCCTATCGTCCCGTGATATCGGTTTCTCCGGCCGCCAGGAAAGAGGCCCCACCACAACAGGCGGACATTCCCCATGGCGGTCGGCGCAAGAAGGATCCGAAGCCTGCCAGCAGCTTGTCCGGCATCTGGATGTTCGCCACAGCGGGTGCAACCCTGGTGCTTGCAGGAGGAATGGCGCTGTTTTTGCGGCCAGGCCCAGTACAGCCACCTGCTGCGCTGCCGCCATTGGTACTGGTCTCCCCGGTCACGATTTCATCCAGTGATCCAGCCATGAGGACATTTGAGCTTGGCCTGCAGGGCGAATTGCTAGCAGAGCTTTCCAGACACCATTGGATGTCGGTCGCCTACCGCAGTGACACACTTGCCGTTTCCAACCCCTCAGAGCCTCGATCAATTTACACCGTGAATATAAATTTTGTGGTCGAGGGAAGACACTATTCCAGCGTCACGAGCCTGTCGGATTTCGTCACGGGTCGCGTGCGCTCAACCTATGTCGATCAGGGAATGTTGCCGGACAGGCAGATCTTTCCTTTGCTTGCAACATCGGCGCGACGCATTGCAGCCGATATCGGCCAGCCTCTTGGCGCTGTAACACTGGCTGAGATCGAAGACGGCCCGAACGCGACCCACGGACCTTACTCCTGTCTGCTCAGCCTTCGCCGATACCTTCTAAGCTGGCTGGCGACGGACCGTGAAATCTCCCGCGCCTGTGCCTTGGCCGAGCCACGCCAGACAGATGCCCTCAGCCTCGGCTTGGCGGCTTATGCCTATTTGGAAGAGGCGCGGTATCGTGGGGGTGATTCCCGCACCACTCTGATTGCTGCAGCCGCTCGTGATGTTGAAACTGCCATTGCCATGCGTCCCAAGCTCTATCTCCTTTCAGGGATAGCTGCTCGCATTGCTGCTTGCCGGGACGATCTCGCACAATTGGAAGTGATTTTCGACAACATCAGAAGAAACACCCCCAATGATCCCAATGCTCTCTCCAGGATTGCAAATATCCGGGCTTTTGTTCTGGGAGATCTGGCTTCCGGTATGATTCTGGCTCGCAAGGCGCGTGAACTATCTCTGATTCAACAGCCTGACGGCAGCACTGTTCCAGCACTCGACAGCCTGATGCGCGGCGAATGGGAGGCGACGGTGACTTTCGTGAATGAACCGCCGCGAAGCACCAATCCTCTTGCTTTGATAGTGCTTCTGGCCGCCCATGGCGAATTGGGCAACAAAGCCGGAACGCAGGCCACTGCCGCTGTGATGGTAAAGGCAGGTTTCCCGGATGCCGAAAGCATCCGCACCTATCTGGCCAATGAATGTCTGGCTGATGCCGTCAGGGAGCGGATTCAGCAAGGCGTGGCCAAAGCGCTGGCATACTTGTGAGAAACAGCAGGCGTTGGGCTGGTGGTGTTACGGGCGCTGAAGAGCGGTTAGCTCATGCGAGATTCCGGTCGTCGACAACGCGGCGGATGTCCTCGATGATCAGGGTCATCTGATCAGCCCATCGCGTCAGTGATGCTGATAGCAGTCGGACTGGTCCCGGTTCCACGAACGGAATGGTATGCGAAAGGTCAAGAAGATCAGCCGCCAGATAATGGCAACTGATGATCTGCTGTTCTGTCTGCGCGATATAAGTGCTGCGAGACTGTATTGAAGCTTTGGTATTGTTGCGTGTCATCAGGGCTCCGTCCTTGTGCGAATCAGTTGCTGGTGTGCGGAGCGTTACCTTTCTGAAGAAGTTGCACAGGTACGAGCGAGTGATTAACAGTTCCAGGACATGTCAATAACACCATCAGCGGATGATCCAGAGCCTTCTCCAGGGCTGCCCTTTGGGGCATCCGAGATTGAACGAACACTTGAAATCATCGGTCGATCCGAAGAGTTCGGCAGATCAGGCCGGCTGGCGGAGCTCCTGCGTTTCATCGTTGCAGAAGAGATGGCAGAGCGCGGAGACCGGCTGAAAGCCTATGCGATCGCAACACAGGTGCTTGGCCGGAATGCCGATTTCGATGCGGCGCAGGACTCGATTGTCAGAGTGGAAATCGCAAGGCTCAGAACCGCTCTCAAGCTCTTCTATTCCCGTGGCGTGGAAACACCTGTTCTTATCGATATTCCCAAAGGGGGCTATCGTCCTGTGTTCTCGGCTGCTTCTGCGGCCAGGAAAGAGACTCCGCCACAACCAGAGGCAAGTCCGCACGGCGGGCGGCGCAAGGAGGACCCGAAGCGTGGCGCTCGTTTTTCCGGCATCTGGACGTACGCCGCAGCGGGTGCGGCCCTGATGCTTGCCGGAGGGCTGGCGCTGGTCTTGCAGCCCGGCCCGGCACAGACACCTGCTGCAGCACCGCCGTTGGTATTGGTCTCACCCGTCACCATTTCATCCCCCGATCCCGCCATGAAGGCCTTCGAGCGCGGCCTGAAGGGTGAACTGGTCGCCGAGCTTTCAGCTTATCAATGGATGTCCGTGGCATATCGCAGCGAGGCCCCGCCAGCCGCGAATCCGGCAGATCGCCGATCCGTCTACACCGTCAACATGAATATGGTCATCGAAGGAAAGGAGTATTCCAGTGTCACCACCCTGCAAGAGGCTATCACAGGACGGGTGCGTTCGACATACCTGGACAAGGGCACCCTGCCAGACACGCAGGTCTTTCCCTCCCTTGCGGCAGCGGCACGGCGCATTGCTGCCGATATTGGCCAGCCACTGGGGGCCGTGACACAGGCAGAGCTTGAAAACTCACCCGATAAAGCATCCGGACCCTACTCCTGTGTGCTGGGCCTCAGACGGTATATTCTGGGTTGGTCACAAGCGGATCGTGAGGCCTTCCGCACCTGCGCGCTGGGGCAGCCGCGCCAGACCGATGCAGTCAGCCTCGGCCTGGCGTCCTATGCCAATCTTGATGCGGCACGCCGCGGAGATGGCGACCGATCAGCCCTCATAGCTGCAGCTGCCAGTGATATCGAGATGGCGATGGCCAGCAGGCCGAAGCTTTACCTGCTCTCATTCACGGCTGCCCTTGTTTCTGCGTGTCGTGGTGACGTGACAAAACTGGAGCCGATCATCGCCGATATCAGCAACAAACGGCCCAATGATCCCAAGGCGCTGGCGGATATCGCCCATATCAGGGCCTTTGTTCTGGGAGAGATTGCGCCAGCCATGGCACTGGCCCGGCAAGCGCGGACGCTGGCACTGAACCCGCAACCCGATGACAGCACGATTCCCGCACTTGATGCCCTGATGCGGAAAGACTGGGTGGCAGTAATCCGTTTCGTAAATGAGCCTCCGCCAAGCACGAATCCACTCGCGCTCAGCCTTCTCATGGCCGCCCACGGCGAAAAGGGCGACCGATCCGGAGTACAGAACGCCGCCGCCGGCTTGGCTCGGGCCGGGTTCCCGGATGCCCAAAGCATTCGCGCCTATGTGGCCAGTGAATGTCTGGCGGAAGCCATCAGAGTGCAGATCCGGGAAGGTGTGACGAAGGCGCTGGCATCGCTGTGAGCGGCTTACTCCGCCGCTTCCCCCATTGTCTCCCTTGGCTCGAACCGCTTGGGCTGAACAATGAACCCGCCGCTCTGGCGCGCCCACAATTCCGCGTAATGCCCACCCTGCTTTAGCAGTTCTGCATGGGTGCCCTGTTCGATGATGCGGCCTTCGTCGATCACCACGAGGCGATCCATGCGGGCGATGGTGGAGAGGCGGTGGGCGATGGCGATGACCGTCTTGCCCTGCATCAGCGTCACCAGCTGTTCCTGGATCGCGGCTTCCACCTCGCTGTCCAGCGCTGACGTGGCCTCGTCCAGCACGAGGATGGGCGCATCTTTCAGGATCACGCGGGCGATGGCCACGCGCTGGCGCTGGCCGCCCGACAGCTTGACGCCGCGCTCGCCGACATGGGCATCGTAGCCCCGGCGGCCACGCCAGTCCTCGAGAGCCATAATGAACTCATGCGCATGGGCCTGTTCCGCCGCCGCGCGGATATCGTCATCGCTGGCGGAACGGCGACCATAGCGGATGTTTTCGGCCACAGAGCGATGCAGCAGCGAAGTATCCTGCGTCACCATGGCGATGTTGCCGCGCAACGATTCCTGCGTGACACCGGCAATATCCTGCCCGTCGATCAGGATTTTGCCTTTCTCGAGATCGAAGAAGCGCAACAGCAGGTTGACCAGCGTCGATTTGCCCGCGCCCGAGCGCCCGATGAGTCCGATCTTCTCGCCGGGACGGATGGTGAGCGTCATGTTGTCGATCACGGATGTGTCGCGACCATAGCCGAAGCTGGCGGCCTCAAACCGGATTTCGCCCTTGGTCACCACCAGTTCGCCCGCATCCGGCTTGTCGTTGATGGCGATGGGCTGGGCGATGACGCCCATGCTCTCCTCGGTAACACCGATGTTCTCGAACACCTCCATCAGCTCCCACGCCAGCCAGCCCGCCATGCCCGCGAGCTGCAGGGCGAAGGGAATGGCGGTGGCGACGATGCCGATGGTGATGGTTCCGGTGGACCACAGCCACAGCGCCACGCCGGAGATCGACGCGATGAGCAATGCATTCAGCGCGGCGAGGCACATGATGAACCCCGTCACCATGCGACCCTGCTTCTGCGACAGGCCGGTGTGCTTCACCAAAGCCTCGCGCACGAAGGCATCCTCTTCGCTCGCCTTGGCGAAGAGCTTGACCGTGAGAATGTTGGTGTAGCTGTCGACGATGCGGCCCGTGAGTTGCGAGCGGCTTTCCGACATTGCCTTGGCGGTTTCACCGATTTTCGGCACGAAATGGCGCAGCATGACGGCATAGGCACCCAGCCAGAGTACCATGGGGATGGCGAGCCGCCAGTCCTGCGTCAGCAACACGAGCAGCGCGCCGACACCGTAGATCGCTATGTAGAGCACGATGTTGACGATAGTCGTGGTGCTGGAGCGGAGCGCATACCCCACCTGCATCACCTTGTTGGCGATGCGGCCCGCAAAATCCGCCTGAAAAAACGGCCAGCTCTGGCGCACGACATGCCAGTGGCTCTGCCAGCGCACCATGCTGGAAAAGCCGGGCGCAAGTGTCTGCTGCGAGATCAGAAACTGCGCGGACAGTGTGAGCGGCCGCAGAAAGAGCACGACGAACGTCATCGCCGTCAGCAAAAGCCAGTTGTGGCTGAAAAATGTGGCGGGGCTCGCCTCCGACAGCCGGTTGACGATCATGCCGACGAACACGGGCAAAGCTGCGTCAAACGATGCCAGCAGAAACTGGATACCCATCAAGCAAAGGAAGATTCTGCGGTGCTGCCGGATGAAGTGCCAGTAGAAGGCAAGAGTCCCCGATGGCGGAGTCACGCCACTCGGCGTCGCCACGGGATCAATCAGATTTTCGAAGTAACGGAACATCACGACCTTTATACCCCGGGCGCGGGGACTTGGACCTGTAGCACGTCGGGGTCAAGCCAATCAGGCTGATGTGCCAGATCACGCATTGCGATGGCTTTCGCCCTATTCTCTCCAAACTTTCATGTCGAGTTCATCCAGTTGAAAGAAGATTGATGGTTGTATAGCCGGGATTCGATCCGATTCACGGAGGCTGCCATGGCGCTGTCGCAAGAGGAAGCCAGACGCGCACTTGTGGCGCTGCATCGCTTCGGCCTTGGCGCGAAACCAGGCGGCATGACGGCAGAACTCGCAAAAGATCCACGCGGAGCGCTCAGGCGCGAGACATGGGACCCGTTGAAGCTCTTTGTCGAGGATGACAGCCTGTTCACCACGCAGGTGGCGCTGGCGAAGCATTTCGACGAGGCAAAGACAGAGCGTCTTGCGCGCGAAAGCAACCGGGACGATCGCCGGGAGATGCAGGCGGCCAAAGCCCGCAGTGGGGGTCATGGTAACCCTGCGCCCGGCGGCATGGACATGAATTCCGCGCAACCCGCCAAACCAGCGCAAGCCCCGCAGCAACCGCCCCAGATCGAGCAGATCATCTACCGCAACGAGGCGCTTGCCCGCATCCGCAAGGCGGAGGAGCCAGCCATCGGGTTCGGCGAGAGGCTGGTGCTGTTCTGGTCAAACCATTTCTGTGTTTCCGTGCAGAAGGGACAGATTACCCGCGCCACTGCGGGATCGCTGGAACGAGAAGCGATCCGCCCCAACGTGCTGGGCAAGTTCTCGGATATGCTGCTGGCGGTGGAAAAACATCCGGCGATGCTGTTCTATCTCGACAACCGGCAATCCGTCGGCCCCAATTCCCGCGCAGGCAAGAACCGCAATGTCGGGCTTAACGAGAATCTGGGCCGCGAGATTCTCGAGCTCCATACGCTTGGTGTTGATGGCGGTTATACACAGGCCGATGTCACGGCACTGGCCAAAATCATCACGGGCTGGACCTTCGTGGGTGCGGGCGAAAGACTAGGACCCGCCGGAAGCTTTGTGTTCACCGCCAACCGGCATGAGCCGGGCGACCAGATTGTGCTGGGCAAAACCTACCGTGACACCGGTGTCGAACAGGGGGAAATGGCGCTGAGGGATATTGCCCGTCATCCCGCCACCGCCAACCACGTGGCGCGCAAGCTGGTGCGCCATTTCATTTCTGATGAAGCACCGCCGCAGGCGCTTATGGCGCATCTCGCGAAGATCTTCCGCGACACCGACGGCGATCTTGCGGAGGTTTCGCGCGCGTTGGTCAGCCACGATGAGGCCTGGAAAGGCGAATTGTCGAAGGTGCGAACCCCTTATGAATGGCTGGCATCGGTCGTGCGGTTCTCCGGCGCGCCGAAGGAGTTTGGTCAGGTCATCCAGCCTCTCAACCTCATGGGTGCGCCGCTCTGGGCTGTACCGGGTCCCAATGGTTATCCCGATACATTCGCGCACTGGGCCAGCCCCGAGAGCCTGCGGACGCGGCTTGATCTGTCGGCCAATATCGCGCGGCGGCTCGGCGACCGGTTCAATCCGTCGGACCTTGCAGATCAGTTGTTCGACACAGCGCTGTCCTCTGACACGACGCAGGCGATCCGCCGGGCAGAATCGAAGCATCAGGGCCTGGCGATCCTGCTGATGTCACCCGAATTCCAGCGGCGGTAAGGGGAAAGACCCATGACCAATCACATCACCCCGAATGGTTGCCGCGAAGCTGGCCTCATCACCCGGCGCGGGTTGCTGGGTGCGGGCGTCAGTTTCTACGCCTGGGCGCATCTGAATCGGGTGGCCAGCGCCGCCGGTGCGCGTGATCCGCGCCTGTTGGTGGTGATCCTGCGGGGCGCGCTGGACGGCCTGTCTGCCGTACCGCCCATCAACGATCCGGCCTATGCCGATCTGCGCGGCGAGATCGCGCTGTCGAAGGAAGGCGCGTTCGCGGCACTGCCGCTGGACGGGTTTTTCGCGCTGCATCCCGCGATGAAGAATTTCGCTCGTCTCTACAAGGAGAACAAGGCTTCCGTCCTGCATGCTGCTGCCACGCCCTACCGCGAGCGCTCGCATTTCGACGGGCAGGATTTGCTGGAAAGCGGCTATGATCGGCCCGGCCGCGTCGATAGCGGCTGGCTGAACCGGGCTTTGCAGGCCATGCCTGCGGGCCAGCGCGTCAACGGGAAAGGTGGTTTGGGCATAGGCCCTGCCACGCCTCTGATCCTGCGCGGCACGGCCCCGGTCATGGGCTGGGCCCCACAGGGCGTCCCCAATGCCAGTGATGACCTCGCGGCGCGCGTGCTCGACCTCTACACGCACCGTGATCCGGCTCTCGGCAAGGCGCTATTGGCCGGTCTCGACACGGACAAGATGGCGAAGGCACAGGGCATGAGCGGCGACATGGCCAAGCCGCAGGGTGGTTCCGCCGATCCCAAGGGCATGGCACAGGCGGCACAGGGTGCTGCACGTTTGCTGGCGGCATCGGATGGACCGCGCGTTGCGGCGCTTTCGTTCGATGGCTGGGATACGCATGCCAATCAGGGCGGTGCCACGGGCCGCCTCGCCAGCCTGCTGGGCGGGCTTGATGGCGCATTCGGTGTCTTCGAGGAGGTGCTGAAGCCGGTCTGGAACGATACAGCCGTGATTGTGGTGACGGAATTTGGGCGCACCGCGCGCATCAACGGCACAGTGGGTTCCGATCACGGCACAGGCACGGTGGCCTTCATGCTGGGTGGTGCGGTGGCGGGCGGCAAGGTCTTTGCGGACTGGCCGGGGCTTGCGGCAAACCAGTTGCACGAGGGCCGAGATCTTAAACCGACGATAGACCTCCGCGTGGTGCTGAAAGGCTTGCTGCAGGATCATCTGGGCATTACCGCGCATGTGCTGGCGGAGAAGGTTTTCCCTGGCAGCAATCAGGTATCAGCCATGAAGGGGCTGGTGGCCTGAAGTCAGCCACATTCGACGGCCGCTTGGTAAAGACAACCAGGAGCGAATCCTCTATCGCCGCTCCATGAACCCCATGATGATCGAATGGATTGGCGCTCTTGCTGCCGTGCTGACGACGAGCGCCTTCCTACCCCAGGCGATACGCACGATCCGAACCCGCCAGACCCGGGACATATCGCTGTGGACACAATGGCTCCTTTTCATCGGGAACTTCATGTGGCTGGGCTACGGCCTTTCGCTCAATTCGCTGCCGCTGATCCTCGCAAATTGCGTAAGCGTGCCGCTGATCGGCATCGTGCTGGTGCTGAAGCTCCGGCACGGGTGAGATTCAACCGCCTTTGCCGCGTACCATGGCGTTGTCCGTCCAGAGTCTGATCCTTGCCAGATTCACGCCCATATCGCTATGTCCCAACTGGCTGCGTGAATAGATCGCCAGCGTCGATGTCGTGTCCGAAAGGGCAATGAAGCGGACATTGATCGTATCCGGAAAGCTCATTGTGGCCGAGCGTTGCACATAGCGGTCCTGCATCGCCAGGCCGGGCTGCGCATGGCGATAGACCGGCACCACGCGAGGCTGGGCCAGCACAAACTCCGTGAAACGCTTGCGCAAGTCCTCATCTGATCCCTGAAAAACGCCGGGATCAAAATCAGCAGGTGCGTTGCGGCAGAAGCCCGGCGGGCAGGCCAGCGCCGTGTTGGGCGAGGATGCGCGCGTGAAGGTCTCGAAATCCACCGGGCCAAGGTCGGGAGAACCGAAAATCGTTTCATAGACCACAGCGAGCATGGATTCCTCCTTCGAGGTCAGAAGCGAGAGCGCCACCACGGTCAAAATCACGAAAATGGCGCTGAAGGCCGCAAGCCGAATGAAACGAAGCATTTACCATTTGTATCACGATCCCGCGAGCTATGGCGCGACGACACAAGGACACAGTGAAAAAAACACAATTCCTTCACATCTACCTCTTCAAACTATTTTTTGCTCACTTCGCACCACGGAGTTGTCCCATGCCCGCGAGTTCTGGTTTGCGCTCCCGTCCCCAGGTCGGCCTGACGCGGCCTCGTTCGGACCATCGCCTGCACATCAATGGTCTGGCCCAAATGCTGCCGAAATTCCTCGTACTACCGATCCTTCTGATCGCCGGTCTGACAATCGCTGCCACATCGCTCTGGACCTATGCGATGCACATCGACGAGGTCTATGCGGAGATCGACGCGCCGACGATCACGGGTACAATCAAGGTCACGAACTGACAGCTTCCTTACGTTAACCCGCCAGTCCATCGCGACCATTTGTCATTTCAATGACGGATTCTGGCTTGTCCCGCGTGGTTGCCGCGATTAGGGAAAGTGCGCGCTTTGCTGCGCAGACCTTTCCTGGAGTTGTCCCATGGCCTTCATCGCCGACGCCCTGTCCCGCATCAAGCCGAGCGCCACCATCGTGCTCACACAGAAAGCCCGGGACCTGAAAGCCACCGGCAAGGATGTGATCTCGCTCTCGGTGGGCGAGCCGGATTTCGACACGCCGGACAACATCAAGGAAGCCGCCATCGCTGCGATCCGCCGGGGCGAGACGAAATACACGCCGGTGCTGGGCATCCCCGAGTTGCGCGCCGCCGTTGCAGCCAAGTTCAAGCGCGAGAACAACCTCGAATACAAGGCCTCGCAGACCATCGTCAGCACGGGCGGCAAGCATGTCATCTTCAATGCCCTGATGGCGACGCTGAATCCGGGTGACGAGGTGGTTATCCCCACGCCGTACTGGGTCAGCTACCCCGAAATGGTGGCTTTGTGCGGCGGTACGCCCACTTTTGTGCACACCACGCTGGAGCAGCAGTTCAAGATTCAGGCGGCGGACCTCGATAAGGTGATTACACCGAAAACGAAGTGGATCATCCTCAATTCTCCGTCAAACCCATCGGGCGCCGCCTACACATGGGCGGAGATGAAGGCGATCACAGATGTGCTGATGAAGCATCCGCATGTCTGGGTGCTGACCGACGACATGTATGAGCATCTGGTCTACGGCGACTTCAAGTTCTGCACACCTGCGGAAGTGGAGCCCAATCTCTACGAGCGCACGCTGACCATGAACGGCGTCTCGAAATCCTACGCCATGACGGGCTGGCGCATCGGCTATGCGGCAGGACCAGAGCATCTGATCAAGGCGATGGACAATGTGCAGGGGCAGCAGACGTCTGGCACGTCATCGATTTCGCAATGGGCGGCGGTAGAAGCGCTGACGGGCACGCAGGAGCATCTGCCGAAGTTCCGCGCGGCCTTCGAGCGCCGCCGCGATCTCGTGGTCTCCATGCTGAACCAGACACGCGGCCTCAAATGCCCGGTGCCGGAAGGCGCGTTCTATGTCTATCCCGATTGCTCCGCGCTGATGGGCAAGACCACGCCATCGGGCAAAAAGCTGGAAACCGACGAGGATCTGGTGCTGGAGCTGCTGGCGGGCGAAGGCGTCGCGGCGGTGCACGGCTCGGCATTCGGGCTCGGCCCCAATTTCCGCATCTCCTACGCCACGAGCGATGAGAAGCTGGAAGAAGCCTGCCGCCGGATTCAGAGGTTCTGCGGGGAGCTGCGGTAACCCGGGAAGGTTGCCTTCGCCAGACGCCAGCACGGCCATGTGCCGACAAAGCCGATCAGCGCGATGAGCGCTGATCCGCCAAGGACGGGCGGAATGATCGTCAGGTGCGGCATCGTGAGATGCCCGAGGCTGAGGCCGATGATGGCGAGACCGCCGCTGAACACGCTGCCGTAGCTGCAACTGAGCCACCACCGGCAATGACCATACCGTTCGATCCGCCGCGCTGTCATCCAGCCCGTGAACAATGCTGGCAGCAGGGTGACCGGGGCTGAGACCGCGATCTGCCACGTCACGAGATCGATATTGGCCAGCAGCGTCGCACCGAAGAAGCGCGGATCGAGGAAGATATCCGGGCGGAGCTGGAAGACGGATGCAAGGGCGGACACCGCGACATAAAGCGTCGCGCCCGTGACAGGGCCGAGAACTCCGTACAGGATGATGATCCGCCTAAGCATGTAGTGCAGCTTAGGGTAGCGGCGAGTTCTGCATAATGAGGGGAACGACGTAGGAGAGTCAGCCTCAAATCACGATCTTTACCCCATCTCGCGCCACGGTCAGCGCGCCTGCATAGGCCGTCCGCACCTCGGCCTCCCAGTGCTCCGGTCTCGTCTCAGGATCATCGGCAGGCACGAGATGATTGAGGACAAGATGCTTCACGCCAGCATCCCGCGCGATGCTGCCCACATCCGCCGCCAGCGTGTGGCTTGCCATGAGATGCTCCCGCAGCCGGTTGGCATTGGGTGTTTTCGCGACAAGGCGGTCCACGCCGGGCAGATACATCGCCTCATGCACGAGGATATCCGCGCCCTTCGCGAAGGGGATCATGTCTGGAATGAAGGCCGTGTCGCCGGAGAAGACAATGGCCTTGTCGCCGCTGGCCTGCCTTATCACGAAGCGCAGGGCAAAACTGTCGATCACTGGCGGATGGTGATTGCGCATCGCCGTGACACTGACGACGCCATCATCGAAGACGAGCCCCTCGGCAAAATCTGTCACTTTGACCATCGGCTCCAGCGGCGGGCGGCCCTCGTCCGCGATGCGCGTGGCGATATCGAAGGCATTCAGCCCGCAGAACGCGGGCCACATTTCGGCTAGCCCTTTCGGGCCGTAGGCCTTCACAGGCGCTCCCAATCCAGCGCACCAGGCTGTGTGGATCAGGTTGCCGAATTCCAGATTGTGGTCGGAATGGTGGTGCGTGATCAGGATTGTCGACAGGTCTCGCAACGAATGTCCTGCCTCGACAAAGCCGCGTGTGACGCCAAGGCCACAATCCACGACATAGAGTTTTCCGTCCACATCAAGCAGCATGGACGTCGGCGAAGGACCGCCGGTACGGATGGCCGGGCCGCCTTTGGAGCCCAGAATAGTGAGGGTGATGGACATGGCAGGACGATAGCCAATTCGCCGTCGGCTTGTCACACGCAAAATCACCGTGCTTGCGAAGATCGCCGCCCTCGCCCTACGCTTGCTGTCAATCACAGCGTCTCGGGGAAAACATGGCCACAATCACGCGCATCGAAGCCTGGATGATCGACCTGAAGCCGAAGGTGAAGCGCACCGACGCGATCCAGTCCTTTGTCAGCCAGGAAACGCCAATGGTGCGGATCACGGATGCCGACGGCGCATCAGGTATCGGCTACAGCTATACCATCGGCACCGGCGGTCCTTCTGTGATGAAACTGCTCGAGCTGACGCTGCTGCCTGCCCTCATCGGACGCGACGCCAGTCAGATCGAGCGCATCTGGCGGGACCTGCTGTTCATGACTCATGCAACGTCGGTGGGGGCGATCACGGCGCTGGCGCTCGCCGCTATCGACACAGCGCTGTGGGATCTGCGCTGCAAGAAAGCGGGCCTGCCGCTGCACATCATGGCGGGCGGTGCGCAGGAGAGCGTTGCGATGTACACGACCGAAGGTGGCTGGCTGCATCTGGAGCCGCAGGCTCTGGTGGAGGATGCGTTGCGGGCAAAAACCGAAGGTTTCAAGGGAGCCAAGATCAAGGTTGGTCGCCCGCATGTGCGCGAGGATGTGGCGCGTCTCTCAGCCGTGCGAACCGCTCTGGGTGACACATTCGAAATCATGACCGATGCCAATCAGGCGTTTCAGGTGGATGAAGCGATCCGGCGTGCGCGGCATTACGAACCGCTTGATATTGCCTGGTTCGAGGAGCCGCTGACGGCGGATGATCTCTCGGGACACGAGCGGCTGTCGGCTTCAACGACGATTCCAATCGCCGTGGGTGAGAGCCTCTATTCCGCCCTGCATTTCCGCGAGTATCTGCAGCGCAATGCCTGCTCTGTCGTGCAGGTCGATGTGGCGCGCATTGGCGGCATCACGCCCTGGCTCAAGGTGGCGCATCTGGCCGAGACTTTCAACGTGCCGGTGTGTCCACATTTCCTGATGGAACTGCATGTTGGACTCTGCTGTGCCGTGCCAAATGCGCGCTGGGTGGAATATATCCCGCAGCTCGACATACTGACAACAATGCCGATGGCGCGCGAGGATGGGCGGGCTTTTCCCTCGCAGGACGCAGGCCTCGGCATTGCCTGGGATCTGGCTGCGTTGAAGCGAGAGACTGTGGCGGGATCAGTTTTTGCTCTGGGTTGACGGCATTGCCTTGACACTGTCATCCCCGCACCGATAGCTTTGGATCAATTGGTCTGACGAATTGACAAATACCCTTTCCGGACATGCGGCGCAGAACCGCGATCCGGACCCGGGTTCGCGGATCATGCCAACACACGGGAGGACATCATCATGAAGAGACGGACATTCACGGCACTTGCCGCTTTCGCCGGCCTATCGCTTCTGGCCGCGCCAGCGACGGCACAGACCAAGCTGAAATGGGGCCACGTCTACGAAACAGCCGAGGCCTTCCATACGGAAGCGCTCTGGGCCGCCGGCGAAATCGCCAAGCGCACCAACGGCAAATACACCGTGGACGTTTTCCCGGCCTCGCAGCTCGGCAAGGAAACGGATATCAACCAGGGCCTGTCACTGGGCTCGGTGGACATGATCTATACCGGCTCCAGCTTCGCGGCGCGATCCTTCCCGCCAATGGGCGTGACCTATTATCCCTTCACCTTCCGCGATTCCGATCACCTGCTCGCCTTTGCCAAGAGCGATGTGTTCAAGGAGTTTGCGCAAGGGTATCAGGACAAGACCGGCCACAAGATCACGGCCACGACGTATTACGGCGTGCGGCACACCTCGACCAATCGGGCCTTCAAGACCTGCGCAGAGATGAAGGGCCTGAAGATCCGCGTGCCGGATGTTCCGGCCTATCTCGCCATGCCGCGCTCCTGCGGAGCCAACACAACGCCGATCGCTTTCGCAGAAGTCTATCTCGCGCTGCAGAACGGCACCGTGGAAGCACAGGAGAACCCGCTGACCACCATCGAGGCAAAGAAATTCTACGAGGTTCAGAAGCATATCGTGCTGACAGGCCATATCGTCGACCAATTGAATACCATCATTGCCAAGGGGACATGGGACAAGCTGTCAGACGCCGAGAAGCAGATCTTCACGGATGTGACGCAGGAAGCGGCAGCGCGGGCAACGGCCAAGATCAGGGCGGATGAAGCCAAGCTGGTGCAGTTCTTTAAGGACAAGGGCCTGACCGTGACAGAGATCAACCGGGCGGACTTCCTTGATTCAGTCAATAAGGCGGTCACATTCGAGCAGTTCGGCTACAAGAAGTCCGACTGGGACCGCATCCAGGCGATCAAGTCGGGTCAGGGCTCCTGATCACAGGCTGGTAACGCTGGCCAGCACCTGTGCATGGCCGAAATAACAAGGCGGAGCTCCTGTGGCCCGGCGCTCCGCTTTGTTGTCCCTGTGGCTTTTCAGCCAACTCCCATGACACCCGGAGCATCGCCTGTGGCTGAAATTCACACCCAGATCACGTCCGAAGAGATCGCCAGGACCTTCGACGAGGTGGAAATCCCCATCGATCTTTCCGATCACAGTCCCGAGGACTGGGTGACACTGGCGATCTTCTGGATGATGTGCGGCTGTGTTTTCCTGCAGTTTTTCACCCGCTATGTGCTGAACAACAGTTTCGCCTGGACCGAGGAGATCGCGATCTTCTGCCTGGTCGCCATTGTCTTTCTGGGCTCCGCGATGTGCGTGCGGACATCGCGGCATATCCATGTCGATTTCATTTACCGCTACCTCCCGGGGCTGCCAGGGCGCGTCCTGTCGACCTTCGTGGACATCCTGCGCACAATCGTCTTTGCCTATCTTGCCCTCCTCGTCTGGCGCTATTCCAACATCATCCATGACGAGCGTATGACAACGATCGATTTTCCCAAGATGCCGTTCTTTATGATGGTTTTCGCAGCTTTCCTGCTGATGGCGTTCTGGAGCGTGAAGGTGGGATGGGACAACTGGAAGCGCGGCTATTCCGTGCTGGAGCGCCCCGGCGCATTTGATGGTTCCGAGATTGAAGTCTCCCGGGAGTTGCGCTGATGCTGGTTCTTCTCGGTGGCTTTCTGCTGCTCATGGT
This sequence comes from Hyphomicrobiales bacterium, assembly GCA_031431475.1. GTDB lineage: Bacteria > Pseudomonadota > Alphaproteobacteria > Rhizobiales > Beijerinckiaceae > JADCCX01. Next base: position 212,726 of record JANPDL010000035.1, read on the forward strand.
GCTGGGCGTACCCGTCGCCGTATCGATGGTGGCGGCTTCGCTGGCATATCTTGCGGTGCATGGCGGCGCACCCGATGTGATCGTCGCGCAACGCATGATCGCAGGCGTGGAGAGCTTTCCCCTGCTCGCTGTGCCGTTTTTCATCCTCGCGGGCAATCTCATGAACATAGCAGGCGTCACCGGCCGGATTTACGCTTTTGCGGTCGATCTCGTGGGTTGGATGCGGGGGGGGCTGGCGCAGGTCAATATCATCGGCTCGGTGATCTTCTCCGGCATGTCGGGCACGGCCATCGCCGATGCGGCTGGCATCGGCACAATCGAGATAAAGGCGATGAAGGACCACGGTTATCCCATCGAGGTGGCGGTTGGCGTTACAGCCGCCTCGGCGACCCTGGGGCCGATCATTCCGCCGTCACTGCCTTTTGTGATTTACGGCATGATGGCCAATGTCTCGATCGGCTCGCTGTTCCTGGGTGGCGTGATCCCCGGTGTATTGATGACGGTGTTCATGATGATCACCGTGATGATCTTCGCCCGCATCTACGGCTGGGGTTCGGACGCACCGTTCGATCTGCGGCGGATCGGCCATGCCTGCATCGAGGTCGTCGTTGTCTTTGCTTTCCCCCTCGCGGTTTATCTGATGGAGAAATACGGCGTGGCCCAGAACGCAGCCATCTTCCTGACGCTCGGCGTTGTGCTGCTGCTCGACTATGTTCTCAAGTTCTCAGCTGTCATGGCCCTGATGACACCGGTCATTCTCATCGGCGGCATGACTTTGGGCTGGTTCACGCCGACGGAAGCAGCAGTGGCCGCCGTTATGTGGTCGCTTTTCCTCGGCCTCGTGCGCTATCGCTCGATGACCATGAAATCGCTGGCCAAGGCCACGTTCGACACCATCGAGACCACGGCATCCGTTCTGTTCATCGTCACGGCTGCTTCGATCTTCGCCTGGCTGCTGACAGTCAGTCAGGCCGCTGCGTCGTTCTCCAACCTCATCTTCTCGATTACCGATAACAAGCACGTGTTCCTTGTCCTCGTGAACCTGCTGATGCTCTTCGTGGGATGCTTCCTCGACACCATCGCAGCAATTACCATCCTCGTGCCGATCCTGCTGCCCATCGTGCTGAAGCTCGGGATCGATCCGATCCACTTCGGCCTGATCATGACGCTGAATCTGATGATCGGCCTGCTGCACCCGCCGCTGGGCATGGTGTTGTTTGTACTGTCTCGTGTGGCGCAACTCTCGGTGGAGCGAACCACGATGGCTATCCTGCCATGGCTGGCACCGCTGTTCGCAGCGCTGATCGCCATCACCTTCATACCCGAGATCACGCTGTGGCTACCCCGGTTCATGGGGATGATCCGGTAGGTTCAGGCGGAAACGATCTCAGGCAATGCGGCGCGTGCTGTCGGACGTTCGGTACGGTATTCTCCGTTCGCCACAGCAACGAAGGCAATGCAGGTCGTGGCAATCGCAGTCACCCACCAGGTCTGCGATGTGCCGAGGCCCATGACTGCCAGCGCGAAAGCGAAGCCTGTACAACCCAGCGCAAAGGGGCCCATCACGCGCCCCAGCCGGGCAATCCTGAGAGCAACCATCGCCATTCCGACCGTCAAGGCCAATGCGCCAAGAAGGCCCAGTTCATACCAGATCTCGAACAGCAGGCTTGTCGGCGCAGAGGTATCCAGCGCCTGATACAGACGGTTACGCAACGCCGTTTCCAGACCATACCCGGTGAGAAGCCGCGAGGGGTCAGCCATGATCACGTCCGCCCAGACCTGCATGGTGCGACCAAAAATGCTGCCCTGCTGGGTCAGAAGCGACAGACCGACGGCGATCAGCGGTGCACCCATTACCAAAATAGTGATCGCGGTGATGAAGGCAATCGCAGAGCCCCTGAGATTGTTCATGGCCCCGCCAAGCAGCACCGCACCCACCAGCAGGGCTGGCAGGATGCTCGTTCCCTGCAGGACAAGCCCGAGACACCCGACCACACCGGCAATGCCCATGGCGGCAACGGTGCGGCGCTTGATGGACAGCCATGTGACCGCTGGCCAGGCCATGAGCGAAATCAGGATCGTGGCACGTTCCATGACCACAGGATCGGATAGCGAGGGCTGTAACACGGCTGTGCCCAGTGCGCAGAGAGCGGCAAAACCGATACCGATAGAAAGCAGATAGAGATTGGAGGCCCGCATCCGCTCGGGGAGTGCCAATATCGCGGCAATAGCAATGGCCCCTGAGCCCACGACGCGAAAGAGCCTTTCCGCGCCCGGCCCTGGATATGGCGTCCAGGCCAGTGACATCGCCGACCATACCGCCAGAAAGAGCGCGGCGTAGCCCACCGGGCTGGAAAGCGCCTCCCTGATCCGGAATGCAGCATCAGACCGGCCCTTCATCATCAGGGCGGCGGAGATAAGGACCAGAATGCCAATGGGCGCAATAACGACCAGCGCGCGCCGTGAGAACACGGCTGCGACGGGCAGCATTATGCACAGGATGCCGAAGCCGATGCGAAACAGCAGCTGGGCCGCCTGTTCCGCCGGATCAACCGTGCGATGTCCAATACCAACCGTCATCCGGCCCCAACCCATTTATCCGCTGCCTTTGGCACTATACATTGCATTGGAGCAACAGACTGTTGAAGCTTTGCAACAGGCCGCAGCGAACTGTGATGGCCAAAAACATCATATCCAGCTTGCGCTGGAGCCCGTCACAGAGGAAATCTGGATGCATGCCTAGTCCACAGATCAAGTCCGCCTCACCATTTCCATCCGTGGATGCCGTCCTGAACCATGAGAGCGGAGCGGTTGCATTTGCGCGCTTTGGTCGTACAGCGACAGTTGCCGTGGTGCGGGCAACGCTCGAGAGATTTCGTGCCGACCGCAGTGCTGGTTCTGCACCTGTTACCGTGGAAACCGTTGCATATGAGGCATTGGAACGGCTGATCGTGGCGGATGCACCAAGCTTGCGGCCTGTAATCAATCTTACCGGCACAGTTCTGCATACCAACCTCGGGCGGGCGATCCTACCCGAAGTGGCCATTCAGGCCGCCATTCTGACCATGCGGCATGCGGTGAATCTCGAGTATGATACTGCAACCGGGAAGCGAGGCGAGCGCGATGATCACGTGCGCGGCCTGATCCGCGAGTTGACCGGGGCCGAAGATTGCGTTGTCGTCAACAACAATGCCGCTGCCGTTCTGCTCGCACTGTCCTCGCTCTCGCAGGGCAAGGAGACCATTGTGTCACGGGGCGAACTGATCGAGATCGGCGGCTCTTTCCGCATTCCCGACATCATGCGCCGCGCCGGGGCCAAGCTGCGCGAGGTCGGCACCACAAACCGCACCCATCCGGCGGATTACGAGGATGCCGTCTCTTCCCGCACTGCCGCCATCATGAAGGTGCATACGTCCAACTACCGCGTGCAGGGATTCACGGCTGAAGTGGAGGGTCCAGCGCTGGCCACCATCGCCCGCAAGCACAATCTGCCGCTGATTGATGATCTTGGCTCGGGCACGCTGGTCGATCTCTCGCAATACGGCATGAGCCACGAGCGGACGGTGCAGGATGCTCTGAAAGATGGCGCGGATCTCGTAACCTTCTCCGGGGACAAGCTGCTGGGTGGACCGCAGGTTGGTATCATCGCGGGGCGGCGGGATCTTGTGCAGCGCTGTGCGAAAAACGCTCTCAAGCGGGCACTGCGGGCGGACAAGCTGCGGCTGGCGGCACTGGCGGCCACGCTGAAGCTCTACCGCAACCCGGAGACATTGCCGGAGCATCTGCCAACCCTGCGGTTTTTTACCCGCAAGCGGGTTGATTTGCTCCAAATGGCCGAGAAGCTTCAGCCCGCATTGCAGGACGCACTCGGAACGCGCTGGATTGTTGATGTCGCCGAATTGACGAGCCAAATCGGATCAGGCGCCCTACCACTGGAGACCTTGCCAAGCGGGGGGATCGCTGTGACGCCCGTGAAAGGATCTCCGGGACGGGCGCTGGACGGTCTGGCCGAACGCTTCCGCACGTTACCGATGCCGGTGATCGGGCGGATCAACGAGGGACGTTTCCTGCTTGATCTGCGATGCCTCGATGACGTGGACACCTTCATCGGTCAGCTCACGCACCTCGGCTTGACCCCGTGATCATCGGGACGGCGGGCCATATCGATCACGGCAAGACCAGTCTGGTGAAAGCCATCACAGGCGTCGATGCGGATCGGTTGAAAGAGGAAAAGGCGCGCGGCATCACCATCGATCTGGGCTTTGCCTACTGGCCGCAGGAGGATGGCAGCAGCATCGGTTTTGTCGATGTTCCGGGGCATGAGGGGTATGTCCACAACATGCTGGCGGGCGTCACCGGGGTGTCAGCACTGATGCTGGTTGTCGCGGCAAACGAGGGCATCAAGCCGCAAACGCGGGAGCATCTGCTGATTGCGGAATTGCTGCGTGTCCGGATCGGTGTCGTTGCGCTGACCAAGGCTGATCTTGCGGATGCGGCGTTACTGGAGCTGCGGCAGTGCGAGATCAACGGGATTCTCAAGGAGATGTCACAGCGTGATGTGCCAGTCATTGCGGTTTCAACCATGACAGGAGAAGGATTGGCAGAGATCAAGGATGCTCTCCGCGCATTGGTTCGGCGGGAGGATAGCAGCAGCAAGCAGCCCTTTCGCCTCGCCGTGGACCGTGTGTTCTCGGTGCAAGGTACTGGTACCGTGGTGACGGGCGGCGTTCTGGCCGGGCGCGTTAGCACAGGCGAGCGTCTCGTGCTCTCACCATCCGGCCGCGAGGTCCGCGTACGAGGACTGCATGCCCAGAACCGCAAGGCGGAGCAGGCATCACCCGGAGAGCGAGCGGCGATCAATCTGGCGGGGGTAAGCGTCGAAGAGGTCAGGCGTGGCGATGTGCTGGTGGAAGCAGCGTTGTACCAGCCAACGCAGCGCTTCGATGCCATGGTTCGCATGGTCGATGGTGACAGCAAACCTCTGGCAATTTGGACTCCGCTCCATATGCACGCCGGTACGGGTGCGTGGACGGCAAGGCTGGTACCGCTGGAGCAGGACCACATTCAACCGGTAACAATGCAGCTGGCGCAGATCGTGCTGGACAGGCCTGCAGCTCTTCTGGCGGGCGACCGCTTTGTGATCCGGGATACCTCTGCCCGTCGCACTATCGGCGGCGGGACGGTGCTGGATATCCATGCGCCGGGGCGCAACCGCCGCAGGCCGGAGCGGCTCGCCGCATTGTCAGCCATCGCGCGCAAGGGACCGGTGGACGCCCTGCCTGATCTTCTGGTTTTGCCGCCGCACGCTATCGACATCGACACGTATGTTTCGTGTGCAGGGCTGCGCCCCGAGGACCTTGATCCCGTCATTACCCGCGAGAACCTGCTTGTTCTAAATGGTGAAACACGCCGCTTCATCTTCGCCCCACCGCTGGTGCTGGTCCTGTCGCGCCGCATTCATGAGCGGCTTTCCGCGCATCACGTGCAGCATCCGGATCAGGCCGGATTGTCAGTTGACCGGTTGCGGTTGTCACTGACGGAGCGGCTGGCACCGGATTCATTCGCAGCGCTCGTGGCGCATCTCGTGCGACGTGGCGCAATCGCGGCCAGTGGTGCGTGGCTACGCTTGCCCGACCATATCCCACGCTTGTCATCGGAGCATGAAGCGCTTTGGGCGCAAATCCTCCCATTGATGTCGGGCGAAGACCGCTTCAAGCCACCGCGCATCAACCAACTGGCAGAACATCTGAAGCGACGCGAGGACACCATTCGCGGCCTGATGAAGCGGCTGGCGCGGCGCGGCGATGTGGATGAGGTGGCGGAGGATCACTTCCTGCTGAGACCTGCCGTGGCAGAGCTTCTGGCCGTGGCAAGAGAGACGGAAGCGGCAGAACCTGACCACTGGTTCAATGCCGCCGCCTTTCGTGACCGCATCGGGATCGGTCGCAAGATGGCTATCCTGATCCTTGAATTCTTCGACCGCCATGGCGTGACGATCCGCAAGGGAGATTTGCGGCGGGTTGATCCGAGGAAAGCGGGAATGTTCACGCCCTAGGCGAGCATCAATCCCATTTGCAATTGTAGCTCGCCATGGCCTGGCTCATCTGCTGCTTCTGCATGGTGCAGGATTGCTCGAGCTGTGGTCGCGCAGCCGCATTGCTCGAGGCCTGCTTGATGGAGGCCTTGCCGGAATCCAGGGCCTGCTTGAACGTGGCGCGCTGGGCTTCGGGAATCTTGGTGCTGATACAGGCTTCGTAAGCCTTGTAGAAATCGTCACAGGCCGGGATGCCGGTGTCCTGCGCGGAGGCCGTTCCAAGCACAGCGCAGGACATGCCGAGTGCGATGATGAAAGAGCGAGTCATGGTTTCTCCTCAAATTACCCGACCATCCGCGCCGTCTTGAATTGTGGCAGATTGGCGTCAATTGTTAAGTTTATCCCACCCGCGCGTAAGTGCTCATCCCGCGACGGTTCTCGTCCAGTTCCAACCGCTGGTGCATCGACGGCACGGCACGGTCGGCACAATCATTGCGCGGGCAGGTGCGACACGAAACTCCGATCCGGGTAATGATTTGCGGATCGTCGAGATTCAAGCCATCGGCATAGGCGATATCGCCCGCGTTCTGGACATTTGTGCCAAGCCCGATTGCGAGCTGACCGCCAGTCTGGAGAATGCCCGTGCGACCGGTGCGACGTCCAGCGGGACGGATCGTGCGGGCCACGCAGAAGAAGCGCTGTCCATCCGGCATTTCGGAGACTTGCACGCGCAAGGTTCCCGGCGTGGCGAAGGCATCATAGACATTCCAGCGCGGACAGGCCGAGCCGAAGCGCGCCATCTGGATGCCGGACGCGGAAAAGCGCTTCGAGATATTGCCTGCGATATCGACGCGGATCAGGTGGAATGGCAATCCTTCCTGGCCCTTGCGACGCAGGGTGGTGAGCCGGTGGCAGACCTGCTCGAATGATTTGCCGAAGCGGTGCTGCAGCACCGTGAGATCATAGCGGGTGGAGCGCGCCGCTTCAAGAAAGCGCTGATACGGCGACATCACGGCGGAGGCGAAATAGCTGGCAAGCGCCGCCCGCACCAGCGAATCCGCCTCCGGCGTCGAGAACTTGCCGCCACCCATGAGATGGTCAATCTCCTTGCGGAAACCCAGGTAGGCTATCTGCACACCAAGCTGGAAGGTGCGCGAGGAAATCGGCAGCAGTTCCGACAGTTCGAGCCGTCGTGTCAGCGGGTTGTAGCGCCGCATGGCACCGTCCATCGCCTCGGCTGGCGCGATATCGACATCCACGGCATAGCGCGTGGCGAGCAGCTGCATCAGGTCCTGCTGGAGCGTGTGGATCGCAAGGCCGTTTTCGACCCAGAGCTGTTCGGCTGCCTCCTCCAGATCGGGGAAATGGTTCATACGCTTTTGCAGGAACTCCGTTACTTCCTCGGACGGGATGGCGATGGAACCTGCCTCGCCCGATTCATCACCGAAACTGAGAGCACCGCCAGCTGTGCCTCCCCGCTTGTAGGCATTGTAAAGATCGAGCACGGCGCGGCCAAAGGCGGGAATGGTTGCGGCTACGTCCTTGATATCGGATGCCTTAACGTCGGCGGCGTCGAAGATCGGATCGGAGAATGCCTCCATCAGCGCAGCGTTCAGGCGCTCGTCATCGTCCCCCGCCAGTGTATTGAGATCGATCTGGAACTTCTCGGCGAGCTTCAGCAGCACCCGAACTGTGACCGGACGCTGGTTGCTTTCGAGCAGGTTGAGATAGCTGGCCGAGATTTCGAGCGCCTCGGCCATCTGAATCTGGGTGAGGCGGCGGTCCTGCCGGAGACGGCGCAATTTACCGCCAATACGCATCGATTTCATTTATTGACTAAATATCACAGATTTTATTTTGTCAATTGTAAATTTAATGACAATTTACATTCGGTTTTTTGAATGACTCTTCGAGGATTGCGTCTGCTGCACTGCACTCTTATTCTCTGGCCACTGTCAATTTCTGTAAACCAATTATCTTTAGATAAGGACCATCCCATGACGCTGACAACAGCAACCGACCGCTTCAAGGGTATCAAACGGGATTACACCCCCGCCGACGTCGAGAAGCTGCGCGGCTCCGTCAAGATCGAATACACGCTGGCTCGCATGGGCGCCAACCGTCTCTGGCAGCTCCTGCACGAGCGCCCGTTTGTGCGCACTCTGGGCGCCCTGACTGGCAACCAGGCAATGCAGCAGGTGAAAGCGGGACTTGAGGCCATCTACCTCTCGGGCTGGCAGGTTGCGGCGGACGCCAACAACGCGGGCCAGATGTACCCGGACCAGTCGCTCTATCCCGCATCGTCGGTTCCCGATGTCGTCAAGCGCATCAACAACACCCTGCGCCGGGCCGACCAGATCGCCACGATGGAAGGCGACAAGTCGACCCACTGGTTTGCGCCCATCATCGCCGATGCCGAGGCCGGTTTCGGCGGGCCACTCAACGCCTTCGAGTTGATGAAGTCGATGATCGAGGCTGGTGCCGCTGGCGTCCATTTCGAGGACCAGCTGGCGTCTGAAAAGAAATGCGGCCATCTGGGCGGCAAGGTCCTGGTGCCCACCAAGACCTTCCAGCGGACGCTCAACGCAGCACGCCTCGCGGCCGATGTCATGGACGTCCCGACACTGGTTCTGGCCCGCACGGACGCCCATGCGGCCAATCTGATCACATCGGATGTCGATGATTACGATCACCCCTGGATCGACCGCGACAGCCGCACGGACGAGGGCTTCTACCGTCTCAAGCAGGGCAAGACCCATTCGGTTGGTCATGCCATCAGCCGCGGCCTCGCCTATGCGCCCTATGCCGACCTGATCTGGTGGGAAACATCCGAGCCGGATCTGGGCGAGGCACGCGAATTCGCGGAGGAGATGCACCGTCATCACCCGGGCAAGATGCTGGCCTACAACTGCTCGCCGTCGTTCAACTGGTTGAAAAAGATGAGCATCGAGGAGGCCACACGCTATCAGGAGAAGATCGGCGCGATGGGCTACAAGTTCCAGTTCGTCACGCTCGCCGGCTTCCATTCGCTCAATCTCTCGATGTTCGAACTGGCCAAGGGCTATTCCACCCGCGGCATGGGTGCTTACTCGGAGATGCAGCAGCGCGAATTTGCGGCGCAGGACAACGGCTTCACCGCCGTGCGCCACCAGCGCGAGGTCGGCACGGGGTATTTCGATGCGGTGTCGGTCGCGATCTCGGGTGGCAAGTCGTCTACGACGGCGATGGCAGGCTCTACCGAGACCGAACAGTTTCACGGCAACCACAACACGCCTGCCTCCAAGGGCATCGCGGCTGAATAACACTAACTCCAAGGAGAAACGACCATGACAAAGCAATTCTGGGTGATCGGCGGCGAGTACAAGGACGCTGATTTCAACGAGATCGAGGAAGGCTCACACCGCACCTATGGGCCGTTCTTCAGCTATGAAGATGCCAATGTGCAATGGAAGACATGCTCCGAGCGGAGCCGCAGCCAGGCCTATACCCGCTATCAGATCGTGGCCTCGGCCCATAATCCGCAGCGACCGTCGGCTCGCCAGAAGGCGGCCATGGCAGCCATCGGCATGGCGGCAACGCACTGAAGTTCAACCAATCCCATCGGCCCCCAGCCCCTGCCGATGGCGATCCCCTGACCGTGGTGAGCGTAGAGCTCCCACGGTCTTTTTCATGTCCCACCGCCAATCATCCGGCGGAGCACATTGTCCCGGTCGATGACATGATGCTTCAGCGCGGCAAACACATGCAGCAGGGCTACCGCCAGCAGCGCCTTGGTCAACCAGCCGTGCCAAGCCTTGGCCAGCTTGTAGGTTTCCAGATCACGCGGAACGATGGCGGGCAGATCGAAAAGTCCGAAGACGGAAGTGGGTATCGGCAAAGGCGTGGCCGAAGCCATGGTCCAGCCGCTGAGCGCAACCGCTACAATCAGCAGATACAGTGCGACATGCGCCGCTGACGCTGCAAACGATTGCCAGCGCGGGCCGGGAACGGCAGGGCCACGCGGGGCCAGCACCAGCCGTGTCAGCAGGCGCAGCGCCGTCACTGACAGAACCACGATTCCTAAGGCCTTGTGCGACTGGTAGAGATCGAAACGGATGCCGGTATCATCGACGCGCACCATGATGGTGCCCACGGCGAGCATGGTGATGATCATCACGGCGGATACCCAGTGCAGTAGGCGGACGGCACCAGGCCAGCCCGCTTGTGTTGAGTTGGCTCCTCTCATTCCGCTTCGGCCTCTGTGGTGACCAATATGCGCACATCATCCGCGATGAGCGGCTGCCCCGAGATGAAACCGAACTCGGAGCGCTTGATCGTGCCCCGCGCAGAGAAACGCAATTGTTTCTGCGCATATTGGCGCTGGTCAACATCGACCTGAAAACTGACCGGGCGTGTCTGGCCCATGAAGGTCATGTTGCCTGCGACACGCACAGCGCTCTCGCTTAGCTTCTCGACGGAACTGGAGCGAAAGCGCATCTCGGGGAAGGCTCCGGTGTTGAGCATTGATTCGCTCTTGATGAAGCCGGTGACCGAGGACGAGCCCGCATCCACTGAGGACGCCTGCACAACAAAAGACACAGTGCTCTTTGCGGGCTCTTTGAAATCAACATTGATATTGCCCTGAAAGACCTTGAATGCGCCTTTCGTGGTGGGCCAGCCAACGGCATCGACCTCGAAGGTGATGCGGGTTTTCTGCGGGTTGATCTTGAGGGTTTCGGCTGCTGAGAGAACGGGCGAGAAGGCTGTCAACAAAAAGAATGTCGTCGCCGTGTATCCCCCCTTCTGTTTGAACCATTGTTGCATTGGTGGAACTCCTGCTTTCAAGTGCTTGCGTCGATGCAGAGGCTTTATCCTGTATTTACGTCCGGAACTGTGCCGAAGGGAACAGCATGAACTGACTATGGTCCGTAGGCGGCAACTTCCATCCCCGCTACATCACCAGCTTCACTGCCCCCACCACCACGAGATAGCGCGCCAGCTTGCCCACACCCGTCACCAGGATGAACACCCACAGCGGCGTTCTCATGACGCCTGCCATCACGGTCAGCGGATCGCCGATCACCGGCACCCAGGCCGCCAGTAGCGACCACACACCCCAGCGCTTGTACCAGTTCTGGTACTTTTCGAATTCTTCTGGTTTCACGGGAAAGCGGGGGTGATTACGCCAGCGCTCGACGAACAGGCCGAGCCACCAGTTGACGACCGAGCCGAGCGTATTGCCGATGGTCGCGACCACGACGAGGGATGTCAGGTCCCATGACCCCATCGCAATCAGCGCCAGCAGGGCGGCTTCGGATGATCCCGGAAGGATCGTCGCCGACAGAAAAGCCGCCCAGAACAGCCCGATGAGTTCCCACATGGCGAAGCGTTTGCCTGATTGCGCGAAGCACGGCAATGTGCGGTAAAAATCATCTGGGGAGAGACAGCATGGCTGCGAGATCGCGCGCTCGGAAATCTAACGTGGCAGCGAAGCGTCATATCATGGCGATCGATCAGGGCACGACATCGACGCGCACGATCATCTTCGGACCGGATATGGCTGTCATCACTTCGGCGCAGCAGGAGTTTCCGCAGCATTTCCCAAAGTCGGGATGGGTGGAGCATGATCCCGAGGATATCTGGCGGACTGTTCTGGCCACGGCTCGCTCAGCACTGAAGAAGGCCAAGCTCAAAGCCTCCGATATCGCGGGTATCGGCATCACCAACCAGCGCGAGACAACGATTGTTTGGGAGCGGGCCACGGGCAAGGCGATCCATAATGCCATTGTCTGGCAGGATCGGCGCACATCGGAGGTCTGCCAGAAGCTGAAGGCGGCTGGCCATGAAAAGCTGGTGGCAAAGAAAACCGGTCTGCTGCTCGATCCTTACTTCTCTGGCACCAAGATCGCGTGGATTCTGGACACCGTGAAAGGCGCACGGGCAAAGGCCGAAAAAGGCCAGCTGGCTTTCGGTACGGTCGATTGCTTCCTCGTCAGCCGCCTGACCAAAGGCAAGGTCCATGCGACGGACGCTACCAACGCCTCACGCACGTTGCTGCTCGATATTCACAGCGGGCAATGGGATGACGCGTTGCTGTCGATCATCAACGTACCCGGTGCCATGTTGCCAGAGGTCCGGGATTGCGCGGCGGATTTCGGCATGGCGGACAAGGAGTGGTTCGGGGCTGAAATTCCGATCCTCGGCGTCGCGGGCGACCAGCAGGCGGCGACCATCGGGCAGGCCTGCTTTGAGCCCGGCATGATGAAATCGACGTATGGCACGGGCTGTTTTGCGCTGCTCAACATTGGGAGCAAGGCCGTGCAATCGAAGAACCGGCTGCTTACCACCATCGCCTACCAGTTCGGTGGCAAGCGGACCTATGCACTGGAAGGCTCGATCTTTGTGGCAGGCGCCGCCGTGCAATGGCTGCGCGATGGACTGAAGGTGATAAAGTCAGCCAGCGAAACCGGGGCTCTTGCGAAGAAAGCTGACCCCAGCCAGCAGGTGATTCTGGTCCCGGCGTTCGTGGGACTTGGTGCTCCCTACTGGGATGCCGAATGCCGGGCTGCCGTATTTGGACTGACTCGCAACACTGGCCCTGCGGAGCTGGCACGGGCAGCGCTCGAAAGTGTGTGTTTCCAGACGCGTGATCTGATCGAGGCAATGAAAGCGGACTGGAAGACTGCTGTCGGCTCCGGCACTGTCCTTCGCGTCGATGGCGGCATGACGGCCAGCGACTGGACCATGCAGCGCCTTGCCGACATGCTGGATGCACCGGTGGATCGCCCGAAAGTGCTGGAGACAACGGCGCTGGGCGCGGCCTATCTCGCGGGCTGGCAGGCTGGGCTTTACGGACCGCCTGAGAGTTTTGCCAAAAAATGGAAGCGGCAGAAGCGCTTCGAGCCTACCATGGATGCCTCTGTTCGGGATAGCAGTTACAGTGCCTGGAAGGATGCGGTGAAGCGGACCATGGGCAAGATAGGTGGATGACAGGAATGGCTGAAATTGCATCGCTGTATCGCTATCCTGTCAAAGGACTGTCGCCCGAGCCGCTGGAGAGTGCCTCGCTGGAGGCTGGTGCGCATTTCCCCGGCGACCGGATGTTTGCGGTGGAGAATGGTCCCTCCGGCTATGATCCCCGGGCAGCCGAACATATGCCGAAGATCAGGTTTCTGATGCTGATGCGCAATGAGCGGCTGGCGCGGATGAAAACGCGGTTTGACGATGCGACTGGCATTCTCTCGTTCAGTCAGGGTGGTCATGTGGTTGTGGCGGGCGATGTCCGGACTGTAGCCGGGCGGCAGGCACTGGAGGCTTTTTTCACCACGCATTTCACTGAGGAATTGCGCGGCGCTCCAAAGGTGCTGACGGCCCCGCCTGGCTTCCGCTTCATGGACAGCCGCAACGGATTTCTCTCTATCATTAATCTGGCCAGTGTCGCGGCGGTTGCCAAGTCGGCGGGCCGCAAGACCATTGATCCATTGCGCTTTCGCGCCAATGTCTATGTGGACGGGCTTGGTGCCTGGGGCGAGTTCGATCTCATAGGCAAACAGGTCAAGCTGGGTGGAGCAACACTGGAAATCATCAAGCGCATTGACCGCTGCGCCGCGACGGATGTGGACCCCTCAACAGGCATCCGCGACCTCAGGATGGTCGAACTTCTGGAGCAGAGTTTCGGCCACCACGATTGCGGGGTCTATGCGCGGATCGTTTCAGCCGGCGTCATCAAAAAGGGCGATGTGCTGACCGCCCTTTGAGGTATTTCAAGCCTGATCTTCGCCGCCCGGTTCAGGTGCGCTCTCGGCACGGGGGCGGCGACGGCGGCGGGTCTTGACGCGGCCATCTCCTGAGTCAGCACCATCTGATTCGATCCCGGGCGCAGCTCCCTCGTCGGAAACCATCGCACGCACCGGTGCTGTAATGAAGGACGGCAGACCGGGCTGTTCATCGGCCACAAACGCTGGCGCGCCACCTTCTGGCTGACGCTCGACATGGGGCGCGCGCTCTTCGAAAGAACTGCCATCTGCAGGACGCCCCTCACCATTGGGCCGATCACCAAAGTTGCGGTCACGTCCGAAGCGTCTGTTCTGGCGATCACGGCCTCCTTGCTGGCGATCACCACCACGATCACCGCGGTCCTCATAGGGGCGGCGGTTGTCGAACGGGCGGTCCTGTCGCGGCGGGCGTGGTTGGTACTGCGGTTGCCCGCCTTCCAGTGCCTGTCCCTCCGGCATGGGCGGCTGGTCGCCTCCACCGGGAACATCACCGTAGGACTGCTCTCCAGACGGGTTGTAGCCTGTATTGCCGTTCTGGCCATTGACGCTATTGGCCTGCTGGAAATTCTGCGGCGCGCGGAAGGTGAACCGGTCCGCACCTGCGACCTCGAATTCATCCTCGTCATCCACGATCTCATCGGATACGGGATTGGGCAAGCCGTTGGCCTGATTGTAGGCGACCTGTTGCGCATACTGCGCCGCCGCGATGATGCGGTAATAATGCTCGGCGTGCTGGAGATAGCTTTCCGCCATCACCGTGTCGCTTGATGTGTGGGCATCACGGGCAAGCTGGACGTATTTTTCCGCGATATGCTGCGGTGTGCCACGCACTTTCACATCAGGTCCGTTCGATTCGTAGGACCGTGTGAGCGGATTCGGCCCGCGCCTGCTGCCGCCACCGCCACTGTTGTTGTTATTGCTGCGGCCACCCCGCATGCGGTTCTTTTGTCCGGGTCTCATCCATATTCCCTGGTTGGAGATCGCATTCACGACAGTTCATGGCGTCCTGAAACGGATGCCGAGACGCCGCCGGGGACCACAGCCCGCAGCCGACGATTTGACTTAAGAATGATCCAAAGCGCCCCTGCGCCTGCCCGGTCCCAAATCTGATTCGGTGATCGAAAGTCCCTTGAAACCAGCCTTGTTCTTAATCTTTGGAGGCTTTGCGGTGGAGCAAGCCATTTGCTCTACACCTGTTGTTATTACTATCTATCCCGAAGCCCCGGGATTGGCAAGGGATTTGATATCGGATGGTTATCCGATGGGCTGGATGGTTATCTCCCGCTGTGAACAATCGCATCATAAGCCCTGACTGGACGATGCAACCCGATCTGCTACCGTTTTTCCCTGAGGAGTGCACTTCGATGATCTTCATTCCCGAGTTTCCGGTTCTGGCGGCTTATACAGCGGCCTGTCTGGTGCTGTGCATCACGCCGGGACCGGACATGAGCCTCTTTCTTTCGCGCACCATGGCGGGCGGTGTGAAATCGGGCATGGCCTCGATGCTGGGCGCGAGCTTCGGCTGCCTGATTCATACGATTCTAGCGGCAGTCGGACTGTCCGCCGTGATCGCGACCTCGCCCAATGCCTTCCTCGTGATCAAGATCATCGGGGCGCTCTATCTGGCCTGGCTGGCGCTCGATTCGCTGCGCAATGGCTCCGCTCTCAACGTGAGAGAGGGAGAATCGCAGACACCCTCGGTGATCCGCTCGTTCTCGACAGGAGTGATGATCAATCTGTCCAACCCCAAGGTGATCCTGTTTTTCGTGACATTCCTGCCGCAGTTCATTTCGGCGTCGGACCCAGATGCTGCGGGCAAGCTCGCCTTTCTCGGCTTCTACATGGTGGCTTTCAGCACGCCTATCACCGCGCTGATGATCCTGGGAGCGGAGCGCGTCGTTACAGGCCTGAAGCAGAAGCCGCAGATCATGCGGATGATCGATTATCTCTTTGCGGGCATTTTCGGTGCGTTCGCCGTGAAAATCCTGCTGACTGACAGCAAATAGATCAGACTTGGATCCCGTGCTTTTCGGCGAAGCCCATGAGCTGATCCCGCAGCGACGGGCAGCCATCACAATCCAGCAGCATGGCGTCCAGCGCCGCGCTCGCCTCGCCGACATCGAGCCCCAGCAGCATCGCCTTCACAGGCCCGACAGAGGCCGGTGACATCGACAGGTTGCGGAAACCCATGGCGAGAAGCGCCAGCGCTTCCAGCGGTCTGCCCGCCATCTCGCCGCAGACCGTGACGGGCGTGCCTGCCGCATTGGCCTTGCGGGCAATCTGGGCCAATGCCCGGAGCATCGACGGATTGAGCGTATCGAACCGACCGGAGACGCGGCGGTTGTCGCGGTCGACTGCGAAGAGGAACTGCATCAAATCGTTCGAGCCGACCGAGATGAAATCGGCATGTTTCAGGATGTTGTCGAGATCGAACAGCAGCGAGGGCACTTCGAGCATAGCGCCAAGTTTGACGTCCCGCGGGCATTGATGGCCGTGCTTCGTGAGATAGGCACGCTCGCGGTCCAGCATCGCCCTGGCTTGGCGGTATTCATCCACCGTCGCCACCATGGGCAGCATGATGCGTGCAGTGCGCCCGGCGCAGGCCTTGAGAATGGCGCGCATTTGGGCTTTCAGCAGCGCGGGCCTGTCAAGACCGATGCGGATAGCGCGCCAGCCCAAAGCCGGGTTTTCCTCCTCGACCTTGCGCATGTAGGGCAATATCTTGTCGCCGCCGATATCCAGCGTCCGGAAGGTCACAGGCTTGCCGCCGGCGGATTGCAGGATGGCGCGGTAGAGCGCTTCCTGTGCTTCGGCGCGCGGCATGGACGGGGCGACCATGAACAGGATTTCGGTGCGAAACAGGCCAATTCCAGTGGCATTCACCTCGGAAAGCTGCGGCATGTCCACCAGAAGCCCGGCGTTCATCTGCAACTCGATGGTCACGCCGTCCTTTGATACGGCAGGCAGATCACGCAAGGCGCGGTACTGCGCCTGCCGCCCGGCCCGGAGCCGCGCCTTCTCGGCATAACTCGCTTCCACAGTGGCGGGCGGGCGGATCTGCACATCGCCCGTGGAGCCATCCACGATGATGGCATCGCCCTGCTCGACCAGACTGGTGATGCCCTGCACCTCGCCGACGCAGGGAACACCCAGAGCGCGGGCCACAACCGCGACATGGCTGGTGGAGCCGCCTTCTTCGAGAATCAAACCGCGCAGGCGCGAGCGCTCGTATTCGAGCAGCGCCGCAGGACCCATGCCACGCGCCACGAGGATGGCGTTTTCGGGCAATGCACCCGCCGCCAGGGTGAAGGCTTCACCGGTCAGCTGGTGCAGCAGGCGGTTGGCCAGATCATCAAGATCGTGCAACCGTTCGCGCAGATACGGATCAGTCTGGCGCAGCAGCTTTGCCCGGTTGTCGGATTGCACACGCTCGACCGCTGCCTCCGCGGTAAGGCCGCTGCCGATGGCTTCCGTGAGACGACGCAGCCAGCCCCGGTCATGGGCGAACATGCGGAATGTCTCGAGAATCTCGCGGTGTTCGCCGGGTCCCGAGCCGTCGCTCTCGATCAACACGTCGATGGAGGCCTGCAGCGCATGAATCGCATCTTCCAGGCGCTTTATCTCAGCATCAGGATCATCCGCCACAAAGTTCTTGATGACGACCCGTGGCTCATGCAGCACCACATGGCCGAGGCCCACGCCATCGGCGATGGCAACACCGGTGAGCGTCAGCGCCTTGCGCAGCGCCGTGCCACCGGACGCAGGATTGGCCAGGGCTTCCAGCTCACCGCCCGCCACCATCTCGGCGATGACCATGGCGGTCGTTTGAAGCGCCTCCATTTCCTCTTCGGTGTAAGTGCGCCGCGCCGAATTCTGCACGACAAGCACGCCGATGGTGTTGCCGGCCCTGAGAATCGGCACACCGAGGAAGGAATTGTAGATCTCCTCGCCCGTCTCCGGCTTGTAGGAGAAGCGCGGATGCGTCTGGGCATCCGAGATGTTGAGGACTTCTGCTGTCTCGGCGATCAGGCCGACGAGACCCTCGCCAGCCGTCATGGTGGTGAGGTGGACAGCCGCACGGTTCAGGCCTTCGGTGGCATATAGCTCAAGCGTACCGTCGGCGCGCAGCACATAAACCGAGCAGACCTCCGCCACCATATTGGCGGCGATCAACACCACAATCCTGTCCAGACGCTCCTGCGCACTGACTGGATCCGCCATCACCTCGCGGAGCCGTCTCAGCAGGACGCGCGGTCCGGTCAGCGCCCCCCGCATCATGTCTTTTGTCTCATTGTCCGGCCGAATGGCATGATTCAGCTATAGGTGATGCGCCTTGCAAGGAGCAAGCCATTCAAGCCCAATGTTTTGCCAATACCCTCACACCCTGTCTTCCAGCGGGAACACCTTGGCCGGATTCAGCACCCATTGTGGATCGAACACCGCCCGTGCGCGCATTTGCTGGTGCAGGTCCTCGCGGTTGAACTGATGGGTCATCAGATCACGCTTCTCGATACCGACGCCATGCTCGCCCGTGAGGCACCCCCCGACATCGACACAGAGCCTGAGAATATCCATGCCCGCTGCTTCGGCTTTCTCCGCTGATTCGGGGTCGTTCACGTCATACATCACCAGCGGATGCAGGTTGCCGTCACCGGCGTGGAAGACATTGGCCACGCGCAGGCCGTAGCCCTTCACGATCTCGTCGATACGTGTCAGCACCTCCGGCAAACGGCCCGTTGGGATAGTGCCATCCATGCAGATATAATCTGCAATGCGGCCCGTGGCACCAAAGGCGGACTTTCGGCCTTTCCAGATCGCGGCGGTCTCCATGGCGGACTTTGATTCCTTCACCACCTTCACGTGGTGTTCTTTCGAGATGGCAATGATCTTGGCCAGCATCGCATCCATTTCGGCATCCGACCCCTCGACCTCGATGATCAGCAGCGCCGCCACATCCATGGGATAGCCCGCTTTGGCATAGGCCTCGCAGATATCGATGGCTTCCTTGTCCATGTATTCCATCGCGACCGGCACGATGCCCGCGCCTATGATGGCGGCGACACAGGTGCCTGCGTCCTCCGGCCGGTCGAAGCCGAACAGCACAGGACGCGCACCTTCCGCCAGCGGCAGAATACGCACGGTCGCCTCGGTCACGATGCCGAGCTGTCCCTCGGAACCGCAGACCAGACCCAGAAGGTCATAGCCCGGCGCATCCATGGCCTCACCACCCAGATCCACCACTGTGCCATCAAGCAGTACCAGCTTCACGCCCAGCAGGTTGTTGGTGGTGACACCGTATTTGAGGCAATGTGCACCGCCCGAATTCATCGCGATATTGCCGCCGATGGAACATGCGAGCTGCGACGAGGGATCGGGCGCATAGAAGAAGTTCTCACCCGAGACATGGGCGGAAATGCCAAGATTGGTGATGCCGGCCTGCACACGCATGGTGCGGTTGGCATAGCTGACGTCCAGCACTTTGTTCATCTTGGAGACGCCGATGACCACGGCATCCTCCTGCGGGGTTGAACCACCGCAAAGCGATGTACCCGCACCGCGGGGCACCACGGGAACGCCGTTATCGCCGCAGAATTTCAGCACAGCGCTGACCTGATCCGTCGTTTCAGGGAGCACGACAATCATCGGCAGGCGCTTGTAGGCCGTGAAGGCATCGGTCTCGAACGGGCGGCGCTCGTCCTCCGTCGTGATCAGCGATGCCGGAGGGATAAGTTTCGACAGGCCGTCGATAAGAAAGGCACGGCGCGCGATGATATCGGCCTTGGGTGCCGGGAAGGCGATGGCGGTCATGGGCAGCTCCTGATTGCGCCATTGTAGCGGAGGCGGGGCGAAACGGAACGTGGAATTGCGACGCAGGATTGTTTCTCTGGAAGAAACAATTGCCAATGATCTTTTCTGCTGCATACTCCCTTCCATGGATCGTCTGGCCGAACTCGACATCTTCGCCCGCGTCGTCACAGCGGGGTCCATGTCGGCTGCTGGGCGGGAACTGGGGCTATCCCCTCCCGTCGTTTCCAAGCGCATCAAGAGCCTGGAGGAGAGGCTCGGCACGCGCCTGCTGCAGCGGACGACGCGACAATTGGCGCTGACCGAATCCGGCAAGGGTTTCTATGAGCGCGTGGTGGCGATCCTCGCGTCGGTCGACGAAGCTGAGGCCTGGGTTTCGCGCCGCGCTGCTACTGCGCGCGGCACCTTGCGGGTGTCTGCCCCCACATCTTTCGGACGCATGCATATCGCGCCGCATCTCGTCGTGTTCCTCAAGGCCTATCCCGAGATCACCATCGATCTGTCACTCTCCGATCAGTTCGTGGATATCGTGGCGGAGGGTTATGATCTCGCGATCCGCATTGCTGACCTGGCCGATTCGAGCCTCGTGGCCAAACGGCTGGCTCCCAACCATCGCGTGCTGTGCGCGACGCCGGGGTATCTCGAGGCGCATGGCAGGCCCGAGACACTGGCTGATCTGGCTAACCACAGGCTACTTCTGCACAATGCCGATCACTGGCGTCTGGAGGGCAAAAGCGGCCCCGCTGCCGTACGGGTGGAAAGCGCGGTGCGCACCAATTCCAGCGAGGTCATTCGCGAGGCGGTGCTGGCAGGGATGGGGATCGCGCTGCGTTCGACGTGGGATGTCGGGCCGGAGATCGACAGCGGCAAGCTGGTGATCGTGCTGCCGGAGTGGCATGCCTCGTCACGGGTTGCGGTGCACGCGGTCTATCCATCGCGGCGGCATCTTGCACACAAGGTGCGGGTATTCATGGATTTTCTGGGCGAGCGCTTCGGCAACCCGCCCTATTGGGACAAAGGGCTGGCGCTTCCGCCGTCAGCCCCGAAAGCCTGATCAGGCTGCCGTCTTCCTCGCGAGAACCGCGATCAGACCGACGGCGATGGCAGTCTTCAGCAGATCACCCAGCAGGAAGCCCTGAATGATCATCCAGGCCCGGTCAAAGCCGACGCCAGTGCCGCCATTGGCCAAAGCCGCAAACTGGGCAAGCCACAGGCCGCCCATTGCAAAGAGAACCACCTTGCCCAGCAGGATGAGGCCTGTGAGCGGCAGGATGGAGCGCGCGGCACCCTTCTCGACGCCGTAGCCCACGATGGCTGTGAAAACGACAAAACCAGCAAGGAACCCGCCTGTGGGACCCATCATGTAGGCAGGGCCAGCGAACGGACCTGCGAAGACCGGCGCACCCATCAGGCCATGGACGAGATACAACAGCACTGTCGCGACGCCGAGACGCCAGCCAAAGGCAGCACCGATTAGGGGTAGGGCAAGCGTTTGCATGGTCATCGGCACGGGATAGAACGGAACCTGGATCTTGGCGGACAGCGTCAGCAGCGCCACACCCGCGAAGGCAAGGGCGATCTGCCGCAGCAGCTTCTGCTCGCCAACGGCCCAGATGCGGTCAACCATTGGACCGGAAACAGTGGAAGTCGCCATGAGAATATCCCTTTGGAAAGCGTTGCCCGGCTTTCACTTCCTTCCGCTATAATGGCAGTCCAAGGTCCGCTCAAGCCGTCCGCCCGTATTTTATCGAGCAAGCATGAAACCCGCTGAACTTCTCCATCCCCGCTCCGAAGGCCTGTGGTGCTCTCCGGGCGGGTTTTTCATCGACCCCGTGCGCCCGGTGGAGCGGGCTCTGATCACGCACGGGCATGCTGATCACGCGCGGGCGGGCCATGGTTCGGTGCTGGCCACACGGGAAACGCTGGGCATCATGGCGGTGCGCTACGGCGTGGATTTCGCAGCCAGCACGCAGGTGGCAGCGCTTGGCGAGACAATGACCATCAACGGGGTGACTGTGAGCTTTCATCCCGCTGGTCATGTGCTGGGCTCGGCACAGATCGCGGTGGAATATGGCGGCACCCGCATTGTCGTATCCGGTGACTACAAGCGTGCGGCAGACCCCACTTGCCTGCCATTCGAAGTCGTGCCGTGCGATGTCTTCGTCTCGGAGGCAACCTTCGGCCTACCGATCTTCCGGCATCCCGATACGGCGGGCGAAGTTGACAAGCTGCTGGCCTCGCTGCGGCTGTTCCCGGAGCGCGCCCATCTCGTGGGGGCGTATTCGCTAGGGAAGGCCCAACGCATCGTGCGGCTGATCCGGCAGGCGGGCTATGACCGGCCGATCCACGTGCATGGCGCGATGGAAAAGCTGATGGCTTTCTATCAATCGGAAGGTATCGATCTTGGCGAGATTATCCCGGTGCGCGCCGGAGACCGGGCCAAACTGAAGGGCGAGATCATCCTGTGTCCGCCGGGTTCGTTGCAGGATCTCTGGTCGCGGAAATTTCCCGATCCGGTCACGGCCTTTGCCTCGGGGTGGATGCAGACGCGGGCACGGGCACGGCAACGCGGCGTGGAACTGCCGATGATCGTCTCGGATCATGCGGACTGGCCGGACCTTTGCCGCACAATCCGCGAAACCGGCTGTTCCGAACTCTGGGTGACGCATGGACAGGAAGATGCGCTGGTGCACTGGGCGGGGACGCAGGGGATCAGGGCGCAGCCACTGAATCTCGTGGGTTATGGTGATGATGGCGAGGCGGAGCCTGTGGCCGAGGAACCCGCCCCATGAACCACTTCGCTGCACTTCTCGACAAGCTGGCCTATGAGCCGCGCCGCAATGCCAAGATCACGCTGATCGCGGATTTCTTTCGCGCCACGCCTGATCCCGAGCGTGGCTTCGTGCTGGCCGCGATGACCGGCGGCCTTGTGTTTGCACAGGCCAAAGCCGGGCTCATCCGCCAGCTCATTGCTGAGCGAACGGACCCGGTGCTGTTTGCGCTGTCCTATGATTACGTCGGCGATCTCTCGGAGACCGTGGCTCTGCTGTGGCCTGCGCCCACCTTCCCAACCGACCAGAATGCGCCCACCCTCTCCGCCGTCATCGAAACCCTCGCCACGGCCCATAAATCCACTTTGCCCAAACATCTCGCGGGCTGGCTCGATGCGCTGGATGAAACCGGGCGCTGGGCGCTGCTGAAGCTGATCACCGGGGGGTTGCGCATCGGCGTTTCGGCGCGGCTCGCCAAGACGGCGGTGGCGGAACTGGGCGGCTTCGAGCCCGATGCCATCGAGCAGGTCTGGCACGGATTGTCGCCGCCCTATCGTGATCTCTTCGCCTGGGTGGAGGGCAAGGGCTCACGGCCTGCGAGCGATGATCCGGCCCCGTTTCGCCCTGCGATGCTAGCCCATGCCATTGAGGACGGCGATTTCGGGAAGCTCGACCCTGCTGATTTCACAGTGGAATGGAAATGGGACGGTATCCGCATTCAGGCGGCTTCCGGCATGGGCTTGCACGGCAAGCGCATAACGCGGCTCTACTCCCGCACAGGCGAGGACATCTCGAATGCCTTCCCTGATCTGCTGGATGCCATGACGTTTGATGGAGCCATCGACGGCGAATTGCTCGTGCTGCGCGAGGGGCGCGTGCAGAGCTTCAACGTGCTGCAGCAGCGGCTTAACCGGAAGCTTGTCTCGGCCAAACTGATCGCGGAGTTTCCGGCGCATATCCGGGCATATGATTTGCTCGTCGATGGCACGGAAGACATACGGCCCCTGCCGTTCATGGAGCGTCGCCAGCGGCTGGAGATGCGGCTGGCGGGCGCGGTCAACCCCAGGTTCGATCTCTCCGCATTGATTCCCTTCACGTCTTGGGAGCAGCTGGCGGCAGCGCGCGCCGATCCGGCTTCAGCCGGGGCAGAAGGCGATGCCGAAGCGGTCGAAGGCTGCATGATCAAACGGCGGGACAGCCCCTACCTGCCGGGGCGACCCAAGGGCCTGTGGTTCAAGTGGAAGCGCGACCCCATGGTGGTGGATGCCGTGCTGATGTATGCACAGCGCGGCCATGGCAAGCGCTCGTCGTTCTATTCCGATTTCACCTTCGGCGTGTGGAAGGGGGAGGCTCTCGTTCCCGTCGGCAAGGCCTATTTCGGCTTCACGGACGAAGAACTGGTGCAGCTCGACCGTTTCGTGCGCAAGCACACCATTGATCGCCACGGACCGGTGCGCGTGGTGACGGCCACTGCCGAAACGGGGCTGGTGCTGGAGGTGGCGTTCGAGGGAATCAACCGCTCTCCCCGCCATAAATCCGGCGTGGCCATGCGCTTTCCGCGCATCGCTCGCATCCGCTGGGACAAGCCGACGAAGGAAGCCGACAGGCTGGAAACGCTGGAGAGGCTGATCGAGGGAAAGCTGGAAGCGGCAATCCGCCCTTGACCATAGGCGTGCCACCACGCTCAATGGCGTTGCTCACTACAGAAAGCCCGCGCCTTGCCCAATTCCCCCGATCCCGCCGCCAGCCCGCGCGGCACGCTCACGCTGCGCATCTCCGCCATGCCGGCCGACACCAATGCCAACGGCGATATCTTCGGGGGCTGGGTGATGGCGCGCATGGATCAGGCCGGTGGCATCGCGGCGGTTGAGCTGGCGCAGGGCCGGGTGGTGACGGTGAAGGTGGACGCCATGCATTTCATCCGGCCCATGAAGGTGGGTGATGTGCTGTGCGTCTATACGGACCTCGCCAAGGTCGGCAACACCTCGCTCACCCTGCGCATCGAGGCCTGGGCGCAGCGCTTCCAGACACGGAACATGGAGAAAGTGACGGAGGCGACGTTCATCTTCGTGGCGATTGACGATGACGGCAAGCCAAGGGTGGTGCCGCAATAGGCATCACCATGCTGGTCACGGTTCTCACCATCGTTACGCCGGTGTTCGCGCTGATGGGCATGGGCTTCATCGCGGCCAAGACCCGGTTTCTGCCGGAGGGCGCTGGACAGGCGCTGGCGCAATTCGCTTTCAAGCTAGCCATTCCCGCCCTGCTGTTTAGGGCGCTGCTGGGCTCAGGCACACTGGAAGCGTCCCCATGGCGGCTGTTCGCGGCGTATTTCTCCGCAACGCTGTGTATCTGGATCATCGCCAGCCTCGTCGCAGCGCTGGTGCTGCGGCGGGCGGCGGAGGATCAATCCATTCTCGCCATGGGATCGGCTTTCGGCAACACGGTGATGCTGGGCATTCCCATCGGCATCAGCGCGTTCGGCCCGGAGGTGACGGCTCCCATGGCGCTGCTGGTGGCTGTCGAGGCACCCCTGCTGTGGGTCGCGGCCACGCTGCATATCGAATTTGCCAAACGGGGCCGCGCGATTTCGCTGACGGCGCTCGCGGGCGTAGTCCGGGATCTGGCGACCAACACGATCATCCTCTCCCTCGTGCTGGGCCTTGCGGGGCGGGCCATGGGTCTGACGCTGCCCGCCGTTCCCGACCGCATTGTCATGCTGCTGGGGCAAGCGGGCGTGCCGACCGCGCTGTTTGCGCTGGGCATGGCGCTGGCGAGCTTTCGAATTGCAGGCGAAACGAAAGCCATCGGCCTAATGATGGTGCTGAAGCTCGCGCTGTATCCCGCACTCGCCTGGGTCTTCGCAGCCCATGTGTTCCAGCTGCCGCCGCTGTGGACCGCGCTCGTGGTGCTGCAGGCCGCGATGCCGGTGGGCGCAAACGCCTATCTCTTCGCCGCGCGATATGACCGCTCAGCGGCAACGGTGTCTGCGGCAATTGCCGTGTCGACGCTGGCGGCGGTTGTGAGCGTCTCGGGGCTGCTGGTGGTGGTGCTGGCGGGATTGGGGCGGTGAGTCGAAGGGTATAAAGGAAGAGGTCGCTAGGTAAGCTCAAGTTCCACAACTGCGACATGCTCCGTGTAAACTTCGAGTACCAATGCATCCAGCAACCGCCGATCTTCATCGGTGAAACGATGCAGTTCGACATGACCAGTGTTCGATCCATCTGGTGCATGGACGAGCCGAACCTTCTTGCCGTGATCCTTGGAAATTGCCCGCGTTCTCCCAGCCTCACCAATGGCGAAATAGGCCTTTGTGGGCAGCTTTCTCTTTTCAAGGCTGTCACGAAAAGCTGAGGCGGCGATCCCGTATGTCACTATCGATTTTGCACCGTAATGTTCGACCCAAGTCAGAGATAACCCGCCGTCATCACTAGGCCTGATGGAAAAAGCGGTGTTCACGACCCCTTTGAACTCGTCGGTTTCTGGATCGCGTAACTGATGCCCATAGGGAACGTAGCGCATTAGGTGATGAGCATCTGGAACCTCAGCCAATCGCAAACCATCCATTTGGATTATAGGGCGCGAGATTGGCATTTAGCCTATCTCGCGAGGTCGTTCCGGCAGCACGTTCAGTACGACCATTTATGCGCCAACTGACAACCCACTCAACCCTATCATCGGATGCAAATTCCACAGTCAATCTGTCCCCGTTGGTTTCCCACACTGCCAACAAATGCCCCTTTGACGCGAGTGCAAGGGAAGGTTTTGAATTTCCGTTAATTGTCAGCATAAAGCGAACAAAACTCTTGTAGGATTCAAGCACTATTGGCTGTTCATCACCGAACCATTCATCGCAGTCGTGCAACAAATCAAGCTGCCGAAAATACCGGTCCCTTGCAGCTCTGTCCATGTGCATAGCTACGCTAGACGTCCAAATCTTTGCATCTGCAAGAGCCTTAAAAACCCTTTCAGCAAGCGGCTGCGGTGATACACCCGGACCGAGGGAAGGAGATCGCCTCAAATCTACCAACTGCACGATGTCGTCGATACCTAACCCAGATATACCACCGCTCGATGCGGAATTGCGCACACGGCGTTGGCTAGTATTGCTAGAGAGATTATAGGTCGGAGCACTCATGCTGAGAAACTGGTCCTCGCTTTATCTTTAATAGATAACTCAAAAATTTTATTTTTCAACACACGCATCTCCTCAAATTTTGAAAAAATATCTTCAATTTTATTAGGCAGGTCCAATGTAGCGACGACATCAATATCCAGCACAAACGCGCTAGTATCTGGAATCTCGGGCTCAACTATAGCAGATTGAACTATGACTAGAAGTTTTTGCTCCAGAAAATCACGCTCAAAGCGCCAAGCATAATTATTAATTACAGACAATTCGTCAGGTAAACCAATATTTATGGCTAAGTATTCTTCATAGTGAGTGATTTTTCCTGTCCGCGGAACGTCCAATCGATTGATGTATCGGAGACCGATTCGGCTCAGTTTCCGATGTCCCGTCACACCGTGAGCCGCCTTAACCTCAGTGAAGATGCGATGGGAAAAGGACTCCCATCCCTCATATGGAGCGAGCCGGGACCAAGTTAGAGAATTGGGCTGCACGATGAGAATATCAGCCTCATCCGAGGATGATATTTTAATATGCGGTTGGCCGTCAAAATCAGATCGTCGATTTTGAAAATCGACTTTCACTGTGACGCTCTCATTAGCAACTTCGTTGACGTAGTTGCGCTTCAATTTTTTGGCTAACTTGCGAAAAATAGAATCAGATAGTGCGTCCTGAAAAACGAGTTGTGCAACTGCTTCAATGATAGGAGGCGCTGAATATGGACCAAGAGAGGCCAAACTGATTACCCGCTGTTCGGTGCATTGCCGGATCGTGTCGAGGTGTCGTTTAACTGGAAGCACGAGTTTTGTGCAAGTTAACAAATTTTAGCGAAAAATGGACAGCCTGAACCAGAAACAGGGCCGTTCCCCCCCTCACTCCTCCCCCTCCACCAGAATCTCCCGCTTCCCGGCATGGTTCGCGGCCCCTACCACGCCTTCCTTCTCCATCCGCTCCATCAAACTTGCCGCCCGGTTATAGCCGATCTGCAACCGCCTCTGGATGTAGCTCGTGGACGCTTTCTTGTCGCGCAGCACGACGCGCACGGCCTGATCGTAGAGATCGCCGCCCTCCTCGCCGAACTCGCCCTTGTCGAACACCGCGCCGTCGTCGCCTTCTTCCGCGCCTTCATCCTCCTCGCGGGTGATGGAATCGAGATATTGCGGCTTGCCCTGGCGCTTGAGGTGGTTGACAACGCGCTCGACCTCCTCGTCCGAGACGAACGGCCCGTGCACGCGGTTGATGCGCCCGCCGCCTGCCATGTAGAGCATGTCGCCCTGGCCCAGCAGCTGCTCCGCGCCCATTTCGCCGAGGATCGTACGGCTGTCGATCTTCGATGTGACCTGGAAGCTGATGCGCGTCGGGAAATTGGCCTTGATCGTGCCGGTGATGACATCGACCGAGGGACGCTGCGTTGCCATGATGACATGGATGCCGGCGGCACGCGCCATCTGCGCCAGACGCTGCACCGCGCCCTCGATATCCTTGCCCGCCACCATCATCAGGTCGGCCATCTCGTCGATGAGGACCACGATATAGGGGATCGACTCCAGCGGCATCTCCTCCTGCGTGTAGATGATCTCGCCGGTTTCCTTGTCGAAGCCGCTCTGCACCGTGCGGGTGATCACCTCGCCGGTGGCGCGGGCCTCGGCCACGCGGGCGTTGAAGCCGTCGATGTTGCGCACGCCGACCTTCGACATCTTCTTGTAGCGTTCCTCCATCTCGCGGACCGCCCATTTCAGCGCCACGACGGCCTTCTTGGGGTCGGTGACCACAGGCGTCAGCAGATGCGGGATGCCGTCATAGACCGAGAGTTCGAGCATCTTGGGATCGATCATGATCAGGCGGCACTGGGCGGGGGTGAGCCGGTAGAGCAGCGACAGGATCATGGTGTTGATGGCGACGGACTTGCCCGAGCCGGTGGTGCCTGCCACGAGCAGATGCGGCATCTTCGCGAGTTCGGCCACCACAGGTTCGCCGCCGATGGTCTTGCCCATGGAGAGCGCCAGCTTGTGGCTGGATTTCTCGAAATCGGCACTGCCGATGAGTTCGCGGAAATAGACCGTCTCGCGGCGCTGGTTCGGCAGTTCGATGCCGATGGCGTTGCGGCCGGGAACAACGGCGACGCGGGCCGAGATCGCCGACATGGACCGCGCAATATCATCGGCCAGGCCGATGACGCGGGAGGACTTCGTGCCGGGCGCGGGCTCAAGTTCATAAAGCGTCACCACGGGGCCGGGGCGGACATTGATGATCTCGCCCTTGACGCCGAAATCATCGAGCACACCTTCCAGCAACCGAGCGTTCTGCTCCAGTGCATCTTCCGAGATCGTGACCACATTGGTGCGCTTGGGCTCGTTCAGAAGCGACAGCGGCGGCAGTTCATAGATGTCACGGCCTAGAAGATCGGGCTGCGCCTCGCGTGTCTCGCGCTTGCCCGGTTTGACAGGTGCGGGTGTCTGCGCAACGCGGCTGATGGAACGGGCGGATGTCGAGACTGGCATGTCATTTTCAAAGGCCGTTTGTGCAGCAAGGGTTACGGCTGTCGGCATCGGCTCGGTTTCATCCCCGAAGGATGGCTCCAGACGCTGTCCGGCCAAGCGGCGCTTCGCGGCAGCCTGAAGCGCCTCGATGGCTGCGCGTTCGCCTGGACGGGCTGAGTCGAGCGGAAATTCCGAACTTGTGTGCAGGGGTTCAGGTTCTTCCTTCAGGAGGCCCAGTTTGCGCTTGGCGGCCTGCTGCAAGGCGAAGACAGCGGCTCCATAACCCGCTGTTTTGGTTGGTATTTCCATTGCAGGCGTTGGGATGCCATGCGCCAAGGGCGCTGTCTCGGAGAGGAGTGCGCCACGGCGCTGATACACCGGCGCAGTGACCTCGGACATTGCCTCGCGCGGCACGACAGGCTCCCGCTGCATGACAGGCTCACGACGGGCGACAGGCATCTGGCCACCTCCTGCCGCTGCTCCTGCCATGGCATAGGCCGATTGGTCATCCCGCGTGGCTTTTTCCACCATGGTGCGGGCACCCGTTGCAATTTTACGGCCTGTACCATCGCGGAAAGACTTCATTGATCTGGCAATGGCCCGCGCTGTCACAGCTACACCGTGGATGGCGGCACCGATCAGCACGATCGACCGGCTGGGTTCGTCGTCCCGGTGCTCGTCCTCGTCGAGATCGGAATGGCGGCGTACCCTCGCATCATCCTTGGCATCATCTGCAAGGGCAGCAGGATCGCGGGTCATGGCAAAATGGAGCGCAATGATTGCAACACCGGCAAAAAGCAGTGCGGCAAGGATCTTGGCGATGCCGGTTGTACCCATCAACATCAGCGGCAAGCGCTCGATACCGTCACCGACTGCGCCACCAAGACCTGTGGGAAGCGGCCAGCTGTCGGCACGCGGCAGGAGCGATGCAAAGGCCGCCACGCTGAAGACGCCCAACACCCAGGCCGCAAGCCGTGCAAAAATACGGTCCAGGACACGATGCTTCATCAGGGCAAGACCCCAGACCACGACAGGAGCAAGAACTGCAAGGATGGCCATACCGAAAAGCTGGATCATGATGTCGGACACAACCGCACCGGGCATGCCCAGCCAGTTTTTTACCGGACCATCGACGGCATGGTTGAAACTGGGATCACGCACGGACCAGGACACAAGGGAGATCGCCAGAACGGCGGCCAAAACCACAAGGGCAATGCCGATGATCTCGGCAAAGCGCCTGCGTGCGATATCGCGCAGGATATCACGGACACTTTCCCGTGCACCTCCCATATGGGAGACAGAACGGGCGGCAGGCCTTCTTGTCGTTGACATCGCTGAACTCTTTACTCGTACGCAACCAGAGTGATGACAACGGACAGATTGCCACCCTTGAGATCAACAATAGGCCAAGCCGGTTAAAGCCCCGTTTAACCTTGGCAAGCCGTTAAGGCATTCACTCAAATCATGCTGAACAAAAAAGCGGAGCAAAGGTCGTTGACCTCGGCTCCGCCAGTTTCAGGAGGAAGACAGACCTGCCAAGGTACCAGGCGGGGGATTTGAAGGGATCAATAATTGTAGGAACGCTCACCATGCTCGGCGATGTCGAGGCCTTCACGCTCCTGTTCGTGTGTCACGCGCAGGCCAACAACAGCATCCACGATCTTGAAGAGAACCAGCGAACCGATGCCGGACCAGACAAGCGTCAGCAGCACCGCCTTAATCTGCACCCAGACAGCCGTAGCGAAGACATAATCTGCCACCGCAAGCTCACCCGGCTTGGACGTGTAATCGGGGATACCCACGCCGCCGAGTGACGTGCTGACCAGAATGCCAGTAGCGAGGGCGCCCAGGATTCCGGCAACACAATGGATGCCAAAGACATCGAGTGAATCATCGTACTTCAGCGCGTTCTTCACCGTGGTGCAGAAGAAGTAACACAGCACACCTGCAACGAGGCCCAGAACAAGGCAGCCCATGGGGCCACCGAAGCCTGAGGCTGGTGTGACGGCAACCAGACCGGCAACCGCGCCCGAGACCATGCCGAGCAGCGATGGCTTGCCCTTGGCGGCCCATTCGGCGAAAAGCCAAGCCACTGCAGCAGCCGCGGCAGCCACGAAGGTGTTGACCATGGCGAGAGCGGCAACGCCGTTGGCCTCAAGGTTGGAGCCGGCGTTGAAGCCAAACCAGCCAACCCAGAGCATGGCAGCACCGACCATCGTCAGCGTCAGTGAGTGCGGAGCCATCAACTCCTTGCCGTAGCCGACGCGCTTGCCGAGCAGGAAGCAACCGACGAGACCCGCGATCCCGGCATTGATGTGAACCACGGTGCCGCCCGCAAAATCCAGCGCGCCCCACTTGTAGATCAGGCCCGCATCAGCCGTGACTTCAGCCAGCTTGGCTTCAGCAGCGGCCTTCTTGGCAGCATCGGTGCCGGCGGCAACCACAGCCTTGGCAGCATCACCAAAGGCGTCCGGTCCACCCCAGTACCAGACCATGTGAGCAATCGGGATGTAGATGAAGATCACCCAGAGTACCGTGAACAGGATCAGGGCCGAGAATTTCATGCGCTCCGCGAAAGCACCGACGATCAGTGCCGGAGTGATGCAGGCGAAGGTCATCTGGAACACGACAAAGGCGTACTCGGGAATGTAGACACCATTCGAGAATGTCGCGGCAACGGAATTGGGATCGATTCCCTTGAGGAACACTTTCCCGAAACCACCGACGAAATCATTGAGCGATCCGCCATTGGTGAACGCCATCGAATAGCCGAAAGTCACCCAGATCAGGGAAACGATGCAGACGATGGCAAAGACCTGGCTGAGCATCGACAGCATGTTCTTGGTGCGCACGAGGCCACCGTAGAACAGGGCGAGGCCGGGGATGGTCATCAGCATCACGAGCGCAGTGGCCACCAGCATCCAGGCCGTATCGCCTTTGTTGGGGACAGGTGGTGCGGCAGCTGCAGCTTGTGCCAGCGCAGGAAGCGCCGATAAGGCCAATGCGCTTGCCGCCAGGCAAAAGCGCGGAAAAAGGGAAGAAAGTTTCATGGAAGGGAACTCCTGGAGAGCGGAAATCAAAGGGCGTCGCGATCGCGCTCGCCGGTGCGGATGCGTACGGCTCTCTCGATGCTGCTGACGAATATCTTGCCATCACCAATCTGGCCGGTGCGGGCGGCAGCGCTGATCGCTTCGACAACCTTATCGACAAGCGGACCATCCACAGCCACCTCAAGCTTGATCTTAGGCAGGAAACTCACGGCATATTCAGCGCCGCGATAGATTTCCGTATGGCCCTTCTGCCGG
Organism: Hyphomicrobiales bacterium; assembly: GCA_031431475.1. GTDB lineage: Bacteria > Pseudomonadota > Alphaproteobacteria > Rhizobiales > Beijerinckiaceae > JADCCX01. Next base: position 245,004 of record JANPDL010000035.1, read on the forward strand.
CCGTAGCCCTTCACTTCGGTCACCGTCATGCCATGGACGCCGAGCGCGGTAAGCGCATCGCGGACTTCCTCCAGCTTGAACGGCTTGATGACAGCCATCACTATTTTCATGCTTGTTCGCCTCTCTTTTTCGACTTTCTGGGATCGTTACAGCAGTCGATTTTGTTATCCGGTAACAAGTGGCGTGCCAGAATCGTGAAAGCCGCTGTTTTGATCACCCCATCGTGAAACAGATCAGACATTTCTATTTAGTTCGGGGGAGTCGATGCAAACACATTCAGATTTGTATATTTTATAGGCATACGCCTATTTATTAGGCTTTCTGGAAGTGTCTCTCAAGCGCAAAAGTCCTTCCTGCGCCACCGAGGCAATCAACCGCCCGTCGCGCGTATAGATCAGGCCCCGCGCCAAACCCAGCGCGCCCGATGACGAGGGACTGTCCTGCGCATAGAGTAGCCAGTCATCCATGCGAAAATCCCGGTGAAACCACATGGCATGATCCAGCGAAGCTGCCTGAACATCGCCATCGGATACAGATTTGCCATGTGCCACCAGAGCCGTATCGACCAAAGTCATGTCTGAGGCATAGGCCAGAACCGCAAGATGGATTGCGGGATCATCGGGTAACGGGCCGGTCGCGCGGAACCAGACATGCTGGCGCGGATTGGCGCGCTCTTCCGCTGTCAGGGTTTGCCCCATGTATCGCTTCAGACTGACAGGCCTGAGCTCGATGGGACGATCTCGCGAGAAAAAGCGACGCATGCCTTCGGGCAGCCTGTCCCCAAAGTTTGCGACGATCTCTTTTTCCGACATCAGGGTTTCAGGGGCAGCTACCAGCGGCATCGGCAGTTGATGATCCAGCCCTGGCTCCGCGCGATGAAACGAGGTGGACAGTGCGAAGATCGCCGCACCTTTCTGCCGGGCTACGACGCGGCGTGTGGCAAAACTGCGGCCATCGCGCAAATTGTCGACCTCATAATCTATGGGGACCGCCGGATCGCCCGGCAGGATGAAATAGGCATGCAGGGAATGGGGCCGGATCTCGCTGCTCACGTTGCGCATGGCGGCGACAAGCGCCTGGCTGATGACGAGTCCGCCGAAGATGCGTTGCCAGCCGACATCGGGGCTGCGACCCCGGAACAGGTTGCTTTCGGGCTGTTCGAGATCGAGTATGGAGAGGAGATCACTGATGGCTGACATGGGTCATGTCTAATCCATCGTCAATACGAGAGAAAGCACCATGGCCACTCTGAAAAGCACCGGAGACCAGTCTTGTGACATTCTGATCGCTGGCGGCGGCGTGGCCGGGCTGGCGCTGGCCCTTGCCCTGAAACAGACGGCTGGCGATGCGCTCGCCGTTGGGCTTCATGATCCGGCGTTTGCCCGCAATCCGCAGACCGGTGGCGCAACGCGGGCCTATGCGATTGCGGCTGGCGCACGGCGTATGCTCGAAACCCTTGGCATCTGGCCCGAGATCGAACCCACGGCGCAGGCGCTGACAGCTATGGACATCACGGATTCGCCTCTGGAAGAGCCGATCCGTCCGCTGTTTCTGTCGTTCGATGGCGAAATCGCGCCAGGTGAGGCTTTCGCGCATATGGTGGAGGAAGGCCCCCTGTTGGGTGCGCTGAAAACCGCTGCCGCGAAAGCGGGCGTGCTGTTATCCTCCCAGCCCATCACCGGTTTTGATGCCGATGCGGATGGCGTAACGGCCACATCCGCTGATGGAACCACTATCAATGCGCGCCTGCTTGTTGCCGCCGATGGTGCGCGCTCGCGACTGCGGGAACTTGCGGGCATATCCTTTTATGGCTGGACTTACGACCAGAGTGCCATTGTCGGCGCTATCCGGCATGAGCGGGAGCATGGCGGTCGTGCTATCGAGCATTTCCTGCCATCAGGCCCGTTCGCCCTGCTGCCGCTCAAGGGCAACCGCTCGTCCATTGTCTGGACCGAGCGCAAGGCGGATGCTGCTGCCATCCTGAAGCGCGATCCCGATACACTGGCGATCATGATCGAGAAAAGGTTCGGGCTGGAACTCGGAGCCATCCAGCTCGAAGGTTCATTGCATGCGCTGCCGCTGTCGCTTGGTCTGGCCCGGAGCTTCATCGGCGAGCGGCTGGCGCTGCTGGGGGATGCAGCGCATGTGATCCATCCGATTGCGGGACAGGGCCTCAATCTCGGCCTCAAGGACGCCGCCGCTCTGGCAGAAGCCATCATCGACCAGTTGCGTCTCGGCCTCGATCCGGGCGCGTCGGAAGCGCTGGAGGCTTATCAGGCGAGCCGACGCTTCGACACAGCGCAAATGGCGGTGACGACCGATCTGCTCAACCGGCTGTTTTCCAATGATCTCGGCCCGCTCCGGATGCTGCGCGATATGGGTCTGGGTATCGTCAACCGCCTGCCCGGCGTGAAGAGCTTCTTCATCGCACAGGCGGCGGGAACGGGTCCGCGCATGCCAAGGTTGATGCGGGGCGAGGGGTTGTGAGGCTCACCCCTCGCGAAAGCGATAACCCACGCCGTAGAGCGTCTCGATCATCTCGAAATCGTCGTCCACGACCTTGAACTTCTTGCGCAGGCGCTTGATGTGACTGTCGATGGTGCGGTCATCGACATAGACCTGATCGTCATAGGCGATATCCATCAGGGCATTGCGGCTTTTTACTACGCCGGGGCGCTGGGCGAGCGATTGCAGGATCAGGAATTCCGTCACGGTGAGCACGACCTGCTTGCCGCGCCAGGTCACAGTGTGGCGTTCGGGGTCCATGTTGAGCAGGCCGCGCTCCAGCACCTTGGCATCGGAGTCCTTGTTGATCGGTGCCATGTCCTTGGCACCGACGCGGCGCAGGATCGCCTTGACGCGCTCGACCAGCAGACGTTGCGAGAACGGCTTGCGGATATAATCATCTGCGCCGATCTTGAGGCCGAAAAGCTCGTCGATTTCCTCATCCTTGGAGGTCAGGAAGATCACGGGGAGATCGGATTTCTGGCGCAGGCGGCGCAGCAGCTCCATGCCATCCATGCGCGGCATCTTGATATCGAAGATCGCGAGGTCAGGCGGGTTCTGCTTCAGACCGTCCAGCGCGGTCGCGCCATCGGTGTAGGTGTTGATGCGGAAGCCCTCGGCCTCCAGCGCCATGGACACAGAGGTCAGGATGTTGCGGTCGTCATCAACGAGGGTAATGGTGGGCATCACGGGGCTTTCGGAAACCGCATGAGTCAGCGGCCACATGGCGCGTATGCGAACAAACGCTGTCCAAATTGTGGCAGAGCCATTGGCGGCGTCAATAGATGCCGATCAGTTTCAGCCCGGCAATCACCAGAACAACGCCCAAAGCCCGCAAAATGAAGGGCGTGGCGAGCTTGATTCCCAGCGTGGTGCCCAGCAGCGCCCCGGCCAGCACAGCACCTGCAAAGAGCGGCAGATCAGCGGGCAAGGACTGGACCGAAGCCAGATTGCCCAGTAATCCCGCCACCGAATTGCAAAGGATGAACACGGCAACGATGCCCGAGGCCGGTCGCGCCGAGGACCAGCCCAGAAACAAGAGCAGGGGCGAGAGGAAAATGCCGCCGCCCGTCCCGGTGAGCCCCGATAGCAGGCCGATGCCTGCACCGGAGAGGACTCCCAGAATGACCGGCGGATCATGCCATTCCGTGCTGCTTTTCAGCTCTTTCGGCCAGAGCATCCGTGTCGCCGACAGCAGCAGGATCACGCCGAGCATCGGGCGGTAGATGTGGCCGGGTACCTGAATGGATCCGCCGAGAAAGGCCAGCGGAACAGCGCCCAGCAGGAACGGCCACAAGGTCCGCCAGCGAAACATGCCCGCGCTGAAATAGCGCCAGCTGGTGAAACACGTGACGATGATGTTGAGCATCAGGGCGGTTGGGCGCATGGCGGCAGGGGCCACGCCGAAGATCGCCATCAGGGCGATATAGGCCGACGCTCCGCCGTGGCCGACGCTGGAATAGAGGGCCGCACCCAGAAACATGCAGAAGGCGAGCAGGATTTCTGCCGTGATGGTCGGGAGCATCGGGATCGCTCCCGCTTACCAGAAACCGGGCAGGGCTTCCGACAGAACCTGACCGACGCGGACCGGCGCGACATGCAGCGCCAGTCCGGTGCTGTCATCGGTCTCGACCGCAAGGCCGCACAGCGCACCGCGCCCCTCCGCCACTTCCAGCCGCGATCCAGGCGTCTTCTCAAGCCAGCGGCGGATCGGTTCGTGGCGATCCATGCCGAGGATGGATTCGTAATTGCCGGTCATGCCGGCGTCGCTCTGGTAGGCCGTGCCGCCGGGCAGAATACGATGGTCGGCGGTCGGCACATGGGTGTGCGTACCCACGACAAGACTCACCCGTCCATCCAGAAAATAACCCATGGCCTGTTTCTCCGAGGTCGCTTCGGCGTGCATATCGACAATGATGGCGTCGCACGCCTGTCCCAGCGGGCAGGCCTCCACTTCGCGCTCAACAGCGCGAAACGGGTCGTCTACTGCATCCATGTACAGGCGGCCCAGTGCGTTGACAACAAGGATGCGTCGTCCGTTTTTCAACTCGATCAGGGTCGCACCCCGGCCCGGAGCACCGGCGGGGTAGTTGACGGGGCGGATCAGCCGGTCATGGCGGGCGATGAAAACCATGGCCTCGCGCTGGTCCCAGGAGTGATTGCCCAGCGTCACCACATCGGCACCAGCATCGAGGAAATCCTGCAGGATATCCTCGGTGATGCCGAAACCACCGGCAGCATTCTCGCCGTTGACGATGACGGCATCAAGCTTCCAGCGCTCGCGCAAGCGGGGCAATTGCTCCTGCAGGATGGTCCGGCCAGGGCGACCGACGATGTCGCCGACAAAAAGGATACGCATGGTGTTCAGTGACTTGGGAGAGAAGTTCCGTCAACCGGAGTCACGCAGGGCGCAGAACACCCTGCTCCGTCACGATCAGGTCCAGAGGCCGATCATGGGCTTCGGCAGGCACATGATCCACCTGCTGGAAGCTGAAGGCGATGCCTACGGTCAGCAACGAATCGCCATCGGCCAGCAGCTTTTCGATCACGCGGTCATAATGCCCCTGCCCCCAGCCGATGCGGTGGCCGGAGGCATCGAAGGCGGCCAGCGGCACCAGCAGCACGGAAGGGCGCTGGATATCGGCGGAGGGATCAGGGCCAAGCGTACCAAAACCCGCATCGACAAGATCAACGCCCTCGATCCAGCGGCGGAAGATCACGTCAGGGTGTTTGATGACAGGCAAAGCCAGCGGGCGACCGTAACGGCGGAAAAGCTGCATCAGCGGGCGCGGATCGGCTTCCGACTTGTAGGGCCAGTAGCCTGCAACTGGACCACCGGGACCAGCGGAAACATGGGGAAGTGCGTGTTTCGCCAGATCGGCGGAGGCCATGGCGCGCCATTCTGGAGACACCGCGTTGCGCTTTGCGAGAACAGCCTTGCGGATACCGGCCTTGGTTGCAGCGCTCATCTCCGCACTCAATTCGGATTGGGGCGGCTCGCGTTGAACTGGTAGTTGATGAAGAACAGGCTGCGCTCCGGCTTCTGCTGCGTGTTCAGGTTGGCCAGCTGGATCGTGGTGGGGATGCCCTGCGGATCGGTCACGGTCCAGCGACGCAGCGCGAAGGTGTCCCCGTTGAAATGGATGCGGATTTTCGAGGTTCCGGCCACCGTGTTCTTGTCTTCGATATCGAGAATGACCTCATCCTTCTCGCGGCGCACGGCCACAACCTTGGTGTCTTTCGCGATATCAATCTTTTCGCCCACAAGGAATTTCAGCGGTGTCTGGTTGATGCCGTAGACATCCTGCTGCGGCACACGCTTGTCGATCACGGCCACATTGGAGCCATCCGACACGACTTCAAGCTGGCTTGGCGGATTGTAGTCGAAGCGCAATTTGCCCGGTCGCAGCACATAGAGTTTGCCGGAGCGGCGGCGGCCATCGGCGCTGATCTGGGAGAAATCACCGATGAGCGAGCCCATGCCGTTGAGTGACCGGTTGATGCGTTCGGTCAGCATCTGCGGGGTTTCGGCCGAAGACGCGGCGGGCGTTGCTGGCTGCGGCAAGATCGGACCGGATGACGGCACCGCCGGTCGAGCAGCAGGGCGCGTGTCGAGCGGCGCGTTCTGCGCCAGAACAGTGCCATTGAGGAGGAGCAGTCCAAAGACCAGACCAGCGCTTACAAGAGGTTTGGCCATGGTTCCGTTGTTCCGGTTGAGAGACAGGATCGCGTCTGGCCCTGATCTATGTCCAATTCACGGCTGATTTCGCCTGAATATGGTTACCAGAGACTTAAATTACAGGACCTTGCCCGGATTCATGATTCCTCTGGGGTCGATGGCTTTCTTCAAGGTCCGCATCAGATCGAGCGCCACCGGGTCCTTGTAGCGCGGCAGGAGCTTGCGCTTGTGCTGTCCGACGCCATGCTCCGCCGCGATGGAGCCGCCATAACGCGCCACGATATCAAAGACAGCCGCGTTCATCTCGTCATAAAGCGCGAGAAAAGCCTGGCTGTCGGCTCCTACGGGCTGGGTCACGTTGAAATGCAGATTCCCATCGCCAAGGTGGCCGAAGGGACACGGGCGGCAACCCGGGAATTTCTCCGCCAGCATCGCCAGCGCCTCGACCATGAAGGCTGGCACGGAGGCGATGGGGACAGAGATGTCGTGCTTGATCGATGCGCCTTCGGTGGCCTGCGCAAAGGGCAGATCCTCGCGGATTTTCCACAGATTCATGCGCTGGTCCAGCGAGGAGGCCAGAACCGCATCCTCCACTTCCTCCGCCTCGAAGGCACCGGCGAGCATTATCTCGACCTTGTCCTGCAATCCCTCCACATCCTGGGAAGAGACCTCCAGCAGCACATACCAGTCGTGCTTTCCGCCAAGCGGATCACGCACCCCGGCACCGTTCTTGAGCGCCATATCGATGCCCAGACGCGGCAACAGCTCGAAGGTCGTGACAATGCCGCCCGAACCGCCTTGCGCCCGCGCCAGAAGTTTCAAAGCGTGCTCGGGTGAAGCCAGCCCGATGAACCCCGTCACCCTGCTGCGCGGGCGCGGAAACAATTTCAGGGTCGCGGCGGTGATCACGCCCAGCGTGCCTTCCGAACCGATGAAGAGATGCTTCATCTCGTAGCCTGCATTGTCCTTGCGCAGACCGGACAGGCCATTCCAGATGCGCCCGTCCGGCAGAACCACCTCGATTCCCAACACGAGATCGCGTGTGTTGCCGAAGGCGATGACGCCGGTGCCTCCCGCATTGGTCGCGAGATTGCCGCCGATCATGCAGCTGCCTTCGGAAGGGAGCGACATGGGGAAAAAGCGATCCACCTTCTCCGCTTCTGCCTGCACGTTCTGCAGGATGACCCCTGCCTCCACCGTCATCATGTTCGACAGCGGCTTCACATCGCGTACCTTGTCCATGCGTGCGAGCGACAGGAGGATGGCCCTGCCGCTCTGGTCAGGGATCTGGCCGCCCACACCTCCGGTGTTGCCACTCTGGGGTACAACAGGCGTGTCCGTCTCATGGGCGAGGCGCATAATCGCGGAAACCTCCGCAGTTGTAGAAGGCCGCACCAGCGCCTGCGCCTTGCCGGTGTAGAGCTTGCGCCATTCGCTGAGATGGGGCGCCATCACATCCGGATCGGTAATCACGTGTTTTGCGCCCACGATGTTGGCGAGCTTGGGCAGGAGCGGCTGGGAATTGGGAGAGGCAAGGATGGCGCGGCGCATGTCGTCTATCTAGCGCTTCCTGGCTAGCGCTGGAAGTCGCCAACCATCTCGATATGGCGACTCCAGGCGAATTGATCGATCGGCGTGACGCTGACGAGGCGAAATCCTGCTGCTTTCAGGATCAGACCATCGCGGATGAAGCTCTGGAGATCGCAGGAGACGCTGACGACGTGTTTTACTTTCGAGGCCGCGATCTGGCGCATCTGGGCCTCGGCACCGGCGCGCGGCGGGTCCATCACGATGCAATCGAAGTGTGCCAGATCCTGCGGCAGCAGGGGACGGCGGAACAAATCCCGCGTTTCCATGGTGATCGGCTTCAGCCCCTGCCGTCCGCGCACTGCCCGGTCCAGTGCTGCGATGGCTTCCTTGCCATCATCCGCCGCATAGACCTTCGCCTTTGCAGCCAGACGCAGCGCGAAAGGCCCCACGCCGCAGAACAGGTCAGCCACTGATTTCGCCTTGCCGACAGCATCCGTGACGAGACGGCCCAGCACATCTTCCGCTTCGGTGGTCGCCTGCAAAAATGCACGCGGCGGCAAGATGACGGGTGTGCCGCCGACATCGATCACGGGGGGCTTACGCTCGACGATGATAGCCCGGTGGATCGACAATCGCGCCAGATCGAGGCGCGTGGCGATCTCGGTCAGGCGCAGGCGCTCGGCATTGTCGGGCTCGCCATGGCCGCGCACATCGACATCGAGACCGTTCTGGGTGGCCGTGATCTGCACATCAAGCGGCTTGTTGCGCTTCGCCAGTGGCTGCGTCACGGCTCTGGCAATCGCGAAAGCGTCTTTCAGTTCCGGCACCAGCACGGGGCAGGTGTCGAGCGCTTGCAGATCGTGGCTCTTGGCGGCCATGAACCCTGCAACCGGGCCTTTTGCACCGAAGCGGACATGGATGACAGCGCGGCGACGGCCCTGTCCATGCGCAATGATCGTAGGCTGGACCTCCACCGCAAAGCCTTCGCGATCCAGCGCCCGCTGCACAAAATCCTGCTTCCAGCGCCCATAGGCACCGATCTCAAGATGCTGCATGGCGCAGCCGCCGCAGCGGCCGAATTCCGGGCAGAACGGCTCTGCCCGGTCGAGCGAACGCGTGACAATTTCGGCCAGACGCCCGTTGGCATCGAGACGCACCTCTTCGCCCGGCAGCGCCATCGGCACGAATACAGGACCACTCGCGGGGCGGGCTACACCCTCCCCGACAGCACTGAGATGATCGATGGTGAGGATTTCGCTGGCCAACTCAGCCGACGTCCAGCGGCCTGGTTCCCGTCGCCTTGCCGTCTGCACCCTGGGTGATGACCTCGACCTTGAGTTCGGCCTTCTTCAGCAGCGTCTCGCAATGCGCCTTCAGCTTGTTGCCGCGCTCGTAGATCTCGATGGATTGTTCGAGCGGTACGTCACCGCGTTCGAGTTGACCCACGATCTGCTCAAGTTCCTGCAAGGCCTTCTCGAAGGGCAATGCGGCAATATCCGGGCTTTGGTTCGTATCAGTCATTTCGTGGCCATACAGGATTGATCACGACACGCGAAGAGGGTACGGCGAAATTAACCATTTTTTAACGCTGTTTGGGCGCTCGTCTTCAAACAGACATAAAACAGGCGCTTCGGAGCTTCCCGAAAGGGCAAATCATGATCTTTGAATACAAATGCGTCGCCGGGCCAACTATCGTCGCCGTGCGCCACGCCAGAGTCCGCGACCAGGCCGTCAAAGCTTTCGAGGACATCATGAATGCGGAAGCCGCCGAGGGCTGGGAATATGTCGGAATCGACGAATTCCATGTCTCTGAACCGCAGGGCTTTCTCACCCGCAAGCGGGTCTATGTGCCGTCCAAAATTCTCGTGTTTCGCCGCGCCAAAGCGGGATCAGCCGTGGTCGAGGCGCTGAAGGCACAGGCGATAAAACACGATGCTCCTAAGCTGTCCGTGGTGCCTGAGTTAGTCGAACTCCAGCCGGAAGACATGGAAAAGGCACCGTCGATGAGAGCAATCACCGAAAAGGTGAAATCCATCAAGTCGTAAGCGGGGGGCTCACGCCGCCAGCCGCTCCTGGAGTCCGAACGGGCGAATCTCGACAGGGCGCCCCTGTTTCGCCACCAGAACATGCCCTTGTGGAACTGGCGTCCACTGATCGCGCGTATCGTCCAGCGGCTCGGATACGACAAGCAAATCGCCGCCTGTATCTTTCCAGTACAGCGTCGGTGCCTTGTTATCGCAGGCCCAGCGGAAAGCCGTGATATCGCGCCCGTTGGTGAGCGTGGCCGTGAACCGCAAAGGCTCGCAGACCGCGCAATCCTGCATCATTCCCTTGATGTCCGACAGCGTTGAGGTCATCGCCCCGACGGGATCATGGGCCGCACCGCGCGCCATGGCGATCAGGAAAATAGCTTCGGAATCGGTTGTTCCGGCGCGATGCTCGTAGGCGTTATCCGGGATGAGATTCTCGATCCGCCGCCGCAAGTTGCCATAGCAGCCGATCTGGCCGTTGTGCATGAACATGTGCTGATCGCTGATGAAGGGATGGCAATTGGCACGGCTAGTCGCAGTTCCGGTCGAAGCCCGGACATGGGCGAAGAAGAGACCCGAGCGCACCTGCTCGCACAAAGCTTTCAGGTTTTCGTCGGACCAGGCCGGACGCAATTCACGGTAGACCCCCGGAGCAGGGCGATCCCCATACCAGCCGATGCCAAAGCCGTCGCCGTTGGTGCCGGTCTTCGCCTCACTGGCCCTGAGAGACTGGTCAATCAGGGAATGGCACGGCTTGGTGACCACTTCTTCCATGTAAATCGGTTGACCACGATAGGCGACCCAGCGGCACATCGGCAGAATCCCGTTGGCGGGAGCGTGTCATGCCGCCGCATCACCAACAGTGTCGCTGCTTTGTGATGAACGCAAGGTTAAACGGGCAAAATCAGCGTTTTCGAGCGGCCTTGACCGGTTCGCCCGCATCGGCGGTCTTGGGATCGATGCACTCGAAATCGAGATTGGCCTTCTTAACGGCGTTGCGCGACTTCACCTCGATCTCCACTTTGGAGCAGGTGATATTTTCGAGCACGATGGGCCGGTTGAGGCGGCCATCCGCGCCAAAGACAAAGCCCATGAGCGGGCGTGTTTCGGTTTTCTTCTGGCCCGTACGGTTCGTAGTGGTGATGTTGACCAGCGCCGAGGCATTTTTGGGCTGCGTGTTTTTCGCGCCCAGCAAGGTGATATTGAAGACGATTGTATTGACCGGCTCGTTGAAGACGCCTTCTCCGCGCGGCAGGTTCATCAGCTTCGGGTTGCTTTGCGCCAGCACGTCATCGGAGAGCTTACCCGAGCTTTCCAGATAGAAATGCGCGCGGATGTCGCCGATTCGCACGTCTTGCGCGAACGCGCTGGCAAATGTCAGCAGGAGTGCTGCCCCCGAAAGAGCCAAGACGCCCCGCATCACCGAACTCCACCTGTTCACCAATTCCGCCAGTGTTCCCAACACTTGAATTGGCAAAATTGCAAGGAACTTGTCTAAAAACTGACCCGCTTCTTTCGGGATCGTTAATGATTTCAGGACAGGCGCGTTTCCATCGCCACGGGCTTATCCATCTCGCCGCGCTTCTTGTGATCCTCATCGGGATGCCATCCCAGAACCAGCAGCATGACGAAGAAGCCGACGATATACGCCACTGTCACATGCCAGCCACCGACGATCCAGCGCCCGACGGATTTTGCTTCCGGATACATGCTGGCCAGCGCCACGCCCGCTGACGATCCAAACCAGATCATCGAGCCACCGAAACCGACAGAATAGGCCAGCATGCCCCAGTCGTAGCCGCCCTGCTTCAGGCCAAGGGCCGTCAGCGGGATATTGTCGAACACGGCTGAAATGAAGCCCAGGCCCATCGTCGTCTGCCAGGACGGCGCGGGCAGGCTTTCAACCGGCATCATCGAGGCGCAGGTAACCAGCGCCAGCAAGAACACCGTGCCCTTGAAAGTTTCGGGCATGATCTCCCAATCGGGTTTGCGAATGGGCGAGGTCAGCAGCAGCACCGCCCAGACCGCCAGGCCGATGATCGGCAGAAGATCGAGCCATTCCCTGGCGCGCTGGTTGGCATAGACGTTAGCACCGATGGCAAAGACCAGGATCAGAAAAACGATCAGCACGCGCATCCAGTCGACCTTGATGCCCGCAGGCGCATCTTTCCGGATGGGCGAGTACTTATCCTGCTGGAACGCCGCTGGAATGCCGCAGACCACAAGGGCGACCGTCGCTGCCACATAGGCATCGAAGACCTTCACGGGGCTGATGCCGTCGATCCACATCATCGTGGTGGTGGTGTCACCCACGACCGAACCCGAGCCACCGGCATTGGACGCCGCCACGATCGCCGCGAGATAGCCAATATGCACTTTGCCGTTGAACACCTGCCGCGCCACAACGCCGCCGATCAGTGCTGCGGCGATATTGTCGAGGAAGCTCGAAATCACGAAAACCGCCACGAGCAGAAAGAAAGCACCCTTCCAGTCATCGGGCAGGTAGTTCGGCACGAGATTGGGCAATTCGCTCTTTTCGAAATGCCGGGACAGAAGCGCAAAACCCATGAGCAGCAGGAACAGGTTGGCCAGCGTCACCCATTCGTGCTGCATGTGGCCGAGAAGCCCGCCAAGGCCGGTGCCGAACTTGAAGCCAGTGAACAGCACCTTGTAGAGCGTAATGGCGGCAAGACCGGTCAGCGCGACCCGCATTGTCTGGTTGTGAAAAAGCGCCACGCCCAGAAGCGTAAGGGCAAACAGGAAGAAATCGAGCGGAATACCGAGAATATTGATGGTCGGAATCGGACCCGCGATTTCCGCCGCAAAAGCTGGCGAGGCCAGCGAAGCTAACAGGATTGCGCCGAGCACTAGCCTGGAACAACCGCTTTCGCCTGTCATCATCATCGCCAACCCCCAAAACCACATTCTGATTTTGGGGTTCTGGTAACAGTGCTTGACGAGCCGATCAAGCCGCGCAGGAAGGAGCTGTCACTTGATGCTGTTCGCCGTCAGAGCGAATGAGCCGAATGTCCCGGGAACCGACAGGCTCCACAGCACAGTCCTGAGATCGCTGGCAGAACTCGCGAACACGAGGTTGGCGGTCCGTGGCTCTGCCGCATTGCCCTTGTCCGTGCGGTGACCCGAAACCGGCGTCACTGTGACCTTGCAAGCCTGTGCCTTGTAGCCTTGCGGCATGCCCGAAACGGCGGCCCTGTTCTCGACAGGCGTTCCCACCATGGTAAAGCGCGACTGTCCGGTGAAAACCGCCCAGGATTTGCCGCAGAGATTCTCAGGCTGCATGGTTCCGCCGGGCTTGAAGACCATGCCAAGCACGGACAGCGGATCGACAACGCCCGCCTTGTGCGCATCGGTCACCGGCACGCGCACCGCTTTGGGATTGTCAGGGATCTCCTTTTCCAGCGCCGTTACGCGGCTGGCGGCCATCGTCATGGCGATTTTGCCGGGGCCACGGCTGCTGGTGCCCGTGTAAGAAAAGCTGCTGTTGCCGGGCTGACCGCGCGAGACAAGACTCGCATTCGCGACATCCTTGCCGGAGCCGGACTGGCTCTGCGCCGTGACATTTCCTGCAGCAATCACGGCGGAGGCATTCATCCGGCCGATACCCAGCGGGCCACCGGCCTTGCCCGCGATAGAAACGGCTGTGCTCGATCCGTTGGGCGCAATGGTCATGGTGGCCGAGCCAATGGGCAGGCCCGCAATGCTCATAGTGTAATCAACCGTCACGGGCTCTGCGGCCTGTGCCGTTATCGCCAGTGCGGAAAGGAGAGCAGTGAAGGCTGCAAGACGGAAGTGGTTCATGGGCGAATCCTCAGGCATCTTTGTAGCACGATGGATATGCCACACCTGCTGAACTTTTCTTGAAGGACAATGGCCGAAATGCGTCAGGCCGTCGGGAGGCGATAATCCCGGAACTGGTCACGTAAAGTGGTTTTCTGGATCTTTCCCGTCGAAGTATGCGGGATATCGGGTACGAACGCCACATCATCCGGCATCCACCATTTTGCGATCTTGCCATCGAGAAACCGGAGGATGGTTGCCTTGTCAGCCGACGCGCCCGGCTTGAGAACCACGACCAGCAGGGGGCGCTCGTCCCATTTCGGGTGAGCGACGCCGATCACTGCGGCTTCTGCGACCGACGGATGGCCCATGGCGAGGTTCTCGATATCGATGGACGATATCCACTCACCGCCTGACTTGATCACGTCCTTGGCCCGGTCCGTAATCTGCATATAGCCGTTGGCATCGATCGTCGCGACATCGCCGGTGTCGAAAAAACCGTCCTCATCCAGGATATCGCCGCCGTCGCCTCTAAAATAGGCGTGGGACACCGCCGGGCCTTTCACCATGAGGCGTCCGAACGTGGTGCCGTCCCATGGCTTCTCCACGCCAGCATCATCCGTGATCTTCATGTCCACGGTGAAGGGCGGATGGCCCTGCTTCATCTTGAGATCGTAGAGCGCATCTCCCTGCAGACCGGATGTCTCGGGCTTCAGCGAGCAGAACGATCCCAGCGGCGACATTTCCGTCATGCCCCAGGCGTGGGCGACCGAGACGCCGTATCTCGTCTCGAACGCCTCGGTCATGGTACGCGGGCAGGCAGAACCACCGATGACAACGCGCTGCAACGATGTGAGCTTGCCTCCGGTCGCTTCGAGATGCTGCAAAAGGGCGAGCCACACCGTCGGCACAGCGGCTGTGACCGTGACACCGCAGTCGTTCAACAGTTCGAGCAGACTGACACCATCCAGCTTCGCACCGGGCAGCACCAGCCCTGCACCCGCCATCGGCGCGGCAAATGCGAAGGACCAGCCATTGGCATGGAACAGCGGCACCACCGGCATCGCCATATCACAGGACCGCAAGCCCATGTAGTCGCCGTTGTTCACGGCCAGCGCATGCAGCACGTTGGAGCGGTGCGAATAGAGAACCCCTTTGGGATTACCGGTTGTGCCGGATGTATAGGCCATACCCGCCGCAGCATTTTCATCCACGGGCAACCAGTCGAAATCGCCATCGGCTTCGGCCAGCCAGCTTTCGTAATCGACCGCGCCTTTCAGACTTGTCGCGGGCATATGCGCCGCATCGGTCAGCACGATGAAGCGCGCGATCGTCGAGATCTGGTCGGCAATCGCCTCGAGAATCGGCACGAAGGTTAGATCCACCAGCATCAGCCGGTCTTCGGCGTGGTTGATGATCCAGGCGATCTGATCACGAAACAGGCGTGGATTGACCGTGTGATAGACACAGCCCGCGCCCGTGATGCCGTACCACGCCTCCAGATGCCGCCAGGTATTCCAGGCCAGCGTCGCCACCCGGTCACCGGGCTTCAAGCCTTCGCGGACAAGGCGTTGGGCCAGTTTCAGCGAACGAGTCCGGACTTGTGCATAGTCTGTCTGATGAACCGGGCCTTCAACAGAGCGGCTGATGATCGCGCGCTGCGGGTGATATTTCGCCGCATGATCGATGATCCGGTGAATCCGCAGCGGCCAGTCCTGCATCAATCCAAGCATGCGGATATTTCCCTCCCATAGACCGTCGTTTCTGTGTTTTTCCCGAGAGTGCCGTGAAAATTCCTGTGCGGCAATCATTGCATGCCGTGGAATTGCTGCTTACGAAGATTCAACCATCGGAACGGGCTGAATGTCGGACACTCTTACGCCAGAACGAATTTATTTCCGCTTTGTCCGCTTGCAGCAGCGCGTCTTCGGCGAAATGGGCCAGACGCTGAAGCCGACCGGCCTGTCGATTCCCCAATTCGACGTTCTCTCCACTTTGACCGAGCAGGAAGGCCTGTCACAGAGTGATCTGGCCACGCGCCTCTATGTGACCAAGGGCAATGTCTCCGGCCTGATCGACCGTCTGGTGGACGCAGGCTTTGTCGAGCGCCGCAGCGCGCCGGGGGATCGGCGCTCCAATGCGGTATTCCTGACGCTGGAAGGTCGGAAAGTGGCGGATGAAGGTATTCGGCTGCAAAAGGCTTTCGTGGCGGATACGCTCGGCAAGCTTCAGGTGACTGATCTCAAGGTTCTCGACGGCATCCTGACGCAATGGCGCGATGCTGTCCGCAACAGGGTCGGCAAGCGGTAGTGCGAGATGGGTGACGATCCGCTGCTTATGCCGGTTTCACTGCAGATTGTGCTGCTGCAGTCAGGGAAACTGTCCGCAACCGAACTGATGGGGCTGACCCTTCGGCGGATCGAAGCACTCAATCCCGCACTCAACGCCATTGTGCATCTTGATGCCGAAGCTGCACGAAGAGACGCTTTGCTGGCCGATGCTCGCCTGAAGCGCAGCGAGGCACGGGTGCTGGAAGGCCTGCCGGTCACCATCAAGGATGCTTTCGATGTTGCGGGCATGCCTTCGACCGGCGGGAGTCCGTCCCTGAAGGAGCGCGTGCCAACGGTCGATGCGGTTGCAGTGCAGCGATTGCGCGACGCCGGGGCCATCATCATCGGCAAGACGAATGTCCCGGTCTTCTCCGGCGATTTCCAGACGTACAATCCGATGCACGGCGTGACGAGCAACCCGTGGAACACGGACTATTCGCCCGGTGGCTCGTCCGGCGGCGCGGCGGTGGCAGTTGCTACCGGCATGAGCAGTTTCGAGATCGGCTCGGATCAGGGCAGTTCCGTTCGCTGGCCTTGCGCCACCAACGGCATCCATGGCCTGAAAACCAGCTGGGGGCTTGTCTCGAACTGGGGGATCATCCCGCCGCCACCGGAAAAGCGCACGGAGCGCAACACGGAATTGGTGGTCATCGGCCCGATGACGCGCCATGCCGCTGATCTCGACCTGCTGCTGCCGATCCTGAGCGGACCGCGCAACACCGCTGTCGCAGGACTCACACTGCCACCGCCACGCAAGACCGAACCCAAGGGATTGCGTGTTGCGGTCTGGCTGGACGAGACTATCGCGCCCGTGGATCGCTCGGTCAGCGACGGTGTGCGCCATGCGGCGAAGCTGCTGGCGGATCAAGGCGCAATCATCGACGAGAGGGCCCGTCCGGCGTTCCGTTTCGAGGAAGCCTACGAGATATTCGCACTGCTGAATCACTGGCTCGTGGGATATGGGCTGCCGCCGCGCATTCGCGACAAGATCGCGGGACTATCAGGGCAATTCGCGCCGGGCGATCTGACTCACAGGGCCTTGCAGGCACGCGGCATGCGAATGACGCCGGGCTTCTATCAGGAGGTCGATTCACGCCGGAAGCGCATGATCCGACAATGGGCGAGTTTTTTCAGCCGGTGGGACGTGATCCTGTGTCCACCAGCCCCCGTTTCGGCCCTCAGGCACGATCATGAACCCAATATCATGATACGAACGCTTGATGTGAACGGCGGGAAACGACCCTATCTCGATTTCCTGCACTGGGCGGCATTGGCGGCGGGCGGTAACCTTCCCGCTACAGTAGCTCCGACCGGTTTCACGCAGGACGGCATGCCGATGGGCGTGCAGATCATCGGACCCATGATGGAGGACCGGACGCCGGTTGCAGTGTCTGCTATGCTGGAAGCAATGCAGGGGGGGTTCCGCGCTCCGCCAATGGAGCTTTAACGGCTTAACGATGGCATGATGCACGTTTTTGCTGTGGCACTTGGCGTTTGACGTGTCCTGATCTAAAAAGCGCCTAGATTTTCAGCTTGGGCTTGACGTCGAAACGTGAGGCTTGCTGTATTCGGGTGTCGGGGACGATGATGTTCAATATGATTCAATCTGCTGGAAGGTTGACCGCTGCAGCAGCAGTGCTGGTCGCTGGAGTACTTGTGACGCCGGATCAGGCTCACGCGCAGGCCTCCAATTGCCAGACTGATTTCCAGAAAGTCATGGCACCGCGCGAGGCGCTGATGACGCGCATCAATGGTTTCCGCACCAAGCGCCCGACCGCCGGGCAAGCCTGCTCGACTTTAGGCCAGCTGGTGACAGCGGATGGCAACGTCCTGAAATGGATGACCGAGAACAAGGACTGGTGCCAGATTCCTGACACACTGGTCGAACAGTTGCAGACGGCCGGCGGACAGGTCAGCAAGTCCCGTGCCCAGGCCTGCACCGCCGCCAAGAACCAAGTCAGTCAGCAGGCCCGCGCCCGCGCTGCTCAGGCCCGCGCCCAGCAGGGCGGCGGTGGCGCACCGCCGATCGGCTCCGGTGTTCGCTTGCCCCAGGGCGCCTTGTGACGGACACACCCGCACCAGCTCCGGCTGATGCGCCAAGCGGCAATCTCGTCGACCGTTTTGCTCCTGCAGCCAGCAGACCCTATCTGCGTATGGCGCGTATCGATCGGCCCATCGGCTGGTGGTTGCTGCTGCTGCCGTGCTGGTGGTCCTCGGCGCTGGCCGCCGCTGCTTCCGACCAGCGCCCGAATATCCTGCATCTCCTGTTGTTTCTAATCGGTGCTGTCGCCATGCGCGGCGCGGGATCGACGTGGAATGATATCGTTGACCGCGATCTCGATGGCAGTGTCGAGCGCACGCGCAACCGGCCGCTGCCCTCGGGGCAGATCAGCGTCCGGAATGCCACGTTCTTCGCGGGCGGCCTGTGCCTCGTCGGACTCGCGGTCCTGTTGTCGTTCAACACATTCGCGATTGCTCTGGGCTTCCTGTCGCTGCTGCCGGTCATGGTCTATCCCTTCATGAAGCGGCTCACGGATTACCCGCAGGCTGTGCTGGGGCTGGCCTTCGCCTGGGGCGGCTTGATGGGATGGGCCTGTTTCACGGGAACTTTGGGCGCGGCCTCTGTCCTGCTCTACATTGGCACGATCCTCTGGGTGATCGGCTATGACACGATCTATGCCATTCAGGACATCGAGGATGACGGTCTCGTCGGCATCCGCTCCACAGCGCGGAAGTTCAGCGACAAAGCCCCCGCGCTGATCGGCGGCTGTTATCTGGGGGCCATCGGCCTGATCGCAGCAGCGCTGATCGTGGCAGAAGCCGATCCGCCGTCCTGGCTGGGGCTTGCGGCTTTTGCCGCGCATCTCATCTGGCAGGTTAATACGGTCGATATCGCCAATGGTCAGCGCGCATTGATGCTGTTCAAATCGAACCGCGACGCCGGGCTGTTGCTGTTCATCGGCATTCTGGTCGATTGTTTCACGTGAACCCTTCCGGAACGGGCTGCAAAGCGCTACATTAGAGTTGCGGGGCTGCCTGGTGCGCCAGGAGAAGTATTTCCCGGGGCCTTATCGATCCATCGGGAGCTGTCCCTGTCCGAGGCCGTGGTCTCGGGCACACGGTGCCCACCTACTTATGTAGGTCTCCGGAATCGATACTCCGACGGCCGAGGTGGCTCCGCACCCTCCTCACGCCGCAATCTGCAGGCTGGGGGCAGCGCGTTTCACTTCGTTGTCGACATGCGCCTCGAAGCGCTTGAAGTTCTGGGCGAAGAGTTCGTTCAGCTTCTTAGCTGTGGCCGCAAAATCAGCCTTGTCTTGCCAGGTCTTGTGTGGCGTCAAGATGTGCGGCTCGACACCGGGGACATTGGATGGCACAGCGAGGCCGAAATAGGGATCGGTCTTGAACTTGGCTTTCGCCAATGATCCATCCAGCGCCGCCGTTAGCAAACGTCGTGTGACGCGGATTGGCATGCGGCGGCCCGTGCCGTATTTGCCACCGGTCCACCCCGTATTCACCAGCCAGCAATCGACATGGTGCTTGGCGATGAGATCGCGCAGCAGATTGCCGTAGACGCTGGGGTGCGAGGGCATGAACGGCGCGCCGAAGCAGGTGGAGAAGGTGGCCTCGGGATCCTTCACGCCGCGCTCGGTGCCTGCCACTTTTGCAGTGTAGCCCGAGAGGAAGTGATACATCGCCTGTGCACCATCCAGCTTGGCGATGGGCGGTAGTACGCCCCAGGCGTCGCAGGTCAGCATGACGATGTTCTTCGGGATTCCGGCCCGGCCCGTGGTCGAGGCATTGGGGATGAAATCCAGCGGATAGGCGCAGCGGGTATTCTCGGTTTTCACCGCGTCATCGAAATCCGGCAGGCGTGTCACGGGATCGATCGTGACGTTCTCGAGGATCGTGCCGAAGCGCTGCGTCGTGGCATAGATCTCGGGCTCGGCTTCTGGTGAGAGGCGGATGGTCTTGGCATAGCAACCACCTTCGAAATTGAAAACGCCTGATGGCCCCCAGCCGTGCTCGTCATCGCCCAGCAGTGCGCGGTCAGGATCAGCCGACAGCGTTGTCTTGCCCGTGCCGGAAAGGCCGAAAAACACCGCAACATCGCCATTCTTGCCGACATTGGCCGAGCAATGCATCGGCATCACCTTGGCCTTGGGCAGCACGTAATTGAGATAGGTGAAGACGGATTTTTTCATCTCGCCCGCATATTCCGTGCCGCCGATCAGCACGATCTTGCGGGTGAAATCGCAGGCGATCACGGTTTCCGAACGACAACCATGGCGCGCCGGGTCCGCCTTGAAGCTGGGAAGATCGACGATTGTCATTTCGGGGGCGAACCCGGCGAGTTCTTCCATGGCCGGGCGGATCAGCAGGTTGCGGATGAACAGCGAGTGCCAGGCCATCTCGGTGTAGACGCGTGTACGGACGCGGTAGGCCGGATCAGCGCCACCGTAGAGGTCCTGCGCGAAGAGTTCCTTCCCCTCCGCATGTTTCAGCATGTCGGCCAGCAGGAGATCGAATTGCCCACCCAAAATTGCGCCGTTGTTGTCCCACCACACGGTGTCGGTGGTCATGACGTCCTTGACAACGAACTTGTCCTTGGGCGAGCGTCCGGTGAAAATACCTGTGTCAACGCGCAGCGCACCGCCCTTGACCAACATGGCCTCGTTGCGCTTCAGCGCTTCCTCGTAAAGCGCGGGCGCCTCGAGGTTCCAGCGCACGGCCTTCAGTTTCCTGAAACCGAAAGGCGCGGAATCATTTTTCGCGTTGTAGACGCCGATATTGTCCATGGACGTTCCCCGTAGCGCCATTCAGGCCAGCGCTTATAGGCATTGTCCTTAGCCAAAAAATGCCGGCGGCTCAATAAATGGACGGGCCAGACGCCCGGTCTTTTTGTACATTCCGTGAATGAAGATGGTTGACGCGGCTAGCGCCACGGTGTCTGCCACAACCGCCCTCCCGGAAGCATTTATGACCCCGTCAAACCATAACCGCCTCGGCATCGCCTTGATGTGCCTCGGCATTCTCCTTTTTGCGCTCAACGACGTGATGGGAAAATGGCTGATGTCCACCTACAGCGTGGGTCAGGTACTGTTGTTGCGCAGCGTTGCCGCCATGCTGATTCTTGTGCCGTTTGCCCTGAAAGCGGGCCTTGGAAACATCCTCCGAGCGCCGCGCCCCGGCCTGCAACTGGCCCGCGCCTTTTTCGGCACGGTGGAAACGGCCTGTTTCTACTGGGCCGTGATCATGTTGCCGCTGGTCAGCGTGATGACCTATTATCTCTCGGCACCGCTGTATGTGGCGGCGATTGCGCCTTTTCTGCTGAAGGAGCGGCTGGAGCGCGACCAATGGCTGGCGGTCATCATCGGATTTGTCGGCGTGATGCTGGTGCTGCAACCGTCCGCCGAGACCCTGACCTTGCCCGCCATCGTCGCGATCATCGGCAGCATGCTGTTCGCCGGACTGATGCTCACCACGCGGCAGTTGCGCGGCACATCTGCCACATCGCTCATTGTCTGGCAGACCATGGGCGCGCTGATCTTCGGCGCTGTGTTCGCGCCGTTCAACTGGGTGACGCCAACGCCACGTGATTTTGCCCTGCTGTCGCTGCTGGGCGTTTTGGCGATGATCGCCCATGTGCTGGTGGCACAGGCCTTCAGGCTCGCCCCGGCGTCCATCGTCGCGCCGTTCAACTACACGCTGATCGTCTGGGCCGCGTTGTTCGGCTGGCTGTTCTTTGGCGAATGGCCGAATGTCTGGATGGCGGCAGGCGCGATTGTCATCGTGGCTGCGGGGCTGTACCTGCTGTGGCGCGAGAGGGGTAGCGAGCCTAGCCCGCAAGTGGACCCGCCGTGAGACCGTGCTGAAAAACCTATGCTAAAGACGCGCATCATCCCCTGTCTCGACGTCAAGGACGGCCGCGTGGTCAAGGGCGTGCAGTTCGTGAACCTGATCGATGCGGGCGATCCGGTTGAATCCGCCAAAGCCTATGATGCGGCGGGCGCGGATGAACTGTGCTTTCTAGATATTACTGCGACCCACGAGAACCGGGGCACGATCCTCGACGTGGTGCGGCGCACGGCGGAAGCCTGTTTCATGCCCGTCACCGTGGGCGGCGGCGTGCGGGCGATAGAGGATATCCGCGCGCTGATGCTGGCGGGGGCGGACAAAGTGTCGATCAATTCAGCCGCCGTGAGGGATCCCACAATCGTGGCGCGCGCAGCGGAAAAATTTGGAAGCCAAGCGATTGTCGTTGCCATCGACGCCAAGCGGGTTTCGCTGGAAGGCGATGCTGACCGCTGGGAGATTTTCACCCATGGCGGGCGCAACACCACCGGCATCGATGCCGTAGCGTTTGCGCGGAAAGTGGCGGAGCTTGGCGCGGGCGAAATCCTGCTGACGTCCATGGACCGCGATGGCACGAAATCGGGCTTCGACCTGAAACTCACCCGCGCTATCAGCGATGCCGTGCCGGTGCCTGTCGTGGCCTCGGGCGGCGTGGGCAGTCTCGATCATTTCGTGGATGGTGTGGTGAAGGGTGGTGCCAGCGCAGTGCTGGCGGCGAGCGTCTTTCACTTCGGGACGTTTACCATTGGCGAGGTGAAGCGGCATATGGCCAGGGCGGGCGTGGCCGTCAGGCTAGATTGAGGGGCCCGTCAACATTAAGACTTTCTTTCCGTTTGAAGATCAGCCTAATTAAAAAATCTCGAACGGCTCAGACATGTCACAGCACCTTTTCACATTCGGCTATGAAGGTCTTGACCTAGACCGGTTTACTAGGTGTCTGATTGAATCTGGCGTTTCCACCATTGTCGATGTTCGCGCTGTTCCGCTTTCACGCAAAAAGGGGTTTTCAAAAAACGCCCTCTCGGCTGCACTCCGGTTAGCTGGGCTGGAATACGTTCATATTCCCGCGATGGGTTGTCCTAAGCCCATCCGCGATAGATACCGTGAAGATCAAGATTGGAACGCATACACCCGCAGTTTCCTATCCTATCTGGATGGCCAAGCCGAAGCTCTTCAGGATATTGTAAAACTGGCACAGATTTCCTCGTGCTGCCTGCTTTGTTTTGAAGCCGATTTCAATCGGTGTCACCGGGTGTACGTTGGGCGGGCTGCTGCAAACAAGGGTGGCCTTCAACTGGCCCATATTACAGATCGAAAAGTGATCCCTGAGCGCCCACTCCCGGTTGCGGCCTAGGCGGATATAACAAGCTGACGATTAGCCATTGATCCGGGAAACGATGGATTGTTCCCATCAAAAACATCAGGTCCGTAGATGGCAAGCTTTGTTCCAGTTTATCGCGAAAAGGTGCCTCC
Source organism: Hyphomicrobiales bacterium (assembly GCA_031431475.1). GTDB lineage: Bacteria > Pseudomonadota > Alphaproteobacteria > Rhizobiales > Beijerinckiaceae > JADCCX01. The sequence goes on from JANPDL010000035.1 coordinate 268,205, forward strand.
CACTTTTCATCATAGATTTTGCGGCAGTTCCAGAAAAGCGCTCCGATCTCCCAGTCGACAATCTTGTGTCTGTAGGAAACTGACGCATCAGAACTGGCGTATCGATAATGAAAATCGAAAGGCAGTTTTCTCAGAATTGATATGCTTTTTGCATCTGTTGCATCGAAGAGACCACCTTGCTGCTGATGTTGCAGCAATTTGGCTTTTTCGTCTTCCGTCCATTCAGGCCTATCGACAGGGGTTATATCGAGTCCCAGAATTTTGGCTGGACGCACAATACCAAAGGTCGGGCCAGACCGCTGTCGCGCCGTTTCCAATGCGCTAAAATCATCAAAGACTAAAAGTTTCTGCAAAAGAGCCCTACGCTCTACCCAATCATTTTTGGTTGGCACGGGCTTTCCGTCTAACCTGATCGTGTCAACAAACAGCTTGTGGCTTTCTGGCCGATGATCATTTTTCGCCTTATCTACCCGAGCGCTGATCCATTGCCACTTTTTGAATTGCTTTTTGTCACCGATTAATCGGAATGGAACCGGGAATAACCTGATCAATTCTCCGGAATCATCGACCCCGGCCACGCACGATGTCTCAGCATGCCTGCCGCTTGGTGAAGGGTACGTTTTGCATAAGATAAGAATACGCGAAATTTTCGAAGCCACTGCATACTCCAAATGCCTAATTGATTGATTCTACTCCGCCGCTCGCACCACCTGCACCGCCGCCCTCGTCTCCTCGAACTCCAGCGATTCAATCCGCCCGGCCCGCTTGCCGATCTTCTCGGATGATGTGGCGATATCGCCCACATCCTTCTGGGCCATGCGGAAATGGTCATCGAGCTTTGCCGTGCGCTCCTGCAACCGGCGCACATCGTCCAGCAGCAGACCGACTTCCTTCTGCAACACGCCCGCCTGTTCGCGCATCCGGGCATCGCGCACAATCGCCTGCATCACCTGAATGGCCATCATCAGCAGCGAGGGCGAGACGATGATGATCTTCGCGCGATGGGCTTTCTGGATGATATCCTCGAACTTGTCGGCGATGGTGGCGTAGAGCGATTCCGACGGGATGAAGAGGAAGGCCATGTCCTGCGTCTCGCCGGGGATCAGATAGCGCTCCACGATATCGCCGATGTGCCGGCTGATATCGTTGCGCACCTGCCGTTCGGCCAGAACGATACGCTGGTCATCGCCCTTCGCCACTTCCAGCGCCTGAAAGGCTTCCAGCGGAAACTTGGCGTCCACCACAAGCAGGCGCTCGTCTCCGGGCAGGCGGATGACACAATCCGGGCGGTTGCGGTTGGAGAGCGTGGCCTGGAATTCATAGGCCGAGGGCGGCAGGCCATCACGCACGATGGCCTCCATGCGGCCCTGCCCGAAAGCCCCCCTCGATTGCTTATTGGCGAGAATATCCTTCAGCGCCAGCACTTCGCCCGTAAGATCGGCGAGGTTTTTCTGGGCCGAATCAATCACAGCCAGACGCTCATTCAGCTTGCCGAGATTTTCGCTTTGCTTTTCGCTCTGCTGCATCAGGCTCTGGCCCATGGCAGCGCGCATCGAATCCAGCCGGTCACCCATGACCTTGGCCATATCCATCTGACCGCCGCCGAAAATCTCGCTCATGGTCGACAGCCGCACCGTCAGTTCAGCCTGCAACAGGTTCATGGCGGCGACCTTGTCGTCCATCTCGCGCTGGCGTTCAGCGCTGGCGGCGGCTTCAATGGCGCGCGCCGTGTTGGCCTTCGCCATCATCCAGACCAGCGCGATCAGCAGGATCATCGCCAGCACCGCGCCGGCAATCATCAGATCGCGCGTGGTGACCGGAGTCTGGCCGAGAATCAGGATGGTGTCGTTCATGGCGGGAAATGTAACTGCGTTCTGCGGGAAAGTCGAACGAAGGAGGAACAATTGACCAAATCCGCCGGACCCCATATTGGCTTGATCACAGGAAAATTTCGGCTTTTGACACCATGGCGCTCCGCACGATCCTCACCATCCCCGACACGCAATTGCGGCTCGTCTCGAAGCCCGTCCTCTCGGTCAGCAAGGAGATCCGGCAGCTGACGGATGACATGCTGGAAACGATGTATGATGCACCCGGCATCGGCCTCGCCGCGATCCAGATCGGGGTGGCAGAGCGGATCGTGGTGATCGATCTGGCCAAAAAGGACGCGCCAAAGGAGCCGGTTGTCTATATCAACCCGGAAATTCTCTCGGCATCGGAGGAGATGGCGACCTACGAGGAAGGCTGCTTGTCGATTCCGGAATTTTACGAGAAGGTCGAGCGGCCTTCTTCGGTCAAGGTCCGCTACATGGACGACAAGGGCAAGATTCACGAAATTGATGCCGATGGTCTGCTCGCGACCTGCCTGCAGCACGAGATCGATCATCTCGATGGCAAGCTGTTCATCGACTATCTGTCGAAATTGAAGCGCGACCGGGTGATAAAGAAATTCACCAAGCTCGCAAAGCGCGACGATTAACCTTCACGCTTGATATAGCGGTTCCACAGCGCTTTCTCGCCCATTCCGGCAACGAAGGCGGCATGGGCTGCAATTTCCGTCTCATTCAGCAGTGGCGCCAGAGGCGCAGGCCGCGCCATTGGAATCACTGCCGTTGTCACAGCGCCGGGTTGTGGCCGGGAGCCCGAATCCAGCATCATCGCAGCTTGCTTTCCACCCAGCAGCTCCGAATAGACCTCGGCCAGAATCTCGGCATCGAGCAAGGCACCGTGCTTGACGCGGTGGCTGTTGCTGATGCCGAAACGGTCGCAGAGCGCATCAAGCGAAGCCTTCGCACCGGGGAACTTGCGGCGCGCGAGCTGCACGGTATCAACCACACGCTCCATGCTGATCGCGGGTTTGCCGACGCGGGTGAACTCCGCATTGATGAAACCCATGTCGAACCCGGCGTTATGCGCCACAAGCTGCGCGCCATCGAGGAAATCCCAGAGTTCATCGGCGATAGCCGTGAACAGCGGCTTGTCCTCCAGGAATTCGCTGGACAACCCGTGAATCTCGAAGGCCTCAAGGGGCATATCGCGCTCGGGGTTGAGATACTGGTGAAACACGCGCCCCGTGGGAAAGCGGTTTTCCATCTCGATGCAACCGATCTCGACAAGCCGATGCCCCTCGCGCGGGCTGAGGCCGGTCGTTTCCGTATCGAAGATGATCTCGCGCATCAGGGGTTCCGAATCGCGCCGGTCATTCCGGCCAGAGTGCGCATGATATCACGGACCTGCCGGTGTGCGTGATCCAGCCCTCGGCCTGTATCCACGATAAAATGCGCACGCCTGCGTTTTTCTTCATCCGGCATCTGGCGCGCGAGAGTCTGCCTGAAGCGCTCCTCATTCATGCCGGGGCGGGCCAGCACGCGTTGGCGCTGGACCTCGGGCGAAGCTGTGACCACTGCAATGGCATCGACGCGGTTTTCGCCCTTCGTTTCAAACAGCAGGGGGATGTCGATGACGGCAACAGGAGCACGACTGGCGGCGGCGGCTTTCAGGAAAGCTTGTTCCTCGTCGCGCACCAGCGGATGCACGATGGCTTCCAGCCGTTTCATGGCTTCGGCATCTCCCAGCACGCGCTGGCCCAGCAGCATGCGGTTGACCGTTCCGGCCTTCACAACACCAGGAAAGACAGCTTCGATCTGGGGTGCGGCGGTTCCGGAATAGAGGTGATGCACTATTGCATCCGAATCATGCACAGGCACGCCTAGGTCACGAAACATCGCGGCGGTTGTGGATTTGCCCATCCCGATCGAACCGGTGAGACCGAGAATCACCATACCCCGAGCCTATTCCGCCACAAGGCCAAGCGTCCGAAGCTGCGCCAGCGTTTCCAGCATGGGCAGGCCGAGGATGGTGGAATGGTCGCCGTTCACTTTCCGGAAGAGATGCACGCCAGCGCGCTCCAGCTGATAACCACCGACGCTATCCGTAACAGCGGTTCCTGCGGCGTCGAGATAACGCTCGATCATGGCGGGCGTCAGCTTGCGCATCGTGAGTTTCGCCGTACCCACAAAACTCGCTACGGTCTTGTTGTTGCGGGCGATGACCACGGCGGAATGGAGCTGGTGGGTCTTGCCCGAGAGAAAGGCCAGCTGTTCGGCAGCGGATTGCCGATCCAGGGGCTTGTGCAGCATCACGGAGCCGCATGCGAGTGTCTGGTCGGCTCCCAGAACGAAATATCCCAGAGCCTTCTTCGCGATTGCGAGCGCCTTGGCATGCGCCAGGCTTTTGGCGATCTGGTCCGCCGCGACGCCGCGGTTTTCCTGAGGATCGGATATGGCGCGCTCATCAATTTCCGGCTTCATCACTTCGACCGGAATCCCGGCAGCGATTAGCAGATCGAACCGCGTGCGGCTGCCCGATGCCAGCACCAACGGTTTCTCGCCAAGCCACAGTGGATGGTTATCACCTGTACTCACTGCGCCACCAGCGTCGCCTTGCGGGCATTGTGCCATTCTATGATCGTGGCTGAGGCTTCCTCGATTGAGCGCCGTGTCACGTCAATCACCGGCCAATCGTGTTTTGAAAACAGACGCCGCGCCTGGGCCATTTCGTCCGAGACAGAACCCTTGTCGACGTAATCGGTGTTCTCGGAGACGTTAAGGGATAGCAGCCTGTTTTGCCGGATCTGTACGATACGATCCGGGCTCGCCACGAGGCCGACGACCAGCGGCCTGACCAGCTTCTCCAGCTGCGGAGGCGGATCGATGCCCGGCACAAGAGGAATATTCGCCGTTTTGATGCCTCGATTGGCGAGATAGATACTCGTCGGGGTTTTCGATGTGCGGCTGATGCCGACAAGCACAACATCTGCATCCTCCAGATCCTCTGCGTGCTGACCATCGTCATGCATCATTGTGAAGTTGAGCGCATCGATGCGGCGGAAGTAATCCGCGTTCAACATGTGCTGCGCACCGGGCCGCGGCGTCGAGACCGCACCAAGATAGGACTGGATCATGGCATGAACAGGGGTCAGCACCGAGAGGCAGGGGCAGCCCTGCTCCTTGCACACGCGCTCCAGTCGCTCCGAGAGCTCCAGATCCACCAGAGTAAATAGAACCAGACCGGGTGCCGCCTCGATTTCGCTGATCACACGGTCCAGCTGCTCGTGTGTGCGCACAAGAGGATACACATGCTCGATAGAAGCTACACCCTGATATTGCGTTGTCGCAGCGCGGCTGACCGCAATCAGGGTTTCGCCGGTTGCGTCCGACACCAGATGAAGGTGAAAATAGTTGCGACCCATGAAGCACTTTCGAGACTTATCAACAGGGGCTGGTACCATGCTGTTGGCAGCTGTGTAAAACCAGGGCGGTTAGGGATTGTGACGATAAATTGTCCCCGGACCGAGTCCAAGCGTCCCCGCTATGGTTAACAAATGGTTAACACGCCAAGTATCATCCCCAGCTTTGTTAATGCGCAGAAGGTGTGGCTGAGCCAGGACTGGCTCTCCCATCAACAAGTGGCTGAAACACAACCGGAATCAGATACGTTCATTTCCCATCTTGTGATGTCAGCCGCTGTAGCCGATGGTTGAATAAACTGGTGACAACCTGTGGATGATCCCGGATTCCGCGATTCACCGGTCCAGACAGAGTCACAGAAAAAAGGATTCAAGCTTTCTTGTTAAACGAGGTCATCCCCCCAACATCATCGCCATCCCTGACAAAAGCTCTGGCAGGCCAGAAGCAGAAAATCCCTCCTCTGTGGCTCATGCGTCAGGCTGGACGGTATCTGCCTGAATATCGCGAGATCAGGGCCAAATCAAAATCCTTCCTGCACTTCTGCTACACACCAGAATGGGCCATCGAGGCAACATTGCAGCCGATCCGCCGCTTTGGTTTTGATGCCTCGATCATCTTCTCGGATATCCTGACAATTCCCGATGCACTGGCGCGCAATGTGCGGTTTACCGAGGGTGAAGGACCGGAGATGGACCCGATCACGGATCCTGCGGTGATTGCAACGCTGCGGTCTGTTTATAATCCTGACATTCTCAAGCCGGTCTATGAGGCAATGAAGGGCGTCCGTGCCGGACTACCGAAGGAGACGGCTTTATTGGGTTTCTGTGGTGCGCCATGGACGGTCGCGACCTACATGATCGCAGGTAAGGGCACGAAAGAGCAGGCACCGGCGCGTCTCTTTGCCTATCGTTACCCTGTGGAATTTCAGGCGCTGATGGATTTGTTGGTCGAGGTCAGTGCCACGCATCTTATTGCCCAGATCGATGCAGGCGCCGATACCGTGCAGATCTTTGACAGCTGGGCCAGTGTGCTGCCTGCGGCGGAGTTCGACCGCTGGTGCATTGCGCCTGTGAAAGCTCTTGAGGCCAAAGTGCGGGCGGCGCGGCCTAAAGCCAATATCATCGCTTTTCCAAGGGGTGCGACAACGGCTGGCATCCTCCGATTCGCTGCCGAAACGACGATGGATGGTATTTCCATCGACACGGCGGGCGATCTGACAGGGCTGGCCAAACAGAAAGGCCTGCCGACATTGCAGGGCAATCTCGATCCGCTGGTACTGGTGGCTGGTGGCGAAGGCTTGGAGCGTGCCATCGATCATATCCTTGGTATTGCGACGAACAGGCCTTTCATCTTCAATCTTGGTCACGGAATCCTGCCGGAAACGCCGATTGCCCATGTGGAACGGCTGATCCAGCGGATACGCGGTTGATCGAATCGGCTCCGAAATGTATCTCTGGCTGAAAGCCCTGCATATCATTGCTGTCATCTCGTGGATGGCAGGCCTGCTCTATCTGCCGCGCCTGATGATCTACCATTGCGAGGCCGAAAAAGGCTCCGTGCAATCCGAGACCTTCAAGACAATGGAACGGCGGCTGCTCAAGGCGATCATGACACCGGCAATGATCGTATCGTGGGGTCTCGGGCTCTATCTCGCGTTTGTCTATGTCGGTTTCAAAGGCAACGCCTGGCTTCATGTGAAATTCTTGTTCGTGATCGCGCTATCGGCGTCGCATGGTTTCATGGCGCGCTGGGTGCGGGAATTTGCCGAGGACAGGAACATTAGGCCGCAGCGGTTCTACCGGATCGCCAATGAAGTTCCGACGTTGCTGATGGTCGGGATCGTGATCCTTGCGGTGGTCAAACCATTTTGAATGGGGGCCATTGCGGTTTTCCACGATCTGGCTTATTTCAGGTTTCTCACCTCAAGGGCTGAACTTGTCGAAAGTTCCAGGGATGAGCCTGCAACAGCGGGCCTTGTCCAGATCTAGCGTTTCGCCCTGCGCCTCCCCCTCAGTTCCATTCCAAAAGATATCCCTTAAACAACAAGACACACGGACAAATCCCAGATGCGGGAAATCAAACTCCAGGACCTCAAGGCCAAGGCACCGGCCGAATTGCTCAGTTTCGCCGAAGAGGTGGAAGTGGAAGGTGCCAACACCCTGCGCAAGCAGGAGCTGATCTATGCCATCCTTAAGCAGCTTGCAGCGCGCGAAATCGAGATCATCGGCGAAGGCGTGATCGAGGTGCTACTCGACGGCTTCGGCTTCATGCGCGCCCCTGATGCCAATTACCTGCCCGGTCCTGACGACATTTATGTCTCGCCCGCGCAAATCCGTCGTTTCGGCCTGCGCACGGGCGATACGGTCGAGGGGCTGATTCGTTCGCCCAAGGACGGCGAGCGCTATTTTGCGCTACTCAAGGTCAACAAGATCAATTTCGAAGAGCCCGAGAAGGCCCGCCACAAAGTCAATTTCGACAACCTGACACCGCTCTATCCCAATGAACGGCTGAGGATGGAAATCGAAGACCCGACCAAGAAGGATTTCTCGTCGCGTGTCATGGATGTGGTGACACCGGTCGGCAAAGGCCAGCGCGCCCTCATTGTTGCGCCGCCACGCACCGGCAAGACCGTGCTGCTACAGAACATCGCGAAGTCGGTCGCGGCCAACCATCCCGAATGCTATCTGATCGTGCTGCTCATCGACGAGCGGCCCGAGGAAGTCACCGACATGCAGCGCTCGGTGAAGGGTGAGGTGATCTCCTCCACCTTCGACGAACCGGCGACGCGCCACGTGCAGGTGGCTGAAATGGTGATCGAAAAGGCCAAGCGCCTGGTTGAGTCTGGCCGCGACGTCGTCATCCTGCTGGATTCCATCACCCGCCTTGGCCGTGCCTACAACACGGTGGTGCCATCGTCCGGCAAGGTGCTGACCGGCGGTGTTGATGCCAATGCCTTGCAGCGCCCGAAGCGTTTCTTCGGTGCAGCCCGCAATATCGAAGAAGGCGGTTCGCTCACCATCATCGCGACCGCCCTGATCGATACCGGCAGCCGCATGGACGAGGTGATCTTCGAGGAGTTCAAGGGTACCGGCAACTCGGAAATCATCCTCGACCGCAAGGTGGCGGACAAGCGGGTGTTCCCGGCCATCGATATCACGCGCTCAGGCACCCGTAAGGAAGAGCTGCTCGTGCCGAACGACACGCTCAAGAAGATGTATGTCCTGCGCCGCATCCTCAACCCGATGGGAACGGTGGATGCCATCGAGTTCTTGCTCGACAAGCTCAAGCAGACCAAGGGCAACAGCGACTTCTTCGAGTCGATGAACACGTAAGAGCAAGTGTGCTTTGCACAGGACCTGTGTGTGCTTCGAGACGCGCTCAAGTGCGCTCCTCAGCATGAGGAGTATTGCGGATTGCGGGACTAAAAACTTCTCATGCTGAGGAGGCGCAGCTCGCGCCGTCTCGAAGCACGCACAATGTCCTTGACTGCACAGTCCCTGCGACGGTCAGATTAGCGATCATGATTCCCCGTCTCGCCGAACTTCTCTCCCGCCTCCTCCCTGACGCAAAGATAGGTAGCATTGTTGCTGGCAGTGTATTCGCCGGAACTGGTGATCCCATACGGCTCATCGATCCGGTCACGGGCCTGCTGATCACGGAATACAGCGACGGCGGACCGGCTTGCGCTGATGCTGCCCTCGCTGCGGCATCAGCGGCACAAACCCAATGGCAGGCGCTTACGGCGTCTGCGCGCGGGCGGATCATTTGGTCAATCGGCGCTTTGGTGCGCGAGCATGCGGCTGATCTGGCCGAGATTGAGGCGCGCTCCACCGGTAAACCCATCCGCGATGCGCGTGCCGAAGTGGGCCGTGTCGCCGAGATGTTCGAGTATTACGCGGGCTGGGCAGACAAGTTGCAGGGCGATGTCATTCCGGTGCCATCGTCGCATCTCAACTATGTCAGGCGTGAGCCGTTGGGAATCGTGACCCAGATCACGCCCTGGAATGCGCCGATTTTCACAGCGGGCTGGCAGATCGCGCCAGCCATCGCTGCGGGCAATGCAGTGGTGCTGAAACCCTCGGAATGGACGCCACTGTCGTCTCTCGCGCTGGGCATGCTCATTGCCCGTACGGAGGCACCTGGGGGACTGGTGAATGTGCTGGCGGGATTTGGTCATACGGCAGGTGCTGCCGCCGTGGCGCATGCCCGCACTGATCTGGTGGTCTTCGTTGGGTCTGTCGGTACAGGGCGCATTATCGCGCGGACAGCGGGTGAAAACCTCAAGCCAGTCATTCTCGAACTGGGGGGAAAATCTGCCAATATCGTGTTTGACGATGCTGATCTTAATCGCGCCAGCCTTGGGGCTCAGGCCGCGATTTTCTCCGGTGCCGGACAATCCTGCGTTGCCGGTTCACGGCTGCTGGTGCAGCGCAAGTCCCATCAACGGCTTGTGGATATGCTGTGCACGGCTGCGGGAAAAATCCCGATGGGCGATCCGATGGACGAGCGCACGCAGATCGGCCCGATCATCGTGCCGGACCACTGGCAACGCATTGATTCCCTTGTGCAATCTGGCGTTCGCGATGGTGCTGATCTGGTCGCTGGCGGCGGTCGGCCAGCCCATATCAACGACGGATATTTCTATGCGCCGACCATTCTGGATAACGTGACGCCGGATATGGCTGTGGCGTGCGAGGAAATCTTTGGTCCCGTCCTGTCAGTGATGCCGTTTGAGACGGAAGCCGATGCCGTCGCGCTGGCCAATGCTACGGAATTCGGGCTTGCTGGTGCGGTGTGGACCGCTGATGTGGCGCGGGCGCACCGCGTGGCGGCTGCTGTCAGGGCCGGGACCTTCTGGATCAATGGTTACAAGGCGATCTCGGTGATGTCGCCGTTCGGAGGTTTCGGATCATCGGGCTTCGGGCGTTCGTCGGGGCTAGAGGCGCTTAGGTCCTATACCACGACGAAGAGCGTGTGGGTCGAGACGGCGGACATCCCCGCCGCACCATTCGGCTATGCGGGATAGGATGGCACAAGCATCGTGCGTCCTTCGAGACGCCGCCAGTGGCGGCTCCTCAGGATGAGGAGGTTTGGGTGCCGTAGTCTCCAGGCGTCCTCATGTTGAGGAGGCGCGGAATGCGCTGTCTCGAAGCACGCACCACGCTGATGCAGTCCTAATGTCCCTCAAAGGCCATCAGTGTCCGTACTGGAATCCCCAGTTTCTCGATTTTCTTCGCGCCCCCCAGATCGGGCAGATCGATGATGAAACAGGCCGCGACGATTTCCGCGCCCATCTGGGTCAACAAACGACACGCTGCCTCAGCCGTGCCGCCTGTGGCGATGAGGTCGTCCACGAGAACCACCTTCTCGCCGCGCACGATAGCATCCTTGTGCATCTCCATCTGGTCGATGCCGTATTCGAGGCTGTAGGCGATGCTCACCGTTTCATGCGGCAGCTTGCCCTTCTTGCGGATCGGCACGAAGCCCGCCGAGATCTGGTGCGCCACCGCGCCGCCAAGGATGAAACCCCGTGCCTCGATGCCCGCGACCTTCGAGATCTTTGATCCCGCATAGGGCTGCACGAGTTCATCGATGGCGCGGCGGAAGGCGCGGGCATCGGCCAGCAATGTCGTGATGTCACGGAACATGATCCCGGGCTTGGGATAATCCTTGATTGTGCGGATCGTGTCCTTGAGGTTCATGTGTGTCGCCCCGGCTTTCAGATCACGCTTTTGAGCACACGCCCTGCCACGGCGTCCAGCTTCATCAGAAGTGCTGGATCACGTGATGACGGCGCGGTCATGATCGCGCCATCCAGCGCGTGGTGCGAACCATGGGGGCAAGGCTCCCGCTCTTTCGGGAAATCCATCGCAATGCGGGCAGCTACACGCCGTGCGGCATCGGTGTTGGCATGCATCTGCTTCACCACCATCGCCACATCCACGGCGTCGTGCTCGGCGTGCCAGGCGTCGAAATCCGTCACCATGGCCACCATAGAATAGGTGATTTCGGCCTCACGCGCGAGCTTGGCCTCTGGCATGGAGGTCATGCCAATGACGTCAAAGCCCTGCGCCTTGTAGGACAGGCTCTCGGCTGTTGTGGAGAATTGCGGCCCTTCCATGCACACAGCGGTGCCGCGCGTCACATGGGGTACACTCTCGGTCCGGAGCGCGGCTTCCACCCGTGCTGCCAGTTTTGGCCCTACGGGATGTGCGAAAGGCACATGGGCCACGCAGCCGTTGCCGAAAAAGGATGTCTGGCGCTGGAATGTGCGATCCACGATCTGGTCGATGACCACAAAAGTGCCCGGTGGCAGTTCCGCCTTGTAGGAACCGACGGCGGAAAAGCAGACGAGATCGGTTACACCCGCGCGCTTCAACACATCGACGTTGGCGCGGTAGTTGATGCCCGATGGCGACAGGCGGTGACCGCGACCATGGCGCGGGAGGAAGACGAGTTCGGTATTACCGATGCGACCGAAGCGCAGTGCATCGGAGGGTTCGCCCCAGGGGCTGGCGATATGCTCCTCGCGCAGATCAGAGAGGCCGGGAAGGTCATAGAGACCCGATCCGCCGATAATGCCTAGTCTGGCTTCTGCCATCACGCCCTCCACAGTCGAGATCATCAAAGACCAAGTCAATGAACAGCCGTCAAATGAAAAAGGCCCCAGTGAGGGGCCTTCGTCAGCAGGTTGTTTGCCCAGACCTCAGTGCGCGTGCGCTGCTCCACCGCTCTTCACGTCCGCCCAGACCTTCTTCTTGGTGAAGTAGAGCAGGCCGGCAAACACGAAAAGGAAGATCATCACCCGGAAGCCGATCTGCTTGCGCTGCTCCAGATGCGGCTCGGCGGCCCACATCATGAACGCCGATACGTCCTTCGAATACTGCTCCTTTGTCTGGGGCGAGCCATCGGTGTATTCGACCTGACCGTCCGCGAGAGGAGCCGCCATGGCGATCTTCTGGCCCGGCATGTACTTGTTGTAGCTCAGGCCATCCTCGACCGGGATCGGGGGTTTCTCGCCGTCCTTCAGATAACCTTCGGCCAGAAGCGCATAGATGTAATCGACGCCCGCTTCCTGGTAGGTGAAGCCCGGCAGCGCATCAATCACAAAGCCGGGGAAGCCGACGCGATATGTCCGGGCCTTGGCCAGAACCGAGAAATCAGGCGGTAGCGCACCGCCATTGGCGAGCTTCTGTGTCTCGATATTGGGGAATGGCGAGGGAAAGCGATCCGCGGGCCGCGCCGGACGCTCGAACATGTCGCCCTTGTCGTTCGGGCCGTCTTTGACCTGGATTGGCCATTTGGCGGCGAGCTCCTTGACCTGATCCGGCTTGAACTCGGGTCCACCTTTTTCCGACAGGTTGCGGAAGGCAATCCGGCTCATGGTGTGGCAGGCCGAACAGACGTTCTGGTAGACCATGAAGCCGCGCTGCAACTGGTTGTTGTCGTAACGTCCCGTCATGCCACCGAATGTCCAGTTCTGGCGGTGCGGCGTAGCGGAATCTCCGGCAGCCATCACGGGAGCAGCGAGAAGACCGAGGCAGAGGGCAAGAGCGGCTGTCTTGAAAGGGCTTTTCATTGTCATGTTCCTTTTGGCACCTGGCCTCAACCCTTGATCTCGGGAGAGGCCGCCGCACCTATCGGCATGCCATGACCGCCGCCCAGTACCGAATCAGCGATGGACGCCGGTAGTGCCAGTGGCCGCTCGAACAGGCCGAGCATTGGCAAGATGATCAGGAAATGGGCAAAATAATAGATCGTGAGGATCTGCCCGAAGCCCACCATGGTCAGCACCGTGTTTTCACCAAACTTCAAGACCGGAGCGCCGGTATCCTGTGAACCAACCCATCCGAGAAGGACAGTGACGACCACGAAGACAAAGAAGAAAATCTTGAAGGCCGGGCGGAAGCTGCCCGAGCGGATCTTGGAGGTATCGAGCCATGGCAGGAAAGCTAGGATGACCACTGCGCCACCCATTGCCATCACGCCGCCCAATTTGTCGGGGACCGAGCGCAGGATGGCGTAGAACGGCAGGAAATACCATTCCGGTACGATGTGCGCAGGCGTCTTCAGTGAATCCGCCATGATGTAGTTGTCGGCATGTCCCAGCTGGTTGGGCTGATAAAACACGAAGAACAGGAAGAAGATGAAGAAGCAGACCATGGCGAATGCATCCTTCACCGTGGCGTAGGGCGTGAACGGCACGGTATCCTTGGAGAGGTTTTTCACTTCGACGCCGGTCGGGTTGTTCTGGCCCACGACATGCAAAGCCCAGACGTGGAGGATGACCACGCCGAAGATCATGAATGGCAGCAGGTAGTGCAACGAGAAGAAGCGGTTCAGCGTCGGGTTATCGACGGCGTAACCGCCCCAGAGGAATTCGACAATTGTCTGACCAACGAGAGGAATGGCTGAAAACAGGTTGGTGATGACCACCGCACCCCAGAGCGACATCTGGCCCCATGGCAGCACATAACCCATGAAGGCCGTTGCCATCATCAGCAGGAAGATAACCACGCCCAGGATCCACAGAACCTCGCGAGGGGCCTTGTAGGAGCCGTAAAACATGCCGCGGAAAATATGCAGATACACCGCAAAGAAGAACATATGCGCGCCGTTCATGTGGAGATAGCGGATCAGCCAGCCGAAATTGACATCACGCATGATGTGCTCGACCGACGCGAAGGCATGATCCACATGCGGCGTATAATGCATCGCCAGCATGATGCCGGTGATGATCTGCGACATCAGCATCACCATCAGGATGCCGCCGAAAGTCCAGAAGTAGTTCAGGTTTTTCGGTGTCGGGTAGGACACAAAGGATGAGTGCATCAGACCGATGATGGGAAGGCGCGCCTCGAACCACTTGGCTGCGGAAGATTTCGGAACGTAAGTTGAATGGCCTTGCATTGTCTTTGATCCCGTTTGTCGTCAGGCCGCTGAACGCGTGCCGGTGATGCGGATGCTGCTCTCGCTCAGGAAGGCATATTCTGGAAGAACGAGGTTCTTGGGGGCCGGTCCCTTCCGAATTCGACCCGCATTGTCATAATGCGAACCGTGGCAGGGGCAGTACCAGCCATTGTAATCGCCGGAATTCTTCACGGGGATGCAGCCGAGATGTGTGCATGAGCCTTGCACGATAATCCACTTCGACTGGACCTTGCCGTTGAACTTCGCAGAACGACCTGCGTCGGGCATTGGATCGGGCATGCTCTTGCTGTCGTCGGCATCAGCAGTTTTCAATTCCTGTTCTGTGCGGTGACGCACGAAGATCGGCTGACCGCGCCATTTCAGGGTGATCGATTGCCCTTCCGGGATTTGCGAAAGATCGACCTCGACAGGAGCACCAGCCGCGCGGGTTTCCGCATCAGGTCCGAGCTGCGCCACGAATGGCCAGACCATGGAGGCACCGCCAATGGCACCAACCACACCTGTGGAGAGATAGAGGAAATCTCGCCGTGTACCTTCGACAGTCATAGATGACATTGTCTCTCAGCCACCCGTCGGCAGCCCCTTCTCGCTATTTCAAAACCGCAGAAACAATCACGCATAATCATATCGTCGGCTTGATCTGTGCTGTTGCTGCGAATCCAGCAAAAAGGCAATGCGACTCGGCGTCACCCACCCTAGTTTGATGCGCTTTTTTGCATCCTTGCGGCAAATTGTCTACGGCGTGGGGCTGAGCGCTACATCAGAGCAAACGAATCAATCCATGTCTTCCAGTGAACTCCCCGCAAAGTCTCCGGGCGAAACCATATTCTCGGTCTCATCCGGACTGGGCCGGGCTGGCGTGGCGGTTGTCCGGATCAGCGGTCCGCAGGCCGATACTGCCCTGCTGGCGCTGGCAGGGCGGTTGCCCCCTTTGCGGGTTGCTACCTTGATGTCACTGCGAGCGCCGGGTGGTGAATTGCCGCTGGATCGCGGGTTGGTCCTGCGTTTTGCCAAAGGTGCAAGCTTCACGGGCGAGGCTTCCGTCGAGTTGCAGGTTCACGGCGGGCGAGCCGTGGTGAAATCTGTACTGGATGCTCTGGCCGTTTTGCCCGGTCTGCGTCTTGCGGAAGCGGGAGAATTCACACGGCGTGCGCTTGAGAACGGCAGGCTGGATCTGGTGCAAGTAGAAGCTCTGGGCGATCTGATTGCGGCGGATACCGAGCAGCAGCGCCGTCTTGCTCTACACGGTCTTGAAGGTGTTTTCGGAGACAGTGTCCGGCAATGGCGCGCCTGGTTGATCGAGGCGCGGGCCATCGTTGCGGCCGAAATCGACTTCAGCGACGAGGGCGATGTTGGCGAGGATGCGGCTTCGGGAATCGATTCGGCGCTGGAACGACTGGAAACGGCCTTTGCTATCGCTCTGGAGAAGGCGAAACGCGGGCGCATCATCACGGATGGTTTGCGTGTTGCTATCATCGGTGCGCCCAATGTTGGAAAATCGACCTTGCTGAACGCTTTGGCAGGTAGCGATATCGCAATTGTGACGGAGTACGCGGGAACGACGCGTGATGTTCTGGAAGCGCAGCTAGATATCGATGGGTACTCTGTTGTGTTGCAAGATACGGCTGGATTGCGGGATGTAGCGAGCGATCCCGTCGAAACGATTGGCATCGATCGCGCTCGAAAGGCCGCTGTTTCGGCCGATCTTCTGCTGCTTCTGGATGATGGTGAACATGGTTTTGTGGTTGATCCGGAGTGGAGTCATATCCCATCGATTCGTGTACGGACCAAATCAGATCAGGGTGGTATCGCCAAGGATACAGGCATCGATCTTTGGGTATCGGCCAAAACTGGGGCAGGACTCGATTCGCTCCAGAAACGATTATCAGATCATTTGAGTGATTTCTCGGGTGACGAATTCCCTCTCATTACCCGGGAAAGACAGCGCATCGCCATAGCGCGAGCTCTTGAACGAGTCCGGGCAGCACGAGAAGCCAGTATGCTTGGGATCGAGTTTCTGGACGAGGAACTCAGACGCATCGATGATGCTTTGGCCAGCGTCGTTGGAATGATTGGCGTTGAAGACGTTCTCGGGGCGATCTTTAGCAAATTCTGTGTTGGCAAGTGAGATGTCGCCTGGAATGTTTCACGTGAAACACTGATGTCGCCCAATGGTTGGGAACCGCGCTGGTCCGTGATAGACAGTCTCGAATGTGGTCACGCTGTGTGCGTGGCAGCGATTCAATATGGATACTTTGAGTTATGACTGATCGAATATCCTATGATGTCATCGTCGTCGGCGGCGGACACGCCGGATGCGAGGCTGCAACGGCTGCTGCGCGTTTTGGTGCCAGGACGGCGCTGCTCACCCTCCGGCGTGATAATCTGGGGGTGATGTCATGCAATCCAGCCATTGGTGGATTGGGCAAGGGTCATCTCGTGCGGGAAATCGACGCGCTTGATGGCATAATGGGTCGCTTGGCTGATGAATCAGGGATTCAGTTTCGGGTCCTCAACCGGCGCAAGGGACCTGCTGTTCGCGGCCCCAGAGCCCAGATAGACCGGAAGCTCTATCGTGCCGCCATGAGCCGGGAGTTGCTGGACAATACACCGGGGCTGTCGGTGATCGAAGGTGAAGCTGCGGATCTGATCGATGGTCCTGATGGGGTCGCAGGTGTGATCACTGCGGATGGCCGTCGTCTGGAGGCCGGTGCTGTGGTCATCACCACGGGAACATTTCTCAGGGGTATCATTCATCTTGGACAAGACAAAACATCGGCCGGCCGGATTGGGGAGAATCCCGCTATTCGTCTGGCCGAGCGGTTGCAGCATTCTGGCTTCGCGCTTGGACGACTGAAGACCGGAACTCCCGCGCGCCTTGATGGCCGCAGTATCGATTGGTCTGGTCTGGATGTTCAATCAGGTGATGATCCGCCAGAACCGTTCTCCTCTTTAACTATGCGGATCACAACTCCTCAGGTGTCCTGTCATGTAACGCGCACCACGCCCGAGACGCATGCAATCATTGCGCAGAATCTGGACCGTGCGCCGGTTTATTCGGGACAGATTGACGGGCGTGGCCCACGTTATTGCCCTTCTATTGAGGACAAAGTCGTCCGGTTTGGTGATCGCGATGGGCATCAGATTTTTCTGGAGCCCGAAGGACTTGATGTCGATACGATCTATCCCAACGGCATTTCAACGTCACTGCCAATGGATGTGCAGGACGCTTTTCTTCGGACAATTCCCGGATTGGCGAATGTGCGGATCGAACAGTATGGCTATGCAATCGAGTATGATTTCGTTGACCCTCGCGAGCTTTTCCCCACACTCGAAACCAAGCGTTTGCCCCGCTTGTTCTTTGCGGGACAGATCAATGGAACGACAGGCTATGAGGAGGCGGCGGCACAGGGGCTGGTTGCCGGTTTGAATGCGGCAAGACGGGCGGGTAATCAATCGACTGTGCAGTTCTCCCGCTTGAATTCATATATCGGCGTTTTGCTGGATGATCTGGTGACGAGAGGTGTGACCGAACCTTATCGCATGTTTACGTCACGGTCTGAGTTTCGACTGGCTTTGCGCGCAGACAATGCAGATATGCGCCTGACGGAATTCGGCTCGGATATCGGCCTTGTTGGGCGCGAACGCCTTGCTGTTTTCAGGAGCAAGGCAGAACAGCTTATGCAAGTGGGCCAACAACTGAAGTCTCTGTCCGTTACGCCGACCGAAGCAGGGCGTTGCGGCTTAAACCTCAACCAGGATGGTGTGCGGCGCTCGGCTTTTGAGTTGCTGTCGTATCCCCATCTGGACTGGTCTCACATTCGACTGGTCTGGCCTGAGCTCAATGGTATTTCCGATTCGATAGCGGAACAAATCGCGATAGATGCACGCTATGCGGTCTACCTCGACAGGCAGCAGATCGAAGTCGAGAAAATCCGCAGAGACGAAGCGCTGGACTTGTCTGTGTTTGATAGCGCCGGGTTCGATGGCATCCCCGGTCTGTCAAATGAGGTTAGACTTAAACTCAATTTGATTCGCCCCCGGTCCATTTCACAGGCCGGGCAAATTGAGGGCATGACACCAGCTGCGTTGGGATTGATCGCAGCCCACGCACGGCGACGACGCGGTGTTGACGCAGTGGCCGGGTGATTCGGAATGAAAGCAGACATCTCCGTTGATCATATTCGCGATAGTGTTTCACGTGAAACATTCCAGCGATTGGAGGTCATTGTTTCCCAGTTGACGAAATGGCAGGCGCGGATCAACCTTGTTTCTCCCGGTACGATATCCTCTCTGTGGAAGCGCCATATCGCCGATTCCCTGCAACTGGTGGCCCTCGCGCCAAACGCACTGCGCTGGATTGATCTCGGCAGCGGCGGAGGGTTTCCAGGGTTGGTCGTTGCAGCGGCTTTTGCCGAAAAACCGGAATTTCGGATGAGTCTGGTCGAGAGCAATGGCAAGAAGTGTGCATTTTTGCGAGAAACCGCGCGTATCGCGGGATTGCCTGTGGATGTTCTGCACGGGCGGATCGAGGATGTTGTTTCGAATCTGCCTGATCATTTTGACATCGTGTCAGCCCGGGCTCTTGCGCCCTTAAACGCCTTGCTGGAACTGGCTGAACCGCTTCTGGCCAATGGAGCCATCGGGCTGTTTCCGAAGGGTCAAGATGTTGATGACGAGCTGCAGACCGCAACTATATCTTGGAATTTCAGCGCCGATCTGATTCATAGTCAGACAGAGGTTGGTGCCGCCATCGTGATGGTGAGGTCAGCCTCTCGAAAGACGTCTCTCATGTGAGGGGC
Source organism: Hyphomicrobiales bacterium (assembly GCA_031431475.1). GTDB lineage: Bacteria > Pseudomonadota > Alphaproteobacteria > Rhizobiales > Beijerinckiaceae > JADCCX01. The sequence continues at coordinate 287,187 of JANPDL010000035.1, forward strand.
CTGAGCCTCGTGCAGAAGGATCTTGATCGTGACGACAGCAATCCCCGGAAAGCCCCGCGTTCTTGTCGTGGCAAACCAGAAGGGCGGTGTCGGCAAGACGACTACCGCCATCAATCTGGGAACGGCTCTTGCAGCTATTGGCGAGAATGTCCTGATTCTGGATCTCGATCCGCAGGGCAATGCTTCGACCGGCCTTGGCTTCGGTGCCAGGGATCGTGGTTACTCGACCTATGATGTTCTGCTTGGCGATGTCACGTTGCGGCAGGCTATCGTGCCGACAGCCGTTCCGCGCCTGCATCTCGCGCCGTCCACGATGGATCTTCTCGGGGCTGAACTGGAACTGGCTCCACATAAGGATCGCAGTTTTCGTCTCCGGGATGCCATTACCAGACTGGAAGCTGACCATGAACCAGAAGCGCGCTACGATTACATCCTGATCGATTGCCCGCCGTCGCTCAATCTTCTGACGGTCAATGCCATGGCGGCGTCGGATGCGGTGCTGGTTCCCCTGCAATGCGAGTTCTTCGCGCTTGAGGGGTTGAGCCAGCTGCTCCGTACGGTCGAGCAGGTCCGCAACAGTCTGAATCCGAGGCTGTCGATCCACGGCGTTGTCCTGACCATGTTCGATCCGCGCAACAATCTTGCGGCGCAGGTGATTGCTGATGTGCGGCAGTTCCTGGGGTCCAAGGTCTATGACACCGTCATTCCGAGGAATGTCAGGGTTTCCGAAGCGCCGTCACATGGCAAGCCTGTCCTGTTATATGATCTGAAATGCGCAGGGTCCCAGGCTTATCTGAAGCTTGCTTCCGAAGTGATTCAGCGTGAGCGGCAGTTGAAGGCTGCGGCCTGAAGCAAGATTTAGGAGTTGATGATGGTTGATGAAACACCTCAGGCTCGCCCATCCCGGCTTGGGCGCGGCCTGGCTGCCCTGATTGGCGATACGGTTGACGAAGGCGCCATGTTGCTGAAGGCGCGCGGTCAGCGCACTGTCCCTATCGAGTTTGTCCGGGCGAATCCGCTGAACCCGCGCAAGGCCTTCGCTGAAGACGATCTGTCTGAATTGACGGATTCAATTCGGGAGAAGGGCATTATCCAGCCGCTGATCGTGCGCCCGAAACGCGATATGCCTGATGTCTACGAGATTATCGCGGGTGAAAGGCGCTGGCGTGCAGCGCAGCGTGCCGGGTTGCATGATGTTCCGGTTGTCGTGGTCGAAGCTGAAGACAAAGAAGCGCTCGAACTTGCCATTATCGAGAATGTGCAACGCACCGATCTCAATCCGATGGAGGAAGCGGCTGGCTACGAACAGCTGATGCTGCAGTTCGGTTACATCCAGTTTGATCTCGCCAAGGTGGTTGGCAAGAGCCGCAGCCATGTTGCCAATACGATGCGACTTTCGAAATTGCCCGCCAGCGTCAAGGCAATGGTCAATGCAGGCGATCTTTCGGCAGGACATGCGCGCGCCTTGCTCTCCGTGCAGGACCCCGAGGCCATTGCCCGCAAGATCGTGGCGCAAGGCCTCACCGTGCGCGATGTCGAGCGCATCGTGCAGAGCGAAGCCGAAGGTGTCAGCGACAGCTCGAAGCCGGTTAAACCCAAGCTGGAGAAGGATGCCGATACTAGGGCACTGGAGAAGGCGCTGACGGATGTGACGGGTCTGGCCGTGACGATCAGCCATCGTGCGGGTGGTGGCGTTGTCAGCATTGAGTACAAGTCGCTTGAACAGCTTGATGCCCTCTGCCGCCGATTGCGGCAGTGAATCAGCGGCGCTGAACCGACAGCGCCAGACTCCAGAGCGAGCGGACAGCGAGGGCTTCCGATAGGGCAGCGTTGCGCCTGATATTCAGGAGGGCATCGCCCAGGATATGAACGGCACGGTCCAGACGCGATTCTGTCCAGCGGTTGATCTGCTCCGTCACAGCTTTTTCGCGCTTCCAGGTGACGCGGAAAGACTTGATCGATTCGGATACGTTTCGACCACCCTCTGCATCGCGTTTGATGGCTTGCAGCAGAAAAGTGTGCCGGAGCGCGAAACCCAGCAGGACACCGGCTTCAAGCCCATCAGCCAATACGCGCCGGGCTTCTGTTTCGATAATATCGAGTTTGCCAAGGAAGGCCGCGTCAATCACCGCATCAGTGGAAAGGGCGGCAGCATCCGTGACCACCGCCTCCACAGCCTCCAGCGTGATCTGCGGCAGGCCTTGTGAATATAGGATTAATTTCTCAATTTCCATGCGAGATCGTTTGCGATCCTGCCCCAGTGATCCGGTCAGGCCCTGACGCGCATCGCCTGTTATGGTCTGTCCGACTTCCTGCAGCATTTCGTCCAGCAGACGTTCGATGTCCCTGCCGTCCTCGGCGTAGCATGGCAGCGCGGCTGCACCCTTGCCCTTTTCCAGCAAATTCCGCAGCGCGTGATTTGGCTTGATATCACCCGCCTCGACAATAATGCGTGCATCTACTGGTGGTTTGGCGAGCAGAGGCTCCAGCCCCGGCACAATGCTTTTCGCGCCAGTCCTGATGCGGATGGCGCGCATGCCGCCAAACATCGAGATGGCATTGGCTTCATCCGGCAGGCGCATGGGATCGGAGGCAATGTCGTCGCCGTCGATGCGCAGAATATTGCCTGCATCCCCCTGTACTGTGGCTTTGGCGATAGCGGCAGCGCGCTCTGACACCAGACCTTCGTCCGGGCCATAGATCAGAATGATCGGGAATTGCGCGAAACCGTTGCGGACAAAGGCTTCGGCTTCGCGGGCGGCTATGGCAACCACGGCCTAGCGTTTGCTGGCCATATAAGCGGCGATGCGTGTCTTGATCTGTTCGGCCAGTTGCTTGGCACCCTGAATCTCGGCATCGCGGGCGGCACGTGTCGTGGCGAAACGCTGCTGGCTGCGGTCGTAGCTGACAAGAACGCTGGCATCGCCTTCCGTATCGGCTTTCGTTTTGTCCTTGGGATAGAGCCAGTATTTGGCCGTGATGGTCATATAGCCGCTTTCAGCCGTGCCGGTGAGACGGTCAACGACAGCCGCAGCCGTATTTTGCCTGGCCGTAACGAGAAGCCGGTGCGTGACGGGCGCAACATTGGGATCGCCACCGCGGAGGCTGAACTCCAGTTCATTGCGGATATAATGGGCCATCCGCTCCCCCTGGATATCGATGCTGACCCCGGCCAGTCCCTGCTGAACAGCAAGGCCACCAAATTCCGCTGAGCCATAGAGCGGGCGCAAACAGCCGCCCAGGCCAAGACTGAGCAGAGCGATGACAATCGCGGAGCGTGAAAAGCAAACCATGCAATAATCCTATCCTACCACGTTGACGATGCGCAACGGCACGATGATGATCTTCTTCGGCGGGCGGCCTTCCAGTGCGCGCTGCACGGCGGCATCCGCCAGAACGGCGGCCTCTACGTCGGCCTGAGGTGCTGTCCTGCTCACCGTGACATCGGCGCGCTTCCGGCCATTGACCTGCACCGGATAGGTGAAGCTGTCCTCGACCAGCAACGCCTTTTCCAGCACCGGCCAGTCGGCCTGCCCGGCCAGACCATCATGGCCCAGCGCAACCCAGCATTCTTCGGCAAGATGCGGCATCATGGGTGCAAGCAACTGAACGAAGATTGTGGCGGCTTCACGAAGCGCCGCCGCCATGTCAGGTGTGATCGCGCCCTTCGCCAGAACGCCAGAGATAGCGTTCGAAAGCTCGTAGATGTGCGCGACACAGCGGTTGAAGCGCAATCGCTCCACATCATCGGTCACGCCTGCCAGTGCCTTGTGCGCGGCACGGCGGATTGCAGTTGAAGCGGCTCCGAAATGACCGTTCTGCGCAGCTCTCGGCAGCTCCGCCACCTCGCAGCAGATGCGCCAAGCGCGCTGCACGAAGCGTCCCGCGCCCTGCACGCCGTCCTCTGTCCAGTTAACATCACGCTCGGGCGGAGAATCGGACAACATGAACCACCGCGCGGTATCCGCGCCGTAAGTGCCGATGATGTCGTCGGGATCGACCGTATTGCGCTTGGACTTCGACATCTTCTCGATGTCGCCGATCTCGATCTCGCTGCTGTCAGACATGCGAAAGGCGCGGCGGCCACTGGCCCCACTCTCGATCCTGATCTCGGCGGGGGTCAGCCATGCGCCATCCGCTGCCTTGTAGGTCTCGTGCACGACCATTCCCTGAGTGAACAGGCCCTCGAAAGGCTCGTCCACGGCGGCGTGACCCGTCTTGTGCATGGCGCGCGTCCAGAACCGCGCATAGAGCAGATGCAGGATCGCATGCTCGATGCCGCCGATATACTGGTTCACGGGCAGCCATGAATTGACGGCGGCTGGCGTGGTTGGTGCATCCTCATTCCAGGGATCAGTGAAACGGGCGAAATACCACGAGGAATCCCCGAAGGTGTCCATCGTGTCGGTTTCGCGCCGCGCCGGTTTGCCGCATTGAGGGCAACCCACATGCTTCCATGTGGGGTGATGATCCAGCGGATTGCCCGGTCTGTCGAATATCACGTCGTCCGGCAGTTTCACCGGCAGGTCTTTCTTTGGCACCGGCACAACGCCACAGACCTCGCAGTGGATCACCGGGATCGGGCAGCCCCAGTAGCGCTGGCGAGAGATGCCCCAGTCGCGCAAGCGGAAATTGACCTTGCGCTTTGCCACGGGTTGCCCGGCCATCGATTCGGATGCGAGACGATCAGCGACCGCGTTGAAGGCTGTGTCGGTTGGCATACCGTCGAGGAAGCGCGAGTTGATCATCACGCCGTCATCGACATAGGACACGCCTTCGGCGATGCCCTTGAGTGCAGCGGCGCGACCGGCATAATCCTTCGGCACGACGACCGGAATGATCGGCAGGCGGTATTTCGTGGCAAATTCGATATCGCGCTGGTCGCCACCGGGGCAGCCGAAGATCGCACCCGTGCCGTAATCCATCAGGACAAAATTGGCGACATAGACCGGAATATGCCACTTTGGATCGAAGGGATGCACCGCCTTGATGCCGGTGTCGAAGCCCTTCTTCTCCGCCGTCTCAAGCGCTGCCACGGAGGTGCCCATGCGACGGCATTCATCGCAGAATGCGGCGAGGGCGGGGTTCTTGTCCGATGCGGCTTTCGCCAGCGGATGATCCGGTGCAATCGCCATGAAGCTTGCACCGAAGAGCGTGTCGGGGCGCGTGGTATAGATCTCGAGTTCGGAGAAACCCTTCGGAGCAGTCGCTTTGTCCAGCGCCCAGCGGATCATCAGGCCTTCCGACTTCCCGATCCAGTTGCGCTGCATCAGCCGGACCTTCTCTGGCCAGCGGTCCAGCGTATCGAGCGCGGAATCCAGCTCCTCGGCGTAGTCCGTGATCTTCATGAACCACTGGGTGAGCTCTTTCTGCTCCACCAGAGCGCCAGAGCGCCAGCCGCGCCCATCGATCACCTGCTCATTGGCCAGCACGGTGTTGTCCATGGGGTCCCAGTTGACCTTGCTGATTTTGCGCTCGACGAGGCCCGCCGCCATGAAATCGATGAACATGGCCTGCTGGTGCTTGTAATAGCGGGGGTCACAGGTTGCGATCTCGCGCTCCCAGTCCAGCGACAGGCCCATGCTTTTCAGCTGCGCCTTCATCGCCGCGATATTGGCGTAGGTCCATGTCGCGGGATGCGTCTTGTTCTGCATCGCGGCGTTTTCGGCTGGCATGCCGAATGCGTCCCAGCCCATGGGATGCAGCACGTTGAAGCCGCGCGCTCGCTTGTAGCGCGCCACAACGTCGCCCATGGCGTAGTTTCGCACATGCCCCATGTGGATGCGCCCGGATGGGTAGGGGAACATCTCGAGCACGTAGTATTTCGGGCGCGGGTCATCGTTCTTCGTCTGGAAGAGCTTCCTGTCGTCCCAGACCTTGCGCCATTTCGGCTCGGATTCACGGGCGTTGTAGCGGGGGTATTCGCGTTGCTGTGACATGCAAAATCAGTATTTTTCGACGTTTCGTATTGGATCGTGTCTTGGACACGAAAGCACGGATCGGGTCAACACGGGGTAAATCCAGATGTGTGATCCGCAATTCGCTTGCCTTGCCCTGCCCGATGGTCTTGTGAAGCGCGGATGAGCCATTCTGTCGAAAACCTCCACCGCATCCGCGCCTCCATCGCCCGCTCCGAGGCGGATTTCGGCCGCAAGCCGGGTTCGGCCCAGCTGATCGCGGTGTCCAAGACCTTTCCCGCCGAAGCGATCCTGCCGGTGCTGGAGGCGGGTCAGCGGATTTTCGGCGAGAATTATGTGCAAGAGGCCAAGGTAAAATGGCCTGACCTGCGGGCGCAATTCCCTGACGCCGAAGTGCACATGATCGGGCCACTGCAATCCAACAAGGCGGATGACGCGGTGAAGCTCTTTGATGCGATCCATACGCTGGACCGCGAGAGTGTTGCGAAAGAGCTGGCCAAATCCATCGTGAAACTGGGACGCAAGCCAACGCTGTTCGTGCAGGTCAATACGGGGCTGGAGCCGCAGAAGGGTGGCATCGATCCGCGCCAAACGGCTGCGTTTGTCACGCGCTGCCGGGAGGTCCACGGGCTGACGATCAGCGGCTTGATGTGCATTCCGCCTGCGGACCAGCCGCCCAGTCCCCATTTTGGCCTGCTGAACAAGCTGGCGCGAGAACTGGATTTACCGCTGCTGTCCATGGGGATGAGCGCGGACTACGAAGCAGCGATTCAGCTTGGCGCGACGCATGTGCGGGTGGGGAGCGCGATTTTCGGGGGGCGGTAGTCAACCCGCCAATCGCTCCAGAATCAGCGGCCGTAACCGCGCGTCTGTGAAATCCTTCACGCCGAACCGTGCGCCAACCTTGACCAGTTCGTCCTCAGGAAGGCTGGACAGCATGCCAATGCTGAAGGCCCCGGCCGCGCTGGCTGAACGCATGCCTGAGCGGGAATCCTCGAAGGCGACACAGTGTCGGCAATCCACGCCGAGCCGCTCGCCCGCCACGAGATAAGGCATCGGATCGGGCTTGCCGCGCGGCAGTTCATCGCCGATCACGATTGTCCTGAACCGATGTTTCACGTGAAGCCCGGTGAGCATCAGTTCAGCATTCGCTGTCGGCGCATTGGTAACGGCTGCCATCGGGATGCCCTCGCGTTCAGCCCAGTCCAGCAGATCGATGAGGCCTCGCACGGGATGCAGGTCGGTTTTTGCCAGGTCGCGAAATGTTGCTTCCTTGAAATCCGCCAGCGCCCTGTGTTCGGCGACAGGCATTTCGGGGAAGAAATCACGCATGATTTCGGCATTGGTGAAGCCCATCACCCTGCGGAAATACTCTTCCGCCGTGATGCTGCGGTCGAATTTCGCCAGCATCGTATTGAAGGCCCGGATGTGCAGCGGATCGGTATCGGTCAGTGTGCCGTCGATGTCGAAGAGCAGGGCGCCCTTGAATGGGTGTGTCATCGGATGTCGATTCTGGTGCGGGGGCTGATCAGAGGAAGGAGCTTGCGCATATCGCGGGCGCTGATGGCAACGCAACCCTCGGTCGGTGTGTATCCGGGACGCGCGAGGTGGAAAAAGATGGCGCTGCCTTTGCCAGCGACAGCAGGGCGGTCGTTCCAGCCGATCTCGATGACGACGTCATAGACGTGATCGTCGCGCCACAAACGCTCGTGGCTTGGTCCGAATGGCAGGGTGACGCGCCTGTTGTAGTGCTGGTGTTTGGGAGCATCGCACCAGCCATCAGTGCGTTGCGTCGCCCGCATCGGCAGGCCGCAGGGCGGGCGGATGCCCCTGTCTGCCCGGAACCAGAGCTTGCGCAGGGCAAATGTGCCTACGGGAGTTGCTCCATCACCCTCGCGCTTGCGGGTGGTGACACCGCCCTTGCCAAGGGCGCAATTGACGCTGAGATTCCCGGCGGTGAGGCGACCCTGACTCCGATTTCCCGGTAGTGATCTCACGAGAATGTAATGTATTGTCGCATTTGTGATCGGATGTGACCGGGAATGGCGCGATCCGGAACGCATCATGGCTGGACTTCCCTTGTGGAGCGCGCTGTTTATCATGATAAGTCGATGTTACGAGTGGTTGGAGCCGGAATTTCCATGAGCAATGTGAAGCGTATTCTTCTGGTCGATGATGATGTCGAGCTGCGCACGCTGCTGGCCGAGCAGATGCAGTTGCATGAGGAGTTCGCGATCATCCAGGCCGGAACCGCTGGCGAAGGCATGCAGGCGGTCAAGGGCGATCATGTCGATCTCGTCGTGATGGATGTGGGCCTGCCTGATATGGATGGCCGCGAAGCTGTGCGTGTGATGCGCAAGAACGGCTTCAAGAGCCCGATCATCATGCTCACGGCCAATGATACCGAAGCTGATCAGGTGCTGGGCCTTGAAGCAGGCGCGAATGATTACGTCGCCAAGCCCTTCCGTTTCGCCGTGCTTCTGGCGCGCGTGCGCGCCCACATGCGGCAATACGAGGCCAGCGAGGACGCGCAGTTCAATGTTGGTCCCTATGTTTTCCGCCCCGGTGCCAAGATGTTGATCACCGAAAAGGGTAGCAAGATCCGGCTGACCGAGAAGGAAACTTCGATCCTGCGCTATCTCTACCGTGCGGGTCAGCGCGTGGTGCAGCGCGATGTGCTGCTGCAGGAGGTCTGGGGCTATAATGCTGCCGTGACCACGCATACGCTGGAAACGCATGTCTATCGCCTGCGCCAGAAGATCGAGAAGGATCCGGGACAGGCGAAGATCCTGGTCACCGATGCCGGTGGCTACAAGCTCGTTCCTTAAGCTGGTAACGCCGCATGTCGCTCGAATCTGAAATCACCCAGCTCAGATCCAACCCGGTTCTGGCCCTGTTCGACCATGAGGCGTTGCGGTTGATCGCGTTTTCGTCCGATACGCGCATCCTGCGCAAGGACGACGTGCTGTTTCGGGAGGGTGATGTTTCGGATGGCGGCTATTTCATTGTCTCGGGGTCGCTGTCGCTGGCTGGAGCGGGCTCCGAGGAAAGCCATGGACCAGCAGCACTGATCGGTGAATCGGCTTTGTTCGCGGAAACGCGCCGTCCTGCGACAGCCACGATCCTCGAACCGACAGTCGTCCGCCGGATACCGCGCCATCTCATGCGACGTGTTCTGGCTGAATTCCCGGAGACGGCTGTGCGCTTGCAGCACCACATGCGGGAACAGGTGGCGACTGTTGGCGACCGGCTGGTGCGGGTTCACGCGCTTTTACCGGACGAGGAATAGCACTTACATGTCCGTCCGCTGGCGGATCGCGGCGGAGAGCGTGCCCTCGTCGAGATAATCCAGTTCGCCACCGACCGGTACGCCGTGGGCGAGTCGTGTCAGCTTGAGTGGCAGATGGGACAGCAAATCCGTGATGTAATGCGCGGTGGTCTGTCCATCGACAGTGGCGTTCACGGCCAGGATGATTTCTTTCACCAGCGGATCAGCCGCACGGATGATGAGGCGGTCGAGGTTCAGGTCCTTGGGTCCCACGCCATCCAGCGGCGAGAGTGTGCCGCCCAGCACGTGGTAATGCGCGCGCATGGCGCCGGACCGTTCCAGCGCCCAGAGGTCGGCGACAGTCTCGACCACGATGATGACCGATGCATCACGCCTCAGGTCCGAACAGACGGCGCAGGGGTCCTTTGTGTCAATGCTGCCGCAGGTCGAGCAGATGATGATCTTTTCAGCCGCCACCTGCATGGCCTGCCCCAGCGGACCCAGCAATTCGTCCTTCTTGCGGATCAGATGAAGCGCGGCACGGCGGGCCGAACGCGGGCCGAGACCCGGCAAACGTGCCAGCAGCTGGATCAGCCGCTCGATCTCTGGCCCTGCGACAGCACCGGACAAGGATCAGAACAGCTTCATGCCGGGCGGGATCGGCAAACCCGCCGTCGCCGTTTTCATCTTGTCTTCCATGATGCGGCTGTTCTTCTGCATGGCATCGTTGTGGGCTGCAATGATGAGGTCTTCGAGAATCTCCTTCTCGTCCTCCTTCATCATCGAAGGATCTATACTGATGCCCTTGAGCGCACCCTTGCCGGTCAGTGTGATCTTGACCATGCCCGCACCCGCCTGGCCTTCGGTTTCGGCCTGCTCCAGCTCCGCCTGCATCTGCTGCACCCGGGCCTGCATCTCCTGGGCCTGCTTCATCAGTTTCATCATGTCCATGGCATGCACTCCTACAGATCGTCTTCAGTGAAATCGGTTTCGCCCGCGACCACATCGCCGTCCTCGTTGACGACGGCCTGTGCCGAGAATTCAGCGAGGCCGGGGACAACGATGGCTTTGGGCGCAGCGGGAATGACGGTGGCACCGGGGAACATGGCTAGCACGGCCTGTACAACGGGGTGCTGGTGACGGAGAGTTTCCTCTTCGGCGCGTCTGGATTCAGTGATCTCGCGGATCGTGGGATCGCCTGTCTCGTTGGAGAGCGCCACGGTCCAGCGGCGTCCGGTCCATTCCTGCAGGCGCTTGCCCACGCGCTGCACGATGCCTGCATCGGCATTGGGCGCGAGGTTAAATTCGAAGATGCCATCCTCAAAGCGCACGAGGCGGATATCCCGCTCCAGTGCCGAGACCAGCATGGGATCGCGCTTTTCGCCAGCCAGCGCTACCAGTTGCGCGAGAGTGTCGATGCTTATGGCGGGCGTTGCTGCGACAGACGTCGCTTGTGGCTGATATGATGGATTGGCCGCCGCGATCACGGGACGCGCGAGGGCTGCCGAAGCACCTCCGCCGCCATTGCGTGGAGCAGAAGCCGAAGCGATGCCGGAGACAGCCCCAGCACTATCCTTCAACATTTTCAGCGCCTCGTCCGGCGTCGGCAGATCGGCGGCATAGGCCAGGCGCACCAGCAGCATTTCTGCCGCCACGATGGGGCGCGGTGCGGCCTGCGCCTCGGTCAGGCCTCTTGTCAGGATCTGCCAGGCGCGTGTCAGCGTGCGGATCGAGAGATCGCGGGCAAAGGCTGCACCGCGTGTTTTCTCGGTTTCGCTCAGCGTCGGGTCGTTGACGGTGATGGGCGCGAGCTTGAGGCGTGTCACGGTGTGCACGTACTCCGCCAGATCGGTGATGACACTGACAGGGTCAGCGCCGGAATCATATTGCGCGGTGAGTTCGGCAAGGGCGGCAGCGATATCGCCCCGCATCACATGCTCGAACAGATCAATGATGCGGGCGCGATCAGCAAGACCGAGCATGTCGCGGACCTGATCGGCTTCGCCCTTGCCGCTACCATGCGCGATGGCCTGATCCATCAGCGAGAGACAATCGCGGACGGAACCTTCCCCGGCGCGCGCGATCAGGGCCAATGCCTCGTCGCTGATCGCCACCTGTTCCATCCCGGCTATACCGGCGAGGTGTTTTACCATCAGCGGCGCATCGATGCGCTTGAGATCGAAGCGCTGGCAGCGCGATAGAACAGTCACCGGCACCTTCTTGATCTCGGTCGTCGCGAACAGAAATTTCACATGCTCCGGCGGCTCCTCCAGCGTCTTCAGCAGCGCGTTGAAAGAGGCATTCGACAGCATGTGCACTTCGTCGATGATGTAAACCTTGTAGCGCGCATAGGCCGGGCGATAGCGCACCGCTTCGATGATTTCGCGCACATTGTCGACACCGGTGTTGGACGCTGCGTCCATCTCGATCACATCAATATGACGGCTCTCGATGATGGCTTCGCAATGTTTGCCGAAGCCCGGCATTACGATGGTGGGCTGGGTGACCGAGCCGTCATCCAGTTCGTAGTTCAGGGCACGAGCGATGATGCGTGCGGTGGTCGTCTTGCCGACGCCACGTACGCCGGTGAAAATATAGGCCTGATGGATGCGGTTGGCATCGAACGCATTGCGCAGGGTGCGGACCATGGCATCCTGGCCAATCAGGTCCTCGAAGCCGCTGGGCCGGTATTTCCGGGCCAGAACGCGGTATGCGCCGGGTTGAGCGTTATCCGCCATAGGCTCCTCTGTTCGTGAGTTCACGGCCTGATGGCGGTGGGAGGCTGGACATTGACCCGCCCGGTTCTCGTTAGGGCTGCTTCCTTCCGGACCTGACCCGATTGGCGAGTGGTACGTCCAGTGCCAACCTCCCGCCCGCTATATCGGTGAAAAGAGATGGCGATGCAAGGGTCGCCATACGCGGAAATGCCCTTGATTCAGCCAGTTTGGCTTGCCTTTGCTGTTTGAATGTGGTCGCGTCGCATCTACCGGACAAGCACTGTGCTTTTTCCGGTGTGAGGGGAGACACACTCATGGAAGCACTTATCATCCAGCTCATTTCCGGAGCTATCGGCGGCAATGCAGCTGGCGCGATCTTCAAGAACCTGTCACTGGGCACAATTGGCAATTCGATCGCAGGCGTTGCCGGCGGTGGTATCGGCGGTCAGCTTCTCGGTGCTGTGCTGCCATCGCTCGCAGGCGGTATGGTTGGCCAGGCTGCCAGCGGTGGTATCGGCGGCCTTGTCCTGATGGCGGTTGTTGGCTTCATCAAGAGCAAGATGGCGAGCTGATCTGTCGGGTCCTTTGTCCTTCTCCTGCATGGGAGAAGGGCTTTGGCCTAAAGCCACCTCTTCCGCTTGAAATACAGATACGGAATAGCCGCGGCCGCCACCATGAAGGCCAGCGCCAGTGGATAGCCCCATTCCCATTCGAGCTCGGGCATCCATTTCTTGAAATTCATGCCATAGATCGATGCAATCAGCGTCGGCGGCATCATCACGACTGACATCACCGAGAAGAGCTTGATGATCTTGTTCTGCTCGATGGACACAAGGCCCAGCGTCGCCTCCAGAATGAAGGAAATCTTGCTGTTCAGGAAGTTCGCGTGCTCCTCGATGGATTGCACATCGCGGACCGCAGTGCGCCATTCCGCCTGAAAGCCCGATGCCCGCTGCGGCCTCTGCATGTTGGCCGAGAGATAGAGCAGCATCCGCTCCAGCGACACCATGCTTTCGCGCGCATTGGAGATGAGATCTCCCGAACGGCCTAGGCTGCGGATAACCTGCTGATAGGCGTCACCCCGCTCTGCCGTGCCTGCGTCACGCTCGAAAACATTGCGCGAGGTCAGTTCGATATCATCGCCGACTCTGCGCAGGATCTCGGCGGCGCGGTCGATAACCGTCTCGATCAAACCATCCAGCACGGCCTCCGGCTGGGGTACGCAGCCCCCCGGCTTGATGGCGCGGCTGGCGAACATCTGGAACGAGCGCGGCTCGTCATAGCGCACGGTGACCAGAACCTTGTCTGTGAGAATGAAGGAAATCGGCACCAGTTTGGGTGTTTCGGTGTCGGAATGGCAGAGGATGCGCGCGGTCATGTAGCGTGCGCCATTCTCGCTGTAGAGCAGGCTCGACGGTTCGATGTCGCGCATCTCGTCCCGGGTCGGGATTTCGATGCCCAGCCGTGCCTCAACCAGATGGTCCTCGTCCTTCGTCGGCTCGATCAGATCGATCCAGAGTGCTTCCGCAGAGATTGTCTCGCCCTGCTGGTACAGATGGCGTTCCAGATAGCCCTGCTCGCCCCCCGGCGACTTCTCACCTGGTCTGTGTACAATGATCATGGACGCGACCTTCCCCGCCGAGGGTGACTAGCTCCGGTCTATGACATTCATTTGATCTTCTTCAAGCCTACTGGCGGCTTGCTGTCGGCGGGTACGAAGAAATCCGGTGCAAGATCCTGCGTGGGATCGACGCGGTACCTGTCAAAATCCGTGACGCCGCGGGCATGCATGAAGGTATCGTCGATCAGAAACTGGCCCGTCAGTTCTTTCGACGGCGTCGTGAAGATCATGTGGGCGGCATCCGCCAGAATCTCCGGCGTGCGCGACGCCTTCATCAGCATATCACCACCGAGCAGATTGTTGACGGCCGCTGTGGCGATTGTCGTGCGCGGCCAGAGCGCGTTCACTGCGATGCCCTTGCCCCGCAATTCGCCCGCAAGACCCAGCACGCATAGGCTCATGCCGTATTTGGCGATCGAATAGGCCAGATGCGGCGCAAACCATTTCTCGCTCATGTCGAGCGGCGGCGACAGCATGAGGATATGCGGATTGGCGGATTGCGCGAGATGCGGGATCGCATGCTTCGACACCATGAATGTGCCACGCGTGTTGATCTGGTTCATCAGGTCATAGCGCTTCATATCGACGGCTTCGGTGCGGGCCAGATTGATGGCGGAGGCGTTGTTCACGACAATATCAAGGCCGCCAAATGTCTCGACTGTCTTGGCGATAGCCGCCTTGACGCTCTCCTCGTCGCGGACATCGACGACCAGGGGCAATGCTTTACCGCCCGCCTTGGTGATGGCTTCTGCGGCGGTGTAGATCGTGCCTTCGAGCTTGGGATGCGGTTCCGTCGTTTTGGCCGCTATGACGATATTGGCACCGTCGCGCGCTGCTCGAAGGCCAATGGCAAGACCGATGCCGCGCGAGGCGCCGGTGATGAAGAGGGTTTTGTTGTTAAGATTCATGTGCCCGATTCTTCCTCTGATTGCCTAAATCCTTGTATCACGACTGAAATTGCTAACATAATTCCAGATGATAGTCCTAACGCAGCGACACGTTTAAATAGCGCGGCATCGATTATTTTAAATGGAAACATAATTGAAAATGCTGCTACAAAGCACGTAATTGAAATTGCAAGGCAAAAATTTGAAATTATTTTTAATTGCTCATTTATAGTTTTTGCATCATCTTTGTTTAATGCTTTTATTTTCTTTAGTAAATAAACAATAGCTAAAGACAGTCCAACAATGTATAATACAATAATTGACGCAAATGGTTTATTAATTAAAAATTTAGATAGATTACTGTTTTCAAGAAATGGTAAGGCTTGTACCATAACAATAATTATTGAAGATATTAGCATAAAAAGAAAAAGAGCTATAATACTAATATTATTACGCATAATTCTATTTACTCAAAAAAGCCATGAAAGCCTTCTGGGCTTCTGTGGAGCGCAGGCGCTGGGCGAACATCAATGCCTCTTCGTCGATACGAGCGAGGATTTCGTCCGGAGAGCCTTTGATCAGCTGGCGCGACAGCCTCACCGCCTCGCGCGGCTTGGATGCGATCTCGGCGGCGGCGGCAAAACCCGCGGCTTCTATGTCGGCAGATGGCACGACAGCATTGGCGATGCCTGCCCCAACTGCCTGCTCCGGCCCGAAAGCGCGGCCCATCACCAGCAATTCGAAAGCCCGTGCATGGCCCATAATGCGCGGTGCCAGCAGGCTCGACGCCGCTTCCGGCACCAGCGCCAGATTGACGAAAGGCGTGGAGAGTTTTGCCCGTTCGCTCAGCAGTACGTGGTCGCAATGCAGCAGCATCGTGGTGCCGACACCGACTGCAAGGCCATCGACGGCAGCAACCAGCGGCTTTTCTGCAATCGTCAGGGCGCGCAGGAAGGACAACACCTCCTGTCCCAGATTGCCACTGGCGGCGAAACCCGCGAAATCTTTCAGATCGTTGCCGGCAGAGAAGACGCCGGGCAGACCGAGGAATAGCACCGCACCAACACTGGAATCGCCGTTTGCATCCAGCAGAGCCTCCGCCATCGCTCCGTACATCAGTGAGGTCAGCGCGTTCTTCTTGTCTGGCCGGTTCATGCGGATGGCGAGAACGCCGTCGCGGCGGATGAGTTCGATATGGTCGGACATCGTGCTCACTCGGCCGCGTCGATGTAAGCGCCGTTGACCGCTGATGCACCGTCGATCACGGCATGCTCGATCCCCAGCGCAATGGATGCAGAGTTCTCGGCAAAGAAGCGGCAATCGCGGATACGGCGGCCATGGGCCGGATCGGTTTCGCCCGCCTGCAACGCTTCACGGGCGGCGAGCGCGGCCTCGGCGAGATAAGCACCCCCTGCTGCTAGTCCGAAAAGGCGCAGATAAGGCGTGGCACCCGCCATGGCTTCGGCGGGTGATGCCACAAGCGTTTTCTGCATCCAGTCGGTGGTACGCTCAAGGCTGTCGACGGCCTCGCGCAGGCGCTGGCCTGACTTGCCGAAGGCGGGATCGTTGAGCCTGGCCACTGCTTCTGCGGCATTGCGGTAGCGCGCGATGGAAGCCTTCACGGTGTCGCCGCCCGCCAGAGGCAATTTGCGCATGACGAGATCTATGGACTGGATTCCATTGGTTCCTTCGTAGATCGCGAGGATGCGGGCATCGCGGTAGTGCTGGGCGGCTCCGGTTTCCTCGACGAAACCCATGCCGCCGTGGATCTGCACTCCCGTAGAGGCGATCTCGATACCCATATCGGTGCCAAACGCCTTGGCGACCGGCGTGAGAAGCGAGGCCTCTTCGTATGCCAGCTTTTTCTTCGCAGGGTCGGCCTCGCGGTGATAGCGGTCGAGTGCAGCCGCCGTGACATAGCAGATGGCGCGGGCCGCTGCCGTCTTGGATCGCATGTCGATGAGCATGCGCTTCACATCGGGGTGCTCGATGATCGGGCTCATGCCCTGTGCCGTTGTCCCTGGTGCCAACTTCTTCAAGGGGGATTGGCCCTGCCTGCGCTCCTGCGCGAACTTCAGCGCCTGCTGATAAGCCCTGTCGGCGATGGCGACACCCTGGATCGCGACATTGAGTCGTGCGTTGTTCATCATCGTGAACATGCAGGCCAGACCCTTGTTCTCCTCGCCGATGAGCCACCCAATAGCGCCGCCGTTGTCGCCGAAGACCATCGTGCAAGTTGGCGAGGCGTGAATGCCGAGCTTGTGCTCGATGGAATGGCAGCGCACGTCGTTGGTGGTTCCGTCCGGCATAACCTTGGGAACAAGAAAGAGCGAGATGCCGCGCGTTCCGGCGGGCGCATCGGGCAGGCGGGCGAGGACGAGATGGACGATGTTGTCCGTCATGTCGTGATCGCCGTAGGTGATATAAATCTTCTGTCCCGTGATCTTGTAGCTGCCGTCGCCAACCGGGTCAGCCTTGGTGCGCAGCGCGGCAAGATCAGAGCCGGCCTGCGGCTCCGTGAGGTTCATCGTGCCGGTCCATTCACCCGAGACGAGCTTGCCGAGATAGCGGTCCTGCAAATCTTTCGAGCCATGGGCCGTCAGGGCCTCGATGGCACCCATGGTCAGCAGCGGATTGAGGGCGAAGGCGAGGTTTGCGGCATTCCAGATTTCGGTACAGGCCGAGTTCAGCAGGATCGGCAGGCCCTGGCCACCGAAGGCTTCCTGCGCCGGTAGTGCCAGCCAGCCCGAGGCTGCCCAGTCCGTGTAAGCCTCTTTCCAGCCTGGCGCGGTTTTCACGTTGCCATTCTCGATTCTGGCTCCGGCGCGGTCGCCTGGCCAGTTCAGCGGCGCAAGACGTGCTTCTGCAAACTTGCCCGCCTCTTCCAGAATGGCGTCCGTGGTGGCATCATCCAGATCGGCATAAATACCATCGGCTTGCCCACGCGCCAGACCGGCGACATGGCGCATCATGAAGGCAATATCCTTGACAGGCGCAATGTAGCTCATGATCTCCCTCCCGAACCAGCAAACGTTGAAAAAGTCTCTTTATGCTTGACCATCGACGCTAGCCTCCCCTACCGCGCTGGGCAACGAGAATATCCAATAGTTCATATGTAAACCAATGTCACGCGAATCTGAGCAGATCGGTATTTTTCAACGTGGCCGCATCATCGGTACTGCGCCGGAGGATATTGCCTTCGCTGCGTCGTTGCTGTCTGCAGGCGATCTCGTCGGCATGCCAACCGAGACGGTGTACGGCCTCGCAGCGGATGCTACACAAGGTGCGGCTGTAGCCGCGATCTACGCCGCCAAAGGCAGACCGTCGTTCAATCCGCTGATCAGCCATGTCGCAAGCCTCGAGCAGGCGCTGGAGCATGGAGTCTTCAATCCCGATGCCCTCCGACTGGCAGAGGCGTTCTGGCCGGGGCCGTTGACGCTGGTCGTACCGTTCAGGCCGACGTCGGCGGTCTCTGATCTGGCGCGTGCAGGGCTCGATACCATTGCCTTGCGCGTGCCTTCTCATCCGGTCGCGCGTGCACTGATTGCGCAGGCTGGCGTCCCGGTTGCTGCACCGTCCGCCAATCTGTCCGGACGGATCAGCCCGACCACTGCGCGTGATGTCTGTGCCGATCTCGGTGACAGAGTGGCGGCTGTCGTGGATGGCGGTGCTTGTGACGTAGGGCTTGAATCGACAATCATCAGTTGCATTGCCAAGAGGGTCGTCCAGCTGCGTTCCGGTGGGCTCGAGCGCGAATCACTGTTACGCATTCTTGGGCGGGAAATGGACAACCTGATCCCGGATATGACCATACGATCGCCGGGACTGCTGGAGTCCCATTATGCACCGCTTGCAATGCTGCATATGAACATAACAGAATTTCATGAAAATGACGCTATTCTTGCATTCGGCAGCATCAAATTGCCAGAATTCCCTGCTGATAGGCCTATTGTAAACCTTTCCCCAACGGCAAATCTGCTGCAAGCTGCTGCACGCCTTTTTTCAGCCCTCCGAGAACTCGATGCCCATTATCCAGCCACAATTGCGGCGGTTCCGATTCCAGTGGGCGGCCTCGGTGAAGCGATCAACGACCGACTTGTACGGGCATCAGCACCCCGATCTTTCACCCACAGCCGTTCATAGATTTTCAAGGCAGAATACAACCAGCAGTTCTGTCTTTTTTCCAAACCGTGTAGTGTAACTCCCGATGCAGAATATTTCCTGGGATGAATTCCGTCTGGTCAAGGCTATTGCAGACACCGGGTCGCTTGCGGGAGCGGGCGATGTGCTGGCGCTCAATCACTCGACCGTGTTCCGCCGCCTGAACGCGCTGGAACTGGAGCTTGGCAGCCGCCTTTTCGAGCGAGCGCGCACGGGTTATGTGCCGACACCGGCCGGCGAAGAGATGGTTCTGCTGGCCACCCGCATGTTCGATGACATCACCGATTTCGAACGTCGTGTGGCGGGACGGGATGTCAAGCCATCAGGCGAGTTGCGTGTGACCACCAACGATTCCCTCGTGGCACATCTGGCAACGCCGCTGTTTGGTGCGTTTTGCAGGCAATATCCCGAGATCAAACTGGATGTGATGATCGACAACCGCGCGCTGAACCTCTCGCGGCGCGATGCGGATGTGGCGATCCGCGCCACGGCAGAGCCGCCGGAGACACTGGTGGGCCGCCGCATTGCATCCATTGCCTGGTCGGTCTACGGCAGCAATGGTTGTGATATCCAGCAGACGGATGACCCTTCCGACCTTGCGGATCAGATGTGGATTGGCTTTGGCGACGCCATAAGTAACATCGGACCAGCCCGCTGGATGGCGCGGGCCGTCAGTCCGTCGAAGATATTCTACAAGCTGAACACGGTGTTGGGCCTATCACAGGCGATTGAAGCCGGTTTGGGCGTTGGCTTTGCCCCCTGTTTTATTGGCGACCGCACGCCAGGCCTGATGCGGCTGTTGCGGTCACCGATGGTGTTTGATTCATCGCTGTGGCTTCTCACTCACCCCGATCTGAAGAACTCGGCGCGTGTCCGGGCCTTCATCGACTTCATGGGGCGTGAACTGGTTCGCCAGAAGCCGTTGATCGAAGGGCATGCAGGCTGAGATCCTCACAGCTGCGAGACAGTTAACCAGCGTTGAAAGGGTAACCTGACGCAGAGTTAACCCTCGGCATTCTTAACAAGTTTTTCAATCTTCATCGATAAGTTGCTGCGTGAAGGGGATTCAGAAGAGTTCACGCAATCCAGAATGGACGGCCAAACAGGCTTTCCGTTTCGTCATGCGGACGCTCGTTCTGACCAACCCCTAAGATTTGCGACCTTGCGGATGCAACCGCGATACGGCGCATTCTGTTGCAACAGGTTGGTTTGAGTATCGAGATGAAACGGCGTCAAAACACAGCGATTGCCCCGGCAGAGTATGAATCTTCCCGCAGGGTGAGCCGGAATCTCGAATTGTCAGGGCAAATCGAGAAGATGCTCCGGCGGTTGCGTATGTCCGTCGTTTTTGGCGGCAACAAGGCTGTCGAAGGCGCTGTCATTCACCAGAGTAACAATTCACGGTCGTGGAAGAGCTACGAGACCGTCGCCGGTGATATCGCTGCTGCCATGGAACGGCTTGGTTGTCGCGATGTCGTGCTGGTTCCTGATGATATGCGCCTGGGCGAGCATCTGAAATCCCATCAGTCCCACATTGCTTGGCTGAACAGCGGAGGCGTGCAGGGCCAGGGTTCTGTCGCCCATGCACCAGCGATGCTGGAAATGTTCGGCGTTCCCTACGTTGGACATGATCCGATCATTGCCGGAATCCTTGACCAGAAGCACATCTTCAAGCGGCAACTCAGGGCCGCAGGCATCCCGACGGCTGATTTCCACATCTGGCAGCCCGGTCTGAGCGCTGCTGATCCCGTTGTTGATCCCGGTTTCTTTGCCGCCTTTGGTGATTATCGTGGACCGTTCATCGTCAAGCCGGTCTCGGGCCGCGCATCCCTGCATGTGACCTACATCGAGGAGCGCTCGGATATCGCCGATGCGGTCCGAGCTGTCTATGAAGTGACCCGCAATCAGGTCCTGATCGAACGCTATCTGGGCGGTCAGGAGTATTGCGTTGCCATCGCTGGTCCCGTGATCGCGCGTCAGGGCAAACTCGAGCGCTTGCCGGAACCCTTTGTGTTCTCGCCGCTTGAGCGCTGTCTGGACCCGGACGAGAAAATCTTCACTTCGATGGATGTGAAGCCAATCACAGGTGATCGCGCGCGGCCACTTGATCCCGTGGCCGATGCCGAGACCATCGCCCGGCTTGAAATTCTGGCCCGTCAGGTTTTCGCAGAGCTTGGTGTTGAAACCCTGATCCGCCTTGATGTCAGGGCAGACCGCCACGGCAACCTGTTTGTGCTGGAAGCCAATCCGAAGCCAGACCTGAAGGCTCCGGGTAACGGGGTGACCAGCCTTGTCTGCATCGGTTTGCCCGAGCTGGGAATGACCTATGACGATCTGATCCTGTCGATCTTTGCTGACCGGATCGATGTTCTCCTGAGCGAACGGCGCGGTTCCGCCGATCGTCTGACGCGATTGCTGTGAGGATGACCACCATGCAAGCCAGCACGACCGAAAAAGGTCCCGTCCGGATGCCGCAGGAAAGGCGGGGCATCGATGCCCTGGCCATGCTCATCGTGGCGCTGATGTCCGTGGTGCTTCTGGTCTATGTCGCTTTTGGAGAAGCCAAGCGGACATTCGAGCAGTTCCAGATCGAGAAGCTGGTGGCGCAGGGACAGATCGTCCAGAGCTCCGTCGAAAGCTTCGTCCGTCCGGGTTTCCCCATGCACCAGTTCGTCGGCTTCAATGCATTGGCCGAGCCGATGGTCAAGGCCGATCCCCTGATCGATGCGATCAGCGCATTTGATACCGCCGGTGCTCGCCTGTTTGGTTCGGGTGATCAGGGAACCAACATCACCATCGGCGATGTTGCTGAGCTGGGGTCATTGCGAGAGGGAAACCATCAGGTCCGCCGGTCCGGCGATGTCCTTCAGACTATCCTGCCCGTCCGGAACCGCTTCGAGCTTGTAGGGTACGTGGTGCTGTCCACACCGCGCGCGAAGCTAGCCGAAGAGGTCGAGAAAGCCTTTGTGCCGGTCGCTCAGACGGGTGTTGGTGCTGCCCTTATCTTCGCTTTCTTCGTCTATTTCATTTCGTTCCGCGTCTCTTCTTCTGCTCTCAGAAACTGGGTTGCCGGTGGTTTTGTCGCAACCTTCATCGTTGTGGCTGTCGTCGTCGTATCAACCTTGGTGTCCGTGTACTCGATGGGAGCGCAGGCGCGCACGAAATCCCTTGCGGACAGTCTGGGCCAACGCCTGGATGATCTGGTCATTTATAACATCAATATGGATGACATCACCGGGATCATCTCCCTGTTCGGTGACTACAAGCGCCTCAACCCCGATCTGCGGGCCGCAGCGCTGATCGTCGATGGCAAGATCCGGGCCCATGTCGATCCCAACCGGCGCGGAGCGGAATGGGACAACGTTGCTTCGGACCACGAATACACCGTGCGTATTTCGCCCGACAACTATCCGCGCGAGGTTCTGATCAAGGTCGCCTTGCCGCGTGACGTGGTCTACCGGCAGGTCATGCGCAGCGTCAAGAATTTCACGGCGCTGCTGGTGGCCTCGGCTTTGTTCGCCGCCCTCTTCATGGGACTGGCGCGCTCTCTGCAATTGCTGTCGCAATCACGAGAGGATGGCCGATGGTCCGCCGCCGAAGAAACGGCGACAATCGATCTCGTCAAGCCGATGTTCTTTCTGGCTGTTTTCGTCGAGCACCTGAGCTACGCCTTCTTGCCGTCGCTCATGCAGAGTTTTGCAGCGGCGGCTAAATTGCCTGTCGGCTATGCCTCGGCCCCCTTCATCGCTTATTACGTCTGCTTTACGCTGGCGCTTATTCCGGCGGGCAGACTTGAAACGAAGCTAGGCGCTCGCGCCATCATTATGCTTGGTCTTTCCATGGCAGGGCTCGGCCTTGGTGCTATGGCTGTCATGACTGACTTCTGGCAGGCCGTAGCAGCCCGCGCGCTGTGCGGCCTTGGTCAGGGAACGCTCTTCATCGGTGTGCAGGCCTACATTCTGGCCAATTCCTCGCCGGAGCGCAAAACCCAGGCGGGAGGTGCGATTGTATTCGGATTTCAGGCCGGGATGATTGCTGGCATGGCCATTGGATCTCTTCTGGTATCTTATCTGGGCTCCCAGGGTATCTTCCAGCTTGGCGCAAGCCTTGCTGTCATCGCGATTGTCTATGGCCTGATGGCGTTGCCATCCAGAGTATCAGGATCAATCGAGAGACAGTCTGGAGGGAATGTTTTCAACGATATCCGGCTCATCCTCGCCAATGGTCATTTCCTTCGGACGATGTTGCTGATCGGTATTCCAGCAAAAGCTGTTCTCACAGGCGTTATCCTGTTTGCCCTGCCTATCCTGCTGACACAGCAGGGTTTCCTGAAAGAGGATATTGGTCAGGTGACCATGCTCTATGCCTGTGCGGTGATCATTTCATCGCACTTCGCCACGGCCAGCGCTGACCGGCGTCACAACACCGAAGGCATGCTCTTCAAGGGGACCGTGATTACGGCCTTTGGTCTGGCGATGATGTCGCTTGTTGGTTTCCCCGGCGTGATCAACTGGGAAACCGGCGGTACGGCAGGAACATTTCTGATCGTGGCTGGCGCGACACTGGTTGGCGTGGCCCATGGTTTCATCAATGCACCTGTCGTGACCCATGTCACCAACACAGAGCTTTCCGACACGATCGGTACCACCAATGTTGCGGCGGGATACCGTTTGCTGGAGCGGATCGGCCACACCATCGGCCCGCTGATCATGGGTCAGATTTTTGTCTACACCGGCATTTCCTGGAGTGTCTTTCTGGGCATCGCGATCTCCGTCTTCATTCTGGGTCTGCTGTTCCTCTCTCCGGAAAAGCCGGTTCCCAGCCACAACCAGACACATTCGGCCTGACCATGACCATGACACCGACACGACGCGAAGCCCTTCTGTTTCCAGCCAAAGCCCTGCTCCTGGGCAGCCTCGGCATGAGTGGTCTTGGCATAAGCAGCTTTGGCAGCGCCCTGGCCCAGACCTTCGAAGCGCCTGCCGCTAACCTTCCTTACTGGAGCTGGTTCAAATACAGCACACAGGTCACTGACAAGTGGGTTGTGGAAGCATCTGCGGGCGATCCAAACCGGGTGACCATTATGTCCAAACGGATTGGTGATACTGGTCCCCGTCAAAAGATGATCGTCGTCTATCCGCGCCCATCGTCGGCGTATGATATCGCGATCTCGAAGATTCTGAGCGTCTTTGACGACAAGTTGCTGAATGTCGAAGTGACCGTCGTCAATTTCCTCAACAACGACCAGCGCGGCATGGAGCTGATCAAGGCTGCTGAGGCCGCCAGGTACGATCTGATGCTGGCCATGGGCTCTGAAACAACGGCCTGGCTCTGGGACAATTACAAGAACGGTCGCATTCCGGTCGTTTCCGTTTGTTCCAAGGACCCTGTCGTTCTGGGCCAGTCCCCGGGATACAACCGCGGTTCGGGCACGAACTTCGCCTTCACCTCGCTCAACATGCCCATCGACGTCCAGATGGCCTATGTGAACGAGCTGAAACCGAAGCTGCGCAATATCGCTGTGCTGGTCGATTCCCGCAACATCAGCGCCATCGAGACGCAGGCAAAACCGGTGATCACCTATGCCAAGGCCAAGGGCATCCGCGTGATCGAACTTTCGGTCCAGAATCCGGATAATGCCAAGGCAGAGCTGGAGCGCATGGTGAAGGACGCCACGGCGCAGATGACCAAGAATGACCCCCAGCTCGGGGACAGCATCTTCTGGGTCACTGGCAGTACATCGGTCTTCCGCGAGATTGCGACCATCAATGCCCATGCCGGACGCGCCGCCGTGATCAGCGTCGTGCCGGAGATCGTGCGGGGTGGTGATGACAGTGCGGTGCTCTCCATCGGCATCAGCTTTGAATCGAATGCCCATATCGCGGCGGTTTTTGCAGCCGATGTGATCCGTGGACGAGCAAAGGCGGGTGAGTTGAAGGTCGGTCTCGTGTCACCGCCCGATATCGCCATCAGCTTCCGCAAGATCCGCGAAATTGCGATGACCATTCCGCTGTCGTTCTTCGAGGCTGCAGGGACGATTTATGATTACGACGGCAAACTTATCCGGATTGACGGCGTCTCCGTGACACCGACCACGAACTAATCGCATTGCGATGGGACATTGAAAATGAAATCCAGTTTCGTATCTTCCGCCGCTCATGCGGTTCAACCGGCCGGAGATTCTGTTGCCCCGGAAGCCATTGTGGCCCCATCGTCGGGGTTGGCATGGTTTCAGGCCTTTGAGACACTGCTCGACAATCACTCGCTCGAGGAGGTTCTCGAGAGTGTGATTATGGCCACATCTGGCACGCTGGACGCTTCCGCGCAGCTCTTTCTGGTCGTGAAGGATGCGTCTGCTGATACGGGCTGGCGCTTCAACACGAGGGCCAAGGCATCGCCGTGTCTCCCCCTGATCACACCGGGTGGGCAGGAAAGCCTGATGCTGGATGAGGCAATGGCCAGTGGCCAAATCCAGATTGCGATGGATTTGCGAACGGTATTGCGGACCGAAAGCGTCGTCCGCACTGCTGCGCTGGGCTATCGCTCCGCCATCTGCGCACCCATTTTCGAGAAGGGCGGCTCAGCCGTTGTCGGCGCGGTGGTTGTATATTTCGCGCAACCGCCCACAGACAGCGATGTTTCCCGGCTCTCGGTCGATGCCATCGCCCGGATGGTGTCGTCTGTGCTTCAGATGCGGGCGGCTTCCGCGGATGCCGATCGCGCCGAGCACCAGCTGGCAGCGCTTGCGTCCACCATTCCCGGCGTTGTCTACCAGCGCCGTGTTCACACCGATGGCACCATCCGCTACACCTATATCAGCGAAAGCGCCTTTGACTTGTTCGGTGTCACTGCGGCCACGATCCTGTCGAATCCTGAGGCCCTGTTCCAGCATTACGGTCCGGACTACCGGAAAGAATTCCGCAATCGTCTGTTGAAGGCATCGGCGGAGATGTCGCTCTGGGACGTGGAAGCCACGATCAATCGTCCTGATGGCACCACGCGCTACACGCATGCGATCGCGCGGCCTGCCAAGGAAATCGATGGCTCAGTGCTGTGGACCGGTGTCATCCTGGATGCCACCCGCATCAAGGAAGCGGAATTGGCGGCCAGCCTGGCCGAGAGCAACACCCGCATTGCCATCGTTGAAAGCCTGTCACAGGGCCTGCTGATGTTTGACCGTGATGATCTTCTCACGATCCGCAACAGCCATTTCATCAAGCTCTATCCCGCTCTCGCTGAACTCGCAGTTCCGGGCGCGTCCTATCTCGATATCCTGAACGGCGAGCTTGATATTGCCATCAATCCGCAGGCCTTTGGCGATAGTCACAAGGACGAGCTGGTTGACCGCGTGGTTCGTCATGGCGAACAGCATCTGGTCTATGAAAGGCAGATGGCGGACGATCGCTATATCCTCGTGAACGAATACAGGACACCCAGCGAAGAAACTGTCGTCCTCTACACCGATATCAGCGAGCTGAAATCCCGCGAAAAGAAAATTCAGCATCTGGCGCATCACGATTCGCTGACCGGACTTCCCAACCGTGTGGTGTTTCATGACAAGCTGAATGAAGCCATCCAGCATGCGCAGCAAACCCAGACGACCGTTGCTGTCCTCTGCCTTGATCTCGATCGCTTCAAGAATATCAACGACACACTTGGCCATCACATAGGAGACCTGCTGCTTCAGGAGGTCGCGCGACGCCTTCAGGGCGTCCTGCGCGTGTCGGATACGGCGTGCCGTCTGGGTGGTGACGAATTTGCCATCATCATGCCGGGGATCAAGAGCCAGGATGTTCCGACGTCGCTGGCATGGCGACTGCTCGATGCGGTCAGCCAGCCCTTCTTCGTGCAAGGCCAGTCCATTGTATCGGGCACAAGCGTCGGCATTGCACTGTCGACGAATGGCGAAGTGCCGCCGGAAGATGTGCTGAAGAACGGCGATCTTGCGCTGTATCGGGCAAAGGCTGACGGGCGCGGTACCTTCCGCTATTTCGAGGCGGAAATGGATGCCAAGGCGCAAGCGCGCCGCATGCTCGAGATCGAGCTTCGCGCCGCACTCGTGCTGGGTCAGCTTGAGGTGCATTATCAGCCGCTGGTCGATGTCTACACAGCGCAGATGATGGGTGTAGAAGCACTTGTGCGCTGGAATCATCCTACGAAGGGCTTCATCCCGCCGCCCGAGTTCATTCCGCTTGCAGAAGAAACCGGCCTGATCAATCAGCTCGGCCAATTCGTCCTCAAGACGGCTTGTATCGATGCCGCGAGCTGGTCATCCGATATCCGCGTGGCCGTGAACATTTCTCCTGCGCAGTTCAGGGACAAGAACTTCGTTGATTTTGTGAAGGCGATGATTCTTGAAAGTGGCCTCGATCCGAGGCGGCTCGAGCTTGAGATCACTGAGTCAATGCTGCTACGCAATACGGACGCCAATCTCGCCATCCTGCATGAGCTGAAGGCGCTGGGCATCCGCATCTCCATGGATGATTTCGGCACCGGCTATTCCTCGCTGGGCACCCTTCGCTCGTTCCCGTTCGACAAGCTGAAAATTGACAAGTCCTTCATCACCGATCTGAACAAGACAGCAGATGCCGCCGCCATCATCCGTGCAGTGCTCACCCTGGGCCGAAGCCTTGGTATGGTGACCACGGCCGAAGGTGTGGAGACACGGGATCAACTGACATATCTCAGGGTCGAGGGATGTACCGAGGTCCAGGGGCATTATTATGCCAAGGCGTTGACGCTGGTGGAGATCAATGCGTTCCTGCTCGAACAGCCCAACCGCATTATGTCGCCTGTGTTGTTCTGACCAGGGGGCTGTTGCAGCCCTGCGACTCAGCTATGCCAGTTCTGAATGACCGATTTCTCCCCACAGCAGGATTCAGCCCTGCTTGCCGTCTCGCGCTGGCTGAAGGCCGCCAAATCCGGCAAGGCTCCGCAATTGTTCCGCCTGTTCGGCTATGCCGGCACGGGCAAGACCACGCTCGCCCGGCACATTGCCGAGGGCGTGGACGGTGAGGTGCGGTTTGCGGCCTTCACCGGCAAAGCCGCGATGATGCTGCGGGCCAAGGGCTGCAACGAGGCCTCCACAATCCACTCCATGATCTACCGCTCGCAGACCGAGGATGATACGGGTACGCCGAGCTTTTCGCTCAACCGGCAATCCGACGTGAAGAAGGCTGATCTGGTCATCATCGACGAATGCTCGATGGTGGACGAGGAACTGGGCAAGGATCTGATGTCGTTTGGCGTGCCGGTGCTGGTGCTGGGGGATCCTGCGCAATTGCCGCCGGTGAAGGGTGGCGGGTTTTTCACCGAACATGATCCTGATGTGATGCTGACCGAGGTGCATCGTCAGGCGCGGGACAACCCGATCATCCGCATGTCGATGGACATCCGCGGGGGCGAGCGGCTGTCTTTGGGTGACTACGGTGCCAGCCGGGTGATGCAGCGGGGCGCGCTGGGCAAGGATGATATGGCGAACCTCGTGCTTGCCGCCGATCAGGTGCTGGTGGGCCGCAACAAGACGCGGCGGGATTTCAACCTGCGCATGCGCGAACTGATGGGCCGCACCGATCCGCTGCCGGTGGCGGGCGACAAGGTGGTGTGCCTGCGCAACAACAAGACCAAGGGCCTGCTGAACGGTGCGACCTTCACGGTCAAAGCGGTTGGCAAGGCCAAGACCGGCATGGTGACGATGCGGCTTGATCCCGATGATGTCTCGGCGCTCAACGTGAAAGTGTCGGTTTTGCCCGAGTTCTTCCTGGGGCAGGAGGACAACCTGCCGTGGCAGGTGCGCCGTGAATCGGATGAATTCGACTATGGTTTTGCGCTGACCGTGCACAAGGCGCAGGGCTCGCAATGGGATCGGGTGGTGCTGTTCGACGAGAGTTTCGCATTCCGCGAGCACAGGGACCGCTGGCTCTACACCGCGATCACGCGGGCGGCGGAGAGCGTTGTGGTGGTGGTGTGAAAGCGGGTGGAAACGCGAGGCTTCTTGACGTCCTGCCCCGCGTTTCTTGTCCCATTCTCATCAGGCGCCCATGACACTCTGGAAGGCGATCGTGAGAGGCACGAGAGCCGAGACCGCGCCCAGAACGCTGATGACGATGTCGCGGATCACGGCAATGCGCTCGCGCTCGGGATCATTGTCATCGCGGCGCAGAAGATGCTCGCGCTTGACCTTTTCATTCAAGCTGCCGCGCATGGGATGACCGCCGAGAAGCGAGGGATCTGTGCGCTGGAAATTGCGGGCGATGTTCAGATGTGCGTTGCTGCTCATGTCAGTTCTCCAAAGGTTTGCCGGGTTCCCAGTGGGTTGCCGGGGTTAACTGGCCCTCGGTTATGAGAATGACGCAATTCTTTGTTGACGCAATGCATTGGTTGGCTTTTACCTAATATCTACAATTAGAGCGAGTTAATAGGCGCAAATTGAAAAGAGTTAAATTCAATAAATACGGGTTATGGAATAATTGAAACGTATTATATACTTAATATGTATCAGATTTTATTCAAAATAATTGCACGCTCTATTCCGTTCAAATCATTGCGAAATTTAACGAGAGAAAGGCCGCAGGCGCGCGCTATTGCGAGCACGGCAGCGCCCTGCCCGTACCCGAACTCCTGAACTACTATGCCGCCGGGAGCCAGAAGGGTGGGAACTTTTGGCAATAACGCGCGATAGCAGGCGAATCCGTCCGTTCCACCGTCGAGCGCCAGACGCGGATCATGATCGCGTACTTCCGGGTCCAGACCAGCGATATCGGGCGTGGGGATATAGGGCGGATTGGAGACGATCAGGTTGAAAGGGCCGGTCAGATCGTCTGTCCAGTCGCCTTGCTGGAAGACCGCACGGCTGGAAAGGCCGGTGTGTTCGGCATTCTCGCGCGCCACCAGCAGTGCCTCCTCGCTGATATCGATGCCGACGCCTGTTGCCTCATGGAATTCATCCAGCAGGGCCAGCAGGATCGCGCCGGTGCCCGTGCCGAGATCAAGAATATGCAACGGTGTGTGCTTGTCATGGCGGGCAAGCATGACATCGCGCCCGGCACGGACAACCGTCTCTGTATCGGAGCGTGGCGAGAGCGTCGCTGCTGTGACCTTGAGATCGAGCGTCCAGAAACCCCGGTGGCCGATGATACGGTCCACGGGTTCGCCAGCAAGGCGGCGCGCGATGAAGGCTTCCAGTCTTGCGCTATCGTCGCCTGTCTCTTCCAGCAGCCACCGCGCTTCCAGCATAGCCGCATCTTCGGCGACAGTGCGCAGTCTATCGGCAACGGCACGCTGCCGCGAGGCTGTCACAAGCCCTCCTCCGCCAGCAGCGAGGCCTGATGCTCGGTGATCAGCGGTTCGATCACCGGATCCAGATCACCCGCCACGATCTTCTCCAGTGAATAGAGCGTGAGATTGATGCGATGGTCCGTGAGTCTCCCTTGCGGGAAATTGTAGGTGCGGATGCGCTCCGAGCGGTCACCGGAGCCGACCTTGGCCTTGCGGTCCGCCGCGCGCACATCGTCCAGCTTCTGGCGCTCCAGATCATAGAGGCGCGATTTCAGCACCTGCATGGCCTTGGCCCGGTTCTGGTGCTGCGAGCGCTGGTCCTGCGAGAAGACCACCAGCCCGGAGGGCAAATGCGTGACGCGGATGGCGCTTTCAGTCTTGTTGACGTGCTGCCCACCGGCACCCTGGGCGCGCATCGTGTCCACCTTCAGGTCCTTGTCATCGATCGTGACATCCACGTCCTGCGCCATCGGCATCACGGCGACCGTTGCGGCTGACGTGTGGATACGTCCCTGCGTCTCGGTGTCCGGTACACGCTGCACGCGGTGCACGCCGGATTCGAATTTCATGCGGGCATAGACGCCATGGCCCGAGATTTCGGCGATGATCTCCTTGAAGCCGCCCATGGTGCCTTCGCTCTCCGACACCGCCTCAAGCCGCCAGCCCCGCAGTGCGGCATAACGCTGGTACATGCGATAGAGATCGCCCGCGAAGAGCGAGGCTTCGTCGCCGCCGGTGCCAGCGCGGATTTCGAGGATGGCGTCCCCGTCATCGGCGGCATCTTTCGGCAGCAGCGCGATGCGCAGCGATTGCTGAAGGGCCGCGATCCTGTCGTCGAGCGCCGGTAGCTCCTCCATCGCCAGCGCCTTCATCTCGGCATCGGTGGCGGGATCGGCGAGCATGGCGGAGAGATCGGCGTGTTCGGCCTCGGCCACGCGCAGATTGCCGATGGCCTCCACGAGGGGGGCGAGTTCCGCCTGTTCCTTCGAGAGCCTGATGATCTCATCCGTTGGCGGCCCGCTGTTGAGCCGCGCCTCCACCTCGGCGGAGCGCCGCAGGATCAGGTCAAGCTTGTCGGCGGGAAGTTTCAAGGGGAAAGCCCTGGTCCTGGTCCGTTGTCATAAGAATGTCGCGGCGGCTTCTATGGATGAAAGCAGCCCGTGATGAAAGCGCTTTGGGCTGAAAGAGGCGTTGGCACAAGTTGTGTGTCACCTGTCATAAAACCGTCATCGCGCCTTCCCAAGGGAAGTGCGTTCTCATAGGAGCTTCCCATGAACAGACAATTTCTGATGTCCGGTCTCAGCGCTGCAGCAATCGCTGCGGGCCTTTCTGGCGCTGCGATGGCGCAGACGAAAACGATTGCGATTGACGGATCAAGTACAGTGTTTCCGATCTCGGAAGCCTATGCCGAGGAATTCCAGAAGGAAAAGAAGGGAGCCGTGCGTGTCACTGTGGGCATTTCCGGAACCGGCGGCGGCTTCAAGAAATTCTGCCGGGGCGAAACCGATGTTGCGAATGGTTCGCGCCCGATCCTGCGGCAGGAAATCGACGAATGCGCCAAAAACGGCATCACCTTCATTGAGATGCCGATTGCCTTTGATGCCCTCACGGTAGCGGTCAGTCCAAAGAATGATTTCATCACCTGCCTGACGGTCGCGCAGTTGAAGAAGATCTGGGAGCCCGCCGCCCAGGGCAAGGTGATGAACTTCTCGGATGTTGATCCGAAATGGCCCAATCGCAAGATGACGCTGTTCGGCGCAGGCGCGGATTCAGGCACATTCGACTATTTCACCGAGGCCGTGAATGGCAAGGCCAAATCCACGCGCGCGGATTTCACGGCGAGCGAGGATGACAATGTGCTGGTTACGGGCATCGAGCGGGACGTGAATTCGCTGGGCTATATCCCCTATGCCTATTTCGAGCCGCACCAGAAGCAGTTGAAGGCCATCGCCATCGATGAAGGTAAGGGCAAGGGTTGCGTCAAGCCGTCGCTGGAGGCTGTCACAGCCGGCACCTACAATCCGTTGGCGCGGCCACTGTTCATCTACATCAGCACCAAGGCTGCCGAGAAGCCTGAAGTGAAGGAATACATCGAGTTCATCATGACCAAGGGCTCGGCGCTGGTGAAGGAAGTGAAATATCTGCCGCTTCCCGATGCCGCCTACGCGATGGCCCTGAAGCATTTCAGGGACGGGCGCAAAGGCAGTGTCTTCGGTGGCGTTCCGGAGGTCGGCGTATCGGTCGAGGACCTGATGAAGCGCGATGCTAAGGATTGACACCTTCTGGCCATTCGTGCGGAGGGGCCAGTTGCCCCTCCTGTACTAAAGGGAGATCCGCATGGCTTCAGCACTAACGGTGAGTGAGCGCAATGCTCAGAAAATCCGCGAGAAGATCGTGGAGTTTTTTCTGCTGCTGGCTGCCGTCTCGTCCGTCTTCGTGACACTCGCCATCGTATTTGTGTTGGTCTACGAATCCTTCGGGTTTTTTGTCACGGTGCCGATCATGGATTTTCTGTTCGGGACGACATGGACACCGCTTTTCGCCGATCCGAAATACGGCATCCTGCCGCTGCTGGGCGGCACGATGCTGAGCACGCTGGTCGCGCTGGTCTTTGTCGGTCCCATCGGCCTGGCGACCGCGATCTATCTCAGCGAATTCGCGTCCAATGGCGTGCGGGAGACGATCAAGCCCATCCTTGAAATTCTCAGCGGCGTTCCGACAGTGGTCTATGGTTTCTTCGCCCTGCTGTTCGTCACCCCTGCGTTGCAGACCTTCGTTCCAGGGCTTCCGGGTTTCAATATCCTGAGCTCGGGCATCGTTATCGGCATCATGATCATTCCCTATGTTGCCTCGCTTTCGGAGGATGCCTTGCGCGCGGTTCCCCAGAGCCTGCGGGACGGCTCGCTGGCGCTAGGTGCGACGCGGCTGGAAACGGCGCTGAAGGTCGTGCTTCCCGCCGCCACGTCAGGTGTCGCCGCTGCGTTCATTCTGGGCATCTCCAGAGCGGTCGGTGAGACAATGATCGTTGCCATCGCCGCCGGGCAGCAGCCTAACCTGACATTCGACCCCAGAGAGCCTGCCGCGACGATCACGGCCTATATCGTGCAGGTGGCGCTGGGTGATCTGCCGCATGGCAGCATCGCCTATCAGACGATCTTTGCGGCAGGACTCATGCTGCTGCTGATCACGCTTGTCTTCAACGTGATCGGTTTCTGGCTACGGCACCGGTTCCGGGAGGCTTACTGATGTCGATAGCATTGTCGCTGCCCGCCCGCGCGTCCACGGATCAGCCCTTTGCAGACCATCTGAAGCGTCGCCATCGCCGCGAGGTTATCTTCATCGTGCTCGGCATCATGGCCACATCCGTGGGATTGATCGCGCTCGCGATGCTGGTCGTCGATCTGGCACTCAGCGGCCTGACGCGCATCAATTTCGATTTCTTCACCAACTTCCCGTCCCGGCGCGCCAGCCAGGCCGGCATTCTCTCGGCCTGGGTCGGGTCGCTGCTGGTGATGCTGGTGACGGCATCCATCGGCATTCCCCTCGGTGTGGCCGCCGGAATCTATCTGGAGGAGTATGCGCCCCGCAACATCTGGACGAATATCGTCGAGATCAATGTCAGCAATCTCGCCGGCGTTCCCTCGATCGTTTACGGCCTGCTGGCGCTTGGCCTGTTCGTCTACGGTTTCGGGACAGGGCGCAGCATCTTCACGGCGGGCCTGACGCTGGCGCTGCTGATCCTGCCGATCATCATTGTCTCGACGCGCGAGGCCATCCGGGCTGTGCCGTGGAGCCTACGGGAAGCCGCCTATGGCATCGGCGCGACCAAATGGCAGGTCACGCGCGATCACGTGTTGCCTGCCGCCATCCCCGGCATCCTGACCGGCGTCATCATCGGCATCTCGCGCGCCATCGGGGAGACCGCGCCGCTCGTCACCATCGGCGCGCTGTCGTTCATCGCCTTCCTGCCGCCATCACCCGTGACCGGGACATTCCCGTTCATTTCCTTCGCCTGGATGTTCGAGGGGTTCACGGTGCTGCCGATTCAGCTTTTCAACTGGGTGTCGCGTCCGGGGCAGGATTTCCACGCCAATGCGGCTGCAGCGGGACTGGTTCTGCTGGCGGTGACGCTGATGCTCAACGCGGTCGCCATCTACTTCCGCTACCAGCTGAGGAAGAAGCTCAAATGGTAGGCGCAGCCACCGGACGATCGGACACTTGCGCAATTTTGAGGCTGAAAGTGAAGCCATGAACCAGATCAGTATCGATATCAGCCGGGCAACCCATGCGGGCGCTTCCGATGCGCTTCACAGCGCGGATATCAAGGTCTTCGGCCGCGATGTGGATGTGCATTACGGGACCAAGCAGGCGCTGTTCAAGGTGTCCGTGGATATTCCGGCCAATGCCGTAACCGCGTTTATCGGCCCGTCGGGCTGCGGCAAGTCGACGTTCCTGCGCTGCATCAACCGGATGAACGACACGATACCGACGGCGCGCGTGACGGGCGTGGTCAATATTGACGGCGTCAACATCAATGACAAATCGGTTGACCCGGTGCAGCTGCGCGCCCGGGTAGGTATGGTTTTCCAGAAGCCCAACCCGTTCCCGAAATCGATCTACGAGAACATCATCTATGGCCCCAAAATCCATGGACTGGCGCGGGCGAAAGCCGATTTCGATGCCATCGTCGAAAGCAGCCTGCGCAAGGCCGGGTTGTGGGAAGAGGTGAAGGACCGCCTGCATGATGCAGGCACCGGCCTCTCCGGCGGCCAGCAGCAAAGGTTGTGCATCGCGCGCGCCATCGCTGTGAGCCCCGAGGTCATCCTCATGGACGAGCCCTGCTCGGCGCTTGATCCCATTGCGACCGCGCGGATCGAGGAACTGATTGACGAGCTGCGCCAGAACTACACGATCATTATCGTGACTCATTCCATGCAGCAGGCGGCGCGCGTGTCGCAGAAGACGGCATTCTTTCATCTGGGAACGCTGGTGGAAGAAGGCCCAACCACGACGATCTTCACCAACCCGCGTGACAAGCGCACCCAGGATTACATCACCGGACGCTTCGGCTGACCGGGCGAGAGGGACAGATCCATGAACCAGCATATCGTCAGCGCCTATGATTCCGAAATCAAGGAACTGCAGAAGAAGATCGCGGAAATGGGCGGTATCGCGGAAAAAATGCTGTCCGACGCGCTTGAGGCCATCGAGACACGGGATGTGAATCTGGCGCAGCAGATCATCCTCACCGATGCGCGGCTCGACGGTTTGCAACGCGAGGTGGACGAGCAGTCGATCCTCACCATCGCCCGGCGCCAGCCTATGGCGATTGATCTGCGCGATATCTTCGTGGTGTCGCAGATCGCGGGCGATATCGAGCGCGTGGGTGATCTGGTCAAGAACATCGGCAAGCGCATCATCGCAATGGAAGGTCAGTTTCCGCCCAAGAGCCTGCTCTCGGGTCTGCGCAGCATGAGCCTGCTGGCGCTCGGCCAATTCAAGGCTGTGCTTGATGCCTATACCCAGAAGGATGTCGATGCAGCGGTGGCGGTGTGGAATAACGATGGTGCCATCGACGAGCTCTACAACTCGCTGTTCCGCGAATTGCTGACCTATATGATGGAGGATCCGCGCAACATTACATTCTGCACGCATCTCCTGTTTTCGGCCAAGAACATCGAGCGCATCGGCGATCATGCCACGAATATCGCGGAAAGAATCTATTACGTCGTCACAGGCGGCACGCTCACGGTTGCCCGTCCCAAGGGCGATGACGGTCCGGTGATGGCGACGCTTGAGACGGATACCTGATGCGTCCCAGAATCCTGATCGTCGAGGATGAACAGCCTCTGGTCACGCTACTGACCTACAATCTCGAGGCGGAAGGCTATGATGTCCGCTGCGAGATGCGGGGCGACGAGGCTGCGACGCAACTGCTGGAGGATGTGCCCGATCTCCTGATCCTCGACTGGATGCTGCCCGGCATTTCAGGGATCGAACTGTGCCGGCGCTTGCGGCAGCGACAGGAAACGAAAGCGCTGCCCATCATCATGCTGACGGCGCGTGGCGAGGAGAGCGAGCGCATCCGGGGTCTCGCGACCGGCGCGGATGATTATGTGGTAAAACCGTTCTCCGTGGCCGAACTGATGGCGCGGGTAAAGGCGCTTTTGCGCCGGGCCAATCCCGCGCTGGCGTCAGATATGATCGCGATGGGTGATCTCAGGCTTGACCGGGTAACAAGGCGTGTCCATCGCGGCGAGCGGGAGGTCAAGCTCGGCCCCACCGAGTTCCGCCTGCTGGAATGCCTGATGAAATCACCGGGCCGGGTTTATGGGCGGGACCAGTTGCTGGATCAGGTCTGGGGTCGCGATGCGGAAATCGACGACCGCACCGTGGATGTGCATGTTGGCCGGCTGCGCAAGGCAGTGACGCGCAAGACCGAACTCGATCCCATCCGCACCGTGCGGGGCGCGGGATATGCCTTTGATGAGACGTTCGGGCGCGCCTGAGTCTACCGAGCCCTGCGACGTTCGGCGGCGGGCTGATAGGCAATCGATGAATGGTGGGTGCAATACGGTGTACCGAAACTGCAATCCGCACCACAGTAAACAAAATCCGATTGTGTGGGATCACCGATGGGCCATTTGCACATGGCCTCGCGCAATTCCATGATCTGGACGCGCCGCGACATGGGCACAACCACTTCTTCCTGAGGCTTGAGCGCTGGCTGCAGATAAGATTCGTGCAACATCATCGGGGCCAGCACCGTATTGCCGCGCACTTGCGGCATGCTTGTGACGCGCGCGGCGGGACGGGGTGCCGGCGCCTTGCGCTGGCGCGGTGCCGAGGAGACATTTGGCGACTTGGCGCGCCCGGACAGACCAAGGCGGTGCACCTTGCCGATCACGGCATTGCGCGTGACACCGCCGAGTTCAGCCGCAATCTGGCTGGCGCTCAGACCATCCATCCAGAGTTTCTTCAGGAGCTCAACGCGTTCATCAGTCCAGGACATTCCGCTCTCCGCCCTATTGCCCAGAGTCGACATCGAATCCGGGTATCTCCACGGAACACGAGTGTCTCCGCAGCGCTCGACGCGCCTGACTTGGGGATTGCCCTGCACGAGATGTCGCTATGCAGTTCCTGACTGCCTACAATATCGAGTGAATCGCATGCAATGCCGTAACGATTCCGCGACGCGTTTTCCCCAAGATCGCTGGGGAAAACTTGACAAGTGTCGAATCAGGTCAATGGGGCGGGAAGAAGGCGACCCGCATTCTCGCGCCCTTATCCGGTTTCGTATCCCTGGCAGCCC
Organism: Hyphomicrobiales bacterium; assembly: GCA_031431475.1. GTDB lineage: Bacteria > Pseudomonadota > Alphaproteobacteria > Rhizobiales > Beijerinckiaceae > JADCCX01. The sequence continues at coordinate 324,348 of JANPDL010000035.1, forward strand.
TGTTATTAAGGGACCGGGTTCACCGTTTTCAGGAGTGTCGCTTGTCCCGCCCGGAATTCGCTCTGCCGTTCACCGATCCCTTGCCTGATCACCGCATCCGTCTGGCCGAAATAATACGGGCGCAAGTCGTCATCGATCCGGTGTTCCTGAACTCACCGCAATATGATTGCGAGCCCCTGAGCGAGGCGCTGGGATGCACACTCACTCTGAAGGTCGAGACGATCAACCCCATCCGCAGCTTCAAGGGACGCGGGGCGGATTTCCTGATCAGCAGTCTGAAGGCGGAAGCCGCCCGACACAGACAGCCTATCGTCGGTGCCAGCGCAGGCAACTGGGGGCAAGCTCTCGCGTATTCATGCCGTGCGGCAGATTTACTGCTGATCCTGTTTGCCTCGGTCAATGCCAACCCTCTCAAGGTGGAGCGCATGCGGGCGCTGGGTGCCGAGGTGCGGCTGGCAGGCATTGATTTCGATGCTTCGAAGGTGGCGGCCAAAGCTTTCGCAGATGCGTCAGGCCTGCGCATGGTTGCGGACGGTCTCGATGTGGAGGCAAGCGAGGGTGCAGGCACCATGGCCATGGAGCTTCTGGCGCGTGGCACGAAGTATGATGCGGTGCTGGTGCCGCTTGGCAACGGAGCCATGCTGACTGGGATTGCCCGCTGGTTCAAGGCCACTTGTCCAGCCACACAGATCTACGGGGTCTGTGCGACGGGCGCGGATGCGATGGAAAAATCCTGGCGCAGCGGCAGCATAATCCTGCCACCGAGCATCGCGACAATTGCCGATGGGATCGGCGTCCGCGTCCCCATTCCGGAGGCCGTCGCAGACATGAGCGGCATCGTCGATGATGTCCTGCTTGTCGAAGACTCCTCCATCATCGACGCCATGCAGTTACTCCACCAGCAGGCAGGATTGATCGCTGAGCCTTCGGGAGCGGCCGGCGTCGCAGCGCTGATGGCTCATCGCGATCGGTTTGCTGGCCAGCGCGTCGCAACGATTGTCTGCGGGGGCAATCTGACGGAGGAGCAGGTCCGCCAGTGGCTGAAGTAACGCCCGTTTTCGCTTTTCCCCCTTTTTATTGACATAACCCGGCACAAAACCGATACTACCCCTGAGCCGTCCAGCCTTGGGCGGCCATTTTCGTTTTTAGACGTTCCAATGCCCGAGGAGAAAGGAACCCCGCCCGTGACCTCTGCTGTGATGCCAACCTACGCGCGCGCCAAACTAGCGTTTGAGCGCGGAGAGGGAGTCTGGCTTTATACGGCGGATGGCGAGCGATATCTCGACTTCGGCGGCGGCATCGCGGTGTCTTCGGTGGGGCATTCGCACCCGCATCTCGTCAATGCCCTGATCGAGCAGGCGAAAAAGCTCTGGCATACCTCGAATGTCTATACGATCCCCGAGGGTGAGACGCTGGCGAAGCGTCTGACCGATCTCACCTTTGCGGATGTGGTGTTTTTCACAAATTCAGGCGCCGAGGCACTGGAAGGCTCGATCAAGACTGCGCGGAAATACCATTCCGCCAATGGTCATCCCGAGCGTTTCCGCATCATCACCTTTGAAGGGGCCTTTCATGGACGCACTCTGGCGACCATCGCTGCCGGCGGCCAGAAGAAGTATCTTGACGGCTTCGGGCCGGTGTCGCCCGGGTTCGATCAGCTGCCGTTCGGCGATCACAAGGCGCTGGAGGCTGCCATCACGCCTGATACAGCTGCGATTCTCGTGGAGCCCATCCAGGGCGAAGGCGGCGTTCGTGTGATCCCCACGCAGTGCCTGCGCGGCTTGCGTGATCTTTGCGACAAGCACGGCCTGCTGCTTATCTTCGATGAGGTGCAGTCGGGTGTGGGCCGCACCGGCAAGCTTTTCGCGCATGAATGGTCGGGCATCACGCCGGATATCATGGCGGTCGCCAAGGGTATCGGCGGCGGCTTTCCCATGGGGGCCTTCATGGCCACGACGGAAGCTGCCAAAGGCATGACAGCGGGTACACATGGCTCGACCTACGGCGGCAATCCGCTGGCGATGGCGGTTGGCCATGCGGTGCTGGATATCGTGGCAGAACCCGCGTTTCTGGCCAAGGTCGAGCAGACGGCCCTGCTGCTGAAGCAGCGTCTTGCCGAACTGAAGGATCGTTTTCCCAGCGTGATCGCCGAAATCCGCGGCAAGGGTCTTCTCATGGGCATCCGCACCATCGTGCCCAACACCGATCTCGTGGCCGAACTGCGCGAGCAGAAGATGTTGACCATTGGTGCCGGTGACAATGTCGTGCGCCTGCTGCCGCCGCTCACTGCGGATGAGACCGATGTGGGGGAGGCCGTGAAGCGCATCGAGGCGGCCTGTGTCGCCATCGACCAGCGCTTGCGGGACGCGGTCCGGACGGCTGCGGAGTAAATCAATGGGCAGTGCGAACGGGGCCACCCGTCATTTTCTCGACCTGTCGGATATTCCGGCGGATGAATTGCGCGGCATTCTCGACAACAGCCGCGCCATGAAGAGCCGCAGGCGAACGGCGGCTTCCGCGAAAGATCAGGTGCTTGCGGGCAAGAAGGTGGCGATGGTCTTCGAGCAACCCTCGCTGCGCACGCGCATCTCGTTTGAGGTCGGCATCCGCGAGCTTGGCGGCGATCCGCTGATGATCACGGGCAAGGAGATTGAACTCGGCGAGCGCGAGGCGATCTCCGATCAGGCCAAGGTCCTGTCGCGTTATGTCGATGCCATCATGATCCGCAGCCTGAAGCATGATCTCGTTGTGGAATTGGCAAAGCATGCAACAGTGCCGGTGATCAACGGGCTGACCAAGCGTTCGCATCCCTGCCAGGTCATGGCCGATATCATGACCTTCGAGGAGCATCGCGGCGACATCCGGGGCAAGACTGTGGCGTGGAGCGGTGATTCCAACAATGTGCTGGCGTCCTTCATGCACGCGGCCAAGCGCTTCGAGTTCCGGCTTAATGTCGCGACGCCGCCCGAACTGAAGCCGTCCGATGCGCTGCTCGACTGGGTGCGCCGAAACAAGGCCGATGTGCATCTCACCGCCGATCCCTTCGAGGCGGCGGATGGCGCGGATTGCATCGTCTCGGATGCCTGGGTCTCGATGGGCGACAAGGACGAGGGACGCCGCCACAACCTGCTGAAGCCCTACCAGATCAACGGCAGATTGATGCAGGCGGCGCGCAAGGATGCGATCTTCATGCATTGCCTGCCTGCGCATCGCGGCGAAGAGGTGACGGAAGAGGTCATCGACGGGCCGCAATCCGTGGTCTTCGACGAGGCCGAGAACCGGCTGCATGCGCAGAAGGGCATTCTGGCTTGGGTGTTTGGAGCAGAGCCCAGATGAGCGACGGACCGCTTGGTGCCGTCATCGTCGGTGACGGTGCTGGCGCTGATGATTTTCTCCTGCCATTTCAGGTAGATGGGCTCGATGTGCGTGGTCGTGTCTTGCGGCTCGGTCCGGCTATCGATGTTCTGCTGAAGCGCCATGCCTATCCGCATGCTGTGTCGCGTGCTGTGGCCGAAGCGGCTGTGCTGACAGCGCTTCTCGGTAGTGCGCTGAAATTGACCGGGCGCTTTCAGTTGCAGACAAAGACCGACGGGCCGTTGTCGATGCTGGTCGTCGATTTTGATGCGCCAAACCGGTTGCGGGCCTATGCGCAGTTCGACCGCGATGCAATCCCGGCTGATGCCTCGCCTGCCGAACTCATCGGCAAGGGGCATCTGGCGCTGACCATTGATCAGGGTGGCGATATGAGCCGCTACCAGGGCGTGGTGCCGCTGGACGGTTATGGTCTGGAAGCGGCGGCGCACCAGTATTTTCGCCAGTCCGAGCAGATTCCCACGCGCATTAAGCTCGCCGTGGGTGAAGTCGGGATTCCGGGTGGCATGGAATGGCGTGCTGGCGGATTGTTCCTGCAATTTCTTCCCGAAGCGCCGGAGCGCATGCGGCAGGGCGATCTCGATCCGGGTGATGCGCCGGAAAGCGCGCGCCAGGACAATATCGCCGAAGATGATGCCTGGACCGAGGCCAAGGCGCTGGCGGACACGGTGGAAGACCACGAATTGCTGGATCCGACATTGTCGTCCGAAAGCCTGCTCTACCGGCTCTTCCACGAGCGCGGCGTGCGCATCTACGAGGGCCAGAGCATCGTCGAGGCCTGCCGCTGCTCGCGTGATCGTATCCTGACCATGCTCAGGCGGTTTTCGCCGCAGGAGCGCCTTGATATGCAGGGTGAGGACGGCCAGATCGGCATCACCTGCGAGTTCTGCTCGACGCGCTATGTGCTGAGCCCGGATGAGGCTGAATCTGCTGAATCTTAATCAGGATTCACGTTAAATCGGGCTTTTCCTGACCCTCTGCTATCCTCGTGCTATTCTGGCCTGACATTCCGGACAGGGGAGCCACGTGATGATGAGCCGTTTATTCTCCGCCATGATGGCGGTTCTTGCCGTTGTGACCGTTTCTTTTGCCACGCCCGCTACAGCCGGTGTTGATATCCGCGTCAACCTCGCGAGCCAGACGCTGACGGCGACCACGCCGGACGGCGTGCAGCGCAAATGGGCGATTTCGTCCGGGCGCAAGGGTTATCCCACGATCCGCGGAACCTATCGCCCCTATGCACTCAAGACCTATCACTGGTCGCGCAAATACCAGGGCGCGATGCCCCATGCGATCTTCTTCAAGGGCGGTTTCGCCATCCATGGCACCAATGCCGTGGGCCGTCTGGGTGCGCCCGCATCGCATGGCTGCATTCGTCTCGCGCCCGGCAATGCGCGCGAATTGTTCAGCCTCGTGAAACAGCACGGCCAGGGCTCCACCCGCATCGCCATCAACGGCGTGGCACCGGATTCCGGTCGCACCATGCTGGCCGGAAAGAAACAGAACCGCGCGGTGGCAATCGCACAGGCCAAGGTCCAGCCGCAAATGGTGATTCCAGCCTTTGCGCCGATGGAATTCGTGCCGTCTAGCCGACCGTTCCAGCGCTTGCGGTAGTTCCGGTTCTTTCCCTTCTTCTTTTACAGGGAGAAGGAATTTACCCGTGCCCGCAACCAAACCACTTGTTCCCTGCATATCCCTCCCCCTAAAGTCATTCTCCAACAAATCACAATTGACACCGGGGGAATTGCCTTAATGCCTGCCTTTGATCCCAAAACGCGCCGTGGTCGACCCACTTTTACGGATCAGGAGGCTCTGGATTTCCATTCGCGCGGCAAACCGGGCAAGTACGAGATCGTGCCGACCAAGCCGATGGCAACGCAGCGGGACCTGTCGCTGGCCTATTCTCCCGGCGTTGCGGTGCCTGTGCTGGCCATCGCCAAGGACCCCTCGCTGGCATTCGACTACACGATACGCGGCAATCTCGTTGCTGTGATCACCAACGGCACGGCCATCCTTGGCCTCGGCAATCTCGGTGCGCTGGCTTCGAAGCCGGTGATGGAGGGCAAGGCCGTCCTGTTCAAGCGCTTTGCAGACGTGGATTCCATCGATCTCGAGATAGACACCGAGGATACGGACGCCTTCATCAACGCCGTGCGCTATCTCGGGCCGTCCTTCGGCGGCATCAATCTGGAGGATATCAAGGCACCGGAATGCTTTATCATCGAACAGCGGCTGCAGGAACTCATGGATATCCCCGTTTTCCATGACGACCAGCACGGCACGGCGATCATCGCCGCCGCGGGCATGATGAACGCGCTGCTGCTGACAGGGCGCGACGTGAAGCAGACGAAACTCGTGGTCAACGGGGCGGGCGCTGCAGGTATCGCGTGTCTCGATCTGGTCAAGGCCATGGGGTTTGCGCCGGAGAACGTGCTGCTGTGCGACACCAAAGGCGTGATCTATCAGGGCCGTACCGAGGGCATGAACCAGTGGAAATCGGCCCATGCCGCCAAGACCAAAGCGCGCACACTGGCAGACGCCATGCAAGGCGCTGATATCTTCTTCGGGCTCTCCGCCAAGGGGGCGCTGACCAAGGAAATGGTCAAGACGATGGCACCCAACCCGATCATCTTTGCCATGGCCAATCCCGACCCCGAGATTACGCCGGAAGATGCCCATTCCGTGCGCGACGACGTGATCATCGCAACGGGGCGGTCGGATTATCCCAACCAGGTCAACAACGTGCTGGGCTTTCCCTTCATCTTCCGGGGCGCACTGGATGTGCGCGCCACCGCCATCAACATGGAAATGAAGGTCGCGGCAACCAATGCCATTGCCGAACTGGCACGCGAGGATGTGCCGGACGAAGTGGCAGCTGCCTATGGTGGCGCACGGCCCAAATTCGGCAAGGGCTATATCATTCCGGCGCCCTTCGATCCGCGCCTGATGGCGTCGATTTCCTCAGCCGTAGCGCAGGCTGCGATGGACACGGGCGTGGCCCGCAAGCCGCTGGCCGATATCGAGGCTTACCGTCGGGCCCTGCATGCACGGCGCGATCCGGTCGCGGGTGTTCTGGCGCGCGTGTTCGAGCAGGTGCAGCGCCGCCCCAAGCGCGTGGTTTTTGCGGAGGGCGAGGAAGAGGCTGTCATCCGCGCTGCCGTCACCTACGCCACGCAAGGACTCGGCAAGGCCATCCTCGTGGGCCGTGAGGAGCGCATCCGCGAGGCGGCGGAAGCCGCGGGTGTCGAGATCAAGGACGGTATCGAGATCCACAACGCGCGACTGTCGAAACGCAACGGGGCCTATGCGCAATATCTCTACGACAAGCTGCAGCGGAAGGGCTTCCTCTTCCGTGACTGCCAGCGCCTGATCAACCAGGACCGCAACCATTTCGGCGCGGCCATGGTGGCGACGGGTGATGCCGACGCCATGGTGACGGGGCTAACCCGCAACTACTCCGTGGCGTTGGAGGACGTGACCCGTGTCATCGACCAGAAGCCGGGCCACCGCATGATTGGCGTCTCGATCGTGATCGCTCGCGGTCGCACAGTGCTCGTCGCGGATACGGCAGTACATGAAATGCCGAGCGCACAGGAGATCGCAGAAATCGCCATCGAAGCGGCGGGAGCGGCCAAGCGGCTGGGCTATACACCGCGCGTGGCGCTGCTCTCGTTTTCCACCTTTGGATACCCCGAGGCGGAGCGGTCCAAGCGTGTGCAGGAGGCCGTCGAGATTCTGGATCGGCAGAAGGTCGATTTCGAGTATGATGGCGAGATGGGCGCTGATGTGGCGCTCAACCCCGATATCATGGCGCAATATCCGTTCTGCCGCCTCACCGGACCTGCCAACGTGCTGGTGATGCCGGCCTTCCACTCCGCAGCGATTGCCACCAAGATGCTGCAGGAACTGGGTGGTTCCACGGTGATCGGACCTCTGCTGATCGGCCTCGACAAGCCGGTGCAGATTGTCACGATGGGCGCAAAAGATACCGACCTGCTGAATATGGCGGCGCTGGCGGCGATGGGCGTGGGTGGCTGAGATGGCTGCCGCAGCGGCGGAAGCCGAGACCTTCGACTACGTGATCGTCGGTGCAGGTTCGGCGGGCTGCGTGCTCGCCAACCGGCTATCCGCCGATCCGACCAAGACGGTTGCGCTGCTTGAAGCAGGTGGCGATGACAACTGGATCTGGTTCCATATCCCCGTGGGCTATCTCTTCGCCATCGGCAATCCACGGGCAGACTGGATGTTCAAAACCGATCCCGAACTGGGTCTCAACGGACGCTCGCTGAACTATCCGCGCGGCAAGGTGATCGGCGGATCTTCGGCGATCAATGCGATGATCTACATGCGCGGGCAGGCGGCAGATTACGAGGGATGGCGTGAGCTTGGCCTTGAAGGCTGGGGCTGGGATGATGTGAAGCCGCTGTTCATGCGCCAGGAGGATCATTTCGCAGGCGCCTCGCTCGACCACGGTGCAGGTGGCGAATGGCGCGTGGACCAGCCACGCATGCGCTGGGAGATTCTCGATGCGTTCACGGCGGCAGCGCAAGACAGAGGCATTCCCGCAACGGATGATTTCAACACCGGGACCAACGAAGGCGTCGGATATTTTCAGGTCAACCAGAAGAATGGCCGCCGCTGGAGCGCCGCGCGGGGTTTTCTCAAGCCGGTGCTCAACCGCCCCAACTTGCGGCTGATCAAGCATGCCGAGGCGACGCGCATTCTCTTCGAGGGGAAGCGCGCGGTCGGCATCGAATATATGGGCAAAAACGGCAAGGCGACGGTGAGGGCGGGACGGGAGGTCATTGTCTCAAGCGGTGCCATCGCCACGCCGAAACTGCTGCAACTCTCGGGCGTGGGTCCCGGCGAGGCCTTGCGCGAACTGGGCATTCCTGTGGTGACGGACCTGCCCGGTGTCGGAGCCAACCTGCAGGACCATCTGCAATTGCGCACGATCTACAAGGTTCACGGCGTCAGGACCATGAATGTCGAATACCGGTCACTGCTGAAGCGCGGGCTGATGGCGGCCAAGTATGCATTGTTTCGCAAAGGTCCGATGACGATGGCACCTTCGCAGCTCGGCTGCTTCACGCGCTCGTCGCCGGATCACGAGACACCCAATGTGCAGTTCCATGTGCAGCCGCTGTCGCTGGAGAAATTCGGCGAACCGCTGCATCCGTTCGGCGCTTTTACAGTGAGCGTCTGCAATCTCAGACCCACAAGCAGCGGCTTTGTGCGGCTCGCCTCAAAGGATCCGAAGGCACCGCCGACCATCCATCCGCATTATCTGAGTACACCAGAGGACCGGCGCGTAGCAGTGGAATCAATCCGGCTGGCGCGCCATATCGTGACATCGGATGTGCTGAAGCAATACCATCCCGATGAGTACTTGCCAGGTCCTGATCTCATGACCGATGCCGAACTGGAAAAGGCGGCGGGTGATATCGGCACCACGATTTTTCATCCTGTGGGCACCGCGAAGATGGGCGTGAAGGAAGACCCGATGGCGGTTCTGGACGAGCGACTTCGCGTGCGCCACGTGCCGGGACTGCGCGTCATCGACGCATCGGCCATGCCGAGGATCACTTCAGGCAACACCAATTCGCCGACCATGATGATCGCCGAGAAGGGCGCGCAGATGATCCTTGAGGATGCGAAAGGTTGATGCTTGAGGATGGTCGCCAGTCCGAGCGGGCGATGGCGATACGGCGCGGCACGCTGCGACTGCTGGCGGCGCATGATCTCTTCGCCTTGCCTGAAGTCACGTTATCATCAGGGAGAAGGGCAGATTTGCTGGCTGTTGCACGCAACGGCGAAATCTGGATCATCGAGATCAAATCCTCAAAAGAGGATTTGAGGGCAGACAGCAAATGGCCGGAGTACCGACTTTATTGTGACAGGCTGTTTTTTGCGACTTCCCCTGATGTGGACGAAAGGCTGTTCCCGACCGAAGCCGGTTTCATCGTGGCCGATGCCCATGGCGGCGCGATGATCCGCGATGCACCGTTGCATCCCCTGCCCGCACCCACGCGCAAGGCGCTGCTGACGCGGGCGGCACGCATGGGCGCGGCGCGGCTGACAGCTTTGTCGTATCCCGAAGCGATGGTTCCTGAAAATCTATGATGTAGGATGCGGGGCAGGATGCAAAAACGGCCATGGCGAGGCCTCACTACCAGTTTCAACCGGCACTTCGATCAGCGCAGGCGCATCCAGAGCAAGCGCCGCTTCTAATGTCTTGCGCAGACGCTCCGGTGTCTCCGCACGATACGACCGGATGCCGAAACTCTCGCCCAGCTTAACGAAATCGGGGTTGGTCAGTTCCGAGCCGAGGATACGTCCCTGATAGGAGTGCTTCTGGTCCGGCAAGACATTGCCATAGGCCCCGTTGTTGAAGACGATTGCGACCACATTGATCCTGTGGTGCACGGCGGTGGCCAGCTCCTGCAGGCCAAACATGAACCCGCCATCGCCCGAGATCGACACTACTGCCTTGTCCGGATGGGCGATCTTGACGCCAAGTGCCGTGTTGTAGCCAAAGCCAAGATTGTCTTGATAGCCGCAGCTCACGTAGTGGCGCGGTGCATAGACCGGGAAGCCGAAGCGCCCGGTAAAGCCCATCTGGCTGATTTCTTCCACTAAGAAACCGTCGCGAGGCAGCACGGCACTGATCGCGTCGAGATAGGCAAGTTGCGGCTGCACGGATTCATAAGCTGTCCGCGCCTTTGCTTTGAGCCCACGGAAGTCATCAACCCGCGAGCCTGGCGTCGCCAGATTCAGCGCATCGATCAGCGCCTGCGTGCCTTCTGCCGCATCCGCAATGATGCCGATGTCGGGCTTCACCCGAACCATTTCCGTCGCATCGATATCGATGCGGATGACCTTCAGGCCTTTGGGCTGCCAGCGCCAGCGCATGAACTGCAACTCCAGCCGGCTGCCGATGCCGATCAGCAGATCGCATGATTTCCAGTACTCATAGGCTGCGACCAGATCGAGCGACAGCGGATCATCCGCCGCCACGATACCCTTGCCGGAGCGATGCGCCGTGACAGGTGCCTGCAGCCGCTCAGCCAGCGCCCTGACCTCGGGCGAGGCATCCACGGCGCCGCCGCCCACCATGATCAGCGGGTTCTTCGCCCCGACGATCAGCTTGACCGCCGCCGCGATGGCTTCAGGATCAGCCACGGGGTTTGGCGCAGGTCTGCCGATGCTGGGCTCCAGCACTGGCCCGCGTTTGCCGAAAACATCCCATGGCGCTTCCACTGCCGCTGGCCCCTGCCGACCCGACAGCATCCGGGAGATCGTGCCAGACATCACAGGACCCACGTCTGCATGCTGGTTGATGCGTTCCGCTCCCTTGGTGATGCCGCGCAGAGTGGCCAGTTGGTCCGGCAGTTCATGCAGTTGCCCGCGACCCTGCCCGATGAGATGCGACATCACATTGCCGGTGACACACAGGACAGGAGCCACCGCCGCAAGCGCCGTGCACAAAGCTGCACCGGCATTCAGCACGCCGGGGCCGGGCACCACCGTGAATGTGCCGATGCGCCCGCTCGATTTGGCATAGCCATAGGCCATGTAGCCGGCACCCTGCTCATGCCGTGTGTGGATGAAGCGAATGGCGTGACGCATGCCATGCAGCGCATCGTTGAAATCATACATATGCGCGCCGGGAATGCCGAAAACGGTGTCCACGCCATGCGCCGCCAGCGACCGCGCTACCGCCTGCCCGACGGTTTCAAACTCAGGGGACATGGCGGATTTCCTGTAACTTGCTGGAGCCGAGACTACCGCCCCGTCTTCACCCGCGTCCACAGCCTTGTGACCGTGCGTTGCAGGCGTTCGTCATAGGCCGTGTTGGTGAAGAGCCGCTTCATCACCTCTTCAGTGGGATAAACGCCGGGATTGTTCAGTACCTCCAGCTTGATCTGCGCCCGCGAAGGCGTGTTGGCATTGGCGTATTCGACGAGGTTGGAGTTTGCCGCTGCCACATCGGGGCGCAGCATGTAGTTGATGAAAATCAGCGCGTTGTCGGCATTGGGCGCATCCTTCGGGATTACCATGGAATCGAACCACATCTGCGCGCCCTCCAGAGGAATGATGTAATCGATCTCGACACCGTTTCCGGCTTCCTTGGCTCGTTTGCGGGCCTGCAGAATATCGCCGGAGAAGCCAAGCGCCATACAGATATCCCCACCCGCGAGGCCGTTTATATACTCCGAAGAATGGAACTTGCGAACGTTCCCGCGCACGCGGAACACCGCATCGCCCGCCTTCTGAATGTCCTCTGCCTTCTTGGAATTGGGATCGAGCTTCAGGTGGTGCAGCACGTTCGGCAGCACATCTTCCGGTCCGTCCAGCACATGGATGCCGCAATCCTTCAGCTTGGAAGACACCCTCGGATCGAGCAGAAGGTCCCAGCTTTGCGGAATAGTACCGCCCAGCCGCTCCTTCACCTTGGCCACATTCACACCTATCCCGACCGTTCCCCAGAGATAGGGAATAGCAAATTTGTTGCCTGGATCATAGGTTTTCAGCCGCTCCATGATCTCTGGCCAGAGATTCTTGTGGTTGGACAACTTTGAAAGATCGAGCGGCATGAACACACCCGCCGCCGCCATGCGCTGCAGGAACGGAGCGGAAGGTACCACGATGTCATACCCCGATTTGCCCGCCAGCATCTTGGTTTCGACGATCTCGTTGTTATCGTAGGTGTCATAAATCACCTTAATGCCGGTTTCCTTGGTGAAGTCCTCCAGCACCTTGGGATCGATGTAGTCGTTCCAGTTATAGACGTTGACAACCTTTTCCTGCGCGAAGGCGAGACTCACGGAGAATGTCAAAACTGCAGCAAGCGAGGCGATGCGGCGTGTCAGCATGGATTGGTGGTCCTGTCGTTGGCTGCGGGAAACATAAGGCAGGCGCACCAAATTCCGCAATGCGCGAAAAGGATTCCCAAGTGGCTTTTTCCGGGTCATCATCCTGCCATGAAAAAACAACCACTCCCCACTATGATTGCGCAGGGCGCAGGCCGTGAACCCGCCGATCTCGTGATCCGCAACGTACAACTCTATGACCTTATCACAGGTGCATTGACGCTGAGCGATATCGCGATCTGCGGTGATCGGATCGTCGGGACCTATGCCGAATACAAAGGCGTCCGCGAGATCGACGGGCGGGGCCGTATCGCTGTTCCGGGCTTTATCGACACGCATTTCCATGTCGAATCCTCTCTGCTGACACCGCTCGAATATGACCGCTGCGTACTGCCCCATGGCGTGACAACGGCGATCTGGGACCCGCACGAGATCGCCAATGTGCTGGGTGCGGAAGGCATCCGCTATGCGCTCGATTGTGCTTTGGCCACGATCATGGATCTGCGGGTAATGCTCTCGTCCTGCGTGCCTGCGACCGATCTGGAGACATCAGGCGCGCGGCTCGATGCGGCTGATCTGCTGCCCTTCCGCGACCATCCCAAAGCGCTTGGCCTGGCGGAATTCATGAATTTCCCTGGTGTCATTCATGCCGCACCCGATGTGATTGCAAAGCTGGAAGCCTGGGCCGACGGCCATATCGACGGACATGCGCCGCTGCTCTCCGGAACGGCCCTGAACGCCTACCTTTCCGCCCGCATCCGCACGGATCACGAAACGACAGCGCCCGCCGAAGCGATGGAAAAACTGAAGAAAGGTATGGCGATCCTGATCCGAGAGGGGTCGGTCTCCAAGGATTTGCACGCGCTGATGCCGATCATCTCGGCTGACACTTCGGCCTTTCTGGCGTTCTGCACGGATGACCGCAACCCGCTTGATGTGGCGGAGGAGGGCCATCTGGATTTCGTTATCCGGGAAGCCATCCGCTGCGGTGCGCCTGCGCTGCATGTCTACCGCACGGCCACGATCAGCGGAGCGCGAATTTTTGGCCTTACCGACAGGGGCATGATTGCACCGGGCTACCGCGCCGATATCGTACTGCTCGACGGCGCACTGGAAGATTGCCGCGTCTCTCAGGTGATCTCTGCGGGGCGACCCGTGACGCAGGAGCTTTTCGCCACGCGCGAAACCGTGGCCACTGTGGGGCTCACCAGCATGAGAGCGCGGCAGGTTTCATCCGTGGATTTCAGGGCGAAGCACCACGGCGTGGATACGCCGGTGATCGGTGTCATCCCCGGCAAGATCATCACGGCGCATTTGAGGAAAACCTTACCTGCGACCGGCATCGATCTCGCGCAGGACATCATCAAACTCGCCGTGATCGAGCGCCACGGCAAGAACGGCAATATGGCGGTGGCCAGTGTGCAGGGCTTTGGCCTCAAGCGAGGTGCCATCGCGTCGTCCGTTGGTCATGACAGCCACAACATCACGGTGGTCGGCGCAGATGACGCTGACATGGCGCTCGCCGCAAACCGGTTGGGCGAATTGCAGGGCGGCTTCGTGGTGACGGAAGCAGGCAAGGTGCTGGCCGAACTGGCGCTGCCGGTCGCGGGCCTGATGAGCCTGCTCGACTTCGAGGGCGTGCGCGGCAAACTGATCCCGCTGCGCGCCGCTGCGAAATCACTGGGCTGCACGCTGACCGAGCCGTTCCTTCAGGTGGCGTTCCTGCCGCTACCCGTGATCCCGCATTTGAAGATTACGGACAGGGGGCTGATCGATGTGGACCAGTTCAGGTTGATCGGCTGACGCAGAAATCCACCACTTCCACCATCGCCGACTTCAGCGGTGAATCCGGGAAGATGCCAAGCGCATCCTTCGCCATCGCGCCGTAATGGCGGGCGCGCTCGACCGTATCCTCCAGCGAGTGGTGCTTGCGATGCAGGCCGATCGCCTTCTCAAGCGCAGCATCGTCACTGACGCCGTCTTCCAGTGCCGCTTTCCAGAAGGCGCGCTCTGTCGCATCGCCCCGGCGGTAGGCCAGAATCACGGGCAATGTGATCTTGCCCTCGCGGAAATCATCGCCGACGTTCTTGCCGAGCTTGGCGGTGGTGCCGCCGTAATCCAGCACGTCATCCATCAGTTGGAAGGCGACACCGAGATTGGTGCCGTAACTGCGGCAGGCCGTGATGGCTTCCTTGCCACCCCCAGCCACCAGCGGCCCGACTTCACAGGCCGCGGCGAACAGCGCTGCCGTCTTGGCGCGCACAACGGCGAGATATTCGTCTTCTGACGTGATCAGGTTCTTGGCAGCGGCAAGCTGCATCACCTCGCCCTCGGCGATCACGGCGGCAGCGGTTGAAAGCACGTCAAGGCAGGGCAGCGAACCCACCTCCACCATCATCTTGAAAGCCTGCCCCAACAGGAAGTCACCGACAAGGACGCTGGCCTCGTTGCCCCAGACCGTGCGTGCCGCCGGCTTGCCCCGGCGCATGTCGCTGTCGTCCACCACATCGTCATGCAGCAATGTCGCGGTATGCATGAACTCGACCGAGGCCGCGAGTTTGAGATGGCCTTCGCCTTCGTAGCCACACAGTTTAGCAGCCGCGAGCGTCAGCATCGGCCGCAGCCGCTTGCCGCCTGAAGAGATCAGGTGGTTGGCAACCTCCGGGATCATGGTGACGTCAGACCCTGTCCGCGCCAGGATCGTGGCATTCACCCGTTCCATGTCGGATTTCGTGAGCTGGACGAGAGAATCGACGCTGGCAGCGGCCGCCTTCTCCTCAAACGCTATGACGACGCCCAATGCTGCCTCATTCTTGTTTGCTTCTGCCCAATAGAGTGGCACCAGGCTTCAAATGTTTCAACGCGCCCTGTTGCCGCAACACAGCGCTCATGGCAAGCCTTTGAGACAGAGGAAGGATTGACCATTTCGTGACGGAACCCTTTTCTGATGACTGGTTTCTGGATTGCCGCCTGCTTTTACGCCAGCCGCAGAAAGGGCACCGCATCGGCACGGACGCACTGTTGCTTGCGGCGATGACTCCCGCAGAAGGCCGCGTCTGCGATCTCGGAAGTGGTGTCGGCGCTGTCGGGCTGGCGCTGGCAATGCGGGGCGCGGCTGAAACAATGCTGATCGAACGCGACCCTGTATTTGCGGAATGCGCCCGGCATAACATTGAAAATTGCGGGTTTACGGATCGTGTGGCGCTCGCCAGCGCCGACATTTTCGACCGCAAGGTTTTTTTGCGCGATACGGCACTGGCGGACCAGAGTTTTGATGCAGTCGCCACCAATCCACCCTTTGATCAGGCACTGAGGGGCCGCCGCAGCCCGACTGTACTGAAACAGACCGCGCATGCCATGCAGGGCGGTGATCTGGCGGACTGGCTCAAGGTTGCAGTGCGGCTGTTGCGCGACGGCGGAACACTCACCCTGATCCACAGGGCGGACCGGTTGGCAGATGTACTCGCTGCCATGCCGAAACGCGCTGGCGGCGTGACAGTGAAACCGGTGCAGCCACAGGGGGATCAAGCTGCCACACGCATTTTGGTGCAGGCAACAGCGGGGTCCCACGCGCCACTAAGCCTTTTGCCACCGCTCGTGCTGCATGGCCCTGATGGCAACTTCACACCTGAGGTGGATGCCATTCACAAGGGACGGGCCGCAATCTCCATGCGGCCCGCATCTCAAACTAGACGCTGATGGTCAGCGGCAGACACGGCGTGCCGGACGCCATTGCTGGCCATAAGGGGTCCAGACCCAACCGCCGGGGCGGATGAAACACGCTCCACCATAATACGCAGGGCGAGCGTAATAAGGGCGATGGAAGCGGTGGGGACGATAGAACCGCGCAGGCCGGTAGAAGCCCCGCCGGAAACCACGCCCGCCACCGCGCCATCCGCCGCCACGGCCCCAGCGTACCTCGTCAGTGACGGTCGGAACCGTATCCAGGATCACATTGCCTGATCCGGCGAGCATTGGCGCGGCCTGGGCGGCAGGCATCGGGGCTATCGTGATCACGAGTGCGGCGACGGCAGCATTGATGAAACCAGAAAGTCTCGACATAGCATTGGCCCTCCTCAAGCCATCTGTGAACCCGGACCACCAAGGCACCGGCAAGGAGGATCATGCGGCCGCCTGAATTACAGTTCGCAAACGGCTGGATGATGTTTATTTAACCATTTGAAACTGCGAAAAGGCCTCAAAGCCCCGCAGCGCGCGCGCGAAGCACGAACTTCTGAATCTTGCCTGTCGAGGTTTTGGGCAGGTCAGCAAAGACGATGGTGCGGGGCAGCTTGTAGCTCGCGAGATGCGCGCGACAGAACGCTATGATTTCGGCCTCGGTCGCGCTTGTGCCGGATTTCAGCTCGATGAAAGCGCAGGGGTGCTCGCCCCATCGCGCATCAGGCCGCGCCACAACCGCCACGAGCGACACGGCGGGATGCTTGAACAGCACATCCTCCACCTCAATGGACGAGATATTCTCGCCGCCCGAGATGATGATGTCCTTCGAGCGGTCCTTGAGCTGGATATAGCCGTCGGGATGCATCACGCCCAGATCGCCCGAATGGAACCAGCCGCCCGCGAAGGCCTCGTCCGTGGCCGTCTGGTTCTTGAGATAGCCCTTCATGCCGATATTGCCGCGGAACATCACCTCGCCCATGGTTTCGCCATCGGCAGGCACGGGCTGCATCGTGGCGGGGTCCATCACGGCGAGATCCTCCTCGCCCGGATAGTTCACGCCTTGCCGCGCTTTTAGCCGTGCTTGCTCGGCCAGGGGCAGAGCATCCCATTCCGCCTTCCACGTATTGACGACGGCGGGGCCATAGACCTCGGTCAAGCCATAGACATGGGTCACGTCGAAGCCAGCCTCCTTCATCCCAGCGAGAACAGCCTCCGGCGGTGGCGCGGCGGCGGTGATAAAGCTGACGCGCCCCGGCAGCGGGCGCATCTCGTCGGGTTTCGCTGCCAGCAACGCGCTCATCACGATGGGCGCGCCGCACAGATGCGTGACGTGATGATCCGCCATCGCATCGAACATAGCTTTTGCCCGCACCCAGCGCAGGCAGACATGCGTGCCGCCGATGGCTGACAACGTCCAGGGGAAACACCAGCCGTTGCAATGGAACATCGGCAGCGTCCACAGATACACCGGGTGTGGCTGGATGGCGGCGGCGAGCGTGTTAGCGAAGCACATGAGATAAGCCCCGCGATGCGAATAGACCACGCCCTTGGGATTGCCCGTCGTGCCTGACGTGTAGTTCAGCGACAGCGCGTCCCATTCGTCAGCGGGCCAGACCCAGTTGAACTCCGGATCGCCACCGGCCAGCAGCGCCTCGTAGTCGGCCACGGGCTGCGCGCCATCAAGGCCGAACGGCGCATGGGGAAATTCGGGATCGTCATATTCGACCAGAACGGGCTGCCGGGCTGAAAGCTTCAGAGCGGCCTGCGCGACGGGCGCGAACTCGCGGTCCACGATCAAAAGCTTCGCCTCGCCATGGTCGATCTGGAAGGCGATGGTCGCAGCATCGAGCCGCGTGTTGATGGTGTTGAGCACAGCGCCCAGCATCGGCACACCGTAATGCGCCTCCAGCATCGGCGGTGTGTTGGCAAGGATCACCGCGACGGTGTCACCCTTGCCGATGCCACGCTTGTAGAGCGCCGAGGCCAGACGGCGGGAGCGCGCGTAGAATTCACGGTAGTTCACCAGCATCTTGCCATGGATGATGGCGGTATGATCTGGCCAGACCTTCGCTGCCCGCTGCAGGAAAGACAGTGGCGTCAGCGGCTGGAAATTGGCTGGATTGCGGTCGAGACCGGTGGTGTAAATGGACATGGATGTTTTGCTCCCGGCCCAATCCATGGCAATACAGGAGGATATTGGCAACCGAAGCTGCATGTCGGCATTGAACGCGTAATTTTATTGCGAGAGCGTATCAGCATGGCACTCGAATGGCGTTGGCCGACCCTCGATAGCGGTAAAGAAATCCAGCGTTTCAACAAAAGATGCGTTATTGATCATCCTCCGCAATTTAATTGCTTATAATGCCAATTTTCTTTGCATTTCATCCGCCAGTTCATTTTCCGCTTGCAAGCTCTGGCGCTAGGTGACATTGGGTACTGTCGATAGGACAGGAATGTTGACCAATATGCGCCAACGTCTTGCGTTCTATAGTTCTAATTGCACTCATCCGCCCCAGGGAGGACGCCATGACAAATCCAATCACACCGGACTGGATCATCAAGTCGGAACTGGAGACGCTCGCCGTTCCGCCGACCGCTGTTACTATTACGGATGCGCTCCATCGCGATCTCGTCGTGCGCGATCCGGGACTTCCGGTGGCAACGGGCTTCTATAATCCCGCGCATGAGAAGGATGCCTGCGGCGTCGGCTTCGTGGCGGATATGAAGAACCGCAAGAGCCATTCCATCGTCACCAAGGGCCTCGATATCCTGCGCAATCTCGTGCATCGCGGTGCGGTCGGCGCGGACCCCAAGGCTGGCGACGGCTGCGGCATGCTGGTGCAAATGCCGCATCGCTTTTTCAAGGAAGAAGCATCCAAGCTTGGATTCGCGATCCCCGAGCCCGGCCATTACGCCGTCGGGCAGTTTTTCCTGCCCCGCGATCCCGAGGTGGCTCAAATCTGCCGTGATATCATCGAGAAGGCGATTGCCGACGAGGGCTTTCGCCTGCTCGGCTTCCGCGTGCCGCCGACCGATCCCGCCGATCTGGGCGTCTCGGTGAAGCCGACAGAGCCACGTCATCTGCAGGTCTTCGTGGGCCGCGACAGCCAGTCCACGGATGATGACACGTTCGAGCGCCGCCTGTTCATCCTGCGCAAGGTCATCTCCAACGCGGCCTATGAACAGAAGGCCCCGCGCGAGATGGGGTTCTATCCCGTATCGATGTCCTGCCGTACTGTGGTCTACAAGGGTATGCTGCTGGCCGACCAGCTCGGCGGTTATTACAGCGATCTGGAAGACCCGCGCTTCGAGAGCGCCATCGCCCTCGTGCACCAGCGCTTCTCCACCAACACCTTCCCGACCTGGTCGCTGTCGCACCCTTACCGGATGGTGGCGCATAACGGCGAGATCAACACGCTCCGCGGCAACGTTAACTGGATGGCAGCGCGTCAGGCCTCGGTCGACAGCGAGGACTATGGCAACGACATCTCAAAGCTCTGGCCCATCTCCTACGAGGGGCAGTCGGACACGGCGTGCTTCGACAACGCGCTCGAATTCCTGGTGCAGGGCGGCTACTCGCTGACCCACGCGATGATGATGCTGATCCCCGAGGCGTGGGCCGGAAATCCGCTGATGGATGACACGCGCCGCGCCTTCTACGAATATCACGCCGCCATGATGGAACCATGGGACGGTCCGGCTGCTGTCGCCTTCACCGATGGCCGCCAGATCGGCGCGACACTCGACCGCAACGGCCTCCGGCCCGCCCGCTATTTCGTCACCAAGGATGACCTCGTGGTGATGGCCTCCGAGATGGGCGTGCTGCCGATCCCAGAGAAGGACATTATCCGCAAGTGGCGGCTTCAGCCGGGCAAGATGCTGCTGATCGATCTCGAAAAGGGGCGCATCGTCGCTGACGAGGAAATCAAGCAGGAGATTGCCACGGCCAACCCCTACAAGGAATGGCTGAAGAAGACGCAGCTCGTTCTCGAAGACCTGAAGCCCGTCGAGGCCCGCGCCTCGCGGACCGATGTCTCGTTGCTCGATAAGCAGCAGGCCTTCGGTTACACGCAGGAAGACGTGACAGTGCTGATGTCACCCATGGCTGTTACCGGTCAGGAAGCTGTTGGTTCGATGGGCACGGATACGCCCATCGCCGCGCTGTCGGACAAGTCCAAGCCGCTGTTCAACTATTTCAAGCAGAACTTCGCGCAGGTCACCAACCCGCCGATCGACCCGATCCGCGAAGAGCTTGTCATGAGCCTCGTGTCCTTCATCGGGCCAAGGCCGAACATCTTCGACCTCGAAGGCAGCTCGCGCCGCAAGCGGCTGGAAGTCCGTCAGCCTATCCTTACCAACGAGGACCTTGAGAAGATCCGTGGCATCGGCCATGTCGAGGACAGCTTCGACACCAAGACACTCGACATGACCTACCCCGCCGAGAAGGGCGCGGGCGGCATGCAGGATGCGCTGGATCGCCTGTGCGAGCGGGCGGAAGCCGCCGTGCATGGCCGTTACAACATCATTATCCTGTCGGACCGCCTGGTGGGCCCGGACCGGATTCCGATCCCATCATTGCTGGCGACTGCCGCCGTGCACCATCACCTGATCCGCAAGGGCCTGCGCACCTCCGTCGGCCTCGTGGTTGAAACCGGTGAGCCGCGCGAGGTGCATCACTTTGCTTGCCTCGCGGGTTATGGCGCGGAAGCCATCAACCCCTATCTCGCTTTCGATACGGTGCTGTCGATGTGGGAAAAGGGCGAATTCCCGAAGGAAGTGGACGAGAAGGAAGTCGTCAAGCGCTTCATCAAGTCTGTCGGCAAGGGCCTGCTCAAGGTCATGTCCAAGATGGGCATCTCGACCTACCAGAGCTATTGCGGCGCACAGATTTTCGATGCGCTCGGCCTGACGCGGGAGTTCGTGGAGAAGTACTTCTTTGGCACGCACACCACAATCGAAGGCGCGGGCCTGACGGTGATTGCTGAAGAAACAGTGCGCGTTCACCGCATAGCTTTCGGCGACTCACCCGTGCATCGCAATGTGCTCGACATCGGTGGCGACTATGCTTTCCGTTTGCGTGGCGAAGATCATGTCTGGCGTCCAGACACGGTGTCGAACCTCCAGCACGCCGTGCGCGGCAACAACCCGGAGAAGTACAGGGATTACGCCCGCGCCATCAACGAACAGGAGAATCGTTTCACCACCATTCGCGGCCTGTTCAGGGTTAAGCCCATGGGCAAGCCGATTCCGCTGGAGCAGGTGGAAGCCGCCAAGTCTATCGTCAAGCGCTTCTCGACAGGCGCGATGTCCTTCGGCTCCATCAGCCGCGAGGCGCATGAGACTTTGGCCATTGCCATGAACTCCATCGGTGGCAAGTCCAACACCGGCGAAGGCGGCGAAGAAGCGCAGCGCTTCAAGCCCATGGCGGACGGGCGCTCCCGGCGTTCGGCCATCAAGCAGGTGGCCTCGGGACGCTTTGGCGTGACGACGGAATATCTCGTCAATTCCGATATGATGCAGATCAAGATGGCGCAGGGCGCGAAGCCCGGCGAGGGCGGCCAACTGCCCGGACACAAGGTGGATGCGGTCATCGCCAAGGTTCGGCATTCAACGCCGGGCGTCGGCCTCATCTCGCCGCCGCCGCACCATGACATCTACTCCATCGAGGATCTGGCGCAGCTGATCTTCGACCTGAAGAACGTCAATCCTGCCGCCGATGTCTCGGTCAAGCTCGTGTCGGAGGTCGGAGTCGGCACTGTCGCTGCTGGCGTCGCCAAGGCGCGTGCCGACCACATCACGATCTCCGGCTTCGAAGGCGGTACGGGCGCATCGCCGCTGACCTCGATCAAGCATTGCGGCAGCCCATGGGAAGTTGGTCTAGCCGAAACGCACCAGACACTTGTCATGAACGGCCTGCGCGGCCGCATCGCCCTTCAGGTCGATGGCGGGTTGCGCACCGGTCGCGATGTCATCATTGGCGCGTTGCTTGGGGCCGATGAATTCGGCTTCGCCACGGCGCCGCTCATTGCTGCGGGCTGCATCATGATGCGCAAGTGCCACCTCAACACCTGCCCCGTCGGCGTGGCGACGCAAGACCCTGTCTTGCGCAAGCGCTTCCAGGGCTTGCCTGAGCATGTCGTCAACTTCTTCTTCTTCGTCGCCGAGGACATCCGCACGCTGATGGCGGAACTGGGCGTGGCGAAGTTCGAGGATCTGGTGGGCCGTTCCGACCTGCTGGACAAGAAAGACGCGATCACCCACTGGAAAGCCAAGGGGCTCGATTTCGGCAACCTTTTCGCCGTTCCGAAGAAGGACAAGAACGTCGCCACGCGCCATGTCGAACGGCAGGAGCACCCGATCGACAATGTGCTGGACCGCAAGCTGATCAAGAAGGCGCAAGCCGCGATTGATGGCGGCGCACCTGTCATCATCGAAAGCCGGATTACCAACGTCGACCGTTCGACCGGCGCGATGCTTTCGGGTGAAATCGCCAAGCGCTACGGCTATACGGGCCTTGTCGATGACACCATCACGGTGAAGCTGACAGGAACCTCCGGCCAGTCCTTTGGCGCATGGGCAATGACAGGCGTGACGCTCGATCTCACGGGCGAGGCCAACGATTATGTCGGCAAGGGCCTCTCGGGCGGCAAGCTTATCATCCGTCCCGCGCCTGATTCCGGCATCGTGGCGGAAGACTCGATCATCGTCGGCAACACCGTGCTATATGGGGCCATTTCTGGTGAATGCTACTTCCGCGGCGTCGCGGGCGAGCGCTTTGCCGTGCGCAACTCGGGTGCCATCGCGGTGGTCGAGGGCACGGGCGATCACGGCTGCGAATACATGACGGGCGGCGTCGTCGTGGTGCTGGGCCAGACCGGTCGCAACTTCGCGGCGGGCATGAGCGGCGGCATCGCCTATGTGCTGGATGAGGACAACTCGTTCCGCAAGCGCTGCAACCTGTCGATGGTTGATCTGGAGCCGGTGGAGGAAGAGGAGGAGCTGTCACGCAACCTCTACCACCATGGCGGCGACATGGAGACCAAGGGCCGCATCGATATCATGAGCAACATGGGCAGTCATGACGAGGACCGGCTGGTGAGCCTGATCACCAACCACTTGACATACACAGGCTCAGCGCGCGCCAAGCACATCCTCGACAACTGGGCGGATTATCGCGGCAAGTTCGTCAAGGTAATGCCGGTGGAGTATCGCCGGGCGCTGAAAGAGATGGAAGCGGAACAGCGCCTAATGGCGGCGGAGTGATTGGAGTACATCATGGGCAAGGTCACAGGCTTCCTCGAAATTGACCGGCAGGACCGGAAATACGCTCCCGCGTCGGATCGCATCCGGCACTACAAGGAGTTTGTCCTGCCGCTGTCCTCGGACACCGTGAAGGATCAGGCGTCGCGCTGCATGAACTGCGGCATTCCGTTTTGTCACAACGGCTGCCCGGTCAACAACCAGATCCCGGACTGGAACGACCTCGTCTATCAGGATGACTGGGAGGAGGCGCTCAGGAACTTGCATTCCACCAACAACTTCCCCGAATTCACGGGCCGTGTCTGCCCTGCGCCCTGCGAGGCGGCCTGCACGCTGAACATCGAGGACACGCCCGTCACCATCAAATCGATTGAATGCGCCATCATCGACAAGGGCTGGGAGATGGGCTGGGTGAAACCGGAGGTGCCAAAGCACAAGACGGGCAAAACAGTCGCCGTCATCGGCTCCGGCCCCGCAGGCCTTGCCGCTGCGCAACAGCTGGTCCGTGTCGGTCACGACGTGCATCTCTACGAGAAGGCGGCGCGTGCCGGTGGCTTGCTGCGCTATGGCATCCCTGACTTCAAGATGGAGAAGCGCCACGTTGATCGCCGGGTCGAGCAGATGGAAGCCGAAGGTGTGATCTTCCATTACAACGTCAACGTGGGCAGCGACGTTTCGGCGAAGGAGCTGGCGGACAAGCATGATGCGCTCGTCATGACCGGTGGCTCGGAAAAGCCGCGCGATCTGCCGATCCCGGGGCGTGATCTCGTCGGCGTGCATTTCGCCATGGACTTCCTGCCGCAGCAGAACCGTCGGGTGAGCAACGAGGGTGTCACGGTCGAACCGATTCTGGCCTCGGGCAAGCATGTTGTCGTCATCGGTGGTGGCGACACGGGGTCCGATTGCATCGGCACGTCAGTGCGCCAGGGCGCACTCTCTGTGACGCAGCTCGAAATCATGCCGCAGCCTCCCGAAAAGGAAAGCAAGGCGCTGAACTGGCCGAACTGGCCGCTGAAGCTGCGCACGTCATCTTCGCATCAGGAAGGTGCAGAGCGCCAGTTCGCGGTAGCCACCGTGCGCCTCGAAGGCAATAGCAAGGGCCATGTGACAAAGCTCGTCTGCGCCCAGTCAGGCAGCGATTTCAAACCGCTGCCAGGTACTGAATTCGAATTGCAAGCCGATCTCGTGCTGCTCGCCATGGGCTTCATCCAGCCCGTGCATGAGGGTATGGTGCAGGAACTTGGCGTCGGCACGGATACACGCGGCAACGTCAAGGCCACGGATCGTGACTACAAGACCACGACGGACAAGGTCTTTGTTGCAGGCGACATGCGTCGGGGACAGTCCCTCGTGGTCTGGGCCATCCGTGAGGGCCGTCAGGCAGCGCGCGCGGTGGACGAGTTCCTAATGGGCGAGACGGTGTTGCCGCGCTGAACGTCGTCAGTTCGCACGCGGCCAGGCGAAATTATCCGCGCGCCCAGCTTTGGCGGGTGGCAGGCGGCCATAACCCAGCGCCTGCTCCACCAGAATCGCCATTTCACTGGTATCTTGATTGATCCGTCCGCGCAGGATCTGTCCGCCTGTTGCCCGCGGCGTACCGGTCAACTCCAGCGTGGGGCTCGCGAGGGGTCGCAAGATGATCATCGGCAATGCTGGCAATTCCGCAGGCAAAGGCAAGGCTGCCTGCAGACCTTGCGGCACAAGGCCTGGCGCGTCCCGCTTGATCTGTTCGGAGAGATCGGATGGCAAGGCCGCCACTTCGGTTGCCGGTCGCTCGCGGCTCAACTGTTGATCTACCTCCTTGCCCACGAAGAAACCGAGCTTGCGCGCCCCGGCCTTGGTGAAATGGATACCATCATTGCTCCGCAACCGTGTGATGACACCGTTCACATCCGGTCCGCTGGCGCCGTACTGCCCTTGCTCGGTTGCGAAAGCCTCCCATAAATCGACATAACTCGCGCCAATGCGCACGGCACGCTCCCGAAACAACGTGTTGAGAACCAGCATATCCGCTGACAGCTTCTGGGACTGCATGATCGGCATGCCGACGATGACGAACGGGATACGTTTTTCCCGCACAGGAACCATCAGATCGTCCAGCCGTTTCAGATAGATCTCACGCCAGCGATCTGTACCGAATTCATGGCTTCCCGCATCATCACGCAAGGCCTGACGGTCGTTGGAGCCCAGCATCATGACCACAATATCGACTTTCTCGGTCCCGGCTAGCAGCTCCTTGAGCGCCTTGTTCCAGTCAAAGAAATCATCGCGAACGATCCCTGTCGATGCACGTGCCCGCTTCACAATACCGGCTTCCGGCTTCGTCTCTGCCAATTGCTCCTTGAGGCCTTGCGCCAGAAGCTCCCCGAGTGTGTCGCCGATGACATGCACGTATGTCGTGACCGGCACCACGGGCTGCGCCGCGACCTCTGCCTCAGGAGAGGGACTGATCCGCCGCCGGGGTTCGGGGGCTGAGCGGACAGAGCGGCGTACAGGCGGAGGTCTGCGGACCTCGGGCTGGCTGCGAAACAGAAGGCGTGACGGGTTCTGCTGGAAAAAGCGCAAGGCATCATTTTCCTGCGCCTCCACGGAGGGACCCCCTATCAGGAGCAGGAACAGGCCGATGGCTAGCGAACCGATGATACGTCGCAAATGCATGGACAGGATAATACTGTTTAACACCCGCTTTCGCCAGAGACTTGTCAGGAAAACAAGTCCGGGGCTTCTTTCCGCAAAGGAACCCGGCTAGCGTCCGGGTTCAAGTCGTTCCGCGACAAGACCAGAAAGCCACGTGACCCGTGACCCAGCCGATGCCCGAATCACAAGCTGATCTCGCCAAGCTCGAAGCCGAGCTAGATCCCGAAATGCAGTTTCGCCCGCTCCTGCCGACGGCGGGATGGATCGTTGCCGGGTTGCTGATGGCACTGTCGCTCTTCCATTATTATACTGCAGGGTTTGGCTTGCTGCGCGAGACAACCCACCGCGGCATCCACATGGCATTCGTGCTTGGACTGATCTTTCTGGTTTTTGCCGCGACCAGAAAGCAGAATGCCACAACACCCGTCGCCAGCACATTGAGACCCTTCGGCATTCCGCTCTGGGACTGGGCGCTGGCGCTTGCAGCTGCAGTCAGCAGCCTCTATGTGCCCTGGATTTTCGAAGATCTTGCCTTCTTCGTCGGGAATCCCAGACCTTTCGATGTGATCATGGGCACGTTGCTCATCATGGTGCTGCTGGAAGCCACGCGGCGCGCTGTGGGTGCAGCACTGCCGATCATTGCAATCGTCCTGATGATCTATGCGATCTACGGCCAGAGTTTCCCCGGTATCCTTGTCCACCCAGGCAACACCTGGAATGCTGTGGTGAACCATCTCTATCTCACAAGCCAGGGTGTCTTCGGCATCGCGCTGGGCGTGGTAGCCACCTATGTCTTTCACTACGTGCTGTTCGGCGTGCTGGCCACGCGTATCGGCCTTGGAAAGTTCTTCATCGATCTGGCATCCGCCGCCTTCGGGCGTTTCGTGGGAGGACCGGCGAAGGTCTCGATCTTCGGCTCAGGCCTGTTCGGCATGATTTCGGGCTCGTCCATCGCCAACACCGTGACCGTGGGCTCGCTGACGATCCCGGCCATGATCCGTCTGGGCTATCCCCGCCATTTCGCGGCAGCGGTTGAAGCCACGGCCTCGACCGGCGGCCAGATCACGCCACCGATCATGGGGGCTGCCGCCTTCCTGATGGTGGAATATCTCAATGTTCCGTACCAGACCGTGATTCTGGCCGCCATCGTACCCGCTTTTATGCATTTTTTCGGCGTGTTCTGTCAGGTGCATTTCGAGGCGAAGAAAAACGGCATGCGCGGCATGGACCCGCATGAAATCCCGCGTGCCGCCGATGTTCTCAGGCGTGACTGGCCGACATCCATTCCGCTGTTCGTGCTGCTAGCCGTGCTGTTTTCCGGCTACACGCCCTATCTCGCGGCATTCTGGGGCATCACGGCCTGTATCGTGGTGGGCCTCACGGCGCGCAATTCCGTGGTCGCTCTGGCAACAGGCGCGGCGATAATCGTCGCAGCGGTCACTGGCGGCTTGATGTCGGGACCTGTGACGCTGGTGCTGTTCCTGGCCTGCGCTGCTGTCTCGGCCGCATTTGTCATCCAGAGCGCCGAGGGAAAGAAGAACGCAATCAATATCGCTGATGCTTTCGTCGTTGGCGCGAAATACGCCATTGCCGTGGGTGCCGCAGCGGCCACCGTCGGCATCATCGTGGGTGTGGTGACGCTGACCGGCGTGGGCTTCAAGATCTCGAACATCGTCACGAGCTCCGCCGGATCGCTGGCCTCCATGATGAGCTATGTGATCCCGGCCTTCCTGTTCGACATGAAAGCGATGACGCTGTTCTTCACCCTTGTGATGACTGCCATCGTCTGCATCCTGCTGGGCTGCGGTGTACCCACCACCGCGACCTACATCATCATGGTGACGGTGGCGGCTCCCGCGCTCAGCCAGCTCGGCACAGAGCCTATCGTGGCGCATTTCTTCGTATTCTATTTCGGCGTTCTGGCCGACATCACGCCGCCCGTGGCACTGGCGGCCTATGCCGGGGCGAGCATGGCAGGTGCCGACCCGTTCAAGACAGGCAACACCGCCTTCCGCCTCGGCATGGCGAAAGCACTGGTGCCCTTCGTCTTTGCCTATGCGCCTGCGATGCTGATCGTCACCAAGGAATTCACCTGGCCAGCCTTCATCGAGGTGACACTGACCTGCGCCATCGGCATCGTGGCGCTCGCTGCGGCGCTCACCGGCTTTGCGCGGTCTGCACTGGCGGGCTGGGAACGCGTGTTGCTGGGCATCACGGCGATCCTGTTCATGTCGCCGGGCTGGGGGACGGCGGTGGCGGCTGTGGTGGTGGCTGCGCCGGTGGTCTACCGGCAATGGCGCGCCGCGTGATTGCCCTGACACGCGGGCGCTGCTAAGCGCCAGCCCATGTTTCGCCGCCCCGATATCGAGCGCTACCATGCGCGCATGGCCCGCATTGCGCGCTGGGACCGTCCGCTTGGCAATGGCTGGGGCCGGTTCAGGGCCTGGATGAGCATGATCTTCGTGGATCACGGCATCTTCCGGTTGTTCTATCTGAACCAGCACAGCGTCGATGGAAGGCTGTTCCGGGCCGCACAGCCCTGGCCGCACCAGATCGCACGCTTTGCTGCACTTGGCGGCAAGAGCCTCGTCTATCTCCGGGGAGGGCGCGAGCATGGCTCGTGGCCGCTAGAGAAACAGGCTGCCGAGACCCATGGTCTTGTCCTGACGGAGTTTCTGGCGCGTTCCCGCGAAGCTCCTGCGAAGGATATGCTGCTGTCCTCACCCGCTTTTTTCGAGAACCTTGCCTATCCCGCGCTGATCCATTGCAAATCCGGCGCAGACCGGGCGGGTTTTGTCGCTGCGCTCTATGTGCTCGTGCATCTCAAGCGCCCGGCGAGCGAGGCACTGGAACAATTGCATGCGAAATACGGTCACTTCCACTGGTCCCGGACCGGCATTCTCGACCTGTTTTTCGAGCGTTACCGCGACACCGGAGAAGTCAAAGGTATCCCCTTTCTCGAATGGGTGGAAAATCAATATGATCCCGAAGCACTGCAACGGGATTTCAAGCCGGGATTCTGGTCCAATCTACTGGTAGACAAGGTGTTGCATCGCGAATGATGGCGTCACCACGCCGCAGATCAGGTGAGTTTCTTTTCCAGTCGAGCCGTAGCCTTCCAGTCTGTCTGGGACTAAAGCAGTGCAATGAGCCCTTCAATCACTTGGTTTGTCCCCATCGCCATCGG
Source organism: Hyphomicrobiales bacterium (assembly GCA_031431475.1). Lineage (GTDB taxonomy): Bacteria > Pseudomonadota > Alphaproteobacteria > Rhizobiales > Beijerinckiaceae > JADCCX01. Next base: position 353,358 of record JANPDL010000035.1, read on the forward strand.
ATCGGTCGCTGTCGTGCTGATCCTCGGACTGGTCAACATGTTGCGCAATGGCAGCCCCAACACATCGCAGACACTGATGCGCTGGCGGGTCGTCCTGCAGTTCATGGCCGTTGTCCTCATCATGGGGGCACTCTGGCTCAAGGGAGGCTAGCCCGTGGTCAGGCTCAACAAGATATACACCCGCACCGGCGATGATGGAACAACGGGGCTGGGCAGTGGCAAGCGCGTGGCGAAGTACGATCTGCGCGTCGAATCCTTCGGCACAGTGGATGAGGCCAATTCCTGCATCGGCATGGCGCGTTTGCACACGGCAGAGGCGTTTCCCGCGTTGGATGCCATGCTTGCCCGTATCCAGAATGATTTGTTCGATCTTGGCGCGGATCTCTGCACGCCCGATATCGGCGAGCCGCTGGCCTACGAACCTCTGCGCATCGTGCAGGAGCAGGTTGAGCGGCTGGAGCGGGAAATTGACGGTTTGAACGGCGATCTCGCGCCGCTTAAATCCTTCGTGCTGCCCGGCGGCTCGCCCTCGTCGGCCTATCTGCACCTCGCCCGCACGGTCACGCGGCGCGCCGAGCGCCTGATGACGGAACTCGTGGCGCAGCCGGGCGAACGAGTCGGTTCAGCCGCGATGAAATACATCAACCGGCTCTCGGATTTCCTGTTTGTGGCGTCGCGCTGGGTCAATGACAAGGGTGCAAAGGACGTGCTCTGGGTGCCGGGGAAAAACCGCTAGCGCGTCAGGCGCATGGCAATAGCTTCCTTGTTTTTCCGGCTGATCATCCACAGCACGCCGGTATCTGCCCGGTCCCACGCGATCCCCTGACCCTCGCCCCCGATCGGATAGGTCGCGACCTGCTCCAGTACCGATCCCATTTTGGGCGGCCTGACCGCATAGACCTCCTCGTGGTCATGACCAGTGACATAGAGCAGGCCGTCCGGTCCCCACGAGCCACCTGAGATGCTCATGGGCTCGGCGCGCTTCAGAATCGCGGGCGGAAAAGTCCAGCCCTGCAATTGCCGCCAGCTGTCGTCGAACTTGACCAGCGTGGTCCAGTAGGTATGGCCGTATGGCCGTTGCGATGAGCCGAACACGCGGCTGTAATTGGCAAAAACCGCCCACCAAGCACCATCATGCCGATCAATCCATGTCAGGGACCCCAGGTGGATCCCAAAGGAATGCGTCGCTACATGCTGCATGGTCGCGATATCCCAGATCTCCACGGAACTGGTCATCGGCTCCTGCGGATAATTCGAATGGCCGGCGTAGAGCTTCCCATCGACAATAGCACCTGAATCCAGATGGATGATTGGCCCATCCTTCGGGCCCTTCCATTCCATGACAAGCTGTCCGGTTTTCTTGTCGTGCTTGGCGATGCCCTGATCAGTCACGGCATAAAAGTGGCTGGCATCAACAGCGATACCCTGACGGGCCATGTCCGCCTTGAAACGGGCGATCTCGTCAAAGCGCGGAGCACCTGGCGTCTGAGATAACTGGGCACAGGCCATTGCGACCATCGCGAATGAAAGCAGGAATGCGATTCCCGTCCGTCTGACTGGCATGAAAATCCCCCGTCTTGACACTCTTGGTCTATCAAATTCTGTCCAGCGCCATTTGACAACAGATTGATGACGGGCAAGCCAGAATAGTCCTGTCAGCGCCCCACGCCGTTGGCGCTGACGATCTGTCGCGCCACGATCATCTTCATGATCTCGGTCGTGCCTTCGAGGATTTCGTGCACACGAAGGTCCCGTACGATTTTCTCGATGCCGTAATCCTGCAGATAGCCGTAGCCACCGTGAATCTGCAGGGCGTCATTGGCGACGGCGGAGCCGGTTTCGGTGGCGACGCGCTTCGCCATGGCACAGCGCATCGTGGTTTCCGGATCCTGCCGGTCATAGGCCGAGGCGGCGGAATAGAGGAAAATGCGTGCGGCTTCGAGATCAGTCGCCATATCGGCCAGCTTGAATTGCAAGGCCTGCATCTCGTTCAGCCGCTTGCCGAAAGCCTTGCGCTCATTGGCATAGGACAGAGCTTTCATCAGCGCGGATTGCGCACCGCCGAGTGAACACGCCCCGATGTTGAGGCGGCCACCATCCAGACCAGACATGGCAATCTTGAAGCCGATGCCCTCGTCTCCCAGGCGGTTGGCCACCGGTACGCGCGCGTTGTCGAACATCACCGCGCGGGTGGGTTGCGCATTCCAGCCCATCTTCTTCTCGTTCGCGCCGAAAGACAGGCCCGGTGTATCCTTGTGGACCAGCACGCTAGACACGCCTTTTGGGCCATCCTCGCCGGTACGGACCATGACGAGATAAATGTCCGCGGCACCGGCGGCTGAGATGAACTGCTTCTGCCCGTTCAATACGTAGTGATCACCATCGCGCACAGCGCGTGTCTTGAGCGCCGCCGCATCGGACCCCGAGCCCGGCTCTGTCAGGCAATAAGCGCCGAAATGCTTCATGCTGAGCAGATCGGGCAAAAAATCTGCTTTCTGTGCATCGGTGCCATAACGGTCGATCATCCACGCCACCATGTTGTGGATGGAGAGATAGGCGGCGACTGTAGGACAGCCTTCGGACAGCGCCTCAAAAATCAGCGCGGCATCGAGGCGACTGAGGCCGGTTCCGCCGGATGCTTCGCTGACGTAGATGCCGGACATGCCCAGCGCCGCCGTCTCGCGGATCACATCCTTCGGGAAATGGCGTTTCTCGTCCCATTCCAGTGCATGCGGCGCGAGCTTTTCCGCCGCAAATTCGCGGGCCATGTCGCGAATGGTGATCTGGTCTTCGGTGAGTGTGTACTGGCTCATGCCGGGGCAATCCTTGCTGCCACCCGTATATCGCAAGGCTGGTTTGCGACAAGAACTCTTCTGTTAGCGCCTGAATGGTATCAGCGTTTCGTCAACCGCATGGCATTGGCCTTCACGACTCGTGCGACAGGAGCCAGTCCAGCCTGTACCATGGCCTCTGCCGTGCCTTGCGCAGTCGACTCCGGCATGCGCCCGAACAACATCGAGATCGTGTTTTCGGCTACTGCCCGCCCGAATGCCACCTGCGCCGCAAGTATGCCTTCTTGCGCCGCAGAAACCTTCTCAGTCACCATGCGGTTTGTCTCGTTGCGGCGGCTTGGATCAGGATTCAGGGATTCGTACATGAGGATCGGCATCCGCGCCGCCATGACCATGGGGGAGAGCCAGAGGCCACTCAGGTCAGGGTTTTTTGTCGCCATGGAAGGATCCTTCAATTTGTACCACCGAACATGGCTGGTTTCATGCTGCAATGCAACATAACCAGGGTCTGGCAGCCATGCGCTGATGTCACACCACGCCTGCGATCCAAGTGCCTTGCACATCGAAAGCACCATCAAAGGTCACCAGATCAGCGCGATAGCCCGGTGCAATCCTGCCCATTTCATCGCCCAGGCCGAGACAGCGCGCAGGTGTGAGGGATGCCATCGTCAAGGCATCTTCAAGCGACGCTCCCATCATGGCGACAGCATTGCGGACCGCCTCATTCATCGTGAGATGCGCACCGGCAAGGGTCCCTGCATCATCGGTCAGGCGACCATCATGCAGCGTGATTTTTCGTCCCTGCAGGTGGAAAAAGCTCCGGTTTCCTCCGGCGGTCGGCATCGCATCGGTGATGATGATCAGCCGGTCGCGCCCCATGGCGCGATACGCCGTCTTGAGGTTCATCGGCGAGACGCAGATACCATCCGGGATGATGCCCGCGAACAACCGGTCATCCGCCAGAGCTGCACCGACAACACCGGGCTCGCGCGCCGTCATCTGCGACATTGCGTTGAAAAGGTGGGTTATGCAGGTCAGGCCACGTTCTGCTGCCGCCGTGATCTGGCCCGCCGCTGCTTCGGTATGTCCGGCAGACACACGCAAGCCCGCCCGCGCCAAACTCTGGATCACCTCGCCCGGACACAGTTCTGGCGCGAGCGTCACCAGTGATTTTCCATGGCGCGCAAACTGCGTCAGCAGCACGCGGTCTTCTTCCATCATGGGCCGGATAAATTGCGGAGGATGAATGCCCTTGCGGGCAAGACTGAGATGCGGGCCTTCGAGATGAAAGCCGAGCACACCGGGGATGCCCATCGCTTCCGCCGCCACCAGTGCCAGATGCCGCAGTTTGTCCGGATGATCAGTGATCAGGGTCGGCAACAGGCCCGTGGTGCCGAACCGGCGGTGCGCCTGCGCGATACGGCGGACGCAATCCACGGTCGGCTCGTCGTTGAGCAAGGCATCGCCGCCACCGTTCACCTGAATATCGATGAAACCAGGCGCGAGAATCACATCCGGCGGCAGCCGCACTGTGGAATCCGTCTCTATTGAGCGACCGGTGTCCAGAACAGCGGTAATGCGACCATCCCGGATTTCGACCCGTCGCGGACCTACCAGCCACTCACCGTCGAACAGTCGGCTGGTCTCGATTGCGAGGCTTTGTCCGGGGAGTGCGGCGTGGGGCATGTGTCATGGGTAGCGACGACAAAGCTGTTTCGCAAGACCAGAGCAGAGCCCGATTGCGCCGGGGTCGTCCCCTTGTTATCCACTGACCAGACAGCGTTTCATCGCTTCGAGGAGCAGCCTTCCATCATGTCGACCGAAGATGTCGATCCGCGCTTTGCTGATCTTGATGCCTGGCCTTTCGCCAATGCCATCGAGGCGATGTGGGATGGCCAATTGTCAGCAGTGGCCGCAGTACGCCCGGCGCTGCCCGCGATCACGGCGGCGGCGGAGGCTGCGGCCACGGCGCTGGGTGAAACTGGCCGCCTCATCTATGTCGGGGCAGGAACCTCCGGTCGCGTGGCCGTGCAGGACGGTGCAGAACTAACGCCAACCTTCAACTGGCCTGTCGAGCGCAATGTGTTTCTGATGGCGGGCGGCGATCAGGCCTTTGTCTCCAGCATCGAGGGCGCGGAGGATGACGCGGCACGGGCCGTACGGCAGATCAATGCGCTCACGCTTGGCCCGGCAGACGTCGTGATCGGAGTTGCTGCCAGCGGCACAACACCCTTCACGGTCGCCGCCGTCCAGCGGGCGCGGGAGCTGGGCGCGGTCACCATCGGCATCGCCAACAACAGCGGAACACCCTTGCTGACGGCGGCGGCTTTCCCGGTGCTGATCGAGACCGGCAGCGAGCTGATCGCCGGGTCGACCCGCATGAAGGCGGGAACGGCGCAGAAGGTGGTTCTGAATCTCATTTCCACCGGGATCATGCTGAAGTTCGGCAAGGTCTATCGTGGCATGATGGTCAACATGCGCGCCGCCAACGTGAAGCTGCAACGCAGGGCAGAGCGCATGGTCGCGCGTTTGGCGGATTGCAGTACCGAAGCCGCAGCGGAGGCTCTGGGCCAAGCGGATGGCGATATCCGGCTGGCGACCCTTCTGGCGCTCGGGCATGAGAAGGCGAAGGCGGTGACGCTGCTGAATACGGCAAAAGGCAATTTGCGCCTCGCGCTGGCGGAAGCCAAAGCGGGTTGAGTATTCAGGGCTTGCTGTAGGCAATGAAATTCCGCTCGGCCCCTGCAAACTCCCGCGTGTAGTGGTCTGTGGTTTGCCAGCCATGACGTTCGTAAAAACGGCGCGCCCCATGATTATCGCGGAAACATTCGAGACGGACTGCGCCTTTTGACTCAGCATCCGCGAGAAGCTGTTCGCCCAGCTTTCGGCCAGTCAGTGCAGGCTCGAGGAAGAGCATGATCAGCAGGCCATCCTTCACCTGATGAAACCCCAGCATACGACCGGTCCCGTCTTCGCCGATATGCAGCCAGGGAATCTCATCGGGAAAACGCTGTTCGAAGAACGCCGCATCGCGCAGTGCCAAACCCTCTTCACCAAGGATCGACAGGAACGCCTCGCGGTAGCTTGCAGCCGCAATCCTGGCCAGATCAGGTATATCCGCTGGCGTAGCGGGCCTGATCCTCACTGTTCACCCCGCAGCCTCGGGTCCAGCGTGTCCCGCACCACGTCTCCCAGCAGGTTCAGGGTGAACGCCAGAATGAGGATCGCGAGACCGGAAAAAACCGCGCTCCACGGCGAGAGCAGCAGGAAGTTCCTGCCCTCCGCCAGCATCGTGCCCAGCGACGGTGCGGGTGGCTGCGTGCCGAGCCCCAGAAACGACAGCGATGCCTCCACAAGGATCGCCGCCGACAGCAGCAGGCTGGTCTGCACCACGATCACGCTGGCGAGATTGGGCAGGATGTGGATGAACAGTATCCGCATATCCGATGCGCCGATACACCGCGCGCTCGTGACGAAATCGCTCTCGCACAGCACCAGCGCAGGACCCCGGATCAACCTTGCAAAGATCGGCGTATAGACCACCGCGATGGCAATCGCCGTTGGACCCGGCCCCGGCCCCAGCATGGCAATAACGCCGATCGCCAGAAGCATCACCGGAAAGGCGAAAATGACATCCATGCAGCGCATCAGGATGCGATCAGTCCAGCCGCGGTAATAAGCCGCGAGCAATCCAAGCGTGCCACCAATCACCAGCGCCACGGATACCGCGATTGCCGAAATACCGAACGACGCACGCAGGCCATGGATAATGCGCGACAGCAGATCGCGCCCGAACTGGTCGGTCCCCAGCCAGTGTGCGGTACTTGGCCCTTTCATGCGGGCGAGAATGCTCTGTGCAAGTGGGTCATAGGGCGCGATCAGCGGCGCAAAGACCGCGAGAGCAATCATCAGAGCGACAGCAGTAACGGAGACCAAAAGCAGGCGCGGGATGCGGTTCATCACGCGCCCTGTCGCACGCGCGGATCGATGACCGCATAAAGCAGATCAACCACGAAATTCACGAAGACGAAGCCGCAGGTGATGACGAGGATGGTGGCCTGCACCAGCGGATAATTGCGCTCGGCAATAGCACCCAGAATCAGCCGCCCCAATCCCGGAATGGCGAAGACCTGCTCCACCACGATGGCCCCGCCCAGAAGATAGCCCGTCATGATGCCAACGCTGGTCACAAACGGAATCAGGGCATTTCTGAGTGCATGCCGGTACAGGATTGCCCTTTCAGGCACGCCCTTGGCGCGCGCCGTGCGGATGTAATCCTGGCTCAGCGCCTCCAGCATGGCCGAACGCACGAGGCGGGCGAGATTGGCCAGAATGGGCAGGGACAGCGCAAAGGCCGGGAGAAGCAACCGTGTGATATTGCCCAGCGGGTCCTGCAGGAATGGAACGTAGCCCAGCATTTGCAGATCAGGAAGGAATGTCGTCAGCAGCAGGATCAGCATGATGCCGAGCCAGAATGACGGGATCGTCAGGCCGGCCACCGTGGTGACCCGCAGTACCATGTCCCAGCCCTGACCGCGCAAACGCGCCATCAGCACACCCAGCGGTACGGCCAGTCCCGCCCCCATCACTAGTGCCAGCAGCGTCAGTTGGACCGTCGGCCAGACATGCGCGCTGATCTCGGCGGTGACAGGCCGCCGCGTCCAGAGCGACACCCCGAGATCACCGGTCAGCACACCTCCAAGCCACGAGATATATTGCCGGAGGATAGGCTGATCGAGCCCGATACGCGCGCGCAGGTCAGCCACGCGGTCCGGCGTCACCTCCGTGTTGGCCCCAAGCATGATCGCCACGGCATCGCCGGGGATCAGCCGGATCATCAGGAACGTGATGACCGATACACCGAAGAGGACCACCAGAAGGTCGATCAGGCGGTCCCTGAGCAGGCGCATCGGGGCGGTGGCTTACCGCGCCAGCGACGTGCTGCCGAGCGTCAGCAGCGAGCGGTTCGCCATGATGTCGAAGCCCTGCACATTGGTCCGCATCGCCGTGAACAGCTGACCGTAGGTCATGAACGCTGCCGGTCCGTCGCAGGATAGAAGCGACTGCACTTTGGCATAGGATGCCTTGCGCGCCGCCTGATTGCTCTCGATGCGGGCGCTGTCGAGCAACGCGTCCACCTCGGGGTTCGCATATTTGAACACATTGGTGGAACCGCCACTGCGGAAGGTGCGGAAGAAGTAATCATCCGGGTCCACCGAACCGGCATTGGTGGAAACGAAGGCATCGAAGTTGGAATTGCGCCAGTCCTGCACGAACTGGCCAAGCTCTGGAATCTTCAGCTCTGCCTTGAACCCCGCCTTGTTCAGCTGAGCCTGTACGACCTGCGCGATATCCTTGATGTCCTGACGCGGCAGCACCAGCAGCGTGACCGCCACGGGCTGCGTGATACCGGCGGCTTTCAACAGTTCCTGCGCCTTGGCGGCGGAATGCGTGAAGCATGGGAAGGTCGCAACATCGCTCGCCCAGTCCTTCAGTGCGGGAGACAATGGCCCGCCTGGCACACCCGCGCCAAACAGGGCGGCCTGCACGATTTCCTGCCGGTTCAGCGCATAGTTCAGGGCTTCACGCACTTTGGCGTTGTCGAACGGCGGTTTCGAGGTGTTCATGCCGACCAGCGTATAGGCCAGCTCCATCGTTTCGCTGATCTTCACATTGGGGCGGCCCTTGAGCTGCAGAGCGGTGGCTGCATCGATATTGGGCAGCATGGCATATTGCCCGCTGGAGATACCAACTTGCCGCGTTGCCGATTCCGGAATGATGGTGAACTTCACACCGTCGAGCTTGGGCTGCGCCTTGTTCCAGTACGCCGCGTGCTTTGACAACTCGATGAAGCTGTTGGGCTGCCATTCCTTGAACCTGAATGGGCCTGTTCCGACGGGCTGGCGCTGCAAGCCGTCCTTGTTGGATTCGAAGGCCTTGGGTACGATGGCGATTGACGCCAGCGCCGTCAGGAATGGCGCGGAGGGTTCCTTCAGCGTCACTTCGACCGTGGCGGCATCCTTTGCGACTGCCTTCTCCATCGCAGCAAGGCGGGAGGCCAGCGGCGAGGCGATATCCTTGGTGACCACGCGGTTGAGGCTGGCCACGACGTCATCCGCCGTCATCGTGGAGCCATCGTGGAAGGTGGCGCCCGCAACCAGCTTGAACGTGTAGACCTTGCCATCCGGTGTCATCGTCCAGCTCTGCGCCAGACACGGCACGATCCGGAGGTCCTTGTCGATGGCAGTCAGGCCCTCGTAGATCGTGCCATTGACGATCTGGAACGAGTTGAACGCCGTGATGAGATGCGGATCAAGACCTGCGGGGGAGCCATCCACCGCCGCCTCGAGAACCTGCGCCTGCGCTACGCCGAGCGAAAGGACAATTGCGAAAACCGATGTCGTCAGCCTGAGATTCATGATGCTCTCCCCTGTCTTCCCGTATGCGCGCCGCCTTCGCGGACATTCCCTATAGAAAACGGTAGTCTTGCCGGATATCGATTGCAAGACAGTCGGTGTTGATCGGCTGAATCGGATTCCTTCATGGCGCATGAAACCCTCAAAACTGCCATCGGCGTAATCAGCGGCACATCGATGGACGGCATTGATATCGCCCTGATCGAAACGGACGGTCGCGCAGCCGTGCGCGCCGGTCCGGGTACAATGGCAGCCTATCCACTGATCTTGCGGAAAGAGCTTCAGGAATTCCTGAAAGACCCCGCCCGCGCCGAGCATGATCCACTGAAAGCGCTGGAGGAAGCGGTCACTGATGCGTTCACTTCAGCCATCGACAGCTTCATGAAAAGCAATGGGATCGTGCCATCGCAGGTCAATCTTATCGGCAATCATGGCCAGACTGTCTATCACAACCCAAAAGGGCGTTTCACCCGCCAGCTGAGCCTTGGTGCGCGCATGGCAAAGGCACTCGGCATCCCGGTCGTCGACAGATTCCGGCAGGCCGATGTCAAGGCGGGCGGGCATGGCGCGCCGCTGGTGCCGCTCTATCACGCGGCACTCGCAGCCGAGTTGCCGCAGCCGCTCATGGTGCTGAATCTCGGCGGTGTCGGCAACGTGACCTATCTCGATGGCGAGACGATCATCGCCTTCGACACCGGCCCTGCTTCGGCGTTGATCGATGATCTCATGCTCAAGCGTTTCGGCGTTCCCTATGATGATGGAGGGCGCATTGCGCTGGAGGGAAGGGTGAACACGGGAGCTCTCGCATCATTGATGGAGAACCCGTTTTTCGCGGCGAAACCACCGAAATCACTTGATCGCAATGCTTTTCACCAACGGGCTGCCATCATCGATGCGCTGGAGGGTCACGACGCGGCGGCGACGCTGACGGCATTCACCATCGCTGCCACGGTTGATGCCCTGCGCCATGTGCCGAAGCGGCCAAAACGCTGGCTGGTCACAGGCGGCGGGCGCAATAACCGTGGCATCATGCAGGGACTTTCTGACAAGCTCGGCGTGCCGGTCGATCCGGTGGAATCCGTTGGATGGAACGGCGATCTGCTGGAGGCACAATGCTTCGGCTATCTAGCGGTGCGGTCAACGCTTGGCTTGCCGCTGAGCCTGCCGACAACAACGGGCGTGTCCGAGCCGATGACAGGCGGAAAGCTGTGGATGCCATGAATCATCAAGCACCCTTCACCTGCGAAAAGCGCCCCGCCACCGGCTCGCGCGGCATGGTTGTCACCAATCACCCGCTGGCCTCGGGGGCGGGGGCTGAAATCATGCTGTCCGGCGGCAATGCGGTGGATGCAGCGGTAGCGGCGCTGTTTGCGCTGACCGTCGTCGAACCGATGATGGTCAGCGTGCTGGGCGGCGGCGTGATGCATCTCCGGCTGGCGGATGGGCGGCACAGGATCATCGATTGCCTGAGCACCGCTCCGGCAGCCTCCAAACCGGATATGTTCAAGCCAACGGGCGACAGTAAGCTTCCAAACGCGCGGGCGGTCGAGGGACGCAAGAACGAGATCGGCCCTCTGGCCGTTGCGGTTCCTGGAGCGCTGGCTGGCTGGTGCAAGGCGGTGAAGGAGCATGGGCGGCTGCCGCTGGCCGACGTCGTCGCGCCCGCGATCAGGTTGGCTCAGAACGGCTTTGTCGTGACGCCCTATCTGTCGGATTGCATCAAGGATTGTGCCGCCGATATCGCCACGGACCCCGCCTTGTCGGCGCTGTTCCTGCCAGGCGGCGAGCCACTGCAGGCGGGGGATCGGCTGATCCAGAAAAACTATGCCGGTGTTCTGACGGCCATTGCCCACGAGGGCTCCGACTTCCTCTACTTCAGGGGTCTGGGCGACATGCTGGTCGAGCATCTCAGCAGCCGCAACGGCATCATCACCCGCGCCGACCTGATGTCTTACGAGCTCGTCATTCGAGAACCCATCCGCGCGACCTATCGCGGCTTCGACATCATCGGGCCACCACCGCCCGCATCCAGCGGCGTGCATATCGCCCAGATGCTCAATATCCTCGAAGGCTATGACATCCGTGCCATGGGCTTCGGTTCGGCGGATGCATGCCACGTGCTGGCGGAAGTCCTAAAGATCGCCTTTGCCGACCGCGCCGTCGCCACCGCCGATCCGGCCTTTGTCGATGTGCCGGTGGAGCGGCTGGTCTCAAAAACTTACGCCGGTGAGCGCCGCGCCGCCATCCGCATGGACCGGGCTCAAAGCTGGGGTTCGGGTCTCAGCGCGCCGGAATCCGCTGATACCACCCATGTCACGGTGGCCGATGCGGATGGTAATGTCGTCAGCGCCACGCAAACCCTGAACGGCCTGTTCGGAGCCTGCGTGATGATCCCCGGAACCGGGATGCTAGCCAACAACTACATGTACAATTTCGATCCGCACCCCGGCCGCGCGCTCTCGATTGCGCCGGGCAAACGCTGCTTCACCTCGATGGCGCCAATGATGGTGGCGAAGGATGGCAAGGTCCTGCACGCGCTGGGATTGCCCGGCGGGCTGCGCATCTTTCCGTCTGCGCTACAGGCCATCGTCAATCTCATCGATCACGGCATGTCCCCGCAGGAAGCCGTGGAAGCACCACGCCTGTGGACCGAAGGCGGTGCGCTGGAGCTGGAACCGGCGTTTCCTGATGATATCGCCAAAGCTCTTGAAAAGCGCAGCCACACCATAACCCGCGTCAACCGCGTGGCGGGCGGCATGAACGCTGTGTCCTTTGCGGAAGATGGCCAGATGACGGGCGCCGCCTGCTGGCGCGCCGATGGCACGCCAGTTGGTATTGCAGGCGGGTTGGCGCGGGCAGGCGTGCGGTTTACACTGGGGTGACCCGCACGCGCACACTGATCCTCACATGGTCGGTATCACAAAGCTCGCACCGTCCTTGATGCCGCTCGGCCAGCGTGCCGTTACGGTCTTGGTCTTGGTGTAGAACCGGAACGCATCCGGCCCGTGCTGGTTGAGATCGCCGAACATGGACCGCTTCCAGCCACCGAAGGTATAATAGGCCAGCGGCACCGGGATCGGCACGTTGATGCCCACCATGCCGACATTGACGTTGGCCGCGAAATGCCGTGCCGCATCGCCGTCGCGGGTGAAGATCGCGGTGCCGTTGCCGTATTCGTGGTCATTCGTCATCTTCAGCGCGGCGGTGTAGTCCGGCGCACGAACGATAGAGAGCACGGGCCCGAAAATCTCCTCTTTGTAGATGCGCATGTCTGTCGTCACGTTGTCGAACAGGCAGCCCCCCATGTAGAAACCGTTCTCGTAGCCCTGCATTGAGAAACCACGCCCGTCGACAGCAAGCGTCGCTCCTTCCTGCACGCCGATATCCACATAGCCCTTCACCTTTTCGAGATGCGCCTTGGTCACCAGCGGGCCGAAATCAGCCGAGGCATCGGTGGATGGGCCGACTTTGAGGCTTTCCACGCGCGGAATCAGCCGCTTTACCAGTTCATCCGCCGTCGCCTTGCCCACCGGCACGGCTACCGAGATCGCCATGCAGCGTTCGCCCGCGGCACCATAGCCTGCGCCGATCAGCGCATCGACCGCTTGATCCATATCGGCATCCGGCATGATGATCATGTGGTTCTTGGCACCACCAAAGGCCTGCACGCGCTTGCCGTTGGCGCAGCCGCGTCCGTAGATGTATTCGCCGATGGGCGTGGAACCCACGAAGCCAATCGCCATGATATCCGGGTCATCGATGATCGCGTCCACGCTCTCCTTGTCGCCGTTGACGACATTGAGGATGCCCGGCGGCAAACCGGCCTCGATCATCAGTTCGGCCAGACGCATCGGCACACCGGGATCGCGCTCGGACGGCTTGAGGATGAAAGCATTGCCGCATGCGATGGCCGGGCCCATTTTCCACAGCGGGATCATGGCGGGGAAGTTGAACGGCGTGATGCCAGCCACAACGCCCAGCGGCTGGCGCATGGAATAGAGATCGATGCCCGGCCCCGCGCCATCCGTGAACTCGCCTTTCAGCATCTGCGGAGCGCCAAGGCACGCTTCGATCACTTCGACACCGCGCTGGATATCGCCCTTGGCATCGGGAATGGTCTTGCCATGCTCGCGTGCCAGAATATCGGCCAGTTCGTCGTTGTTCTTCGCCACGAGATCGAGAAACTTCATCAGCACGCGGGCACGCCGCTGCGGGTTAACCGCAGCCCATGCGGGCTGTGCGGCTTTCGCGTTTGCGACGGCTGCGGTCATCTCGGCCTTCGATGCCAACGCCACCTTGCCGCGCAGCGTGCCATCCATGGGCTGCCAGACATCGGCTGTTCGCCCTGATGTACCGGGAACATGCTTGCCCCCGATGAAGTGTCCGTAATGGATCATGATCATTTCCTCTCGTTTCGTGTTTATTATGGGCTTGCCAGCGTCAAAGCCAGCGCGTTGATGTTGCGCGCAAAGCGTCCCGCGCCTCGCGCCAGAGTGTTTCGGTAATGGCGGCAGCAGAACCGGGTTTCGCCAGTTTGACGCTCTGTCCGGCCCAGAGCGACAGTTCCTCCGAGGAACCCGCTTTGGCAGCAGCAGCGCGCAATTCCTGTGTCAGCGCATTCTGAATCGGATAGGCCGGAATTTCGCTTTCGACCGCACGCATTTCACGCATGAATTTGTTTTCGATGCCTCGTGCATATTTGCCGCTAAACACCCGCGTCAGCCGTGTGCCATCGTCGTCAACGGCAGCAATCGCGGCACGCCATGGCACGCTGACCGTAGCCTCGTCGGAGAGCAGATAGGCCGTCCCGATCTGCGCCGCTGCTGCGCCCATGGCCAGCGCCGCCGCAACCGCCTTGCCGTCCGTGATGCCGCCCGCCGCAACGACGGGAATCTCCACCGCCTCGCGGATGGTGCTGACCAGCGACAGCGTCCCGACCTGGCTTTCGCTGACGTCCTTCAGGAAGGTGCCACGATGGCCGCCGGCCTCCAGGCCTTGCGCGCAAATCGCATCCGCACCCACCTCTGCCCAGGCTTTGGCCTCGGCGGCGGTCGTGGCAGTGCCCATCACCCAGCAGCCCTGCGCCTTCAGCGCCGCAACCTGATCCGGTGTCAGAATGCCAAAGGTGAAGGAGGCGGCAGGCGGAGCGGCCTCGACCAGCGCCGCGAATTGCGGCTCAAAGGCTTCCGCCCATTGATTGGGGATGGATTGCGCGGGCAGGCCGAACCTGGCCCTCCAAGGCGCGATCCGTTCCATCGCGGTACGCACCTCGTCCATGTCAGGGTTGGCGGGCTTCTGGATAAAGATATTGATCAGAAACGGCCTGTCTGTCGCGGCCCGGATGGTGGCGGCGGCCTTCTTCAGCACCTCCGGCGCGAGCCCCGCGGCAGCCATGGAGCCGAGACCGCCTGCGTTTGACACGGCGATGGCCAGCGCCTCGTTGCTTGCACCGAGCATCGGCCCCTGAATGATGGGAATGGAGAGTGTGTCGAGGAACATCATTTCTTCTCCCTCATGCCTCATACGACTTGCATCAACGCGTAACAATGCACAGATAAACTCAATCAATGCGCGAATTCAGGCATAGCAATGGATTGGGATACGGTCCGGATTTTCCTCAGTGTCGTCAGGGCCGGGCAATTTCTGGCAGCGGCGCGTCAGCTTGGTGTTGACCATGCAACTGTTGCCCGCCGTGTGACGGCGCTTGAAACGAAACTCGGCGCAAAGCTCTTCGAGCGACGAACAAGCGGCTGTGTGATGACCCCGTCGGGAGAGAGGCTTCTCGCCTCTGCCGAGCGCATAGAAGCGGAAATGCTGCAGGTTCAGGCCGAGATCGCTGCAACCGATCTTGATGTTGCAGGCACTGTGCGGATCGGCGCGCCGGACGGTTTTGGAACGCTGTTTCTGTCGGGCCGTTTGGGCGAACTCGCACGTCTGCATCCGGCTTTGACCGTGCAACTGGTTCCGGTTCCGCGGGCTTTCTCCCTGTCCCGGCGCGAGGCAGATATCGCGATCACCGTTGATCGTCCGGAGACTGGCCGCGTCGCCGTGCGCAAGCTTACGGATTATTCGCTGCATCTCTATGCCTCGAAGACTTATCTCGCGGCCCATGGCAGGCCGATGGAGCAGGCGGATCTGCAGCGCCATGCCATCATCACCTATGTTCAGGATCTGCTGTTCTCGCCGGAGCTGAATTTCATGCCCGAGCTTTTCGGGCCGCAATATCGCCGCTTCGAGTGTGCCAGCGCCGTTGGCCAGAGCGAGGCAGTGCGGGCTGGCGGTGGCATCGGCATTTTGCACGACTATCACGCTGCGCTTGATCCTGAACTGGAGATGGTGCTGCCTGCACTGGTCTTTCAGCGGAGCTACTGGATTGTCACCCATCTCGACAACCGCAGCAGCCTGCGCATCCGCGCTGTGGCGGACTTCATTGCGGATCAGGTTGCAAGGGAGAAGACGATCTTCATTATTGCCTGAGCCTTGCCGCGACACAGGCCGCCCTCGACGGATCACCCCTGCACTGCTATGCGCGCGGTCATGACGAAGCAGTTGATCGACAACATCCGCAACTTTTCCATCGTGGCCCATATCGACCACGGAAAATCCACGCTGGCCGACCGGCTGATCCAGATCACCGGCGGGCTGACCTCGCGTGAGATGACCGAGCAGGTGCTCGATTCCATGGATATCGAGCGCGAGCGCGGCATCACCATCAAGGCCCAGACCGTGCGGCTCGATTACAAGGCCAAAGACGGAAAGACCTATATTCTCAACCTGATGGACACGCCCGGTCACGTCGATTTCGCCTATGAGGTCTCGCGCTCTCTGGCGGCCTGCGAGGGCTCGCTGCTGGTGGTCGATGCCTCGCAGGGCGTGGAAGCGCAAACGCTCGCCAACGTCTATCACGCGCTCGACGCCAACCACGAGATCGTGCCTGTTCTGAACAAGGTGGACCTGCCTGCTGCCGAGCCCGAGCGCATCAAGCAGCAGATCGAGGACGTCATCGGCCTCGATGCCTCCGACGCCGTGCCGATTTCGGCCAAGACGGGCCTCAACATTGAGGCTGTGCTGGAAGCCATCGTCACCCGCCTGCCTGCGCCAACCGGTGATCCTGATGCGCCGCTAAAGGCCATGCTGGTGGACAGCTGGTATGACAATTACCTCGGTGTCGTGGTTCTCGTGCGCATCATCGACGGCGTGCTCAAGAAGGGCCAGCGCGTGCGCATGATGAGCGCCAAGGCTACCTATGACATCGAGCGCGTGGGCTACCTTACGCCCAAGCTGGTGCCAACGGATCAGCTTGGACCCGGCGAAGTGGGCGTTATCACGGCCTCGATCAAGGAAGTGGCTGACACCCGCGTGGGCGACACGATCACCGATGAGCGCAACCCCACCGCAGAAGCCCTGCCAGGCTTCAAACCGGCGCAGCCCGTGGTCTTCTGCGGCATGTTCCCGGTGGATGCCGCCGATTTCGAGGATCTGCGGGCCGCCGTCGGCAAATTGCGCCTCAACGATGCCTCTTTCAGCTACGAGATGGAGACATCTGCTGCACTTGGGTTCGGCTTCCGTTGCGGCTTTCTTGGATTGCTGCACCTCGAAATCATTCAGGAACGGCTGTCGCGCGAGTTTGACCTCGACCTGATCGCGACGGCTCCCTCTGTCGTCTACAAGCTCGCCTTGCGCGACGGCAGCCATATCGAGATGCACAACCCCGCCGACATGCCGGATGTGATGCAGATCCTCACCATTGAGGAACCGTGGATCCGTGCCACGATCCTGACGCCGGACGAGCATCTGGGTGCGGTGATCAAGCTCTGTCAGGACCGGCGCGGTGAGCAGGCCGACCTCGGTTACATCGGCAGCCGCGCCAAGGTGGTCTACGATCTGCCGCTCAACGAGGTCGTCTTCGATTTCTACGACCGGCTCAAGTCAGTGTCGAAGGGCTATGCCTCCTTCGACTACGCCATTACGGGCTACCGCACGGGCGATCTCGTGAAGCTCAACATGCTGGTCAACGGCGAGCCCGTGGATGCGCTGTCGATGCTGGTCCACAGCACGCGGGCCGAGGCGCGCGGGCGCAGCATGTGCGAGAAGATGAAGGAGCTCATCCCGCCCCATCTCTTTGTGATCCCGATTCAGGCCGCCATCGGCGGCAAGATCATCGCCCGCGAAACCGTGCGCGCCATGCGCAAGGACGTGACGGCGAAATGCTACGGCGGCGACGCCTCACGCAAGCGCAAGCTGCTGGACAAGCAGAAAAAGGGCAAGAAGCGGATGCGGCAGTTCGGCCGTGTGGAGATTCCGCAGGAAGCGTTCATTGCTGCGTTGAAGATGGACGGGTGAGGGGGGATACTAATCCGGTAAATCTCATAAAGAACAGAGATTTACCGCTTCTCCAGCACCTTCATAATCAGCGCGATACCCACCCCGAACGCGGCGCCGATTAACCCGCCGACGATCCACCTCTGCCCTGGCCAGGCCCAGAACATTGGTCCCGTTTGCTTGATCAGCGGCACCAGGAAGCCGCCGCCCAGCAGGAACGGCCCGAGCAGCCCATAGACTGCGCCGCGCAACGCGGTGTTGGCGATGGGGATGATGTGGCCGATGGCTGCGAATGCGACACCCCACAGGCCACCCCAGAACATCTGGTTGACCAGCACAGGCACACCCATCGGTCCAACGGAACCCTTGATATTCCATGGGAAATTTGGTGTCTGGCTCAGCAGATACAGCAGGAACACCATGCCCTGATGGAATACCACGACCGACAGCGACCCAGCGACAAAGCCGAGAAGGAGCGTTTTTGGGGTAAGATTCATGGGTGCCGTCCTGTGGATCACATTGGAATCACAGAAGACGCGGGAATACAGATGGCGTCAAGTTTGTTGCGGCACAAAAAACCCGGCCTTGCGACCGGGTTTTCCAATTCCAGAACCAGAACCCTGATCAAGCTGCGACAGCAGCAACCGCCTTGTCGAGTTCCTTCTTCACGGCCAGCGCATCGCGTGACAGTTCGGCTTTGTCGGCCTTCATCAGGAAGGCATCGAGGCCACCACGATGCTCAACTGTGCGGAGCGCATTGGCGGAGATACGAAGCCTTACGTTCTTCTTGAGGGTTTCCGATACCAGCGTCACATTAACGAGGTTCGGACGGAAAACTTTCTTGGTCTTGTGGTTCGAGTGGCTGACCTTGTGGCCCACCTGACCGTCTTTGCCGGTCAATTCACAGCGACGTGCCATGGTTAATTACCCCTGAATTTGTTCACTCGGATTTAAGTCTTCGCGGGCAATATCCAAACAAGCGCCGCGCGATCCGCATGGCCCTCAGGGATATCAACCGTTTCTGATTGAAGCGGGCCGTATAATCGCTGGGGGTTGATTGGTCAAGGGAAACGCGTCGCGCACATGCAATCACGTCGCTTGCTTCAGTGCCGTATCAGTTCGAGTGGGTCCATGAGAAAGAATTCACGAATCAAGCGCCGCATCCTCGCCCTGTCGCTGTTGGTGAGCCTTGGTTCTGGTGGTGTTGCCACGGCAGGTCCGATCGAAGCGCGCTACAATATTTCGGTGGGTGGCCTGCATATCGGCACAGCGCAGTTCAGCGGCCAGATCACGGCGCAGGCTTATCGCGCCAGCCTGAATGCCCAGCTAACAGGGCTTGCAGGCGCGCTGACCTCGGGGCGTGGTGCTGTCACGGTCTCGGGTGCCATTCAGGGTACGCGGCCACTGTCCAGCGGCTATGCGCTTTCCGCCAACAATTCCCAGATCAGCCGGACCATCCAGATCGCCATGAATGCGGGCAACATCTCGCAGGTCGTGATCGAGCCCCCTTTCGAGCCGAAAGATGACCGGGTTCCGGTGCTGGAACACCACCGCCGCAATGTGGCCGATCCCGTCAGCGCCCTGATGATGCCTGTGGCAGGAAACGGCGACATGCTCGCCCCCGAGAACTGCAACCGCACCATCCCGGTCTTTGACGGGGTGCAGCGCTTTGACATCAGCATGAGCCATTCCGAAACGCGGGCCGTGAACGATGCCAGGAAGGGTTATGTTGGCCACGCACTTGTGTGCAAGGTGCGCTATGCACCCGTCGCCGGACATCGCCCCATTCCTGCCACCGACTACATGACCAGCAACCGCGACATGACGGTCTGGCTGGTGCCAGTGGAAGGTTCTCGCACGTTGGTTCCATACCGTATTCAGGTGAAGACGCAGCTTGGCAATCTGCTGATCGAGGCACTGTCGATCAGTGGCCTTGCGGTTGACGCCACGGCGAGTATCCGCTGAAAGGGGAATTCCTTTCTCGCGGATGCCCCCCATGCACCTCGTCACGACTGAACGCGCGGCAGACATCACCTTTGCGGATTTCCTCAGGGTCGATATCCGCGTCGGCACCATCCTGACGGCTGAGGCGTATCCGGAAGCGCGCCAGCCCTCGTACAGGCTGACGATTGATTTTGGCCCGGACATCGGCGTGAAGAAAAGTGCAGCCCAGATCACGGTACATTATGGGCTGGACGAGCTGCCGGGGCGGCAAGTGGCGGCGGTCGTCAATTTTCCGCCGCGCCAGATCGGCAGGTTCATGTCTGAAGTGCTGACGCTGGGTTTCCCGGATGAACAGGGCGAGGTGGTGCTGGTGCAGCCGTCGAAGGCCACGCCGAACGGCGGGCGGTTGTTTTGATTGTTGCCCTCTCCCCGCTTTGGCGGAGAGAGGAAACAGCCTTTACGCACACGCTTCGAGCTCACTCACCGGCATGATCAGCGAGCGCCGGTCGATCTCGATCCTCGGCTCGCGCCAGGACTTGAGGCTCGACCAGGTGGAGCGCTGCAACCGGAAACGGTCGACCGCCACCCGACCGCCGCGTGCGGGCGCATCCGCCATATCCGAGCTCACGAACTGGAAGCCGCACTTCTCGATCACGTTTCGCGACGCTGGGTTGGTGACCCGGGCCGAGGCCGTCATCTCCGTCACTTCCGTGTAGGAGAAGATGGCATCCACCATGGCGTGCGCCGCCTCGGTGCAGAAGCCCTGGCCCCAATGGGGCTGGCCCAGCCAGTAGCCCATATCGGCGTGTTCCGCCGACTTCATGCGCGCGCCGATGAGGCCGATGAACTTCTCCGGCGCATTGCGGGGTGCGATGGTGAGCTGCAGGCTCTGGCCTGTGGCGTTGCCCTTGCGGGCCGCGAAGACAAACCGCTCCGCCTCTCCCTTCGGATAGGGGTGCGGCACCGTGCCGGTCATCTCGGCGACCTCTTTGACGCCAGCGAGACGCTCGATGGCCGCCGCATCCTGCACGCGCGGCCAGCGCAGCCAGAGGCGCTTCGTCTCGATGCGGAACACATCATCGCGGGTCAAATCGGGAAACATGGGTCTTCCTCCAAAAAACCTTCAAAAACGACAAAGGGGAATGCGGTGTCCCACACTCCCCGGTCGGTCTTGTCAGGCTTTGGAGCTTTTTCGGGGTGTTACCCTGTCCTTTTTCCCTCTTGGGTCTTGGACTTGCTCTGGAACCTCGCCGGGGTCTTCGTGAGACCGGCGGGGTTCCTTTGTCTGAACCTCGCCGTTTATTCTGCGGCCATCTGGGCCGGTACTACGGTCACGTACGCTCGCTTGCCTTTATTGACGAAAGCGACATGGCCATGGGTGAGTGCAAAAAGCGTGTGATCCACGCCAATGCCCACGTTCGCGCCGGGATGCCATTTGGTCCCGCGCTGACGCACCAGAATGTTGCCTGCGAGCACGGCTTCGCTGCCGAACTTCTTCACGCCGAGGCGCTTGCTCTGCGAATCGCGACCGTTGCGGGATGAACCGCCAGCTTTTTTATGAGCCATGACATGCTCCTCGAAACTCTGTGCGCGCTTGCCCCCGAAGGGTCAGCAACGCTGACTTGTTATGTCTTATGCCGCAGAAACGGCGATTTGGAAACCCGGAAAGATCAGGAAAGGCAATTGAGCGCCTTTCCTGTAACTCAGAAAGTTCAGAGGTCCTTGCCGGACTCCCATTCCTTGCGATCGACTTCCGCGCGGGGAGGCTTGCCATCGAGCAATTCCTGCGCCTGAACCGGCCACTCCTCGCGGGTGATGCGGCCTTTGAACTTGAACTCCTCATCAAACTTGGCGATGTCGGATTCAGTCCAGGCCGCGATATCCTTGAGGGAAATGCCGGGATGCGTTGCGCGCATCTTCTTCTCCATCGCGGTCGAGAGACCATCGATGAGGGAGATGTTGTCGTTGATGCCCGAACCAGCCTTGGCCTTGGCAGCCTTCGCCTTGGGGGCAGCAGGTGCCGCTTCGGCAACAGGAGCAGCCTTGACGCTCACATCAACCTTTTCACCATTGGTGAAAATGTCGGTGATGCGCACGATTGTCAGGTCTTGGCGATGGCCCTTCTTGCGCTTCGAATTCTGGCGGCGGCGCTTGAAGAAGGAGATGACCTTGGGGCCACGTCCCTGTTCCACCACCGCACCGGCGACAGTCGCGCCTGCAACGGTTGGCGTGCCAACCACAGTCGTCTCGCCGCCCAGCATCAGGACGGTTTCAAAGGCGACGGTGTCGCCTGCTTCGGCGTGGAGCTTTTCCACGGTAATGACGTCGTTGCGGGAAACCTTGTACTGCTTCCCGCCCGTCTTGATCACTGCGAACATCGTGTTTCTCTCGTGTTCGGCCGTATCTGGAGAAAAACTCCGACCGGCTTCTTGACAGAGTTCCGCACCCTTTTGACGGGGCGTCGGGACTGGCGGATATAAAAGAACAACGCGGGAAAAGGCTTTCGCCACCCGCGCCGTGCGATGCCTATGATGGAAGGCATGGCGGAAGTCAAGGCAAAGAGGGGAAACGAGCATGGCGCGCATCATCGTGGACTGGGGCACTAGCAGCTTTCGCGCCTATCGCTTTGGTGCGGGAGGCGAAATCGCGGAGCAGCATCAGGCGGCGGCGGGAATCCTCACGGTGGAGGACAGGGCTTTCGAGGCTGTCCTCCACCGCGAGATCGGCCCATGGATGACGCCTCGGACGGAAGTGCTGCTGTCCGGCATGATCACCAGCCGCAACGGCTGGATCGAGACGCCCTATGTCGAGGCCCCCGCGACGCTGGTGCAACTGGCGGCCGGTGCCCGGGTGATCACGGCGAAGACCGGCATGGTGCTGCGCTTTCTGCCCGGTGTCTGCGTCAATGGTGCGTCGCCCGATGTGATGCGTGGCGAGGAAATCCAGGTCTTTGGCAGCGTGAGGCCGCAGGAAAGCGTGACAGTTGTGCTGCCGGGTACGCACAGCAAATGGGTGCGCGTGCAGGCCGGCGTGCTGCAGGATTTCAAGAGCTTCATGACCGGCGAGGTCTTTGCCGCACTAAGGGCGCATACGATCCTGGGCCGACTGATCCCGGAGGGTTCAGCCACAGACGATGCAGCTTTCAATGCAGGCGTCCGGCAGGCTCTGAACCCCGCCTCGGCAGGGCTGCTCAACGACATCTTCACCACGCGCAGCGGTGTTCTCCTAGGGCGTTTCCCGCCGGAAGAGATCGCCGAGCGACTTTCGGGCATCGTCATCGGTCATGAGATCCGGGGCGGGCTGGCGCTGGGCTGGGCCGAGGGCATGATCCGCGTGGTGGGCGAGCCGGGGCTGGTGCGGCGGTATCTGCTGGCGCTGCGCATGGCGGGGTTGAAGGCGGAAGCGGGGCCGGAGAATGCGGCGGTGGATGGGTTTCGGAGGTTGGGGGCTTTGGGCTAGAACCCTTTCCCCGAGGGGGAGAGGGCAGGGTGAGGGGGTTGCGGTGCCTGAGATTGTTGGCTCCGTACCCCCTCAACCTGTCCTTCTCCCCCCTAGGGGAGAAGGGACCCTAACCAGCAAGCCCCGTGGACTTTTTTAACGATGTGTCGGAGCATAGATGCCATGAACACCATGACCCACGATGGCTATATCGCCGAGATCACGCTGGATGAGGACACGGGTCTCCTCTCCGGCATCGTGCTCAACACCCGCGCCACGCTGCATTTCGCGGGCAAGACCATCGAGGAATTGAAGGCCGCTTTCTCCGACACCATCGAGGATTACCGTGACTGGTGCAGGGCGGAGGGCAAGGAGCCGGAGAAGCCGTATTCCGGGACGCTGTCCCTGCGCATCGCGCCTGACCTGCACCGGCGCATCGCGGGCAAGGCGGCGCGGGAGGGGAAGTCGATCAATGCGGTGATTGGCGAGGCGCTGGAGAGGGTGGCCTGAGGCCATCACAACGCGTCATGAAAAAACCGTTGTTTACGCCAATATTCCCAATCAAATTATGATGATTTGTTCCAAACAATCTTCATCGAAAACAATATTCTTGCTTCCGACTGAACTTCGCACATAGAAAAATTCTAAACTTATTTTATCTAGTCTTCTTACAATGATCTGTACGCCATAACTCCGGTACGGAAAATGGAGCCATATCTTGAATTGAGACGGTCCAATCAGGGAATGAGAAAAAGGCGCTTTTGTTTCGCATATATCGATAATTATATACTGCCTAATATCTCTATAGAGAAGGCCGCTTAGCTTCGTTTCCGGTAGACTCCTCCCATACATTCTAACGCTCGTACTATGATCCTCTTTGCTGTATTCTATAAAATCATGGTCAAACTCAAAATCATTAGTTTGACAGACATAATCGCAGACCGCCGTAATTAGCTGGCGGACAGTCAATTTCGACCCTCGTTCTGATTCCGGCCGCGCATACCGATGAAAAGCTCGAAGGTCGATCACTGATGAGAGCATGCTCGTCTCCAGTTTAGCCCCGCGGAGATCGCTCACTGCGGGGTTTTCTCATTCACCCAATCACGCCAGCCTCAATGCGCCAGGATCGCCAGCAGCAACAGCGCAATGATATTGGTAATCTTGATCGCCGGGTTCACGGCAGGCCCTGCCGTGTCCTTGTAGGGATCGCCGACGGTATCACCCGTCACCGAGGCCTTGTGGGCTTCGGAGCCCTTCAGGTGCTTCACCCCGTCCTTGTCGACGAAGCCGTCCTCGAAGGACTTCTTGGCGTTGTCCCAGGCACCGCCGCCCGAGGTCATCGAGATCGCGACGAAGATGCCGGTCACGATCACGCCCATCAGCATGGCGCCGACAGCCGCAAAGCCCTGCGCCTTGCCCGCGATGGCCGTGATCGTGAAGAAGATCACGATGGGGGCAAGCACCGGCAGCAACGAGGGGATGATCATTTCCTTGATCGCCGCCTTGGTCAAAAGGTCCACCGCGCGGGCGTAATCCGGCCGCTCGGTGCCAAGCATGATGCCGGGCTTTTCCTTGAACTGGCGACGGACCTCTTCCACCACGGAGCCAGCGGCGCGTCCCACGGCTGTCATGCCCATGCCCGCGAACAGGAACGGGATGAGACCGCCCAGCAGCAGACCAACCACGACATAAGGGTTGGACAGCGAGAAATCGACCACGACACCCTTGAAGTACTGGAACTGCGTCGAGCCAGCCTTGTTCGCCTCGCCGATGAAGAAGTTGAGATCGGACGTGTAGGCCGCAAACAGCACCAGCGCGCCAAGACCGGCGGAACCGATGGCATAGCCCTTGGTCACGGCCTTGGTGGTGTTGCCGACAGCGTCGAGCGCATCGGTGGAGTGGCGCACTTCCTTGGGGAGGCCCGCCATTTCCGCGATGCCGCCCGCATTGTCGGTGACAGGGCCGAAGGCATCAAGCGCCACGACCACGCCCGCCAGCGCCAGCATCGCCGTCGTCGCGATAGCGATGCCGAACAGGCCTGCCAGCGAGTAGGAAGCGATGATGCCCGCCACAATCACGATGGTCGGCATCGCGGTCGATTCCAGAGAGACCGCGAGGCCCTGGATGACGTTGGTGCCGTGGCCGGTGACCGAGGCCTGCGCGATGGAGACGACCGGGCGTTTGCCCGTGCCGGTGTAGTATTCGGTGATCACGACGATCAGCGCCGTGACGGCGAGGCCGACCATGGCGCACCAGAACAGCTGACCCGACGTGAAGCTCACGCCCTGTGCCGTGGTGAACTTGGTGGCGAAACCACCCAGGATCCACATGTGGACAGCCGCGATAGCGCCGACTGACAGCACGCCAGCGGCGATGAAGCCCTTGTAGAGCGCGCCCATGATCGAGTTGTTGGCACCCAGCTTGACGAAGAAGGTGCCCGCGATGGAGGTGACGATGCAGGCCGCAGCCAGGGCCATCGGGTAGAGCATCATGGTCGAGAGCGTGGCGCCCTGACCCGCGAAGAAGATGGCCGAGAGAACCATGGTGGCAACGAGCGTCACGGCATAGGTCTCGAACAGGTCAGCCGCCATGCCGGCGCAATCGCCGACGTTGTCACCCACGTTATCGGCGATGGTGGCTGGGTTGCGGGGGTCATCTTCGGGAATACCGGCTTCCACCTTGCCCACGAGATCAGCGCCGACGTCAGCGCCCTTGGTAAAGATGCCGCCGCCGAGGCGCGCGAAGATCGAGATCAGCGATGCGCCGAAGCCCAGCGCCACCAGCGCGTCGATGACGGTGCGGCTGGAGGGCGCATAGCCCATCATGCCGGTGAGGATGCCGTAATAGACGGCGACGCCCAGCAATGCCAGACCGGCCACCAGCATGCCGGTGACAGCACCCGCCTTGAAGGCGACATCGAGACCAGCCGCGAGTGACTGCGAGGCCGCCTGAGCCGTTCGCACATTGGCGCGCACCGAGACGTTCATGCCGATAAAGCCTGCGAGGCCCGAGAGTACCGAGCCGATCAGGAAGCCGACGGCGACTTCCTTGCCCAGCAGATACCAGAGCACAAGGAGCAGCACGATGCCGACGCCCGCAATGGTGATGTACTGGCGCTTGAGATAGGCCTGTGCGCCTTCTGCGATAGCCGCTGCAATTTCCTGCATGCGCGCATTGCCTGCGTCACGCTTCATGACGTCGCTATAGGCCCAGGCCCCGTAGATGAGGGATGTTAGTCCGAGTAGGATGATTACCGTCAGTGCGGTCATTGTCTTCTTCCCTTGGTTTTTTCAGGTTCCAAAGGGGATTGGCCGCGATCAGACGCGCTTCCTCCCGTTTCCGGTGGGTGCCGTGTAGCAAAGGGAAACGCCAACGCCAAACCAAGATTTGGCTTTTTTGCGGCTTTTTTCGTGGAATTCGGACTTTCGTTCAAGCTGCAGCGGCTGCCGAAGGCCGCGATGTCATGATGAGACCGATCATCACCACCACGCAGAGCAGCGCAATCGGCATCAGCGCGGCGTTGATCGTGGCCCATCCCACGGTTGCCAGCAGGTAGCCCGCCAGTAGCGAACCGACAGTCGTGACCCCGAAGATCGTGAAATCGTTGAGCCCCTGCACCTTGGCGCGCTCGGCGGGTGTGTGGCAGTCCGTGACCATGGCAGTTGCGCCAATGTAGGCAAAGTTCCAGCCTATGCCGAGCAGCACCAGTGCCACCCAGAAATGCATCACGGTGATACCCATCAGGTTGACCACGCCGCAACCGATCAGGATCAGCATTCCCGCTATCACCATCCGCTCCTTGCCGAAGCGCTGGATCAGCGTGCCGGTGTAGAAGCTTGGGCCAAACATGGCGATGACATGCCACTGGATGCCAAGCGTCGAATCCACGATGGAGTGACCGCATTGCACCATGGCAAGCGGTGCAGCCGTCATCACGAAGTTCATCAGGGCCTGCGCCATGGTTCCGCACAGGATAGCCACCAGCAGCCGGGGCTGGCGCAGGATTACGGACAGGGGTCGCTGCGTGCCGCCCTTCACCTCTTCCGCCGACTGATCCTCGAAACGGCTGGTCACGAACATCGCGGCAATGGCGATGGCGGCCTGTCCCATGAAGCTTGCCATGAACAGATAGGGCAGCATCATTTCCTTGGTCCAGATCACAAGCTGAGGACCAATGAATGCCGCTGCCACACCGCCCGTCAGCACCCAGGCGATGGCCTTGGGGCGGAAAGCGGGAGTCGCCGTATCCGCCGCAGCATAGCGGTAGCTCTGGACCACGGCCTGATAGGCACCCGCCAGACCTGTCGCGAAACAGAACAGCGTGAAGGATGAAATATAGATCGCCAGCGCCGCGAGGATGCCCGCGAAGGCTCCCGCAATATTGCCGCCCATGAACACTGTGCGTCGCCCGTACTGCTTGGCTGCAAAAGCCACAGGAAGCGTCGCCAGCATGGTGCCGAAGACGAAGGTAGAGGCGGGCAAAGTCGCCCAGACCGCCTGTGAAGCCAGCGATTGCCCGACGATGCCGCTGGTGGCGAAAACCACGGTGGCGTTGGCACCTGCAAGCCCGCTGGCAATGGCCAGCACCAGGGCATTGCGCCGCGCCATCTGGTCGCCGAGGGGGATGGTGTTCGTGAGGGCTGTCATCCGTTCGTCTTGGACCGCATGGGAAGCCAAGGCAAATCGGTTTTGGTGACGTGATCGATCAATCCTGATCGGCAGACTTTTGCCACAGGGCCGCGAGTCCAGCCACCAGCCACCCCAGAATCAGCAAACTTCCGCCGACAGGCGCAGCCATCGGGAACAGACGCCCGCCCGCCAGCACCCGCGCCGCGATATCGCCCGAGAACAGTACGGTCCCCAGGATCAGCACAGCCGAGGCCAACCCTGCGATCCGGTCATGGATCAGCCCCTGTTTGCGGCAGGCCGTCAGGCCAAGCACCGCGCAGGCATGGATCAGCAGGAACTGCGCCGAGGTCACAAGGCTTTCGCCGCCCGCCCGATGCGCCGCCATGGCCCAGAGCGCCACGCCCACAGCCCCCATCAGGGCAGCGAACAGGAGATGGATGCGGGAGGCGTTCATGATTCCACCGATGCTGCAGTGAGCGCCGCGAGATCAGCACCTGCAATCGCCGGAATATGCCGGGAGATCTTGTCTGGCGGCCAGTCCCACCATGCGATGGCCAGCAACTGCTCGATCACGTCGTCGCTAAAGCGTCGCTTGACGATGCTGGCCGGGTTGCCGACTGCTACCGAGTAGGGCGGCACGTCTTTAGCCACAACGGCACGGCTGCCGATGATCGCGCCATGGCCGATGGTGACACCCGGCATGATCACGGCCTCTCGGCCGATCCAGACATCGTTGCCGATGATTGTGTCGCCCCGGTTGGGCCATTCCACTGGCGCATTCTCCTTCCAGCCCTCGAAGGACGAGAAGGGAAAGGTCGAGAAGCCGCTGAGCGGATGGTTGGCCCCATTCATGATGAACTGCGCGCCCTGCGCAATCGCCACGAACTTACCAATAATCAGCCGGTCGCCAACGAAATCGAAGAGATAGCGCACGCAGCGCGCCTCGAAATGCTCCGGACCCCGGCTGTCGTCATAATAGCTGTAGTCGCCGACGATGATCTGCGGGTTTTTGACCACGGCCCGCAGATAGCGCGTTCCGTGCCAGGTCGGCACAGGATGGAGAGCAAGCGGGTCTGGTGGCGGCATTTCCCACCTAACTCTTGGCGGCAGTCGCTTTCCTGAACATGCTGCGGATGTTGTCCCACAGTTCCACCTTCACGCCGAGGCGCTTCATGATGAGGTACTGCTGCGACACCGAGAGGATGTTGTTCCAGGCCCAGTAGATCACGAGACCAGCCGGGAAGGACGCCAGCATGAAGGTGAAGATCAGCGGCATCCAGCCGAAGATGATCTTCTGCGTCGGGTCCGTCGGCTCCGGGTTCATCTTCATCTGCAGCCACATCGTGATGCCCATGATGATGGGCCAGACGCCGACCAGCAGAAAATCAGGCAGCGTCACGGGAATCAGGCCGAAGAGATTGAAGATGGATGTCGGATCCGGCGCGGCCAGATCCTTGATCCAGCCGAAGAACGGCGCGTGGCGCATCTCGATGGTGACGAACAGCACCTTGTAGAGCGCGAAGAAAACCGGAATTTGCAGCAACACCGGCCAGCAGCCTGCCAGCGGATTGATTTTCTCTTTCTTGTAGAGCTCCATCAGCGCCTTCTGCTGTGCCATCTTGTCGTCCTTGAAGCGCGTCTGGAGCTCCGCCATCGCGGGCTGCACGGCCTTCATCTTGGCCATTGATGTGTAGGACTTGTTGGCGAGCGGGAAGAACAGCGCCTTGATGAACACGGTCACCAGCAGGATGGCGATGCCGAAGTTGCCGACGAGGTGATAGATCCAGTCCATCAGCTTGAACAGCGGCTTGGTGATGAAATAGAACCAACCCCAGTCGATCATCAGGTCAAAATTCTTGATGCTGAGAGACGCCTGATAGCCGTCGATGGTGTTGGTTTCCTTGGCCCCTGCAAACAGGCGGGTAACCGACGTCGCGGATGCACCGGGATTGACGGTCTCTGCCGCCAGCAGCACGTCAGCCTGATAGGTTGGCGTTGCGCCCACTGTGCCTGCAAGGAAGCGACCGTCATGCGTTTTGGCCTGATCCGGGATCAGCGCGGCAGCCCAGTATTTGTCGGTGATGCCGATGAAACCACCCTTGTTCGTCTTGTAGTCCTTGGTTTTCGCCTTCACGAGGTCGGCGTAGGACACCTCCTGCAGCTTGTCTGCCTGCACCCCGATCAGGCCTTCATGCAGAATATAGAAGCCGGCTGTCTCGGGCGTGCCATGACGCGACACCAGACCATAGGGGAACAGCGCGACAGGTGCCACGCCTGCATTCTCCACGGTATCGGTCACGGTGAACATGTAATTGGCGTCCACGCCGATCATACGTTTGAAGGTCAGGCCCTGACCATTATTCCAGGTCAGCGTCACCGGTGTTTCAGGCGTCAGTTTCGGGCTACTGGCGGTCCATTCCGTCTGGCTGGTGGGCACAGGAGACGTTACGCCCTGTCCCGCTACCCATCCGAATTCGGCATAGTAAGGTTTGGGGGCCTGCGAGGGTGAGAACAGCACGATATTGGCGCTGTCAGGCTTGATCGTCTCGCGGTAGCCCGAGAGCGACAGATCGTCGATCCGTCCGCCCCTAAGTGCAATCGAGCCCTTGAGCCTTGGCGTTACGATGGTGACACGCGGCGATTGCGCCAGTGCTGCCTCGCGTGTCAGACCTGCTGCTGGTGCGCCAGGAGCCGTCGGCACTGCACCGGGCAATGTCGGAGCCGTTGGCACGCCCGCGCCTGTGGCTGGCTGCGGCACGGTCGGCTGCGTCGTCTGCTGCGCCAGCTTTTCCTGCCGCTGCTTCTCGACCTGGGGACCGGCATAGAAATAATTCCAGCCGATGATGACCAGGATCGACAGCGCGATCGCCAGAAACAGGTTTGTGTTGTCGTTTTCTTTTTGCATGACGCTTTCGCAGACGTTTGCGTAATCAGGGCGCGCGCGGGTAAGGCGCGGATTGAAAGTCGGGTTGGCTCAGCACTGCTTTCCGCAATGCCCTTGTCATTTCTGACGTGATGCGGGCGAAGGGCGCGGCCAGGGATTCGAGCTTTGCAACGATCACAAAGTCCGTACCTTTGGCCGAAACCTCGTTCTCCACGCGTCGCATCGCTTCCTTCAATCTGCGCCGAATCCGGTTCCGTTTGACCGCAGAAAGGCTGACCTGTTTTGAAACCGTGAAACCGACGCGGGACACAGTCTCGACTTCCTGAGGCAGAGCCTGAACGGAAAAAAGGCCGGTGTGAACACGCCGGCCCTTCTGAACCCTCAGGAAATCGCGCCGTTTCTTGAGCCGTAGCATGCTGTCAGCTTTCACCGGCAGCCCAACTGGCCCGGACGCTATCAGGCAGAAAGACGCTTGCGACCGCGTGCCCGGCGGGCTGCGATCACCTTGGCGCCGCCATTGGTGGCCATGCGGGCACGAAAACCATGTCGGCGCTTGCGCACGAGCTTGCTGGGTTGATAGGTCCGCTTCACGGTCGTTCTCCAAAATCGTCTGTCACGCCACTCCCAAATGACAACGCTTGCTGGATTAACAGCCACATCGCCCGGAAGTTACGGGAAAATTCAGCGGCTTCATTGATAGAGACGGGCGCAAAAGTCAACCGCCTGTGAGTGACTGTGATCAATCAGGTGTTTCATGTGAGGTGACTGTGCCTGTAAGGTGGAGGATATTTCTCTTCTTCGGGATTTTTTGTGAAAGAACCCCTCCCAACATCATTGATGCGTAACAGCCTTCGGCGCTGGTTGCCGCTGCTTGTCCTGGTGAGTGTCGCCCTCGTCATCGTTGTGACTGGCGCACATCGCTGGCTCAGCCTTGACGCCGTCGCCATTAACAAGGGCAGGCTCGAAGCGCTGGTGGAAAGTCATTTTGCTCTCTCATTGCTCGCTTTCATGGCAACCTATGTCCTCGTCACGGCACTTTCGTTGCCCGGCGCGCTTATCATGACCCTTGTGGGCGGAATGATTTTCCCGTTCTGGGTCGCCTGTCTTGCCATCCTGGTGTCAGCCACAACCGGCGCGACAATCCTGTTTCTGGTGGCGCGCTCATCGTTGGGCGAAGCTTTGCGCAACAAGGGGGGAGAAAGCGTGGCCCGCATGAGCGCGGGCCTCCGCGCCGACGCGGCGTCCTACATGCTGTTCCTGCGGCTGGTGCCGCTCTTCCCTTTCGCGCTGGTCAATATCGCGCCCGCCATAGTCGGGGTTCCCCTGAAAACCTTCGTCTGGACGACTCTCGTTGGCATCCTGCCCGGCACCATGGCCTTCACACTGGCCGCCAACAGCCTTGACGGCGTGCTGGACGAGCGAAAGGCTGTCTACGAGGCGTGCAGGACGCTTGGGCAGCCGGATTGCAAGCTTACAATCGACGTCTCGACGCTCGTCAGTCCGAAGCTGCTGCTTGCCTTTGCCGCATTAGGCGTTATCGCCCTCATTCCGGTGATTGCCAAACGCATCTTCGCCCGGCGGAAGGGAGCGCCTGTTGCCTGATATCCTGACAACGGATCTTTGCGTGATCGGCGCTGGTTCGGGCGGCCTTTCGGTGGCCGCCGCTGCCGCGATGATGCAGGTGCCGGTTGTGCTGATCGAGAAGCACCGTATGGGCGGGGATTGCCTCAATGTCGGCTGCGTGCCCTCGAAAGCGTTGATTGCGGCGGCCAAGCATGCGGCAGGCATGCGGGACGCGGTGGAATTCGGCTTCGCCGCTGTCGAGATCAAACCGGCCTTCAACCGGGTAAATGCCCATGTGAAACAGGTGATTGCCGCGATTGCGCCTCTGGACAGCGAGAATCGCTTCCGGGCACTTGGCGCCACCGTCATCAAGGGTGAGGCGCGTTTCATCGGCAAGCAGACGGTGCAGGTTGGTGATCAGGTGATCAAGGCGCGGCGTTTCGTGATCGCCACGGGTTCTAATCCGGCCATTCCGCCGATTTCTGGTCTCGACACGGTGCCCTATCTCACCAACGAGAGTCTTTTCGATCTGACCCGCAAGCCGCAGAAGCTGGTGGTTCTGGGCGCTGGCCCCATCGGCATGGAAATGGCGCAGGCCCATGCGCGTCTGGGCTCGGACGTTATTGTGCTGGAGCCAAAGGCTGTGCTGGGACGCGAAGACCCGGAGGCCGCGCGACTGGCGCGGCTGGCGCTGGAGCGCGACGGCGTGGTCTTTCGCACCGGCATCATCGTCAAGAGTGTGTCAGGCTCGGGCGAAAAGCTGAAAGTGATGATGACTGCCAACGGCGGGGATGAAATCATCGATTGCAGCCACATTCTCGTGGCGACCGGCCGCAAACCGACTGTTGATGGCCTCGATCTGGACAAGGCAGGCATCGCCGTCACGCCGCAGGGAATCACGGTCAACCACAAGCTCAAGACCACGAACCGCAAGGTCTATGCTATCGGTGATGTCATTGGCCCGCCGCAATTCACCCATCGCGCCAATTATCAAGCCGGGTTGGTGATCCGGAACGGCTTGTTCCGCTTGCCGGTCAAGGCCAGCGATGCCCTGATGCCGCGCGTGACTTATACGGACCCCGAGATTGCCGCGATTGGTCTTTCCGAGGACGAAGTCCGCAAACAGGGCAAAGGCATCCAAGTGCTGCGCTGGCCCTTCGCCGAGAATGACCGGGCACAGGCTGAGCGCAGGACGGAGGGTTTTATCAAGGTGATGGTGGATTCCAGGGGACGCATTCTCGGCGTCGTCATCGCCGGTCACAATGCCGGCGAATTGCTGACGCCATGGACGCTGGCGATGGCCAATGGATTGAAGATCGGCGCAATGACCGGGATTACACTTCCTTATCCGACCTATTCCGAGGTCTCGAAACGGGTTGCCACGGCGTTCCTGCTGCCAAAACTGCGCAGGCCCCTGCTGCAGCGCCTCCTGCGCTTCATGCGGATGTTCGGGTGACACATGGCTGTAGCCGCAACCCCTATGCCCCGCCGCCGTAAACTCGGATTGTCCACCCGGCTGCTGCTGCTCACATTGCTGTTCGTGATGGTCGCCGAAGTGCTGATCTTCGTGCCGTCCATCGCGAATTTCCGCAATGCCTGGCTGAACGACCGGCTCGCCTCGGCAAGGACTGCTGCGCTGGTGCTGGAAGCGGTTCCCGAAGAGGCACTTCCAGAAGATCTCGTCAGGCAGCTTCTCAAGAATGTCGGGGCAGAGACGATTGCGTTGCGCGTCAAGGGAGCCCGGCGGTTGCTCGCTTTCAGCGATATGCCGCCTATGGTGGAGGCCACCTTCGACTTCCAGAAAATGGATGCCTTCCGCAGCATTGCGGAGAGTTTTGATATCCTCGTGAATGGCGGAGACCGGACAGTCCGCGTTATCGATTCAGCGCCTATGGATGGGGATTTCGTGGAAATCGTCCTGAAGGAAAGGCCGTTACGTGAAGCGATGTGGCGTTTCGCGGTTAACATCCTCGCACTTTCGCTGTTCATCTCAGGCATCACGGGTGCGCTGGTCTTTCTCTCACTCAAGCGTCTAATCGTTCGTCCGGTTGAAAAACTGACGGCGAGCATTACCCGCTTTGCCGAAAAGCCCGATGACCAGACTCGGCTGATGCAGCCATCAGGCCGTACGGACGAAATCGGCACCGCCGAAACAGCGGTATCGGGGATGCAGAAGACGATCTCACAACAGCTCAAGCAGAAGGAGCATCTTGCAGCGCTGGGACTCGCCGTCAGCAAGATCAACCACGATCTCAGAAACATGCTGTCCTCGGCGCAACTCATCTCCGACAGGCTTGGTGCTGTGAAGGACCCGACGGTGCAGCGCTTCGCCCCCAAACTTCTCCAGACGCTGGACCGCGCCATCGCCTTTTGCCAGTCTACCCTCGCTTATGGACGCGCGGAAGAACGGCCACCCTGGCTGGAAACGATCCGCCTGAATGCCCTGCTGGAAGAAGTCCGGGATGCCGTCGGTCTTTTCGACGGACATTCCGTGATCTGGACCAATGCGGTGTCACAATCCCTGATGCTGCGCAGCGATCCCGAGCATCTGTTCCGCATCTGCACGAACCTCTGCCGCAATGCCCTCCAGGCCATGGAAACCAATCCGCCGGCGCCCGGCCAGCATCATGCCCTGATCGTGACATGCACGGAGGATGCAGCGAGCTGGATGCTGGATATCGCCGACACAGGCCCAGGCATCCCGTCCGTGATCCGGCAAAAGCTGTTTGATGCCTTTCATGGCTCAACGCGCCCCGGCGGAACGGGACTTGGCCTTGCCATCGCTTCCGACCTTGTCAGGGCGCTCGGCGGTTCGATCAATTTGCTGGATCAGTCTCCCGGGGCTTGCTTTCGCATTCATCTACCGAAGGCATGAGCAGTTCAGTCCCTATTCACCCCTGTGACAATAGATCAGCATTGAACTCTTGACGTGCCGCGCCATAAATCTAATTTTTATGTTTGGACGTAAACACGAAATAGAACTGCGCCTTTGGATCAAACTGGCGCGACTGGAGGAAGAAAATAATGCGCTTTATGATGACTCTTCTGGGCTCGGCCCTCGTTCTCGGGACCCTTTCTGCAGGTCCCGCCGTCGCACAGGATGTTGCCGCGGGTGAAAAGCTGTTCCTGCAATGCCGGACCTGCCACCAGATCGGTGAAACCGCCAAGAATTTGGTAGGTCCGCAGTTAAACGGTCTCTTCGAAGATCGCAAGGCTGGGACAGCCGAAGGCTACACTTACTCGGCTGCCTACAAGGGTCTGGACAAGGTCTGGAGCGTCGAGAATTTCACCGTTTACATCCAGGATCCACGCGGCGTCACACCCGGCACGAAGATGGTCTATGCCGGTTTGAAGGACGAAGCCAAGATCAAGGATCTGGTTGCATTCCTTCAGCAGTACGGCAAGGACGGCAAGAAGAAGTAGGAACCAGCGGTCCACACATTAGAAAAGCGGGCTCAAAGGCCCGCTTTTTCGTTCATGTGAACATGTCGGCGATGATGCCTGCATACCATCCCATGTTCTCGTCCTGCGTCTGCTTGCGCAGAGCCGCCGTCTCGCCAGTCTTGGAGACAAAGCCCTCGATCTCCTTGATGCGACCTTCGCCGGGCTCGTAGCGACCACCCACCTTCACCGTGTTGTCCGTATCAAGCAGGCTCCAGCAGGTGTTGGTGTAGCGCGCCGGGAAAGTCCGCATTCCCAGCAACTCGCCCCGCACGCTCATGGCCGCAACCTTGGCCTGGCTGTTGGCGGAGAACGCCGACTTCGGCATGTCCCCCGCGATGGACGCATCGCCGATAACATAGATATTGGGATCAGCGACGGAGCGCATGGTTTCGGGATCAATGGGGCAATACCCCGATGCATTGGTGAGGCCCGCGTCGCGCGCGATCTTGCCTGCGAACTGTGCCGGGATGACGTTGACCAGCGCTGCGTTCTTGTAAGTCTCGAAGCCGGTCTCGACCGTGTTGGTGCGCGGATCGACGCCCTTGATGCCGCTGTGGATTCCTGGTCCAAGCCACTCCACCATGCCGGGATAGAGCCGCTCCCAGCCTTCCTGGAACAGCGCCTGTTTGGAGAAGCGCTCCTTGGGGTCGAGCACGACAATTTTCGCCTTGGTCTTGCCTGCCTTCTTCAGCACATGTGCCATCATCGACACGCGCTCATAGGGGCCGGGCGGGCAGCGATAGGGCACGGGGGGTGCGACCATGACGATCAGGCCACCGTCGGGAACCGCATCCAGCCGTGTCTTCAAAAGCTGCGTTTGCGGGCCGGCCTTCCAGGCATGCGGCATCGCCTCTTCATGCTGCTGGCCCCAGCCAGGAACGGAATCATAGCGGATGTCGATGCCCGGCGACAGGATCAGCCGGTCGTAGCTGAGACGTGAGCCGTCGGCCATCACCACCTGCCGCGTCACCCGGTCAACGCCCGCCGCCATCTGATGGTTCATGCGGATGCCGTATGTGGAAGCCAGCTTGTCATAGCTGTGCGTGATCGATTCCAGCGAGCGGAAGCCGCCGAGATACAGGTTGGAATGGAAGCACGTGGTGAACTGCCGCGAGGGTTCAACCAACACGACATCGAGAGCGCCATTGGTCTCTCGCGCGATATATTTGGCAGCCGTCGCACCACCGGGTCCACCGCCGACCACGACGACACGCGGCCTGAGATGGGCAATGGCAGGCATGGCGAGCATTGAAGCGCCGGCTGCGGTCGCGGCTCCAGCGAGGAATTGTCTGCGGTTGGTGGTCATGGAAGTCAGCCTTTCGGGGTTGTCCTGTTTGTTTGAACGCCTTGCGCGCATGTCAGCCTGTTTTCAGATAGCCGAAGCCCTGCGCCTGCAGCGCACCGACAGCAGCGGCTCCCGAAGGCACGAAACGGATGAATTCAGCTTGCCGCGCCTTGCCCGGATCGATCTTCAGGCGTGTGAACGTGATTTCGCACAGATAGACCTTCAATCCACTTTTCGCGAGGTCGGACAGCCGCTGCACGGTGTCGCCCGGCAGCTTCTCGTCCTTCCAGGGCGTGTCCTCCAGGGATTCCAGAAAGAACTTGAGGCCCTGACCATGCACGACAATCGCCAGCTGGATATCCAGCGGATTGCCATAGACCGAAAAGTGATTGCTGAGGTTGGTCAGCATCTGGGCAAACCGCGCGGGGTCACCAAAATCGCAATGATAGAGGCAAGCGACATCCGCCTCTTTTTTCAGTGATTTGAGATCGAGCTTGACGGGCGCCGCAACCGCCGCGCCCGCGACACCGATCACTCCGGCAGCTGCAACCAGAACCTGCCTCCTGTGAAGCTCCATTCCCGTTTATCCCTGTTATATAATTCTTATTACTTTTATAATGCGTATTTACAAGCGGCGGTCCTCACGGCTTGGGCTTGATGCTCTCGAAATACACCGCCAGCGCTGCGATCTCCTCATCGCTGAACTTGGCGGCAATGGTTTGCATCACCTGATTCTCGCGCTCCTTCTTGCGGTAGGTATTCATCAGGGCCGTAAAACTCTCAGCATCGACACCGACGATGGGTGGAATAGCACCCACCGCCTTGCCGCTCAGTTGATGGCATGTCACGCATTCGGCACCGAGATATTCCCCTAAAGCCCTGTCCGCTTTCGCTACTGCGCCTCCTCCCAGAAGCGCCGAGCCTCCTGGCAGAAGCGCGATGGCGATCATCCATGTCGCCAGCCTCATTCAACCCTCGGAGCCGTCTTTGAATCCGGCGTGACATCCAGCACCATGGCGCGTCCTGTCACCTTCGGCGGTTCCTTCTTGCAGTCCTTCATGCAGACATCCTTGCGCCAGAACGCCTTTTCCGCAACCTCCCGATCATCATCATAGAAGCCGCCGCCATTGGGCATCGGGATTGCTGCATAGTTTTTCTCGTTCACCTCGAAACTGGCGTCCTTGATAACATCGCCCATATGCAGGATGTAGGCAGAGAGCGCGTAAAGCTCATCCGCTTCAAGCGACTGCGCATTGCCGTAGGGCATGGCGCGGCGGAGGTAGTCGAACAGTGTGGTCGAGCTTGGCCAGAAGGATCCCACGGTCTTTTCAGGCCGGTCATTCTTCAGCGACCCATTGCCGCCTGCCAGTACTGGCCAGCGCCCGACGCCTTCGCCAAACTCGCCATGACAGGCGGCGCATTTCTCGACGAAGAGTTCCTCGCCCTTTTTTGCGGTTCCCTTGCCAACGGGGAGACCACGCCCGTCGGGCAGGATGGAAATATCCCAGGCTTTGATTTCCTGCGCATGGGCAGGGCGGCCGAGATTGAGCGGCTTGGGCACGGTGGCCGTCTGCTGTGCAAGCACCAGCCCGCTTGTCAGCAAAAGGCCAACTGCAGCGCCGATAGCGGCCTCACGAAATCTCGACATTTTCCGTCTCGCCATTGGCACGCACCAGCCACGTCTGGATGCCGTTGTTGTGATAGATCGAATTGACACCACGCACCTTGCGCAACTCATCCTTGGTGGGCTGCACATACCCTGTGGAATCATGAGTGCGGGACTGGATCATTAGCTCCTGTCCCTGCCAGTTGAAATCGACGTAAAAGCGCGTCAGCGAGCGGTCGAGCACCGGCCCGTCGATGCGAGCCTCCTGCCAGTTGCGGCCACCATCGAGCGTCACATCCACCCGGCGAATCGTACCGCGACCGGACCATGCGAGGCCCGAGAGCACATTCTGACCCTTGGCTTTAAGCGGAGCCTGCGGCGACGGATTGGTCACAACGGACTTGGCATCCATGATGAAGGTGAAGCGCCGCGAACGCCCATCCGCCATCAGGTCAGTGTATTTCGAGGTTTCTTCACGGGCCAGCAGCGGTACGTCGGTCACATCGAGACGGCGCAGCCACTTTACCCACATGTTGCCTTCCCAACCGGGTACCACGAGCCGCACGGGGTAGCCCTGTTCGGGCCGAAGCATCTCGCCATTCATGCGGAACGCCACGATGCAATCATCGAGCGTTTTCTGCAGGGGTATCGAGCGGTTCATGCCGGATGAATCTGCCCCCTCGGCGATCACCCACTTGCCGCTGGTCTTTACGCCAGCCTCGTTCAGCAGATGCTTGAGCGGAACGCCAGTGTACATCACGTTGTGAACCATGCCGTGGGTGAACTGGCAGCCGTTGAGCTGAGCGCCGCGCCATTCCATGCCGGAATTCGCCGCACATTCCAGAAAGTGTACCCGGTTGATGCGCGGAAAGCGCTTGATGTCATCGAGCGTGAACACCAGTGGCTTGTCCACAAGGCCCGAGATCATCAGCCTGTATTGCGCCGGGTCGATCTCCGCGATGCCGCCGTGATGGCGTTCGAAGCAGAGGCCCGAAGGCGTGATGATGCCGTCAAGCTCATGCAGCGGCGTGAAGTTGACCGAGCTTTCGCGGCTCGCCGTCAGCCACTCCACATCGCGGCGCATCACATGCGCCTCGAATTTCGATGGCTTGCCGTAGGGGCGCGCAGCGACGCCGTCACCGAGATAGCGTGACCAGTCGGGCAGTTCTGTTATCGCCTTGTCAGGTGTGGATTGGGCCTTGGCGGCGGATACTGCGGCGAGGCTTCCCGCGGCTGTGGCGATAAATGTGCGGCGTGACGTATCTGTCATATCCCCACCACCTTGACAGCGTCCAGCGGCCTTGGCTCCACCACTTTCTTCGCCGTCAGATACTGGCTCACGACGTCCCAGATTGGCGGTCCCTGCGTGCCTTCGTTGATCGAAGCCCAGCCCGCCACGATGTACTCGCGCGACGCCTCCAGTGGCTTGCCGTCCTTCAATACCGTGAGGTTGGAAATGCGGCTGTTGATCGGCTTCGACACATCTACGGTGAAGCCGAGGCCGCCGACACGCACCATGTCACCACCGCCCTGCAGATAGGGGTCAGGGTTGAAGATGTTATCGGCCACATCCTCCAGCACCTCTTTCAGCCGTGCGCCTGTCATGGGCAGCCGGTAGCAATTGGGATAGCTGATGGCGCAGGCGTTGGTGATATCCTCGAAGGTGATGTCCTGTCCCGGGAGCAGGCTGGTGCCCCAGCGCACACCGGGCGACAGTGCGATCTCGGCGTCGCGAATGGCCAGCATGGAGTCGCAGAAGACATCATCGAGCGAGCCCTGGAAATTGCCGCGCCGGTAGAGCGTGCCATTGGTTTTGCCCAGAACCTTGCCAAGATTGGTCTCGAACGGCGCGCGGTGTTTTTTCACCAGTGCCGCCATCTCGGCATCCGGCGCGATGGAATCCGAGAACACCGGGATCAGCCGGTAGCGATAGCCCTTCACTTCCTTTTCACGGATGTCGAGATCGAGGCGTGACACGAACTTGCCGTTGCAGCCCGAAGCGATCACCAGAGTCTTGCCAATCTTGACGGCTTCCGGCAGCGCATCATGCGTATGGGCGGTCAGGATCACGTCGATCCCCTTGACGCGGCCCGCCATCTTGCGGTCGATATCGAAGCCGTTATGCGAGAGCAGAACGATGCAATCCGCGCCGCCCGCGCGTGCCTCATCCACCTGTTTCTGCATCTCCTCTTCCCGCAGGCCGAACTGCCATTTCGGGAACATCCAGCGCGGATTGGAGATGGCGGTATAGGGATAGGCCTGCCCGATGACGGCAATCTTCACGCCGCCCTTTTCGAAAATTTTCTTCGGCTCGAAGACGATATCCTCGAACTCGGTGTCGCGCATGTTCTGGGCGAGGAAGGGAAAAGCCAGTTTGTCGGTGATCTCCTTCACTCGCTCGGCTCCCAGCGTGAATTCCCAATGGCCGGTCATGGCATCGGGTTTCAGAAGGTTCATGGCGTCCACGACGTCCGCCGCCTTGGTTTGCAAAGACGTCCAGGAATTGGTCCAGGTGTCGCCGCCATCGAGCAGCAGCACGCGCTCTCCCCGTTCGGCGCGGATGGCCTTGATCACTGTCGCCACCCGGTCGAAGCCGCCCATGCGACCGTAGGTTTTCGCTAGTCCCGCAAAATCCTGATCTGTCAGCGCATAGGCCATCGGAGATCCAGCCGGAATGCCATAGGCTTTCAGGAAAGCATCGCCCGAAATATGCGGTGCCAGCCCCTTCGATTCTCCAACGCCCAGATTGATCGATGGCTCGCGGAAATGCTGCGGGATAAGCTGCGCATGCAGGTCGGTGATATGGACGACGGTGACCTGTCCCAGCGCGTCGAACTTCAGCAGGTCTTCCTGTTTCAGCCGCTGCTGTGCTGCGAGGCGTCCAAGCGATCCCGCACCGCCTCCCACGAGGGCAGCGGCAGCCATGGCGGCTTGTCCAAACTCACGACGTGAAATCAAGGTATTCTCACATTCTGAATGTTGAATATGTTATGATACAAAAAACCCCGGACAATACCGGGGTTTCCGCATCAGGTGACCGTGAGCTTGTTCGTTGACTCATAGAGCGAGCCGTCATCGTCGGTCCAGGTGAACTGGAACTCGCCAGACTCAGCCGCCTTGAAGAAAAAGGCCTGGTAGGGATTGGCCGACACCGAAGGATACCAGTCGGCCGCAAACACAGGCTTGCCGTTGAACTTGGCCTCGAAGCTCTTGATGATCTTGCGCGGGATGGTGGCACCGGCGGCGTCCTTGCGCTGACCCGATTCCATCTCGTGGCTGATCAGTGTCTTGATCTCGATGATCTCGTCCTTCTTGGCCGTTGCAGGCACACGGACGCGGGGGGTGGGTTTTGTGCTCATGATTTTTCTCCTCAGCCGCCGCAGCCGCCGATGGTGACTTTCACTTCCTGTCTGGCCATGTAGACCTTGCCATCCGACATCTCGGCCACGCAAATGATGTTCTGCGTTGCGGCCAGACGGATGCGGCTTGAGGCCGAGGCCTTGCCAGCGGCAGGCGTGAACCGGAAGCTGGCGACCACAGGCAGCGGATTGCCATCGGCGAAGAAATGCACGGCCTTGACGTGATCAGCCTCGGTCATCGGGCTCTCGACATCAAAGTTCAGCGGCACGACCAGGCCATTTTCGGCAATCGCCGGGAGGTCCAGCTTGATCTTGCCATCCAGCAGCTTGCGGTCGCCCAGAAGCTTCTTGAGTTCAGCCTCGACAGTGGCAGGGGTCGCATAGGCCAGATACGGTGCCATCGTGGCGGCGACTGCTACAATACTAGCCGCAGTCAGCACCAGACGCCGTGAAGGCAATCCCTCCAGTCTGTCCTTGCCGTCCAGTCTGTCCATGATGTCTCCTCCGAGAAGGGAAAGGTACATAGCCCACCCCTATTGATATTCCAAAACATGAATGTCATCGTGAGGACTGTCAAGCGAACGCATATCAAAACACGATATGGCGTGACAGCCCGTTAAGCGGCTTTTGCTGGACTTGGAGGAGGGACCACGGGTGGACAAGAGGCAGAAGCGAAAAAGCTGGATTTTCTCGGTGGCAACGGCCGCATTCGCGCTTGGAGCGCTCGCGACCCAAGCCCAGCAGCCAACCGAGGATGTCAGCGAAAAAGAGATCGAACGTTACCGCGCCATGATCAACGATCCGATGGCCAACCCGGGTTATCTCAATGTGGACCGCGGTGAACAGCTCTGGGCGCTGAAGCGTGGTGCCAAAAATATCAGTCTCGAGACATGTGACCTTGGCGAGGGGCCGGGCAAGCTTGAGGGCGCTTTTGCGAAACTCCCGCGCCATTTCAGGGACGCTGACCGCGTGATGGATCTGGAGCAGCGGTTGCTTCATTGCATGACCACGCTGCAGGAACTTGATACCAAGGACGTGATCGCCCGCCGCTTTTCGGGACCCGGCCGCCAGTCCGACATGGAGGATCTCGTGGCCTTCATCGCCAACAAATCCAACGGCATGAAATTCACGATGAACCTCGAGCATGCCAAGGAAAAAGAAATGTATGCCGTGGGCGAGGCGATGTTCTACCGTCGCTCGGCCATCATGGATTTTTCCTGCGCGACATGCCACGGCGAGGATGGCAAGCGCATCCGCCTGCAGGGCCTGCCGAATTTCTCCAAACCGGGCAAACCGGCGCAGGAAACCATGGGCTCCTGGCCAACGTACCGCGTCAGCCAGAGCCAGCTCAGGACGATGCAGCACCGGTTGTGGGACTGCTATCGGCAGATGCGTATGCCGGCACCCGATTATGCCTCGGACGGCGTGACGGCGCTCACGGTTTTCATGGTCAAACAGGCCGAGGGCGGTGAAATCACCGTGCCCTCGATCAAGCGCTGAGGAGAGAGATCATGAAAAAGTTTCTCATCCTTGCGGGCATTGCGGCGCTCTCATTGCCTGCCGTAGTTTCGCTCAACGCGCAGCAGCAAAAGATCGATCCTGCCATCGTGGATCGCTATGTCGCGGCAACATGGAACGGCGCTCCCGAGGCCTGGAAAGCCCGCGTCACGCAGGACGACACACAGCGGATCTGCACTGCGAGCGACAACAATCCGCAGGGCGCTGACTTCGAAAAGATGCTGGCCCGGGAACAGGCGAGCGTCGTCTATCCCGCCGATGGCAATGTTGTTGGTGACTGGAAGAAAGGTGAACGCGTCGCCCAGATCGGCACCGGCGGCCAGTTCAGCGA
The DNA here is from genome assembly GCA_031431475.1 of Hyphomicrobiales bacterium. Classification (GTDB taxonomy): domain Bacteria; phylum Pseudomonadota; class Alphaproteobacteria; order Rhizobiales; family Beijerinckiaceae; genus JADCCX01. The sequence continues at coordinate 396,889 of JANPDL010000035.1, forward strand.
TGCCGCAGATGGTCCTCGCGGTGGCAATTGTTATGCGTGCCATCAGATAGCACCGAAGGAACTGAGCTACGGCACGCTTGGTCCCACGCTCGTGGGTTATGGCCGGGATCGAAAATTCGACAAGGATGAGGCAAAAAAGACCTATTCCAAGGTCTTCAACGCCATGTCGATCGTGCCTTGCTCACAGATGCCGCGCTTCGGTTACCACCAGTTCCTGACACAGGAGCAGATCAGGGATGTGGTCGGATTGCTGTTCGATCCGGAAAGCCCGGTCAACAAATGAAATGGATCGCGGCCCTTCTCCTGATCATCACCAGCGCTGCCAATGCAGCTGAACTGATGATGGTCGAGCAGCCGGGCTGCGTCTGGTGTCAGCGTTTCGATGCCGAAATCGCGCCGGGCTATCCCAACACCGACGAGGGAAAGCGCGCGCCACTGCGCCGCGTTGACTTGCGCCAGCCGTGGCCAGAGGGAATCACGGTGAAGGAAGGCGCGCGTCTCACCCCCACCTTCATCCTGCTCGATGATAACGGGAAGGAACTGGGGCGTTTCGTGGGTTATCCCGGCAACCAGTTCTTCTATCCTGCGCTGGGCGACCTTCTGAAGAAGTTGCCGGAAAAGGTGCCGTGATGGCATCTGCGTCTCGCAGCACCGTAATGCAGGAGTCAGCCAAAGCGTCCCCCGAGTTGCAACGCATGGTAGCCAATGCTGAAGATGCGAGCGACTTCCTCAAATCGCTAGCACATGGCAACCGCCTTATGCTGCTGTGCCTTCTGGCGGAGAAAGAGCGCTCCGTGACCGAACTGGAGCAATTCCTGCAACTGCGCCAGCCCGCCGTGTCGCAACAGCTGGCGCGTCTTCGGCTCGATGGGCTGGTGACGACGCGCCGCGAGGGCAAGGCAATCTATTACAGCATTGCGGATGAGCGCACGAAAGGGTTTATCCGGCTGATCTACGAGACGTTCTGCAAGTAGCGCCTATTTCGCCATCCCGCGCAAAAAATTGATTATTCCGGAAAAATCATCACCGCCATGACCGGCGGCCTGAAATTGTGTGTAGAGTTCTGCTGCAGCGGCACCCAGCGGCGTGGCAGCCCCTGATGTCGTCGCGGCTTCCTGGCTGAGATTCATATCCTTCAGCATCAGATCTGCTGCAAAGCCCGGCTTGTAACTGTTGTTCGCAGGTGATGTCGGAACCGGCCCCGGCACAGGACAATAGGTCGTAAGCGACCAGCACTGGCCGGACGAAGTGGACGCCACATCGAACAGCGCCTGATGCGACAGCCCGAGCTTCTCAGCCAGCACGAAAGCCTCGCCCACGCCGATCATCGAAATGCCGAGGATCATGTTGTTGCAAATTTTCGCGGCCTGTCCGGCCCCCGCACCGCCACAATGTACGATCTTCTTGCCCATGCTCTCGAGGATCACCTTGCCCTGCGCGAACGCGGCTTCTTCGCCGCCCGCCATGAAGGTGAGGGTCGCGCCCTTTGCGCCACCAGTTCCACCGGAAACAGGCGCATCCAGCGAGGCCATCCCTGCAGCCTTTGCCATTTCGTGGGCGGCACGGGCGCTGTCCACATCGATCGTCGAGCAATCGATGAAGAGCGCGCCTTTCTTTGCGACAGGCAACAATTCCGACCAGACCGCACGGACATGCTTTCCAGCAGGCAGCATGGTGATGACGACATCGGCCGCCCCATCACGCACGGCAGCAATGGCGCTGGCCTGCACGGAGATGCCTGCGTCGCTGGCGGCGGCACGGGAGGCCCCCACCAGATCAAAGCCCAGAACGGGGTGGCCTGCCTTGACCAGATTGGCCGCCATGGGTCCGCCCATGTTGCCGAGGCCGATGAATGCGATGGTGGTCATGGGTGTCTCCTGATATCTGTCAATTTTTGGTAGTTCACCCGCTCGCCGCCAGCAATAGCAGACCCACTCCCAGCACGATCAGTGCCATCCCGGCATATTCGCGCGCCTCCGTCTCCTGTGCGAAAAGCTTGCGGGAAAGTGCTTGCGCGAAGAAGACTTCGATCAGTGCCAGCGTCCGTACATTGGCCGCCGAAGTCAGCGCAAAGCCGAGGAACCAGAATTGGGAGGCGAAAGCGCCGAGAAAGCCTGCCGTGAACGAGGCTCGCCAGACGCCGAAGCTTTTCGTCAGTGCAGCGCGGTCAAACAGCAGGAGATAGACCAGAAGAACAACGGTCTGGATGGCGAGGCCAAGCACGAGGATCGTCGTCGCCCGAATCACGAAACCGCCTGACGGCAGCGCCAGAATCGCACCGCGAAAAGCAACGGCAGAGAGGCCGAAACAGCCGCCGGCTGCGATTCCCAGCAGCGCGGGTCGGATCTCCGAGACCATGGCCCGCATCGTGTCGGGCTTGACGCTCATCACGATGACGCCCGCTGTCGCAATGAGAATGGCAATCACCTTGAGCGGCGTCAGCGCATCGCCCAATAGCACCAGCCCCACCACAGCGGTCAGCACCGGCTCGGTCTTGATATAGGCCGTCGTCACCGAGAAAGACTTGGCTTTCATGGCTGTCAGCATCAGAGCGGTAGCGAGAATCTGGAACAGCGCGCCGGCCAGCGCATAGGGTGCGGCAGCGCGTGTAATCTCGGGCGGAGCTTCGCCCAGCCAGAGGCAGACCAGCGCCAGAAACAGCACCGCAAAGGGCAATCCATACAGAAACCGTACCTGCGTGGCACCCACGGTGCCGATGCTCTCGGTGAGGCTGCGCTGGGTGGCATTGCGGGCGGTCTGCGCCGCGGCAGCAATGAGTGTGACGGGAATCCAGAGAAATGACACGGTTGACCGGGGTATGATTGCGTCTGTGCACGCGGGGGAAGGGAAGTGACACACTAGCGCCGCAGTTCGCGGCAAATCCAGTCCTCTTGTCGCTCCCGTCTTCCCTTCCCGCCGCGACGCATGTACGACGGAGCTTGTTGCAGATGATTTGCCGGTTCCATCCCAAAGTTTGCAAGCACAGGATTTGATGGTGTCTTTTTCTCTCCGTTCCACAAAGTCGGTATCTGTTGTCGCGCTGGCAGCGGCAGCAATGGTTGCAGGAAGCCTCTCCGCCTATGCCCAGGCCCCTTATGTGGTGGTCGATGCCAGCACGGGGCAGGTGCTGCTGCAGGACGAAGCTACGCGGCCGTGGAATCCGGCGTCCACCACCAAGATGATGACGGCCTTTGTCGCGCTGCGCGCCGTGAAGGCCGGTCAGGCACAGATGGATTCGCCGCTGATCGCCTCGGCCCGCGCCGCTGGCCAGAAGCCGAGCAAGCTTGGCATCCGCCCAGGTCAGGAAATCACGCTCGATAACGCCCTCAAGGTCATGATGGTTAAATCTGCCAATGATCTGGCAGTCGTGATCGCCGAGGCCATCGGTGGATCGGTGGAAGGGTTCTCTTCCATGATGAATGCCGAGGCGCGCAGGCTTGGCATGAGCGAGAGCCATTTCGTCAATTCGCACGGGTTCCATGCCGGTGGTCACCAGACATCAGCGCGCGATCTGGCGCTGCTGTCCCGCGCGCTACTGACAGAATTTCCGGAATATCAGGAATACTGGGGCATCGGCGCGGTGCAGGTTGGCAACCGCGTCCTCAACAACACCAACGGCCTGATCGGACGTTACTCCGGAGCCACCGGGATGAAGACCGGTTTTGTCTGCGCCTCCGGGTTCAATCTTGTCTCGACCGCGACACGCGGTGGTCGCACCCTCATTGTGGTGGTTCTGGGCGCAAGCTCGGGTGGCGACCGCGTCGTGCGGTCCGCGCAACTGCTTGATCAAGGCTTCGGAACCTGGAACGGGCAAGGCCAAACGCTGCAGACGCTGCCGCGATCGGGCTATGCCTCTGCGCCTGACATGCGCAGCCAGATATGTACCGGACGTCGGCGCGGCGTGGTTCTGGCGGATGATTCGGATTTTGGTGGCGCGATCCTCTCGCCTTCGACAGGTGGCGGAGATGCCGTCGCCGCTGCTGGTTCTCCGCTTTCCTTCTTCAGCCTGCCTGCCCAGGCGCAGCCCAGCTATAGCATCGGTCGCTCAAGCGGTGGCGGTCGGCCCATTCTGGGGCCGCGCAGCGGCATCACGCCCGTAGCAGTGTATCTCGGTCGGGCACCGGGCAGCACGGCAGTTGCACTCGGACCGGGTGGCAGGCGCGTGTCGCCAACGGCGGTTGCAACCTCAGGTAATGGAGGCATACCGGCCTCGGCATCGGCGCTTGCTCCCACGGGCCTGCGCACGACTGTTCCCGGCCTGGAGCCCACACAGGAGCGCTCCCCAACTCTTGAAAGGCCTGCAGCGCAAGCTGGCATTCGCCCCGGCGGCACGCAAACGGCGCGCCAGCAGCCTCCCAAGGCAGCAGCTGTAGACGAGAATGCCGGAGCGCCCATGCAGCTTCCCGGCGTGATCACCAATGGCCCACGGCCCGGAGCAGCAGCCGGCATCCGCCCCCGTCAGACGGCAGCAGCCCCGATTGATCCTCGCAAGGCAGCAACGCCTGCCGCAAAACCGCCAGAGCAAAAGCGCGCGGCGCAAGCTGCACCGAAGGCGCAACCCCAAAAGGCCCCGCCGAAGAACAAACCGGCCGAGGCGGACGAATGACATCGTCGCCGCGCCCGCTGTTTGGCGGTGCGCTGATCATCATCGGAGCCATCGCCTACGGGATCAATATTCCGGCGGCGCGCGTTGCAGGCCTAGGCGGTGTCAACGGCAGCAATCTTGCGGCGCAGCGTAGCGTTCTGTTCGTGGTTCTGCTGGCTGCGGCCATCACGCTCATGGGCAAGAGCTTCCGCATCCAGTTTGGCGAAAGCCGCCGCATCATCCTGCTTGGCCTGTGCGCCGGTCTGGTTGCGATCTGCTATCTTTCGTCGCTGACCTACGTGCCCGTCGCGATGGCGGTGACGGTGTTCTACACCTTTCCGCTGATCCTGCTGCTGGCCGCCCCTTTCACCGGTGGCGGGCGGATCACGGGCTGGCGCATGGTTGCCTTTGCCATCGCCTTCACCGGCATCGTGATCGCGGTCGGTCCCTCGCTTGAGGGTCTCGACTGGCGCGGGCTGGCACTGGCCTTCTTCGCTGCCTTCGCCTCCGCCGCAATGTTCCTGCTGGCATCGACGCTCAAACAGGACAGGATCATCCTGCTGTTCTGGATACAGGTTATCGCTTGCCTTGTGCTGGTGCCAGCTGCCGTCCTCACGGGAGCACCTCCGCTGGAAACCATCGGGGGTGTCTGGCTGGCTGTCGCGCTGTCTGCTGCGGGCTTTTATATCGGGTTTGTGTGCCAGTTCACGGCAGCGCCTCATCTGAAACCCGCTACTATTGGTTTGCTATTCCTGATCGAGCCGGTGGTCGCCATCATCTCAGCGGCAGTCTTTCTGGGTGAGATGCTTAAACCTTTGCAATATGCAGGCGTGGCCCTTGTGATTGCGGGTCTCGCGATTGATATCTGGAAACAGCAGCAGCCCGCGCCCATACTCGTGGAAGCATGATACCCGGCAAGACATGATTCCCGGCAAGACTGGCCCCATTCCCCCGATTCCGCTGACGGTGATCACCGGCTTTCTCGGCGCTGGCAAAACCACGCTTATCAACCGCCTGCTGAAGGATCCGGCGCTCGCTGACACTGTCGTGATCGTCAACGAGTTCGGCGAAATCGGCCTCGATCACCTGCTGATGGAAGCGGTGGACGATGGCATGGTCCTGATGCAATCCGGCTGCCTCTGCTGCACCATCCGGGGCGATCTGGTGAATACGCTGGAGGGCCTGCTGCGCAAGCGCGACAACAACCGCATCGCGCCCTTCCGCCGCGTGCTGATCGAGACAACAGGCCTCGCCGATCCTGCGCCGATCCTGCAGACGGTGATGAGTCACCCCTATCTCGGCCTGCGCTACAGCCTTGAAGGCGTGGTGACGCTCATAGATGCGGTCAACGGCATGGCCACCCTCGACAGCCAGCCCGAAGCGCTGAAACAGGCAGCGGTGGCGGACAGGCTGGTGATCACGAAGGCGGATCTTGCGGATGCTGATCGCAACGCGCTAACACTCCGTCTCAAGGCCCTCAACCCGGCGGCAATGATCCTCGACGCGCCAACCGCAACCGCTGCGGACTTGCTGGATTGCGGCCTTTACGATCCCGCCACCAAATCACCCGATGTGGCGCGCTGGCTGAGGGATGAAACGATTCTGGCGTCTCTTGGCCGCAACGTCCATCGCCACGCCGATGGCAGCGTGCATGCCGATGGCGATGATACCAGCACATCAGCATCAGTGCGCGGGCAGGACCAGAATGACACCAATCGCCACGATGCCAGCATCCGCGCCCATGCCTTCTCCACGGACAGGGCTATTGCGGCAGAAAGCTTCGCCCTGTTTCAGGAGCTTTTGCGCTCGGCCCACGGCCCCAAGCTGTTGCGCCTCAAAGCCATCGTGAAAATCGCGGAGAGCCCCGAAAACCCCGTGATCATCCACGGCGTGCAGCACGTCTTCCATCCGCCGGTGATTCTGGAGCGCTGGCCAGATGATGACCATCGTACGCGCATGGTGTTCATCACGAAGGATCTTGCCCCCGGATTTGTGGAAGGACTGTGGACGGCATTTCTGGTGGCGTGAGAGCAAAAGAGGAGCAGTCAACGCCGCTCAAGGACTGCAGCTCAATGCCTTTTCACAGCAATTTTCAGGATTGCGCACGGACGGGGTGTACAATTGTTGCAGTGCCGCCCGATCCATGGCTGACTGAGTGGTGGGTCAAGGGTTAGTGGCAAAAAGCCATACTTCCTCCCTTGCTCAATGGGGGTTCAGATGAACGGATTTCTTGAAAGGCAGTTTGGCCTCAGTGCCAGTAATACGACCGTCAGGATTGAGATCATGGCCGGGGTCACGACCTTCCTGACCATGGCCTATATCATCTTCGTCAATCCAAGCATTCTTGCCAAGGCGGGCATGGACCAGAATGCCGTTTTCGTCGCGACCTGCCTTGCGGCCGCTGCTGGCAGTATCCTGATGGGTTTTGTTGCCAATTATCCGATAGCCTTGGCACCCGGCATGGGTCTCAATGCTTATTTTGCCTTCGTCGTCGCGCCAAAATTTGGCTGGCAGGCTGCACTTGGCGCTGTGTTCCTGTCCGGCCTCCTGTTCGTTATCCTCTCGGCAACACCGATCCGGGAAATGATCGTCAATGCGATCCCGCGTTCGTTGAAAATGGCGATTTCAGCCGGGATCGGGCTGTTTCTTGCGATGATCGGCATGCAGGCCTGCGATTTCGTGGTGGCGCACCCTGCTACACTGGTGACCCATGGTGATTTCACCAAATGGAGCGTTTTGCTGGCCGGACTTGGCCTTGTGATCATGATCGCGCTTGATCACTACAAGATTATTGGCGGAATCATCATCGGCATTCTGACGGTCACGATCATTGCTATGATGCTCGGGTTGCAGAAATTTGGTGGTGTGATGTCGGCACCGCCCAGCATCGCGCCTGTGTTCCTGAAGCTCGATATTGGTGCGGCCCTGTCCATCGGCCTTGTGACTGTTGTCTTCGCCTTCCTGTTCGTTGATCTGTTCGACAACACAGGCACCCTGATCGGCGTTGCCCATCGGGGTGGCTTCATGAACAAGGATGGTAGCATCCCGCGTCTTGGCAAGGCGCTGATGGTTGATTCCTCGGCCGCCGTAATGAGCGGGCTCATCGGCACATCGACCACCACGAGCTACATCGAAAGCGCAGCAGGCGTGAAAGCCGGTGGACGCACCGGATTGACAGCGGTTGTTGTCGGGCTGCTGTTTCTGCTGGCCCTGTTCTTCGCGCCGCTCGCCGGCTCGATCCCGGCCTTTGCGACTGCGCCTGCGCTGATCTATGTCGCCTGCCTGATGGCGCGCGGCATGACCGAGATCGACTGGGAAGATGCCAGTGAGTATGCGCCTGCCGTGCTGACCGCCCTGACAATGCCGTTCACATTCTCGATTGCAGACGGCATTGCCGTTGGCTTCATCAGCTATGCTGCCATCAAGATTGCGTCGGGGCGTTTCAGCGAATTGTCGCCGGTGATTGCTGTTCTGGCCGCTTTGTTTGTGGTGAAATACGCCTTTATCTGATCAGATTAAAACGCAGAAAAACCGGCGTCTCCTTTTGGAGGCGCCGGTTTGTCGGTTCTAACCCGATTTGAAGACGAGCTTACGCCCGCATCCGCATCCTGGACCCGATCCGGTCCATTTCGATCTGTTCGCGGCGCTGTTCTTCCGCCCGTTCGGCGGCAGCTTCGCGATCCTGCAGGATTTCAACCTTCTTCAGATCCTCGAAAGCGATCTCAAGTTCGGCCTTGGCACCATCCAACTGGCCTTTTAGCTCATCCGCAGAATGGATGATCTTGTCGCGGCGTGTGCGCGCTGCGCGGGCATAGGTCGGATAGGCGAAATGCGCGGGGTCGGAGATACCGGCCCGGCGTTCTTCATTGGCGACCTCACGGTCGAGATCGTTGGCCATGCGCTCGAAATCAGCGACCATGGCCTCGATTTGCGCCACACGACGGCGTTTTTCATCGACCTGAAATTTTTTCAGGCGGATCAGCGTTTCACGCGACTTCATAATTACGCAACTCCGGGAAGCCGGGACTAAACTTGATCACTCAGACGCCCCCGTCCGAATGACCGATGATTTCCGCGAGACGGTTATAACTATCGCTCAAGGAGGTTGCTTCTTCCTTACCTTGACGAAGAAAATTTTCGAAAAATGGATTCTTTTCAATCGCGAGGTCCACATCAGGTGTGGTTCCCCGGCGATAGGCCCCCAATTGAATGAGTTCCTCCATGTCCGCATAGGTCGCCATCAGGCGCTTGGCCTCCTGCACGGTGGGCCAGTAGAGCGGATCGCAGGATTTCGGCATGGTGCGCGAAACGCTCTTCAATATGTTGATGGCGGGATAGCGCCCGCGCTCGGCGATGCGGCGTTCCATCACAATATGTCCGTCGAGAATGCCGCGCACCGCATCCGCCACCGGCTCGTTGTGATCATCACCATCGACCAGCACAGTAAAGATGCCGGTGATCGCGCCCTTGCCCTCGCCCGGTCCTGCGCGCTCCAGCAGGCGTGGCAGCTCGGAGAAGCAGGTCGGCGTATAGCCCTTGGTGGTCGGCGGTTCGCCAGCGGCGAGGCCGATATCGCGCTGCGCCATGGCAAAGCGTGTGACTGAATCCATCATGCACAGCACGTCATTGCCCTCGTCGCGGAAATACTCCGCGATGGAAAGGGTCAGATACGCCGCCTGCTTGCGCGCCAGTGCCGGTTCATCCGATGTCGCCACGACGACGACAGAGCGCGCCAGGCCTTCCTCGCCCAGATCATCCTGCAGGAATTCCTGCACCTCGCGGCCACGCTCGCCGACAAGACCGATCACCGAGACATCGGCGGCGGCGTTGCGCGCCAGCATGGCCAGCAAGACGGATTTACCGACGCCCGAGCCCGAGAAGATGCCCATGCGCTGGCCACGGCAGCAGGTGAGAAAGGTGTTCAGCGCCCGCACACCCAGATCCATGGGCTCACCCACCCGGTTGCGCTTGTGGGCCGAGGGAGGATCGGCGCGGAAGGGATAAAGCCTGCCACCCGGCGTGATCGGCCCCTTGCCATCGATGGGCTGGCCAAAACAGTTCACGACGCGGCCAAGCCAGGCACTGGAGGGACGCACGCCCGGTGTGCTTGGCTTGATGATGGCGCGGCAGCCGCGCCTGACACCGCCAAGGCCTGCGAAGGGCATGGCCAGCGCGTGGGTGTTCTCGAACCCGACGATCTCGCAGATCACGGGCTCGGGTTCCGAGGTCTCGATGGCGATGGTGCCACCGACCTTCATCAGCGAGAGTGGCCCGGCGATCTCGATCAGCAGACCACGCACTGCAATGACCCGCCCGAAGATCTCGACCGAGGGCATATCGGCGAGTTCCGCCACCAGCGCCTGCACTGCGGGAGAGCGCGGTCGTGCTGATTCGGGGAGTGATTCGGCAGCCATTTCTTAACTCATGGCCATTATGGTTGATGAAGGCTGAATACCGCTCGCCAAAGCCATCTGGGTGATCCTTCTGACCCGAATGAACTCAAGCTGATTCCCCAGAATCACTTGGGTCGGTTTCTTAAAGTGTTGCCTGAACGCAGACATGTCTGAATTTTCTCCTTGAGTCAGCAACTTAAAGCGATTCGAGGCTATTTTCTCGTAAACGCTTGCATCAGGGAATCAGCATTTGTTAACCATTCGTCGTTAACGTTGCTTACTGAAATATGGCGACGGGCGTGTGGAAGGAAACCGGATGGTTCGGTTTCGAACGCTGTCGACGGGCCAGATGGGGACCAGATATGCGCGTTCTCCTTGTTGAAGATGACAGCGCCACAGCGCAATCCATCGAACTGATGCTGAAGTCTGAAAACTTCAATATCTACACGACGGACCTTGGCGAAGAGGGCATCGACCTTGGTAAGCTCTATGATTATGACATCATATTGCTCGACCTGAACCTCCCCGACATGTCGGGATACGAGGTGCTCCGCAGCCTTCGCGTTTCGAAGGTGAAGACACCAATCCTGATCCTCTCCGGCATGGCCGGGATCGAGGACAAGGTGAAGGGCCTCGGCTTCGGTGCTGACGACTATCTCACCAAGCCGTTCCACAAGGACGAGCTGGTCGCCCGCATCCACGCCATTGTGCGCCGCTCCAAGGGCCATGCCCAGTCGGTCATCGCGACCGGCGACCTGCTGGTCAATCTCGACCAGAAGACAGTGGAAGTCGGCGGCGAGCGCGTGCACCTGACAGGCAAGGAATACCAAATGCTGGAGCTTCTCTCGCTCCGCCGTGGTACTACGCTGACCAAGGAAATGTTCCTGAACCACCTTTACGGTGGCATGGACGAACCGGAACTCAAGATTATCGATGTGTTCATCTGCAAGCTGCGCAAGAAGCTGGCGAATGCATCCGATGGCAAGAACTACATCGAGACCGTCTGGGGTCGCGGCTACGTGCTGCGAGAGCCGACAGAGGTTGAAGTGCGAATTTCGGCCTGACTTCTCCTCCCGATCAGACCGGAAAATGTGCCCCGCGCGCAAATGCGTGGGGTTTTTTCGTTTTTATCCGATAATTTTCTTTAACCGATAATTTTCCCTGGCCACCATAACCACCAGTCGGGATGGTCGTGGTGGAGCCGCTCGCCTGCTTCCGCTGCCGCATCGTCATCCCGCAGGATGGCGAAACAGGTAGCGCCGCTGCCGGACAGGCCCGCATAAGGGGCATTCCTGATCGACTGCAGCGCTTCCAGAACCCCGCCGATAGCAGGAGTGACGGCGAGCGCAGCCGGCAACAGGTCGTTGCCGCGCAATGTGAGATCCGCAGCCAGCGCATCAACCGTTGCCCAGCCCTTCGGCAAAGGCGGCAGGGCGCGCGGCGCGATTGTCGCGTTGGCCCTAACGAAACTCCCGAAGACATCCTGCGTCGCGGTTGGCACGCGCGGATTGACGAGGAGCAGCGAGAATTCAGGCAACGCTGGGGCAGGTGACAATTCGTCACCAATACCCCGCGCGATCACGGCCCTCTCGCTGAGGCAGGCTGGAACATCGGCACCAAGCTCGCCAGCAAGACGCTCTAGCTTCTCCTTCGGCCAGCCAAGTACCCAATATTCATTCAGCGCCTTCAGCATGGCGGCTGCGTCAGCAGAACCACCGCCGAGGCCAGCCGCCACGGGAATGTATTTCTCGAGGCAGAACGATAGCACGCGCGTAATGCCCGATTCACGCCGCATAATCTGGCAGGCCTTCATCACCAGATTGTGCTGGTCCGCCGTCACATCGCCCGCGAATTCGCCCGACACATGGAAATGCGGTAGCTCGCTGTGCCAGCCGTCAATCCTGTCTGCCAACTCGGTGAAGACGAAGAGCGACTCAAGTAGGTGGTACCCGTCGTCACGACGTCCCGTGACATTCAGGAAAAGGTTCACTTTCGCAGGGGCCAGGACATCAAATGGCATCGTGATAAGCGTTATGCCCATGATTGAGAGGGCTGGAAAGCCGTGTTAGCGCTTAGATCATGTCATTGTCCTCAAATCCCCTCCGCGTTGCTGCCCTGATTGTTGCTGCTGGCCGGGGCTCGCGCTTTGGCGGTGATCTGCCGAAGCAGTATTGCCAACTGGCGGGCAAGCCGGTGCTCGCACTTACGATGGCGGCTTTTGCTGATCATCCAGCGGCCTCAGTGATCCAGACTGTCATCCATGCCGATGATGCAACGCTTTACGCTGAAGCCGTTGGGAACTCTCAACACAAGCTGCTGCAACCGGTAACGGGCGGTGTGACCCGGCAGGCTTCCGTTCTGGCGGGGCTGGAAGCCCTGTCGGGCAAAGGCATCGACATCGTGCTGATCCATGACGCGGCAAGACCGTTAGTCTCGTCACGTTTGATCACCGAAGCCATTCAGGCTGCGCATGCTCACGGTGCAGCCGTGCCCGGAGCCGTTGTTACGGACACTATTGTGGCCATTGACGAAGGCAGCATTTCCGCCACGCCGGACCGTACAACGCTGAGAGCCGTGCAGACCCCGCAGGCCTTCCGGTTTGATCTTATCCTTGCCGCGCACCGCAAGGCCGCCGCAAACGGCGAACAGATACTTACCGACGACGGCAGTGTCGCAGCTGCCGCTGGCCATACTGTCCATGTCTTCAACGGAGATTCCGCCAACGTGAAAATCACCACGCAGGATGATCTGGCCAGCGCCAGCCAGCGGTTGGGCGCGAGCCTCGTCTCACGCTCGGCCACCGGCTTCGATGTCCATGCTTTCGGACCGGGTGATCACGTCTGGCTTTGCGGTCTGAAAATCCCGCATACCCATGGCTTCATCGCGCATTCCGATGGCGATGTGGCGCTGCATGCTCTTACCGATGCGCTGATGGGCGCGATGGCCGATGGTGATATCGGTCGCCACTTCCCGCCCAGTGATCCGCAATGGAAGGGTGCTTCGTCCGACCGGTTTATGGCCTATGCAGCAGAGCGCCTGCGGCAGCGCGGTGGGGTGATTGATCTTCTGGATGTGACAATTATCTGCGAAGCTCCCAAAGTAGGCCCGCATGCAGAGGCCATGCGGGCGCGCGTGGCGGACATCGCAGGCGTGCCGCCTGGCAACGTCTCGGTGAAGGCAACAACGACGGAACGGCTTGGTTTCACAGGCCGCAAGGAAGGCATTTCAGCGCTGGCGACCGCAACTGTGCGGTTGCCGCTTTAAAGGAGAACGTCATGAACCAGACCATCATCGATCTCTACGACGAATACACCCACAAGCCGTTGCCCCGCCGCGTTTTCATGGAACGGCTCATCACCATGGTTGGCTCCATTGCTGCGGCCAATCTGGCGCTCTCGGCTCTGGAGCCCAATGCCGCCATGGCCCAGACCATTGCGCCGGATGATTCACGCATCATCAGCACGGAGAACCACCGTCTGGCGGACGGCGTTGTGGGTCTGCTGGCAATTCCCAAGGATAACAAGAAGCTCGGTTTCGTGCTTGTCGTGCATGAGAACCGGGGGCTGAACGCGCATATCAAGGATGTTGCGCGCCGCATGGCCGTCGGCGGCTTTGCGGCTTTCGCACCGGATTATCTCACTGGTCTGGGCGGAACACCGGCGGATGCGGATGCGGCGCGCGACATGTTTCCCAAGCTCGATGCTGCCTATATTGCCGACACCAGCCGCAAGGCAGTGATGGCGGCGGCGGCCCATCCTCGGGCTCTGGCAAGGCGGGCATGATCGGCTTCTGCTGGGGCGGTGGCGTAGTGAACCGCTCCATCGTGGGCATTCCCGAGCTTTCAGCCGGTGTTGCCTATTACGGCGTTGCGCCCCCCGATCTGGCGCAGGTTCCCGCCATGAAAGGCGCACTGATGGCGCAACTCGCGGGCATGGATGACCGCGTCAACAGCACTTATCCGCCGTATGAAGCAGCACTGAAGGCGGCGGGCAAGAACGCCACGATCCATCGCTACGAAGGCGTGCAGCACGCCTTCAACAATGACACCAGCGCCGAGCGCTACAACAAGGCAGCGGCGGATCTGGCTTGGGCACGGACGCTGGATTTCCTGAAGAAAGAACTGGCGGCAGGCGGGATAAAGGCGGGGTAATCTGCCTACTAATCCAGCTTCCTGGCCTCGTCCGGCAGCATGATCGGGATGCCATCCCGGATTGGATAAGCGAGCTTTGCGTTGCGGGAGATCAGTTCCTGCCGTACCGCATCATAATCCAGCGGGCCCTTCGTGACTGGGCAGACCAAAAGCTCCAGCAGCTTGGTGTCCACGCCGAGAATGGCCATTCTGTCACTGGCAGCCCTGCGGTCACTATTTGGGGTCGGTTCGTTCATTCCGCTCGCCTCATTCATTGCAGCGGCGTATCGCCGCCTCCCGCTGCCTTGGCCAACTCCATCTCGGTGATGGCGACCAGCATGTCACCCCGCGCCTTGAGATCGGCGGCCTCGAGCAGCGCCTGCTTTTCGCGCACGCCGTAAGGACACATCATGGAGAGGGCATTGACCAGAGCCTCGTTGGGTGCATCCTTCACGCTGTCCCAGTCCACCGGTACATCGTTTGCGCGGGCGAAATCCTTCAGCGCGCGCATCACCGCCGGGCGATCCACCGCATCCTCGCCGAAGCGGGCGGTGTAATCATCGGCAAACGGCATCCAATCGACCCTGAACTGCATGAAAGGCAAATCTGTCTTGATTTCCTGCATTGTCCGGAAGCGCGCGACCCCTGTCAGCGTCAGCAGGTAGCGCCCGTCACCCGATTCCGACAGTTCCGTGATGCGCCCGACACAGCCTACCGAAAACAGAGGGCCAATATCGCCCTTGTCCGGATTCGGCTGGATCATGCCGATCAGACGCTCTGTCCTGAGCGCGTGATCGATCAGATCGATATAGCGCGGTTCGAAAATATTGAGCGGCATCTGCCCGCGCGGCAGCAGCAGCGCGCCCGATAGCGGGAATACCGGAATTGTCTCCGGCATGACGTCAGGCCCGGTATAGGTCACATTGCTGGCCATATCCTGTTTCCTTCAGCTGAAGAGAACGGCGGAAAGCTTGCGGCGGCCTTCCACGGTGGCATCCTCGCCATGCCCCCAGGCCTCGAAGAATTGCAGCAGCTGTTTACGTGCGGCCCCTTCGTTCCAGGTCCGGTCCTTCCTGATGCTGGCGACGAGATGATCAACAGCCTCGTCGCGCTTGCCATTGGCATTCAGGGCAATTGCCAGATCGATGCGTGCCTGATGATCATCTGGATTTGCATCGACGGCAGCTAAAAGTGCAGCCGTATCACCGAGACTTGCAGCCGCTTCCTTGGCCTCGATGGCGGCCTTGGCTCCCACAATCGCTGCGTCGGTTGCCATTTCAGGCTTCACGGCGGAGAGCAGCTGTCGTGCCTGTTCCAGCATGTCCATCTCGACATAGGCCCTTATCAGACCACCCATGGCCCGGGCGCTGGAATCATCCTCGGCGAGCGCACCGGCATAAAGCTCGGCGGCTTGCGTCATCTCTCCTTCGGCCATGCTCTTGTCGGCAGCCGCAAGAATCTCGTCGAAGGCACTTGCTCCCACATCACCGGTGATGCGCTCAATGAAGCTTTTCACCTGGCTTTCAGGCAAGGCCCCCATGAAACCATCGACGGGCTGGCCTTTCTGGAAGGCGAAAACTGCAGGAATCGATTTCACACCGAGCTGCCCCGCGATCTGCGGATGCTCGTCGATGTTCATCTTCACAAGCTTGATCTTGCCCTTGGCAGCTTTAACCACCTTTTCGAGCACAGGTGTCAGCTGCTTGCAGGGGCCGCACCAGGGAGCCCAGAAATCAACGAGAACCGGCTGGTTCATCGATTCGGCAATGACATCCTGTCCAAATCCCTGAGTGGTCGTGTCCTTGATCAGATCAGCGTCAGTGGCGACGATATTATCCAACATAGCAAAAGCTCCAGTGTTGGCCTCAATGTGGGGTTTTCGGCAAGAGATGCAAGCGATTGAGAGTCACATCAGACATGCATGCCAATTCAGGGCTTTGTGCAGAAGCGCAACCCCTGCTAAACGCCGCTTCGCATGTCTCCCTCTCCCGATACCCCCGCCTCACGACGCCGCACTTTCGCGATCATCTCGCACCCGGATGCCGGCAAGACCACGTTGACTGAAAAGCTGCTGCTTTTCGGCGGCGCGATCCAGCTTGCCGGCGAGGTCAAGGCCAAGAAGGACCGCCAGAACACCAGGTCGGACTGGATGAGCATCGAGCGCGAGCGCGGCATCTCGGTCGTGACGTCCGTGATGACCTTTGAATACGACGGTCGCGTCTTCAACCTGCTGGACACGCCGGGCCATGAGGACTTCTCCGAGGATACCTACCGCACGCTGACGGCTGTTGATTCCGCCATCATGGTGATCGACGGTGCCAAGGGCATTGAGGCGCGCACGCGCAAGCTGTTCGAGGTCTGCCGCCTGCGCGATATCCCCATTGTTACCTTCATCAACAAGATGGACCGCGAGACCCGCGACAATTTTGATCTTCTGGACGAGATCGAGAAGACGCTGGCACTGGATACGGCCCCGGTCAACTGGCCCATCGGAAAGGGCCGCAGCTTCGTCGGCACTTACAATCTGCGTACGCATGAAGTCCGTCAGCGCGATACCGATGAGGTGATCAAGGTCAACGGACCGGAAGATTCACTGTTCGACCGGCTGTTGCCGGCTACCGAGATTGTGGCATTCCGTGAGGAACTGGCGCTGGCCATTGTGGCCTGCCGACCCTTCGAGCTCGCGCCTTTTCGCGAGGGACATCTCACGCCTGTCTTCTTTGGGTCAGCCCTTCGGGATTACGGCGTGCGCGATTTGATCGATGCGCTTGGCCTCAATGCGCCTCCTCCCCGCGCGCAATCCTCAGCCCAGCGGATGATCACGGCGGATGAGCCGAAAATGACCGGCTTTATCTTCAAGATCCAGGCGAACATGGACCCCAACCACCGGGACCGCATCGCTTTCATGCGCGTCTGCTCTGGCAAGCTCTCACGCGGCATGAAGGCAAAGCTGGTCCGCACCGGCAAGCCCATGAGCCTCACCGCGCCGCAGTTCTTCTTTGCGCGCGACCGCGTGCTGGCGGAGGAGGCCTTCGCCGGAGATGTCGTCGGCATCCCCAACCATGGCACGCTCCGCATCGGCGATACGCTGACCGAGGGCGAGGATATCGTTTTCCGTGGCGTGCCCAGCTTTGCGCCGGAAATCCTGCGCCGCGTCAAATTGCAGGACGCGATGAAGGCCAAGAAGCTGCGCGAAGCTTTGCAGCAGATGGCGGAAGAAGGCGTCGTGCAGGTCTTCCTGCCCACCGACGGCTCTCCGGCCATCGTCGGCGTCGTTGGCGCATTGCAGCTCGACGTGCTGAAAGTGCGCCTTGCTGCCGAATACAGCCTGCCCATCGACTATGACATGACCCGTTTCACCATTTGCCGCTGGATCAGCAGCGATGATCCGCTCGAAATGCGCAAGTTCACCGATGCCAATGGCTCGTCCATCTCGTCCGATCTCGACGGAGCGCCGGTCTTCATGGCACCCACGGCTTTCTCGCTGAAATACGATCAGGAGCGCTATCCTGCGATCCACTTCACCGACATCAAGGATTATCAGGTCGCTCACGACTGAGCATGACCAGGGGAATTAACCGATGAAATTCACCTCGGATGAACTCAAGGCCCACCTCAAACCAATGGGTGTCATGCCTGTCGTCACCGTCGCGGGCGAAGCGGATGGGCTGGCGCTGGCCGATGCGCTGATCGCGGGCGGTCTTCCCGCCATCGAACTGACGTTGCGCGTCGAGGGTGCGATGGACGCCTTGCGCGCTGTCGCCAGATCGCGTCCGGACATGCTTGTTGGCGCGGGTACTGTCCGCAGCGCGGCGCAGGCCGCCGAGAGTGTGGCCGCTGGCGCGTCGTTCCTTGTCTCTCCCGGCTTCGTGCCGGAAGTCGCGGCTTACGCCATGCGGGAGAACATCTGTTATCTGCCTGGCACTGGAACCCCCACAGAGATGGAGACGGCGCGAGCAGCTGGTCTCTCCTTCCTCAAGCTATTTCCGGCGGAGGTCGTGGGTGGACGCGGGATGCTGAGCGCGGTGGCGCAAGCCATGCCGGATTTCTCCTTCGTGCCGACCGGCGGCATCACGCTTGATTCGATGAGTGCCTATCTTGCCTTGCCCAATGTTGTGGCTGTCGGAGGCTCGTGGATTGCGAGCAGCAAGGATATTGCTGCCAGAAATTGGGAAGGCATCCTTGCTAATGCGCAAGCGGCTGTCCTGAAGGCCGGACAAAACCGGTAAATTTCCCACAATCAACTGCAATCAAGACCCCTTTTCAGCCAAATCGATGAAATCCTTCACGGATTAACCCGCTGGTAACCACAAACCCGGCAATTTCTGCCGGGTGAGGGGATGGCTTCGGGCTGCTCCCTCCGTGGCGTGGCATCTCGTTGGTAAAGGGCGTTCCCCTGTGAATGGCGTTCTCGATGTCGTGAAGAAACTGGGCCCTCAGAAACTGATGGCTCTGGGCGCGGTGACGCTTGCCCTCATGGCGTTCTTCGCCTTCATCATCATGCGCGTCACGGCCCCCACGATGACCACGCTGTTCACCGACATGAGCCTGCAGGACTCGACAGCCGTCACCCGTGATCTCGATCAGCGTGGCGTGAAATACGAGATACGCAATGATGGCGGCACCATCATGGTCCCGAAGGATCAGGTTCTGAAACTGCGCATGGATCTTGCCAGCAAGGGCCTGCCGCAGGGTGGTGGCGTCGGCTATGAAATCTTCGACAAGACGGATTCGATGTCGTCCACCAGCTTCGTGCAGAACGTCAACCAGCTGCGCGCCCTGGAAGGCGAACTCGCCCGCACTATCCGCTCCATCGATCGTGTCCAGAATGCCCGCGTCCATCTCGCGATTCCCGAGAAGCAGCTTTTCCAGCGCGAGAAGAAGGAAGTGCGCGCTTCCATCGTGCTGAAAGTGCGTGGCGAGTTGGAACCAGGCCAAGTCCGTGCCATCCGCCATCTCGTGGCGACCGCCGTCGAAGGCCTGAAGCCGGAAAGGGTGTCGGTTGTCGACGAGACTGGCCGCTTGCTTGCCGATGGTGCCGGCGATGCCGCCGATACCTCCGTCATCGCATCCGAAAAGCAGCAGGGTTATGAGCGCCGTGTGCGCCAGCAGGTGGAAGATATTGTCGCCTCGGTTGTCGGTCGCGGCCGTGCTCGTGTGCAGGTCGCGGCGGAAATGGATTTCAACCGGGTGCAGCAGACGCAGGAAAGCTTCGATCCCGAAAGCCGCGTCGTCCGCTCAACTCAGACCCGAAACGAGAATAACCAGTCGAACGAAGCCCGTGATGGCCAGGTGACGGTCAACAACGAGTTGCCGGGTGCCAACGCGCAAAATGGCAATGCCAATCGCGAGGCCTCCCAGAAGAACGAGGAAACCGTCAATTACGAGATTTCCAAGACAACCCGTATAGAAGTGATCGAGGGTGGCCGGGTCAAGCGCATGTCTGTCGCTGTTCTGGTCGATGGCAATTATGCCAAGGCCGCCAATGGCCAGAACGAATATCAGGCCCGTGCACCAGAAGAAATCGAGCGGATCAGCGCCCTTGTCCGCTCGGCCATCGGGTTTGACCAGCGTCGTGGCGATACGATCGAGGTTGTGAACCTGCGTTTCGCCGAAGCACCCGTCATCAACGAGATCAAGGAGCTGTCTGCCTTCGAGCGCCTGTTCAGCTTCTCCAAGGATGACACTTTCCGCATGATGGAGCTCGGCGTGCTGGGCCTCGTGAGCATCTTCGTCTTCATGTTCGTGATCCGGCCGCTGATGTCGACCATCTCTGCGCCGGACAAGAACATCAAGACCGTGATGGTGCAGGGTCCAAACGGTCAGGTCGTTGCTATCCCTGCACCAGTTGCACCTGCTGGAACTGACACGCCGCCAACCGCGACCGAACAGATGATCGAGATGAGTCAGATCAGCGGTGCGATCCAGGCGCGTTCCATCGAGAAGGTGGGCGAGGTTGCTTCGAAGAACCCACAGGAAACGGTGGCAATCCTGCGTCAGTGGATCCACGGCGCATCATGATGACTGACAAGAAGAACTGAATAATGGCCCGCATATCCGATACGGTCTCAACCGAACGCAGCAATGCAGCGGCAGTCGTTGCCGCACGTCCCCGCGCACTGACCGGCGCGGAGAAAGCCGCGATCATCATGCTGGTTCTGGGCGAAAAGCATGGAGCGAAGGTCTGGCCACTGATGGATGATGATGAGATCCGGACCATTTCGCTCGCCATGAGCCAGCTCGGCTCCATCGATTCCGCTGTGGTCGAGAGCCTGATCAATGATTTCGTCTCGAGGATGTCCTCTTCGGGCGCGGTCACTGGAGATTTTGATCGTACGGAAAGCCTGCTGGCCAAATTGCTCCCCAAGGAGCGCGCCGAAGGCATCATGTCAGAAATTCGCGGTCCTGCCGGACGCAACATGTGGCAGAAACTGTCCAATGTACAAGATGCCGTTTTGGCAAATTACCTCAAGAACGAATATCCGCAGACCGTTGCCGTCATCTTGTCGAAGATCAAGCCAGATCAGGCCGCCCGCGTGCTTGGCATCCTTCCCGATGACTTTGCCATGGATATCGTGCAGCGTATGCTGAAGATGGAATCGGTATCCAAGGAAGTGCTGGAGCGCATTGAAGAAACCTTGCGCAATGAGTTCATCTCGAACCTCTCCATGTCGAGCCGACGCGATTCGCATGAGCAGATGGCAGAGATATTCAACGCCTTTGATCGTCAGACCGAAACACGTTTCCTGTCCTCCCTGGACGAACGCAGCCGCGACAGCGCCCAGCGCATCCGGTCGCTGATGTTCACCTTCGATGACCTGATGAAGCTCGATCCTGGCAGCGTCCAGACCCTGCTGCGTGGTATCGACAAGGATACGCTCGCGATAGCGCTGAAAGGGGCATCCGAACCCGCGCGTGTGTTTTTCCTCGGCAACATGTCTACGCGTGCCGCCAAAAATCTGGAAGATGAAATGGGCGGCCTTGGGCCGATACGCCTGAAAGAGGTGGATGATGCTCAACAGAAAATGGTTCTCCTGACCAAGGATCTCGCCGCAAAGGGCGAAATCATGATCTCAAAGAATCGGGCTGAAGACGAGCTGGTGTATTGATGGCCACCGCGAAATTCATCTTTCAACGGGAATTTCCTGCGACACCGGACCGGATGGTGCCGCTTGAGAAGAAAGAGCTCACCCTCGGGGTCTCGGAGCACGAGACGCTGATGGCTGCGGCTGTCGTATCCGCACAGCAAGACGCTTTCCTGCTTGGCAAGCATGAAGCCGAGGCCGAACAGACTGCGCGGCTGGCCGAAGCTATGGAACAGGTCGCCCGCATGCTTGATCTGCTGCGGCTGGAACTGGACAGTATCCAGGTCAGCGCTTCGGATGAGGCGATCCATTTCGCTCATGCTTTTGGACTGCGACTGGCCGGCAAACTACTCGACGCAGTTCCTTTGAAACTGATCGAGCAAACGGCGCGGGCGATCTTCGATGATCTGAGGGGGCAGCCCCATGTGGCCGTGCGCGTCTCGCCCGATCTGGTGGATGCAGCACGAGAGCAGCTCCTGGCGATTGCCCGCGAAAAGGGCTTTGAAGGCAGACTCATCGTGATGGGCGAGCCGGAGATTCCGCAGGGCGACATACGCATCGAATGGGCCGATGGCGGCATAATCCGTGATCGCGCGCAAACAGAACAGACAGTGGCGGCGGGTGTCGAACGGGCGCTCGCGGCAGGCGTGAACCAGGAGTCTCTGTGATGGATACCGATCTCAATCTTCCCGATCTTGACCAGGCGACCACAGTCGGTATGGCCATGCGCGAGGATCTGTCGCAGATGCGGGGTCCCAAAACCGTTGCCGATCTCGAACAGGTGCTGGATGTGCCGGTCAATGTATCAGCTGTATTGGGCAAGACGCGAATGGAAGTGTCCCAGTTGCTCAAGCTTGCGCCTGGCCAGTTGCTGGAACTGGACCGTCGAGTCGGCGAGGCCATCGACATCTATGTCAATAATCGTCTCGTTGCGCGTGGCGAAGTCGTCGTTGTCGACGAGAAGCTCGGCGTGACGATGACTGAAATCATCAAGACGGACAGGTAAGGACAAAGCACATGCGCCTGCTTATTGTCGGAACGCTGAAGGGTGAGTTGATCACCGCTGCCAAGATCGCCCGTGATCGGGGTGCACAGGTCGCGCAGGTCGATGGCGTGGAAGGGGCACTGGTCCATCTGAGGGCTGGTCGCGGTGCCGACCTGCTGATGGTCGATGTCAGCCTCGACATCCGCACATTGGCGACTGCCATGGAGGCCGAACGTATCGTTAGCCCCATCGTTGCCTGTGGCACGGGAACCGATGCCCGCGCTGCCGTGGCGGCCATTCAGGCCGGTGCGAAGGAATACATCCCGCTTCCGCCCGACCCTGAACTGATCGCAGCCATTCTGGAGGCTGTCGCCCGGGACAAATCGGATTTCATTTTCCGCGATCCGATCATGGAGCGCGTGATCAAGCTCGCCCTTCAGGTCGCAGGCTCGGAGGCCTCCGTGCTCATCACCGGCGAAAGTGGCGTTGGCAAGGAGGTCATGGCGCGCCTCGTGCAGCAGAAATCCAAGCGCAAAGACAGGCCGTTCATCTCGGTCAATTGCGCAGCGATCCCGGAAAACCTGCTTGAATCAGAGCTGTTCGGCCATGAGAAAGGCTCCTTCACGGGTGCTATCGCGCGACGGATCGGCAAATTCGAGGAAGCCAATGGCGGCACGCTGTTGCTGGATGAAATCTCCGAGATGGATGTCAGGCTGCAAGCCAAGCTGCTGCGCGCCATCCAGGAGCGTGTGATCGACCGTGTCGGTGGCACAATTCCGGTGAAGGTCGACATCCGCATCATGGCGACATCAAACCGCAATCTGTCGGACGCCGTGAAACAGGGAACTTTCCGCGAGGACCTGCTGTATCGCCTCAACGTCGTGACTCTGCGTATTCCTGCGTTGCGAGAACGTCCCGCCGATATTCTGGCTCTGGCCGAGCATTTCGCCCTGAAATACGCCGAGATGAACGGTTTTCCCCATCGCTCACTCTCCATCGACAGCAAACGTGCCCTCACAGCCAATCACTGGAAGGGCAATGTGCGCGAGCTCGAGAATACCATCCACCGCGCGGTCCTGCTCTCGGACGGGGGCGAGATCGGGCTGGATGCCTTGGTGTCCCCTGATGGCGACGACATGATCGGTCACGGAGACCGTGCCACGCGCGCTGCGCAAACGGCTGAGGCCATGACGCGATCACTGGTCGGCCAGACCGTGGCAGAGGTCGAGCAGACCCTTATTCTGGACACGCTGGACCATTGCCTTGGCAACCGCACCCATGCCGCCAGGATCCTCGGCATCTCGATCCGGACGTTGCGCAACAAGCTGAACGAATATGATGCGTCAGGTGTGATGGTTCCTGATCCGGGGCAGGCCAGGATCGCAACCGCCGCTTGACCTTTCAGATTTTACGCCGTCTGGCGTGGACGGTACATCTGCAGGGGATGGGCATTGGCCGAACCTGCTTGTACATAGAGGCTGCGCTCGCTCTTGTGTGGAGCCAGGCTGGAGCTTAGCCCCAGAACGGTTTCTGCGCCACCAAGGAACACATAGCCATCCGGTGCGAGAGCATCACTCATCCGGGCCAGCACATCGCGCTTTGTTTGCTCGCCGAAATAGATCAGCACATTGCGGCAGAAGATAATGTCAAACGGCCCCAGGGACCGGAAACCTTGCATCAGATTCAACGACTTGAACTGGATGCACGCACCCATGGCCTTATTGATCTGCCATCGCGTCCCGACTTGCGTGAAATGCTTCAGCAAGTAGCGGATCGGCAGACCGCGCTGCACCTCGAACTGGCTGTATTGTCCTTCTCTTGCCTGTGCGAGCATCTTTTCGGAGATATCGGTTGCCACAATCTCGACCTTTATGCCGCGCAACTGCGGTCTCATGTCATCCAGGATCATGCTGAGTGAGTAAGGCTCCTGCCCCGATGAGCAGGCAGCGCACCAGATGCGAATGCGACGAGAGTCGTGGCGGCTGGCAACAAGCTTGGGTATGACCTCGTTCTGGAACAGTTCGAACGGCTGCTTGTCCCGGAAGAAGAGCGTTTCGTTGGTCGTCATCGCATCAACAACCGCGATCTCGAGCGCCCGGTCCATTGTCTTCAGTCTCTGGACGACGGCACTGAACGAGGCGAGCTGGAATAGCCGCATCACCGGATCAAGCCTTGTCTCTGCAAGATAGCGTTTTTCGTTTGTCAGGAGGATTCCCGTGCGCTGCATCAGGAAGCCCTGGATGAAGGTGAAATCTGTATCACCGATCATGATGTGCACCCGGCTGTCATCTTTATAATCCGCGCAAGCCTGTCGATCGGCTCGACAGCCGCACAGAGGCCACGCTTCGCCACAGCACCTGGCATACCCCACACAACACTGGAGGCTTCATCCTGGGCGATGATATTGCCGCCCGCTTCGACGACGTCCATCGCTCCGCGCAATCCATCGGCACCCATGCCGGTCAGCATTACCCCGAGAGTGCCTGGGCCATAGATTTTGCTGATTGATGACAGGGTGAGATCAACCGAGGGCTTGCAAAAATTGATCGGTGGCGCATCGTCAATGATCACACGGATATCAGTCGCGGCTTTCTCGAGGCGCATATGCTTGCCACCAGGCGCTACGTAGATACGTCCTCTCTCAATAATTTCGCCATGCCTGGCTTCCTGCACGTCCGTCGAAAGCACGCGTTTCAGATGATGTGCGAACATTCCGGTGAACATGGTCGGCATGTGCTGGGTGATGATCACTGGCATGCGCTGGATCGCAGGCTGGCAGAGTTTAAGGAGGTCTGTGATGGCGTTGGGGCCGCCGGTGGATGCACCAATGGACAACACGCGCGACTTGACCTTTGCAAAAGGCCGCAGAGAATAGGGCGGATTGGTTGATGGTGATGCCAGGCCACCGGCGAGTTGCCGTTTCTCGATCAGTGCCGGTGCTGGTCCTGCATGGCCGCGCGCGCGCGGGAGAGAACCCCGAACGGTGCGCTGCCCCAGCGCCAAGACCTTGGCGATGATCTCGCGCCGGAAATCCACCGAAAAAGTTACGTCGCGGTTTGTCGATGGCTTTGCGATGTAATCCATTGCACCAAGATCAAGACAGCGTAGCGAGATGTCCGCATTGCTGGTTGTCAGTGTAGAGGCGACGATCACGGTCGTCATCGGCTGCCTGTCCAGAAGCAGTGGCAATGCCGTGATACCGTCCATGTCCGGCATCTCGATATCAAGCAAGATGACGTCAGGCCGAATCCGGTCAATCGCCGCGACAGCTTCCGCTCCGGTGCGATGTGTAGAGGCCACCTCGATCCCGCCGGCATCGGTCAGCCAGCGTGACAGCAAGCCGCGTACCACAACCGCATCATCCACGATCATGACGCGGATGGGGCGAACGGATGCCGTGGCCGCAAAGGCGGTTTGTCCAATTTCAGCCATCGGGGCTCTCGCTATGCAGCGAAGTCTTCAGCGTAGCCCGATTTCCTCGAACTTGACGGAGAGAATTTCCTTGTCGAACGGTTTCATGACGTATTCATCCGCACCGGCATGCATGGCACGCGCGATATGGGCCACATCATTTTCCGTCGTGCAGAATACGACCTTGGGCTTTTTGCCATTCTCGACGGTTCTGAGCACCTTGAGGAACTCGTAGCCGTCCATAACGGGCATGTTCCAGTCGAGCAGGATGGCATCGGGCATATGAACGGCGCAGACATCCAGCGCCTTGGAGCCGTCCTCAGCTTCCATGATGATGAAATTCATATTCTCGAGGATGCGGCGGGCGACCTTGCGGATTACAGGTGAATCATCGACGACGAGGCAGTGCTTTTGCATTTTTATCTCCCAGTGGTTCAGGCGGCCTCAAGGGCCTTGTCGTGGAAAAGAGTATCGAGACTCACTTCGATCAGAAGTTGGCCTTCGAGTTGATGGACGCCAGCACTGAGTCGGCCCCAGCGCTGGTCAAGATTGATCGGGTTACTTTCGCGGCTCGTGGCAGAAAGGCTCATCACCTCACCGACGCGGTCAACAAGCAGGCCAAAGGACTCTCCGCGCCATTCTATGCCGATTGCCGTTGTCTCCGCGCCCTTCTCGTCCGAGCGCGCGACCCCGAGCATGGCGCGCATGCTCAGCATGGTCATGACCCGTCCACGCAGATTAAACAGTCCTGCAACTGATGCCGGTGCGAGTGGAACCGGCGTCACATCGCTGACGATGAAAACATCGCGGACATGCAGGATGGGCAAACCAAATATCTGCCCTGCCACGAACACCGTGACGAACTGCGTGGCGTTCAGGTTCTGGCCTTCGCCAACATCGTTGGCAGCGGAAAGATCGTTCATGCCGCTTCTCCGATAGCATTGGTCAGGTTTCCCAGGCTTGCCATCAGACCTTCGCGATCAAAAGTGCCGACGACATCATCGAACCCGGCACGATGCGCGCGTTCCAGAAGTTCCGCGCTCGAGCGGCTAGCGAGCCCGACAAACCGGGTACCCGGCCCTGCGAGACTGGCCAGTGTCAGGGCCGCTCCGTCCTCGACATTGGCCACGACCAGATCATATGAGCCACGCTGGGTCATATGCTCTGCTTCCACCATGGACACTGCGGTATGAACCTGGAAATCTGCCGCCTGCAGCACTGGCGTCAGCATGGCGCGCAGGAAATCCGACTTCTCGACCAGCAGGAGGCGATTTTGGCGCTTCACCCGATGCGAGGTGCTGATGCCCAGTTCTGGAACGAAATAGGCGACATCGATGATATCGGTAGCGCGTTCGCAGACGATGGCGGAGCCGATGACACCCGGCTGTGATCCAGCAGCTTCAATCTTGAGCGATTCCTCGACGATATCGACGATCTCGTCGACAACCAGGCCGACAGCGGAGCCACCGGATCCGAAGACGAGAACAGGCTGGGTCCCTGTCTCCCGCATCGCCATATCGGCATTCAGCGTCACCAGACGCATCAGCCGTCCACGATACTGGATCATCGGCTTGCCACTAGCGGATTCGATCCTGCCAACATCGATTTCTTCAAGGCGTGTTACGATCGCGAGTGGCACGGCCTTTGGACCACCTGCGCCAGCTTTGAATATCAGCAGGGAGCTTTTCTCTGCGCCAAGGTTATGGGTTTCGGCCATGCCTTCCGAGTTGTCATTGTGGGCTTCGGCAATAGCGCCCACGTTGCTGGCGAGGCCATTGGGGTCAAGGATCATGATCACTGCGCCATCACCGAGAATGGTGGCTCCCGAGTAACAGGAGAGATGGCGGATGCGGGCGGATACCGGCTTGACGACGATCTCCTCGGTTTGCAGCACGCTATCCACGACAATACCAAACATAATACCGCCGACCTGACAGACGACGATAAACGCATCGGACCAGTTTTCGGTCGTCTCCGCCTTGATGCCCAGCACGCGACTGAGCTGCACCAGCGGAAGAAGTCGCTCGCGCAGCCTCAGGACCGGAGCGCTGTGGACATGTTCGATCTTCGCCTCTGCACTGCCGCTTGGCCGCACAAGCTCCATCACTGCCATCTGCGGGAGGGCAAACCGCTGGCCGCCGCTTTCAACGATCAGGGCTGCCGCAATCGCCAGTGTAAGCGGAATTTTGATATTGACCGTAGTGCCAAGCCCGGCGCTGCTCTTAATTTCTATGACACCACCCATCTGCTCGATATTGGTGCGCACCACATCCATGCCGACGCCGCGCCCTGAAACACTGGTCAGCTTTTCGGCAGTTGAAAAACCTGCATGGAAGATGAATTTTGCGATCTGCTGATCTGGCATAAGGCCCACATCTGCTTCGCTCGCAAGGCCCTGGCGGATCGCTTTTTGCCTGATGCGTGGCAGATCAAGGCCGCGACCGTCATCCGTGATCGAAAGCGTGATATAGCCGCCTTCCTGTGCTGCGGAGACCTTGATGCGACCCTTGGGTGGCTTTCCGGCCTTCATTCGCTCGCCAGCGCCTTCGATGCCGTGATCTGCTGCATTGCGGATCATGTGCAGCATCGGATCCTTGATCAGTTCCAGCAACTGGCGATCGATTTCGGTCTCCGAGCCTGACATCGACAATTCGATATCCTTGCCCAGATCCTGACATAAATCGCGCACGAGACGGGGTAGTTTTGCCCAGGCATTGCCGATGGGCTGCATCCGCGTCTTCATGACGCTTTCCTGCAATTCCGCAGTGACATGTGACAGACGTTGGAGCGGTACCTTGAAGGCGCTGTCCTGATCGCGCCGTGCGATCTCAAGCAACTGATTGCGGGTGAGGACAAGCTCCGAGACCATGGTCATCAGATGCTCCAGGGTATCGATCGGAACCCGGATCGTGCTGTTGCGCAACGCGCTTTCGATCGCGGCATTCTCACTGTTTGTATCCTCGGGCTGACTCGTCTCAAGTGCCGCAACGCTATAGGCGTCATCGTTGAGAAGGCCGGCTTTCTCGAGCACCCCGGACCCCAGTTCACTCTCGTCGGACGTCGCATCCCGGAAGGCCTTCTCGAGATCGTCGAGAGAGACTTCACCCGGTCGCAACTCGCGCTCCAGAACCTGATACACAAGCGTTCCGACCGTGATGTCCGTTGCAGGAACCATTTGGCGGGCAAGATCACGGTTGGTGGTGGTCAGGGCCTCAAGCGCAGAAATCAGATCATGATCCTCGCCCTCGGGTTCGGCCATGACACGATCCAGCTCCGCCATGATCAGCTTGATGCGGTCGATCGTCGACAGAATGAGAGAAACCGCGTCGCGTGTGACAGGTGAGCCCTCGCGGAAACGGTCGATGGCCGTTTCAGCAGCGTGGGTCAAAGCCTCAAGCCGCGGAAGGCCCAGAAATCCGCAGGTTCCCTTGATGGTGTGAACAAGCCGGAATATCTGGGCAATGATCGCCTTGTTATTGGGATCCTGCTCGAACCGGACCAGTTCATTGTCGACTACATCGATGTTCTCGGTGGTCTCGACAACGAAGTCACGCAACAGATCGTCCATCGGATTCTTCCGTACTCAACGCAAAACGACACTTGATCCACGACAATCATAGAAAACGGTTGATGAAGCGTTTCAAATCCGGGATTGTGGTGAAATAAATTTTAACAAGCCACAGCCCGTTGAGGCTCAGGCGCGACACCACAACGCTTGTCCGGGATGCGCCAGCAGCGCAAACAGTATCATGGTCGATCATGGTTTGCTCAATCGCGCAGGCGCGCCGCATCTCCTGCGTCTCGATACCCTTGTCAAACTGCGTTGGCTGGCGGTAACGGGACAGATCATTGCTGTCCTGATCGTGCATTTCGGCATGGGTTTTCGCCTGCCCTTGCTGGGAGCACTGGGTATTATCGCGATCTCGTCAGCGCTCAACGTGGCGCTTGCCGCGCGGTATCCGACGACGCATCGGCTGGAAGATGGTGCAGCAGCCTCGCTTCTGGCTTACGATGTGGTCCAGCTGGCGGCCCTGCTTTACCTGACAGGCGGTCTCGAAAACCCCTTCGCGATCCTGTTTCTGGCTCCGGTCATGATCTCCGCGACAGCCTTGCCTCCGGTTCGCACCCTGACTTTGGGCGGACTTGCGATGGGTCTCGTGACAGCGCTTGCGCTCTGGCATCAGCCGTTGCCGTGGAAACCAGATGACAGGCTCAGCCTTCCTCCGCTTTATATCGCGGGCGTCTGGCTCTCGCTGCTGCTTGGGCTTATCTTTATTGGTGTCTATGCTTGGCGCGTGGCCGAGGAAGCCCGCCAGCTTGGCCATGCCCTTGCCGCGACGGAACTTGTGCTGGCGCGCGAGCAACACCTTTCGCAGCTTGATGGTCTGGCCGCCGCCGCCGCCCACGAACTCGGCACGCCACTCGCAACAATTGCGCTGGTGGTGAAAGAGCTTGACCGCTCTATCAATACCGGGAGTCCGCACAAGGACGATATCGAGCTGCTTAAGGAACAAACGGCGCGCTGCCGCCAGATTCTGGCAAAGATCGCCACATTGGGCACAGAACATGAGGGTCCGCTGAAGGCGATCAGCATCCGGCAGCTCGTAGAGGAAATGTCTGCGCCGCAACGGCCATTCGAGGTCAAGATCAAGGTTGCCGTAGGTGGACATGGGCCCGAACCCTTCTCCACCCGCAAACCCGGCCTGATGTACGGGCTTGAGAACCTGATCGACAATGCCGTCGACTTCGCCGCCACAACGGTAACAGTCGCGGCCTCGTGGACGGAACAGGACGTACGCATCACGATCACAGACGATGGTCCGGGTTTCGCCACGGAAGTCCTGAAGCGACTTGGGGAGCCTTACGTAACGACACGCAAGTTTGATTCACGTGCTGAGAATGATTCCGCTGGCCTTGGCCTCGGTCTTTTCATCGCCAAGACCCTGCTGGAGCGCGGCGGAGCCCAGTTTTTCGCAACAAACCGCGCTCTGCCAGACCATGGAGCCGAGATTGCCCTGATATGGCGGCGCGAGGATTTCGTGGCGGAGTTGCCTGCAAAACCACAGGGTTTAACCGATGATCTGGTCTTACGGCATCCAATCCACACTTGATAACGTAGACGCAAGTATGACACACTTAGAGCACATGCAGTTCACAGAAATCGATCGTTCTCTGCTGATCGTCGATGACGACAAGCCGTTCCTCAATCGGCTTGGTCGAGCGATGGAAACGCGCGGATATGTCGTTACACAGGCGGATAGCATCGCTGCTGGTATGGCGGCTATTGGCCAGCATCCACCCGCTTTTGCCGTGATTGACATGCGGCTTCAGGACGGCAATGGCCTCGACGTGATCTCCGAGTTGAAGCGTGTGAGGCCGGATTCAAGAGGCATCGTGCTCACGGGATATGGCAACATTGCTACCGCCGTAACTGCCGTCAAAATGGGTGCGTTCGATTATCTGGCGAAGCCGGCAGATGCGGACGAGATCGATGCCGCCTTGCGCGCCATTCCTGGCAGCAAGCCGGAAGTGCCGGACAACCCGATGTCGGCCGACCGTGTGCGGTGGGAGCATATCCAGCGAGTTTACGAACTGTGCGAGCGCAATGTTTCCGAGACGGCACGCCGTCTCAACATGCACCGCCGTACCCTGCAGCGGATTCTGGCGAAGCGCGCGCCGCGATAGAAGCCCCGCTCACATTGTCCGCGGTAGACCTTCAGCAGTCCAAACCGCATCCAGTGAACGCACGAGATGGACGATATCCATATCGGTATGTGACGGACCGGGCGTAATGCGCAACCGCTCGGTACCCTTGGGTACGGTCGGGTAGTTGATGGGCTGGACATAGACGCCATGCTCGTTCAGCAGACGGTCGCTGATCCGCTTGCACAGCACGGGATCACGCACCATCACCGGCACGATATGGCTGGGATTGTCCAGCAAGGGAATGCCCTTGGCATTTAGCTGGAATCTGACCTGCGCTACATTAGACTGGTGACGATCACGCTCTGACTGGCTGGCCTTGAGATGCCGGATGCTGGCAGCTGCCCCGGCAGCGACAGCTGGCGGCAGAGCCGTGGTGAAGATGAAGCCGGACGAGAAACTGCGCACGAAATCGCAGACCGCTGTGGAGCCCGCGATATAGCCACCCACGACGCCGAAAGCCTTCCCCAGCGTTCCCTCAATGATTGTCAGCCGGTGGCTGATGCCGTCGCGTTCCGCAATGCCACCACCACGTGGACCATAGAGCCCTACCGCATGTACCTCGTCGAGATAGGTCATGGCACCATGTTTGTCTGCCACATCGCAGAGTTCGGCGATGGGGGCGATATCTCCGTCCATGGAATAGACCGATTCAAACGCCACCAGCTTCGGCAAGGCGGGATCCAGCATCGAGAGTTGGCGGTCCAGATCCTCCGGATCGTTGTGCCGGAAAATGACGCGCGCGGCACGGCTGTGGCGGATACCCTCGATCATCGAGGCATGGTTTCCGGCATCCGACAGCACGACACAGCCCGGGAGCTGTGATGCCAGCGTGCTCAGAGATGCCCAGTTTGAAACATACCCAGATGTGAACAGCAGGGCCGATTCCTTCTGGTGAAGGTCAGCCAGTTCCTGCTCCAGCAACACGTGATAATGGTTGGTGCCCGCAATGTTACGCGTGCCACCCGCGCCCGCACCGCAGCGGTCCAGCGCCTCATGCATGGCGGTCAGCACATCAGGGTGCTGACCCATGCCGAGATAATCGTTGGAACACCACACCGTGACTTTGCGCTGGGACCCCGCGTCGCGCCAGGTTGCATGGGGGTAATTGCCACGGTCACGCTCCAGGTTGGCAAACACACGGTAACGACCTTCGTCGCGTAGGCGATCCAGTTCCGACTTGAAAAAACTCTCGTAGTTCATGCCCTTTTGCCCTTGTGGCTTGACCGAGCCGGGCTTGATCTTCGTGAGAATATCCATGTGAGCCCGGGCCTTTTGCAAGCCTGTCGCGCCATCCGGCGCATCCTGCAAGAGCGTTTTCGTCGCAGCCGACGCCATGGCGGAAGCTGGGTCACCGAGCGATGGGGCGAAATGAGTGTCAGTGGACATTCTTGATACTCCTCATTTGATCACGATACCTGTGCGACGGGCCGTCAGACTGCCAGGTGGCATCTTTTGTGCAGGTACAGAACCGATAGTCACAGGCGTCACGTTGCCGCCAGCAGCACGGTCGCGCAGGCCCCAGCGCCAGAGCCAGCTCGTTGGCAGCGGAATGAACAGCAGCCAATGCTCCAACACGGCCAAAGCCATAAGGCTGGCCATCAGCGTATAGGCAATCGTATCGAAGGCAGTACCCTGAGCCCATATTGCCATATGCGTCAGCCAGACCGTGACCAGTG
Organism: Hyphomicrobiales bacterium; assembly: GCA_031431475.1. Classification (GTDB taxonomy): domain Bacteria; phylum Pseudomonadota; class Alphaproteobacteria; order Rhizobiales; family Beijerinckiaceae; genus JADCCX01. The sequence continues at coordinate 429,859 of JANPDL010000035.1, forward strand.
TCGAAACCGTGATCACCAGCGGAAACAGGCCATTCATCGATCGCCTGCGAAAATAGCTGCTGAGATAGGACAAGTGATCGGGCAGGAATTCATCCGTCACATTGGGTGCGCCGAGGAAAATATTGAACTTGGTGCTGAGCCGCATCACCCAGAGGATCACGAAGGTCCAGAAGCCGACCATATTGGCGCTGCCCCACGTCACGAGGCCGATGGCAAGAGCCGAAACTGCAATCGCGATTTCATGCGAGATGATTGTTTCGGATGCTTCCCTGAAGCGCCTCCAGCCCATGGCACGTCCATCTGACGGAACACGGCGCGGACCGGTGATATAGCCCATCAGGAAGGCCATCTCGTTCCAGCCCCAGATCACCAGGGCAGCCGTGAAGCCGATATACGCTGATGTCGTGTCCGTCGTATCGCGGATCCACCAGAGCGCACCGAGCGCAACCGCTGCGGCAAAGCTCGCCACCATCATGCTGAAAGTGAAGGTGCTGCGCTTCAGGCCATCCAGGTACAGGATCGCGCCGGTGCTGAACCACCAGATGAAGATGCAGAAGAGGATTGGCAGACCAATCTCCGTCACCTTGTATGTCTCCTCTGGGCCAGGCCAGATCGCTGTCGGCAAGTCGACGGCAATCCGTCACCAGGCGGGGTTGAGCCGGATGTTCTCCGGCAGGGCATTCTGCTTCACGGGAAGGAAGTAGAGCTTCAGGAAAGTGGTCAGGCCGGAAATTCCCAGGCGTAGACGCTTGAGGCTGCCCATGAGGCCCCCCTGCGACTTCGCCTTGCTCGTCGCTTCCGAAATCAGCCGAAGACGCTCAAGCCCCTCCAGAAAGGCAGGATTGTCGATGTCGAGCTCCACCGGGAAGACCTGACGCGCGATATCCGACGTGATGCGGAAGACCCGCATGTCATAATCCTTGATGTCGACGCCCAGCGCTTTATGAAAAGCCGGGCGCATGTGATCACGCACATACATCGTGGCATAGACCGCCAGCAGGAAGAAGCGGATCCAGTATTTGTTCATACCCGTGGTCAGCGAGGGATCGGAGCGCATGAGCAGGGCAAAAGCCTCACCGTGGCGGAACTCGTCGTTGCACCAGTTGTCGAACCACTTGAAAATCGGATGGAAGCGCTTGTCCGGGTTCTTCTCCAGCAAGCGGAAAATGGTGATGTAACGGGCATAGCCGATCTTCTCTGACAGATAGGTCGCGTAGAAGATGAACTTTGGCTTGAAATAGGTGTATTTCTTGACCCTGGTCAGGAAGCCGAGATCAACGCCGACATTCACGGCCTTGAGGCTCTCGTTGATGAAACCGGCGTGGCGCGATTCATCACGGGCCATGAAGGTGAAGAGGTCCCGCATATCCGGATTCTTCATGCGCTTCTTGATCTCGGAATAGAGGATGCAGCCGGAGAATTCGGCGGTGAGCGAACTCACGAGAAAATCGACGAATTCGGCACGCAGTTCCGGGTCCAGCTTGTCGAGATCGAACGCGTCAAACTCGGGGGTCTTCTTGAAATGCATCTTGTTGGGATCAGCCCGCATCTCGGCCATCAAGCCATCCCATTCGCGACGGACGAGGCTGATGTCGATCTTGTCCATCGCCTCATAATCGGTCGTGTAGAAGCGCGGAGACAACACCGTCTCCTTGGTCGCCATATCGATGGTGTTGTAGATGGGCTGCGCGCCACCTTCCTGCGGGATCATGTTCCACTCCGTGCTGGTGATGTTCCCCCGAACATATCTGCATCAAAACCGACCTCGTAGAGCTCGGTCAGCTCAAGATAGGCACCCATTTTGGTGAGAAACCTGTCGAGTGCATTGGCGCGCGTGACCGTCGCCGTCCGCTCGAAAAACTGGTGGTCACCGAAGGCGACGGAGGTAGGAGCGTCATGCACCAGGACCGTATCGCCGACTTCCACTTCGATACCCTGCAAGCTGACATTGGCCTGCATGAATTCAGCCGTCTGCTCCAGCTCGACCGTGCAGGGAACCACGAATGTCTGCCGGGGACCGAACAGAAATCCAATCATCACTTCTCCCCCTTGGAAAGATGCCCTCCATTGGAAAGCAGCCTGGCAAAAGCCTCTGTATTGACTGAACCAAACGTATCAACCGTCTGGCGCCGACCCGTTGCCGGGTCATGCAGGATCAGGCGACCATCAGAGTGACGGGAGAGCCTGTAAGGTACTTCGGGCCCAATTTTTTTCGGAGCCCTTTCGAACATCATCCCTTTGACGATGGCCTGGATAAACCCGCCACCGTCCTTGAGAGCCAAACTTTGCACCATTTCGCCCGTCGAGGCAGTTCGTACTTCCACTCTCCCGTCGGTCTGTTCGACAAGGGTCAGTTCACGGGATTCGACGGCTGGCGTATCAGGCAGGCTTGCCACGCCAATTCCCGTAAAACGGGCAAAAGCCGCGATGATCAGCGATGCAATGACCAGTGACGACGCCAGAATGATTGGACGTCGGCCAATAATCGGCCGTTCCGCCGTGCGCGGACGGGCAGTTGGGTTCAAGGCGGACCAGCCTTCAGACATAGTATTTCCCCCATTGGTATCCGTTTTTGAGCGGCGATGCCGTTCAGGCGTGCGCGCCTGCAGGAAGAGGACGATCAGCGGAAGTGACGTCCTTGCCTGCGACATCCTTCCCCAGGGACGCACGCTCGGCAGGAGCACCATCACCCAGTTCCGCCATCAGGATTTTCTCCACGGCGACCGCATCCGGCACTGAGCGCAGCATCGGTTGCGGATGGTTCCAGCTCCAGGGTCGCATATGCGGCCAGATGAGCAGAGCGGCAATCCTTTCGTCCTGCGCAACCTTCAGGGCGATGTCACCGCTTCCATCCGCATGATGCTTGACCGAGACACCAGTGATCTTGCTGAAAGGCAGGTTCAGCGTGATCGGCAGTGCAATGCCGGACCGCATCACAAGACGCTTGCTGGTGAGCGTGTAGACCGTCGTCCTTGCATAGCCCCAGGCAATCAGAGAGAGCACGCCGATTCCGGCCAGCGCTAGCGGCAGAATACCCAGTGCATAACCAAAGGCAGCACCGATGTCCTGTCCGCCCGTCTTGGCCGAGCCAAAGCGCCAGAGCATCAGGAGAAGGAAATACACCGCAACCTTGCGGACATGGAACGCCCGGATGGCGAGGCCGACGGCATTGGGCGCACCCTGCCAAGTCATGCGTTCGCCCTCCGGCAGGACTGCCGGAAGGCCTCTTACAGGTTCAAACTCAAAATCATCATGCGACATCGCGTGATTTCCCCCTCACGTGAAGGCTCAGGCCAGCGGTTCTTGCCGCATGCGTGTCGCATACAGCGTACCGCCACCGTAGTAGCCCATGATCTTGTCTTCCTCGAGCAAGGTGACCTGGTCAGGATTCTTGAGGCCCGGAACATTGGCGAAGTGCTTGGCAAAGATGGCCTGCACCTTTGCTTGCCTGCGCCTGCCGTCGACACGGGCGAAGTTGGCTGGCAGCAGCACGTTGCGTGTGCCCCCTGCAACCGGAACCTCCACCTCCATGTAGCGCATCACGTATTCGGCGCGGTCGATCCAGACATCCTTGACAATACCGGCAACCTTGCCGTCCCCGCCCAGAACCTCCATGCCCACAGGGTTGGGGTCACGCCCTTCGACGTGGAAATCCGTGGCGATG
>JANPDL010000036.1:0-260988 GCA_031431475.1 Hyphomicrobiales bacterium
GCTCTGATGTGGTCTCCGGCCATTGTAGAAGTCCAGGTACTTACCGATCGATGCACGGGCTTCCGGCACGCTGGCGTAGGCCTTCAGGTAGACCTCCTCGTACTTGACGCTCTTCCAGACCCGCTCGACGAAGACGTTGTCCCGCCAGGCCCCTTTGCCATCCATACTGATCTGGATGCCGTTGCTGATCAGCAGGCCGGTGAAGGCCGTGCTGGTGAACTGGCTGCCCTGATCTGTGTTGAAGATCTCGGGCCTGCCGTAGCGGGCCATGGTCTCTTCGACGGCTTCGATGCAGAAGCCCACATCCATGGTGATGGACAGTTTCCACGACAGCACCTTACGGCTAAACCAGTCGACCACTGCCGCGAGATAGACGAAGCCCCGCGCCATTGGGATGTAGGTTATATCCATCGCCCACACCTGGTTCGCCCGCGTCACCGGCAGCTTGCGCAGCAGGTAAGGGTAGATCTTATGACCTGGCTCCGGCCTCGAGGTGTTGGGGCGACGATCCTGCGCATCAAGACCAGATCGGCAGCGCTGGTCGCTCGTAGCAGATAGTAAATGCTGCCACGGCTGATGCCGAGTTCTCTCGCCTGCCTGCTCACTGGAAGATCGTGCTTGCGGTCAATCATCGCTTTGCGTTCAGAAGGCCCGCCTTGCCGAGCGCGCCTTCCAAAAAATCGTTGACCAGTGTCAGATCTCCAATCTTCGCATGGAGGGTCTTCACGTCTACCGCAGGCACCGGTGGTTCGGCTTTGCTTTCGGCGCTGAAAACCCCGGTAGCCCCTTCCAGCAACTGATCGCGCCATTGCTTGATCTGATTGGCGTGGACGTCGTCCTTCGACAGGCTCAGGATGAGGCTGCTGTGCCAGCTCCGACATTGTCTTCTCGCCCTTGATCGCAGCCAGGGCCGCTTTCGCCTTGAAGGCCGGGCTGTGGTTCCGGCGTGCTCGTCTTGCCATGTCGGCTCCTGTTCGCAGCGCATCCTACGCCGCTCGCAGGCAGAAACTCCACTTATCCCGGGTGTTCAGATTCCCCAAGCCACCTCTCCGTGCAGTGAGAGTCTGACAGATCAAGGTCATTCATTCGCGCAAGGTAGCTGTCGAAAGCAAACTCTCGAAGGCGAGTGAATTACCAATCTGCGAGCCCGCTCAGTAGCTGACTTGAGCCAACGCCCTGAGTTCTTCTGGGGCCGCGGTCCGAAATCCGAAAAACTCCAGGTATGCAGGAATTTGCTCGAACAGCATTTCGATCCCGACCTGAACCTTGCATCCCCGTTTGATGGCTGCGGCAAGAAACGCCGTGGTCTCGTGCTTCATGACCACTTCGCCAACGAAGGTCGTAGAAGCGATCCGATCGATATCTAGTGGCATGGGATCGCCTCTGTTCATGCCGAGCGGCGTCGCATTGACGACAATATCACAACCGTGGGGATCGTTGCTCCCTGCCAGTACTTCAAGCGCAGGGTAGTGTTTAATCAAACGAGATCGCAAAGCCTCGCATGAGGACTGGTTGACATCGAACAGCTTCAAAGATCGGGGCCTGCGCGCTGCGAGACTCGCGGCAATTGCCGAGCCGACACCACCGGAACCAACCACAAGAATGTCCTTGCCAGCAATCGCCTGACCTTTCCGCTCAACACCGCGCGCAAACCCCTCGCCATCGAACATGTCACCGACGAGCTTGCCTGCATCATTGCGCTTCACCGCATTGCAGGCTCCGGCAATGGACGCTGTGGCTGAGATTTCATCCAGGAGTGCCAGAGTGGTGATCTTGTGTGGCATGGTGATCAGCGCCCCACGAATATTTGCGAGAGAGAAAATTGCTGGCAGGAATGCTGGAAAGTCCTCGTTTCGACATCCCATCGGCACCACAACGGCATCAATGCCATGCTTGTCGAAAAACGGGTTGTATATCATTGGCGATTTGAATGTTTCTGTCGGAAATCCGATATGTGCAATGATCTGGGTGCGTCCGCTGATCATGTGTCCGTCCTTTTGGCCCACTGCCAGGAATTGAATTGATTGCTTGTGAATTGTGCCGTGACCCAAAGCGCGAAAGCGCGAATCAAACGTTTGTACGGCAATCAGACAAGTTCTGTCGCAAACCATGCAATGGGGTGGAAAAGGCGATCTTTGAACATCTCATAGCCTTCGAAATCGATCAGAGGAAATTGCCCTATGTCCCATTACCGGTTGCGTTGAGGCAGAACCAGACAGAGAACATATTTATATCAATATCTTAGGTAAATTAAACCGGATTGACTTGAGTTGCGAAAGAGAACAGATATTGGAAAAATATGTTTGTTTTTTCCCGCTCCGATCTGCTCGGTTATCCAATGTTTGCCGTTCTTCTTTTGAACCGCAGAGAACCAACTAAATGTCTCATCTGATCTACATTCTCAACGGACCGAATCTCAATCTGCTGGGCAAGCGCCAGCCGCATATCTATGGGCATGAGACGCTGGCCGATGTCGAGGCAGCCTGTCTCAAGGTGGCGCTGGCGCATGGCCTTGCCATCCGGTTTCACCAGTCGAACCGGGAGTATGAGATCATCGACTGGATTCACGAGGCGCGTGAGACTGCTGCCGGGATCGTCATCAATCCGGCCGCGTTCACGCACACATCTGTCGCCATTCTGGATGCGCTCAATACGTTTGAGCCGCCGGTTATCGAGGTGCATATCTCGAATGTGCACAAGCGCGAGGCGTTCCGGCACCATTCCTATGTGTCGCTGCGGGCGGATGGTGTCATCGCCGGTGTGGGGACGCAGGGCTATTCCCTGGCGGTCGAGAGGTTGGCCTCACTGATCACAACGGCCAAAGCCTGAGGCTATGGCCCTCTCGCCCAGATCAGCCAGCATTTCTGTCATGGGCGCTGGTCTGATTGGCAAGCGTCACATGGACCATATACTGGCGGAACCGACTGCAGCGCTGCATTCCGTGATTGATCCGACGCCAGCTGGCAAAGAGATCGCAGCTACGGCGGGTGTACCATGGTTTTCGGATTTTTCTGCGATGCTGGCCTCCGGCAAACCGGATGGCATCATCATTGCCACACCGAACCAGCTTCACGTTGCGCATGGTCTGGCTGCGGTGGCCGCAGGCATTCCGGCACTGGTTGAAAAGCCGCTGGCGGATGCGGTTGCTGGCGGTGAGCAACTCGTTGCCGCGGCGAAGCAGGCAGGCGTCCCGCTCCTGACGGGACATCACCGTCGCCACAATCCGATGGTACGGCGCGCCAAGGAGATTGTCGCTTCGGGCAAACTTGGCCGGATCGTCTCGGTGCATGGCTTCTTCTGGCTGATGAAGCCCGATGATTATTTCGACACGCCATGGCGGCGCGAACTCGGGGCCGGGCCGGTGATGATGAACTTGATCCATGATGTCGATCTGCTGCGGCATTTCTGCGGGGAGATCACCGAAGTTCAGGCGTTCCAGTCAAATGCCGTGCGCAAGTTCGCGGTAGATGAGACAACCGTAGTGATCCTGCGTTTTGCCAATGGCGTGCTGGGTACCATGAACATCAGTGATACCATCGTTGCACCTTGGAACTGGGAGCAGACGACCGGTGAAAATCCGGCCTATCCGCATACCAACCAGACCTGTCTGCACATCGGTGGCACGCATGGATCATTGTCTGTGCCGCGCCTTGAACTGTGGTCCAACGAGGCGAAGCGGAGCTGGTGGGAACCGTTCAGGGTCGAGCGCAGCATCTCCGCAGATGCCGATCCGCTGCGGTTGCAGATACAGCAGTTCGTCCGTGTCATCCGGGGCGAGGAAGAGCCGCTGATGTCGGGCGAAGAGGGGCTCAAGACGCTCAAGGTAATTGATGCTGTTCAGCTGTCCGCCCGCACCGCTGCGAACGTGAAGCTCGACTGACAGGATAGTGTCATGAAGACATCGATTGCCACGGTCTGCGTCTCTGGGAATTTGCAGGAAAAGCTGGAGGCCATCGCTGCGGCGGGCTTCGAGGCGGTCGAGATTTTCGAGAATGACCTGATCGCCTATCCTGGCTCTCCTGCCGAGGTGCGGCGCATCTGCGATGGCCTGGGTCTAACGATCATCACCTGCCAGCCCTTTCGCGATTTTGAGGGCATGCCTGCCGAGAAGCGCCAGCGCACGTTTGACCGCGCTGAACGCAAATTCGATCTGCTGCAGGAACTGGGGACTGATCTGCTGTTCGTTTGCTCCAGCCTGTCGCCGGAAGCGCAGGGCGGTATCGAACGGTTGGCGGCTGATTTCGCAGAGCTTGGGGAGCGAGCCGCCAAACGCGGCATGATGGTGGGTTACGAGGCTTTGGCCTGGGGGCGTCAGGTTTACGATTATCGCGACGCATGGGAGATCGTGCGGCGCGCCAATCATCCCAATGTTGGCACCATTCTCGACACGTTCCACATCCAGTCGCGTGGTCTTGATCTCTCAGCCATCTGCAACATCCCGAAAGAGAAAATCCTGCTGGTGCAGCTGGCGGATGCTCCAAGATTGCAGATGGATTATCTCTCGTGGAGTCGCCACTGGCGCTGCCTGCCGGGGCAGGGTGACTTTGACCTTGGCGGCTTCATGGATGCGCTGCTGGCCACGGGCTACGATGGTTATCTCAGCCTCGAAATCTTCAACGACCGCTTCCGGGCAGGCTCGGCCCGCTCGGTGGCGCTGGATGGCCATCGCTCGCTGATCTGGTTGATGGACGAGGCATCGCGGCGGCTGAAATGCCCACTGCCCGGTGCTTCTCCAATGCCACCGCCAGCAAAGGTACACGACGTTGAGTTCATCGAGTTTTCGGCCGATGAATCCGACCGGGCAGGTTTTGAAGCGTTGCTCGCTGCCATGGGTTTCACGCGCACGGGGCGGCATCGCACCAAGGATGTGTCGCTGTGGCGGCAAGGCGAAATCTGCATCGTCGTGAACAGCGACACGGACGGATTCGCGAATTCCTACCAGATCACCCATGGCACGTCGGTTTGTGCGCTGGCGCTGAAGGTGCCAGATGCAAAAGCCATGATTGCGCGCGCTACAGCTTTGCTGGATACGCCGCATCGCGGTGCGGTGGGGCCGGGGGAACTGGATATTCCTGCAGTGCGCGGTCTTGGGGGCAGTCTCGTCTATTTCGTTGATGACAGTTCGGCGCTTGGCCGCTGGTCTGATGTGGATTTCGATGCCACGGGCGAGACAAGCGCGGATGCAGGCCTCACGGGTGTCGATCATATCGCGCAGACCATGCACTACGAGGAGATGCTGACCTGGCTGCTGTTCTACACGTCGCTGCTGGATGCGCGGAAGACACCGAGCGAAGCTGTGCTGGATCCCGGCGGTGTGGTGCAGAGCCAGGTGATCGAAAGCGGCATCGGCGGCGCGCATCAGGGCCTGCGGCTGGTGCTCAATGGATCGCAGAGCCACCGTACTTTGTCCGCCCGCTTTGTTACAGATTTTTTCGGCTCCGGCGTGCAGCATATCGCGCTGGCCACGGTCGATATCCGGGCGACGGTTGCGAAAATGGTTGCTGGAGGTGTCACGCTGCTGGCGATCCCGGAGAACTATTACGACGATCTCGAAGCGAGGACCGATCTTTCCACTGCCGAGATCGATGCGCTGAAAGCGCTGAATATCCTCTACGACCGTGATGCGCGTGGCATATTCTATCAGGCCTATACGACGACGCTTGATGGCGGCTTTTTCTTCGAGTTTGTGCAGCGCGATGGCTATGCAGGGTACGGCGCGCCCAATGCAGGCATCCGCCTGTCAGCGCAGGCAAGGCTGGCGCGGCCTGCTGCGATGCCGAGGGCTTGAATCCCTTACGCCCTTATTGCCAGCAGCGCGTCGAGTTCAACTGACAATCCGATGGACTGGGTTGGCCCGGGTGCGGGCAGTGCCGGTTTTGCCACGGTTCCCTCCGCCGATAGGACTGCGCGCAATCCAGCCATCACGGAGCAGATCACCGGAGCCTTAACGAGTGGCTCAATCCTGTGAGCAAGCCCGATTAGGCCGACGCCACCCAGAATGACAGTTTCGGCGCCGTCCTCAGCGACACAGGCCGCACAAGCATCCGCCAGCAGGCGCAAGGCTCCATCAGGGTCACGCGCTATCATCCCGCCATCGGGCGCGACGGTGCGGATGGATGCGAGATGCGTGGCAAGTCCGCGCGTCTGCAGGCTCTCGCGCAACATGGGCTCCCAGAGCGCGCCACCCGTGACAATTGAGAAACGGCGCGCGTCTTTTGATGCTTCCAGAGCAGAGGCTTCGACAAGCCCGATCACGGGAACTTTGGAAGCCTCCCGCAAGGCATCCAGACCTGGATCACCGAAACAGGCAAGCAAAATACGATCATGGCCTGGAGCGTGGGCGGCGAAGGCATCGATGGCGGCGTGTGACGCCACGGCGAATGTCGCCCGGCTTGCGATGTAGCGGGGGCCGAAACGTCCGCTAACCGCCGTGATTGAACAAATATCGGGCAAGAAGCTTCGAGCTGTCTCCAGAACCTTGTCGGTCATCGCGGTGGTTGTGTTGGGATTGATGATAAGGAGACGCATGGATCATTTCCAGGTTCTGAAAGGTGATACTAAACAGTGGGGACCTACAGGTCGCAAGCCGGTCTTGAACCTTTGTGTGTGCATGCCATTGGCTAGACGATAATTCATTGCAGGCTTTCCCCGACGCTATGGCTGCGTTATGGGGACCGTGTTCACTCCCATAAGGACACGTGGTCTTGTTCAGCATTGCAGGGCATAAAATTGGTCGTGACGCCCCACCGTTCATTATCGCGGAAATGTCAGGCAATCATAACCAGTCGCTGGATCGGGCGCTCGCGCTGGTTGATGCCGCCGCTGCTGCCGGGGCTCATGCTCTCAAGCTCCAGACCTATACCGCTGACACGATCACGATTGATGCGCATCAAAGTGAATTCACTGTCGGTGACAAGAACAGTCTCTGGGCCGGGAAGAATCTCTACAGGCTCTATCAGGAGGCGCATACGCCGTGGGACTGGCATAAGCCGATTTTCGACCGTGCGGCCAGCCACGGCATGGTGGCGTTCTCGACACCCTTTGACGAAACTGCTGTGGATTTTCTCGAAAGCCTCAACGTCCCGGCCTACAAGATCGCCTCATTCGAGAATGTACATATTCCGCTGATCCGCAAGGTGGCGGCCACAGGCAAGCCGATGATCATCTCCACTGGAATGGCGTCGATTGCCGAACTGGATGAGGCGGTTCAGGCCGCCAGAGGCGCGGGCTGCAAGGATCTCGTGCTGCTGAAATGCACCAGCACCTATCCGGCGACGCCTGAAAACACGAACCTCGCCACCATTCCGCATTTGCGCCAGCTCTTTGGCTGCGAGGTCGGCCTGTCGGATCATACCATGGGTGTGGGAGCCTCCGTTGCCGCCGTGGCGCTGGGTGCCGTCGTGATCGAAAAGCATTTCACCTTGCGCCGCGCCGATGGCGGTGTCGATTCTGCCTTTTCGCTGGAGCCGGAGGAGATGAAGGCGCTGGTGGAGGAAACCGGACGCGCCTGGGCCTCGATGGGGCAGGTCACCTACGGCCCGACTGAAGCGGAAAAGAAGTCTATCGTGTTCCGCCGATCGCTTTATGTGGTCGAGGATATAAAGGCTGGTGACATGCTGACGCCGGGAAATCTGCGCGCCATCCGCCCCGGCCTCGGATTGCCGCCCAAGGATATGGATATTGTGCTGGGCAAGCGCGTATGCCGCGACGTTATGCGCGGGACGCCGCTGTCGTGGGATATGATCGGATAGGAGCGGACCCCAACATTTGGCACTGGCCATCTAAGACCGTGAGCCGTATTGAGCGGCCAACAGTTTTTTCTGGGCATGAACTCTAACCGCGCATTTCAACCCCAAGCCTTTTCAGGAAGTCTCATCGGCATGCAGCAGAGTTCACCCTCCCGGCGGTTTAAGGTCACCCTGCACGGGTTTGGCGAATATGCTGTCGTCTTTTACCACATGATCAAGCATGCGCGCGCGATTGGGTCCGATCTGGATTTCTCGATGATCCTGCCCACAAGTCATCAGCTCAAACTGATTCAGGAGCTTCTTCCACCAGAAAAGATACTTAACCTCGAAGACGAAATTCTCAAACAGCCGGGCAGCATCCCAATGAATGCATTGGCCGGCTACCACGGGAACATCCACGTGGATATCGATGCCGAGAAGCGTACCTTCAAGCACAGGCGTGGTGACGAGCAACTGAGAATCGCAGCTTCGATCTATGAAGTTTACAAGAACTTCCTGAAGCGCGAGAGGCCTGATCATGCCGCCTTCAATCATATCGAAGGCTACGAGCAGAAAATGGCTGCATCCTTGTGCCAGGAGCTTGGCATACCCATCAGTGTTCCGGTCGACTGCAGGACGATTACCGGAACTGTTATGTGTGTTGATGCGCATGAAACTCTGCCGGACCTGACAGATGACGTGTCTGCCAATCTCGACCGGGCGCGCGCGCTTGTGACGGCCTATCGCGAGCGCCACAGTTCTGCTTTCCGGCATCCGTTGCAACCGGAAGAGCGGGGAGCGAGCCTGCCTCGCATGAGTCGCCCGTTCCGGGTCAGATTTACAGAATTCATTCGAAGGAGCGTCAAGGACCCCAGCCGGTTTGAGTGGGACTTCCTAAAGGCCTCCTTGCTTAACAACATGCCATGGTATCGGGACCGGTGGTATAAACTGCGCAAGATGCGTGCACGACAATGGTACGATTTTGATAAGATTGAAGAATTACCCGAAAAATTTGTCTATTATCCACTGCATTACTCGCCGGAATCGTCCATTAATACGCCTGCTCCCTATTACATCGATCAGATGCGAACTGTTGATGCCATCCGCCACGCGATGCCCAGCGATTACACGCTGATCGTCAAGGATCATCCTGACGCGTTGCTGGTGCGCCGCAAAGGACTCATGGATAAAATTCGCTGTAGTTCCGGCGTACGTGTCATTCACAACAGCATCTCTGGTCGCGAGTTGATCCTGCGTTCAGCGCTCACGATATCCGTGACAGGCACCTCCACGCTGGAGGCCTTTCTGCTGGGGAAACCCAGTCTGACGCTCGGCAACATGTTCGTGAGCAAGTATCTTGGCGGTGTGACACCCCTGCTTGGGATGGACAAGCGGATGCGCGAGATGATTGCATCTCCCCCGAAGGATGAAACCGTCATCAATGCCGTGGCGGAGATTATGACGATTTCGCGACCGTTCTCGGTTTTTGGCCTCGGTATGCCCGGCGATCCCGTTTTCACGGAAAACAATATCCACAACCTCTTGCTGGCGCTTGAGGACAGTGTCCGCGCTCGCCATCGTCAAGTCGCGGCCTGAAGCCATGCTGGTGACTGACGGAGTTCGATTGTGGGAATAATCGCAAATGTGCTGGCATTACCCTTTGGACAGCCGCTGGGACGGGTAATCCATGCGCGTGCGCTTGGGCGGCAGGGGAGAAGCCAGAGTCTCGCGACTTCTCTGTTTCGCAATGTGCTGCAATTGAGCGCTCTTGAGGGGCCACTGGCCGATCTTCCTGCGAAAGGCCAGATGCGGGTGCTCGTTGCGGGATGCAGCATCGGCTGCGAGGCCTATACGCTGGCGGGGTATCTGTCTGCGCGGTTCCCTGCGCTTGAGGTTGCAATAGAGGCTTTCGATATCGATCCTGTAGCTGTGGAGCACGCCCGCTCAGGTCTCTACAGCCCGGAGTTCGTTAAGGAAGCTGTGTTCCAGGGCCCGTTTGCCGATGTGGCGAATGCTCTGCTCAGCCGGAGTGGCGAGGACTGGTCGATCAAGCCGGAGATTGCGCAGCGCGCCAGTTTTGATGTTGGCGATGCGTTGGAGGAGCGTCCTCTGGATGTCGGGCGCTTTGATCTCGTTCTGGCGCAGAATTTCATGGTGCACATGGATGATGTCCGTGCCGGACGAGCGCTGAGTGCCATGTCGGCCTGCGTGCGGCCCGGCGGCGCCATGTTCCTGGGCGGCATGACACTCGATATGCGGGCCGGTGCCACATCCAGTGTTGGTCTGGTCCCTGTCGACTGGAACATCAGTGCGATCCATGACGAAGACATTGTGCGCCGGAACGCATGGCCGTTCGCTTACTGGAGCCTTGAGCCGCTGGACGACAGCCGCCAGGACTGGAAGGCACGCTACAGCACCATCTTCCGCAAGGGGTAGCGGCCTAGCACTATGGTCTCTCTTTTACCCCCTTGGGGCCGATTGATACACGTTGTTCAAGGGCAGCCTCAAGCCGGGACGAAGGCGTGAACAGGCGATCCCCTTCCTTGATTGTCGTGAGAACACTTTCACCCGTTTCCTTGCGCACATCTTCCACGATGAGGCATGCGCACTGCGACAGGGCCACCACCAGCCAGCGGTCGTTTTTGCGGATGACAAGACCGGTCTGGAAAGGATGATGCGGCATCTCTCCGTAGTGCAGCTGGGCCTGCTTGATCGTCACGACATCCCCATGCAGGCAGGTGCGCGCTCCGGGAAACGGATCGTCAAAGGCCAGGATGAAACGGTTGATATCCTCCGGCGGCCAGGACCAGTCGATCCAGCCATGGGTCGGCGTGTGCAGGCGCGGATAATAGGCCCCTATCATCCCGGGCTGCCCGACAAGATCGGACATCGGTGCGCCCTTGTCGAGAAACGCGGTCACGAAGCCGGCCAGCCTGTTCTCATAGTCGCTCATGATCGCAGCTGGCGTGCACAGTCCTGCGGGAATGACATAATCCTCGCTCGCGACCACCGGGCCTGTATCGATGCCCTCATCAATCAGATGAAGCAGGAGGCTGCCGATCCGGTCGCCACGCATGATGCGCCAGGAAAAGCCACCGCCACCGCGATCCATTGGCAGGCGCGTGCCATGGGCATTCAGCAGCCGGTTGTGAAACAGGTTTTCGAGCTGCGGTTTGCGGACAATCCAGCGGGCACCGAAGGATATGGCAACACCTGTCGGCGTGAAGGCAGCCGGAGTGCGCCGGAGCGCCTCATCATCAAGCTTCTCAAGGACCATGTAGTCGTGCTCGTCGATCTGTTCCAGCTGTGCCACCTGATCCGGCGAGGTCAGGATCGAAATGCCGACACCTGCCTTTTTTGCCCATGCGCGCAGGGGTATGAAGACAGGCGAGAAGCCGAGCAGGGTGAGGTGAGAGGGGTGTTTCATGGGTTTCTCCGGGCTCGCTTGAGTCTCACAGCGGTGGCGGATTGATTGCGGCTTTTGCGGTCCGGTTCGATGATGCGCACGGATAGAAGACGACAGTCGCCATCGCAGCGGAATTCATGGAAAACTGCGGCAGCCTGATCAAGCGAGAAACGCAATGTGGACGTTCCTGCTGCAAAGGATTTCTGCTCTGCCCTATAGCTTATCTTGCCGCCGGAAACGGAAACTAGAGTGAGTTCAATCGTGCCGCCGGGATTTTTCCCGGCATCAAGGCAGATTGAAAACTGGTAATCGCAGGAATACCCATCACCCCTTAAGTCCATCTGCTCGAAGCCGCTGTAGAAATAAGGCACGTCCTCCGGACGTCTCGCGTCTATGGCGACCGGTGGCTTGAATGCCATCCGTTCGCTGATCTGGCGCGCCGGTACACCGGCCACAACTGTATAAGGCGCGACATCCTTCGTGACCACGGCATTCGCACCCACGACAGCCCCCCTGCCTATCGTGATGCCTCGCATGATCGCCACATGTGTTCCAATCCAGCAATCATCGCCAATTGTCACTGGACGATCCTCTAGCGCATTCTCACGTTCCTGAACGGCAATCAGCTTCCAAGGTTCGGCTGACCGAAACAGATGCAAGCCAGATGACACATTCAGGTTGGGACCAATGGCACAGCACCGCCCTATCACGACACTGCCGTTGATCCTCGCCCCGTCGTTCACTCCGGTTCTGGCACCAATCCGGACGCTGCTGGATGTCTGGATATGCACATCACGGCCAAGTCCTGCGTGGTCTCCCAGAAACAGGTTTCCAGCCCCTTCGATGTACAGACGGCTGAACGCTCCGATGCGCACGCCGCTGCCGTGCTGAATGCGCCCCGGGCCTTTGATCTCGACATGCATTCCACAATGGAGAGCCGGAAAACGGAGCCTGTTGACGATCCAGCCAATGGCAGGAACGAATTTTCCGGCGATGCCGACCACGCGCGCCGCCAAAGCCGCAACCAAACCGGACGAAGTCGTAGGTGATGGCAAAGTCAACGCTAGGCCTGAACCACGAGCTTCGCCAGGATATCGCGAAGCTGTTCGGGAACATGCGGCAGTTTGACGGGTTGCAGCCGTCCGTCCAGCTCATCCTGCGTTGGAATATCAAGCACGCTGTACTGGAATTGCATCAGGAGCCGATGGTTGCGCAACACGGTGCTTCCGCGATGGAAGCCGGCGGTATCTTCGGCGATGATCGTACCCTTTGGCGCAGAGAACATGACCTCTTTGTCCTTGCCGTAGAAGTCATGCAGCACCTGATCGCCATAGATTTGTGACAGACGGAAGGCTTCCGGCTTTCGGTGTCCGTGCGTGCCCTTGATGAAGCAATGGGCACCTGTGTCCGCCTCGACATCCGTCAGATAGAAAAAGAACTTGAGGAAGCCGGGCCCGTCATTGTCATAGTGGTACTGGTGCGCCCCGAACTTTTTGTCAGACGGTGCATCGATCCAGAGGGTGACGCTGCTCAGAACAGGCGTTGCCTTCAGATAATCCTGGGCGATCTGGTGAAGGGCCGGATCGAGCAAGAGCCTCTGGACCGCTGGAATGCGAATGATCTGGCCAATGTCCCAGACGTGGCGGGCAGTATCGCGCGGGATGGCATCGGGCTTGATGGTCACCCTGTTCGCTGGATCTACCGCGTAGGCCGGGGTCGAAAATGCGAAATCCGCAATGTCCTTGATGTCCTTGTCGGAGAGTTTGCTTGGCAGGACCGCACATCCCTGCTGGTTGAGTTCCTCGACGATACTGCTGACGCTTGCGGCATCGACGAAATGGGGCGTGCCCAGGTCTTTCGGAGGTCGCTGCCGACGCGAGCGGTTGACATACCAAGCATCAAAACCGCCGTTGGTGCGCTCGTGCAGCACTTGCGCGACGCGAAATTTCCAGAGGCCCAGATGTCTGCGCCGCAAGGGCTCCAGCAGAAAATAGTCGAGAGGATTGGCCATCGGTCTCAGAGTCTGTCAGGGGTTGAGGACACGGATTGAAGGAACTGGGTCAAGGTGTGATCGAGAGGCTTCAATATACGGCCTCGTCTGCAATCGCAATTCAGCTGCTGCGCATTTCAACCACGATGCGCTTCAAAGGGTTGAAGATGGCAAGGCAGGCGAGACTATACACGCATGAGAATACGAGGCCGTTCTTGAGCAACGTGAGCAATGTCGGGACATCGATCATGAGCTGTTGCCCGGCCCAGATACCTGCTGCCGACGCCGCTGTCGCATATAGCGCAAATGCCAGAGGTCGGACCAGATTCAGGCGAATCCCGGCAAGCCATAGCTGAACAATCGCAACCATACAGGTGAGATGCGCCACGATCAGGCTGGTCAGGAGATAGCCTGTAAGGCCAAGACCGTAGCCGAACATCAGGATAGAGCCAATCACGAGAGACATGCTGGCGCTGAACAGGAGCAGATAGCCTGCGTAGCGCATGCGGTCGAGAATCTGCAATGTGCGATACATCGGCAAGAGGATGACACTGACGGGCAGAGCTATGGCCTGAAGTGCAAGAATCGAAGCCGCAAGCGTGACGGCGTTGCGGTCGAATCTGCCGCGCTCAAGCAGGATGCTGATGACCACTTCGGCATGCCAGGACAGGAACATGGCACAGGGGATGGCCAGCATCAAAAGGCCTGTGATCATCCGCTCCAGCTTCCTTTCGCGCCCGTGTTCTGCCGAAAGTGGCACCATGAACGCCTCGCGAAAGCCCAGCAGCGCCGAGACCTGACCTGTCATCAAAGAAGCATAGCTTGTCGCCGCGATGGCTCCTGAAGGCAGGTAGGAAGCCAGAAATCGGTCCACCAGCAAGCCCAGCGTCGAGACCTGGCTGACGGCACCAAAGCGGGTGATCTGGCGGACCACACCCCAGGATTGCCCGCTCTGGCGCAGCGAAAACCTGAGGGGTACCGGCAATCCCGGCAGCATCGACAGGAGGGCAATGCCGTAGCCTGCGCCGTAGGCAATCGCGATGGCGTTAACGCCGGGGTGCCAGTAGAAAATGATGAGCAATGAGATGATCGTCACGATGATCTCGGCCAGCATGAAGCGGCGGAAGCGGCTTTCCGCTTTCAGCAACGAACCAATGGCATAATAGGGTACTGAGATCAGGATCCACGGGATAAACCACCATGACAGCGTCTGCATCATCTCGCGCTCGGTGTCTGAGAGTCCTGTAGTGACAAACCGGGCCACGAGCGGAACCGCCAGCATGAACAGAAAAGCAGCGATGATCCCGAGGCCGATGCCGATGACGATCACCCGCAGACCGATCTGGCCGAAGCCTTCCCGGTCATTCTTTTCAAGACGGCTGACAAGGAGTGGAACAGTCGCATTCTCCATCACGGCACCAAGACCGAATCCGATAACCGAGGCTATCGAGAACACCAGCAGATAGAGGTCCATGGCGCGATCAGTCCCGAAGGTCGCCGCGATGACGAGCTGGCGCAAGAATGCGATGAGCTGAACAGCCAGCGTGCCGCCGAAAACCACGGCAAGGATACGGATGAACGAGGTTTGCTGTGCCATGCGTTCAGTGTTTGAGCAGCTTTGAAGCCATTGTCCGCAAGCGTGCCCGGTTTGCGCCAAGCAGCTTCCAGCGCATGGCGCGGGTGCGATGCGCCCTTAGAATGGCCTTCGCATTGATCTTTGGCGGTTCGCTCTCGCCAGGTGTCGCCGCAAGAAACCAGGTGTCGCGCACCTTCCGGCGCAGTACCGTCTTGTATCCTGCCCGCGCGAGCAATCCCTCCATGGATGCAGCCGTAGGAATGAACGTGTGCTGATAGTTCGGTCCGCCCTGACTTGTATGGGCCAGATGATCTGACATCACGATGGCGAGGTGACCACCCGGCCTCAACAGCTTTTGCAGGTGCCCGATATAGGCCTTTGGATCGGTGATGAAGTAAATTGCGTAGGCAATCTGGATGAGATCGAAGGGCTCTTCCCAGTTCTGGTTCTCGACCGGGCCGATGCGGGTCCTGATGCCAAGCTCATCATGGATAGGCTTGACCGTGGCATCGATGTCGTTGCCTTCCGCAATCCAGCCATTGTCCTCGAAGCGCTTGACTGTCAGGCCGAGGCCGCAGGCGATATCCAGAAAGCGGCCTTTGCTGTGGCTTTTGTGAAGCCCTGAGAACATCTCCCACGACCGGTCGGCACCGATCCTGGCGATCCGTCGACGCTCGATCCAGTTAGCCTCACCGTCGGCGGCACCCTTCCGGTTGCTCTGCCATATCTCCTCAAGTGCCGGTATATCCGGCTGGTAGGCAGGCGTGGCATTGCCGCAGGTTTCACAGAAGAACCATTGATAATCGAGCTTCTGGCCGCGCCGCGCCAGAATGGCATCGGCCTCGGGACGCCGGTCGAACGGGATGGGCAGCATCGCCGCAGAGCCACAGATGATGCATGTCATGTCTGGTTTTTCCGGTATCGACAGAAGGCTGACCTCTGGCTCTTGAAGTGCGATTGCTCTAGCCGCTGGTGCAGTGTTCATCAAGCAGCGGCGTGCCGGTGCGCACATAGTTGGCTGCCTGCTCCCAGCCGATCTGGCACACCACATCGACGATGGAAAGATGCGAGACGAAGACCTTCGCCTTGCGCTGCTGGTAGGGAAGCGGCCTGTAGTTCTGAAAAACCAGATCCAGCGCGAGGCCTGTGCCGAAGCTGTCCTCCTTCAGGTATTCGGATGAGCCGACGGGTGAGAGATAGCGGGTTTCTCCGAGCCTGTGGCACATCGCTTCGAGCCGTCGCGAGCGCTTGCCCTCGACATTGAGCGTCGATGCCCGGTGGATTGCGGGGAGGATTCCAAGCCGCTCCGCCATGCGCAGTATGATGCCGATGTTCATCTCCGCCAGAAGGTCTTGCGCTGCGGCGTGGCTCTCCTCGATGAAGGCAATCAGCTCGTTTCGTTCCGCGCTGGTCGCATAGCTCTGCGTGATTGTCCGCAGCAACCCGTCCATCCATAACCGGCGAGGCGCAAGGCGGATTTCGTTGATCGGTGTTTCCAGGTGGGCCTTCAAGGTACTTGCGATCACGGTATGCGCAGCGCCCTGCACGAGAAGGCGGTTTCGTGATTGCCATGACTGCTTCTCGAACTGGGCATCGTCGAGCAGCACGAACTGATCACTATGCGCCATCAGGTTGAAATAGCCCGCCCATGGCAGAAAGGTCGGCTGCATGATGGCCAGCGTCACTGAGCGCTGTCCTTGCGCGCCACGAACTCTCCGGCAAGCAGAGACCATCGATTATGGCTCGTGAAGCTGTCGCCTGTCCGGATGGCCTCGCGCTCTGTCCCCTCCAGCGTGAACCCTGCGGCTTGGTACAGGCGCTCGACCGCAGCATTGCCGGGAAGGGTTTGGAGCCAGACCCGGTGCATTCCGAGGTGAAAGAAGGCGATCTCAAGCAACTGGTCAAGGCTTGCACGGCCTATGCCGCGTCCGCGATGGTCCGCACTGCCTAGATATATCTGCAGATAGGCCGACCTGTGTCTGTCGTCGCGCGTCAGGAGCGCGTTTCCGATATGTCGGCCTGCGGTGAGGATAGCGAAAGCGCTCAGGCTGCTCTGCATTGCCTTCCAGCGCTGGTGGCTCGCCAACGTCGGTTCGCTGGTGATGCCGAACGTCGCACGGATATAGGGATCGTTGAGCCATGCCACGGTTTGCGCGTCATGGGCATCCGTCCATGGTGTGAGGAGGATGGCTTCTGTCATGGGGTGTTCCCGTACAGGGCGTCCGCGATCCGCAGGCGGCCTCTCCCGTCAACGGCCTCGCGCCCCCGCTGGGAGAAGGCCGCAAGGCGCTCGTGGTCCTGAAGGAATGTCGTGATCGCGTGCAGCATCGACTCATCTGGCGTCCGGAGTGGCCCAAGGTCCAGAAGATAACCGTTGCGGGCAAGCAGCGCCACGGGGGCCTCCTGTGTCGGGTGCGTCGTCAGGCAGGCAAAGGGCAGGCCGAGGCAGAGCCGCTCCCAGGTCATTGAGCCCGGCGCACCGACCGCCACAGTGCAACCCGCCATGTCCTCAGCCACCGAGGCTGATGATATCCTGACATTAATGCGGGGCGGAAGGGCGCGCACAAGATCGGGCATGCCCAATGTGCTGGCTGAATTCGCGGTAATCGATAGGTCAGGAAAGCGATCAGCGAGAGCAAGAAGAAGCTGCCAGGCATCGCCATGCCAAGCGCCACCTCCGAACCCGAGATGCAGGCGCTGGCCTCCGTCAGGTGACGGTAGAGATTGGTCCGCAAGCCGCGCGAATTCCGGTCGGAGCAGTGCATACCGTCCTCCGACGAGTACGGTGCAGCCGTTGGGCGTCAGGGAGACATAATCGGCGGCCACCCGCCCGACAGTGGGATCGGCAAGCAGGTCGCAGTCGTGCGCTCGCGTGACCAGATCGTCTATGACCATGATACGGGCCGCTTTATGCCGAAGCTGTTTCTCCCAGCGCAGATCCAGCCCGTAATGGTCCACAACGAGCCAGTCCATGCCGTCACCAAGGCAGGATCGGGTCTGCGCAGCGTCGT
The DNA here is from genome assembly GCA_031431475.1 of Hyphomicrobiales bacterium. Classification (GTDB taxonomy): domain Bacteria; phylum Pseudomonadota; class Alphaproteobacteria; order Rhizobiales; family Beijerinckiaceae; genus JADCCX01. Next base: position 17,711 of record JANPDL010000036.1, read on the forward strand.
CATCAACCGCAGTGCCGACAGGCGCGGAGAGCGGTGGTACAGCAACGGATCTGTGACTTTTATTGCGTACCTTTTGATGGAACTGGGGGTCGTGAGCCCCGAGAACGAAATAGCACTCCGCTCCTCGCCGCTTCAGCTCATCCGCCAGCGTCAGGCAGCGCATGAGATGGCCGGAACCGATCTCTGTCGAAGCGTCAAGACGAAAGGCGATCCTCATGTGCCCGCACTCGTCACGGGAAGCGTTCTCCGGAGAATCAGCCGGTCAAGCCAGTTCCTAAACACCTTCTGCTGCTCCACGAGCCTGGCGGCAGGAACTGCAAAAAGGAAGGCTGCCGATACCAGAGCAACAATCATCAGGACACGCCCGGCAACACCGTCCGGTTTGGGCCAGAAGGCTGCCACACAGATCATGACGGGGTAGTGGGTAATGAACAACGTGTAAGACGCGTCGGCGAGTGAGTGAAACCGGGCGGCCAGTTGCTGGCCTGGTCGGGGGCCTGCTCCGGATTTGGCAACAAGGGAAACCGCCAGCAGGATCGCCATGATCTGGAATAGGTTATAGCTCCAGTGCGGCTCCAATTTTCCCGCCAGAGCACCTGTCAGGCTGAAAGCAAATGCTCCTGCGGCAAGCGTTGCAACAGACAAGCCTATGGTCGGAAGCCGTGCCGCATCGTCTGGCCGAAGCACCGCAGCGCCTCCGGCTGAAAAGGCCAGAAAGGCAAGCCATGCCCCTTCAAGACGCAAGAACACAGCAATCGCAAACGCCAGGGCAATGCCGAAAAGTGCGAGCCGACTCATCACAGGCTGGCAAAGCGCACTCACGCACAATGCGGTCAGTATGTAGCATGCGACTTCAAGTCGAAGCGACCAGATTGGTCCATTGATCATCTGAGCCGGTGTGCCGTTGCCAAACATGAAAACGGCATCGCGCAGGAAAATAAATGGTCCGACCACGAAGTCGCGTGCCGGAAAAACCGGATCCGGTACCATGATTCCCCGGTTTGTCAGGATGGCGATGGCCCAGACCAGCAAAAGGCTGAGGAAAAAGGGTGGATAGATGCGAGCCACGCGATTGATCGCGAACTGGCGCATGGAAAAACCACCCGTGTCCAGCATGCGACGGACGGACAGAAGAATGACATAGCCGCTGAGCACGAAGAAGACGATTACCGCCACGAGGGCAAACCATCCGCCCAGCAGTGCTGCTGCAGGATACAGCTGGCCGATGACGCCACTGACGGCGTGGCCAATCACCACGATGGCTGCGGATATCCCGCGCAGACCGTCAAGCGCGCGATCATGCGCCGCATCGCGCATCAACGCACCTTGAACAGCGGCACCAGAGGCTCGCATTTCAGATACTGCTTCATCGCGCGGTTGTGGATTGCGTCCGCGAGGATCGGGAAGACCTCGTTGTACACCCGCAGAACTGCGTCGATATCCGTGTCCTGATGTGCATAGTTGAGATTATGCGTGCCCAGACAGAGGACGCCGCGCGCCTGCATTTCCTGCATGAACAGCGTTTTGATCTCGAAACTGGAATAGCCGCCCGCGTCTTGCATCAGCAGGAAGCCCCAGGTCGGATGGCCGGATGTCGAGAGGCAGTCACCCAATTCATGCGCGGCGATCAGTTTGGCAGTTTCGTCCATCATGCGCTGGCCACGGCTGCACAATGTTTCCACCACCGGTTCGCGCCTCAACTTGTCCATCGTGGCGCGGGCGGCGGCCAGCGACAGGGCTTCTCCACCCATGGTGAAGGAGAAGAAGATTTCCTCCATCAGCTTCATCACATCGGCGCGGCCCGCAACTGCGGCGAGGGGGTAGCCGTTGGCGATACCCTTGCCGAATGCTGATAGATCAGGCGTGACACCAAAAAGCTCCTGCGCACCGCCATTGGCATAGCGAAATCCGGTGATCGTCTCATCGAAGACCAGAAGCGCTCCGTGGGCATGGGCCAGCGCCTTGACGCCTTCGAGGTAGCCTGATTCAGGGTAAAAGACGTTCATCGGCTCCATGACGATGCCTGCGAAGGCACCGGGGTGCGCCAACAGCAGTGCCTCAAGCGCCGCGAGATCGTTGTACGGGAAGCTGTGGGTCAGGTCGCGCACGGCCTGCGGCACGCCGCGGTTGCGGGCGGTTGAGCCGATGTACCAGTCCTGCCAGCCATGATAGCCGCAGACCGCGATATGGTCGCGACCGGTGAAGGCGCGGGCGAGGCGGACGGCACCGGCGGTTGCATCCGATCCGTTCTTGCCGAAGCGCACTTTCTCGGCGGAGGGCACCATCTCCACGATCCGCTCGGCCACTTCCATTTCCAGCTTGTGCGGCAAAGAGAAGATCACGCCATCATCAAGCTGCGCCTTCACGGCAGCGGTGACATCGGGGTCATTGTAGCCCAGCGTCACCGAGGCAAGGCTGGAGATCATGTCGATGTATTCGTTGCCATCGGCATCCCAGACGCGGCATCCGTCGGCGCGTGTCACGAAATAGGGCGATACCCCGTGCGGGAACTGCGTGCGGGATTTGGAGAATGTCTGGCTGCCGAGCGGAATCGTCTTTTCGGCACGGACAAGAAGCTCTTCGGATCTGGCATAGCGCTGTGACATAAGAGGCTATTAAGCGATCCGGCCTTCGGCTGCCAGTGACTTCAACAGCCCTTCGTTGCGCTGGATGTCACCGTTCATGCGGGCGAGTTCCGGATGATTCTGGAGAAGGCGCAGGATATCATCGGTGCTGAAAACCGGATTTGCAGGGTAGAGCGCTTCGTAGACCGCTGTTACAAATGCAAAATCCCGAGGTTCATCCACCGTCCAGCGCAAGGCCGAAAGATCGGGAGCGCCTGTCACGCTGTGCAACTGAAACAGATCAGGGTTGCGATGAATTGCCAGTGTGACATGTTCGCGCTCGGCAGATGTGCGCGGTTCGCAGGCGATCTGCCGCAGGATATCAAAGCGGACGATCTCGGCATCCAGCCCGTCAGGGAATGTCGGGGCCAGGGCCGTTGAGCCATAATCGGCTCCAGATGCCAGTGTTTCGCTGATCAAACGGTCGATCAGTTGCGGATCGGCGAGCGGGCAGTCTCCGGTCAGACGCACCACCCATTCCGGATGAAATGGCGCAGCCGCGCCGATGAAGCGTTCCAGAACATTATCCAGCGATCCCCGATGCACCGGGATGCCACTTGCTGCGACGGTTGTGGCCAGTGCATCGTCTGACGGGTCGGTGCTGGTGGCGAGAACGAGCGCATCCATATCCTTTGCTATCTTCAGACGCTCGATCTGCCGCAGAATCATCGGCTGGCCCAGGATCGGCAGCAACACCTTGCCCGGCAGGCGGCTGGAGGAGGTGCGGGCTTGCAGGATACCGAGAACTCTGGCGGGGTTCTGTTGGCTCATGCTGATGTCAGGCCTTTGGCCAGCGGCGAGGATCAACCGCCTCCAGATCGTGGGCAGCAAGCGCAGGCCAGTCAAGACTGGTTCCGGATACTTGTGTTGCCGTAATGGTTTCACGGAGGTGCGCAGCGGTGTGCACACCGACAACGATCCGCTCTATGCCTTTGATGTCGAGGCCGAAACGGAGCGCCGCTGCCAGCGGCGGGACGCCCCGATCACGGCACATCGACCACCATCGTTCCAGCAAAGGCAGAGTACGTGACAGCCGGGCAGGGCAGTCCACAGGGTTTTGCAGGAGGAGCCCTTGCAGAAAGATTGACCGCACGTGAATTGCGACTCCACAGCTTGCGAGACGCTCGATAGTGCCGTTGCGCAGCAAGCGCTGGTCCAGCACATTCAGTGGCAACTGGACGAGTTCTGGTGAGAATCTGGCCAGAACTGCGTCCGTTTCTGCTGTGTTATAGACAGAAACGCCGATGCGCTTGACCAGACCTTGCGCCCGCCAGCCTTGCATGCGCTTCCACAGTTTATCGCCGGTCGGCGCGAGAAGATCACCGACGGCATGAGACAGAACGCTATCGACTGATGGAATGGCGAGTTTCTCCAGCGACTGGAGGAAACGCGCCTCGATGCGGTCAATGTCGGGATCGCTGATGGTTGCAGTTCCGGAAGCTATTGTTTTAGTGATGATCCGGAACGATTGCCCTGCCTCTACGCTGCCAAGCATGTCCTCGGCATCACCGTATCCTGCTGCTGTATCGAGTGTATCAATGCCTGCACTCTGCGCGACAGCCAGGATTTTGCTGATTTCAGTTTCCTGTACGCGGCCACCGCCGTGCGTCACGCCGTAGTCCAGTCCGAACTGCACCGTACCTAGGGCGAGCCGGGACGGGGTTGGTACGGTCATTTTCCTGATATGCCCATAAGGGCGTCCTTCAGAACGGCGACCACTGTGTCCTGCTGCGCGTCGGTGAGCGTAGCGTAGAGCGGGATAGACAGCGCCTCGTTGTAATAGGCCTCCGCTTCCGGAAACTGGCCCGGCTTGAACCCCATCTTGCGATAATAAGGCTGAAGATGCACCGGGATGTAGTGGACATTCACGCCAATGCCGCCCGCACGCATCGCATCAAACACCTCAAGCCGCGTCTGGCTGAGCAAGTCAAGCCGAAGTCGGATCGGGTAGAGATGCAGGGCAGAGTGGCTGTCCGGGTGCTGCCAAGGCGTGATGATCGGAAGATCAACGAGCAACGCATCATAGCGTTCTGCCAACCGGTGGCGTTCAGCGATGAAGGGCTGGAGTCGTGTCATCTGGCTGGTGCCCAGCGCCGCTTGCATATCGGTGATCCGGTAGTTGAGGCCGAGCGCGATCTGCTGGTAATACCAGGGGCCTTCGCTCTCCCATTCCATCCGCGCAGGATCACGCGTGATGCCATGACTCCGCAGTTCCGACAGGCGCGTCGCAAGCTCAGGATCACGCGTGGTGCAGATGCCGCCCTCCGCCGTGGTGACGATCTTCACGGGGTGGAAGGAGAAGACGCATATATCGGAGAAGCGGCAGTCACCGACCATCCCGTCTCGATAGGTCGCACCGATGGCATGTGAAGCATCCTCGATGATGCGGAAGTTGTATTTTTGCGCGAGAGCATGAATGCCGCGCATGGCACAAGACTGGCCGCCAAAGTGAACTGGCATCACGACTTTCGGCAAGCGGCCAGATTTGTCCGCTGATTCAAGTTTCGCCGTCAGTGCCTCCACACTCATGCAATAAGTGCGCGGATCCGTATCGACAAAATCGACGGTCGCGCCGCAGTAAAGCGCTGCATTGGACGAGGCAACAAACGTATTTGGCGCTGTCCAGAACAGGTCGCCCGGTCCCAGATCGAGCGCGAGGCAGGCGATGTGGAGGGCTGCCGTGGCGCTGCTCACCGCCATCGCGAACGGCGTATGTGTTGCTGCCATCACTGCCGCTTCAAACGCGGGTATGGCTGGTCCCTGCGTCAGAAAATCTGATTTCAGGACCGCGACGACGGCGTCGATGTCATCCTGGCTGATGTCCTGGCGACCGTAGGGAATCATGCGCGGTCGAAGAGTTCGCGGATTTCGGGAATGGACAGGAAGTGGCTGTTTGTGCCTGAACTGTACTCGAACTCGGGAGATACGGGCTCGCCGGTTTCACCAAGTACATTCGTCTTGTATTCCGGATGCGCGTGGAAGGTGATGGATGGCTGAATCACATAGTGATCCCTGAACTCCAGCGTCAAATGTGCATCGTCCAAAGGACACATCACTTCGTGCAGCTTTTCTCCCGGACGGATGCCGATGGTGCGGTGTGGCAGGCCCTTATCAACCGCCATGGCAAGGTCAGTGATGCGAGCTGAGGGGATCTTGGGCACAAATATCTCGCCGCCATGCATGCGCTCGAAGGCCTTCAGGACGAAGGCCACACCCTCGTCGAGCGTGATCCAGAACCTCGTCATACGCGCATCGGTGATTGGCAGATCGGCAGCACCTTCTTTTATCAGCTTGCGGAAATACGGCACGACGGAACCGCGTGATCCCACGACATTGCCGTAGCGAACCACGCTGAACCGTGTCTTTCGCGAGCCCACCATGTTGTTGGCGGCCACAAACAGCTTGTCCGATGCGAGCTTGGATGCGCCGTAAAGGTTGACCGGGTTCGCCGCCTTGTCCGTAGATAGTGCGACCACCTTCTCGACGCCGGCTTCGATGGCCGCGGTAATGACGTTCTGCCCACCGTAAATATTGGTCTTGATACATTCGAAAGGATTATACTCGGCAATCGGCACGTGCTTCAGGGCGGCGGCATGAACCACAAAATCCACGCCTTGAAATGCCTGCGCCAGCCTGCGCTCATCGCGTACATCACCGATGAGGAAACGCACGGAATCTCGCGGAAAAGCCTGTGCCATCTCGTATTGCTTGAGCTCGTCCCGTGACAGAACGATCACCTTGCGCGGCTTGTAGCGCTGCAGGATATCGCGGATGAAAACGTGGCCAAAAGACCCCGTTCCGCCGGTAACGAGAATGACCTTGTTGTTGAACATGAGACCGCTTTGTACTGCGCCTGGATATTGTTGCGCGTGGTTAGTTTGCGCCCCCAAACGGCCTTCCAGTTGTGGATCGCATCGCTCGCTGCTCATTGAAGCGTCAGGACACGTTAGTCAATGTGTGGGAGTTAGGGAAAAGTATCGACCCATGCATCGCACACTATCTGCGATAGCACTTCATCGTTGATGCAATCGGTCCCTGAATGTGGCATTCATACAAGACCGTTAAATGTCAGCGGATGCATCGCGATATGAGATGATCGGGTTTAAACTGCGTGATGCCCGTGATCGCGGCGCGTGCCAGCTACAAGGATGACACCGCGCTCCCAATAATTCCTCCGGGTGTGAAATTTGCAGATCACAGCAGTTCAGTTCACCTTCTTCCAGTTCACGGAGCGGCAGATTATACCGCCCAGTACACAGCCGCTTGTCGTCATGGTCGATCCAGATACCGACATTTTGCCAGAGTATGTCTTGCCGTCTTCGGGGTTGAAGGCCTTGCCGCTCCAGGTGTTGTCACCTGACTTGACCATGTCGTAGAAAACGCGCTGCCCGACCTTTGACGGACCGCTCTCATCCTTCAACCATATGATCGAACCGCACAGGCTGCTGCCGCAGGCCGTTACCCTGACGCGCGAGTTGCCGCTGTCCCGCAGCCAAGTTCCAACAGGATCAGCCAGTGCTGACGCGCCGGTTCCTGCCAGCACGAGCAGCGCCAGTACGGAGGTCTTGAAAGTGTTCTGCATGGGTCTCTCCCGTTTCGGCACAATTGTTTTTCATCTGTGCGCTTCACTTGTCTTGATCCAAAGTACCGAATCTCTAGGGATTTTCCAATCATAAAGTTCATATATAAACCGGTTCTGATGCATGGAAGTCTTCCTGCCGCCAGTGAAGCAGATGATCGCCTGCTTCCAATTGATTTAACGGGTCCTGTCCTAGCCACTGCGGGGACTGTAAAAGCCTCCAGATTTACCTCAATTTCGCAGCTGCAACAGTGCCTTAGGATAGATTCAGAAAGGGATGGGACCTTAACGTTTTTTCGGCACCGCAGCACAAAAAATCATGCGGCTACCATGCAACGATACAGTTCAAAACCGCGCCGGTCAGTAGCGCCGTTGCTTGTCGAGCACATTGATCATCCGCTGCGGCTCTCCGTTCAGGAAATGATCGAGATTGCTGCAAAAAATATCGGTGATCTTCCGGTTCTCGCTGGGTGCCGTACTGGCCGAGTGCGGACTGATCAGCACGTTGGGCAGATTCCAGAGCGGAGATGATGGCGGCAATGGCTCGACCGTTGCGACATCGAGCCCGGCGAAGGCGATGTGACCACTGGTCAGGTTCGCGATCAAGGCTTGTTCATCCAGAACTTGCCCTCGCGCAATATTGATCAGCACCACCCCTGGTTTCATGGCAGAGAAGGCCTTTGCATCGATCATCCCCTCGGTATAAGGGGTGTGAGGCGTGGCCAGCACCACGTGGTCCGCGTCGGCCAGAGCCTTGTGCAGATCGGCTGGTCCATAAATGGCATCCGCACCAAGGCTGCGTGCACGATCAGCGCCGGGATGATTGACCAGAGCCTCGAAGCGCATTCCGAACGCTCTGGCTATCTCTCCCACGCGTGATCCGACCTGTCCCGCGCCGATGACCAGCATCCTGGAACCCCGGAGATCGCGCCCGCAGTACCGCTCCCACTGATGCGCCTGCTGACCACGGATCAGGCGCGGCAGGTCCTTTGCATAGCCAAGGACACAGAGCATGACGAACTCCGCCAGTGGATCGGCATGAATACCGCGCGCCGTCGTGACGATGATATCACTTTCGGCAAGGCCATAGCCATGCACCATCTGGCCAACGCCGGAACTGGTTGTCTGGACCCAGCGGACATTCGGGCAAAGCGCCAAACCCCCGCCGGATTCAGCAGGTCCTGCAGGAAAATCCCACAGGATCGTCGCCTTCGACAGATTTGCGCGCCAGCGCTCCTCCTGCGCAGCCGTTCGGGCAAAACCGACGATCCCCTTGTGATCGGCCTCATAGCGTACGGGTGGCAAAAGGTCCGGATCGTAGATGAGAGACGCGCGGTCCTTGATCACCGTCGCAATGCGGGAAGCATGCTGGGGCTCAAGTGGGGACGTGATGAAGATTTTCTCGATCGGCGCAAGTGGCATGCGGGGATATTCCATGGCTGTATTGAAACCGGCCGCTCACTCTAGGCCGACTGCAGATCCGGTTGAAAGAGCTTTGACGCCGGTCCGGATTTGCAACATGTTGAGCGGATAGAACCTGTTGCATCCGAGGGGGTATAAACATGGCCTTGCCAACACGCCGTACTTTCATCGCAGCAACCGGCGCTGCTTCAGCCGTGTTCATGGTCGGGCGCCCGCCAGCCGTTCTGGCCCAGAATAGCGCGCTGGCTGGCGACATCACCGTGATGGCCTATGCAGGAGCTTTCCGTGAAAAATTCACCCGGCACATCATCGAGCCTTTCCGCCAGCGGTTTCCAAACGTCACCGTCACCTACTTTGATGGCGGCAATTCGGCCCAGATGGTTGGCCTTTTGCGCGGTCAACGCAACGACCCGCAGATCGATGTTGCCATCATCGACGCTTCGGTGACGGCATCCGTCAACCAGGAGGGACTTTTCGAGCCCCTGACCGAGGCGGAAATGCCCAACCTCAAGGATTTACTGCCCGAGGCCACCCGCGTGACCAAAGGTTTTGGCCCGGCCTGCACGTTCGATAGCTATTGTCTGCTCTTCGACACATCGCGGGTCCAGTTGAAGTCCCTGTCGCAATGGTGGGACCCTGCAAATCGCGAGCTGCTGGGCTTTGCTGCGCCGCCCAACATTCAGGGTATCGCGCTCACGCTGCTCGCCAACAGCATGATGGGTGCGGACTATCGGACATCCATCGATCCGGCGATCAATAAGCTGAAGGAAATTGCGCCTTTCGTGAAGACTTTCGAGCCCAGCCCCGACGGCACGACCATGCTGCTGAGCGGCGCGATTGGCCTGTCGACCGGCTGGAATGCGCGGTCGCAGATCCGCCGCGACGAGATCGGCGACAAACTGGGCATCCTGATCCCGCCCGAGGGTTCGGTGATCATCATGGACACAGTCAACGTCGTGAAAGGCCGCAAGAATCGTGATGCGGCCCTTGCTTTCGCCAATTACGTGATCTCGCCCGAAGCCCAAGAAGCCTTCGCAAATGCGACGTTCTATGGCGCTACCAACAGCAAGGCCAAGGTGAACAGCGAGGTGCTGCGCCGCTCGGTCGGCAACCCCGAGCTGCTGGCCCGCGCATTGCCGATTGACTGGGGTATTGTCTCGCCCCTGCGCGATCAGTGGACCCAGCGCTGGCGGCGCGAGGTCATTGCCATGAGCCGCCGCTGACGAACGCACAGGTTACTGCCCGATGGCCTTCGTGGAGATCCGCTCACTGCATGTGAGCTATGGCAAGACGCAGGTCGTGCATGGCCTGTCGCTCGACATCGAGCGCGGTGAGTTCCTAGCTTTGCTCGGGCCATCCGGTTGCGGCAAGACAACTGTTCTGCGCGCCATATCAGGCCTGTTGCAGCCGTCTTCCGGTGACATCCGCGTGGCCGACACCAATGTGGTGGGTTTGCCGGTACACAAGCGCAACATGGGCTATGTCTTCCAGAATTACGCCCTGTTTCCGCATATGTCGGTGGCGCGCAACATTGCCTACGGACTCAGCATGCGTGGGCTTGGAAGTGCTGAATCCGGAAAGCGAGTGCAGGACGTGCTTGAGCTGGTACGCATGTCAACTTTGTCCAGACGCAAGCCGAAACAGCTTTCAGGCGGCCAGCAACAGCGTGTCGCACTGGCGCGGGCGCTGGTGATTGAACCGCAACTGCTGCTTCTGGACGAGTGCCTGTCGAACCTCGATGCTAAACTGCGCGAGGAACTGCGCGTCGAGATCCGCGATATCCAGAAGCGCACCGGCGTGACGACGCTGTTTGTCACCCATGACCAGACTGAAGCGATGACAATGTGCGACCGGATCGCCATCCTCGACCATGGCCGCATAGCACAGATCGGCAACCCAAGGGACATTTACGAACGGCCAAACAGTCCGTTCGTCGCGCGCTTCATCGGTCGTATCAACGAGATTTCCGGACAATCCAACGGTGCGGGAGGCATCAGTCTGGACAAGACCAATATCAGGCTTCCAGGGCCGGTTCTGCGATCCGGGCCAGTCCTGATCATGCTGAGGCCGCACCGGATCACCATCAATGCGGTCAGCCCAGCTGCAGCGTCAGACCGCCTCACCGGCACGATCATCCGCAAGACGTTTATCGGCAATATGGCCGAGATCGCGGTCCAGACCGCAGTCGGCGTCCTGGTTGTCGAGATCAGTGCCGCCAGTGCCGATCTCGATCACCACCAACAGGGCGATACAGTGACGCTCACCTGGTCGGCGGCTGACATGATCGTCTTCGAGCCCGAGGAAGCGGTCCCATGACAGCGCTGTCGCAGCGGCACACGATGGCAATGATTCTGGCACCTGCGGTTCTGTTCTTGGCCGGTGCGTTCATGCTGCCATTGCTGAATCTGGGGCGGTTGTCGGTGTTCGAGAACCTGCCCGGTGGGGCTATCCGGGAAACACTCACGCTTGCCAATTACCGCGCATTCCTGTCCGACAGTTTCAATCTGGAACTGACCCGCAATTCCTGCCTGATCGCGGTGCAGGCGAGCCTGCTGGCACTGCTGGTGGGCTATCCGATCGCGCTGTTCCTGTACCGGACCACTTCGCCCTGGCGGGGGCTGCTACTCGTCGCTGCGATATCGCCCCTTTTCGTCAGCGGCGTGGTCAGAGTCTTTGGCTGGCTGGTGATCCTGGGCGACACCGGCTTCATCAACGGCGGGTTCAAATGGCTCGGCCTGATTGATCGCCCGCTGGCCCTGATCTTCAACTGGACCGGCGTCGTGATCGGCCTCGCAGAAGGGCTCGTGCCGTTCGTGGTACTGGCACTGATCTCAGGCTTCGGGCGGCTCGACCAGAACATCGAGGATGCTGCCGCGACGCTGGGCGCCGATCCCCTGCGCCGCTTCCTGACGATCACCCTGCCACTGAGTATGCCGGGAATCCTGCTGGCATTCCTGATCGGCTTCGTCGTGTCGATGAGTGCCTATGTCTCGCCGCGCATTCTGGGTGGGGGGCGCATCTTCGTGCTGGCAACGGAGATTTACGGGCAGACCTTCGAACTCAACAACTGGCCGCTAGCAGCGGTGCTGTCGCTTTATATGCTGCTCCTGCTGGTTCTCCTGACGCTTGCTTATAAAAAGCTGACCGAAAGGTCGGCGTGATGCGTGTCATCGGCAATCTGATCGTCGCCCTTGCCTTCGCCTATGTGCTGGCACCAATCCTGATCGTCGTGGTGATGTCATTCTCGATCGATGCCTATATCGTCTTCCCGCCATCCGGCTGGAGCCTGAAATGGTACGGCGAATTGTGGCAGCGTAAGGAGTTCCATGACGGCCTCATGGTCAGTCTCAAGATTGCAGCTATGGTCACCGCAACGGCCTTGATCATCGGCGTCCCGGCCGCGCTTGCGGTGGCCCGGGGGCAAGGTCGTTGGCGTGATCTGGCCTATGCCTACCTCACGGCACCGCAACTTGTGCCGGCCGTGGTGTTGGGACTGATGCTTCTTCTGGTCTTTGCTCCCTTCCGGCTGGTCGCGACCTTACCCGGCGTGGTGATTGCGCATGTCGTCGTCACCATGCCATTTGTCATACGGATCATGGTCACCACTTTTTCGACAATCACTGCTGACTGCGAGGCGGCAGCAGCGACGCTTGGTGCCTCTCCGCTCAAGGTCTTCTTCACGGTGACACTGCCTCTGTCAGCACCGGGATTGCTGGCTGCGGCGGCCATTGCCTTCATCGTGTCGTTCGACGAGACCGTCGTGACATTGTTTCTATCGGGTCCGCGCTTCACCACCTTGCCGGTACAGGTCTTCAACTACGTCACCACGAAGACAGATCCGCTGATCGCGGCACTCTCCACCGTACTGCTCGTGTTTACGGCATTGCTTATCGCAGCTGTGGAGCGATCGATCGGCATTGTGCAAGCCGTTTCAACGCCAAGATGAACCGGTACTGCCCTGGTATCACTCAAAATTTTGCGGCATCGACCGCTGCAATGGTGGCATTCCAGAAGCTACAGCACGTTACTTTTGACTGAATCAGGAAGCCCATTTGGCAGCAAACCAGATTCACTGCGCTGACCGTTTGGAGAGTTTAAACGCCACGGGTTTGTCGGAGCCCATAGGTTTTATGGATCAATCTGATCCATATTCGGATTGTCGCAAGTTATGGTTCTGTTTCATGGATGTCTTTGGTCTGCAGGATTTGCTTGCCCATGTGCCATCACACCATCCGGACGGTGATGGATTGGCCGAGTTCGCGCATGCGTTTCAGTGACTTGATGGCGACGGCGACTTCAGTTGTCCATTGGCATTTCGCGGTAAAACTGTGTGCCGCCGATGATACGTGTGTCGCGACTGATCGCAGCTAAGACCTTTGTTCGTCGGTCGTAGCTGGATGATCTTTGCCAGATTGCCCGGCCATAGGCCTTGATGGCCATAACATGCTGGTTTTGCTGGGTGGGTTGTGTCGCGGCCATTTGGCTCGGCATGGCATCCCGGTCGGAAGGAACGATCACCTTTGCATTTGGCTTCCTGGCGATCACGACGCCATACACACCGTCCTGTCATAAGCGCCGTCTCCCATGATCGAGGCCGCCCACTTCGCGCCGTCCGAGGTTTCGGATGCCATTCAACAATAGCATCATCTGTAATCCAGATCGTCAGGCTGTCGTGATTGCAAAGCCCGGCCTCATACTTCCTCAATTCGTTACGCAGTGCTCCCGGCATGGAACAAGATGCCGGATCCTTGAGCGAAGCTTGAATGGCACGAACTGGAGCCCCGGAACGGATAGGCCAGTTCTCCGTCACTCCCCCTGACAAGCACCTCAACACGGTATTTGCATACCAAGGACCTATAAACCAGAAAGTACCTGTCATGACTATCGAGGACTGGTGCTTGTCAAAACCGGCCTGCGCGTGCATACACCGTCGCCAAGCGCCCAGCGCTTCGGAGACGTGGCCGAGAGGCTGAAGGCACTCGTTTGCTAAATGAGCGTACCCCAAAAGGGTACCGAGGGTTCGAATCCCTCCGTCTCCGCCATTCACTATTGATTTCATTCATGTTTTTCGATTTTTATGAAATCTACTAACAAGCTACTGCAAAAATTCGCCCTTTAACGTGGTGCTACGCGGATGTCCTGTGTGCCGAAAGCGATCACTAAAACGTGATTGGCGGTCGCGCGTTCTGACGATGCTGCGCTTATAAATACTATTGCGACGTGAATTAACGAAGCAATTTAAATCACCACAGGAAAACAATAAATGGATTTTAACACGATCAAAGCCGCAATCGACAACGAAATTTCAATAAGAAAATCTGATAAATTCGGAATAAAAGTCGGCGGTGAACTCTATAAAGAATTGGCCAAAGCTGGATTTATCAAAAAGGTAACGTTTTCAGCCTTCGGAACAGGCGCTTTTCCTGAAGAAATTCCCGCGTATGATGGAAAATATTATATTTTCCATGATTGGGAATTAGACGACTACGCCTTCAAAGTTGGTGTTCCGGCGTCATGACCAACAGATACCCACAATAACGTGCCGAAGGCGGCTTCGCATGAGGAAGAGGAATTGAGTGAAGAAGCGAAATGGGCGTTCATCACTACGCTTGACGACGAACTGTTGAAGGGCGGTGTTACCATGTCGGAATGGTGTGCATTCATCGTTCGCGATTGCGATTACGCCTTCGTCGGTGGCGCGAACGTCGCAACCGTCATAACCGCTACCGCCGCAATCGAAACCTATCTTCGAGCCGAATATGCAGGCGGGAAGCGCATTCGTCTAAAGGATTTGATTGACAGCGCCCCAATCGAACAGGGGCTTCGCGATGACATTCACAAACTGCGAAAGTACCGCAACACTTGGGTACATGTGGCAACGCCGGAAAAGGACGAAGCCATACTACAAAACCCCAAGGCCTATGAAGAACAGCTAGAAGAATGGGCCAAACTGGCGCAACGCACCTTGCGCCGAACTATCCATGAAAACCAGTGGGTATGAAAAAACCCGCCAGCGTGGCGGCTGCGGGCTAGAATGCGATGGACCGGAACAGTGTAACGATCCATCGCCGTGACGGTGACAGGAGGTAGTACCGGTACCCCGCCCCGGCCAATTTCAACGCAAAGGTAGCTTTGGGCTAATTCTTCCAAGTTCGAATGCTGAAAGCGAGTAGAGCGGAACGGCCAAGACGCGGTGGTTTCTCCTCGAATGCAACTTCGAGAATGACCCCATCTACAGCCGCTACGGCTTTACGCCGCCATCTTCCGAGAACTGATCAGCCAAACCCGAAGGAGTGCCGCCCTTGCCGGCCAACAGCATTGCCCGCGTGAGCCTGCTCGCTCTCGCCCTTGCCGTCACGTTCTCCCCAGCGCCTGCACAGGCCGAAGAGGTGGTCCAGATCGATGGCGGCTCAGCCCCGTCCGGTCGCATCTGTGGTGGTCAGCATTGGCACGGCTTCCCGGGACGCGAAAGCGCGGTGGTCGGTGCTATCATCGGGTTTGCGAGCGATGTTTGTTAGCACATTATCTGGACGATTTTCAGAGAAGTTTGCCATCTGGGTGATTTGTATCATCTGCGTCATTTTCTGACGTAAACGCTTTGTCGGATGTTGCGTTCTTTTTGCGCAAGCGCCTCTCGATTGAGAGGCGACGCTGGAATCGGAGCCAAGCATTCTGCAAAATGTTTACGTCCAACACCGACAAAATCGAAAATAGCACCCAGGAATGATCTGGCATCAACCGAAAGATTGTCGAAATCTGCCAATTCAATTGCATAGGCGGTGACATCCCCGGACGTGGTGTAGCTGGACGGTAGCCATTGATCGATATTCGGGTGAAGCTCGGGTTTGCGACAACCAATGCCACTGGCAATCGGTAGAATTGGTGAGCTATCGTAAGCCTTTGATCAGCCAGTTAACGCTGTTGCAAGGCCATGCGGCTAGAATGATGTGATGATGAATTCGGTTTGGCCACGTATGGCCATTTGATTGCACGGGAACCAAGGCTTTATGTCGGATCGCATCGGCAAGATCAGGAAGTCCGAGCTGACACTGCTTTTCCAGCCGCAGATGTCAGCGGATGGGTCCACGCTTGTGTGCGCAGAGGCTCTTCTGCGCCAGAATCACCCGTCGCGAGGCCGGTTGAGCCCGCCTGACTTCATGGCAAGCCTCAACACACGGGCATTGCGCGAAGAACTGGACTGGTGGGTTCTTGAGGCAGCCTGCAAACAGGGGCTGCGATGGCCAGATATCAGTGTCAGTGTCAACATGTCCGCGACGCAGTTTCGTCACTCCGATTTTGCGGCGCGCGTCCTTGATCTGATCAAGACAGTTGGTGCCCGGCCAGAAGGGATTGAGATAGAAATCCTGGAAGGTGCCTTCATCAAGGATTTCGATGCCGCCATCATAAACATCAACACCCTTCGGGCGGGAAACGTCCGCGTTGCGCTGGATGACTTTGGGACAGGTTATTCGAGTCTGACGTATCTGTTGCGGTTGCCGATCGACAAGCTGAAGATCGACAGATCCTTCACCAGCAAAGTCGAGTTCGTTCAATCCGCAACCATCGTTCAGGCCATCACCGCTATGGCACGCGCTTTGGGCCTCAAGGTCACTGCTGAAGGCGTCGAAACCGTTGCACAGCATCAACTCCTTCGCACTATGGGATGCCACTACCTGCAGGGATATCTGTTTTCGCCGCCGACATCGGCTGATGCGATTTCCCGCATCATAGAGCAGCAGCGCGAGGCTGTTTTGCGCAATCTGGAAACCATGAGGAAGTCCAGCGCGGCCTGAAGGAAACTTTATGAGGCGAGCCCGGGACGCACCCGTCTATTGCGTGAGCATCGACTGACCGGCTGGACCGACACCTGTCGGGACTGGAATATCGGTCGAGCCATAATTTGTGTTCAGCACCATGGTCGGGCCTTCCGACAGTGTAAACCGGCGCGCGACGACAACGGTATAGGCCGACTTGTCTGCAACGGCTGAGTTGGCACCGATATGCAGACGACCCTGTGGCAGATAGATCGTCCCCAGAAGCGTCCGTGCATCGTTGCTCAGAATATCAAATTGCTGGCCAAGCGGATTGGCGCGATCTTCGCTGATCAACAATCCTGCCATGTCGCCCGCCTTCGGTGCCGTGAGAGAAACTGATGAAGCGGTATCAAACTTCATGGTAGCATTTTTGCCCTTGAAGTGGAGACCGACATTGATGCCTTCAAGTGTCGCGCCACCGGTCACGACAAGGGGGCCATCCTTGAAGATGAAGACGCCGGGCGAGAACGTCACCCGCGCGGCATTTGTCAATGTCAGCCCGCCGCAATAGGTGCCGGGAGAAAGGCTCAGCATCGAACCCTTCACAACCATCGCAGTGGCGGTGCAACTCGATGCGGCGGGCTGCTTGCGCTGCGCCAGCGGATCAGGAATCACCGGGCAATCGGTTTTGGGTTCCGGCAAGAAACTGCCTGGGCCGGGACTGCTCTTGCCACCGGCCGAGCAGATGAAGGCAGCTTTCATGACGGCACTGTTCTTCGCCATCAGGCCATTGGGCATTTTAGAATTCGAATAGACCGCACATTCCGGTGCGCTGAGTTTGGCGCTCTTGTCCATCTCTATGGTGGAGGTGGCGTTCTGATCCAGTCCGACAACGCAAACGGGCGCACCGCCGACCATCTTCGCGGTAGCCGTCGTCGCAATTTCGGTTGCGGACCGGCCTGTTATTCCGGGAAAGAAGCTGAGTACTGAAGTCGAGACACGAACTGTCACAGACTTGTTCGCCGTATCCACTGACGGAGTTACCTGCACCGTTTCCTTGCTACCCGCCAAAGCGCTGTTGGCGTGGTTCTGCGCGGCCTGGATGATGATGCTTGAACTGGCATTGCCCAGCCTGAATTCGCGGACTGCCGCCAGCGCGGATGCGTCGGCAATGCTTTGCAGGCGTGTCCGCTGCGTTGAGATATTCGAATAATCCACTGCCACGCTGGACCCCACGGCCAGCCCGCCCAGCGCCAACGCGAAGGGAAGAGCCACTCCGCCACTCTGGTCATGGCATACCAAATTTATCATACGCTTGAAATGAGGCCAGAGTTTACGCATTGCGGATGGCCTTGTGGGCGCGCAGCAAGAACTTCACCTGATGACTGAGCAAACGCCAGTTTACAGGCTTGCACATGAACGATGTCGCACCTGCATCATAAGCGCGGTCAATCGAAGCTATGTCCTCGCGGCCGGTGATAACGATGATCGGGAGATTGTCGTAGTGGGGATCGGTTCTCAATGCCCGGACCATGTCGATGCCGTTCATCCCCGGCATATCGACATCGATCAGGGCAATATCGAAATGGCAACTCTCAAGCTGGGCCAGACCTGCCTCGGCTGAGTCAGCTGTCACCACCGATGTCCCCGGTGCCCCCAGATAGACCGACGCAAACTCACGATGAATCGGATCATCATCCACTGCAAGGATGGTGATTTCGCCGAGCGCGACGAAACTGAACCGTTGATCGGATATTGTATCGAGCACGGAATATCCCTGGTAATTGCCCGTCGCAGACCGGGCCGTTATCCCCAACAGCAATATGCAGCAGAAAATGAAATTTACCGTTGCGGACAATCGAACAAATTTGATCCTGCAACTTCGGTCAAAGTTAACCCTGATCATGCATTCTGACGCGCATGTTCAATGGTCGATTCTCCTCCATTCGCGTTCGCCTGTTGCTGCTGGTTGTGCTGTCGATCACGCTGGCACAATCCATCGCGCTGGGTCTGTCAATCTGGCAGGAGGTTACGCGTTACGCCGTCTCGAAGCGCGACACGCTGGCCTCGACCGCCGAGGTGCTCGCGGCAGCCTCGGCTCGCGCCACAGCAGAGCGCGATATCAATGCCGCCTATCAAGCCATTCGTGCGGTGGGCCGTATGGACGGCATCACCTTCGCCGGGATTGAAGGACTGGACGGAAGCCCCATTGCCGATGTCGGGGCAACCGAACAGCTCACCAGTGACCTGGTGATCCCGGACGCCGCAGCTCCCTTGTCTGCAATCGCTCTGCTGTCGAGCCGTTCCGTCGAGATCAGCGTGCCTGTCACCTTTGAAGGCAACCGTGTTGGGACCTTGCGTCTGATCGCGGATACGCGTGATCTGCCTGGTCGGCTGTGGTCGTCGGTCGGCTTCACGGGCGCGGGTGCCCTCATTGCCCTCGTCCTCGCGCTTGGCGTGGCAATGAGGATGCAGGGCAGCATCACCGGACCGTTGCGTACGCTGACAAAAGTGATGTCGCAAGTCGAGAAAAACCACGACTACTCCATCTCCCTGCCAGCGGGCGCGAAGGACGAAGTGGGAGTGCTGGTTGGCGGCTTCAACGCGATGATCGCCGATATCCGCGAACGTGACTCCAGGCTGGCCCGGCATCTTGAACATCTCGAACGCGAGGTCGAGAACCGGACGCAGGATTTCCGCGTGGCAGCAGCGGAGGCTGAATCGGCGAACAAGGCCAAATCCGATTTTCTGGCAACCATGAGCCATGAGATCCGCACGCCGATGAACGGTATCCTCGTGATGGCTGAACTGCTGGCTGCGGCTGAACTGCCGCACCGTGCGCAACGGCAGGCAGAAGTGATCGCCCGTTCCGGCCAGAGCTTGCTGGCGATCATCAATGACATCCTTGATTTTTCCAAGATCGAGGCGGGAAAGCTGGATGTAGAATCGCTCGAAGTGGATGCGGCAGAGGCGGTCGATAACGTCATGCAGCTCTTTGCCGATCGCGCCCGGACCAAAGGGCTTGATCTGTGTTCCCGGGTTGATCTTGCCCCCTCGGCCTGTGTGATGGCCGATCCTGTTCGCCTGGGTCAGGTGCTGGGCAATCTGGTCAACAATGCGCTCAAGTTCACTGAGTCCGGAGGCGTGTCAGTCCAGATCGAACGTGACCCTTCATTGCCCGGCAGGATGACATTCAGCATCGTGGATACTGGAATAGGCATAGCCAAGGACAAGCTGGACACAATCTTCGAGGCCTTCTCCCAAGCGGACCAGACCACAACGCGTCAATACGGCGGAACGGGCCTGGGCCTTGCCATCGCCGTCAAGCTCGTGCGGGCAATGGGTGGCGAGTTGAAGGTCGATAGCGAGGTCGGCACAGGCACGCGCTTCCATTTCTCTTTGCCGGCGAAGGCAGGTAGCGATCTGGGAGATAGCCCGGTGATGCCAGCCAATGCGGGCGAGAAGCCGCTGGCCATCATCTGCCTCACCGGAGCGCAGACAAGTTCAACCGCAGCGTTCTATCTGCAATCCGCAGGATTCGACGTGATCGAAGTGGTTCCCGCCGCTCTTGCAGATTCCACTGCTGACGCAATGCTGGTTGTTGCGTCAGCTGGAAGTCTCCCGCCGGTCTTGCGCCTGAACACCATGCCGCAAGGAGGCATCGTTGCCGTTGCAAGCGCTGACGAAGATACCGGTGCGCTGCAAGCCAGCGGATTGATCGATACGACCGTCCAGTGGCCTTTGCTCCGCGAGGACTTCTCCAGAATCGTCACGGCCATGATCGAAGGTCGCTCGTTGAAAGCATCAATCGATGTGCAAGCGTCCGTCAGGGCCATCCCTGCGATCGAGGCATTTGTCGGCTTCAAGGTGCTTGTGGCCGATGACAGCGGGGTCAACCGCGAGGTAGCGCAGGCCGCTCTTGCCAGGCTCGGTATCATGCCCGATCTGGTCACGAATGGTCAGGAAGCGCTCGATGCCGTCTTTGCCAGCCGATACGATCTCGTGTTGATGGACGGTTCAATGCCTGTGCTCGACGGCTTTGAAGCAACAAGACTGATCAGGACCCGCGAGGCAGCGGAGGGCTGTGTCCGTACGCCTGTGGTGGCTTTGACAGCCCATGTCGTCGGAAGCGTTGCCAACGCCTGGCGAAATGCGGGAATGGACGGTGTACTCTACAAGCCGTTCACGCTTGCCAGGCTGGCGGAATGTGTGCGCAGCTTTTCGAGGCCGACAGAGGCCGAAATACTCTCTCACGCGCCCGCAGATGCGGAGTCTGGCGTAGCACCTATATGTTTGCTGGACACCAGCGTTCTGTCTGAACTGCGCGAAATGGCGTCCGGCTCTCAAGTGGTCGTGGACCGGATCATCAACCTTTACACAACGCAAGCCTCAGCGTGTCTGAAAGACCTCGCCGAAGCGTTAAAAAGAAATGATCTCGATCAGTTTGCCCGGGCTGCCCACGCGCTCAAATCGATGAGTTACAATGTTGGTGCGCGAGTCGTGGCGAATGCTGCAAGCGGGTTCGAGACTGCAGCACGACTTGAAAATCGCATTGTGCCACCAGTGGAACTTGAGAAACTGGCGATCCAGATGATGCACACGATGGCCGAGCTTGAGCAAGAACGAGCTATGGCGTGAAAATTAGGGGCGCCAGCAGGAGGCCTTGATAGGTGTGTCGATAGTGGTTTCAGATGAGGACCCGTTCCACCTCATCAAGCGTGATGTCGTCGCTTCGGCGGTCGTAGAGCTGGGTGGTTCGGGTGCTGGCATGGTTGGCCATTGTGGCGGCGCGTTCTAGTGTGCCGCCGTTCTTCAGGTAGGCCGTGATCCCCGTCGCCCGAAACGTGTGATTGCCGATCCTGGTGCCAATCTCGGCCTTCCGTGCCCGACGCTGGATCATTGCATAGGCATTGGCCTGGGGGAGGGGGCTTTCGGTCAGTTGACTGGTTCCACGCCCAATCGTCCGAAACAACATCCCCTTCGGATCGTCCCGTAAGTTGCACCCGTCCAGATACGCCGTCAGGCATTCTTCAAGTTTGTGGTGACAGGGCATCTCGTGCTGCTTGTCGCCCTTCTCCTGGAGCCTGACCCACAGACGGCGGTTCTGGGTGTAAATGTCCTCGACCTTCATGTTCAGGGCCGCGCCGATCCGCGCGAAGGAATAAACCATCAGCCCGATCAGCGCCCGGTCGCGCAAGCCAATGGGCGTGCCGATGTCGATGCTGTCCAGGAGTGCCCGCGCTTCGTCCGGAGCCAGCACGGGCGTCTTGCCCTTCTTCACACTGTGCTTCGGCCCGCGTACGGCATTGGCCGGGTTGAACGGCAGAATCCCTCCCGTCGCCAGCCAGTCAAACATCATCCGGATCGCGGCTAGCCGCTGCTTCACCGTCGGTGCAGGGGCGTGTTGTTGCAGTTCCTCGATATAGGCGGCGACAATGAATGAGTTCACGGATGTGATGTCGGTGACGCCCCGCCTCTCCAGCCACCCCAGAAAATTCCCCACGGCCCGGCCATAGGACCGGCGGGTGTGCGGATTGCGGATGCGGGCGGTGAAGAATTCCAGGAACCGGTAGGTGGCCTTGTCGCCAGCGATCCTGATTAAAGAAGGGACCGGGCTTATAATTCTAGTGAGGGCTGCCGTGTTCAACTCCGAGTGCTCCCGATATCGTCGAACATTGTGCCAAACTGCTTGAGAGCGGGGCTGGTGCCGAAGAAAATCGCCCCGCATGCGGTACGCACATATGCTCGCTCCAGTCTCGATCCCGGCGGAAATCTAAAATTCAAAGGGCTTATCCAAACGGCAGCGGCCTCTCGTGGTTCCAATTTGAATGGGAGGTTCTGCCCATCAGGAAACTTTGGCTGCATAATTGGAATCCTTCGGCCTCCTCCAATATCGAAGCCGTATTCTGCAACTCGTATTGGAAACGCACTGAGATTCACGGCATCAATCGAGAAGCCTAACGGCTGCTGCTCCGTTGAAAAGAGGAAGGCAGGTGCAACCCTAACCCTGACTTTTCGCTGATTGATCGTGTTCCAGGTGTTCATGATGCCAAGCACCGCACCGACGGATGCGGCGGCAATCGTGATAATGTCTTTCCAAGGTAGCTGGGACAGGTCCATTGGGAGCCTTTCTATATCTGATAAAGGATATTATCGTATATAAAAGGGCTTCGGCAAGAGGGCAGGGCGCTGGCACTCTACTACCGAGAGTGAAAGCCGCCTCAACCCACCCCTGTCAGGAATTGTGTTGACAATGTTAACACAGACTCGCATAAGGGGCTATGGACACCCAGACCTCCACTGCTGAAGTCAACATCCACCTGCGCGCGCGGGCGGATGACCGCGACCTGATTGATCAGGCTGCCGGGCTGCTGGGCGCGAACCGTTCCCAGTTCATGCTGGCCTCGGCTCTGAAAGAGGCCAAGAATGTGCTGCTCGACCAGACCACGGTCAAGGTTGATGCCGCGACCTTCCAGAAGGTTCTGGCCTGGCTCGACGCCGAGCCCACCCCCGATGAATCCGCAGGCATGCAGCGTCTCCTGAACAGCAGGACTGACTGGGCGCGTGACTGATCTGGGCGGGCGGTTCACCACGCCGGTTGTGCTCGATGCCGGGCATGATCTTTCGGTCTTTGCTTCGAATGAGGCCGTTCTGGACGAATGGCTGCGTGACCGGGCGCTGGACAACATTAAACTTGGCGCAAGCCGCACCTATGTAACCTGCCTGGCAGGATCGCGCACTGTGGCCGGCTACTATGCCCTCGCCATGGGCAGCGTCCTCGGTCAGGAAGTGCCGGGCGGGATGCGGCGCAATATGCCCCGCGTGATCCCTGCCGTGGTGCTAGGGCGTCTCGCCATCGATCAGCAGCACCAGGGCCATGGGCTCGGGGTAGTTCTTCTGAGGGATGCTGTGCTGCGCGGCATCCGTGCTGCCGGGGATGTCTCGGCCCGGTTGATGCTGGTGCATGCCCTTACTCCGGCTGCCGAGGCCTTCTATCTCAAGCACGGGTTTACCCGCCTGCCGGGCGATGCCCCGACGCTCGCGCTCGATCTGGTCAAGTTTGCGGCTGTTGCGGCCGGACGGGCGTAGCGCTCTCCGCCGCAATTGTGCAACAGACTTATGTACTAGAAAAACATCATTATATCAGCGGCTTAGTTTCTCTGCATAAATCTTGAGTTGTGCACCGCAGTCATTGTCGTAGCAAAGCTGAAAATTGAAATTTCCACACAAAGCGGGCGGGCTCACGCTTTCGGCAAAGGCACGGGACGTATCAGTAGTTCTAGCACACTGGGCCCACCTAATTCGTGCATGGCGACGGCCGCCACCGAGTTCGCCTTGATTTACGCCTCCGTACGCTTTGCGCGAACACCGTCTAGGCTCAAGTCTGGCGCCCCGGTTTTTGCTAGGTGGAGCAGGCCGCCAGCCATCGCAATGTTCTTCAGGAACATGAACTGCTCGATCTGATCGGCAAAGTTGCGGTGAAAGACCAGCGCTGTCACCACACAGAAGCCTGCGAGCACAAACGCTATATAGCGCACCCCCAAGCCCAGTAGCAAAGCCACTCCGGTACCGATCTCGAACGCGATGGACGG
The DNA here is from genome assembly GCA_031431475.1 of Hyphomicrobiales bacterium. Taxonomy (GTDB): domain Bacteria; phylum Pseudomonadota; class Alphaproteobacteria; order Rhizobiales; family Beijerinckiaceae; genus JADCCX01. The sequence continues at coordinate 41,682 of JANPDL010000036.1, forward strand.
TGCCAGCAGAATGCCTGGAAGACCGAACGCCTCCATATAACCTTGGGTCGGCGCAAAGGCTCCGATCTTTCCGATACCGGATAAAATGAAAATAGCCGACATGCCGACGCGCGCAGGCAAATCTGAATGTTTAAGAATTTGGTCGAACATGGAATTCAGCTCCTTCTTGCAGACTATTGGCGCGGCGGGTTCGTCGTGGCGAAGATGTAACGTGCAATCTTCCACTGACCGTCACTCGCTTTCGCGAAAACGAAGAGTTCCTGATTGCCTTCGGGAACACGGCCGCCTGTGGCGTTGATCGTCACGAAACCCTTGGAGCGCGTGCGGGCGAAAGCCCAATTCGGTGCAACCTGGGCGATCTCGTCGATTTCAAAACTGATCTCCAACTTGATCGCTTTGAAGACACCATCATAAGCGGCACGAATGGCGTTTGTGCCCACATTCGGCAAGCTGTGCTGAGGCATAAACACGCCATCCGCAGTGTAGAGCGTCAGGACCGTTTTGGTATCGGACGCGTTGAGCGCGGCCTCATATGTTTTGAGGACAGTTTCAATTGCGGCACGATCGGTGTTGTGCTGAGCTGATGCGACGCCTGATGAGGCCGCAATGGTAGCCGCAGCTGCGATGACTGCTGCAAGCAAAGGTTTCATCTAATTTCTCCCTATTTGATTAGCACGTTACATTCAGAGAAAAATAGCATATTCTATATTTATAGAATATAGGACGATTATAAGAATCACTATCCCGAATATGGAATAATAGATGACCGACCTCAATGCCCTGATCGTTTTTGCCAAGGTTGCGGAGACGCAAAGCTTCTCCGAAGCGGCCCGGCGCCTGAATATGCCGATTTCGACGGTTTCGCGAAAAATTGCAGATCTCGAAGACGAACTCGGCGTACGCCTGTTTGAACGTTCGACGCGGAGCCTGCGACTAACTGATGTCGGCGCGGATATCCTCAGCGAGGCTCAACGCGGTGCAGAGGTCAGTGAGGCTGTCGAGAGTATCGTTTCCAACCAACTCTCGGAAGTGAAGGGATTGCTGCGGCTGTCAGCCCCGCCAAGCATCGCCGACAGCTTGCTCGCGCCAATCATCAATGCGTTCCAAGTATCTTACCCCGGAGTGCGGGTACACCTGTTGGTGACAGATCGCTACGTCGATCATATCGCCGAAGGCGTTGATCTCATCTTCCGGGTTGGAAAATTGAAAGATTCGATTCTGATCGCCCGGAAGATTTTGACCTACCGCCGTCGCCTTGTTGCCAGCCCTGACTATCTGGCGCAGCACGCGCCGCTCAAAAAACCGACAGATATTCTCAACCACCGCCTGCTCGCATTCTCGTCCGTGACGAGTGAGCATAGTTGGACGTTCCGCAAAGGAGAAGAGTCGGAAACGGTCCATTTTCAGCCAGCGCTTGCAATGAACGATTATGCGGGTCTCGCCGAGTCTCTTGCATCGGGCAGCGGCATCTGCGACTTGCCACCCATTGTCAGGCCGGACTTGATCCAGTCTGGCAAACTCGTTGAGGTTATACCCGACTGGCACTTGCGGATCGAACCATTGTCGATGGTCCATCTCGGCAATCGGCACATTCCAAGACCGGTCAGGCTGTTCACGGAATTCGCAAGCCAAATGGCGGTGAGGATTTTTCCTGACCTGCCGACGTGATCAACGAAACCCCCTCGCTGACACATTATTGCGGGCAGATCGGTTTGCGACAATCGAGGGAGATCAAGATGGCCTGGACCAAAATCACTCGGCGTCAGCCTGAGCGCGACGGCTTGCGCTTTGCAACTGACCTGACAGATGCGGAGTGGGCGCTGATAGCGCCGCATCTTCCGGGGCAAAGCGGACCGGGCGGCCACGCACCACCGACCTGCGGGCCGTGATGGACGCGCTTCTGTACATTGCCTCCTCGGGCTGCCAGTGGCGGGCTTTGCCGCATGACTTTCCGCCAGTCTCGACCGTGCGGGGTTGTTTCTACGACTGGATGCGCCACCGTCCGTTCGCCACGCTCAACCATTTGCTGATGATCCTTGCGCGCGAGAAGGCCGGACGGGCAGCCAGCCCCACGGCGGGCGTTATCGACAGCCAACCGGTCAAAACCACGGAAAGCGGCGGTCCCAGGGGCTTTGACGCGGGCAAGTGCATCAAGGGCCGCAAGAACCACATTGTCACCGACACGCAAGGCAACCTCGTCGGGCTTATCGTGCATCCTGCTATTGGGCAGAGTCTACCCCCGCGAAGGCGGGGGACCGGGGTGGCGCACCGCTCGTGCTGGCCTCGATCCGTTCCCGTTATCCTTGGCTGCGTCACGTCCCCTCATCCTGAGCTTGTCGAAGGGTGCGGATGCAGGCCATGCGGGCAAGAAACTGAGAGCAGCGCTCGTGCCGATGGGGCGATGGACGTTGCAGATCATCCGCCGTTCCGACACAGCCAAGGGCTTCAAACTGCTGCCACGCAGATGGGTTGTCGAACGCACGCTCGCCTTGCTCAACTGCTGCTGAAAACTCGCCAAAGACGTCGAAGCTACCATCGAAAGCGCAACAGCTTGGATATTCGTCGCCCATATCCGGGCTCTCACGCGAAGGATTGCAAAGCTTTGATACCAAACGTGGAGTTCTGAATCAGACTCTTAGGAATGCAATGGCGCTGGGCTTCATGGAACTTAAACGGCATGCGGGCGCTCAGAAAAGCTGCAAAGCCGCCGCTCATACCCGTAAAACTTTATCCGTGCACCAATGCCGCTGTGGATCGCTTCTGTCTTGCGGAGGCGGCGCGGGCATGACAAGTTGCCTTCACACGCTGCAGCATGGCCGAAGAGAGTGTTCCGCCTTGGATATCCGCCAGCTTCAGTATTTCCTCAAGATCGTTGAACATGGATCGTTTACTGCTGCGGCCTTGAGCCTTGGAATCGCACAACCGACCTTGACCAAAAGCATGCGCTCGCTGGAGCGGCAACTCGGCGTCGAGCTGCTTCGGCGTCTGCCGCGCGGCATCGAACCGACAGAAGCAGGCCAGCGCCTTGCCGAACATGGGCGGCGTGCGGAGCTGCAGCTGCGAGACGCCGTCAATGCCATTGGCAGTCTCGATTCAAGCCCTTCCGGCGTGGTGATGATCGGGGCGGGACCGGCATGGCTGAGGCGCATACTGCCCAAGGCCGTGTGTTCGGTCATCCGTCGCCACCCTGGGCTGAATGTACATATTGTCGGCGGGTTCGATGACAGCCTTCTTAAGGATCTTCGCACAGGCGTTCTGGACCTCGTCGTCGCGGAATTGCCCGAGGCTAAGTCAGCATCTGACCTGTCACTGACTAGGCTCGTCCAGGACGATCTGGGTATAGCGGCGCGCGCTGATCATCCTCTGGCGCGCAACTCCAGCGAGCTTGGCGATCTGTTGGAATTTCCCTGGGTCATGCCGCCGGTGAGCACCCGGGCCCGCAGGCGGCTGGATGCCCTTTTCGTCGCCGCCAATCTCCCCGCGCCTGATGTTCGCATCGAAACGGCATCCATGGCCTTTCTGCTGCAAGCCGTGCGTGGTGGCGATTTCCTCACCTTCACGGTCCGGACAACACTTGATGCAGCCGATGGCGGCGGCCTCGCCTGGCTGGATGTGCCAGCGCTGGTCTCGAGCCGCGAAGCGGGAATTCTGGTGCGGCGTGATGGTTGGGTCTCTCCCGGAATGCGCGCTGTGATTGACGAACTGACATTGATGTGTGCGCGCGACCCACGGAATTGATATGCCAAACAGCTATGGCAAATGGAATTCAATTCATTTGTAGCTATGCCTAGGCTGTGCCATCTTTCGTGGAACAGCCGCATCACAAGAGTGGCTGACCAAGGGGGAAACAATGGCAGTTCATCCTGCATTTGGCATTTCGCGCCGCAGCGTTCTCGCGGGAGCGGGGGCAGCGTCACTGGTGGGTTCATTGCGCAGAGTGCACGCGCAGGGCCGGGTGGTTCCGATCACCATTGTTGTCAATCAGTCACCGTGGTTCGAGAGCTTCCGCAAGACGGTTGAGCTTTATGAAAAGGAGACCGGCAACAAGGTCGAGCTCGACGTCAACCCGTTTGCCGGATCGCTGGAGAAGCAGCGCAACTCGGTGCGCGCCGCGCGTGGTCAGTACGATATCCTGATCATGAATTCCGGCTGGTTCACGGAAATGTACGCGGGCGGTTTCGTCGAGCCGCTGTCGGACATCGAGGCTGGCATGAAGCTGGACCCGGAGGTCTATTCGCTCGGCGACACGGTCTACTGGGATGCGGCGAAGAAGAACATGACGCCTGCCGGCAAGCTGATGTCCATGCCGATCTCGCCGCTGATCCCGCTGCTCTACTATCGTGGCGACCTCTACAAGCAGGCGGGGCTTGCAGCACCAAAAACCTTCGCCGAGCTGGAGGCGAATTCCCGGTCGTTCCACAAACCGCCGGCCATGTACGGCATCATCCAGCGTGGCGCGCGCGGGCCACACACAGTGGCCTATGACTTCTATCCCTATCTTTACGGCTTCGGCGGCGGCATCTTCAAGGACCAGAGTGCTGGTGACTATTCGGTCATCCTCAACGATGCCAAGGGCAAGGAAGCGCTGGATTATTACATCCGCCTCTCACGCGAGGCAGGACACCCCAAGACTGCGGCGCATGACCAGGCCGAGGTGATCCAGCATATGGTCACAGGCCGCACGGCCCATATCATGATGGTGGTTGCAGCCTGGTCGCAGATGGACGACCCCTCGAAGTCGGCTGTCGTCGACAAGGTGGAGTTCGCCGTGCCACCCCATGGGCCTGGAGCGAAGCCGAGTCCCGGCCTTGGCCACTGGCTTGGCGGTGTCGCAAAGAACGTGCCGGATGACCGCAAGCGCGCTGCCTCGGCCTTCCTCAAGTGGTACATGACGAAGGGTGCCCAGGTGGCCATGGCCAAGTTCGGCGGCATACCCATCCATGCGGCGGCCTACCGCGATCCCATTGCGAAGGAGCGCAAGTTCCGCTGGATGGAGCCGATGGCCGAGGCGCTCAAGCACGCGGTCAACATCTACCAGTTCCCCGAGGCCAGCGAGGTCATCGCCAGCCTTGAGCTCGGCCTCAACCGGGCTGTCGCCGGGGAGATCACCTCTGCGCAAGCGCTCAATACGATGTCGGACGAGATCCATACCGTGATGGCCAAGTACAGCTACAACACCGGCAAGCTCAGGCCCCTGTAGCATGACTTCAGCCGCTCCAGCCCTGGCGGATGCGGGAATGCAGGAAGACAGGCTCTGGCGCTGGCTCACATTTGCGCCAGCCGGGATTCTGCTTCTCGCGTTCAGCGTCCTGCCCATTCTCAACCTGATCGTGGTCAGCTTCCTGCATGTGTCGTGGAGCGGAGGTTCAGCGAGCTTTTCAGCAGCTGGCATCGCGCACTACAGGGCTTTGGGCGGTGACGAATTGTTCCGGGCGGGCGTGAGGAATACGCTCGTCTTCGCGGTCTTCGCGGTTGCGGGACAGATGGTGCTGGGATTCGCGCTGGCGCTCCTGACCAGCCGCGTCACCCGGGGACGGATCATATATCGCACCATCTTCATTCTGCCGATCCTGATCCCTGGCATCGTCATCGGCGCGATCTGGAAGCTGATGTTCCAGCCGGATTTCGGCCTCATCAACCAGATTTTCGGGCTGATTGGTCTTGGGCCGTTCGAGTGGCTGAAGTCAGCGTCGACCGCCCTGATGTCCGTGATCATCGTCGATATCTGGCACTGGACTCCGTTCTGCTTCCTGCTGTTCCTGGCTGGCCTCGAGTCACTTCCGCAAGATGTCTATGAAGCCGCGGAAATCGATGGTGCATCCGTCTGGCAAGAGCTTGCTTATGTAACCCTGCCTCTCATGCTGCCGACGATCCTCGTGACACTCGTCTTCCGCATTGTGGTTGCCTTCAAGGTTTTTGACGAAGTCTACCTGCTGACCAGCGGAGGGCCGGGGACGTCTACCGAGGTCGTGAGCTTCACCATTTATCAGCGCTTCTTCACGGAAGACCGCGTCGGCTATGGCTCGGCCATGTCGGTCGCGGTGATCTTTCTGGTGTCGCTGCTGCTCGTTCTGGCGCTCTCAGCCCGCAAGCGTCTGGGCCCGGCATGAGCGAGCGCATTGCCATCGGGCGCAGCCAGTTGCCCACCCAGCTTGCGCTTGGCCTTGCGGCGCTCGTGGTCATCACCCCGGTCGCCTGGGTGATCGCGGCAGGATTTCGCACGCAGATATCGCTGCTGATCGGCGAGTTCTGGTTCACGCCGGTGCTGACGAGTTTTCAGGACGTGCTTTTCTCCAAGACCTCGGTTTTCCTCACCAACTTCGGCAACTCGATGATCGTCGGCATTGCCAGCACGCTGCTCACGCTGACAGCGGCCTTTCTCGGTGCATGGTCGCTCCATCGCATGCACTGGCCGTCCTGGGTCGTCCACCTCTGCCTTGGCTGGGCGATGCTGTTTCACATGGTTCCGCCGATCACGTTGGCGGGTGCCTGGTTCACACTCTTCCGGACCATCGGCATCGACAATACGCTGTTCGGCATCACGCTCGCCCATGCCACGCTGAACCTGCCGATGGCGCTGTGGCTCATGGGTGTCTTCGTGCAGGACGTACCGCGTGAGCTGGAGGAGGCCGCCTTCATCGATGGCGCGACAACGCCGACGCTGCTGCTGAAGATCGTGATGCCGATCGTGGCCCCCGGCCTCGCGGCTACAGCGGTGCTCTGCTTTGTCTTCTCGTGGAATGAATTCGCCGCCGCACTGGTGCTGTCGACTAAGCCGACCGCAACAGTCCCGGTCGCCATCGCCAAATTCGCGCAGGACTTCGAGATTCAATACACGCAGATGGCGGCCAGCGCTGCGCTTTCGATCATTCCGGCCGTCATCCTGCTCATCATTTGCCAACGATACATCGTCAAGGGCCTGACCACGGGTGCAGTGAAGTAGCCGTGGCCTGTCGGACAGGCTGAAAACTGAGGGAATGAAGATGAAGACCGTCTTTGTGCTGTTCGATTCGCTGAACCGCCACATGCTGGGTGCCTATGGCGGGCAGCGCATTCCGACGCCCAATTTCGACCGCCTGGCGAAGCGCACGCGCACCTATGACGGACACTATGTCGGCTCGCTGCCTTGCATGCCCGCGCGCCGCGACATGCTGACCGGGCGCCTCACGTTCCTGCACCGCAGCTGGGGGCCGCTGGAACCGTTCGACAACGCCTTCCCCGAACTCCTGCACAATGCAGGCGTCTACAGCCACCTCATTACCGATCACTATCACTACTGGGAGGATGGCGGAGCGACCTATCACAACCGCTATGACACCTATGAGTTCGTGCGCGGACAGGAGGGCGACCCCTGGAAGGCGATGGTTCAGCCCCATTGGGAGCGCTTGCGGGAGATGTATCACGCGCGCCAGTTCTCCGATCAGCGCCGAAACTACCACGCGCAGAACGTCATCAACCGCGAGTTCATCAAGGAGGAGAAGGACTTCCCCTCCGTCCAGTGCTTCGCCCACGGCTTCGAGTTTCTCGAGCGCAACCGCAACGCTGACAACTGGATCCTGCAGATCGAGACCTTCGATCCGCATGAGCCCTTCCAGGCCCCTGAACGCTTCAAAAAGCCGTTCGAAACGGGATGGAAGGGGCCCATCCGCGACTGGCCGCGCTATGGCCGTGTCGATGAACTGCCGGAGGAATGCGAGGAGCTGCGCGCCAACTACTACGCCATCGTCTCCATGTGCGATTTCCTGCTGGGCGAATTGCTCGACGACTTCGACAAGCATGACATGTGGAAGGATACGGCGCTGATCGTGACGACCGATCACGGCTTCCTGCTGGGGGAGCATGATTTCTGGGCCAAGAATCGCATGAACATCTATCAGGAGGTGGCGCACATCCCCCTGTTCATCCACGATCCCCGCAGGCCCGAGCGCGCTGCAACGCGTGCGTCGCGGCTGACGCAATCGATTGATCTGTGTCCCACGATCCTCGACCTTTACGGCATCAAGCCGCCGCCGGAAGTTGAGGGCGTGTCGATGCTCGCTGAGAAGGCCGAGCGTGAGGCGTTGCTTTTCGGTTACTTCGGTGGGGCGGTGAATGTCACGGACGGGCAAGCCACCTACCACAGGTTCCCGCCGGATCTGAAAACGCAGGAGATCTATCAATACACGCTGATGCCGACGCACATCTTTGATCTCTTCTCGCCGGAGGAACTGGCAAAAGCCGAGATGTCCGAAGCACTGCCGTTCACCAAGGGCGCGCGGGTGATGAAGGTTCCGGTCGATAACCGATCGCCCTTCTACAATGTCTATGGGCCTGGTGCGCTGCTGGAAGACACGACAAGGCTCTATGATCTCAAGCGTGATCCGGGCCAATCGAACCCTGTCGATGATCCGAGACTGGAGGCGCGCCTGACCGGTGAGATGCTGCGTCTGATGCTGGCGAACCACGCGCCACCGGAGGCCTTCGTGCGGCTTGGTTTAAGCGCTCCTTTTCGTACTGCGGCCGAATAACGTGGTCAGCGTTCCATCCAATCTCGCCGGGCTGACTGGCGATCCGAGGCAGTTCGCCAGTGTTCGCCGGATCGTGCTCGATGAGGGGCCGGACAAGGGCGTGACCGCCTATGCCTTTTCAACCGGAGGCGGGCTGGATTTCTGGGTGCTTGGTGATCGAGCGATGGACATCGGACCCCTGTGGTGGCGGGGCACACCCGTGGCATGGCAAAGTCCGGCTGGCATGCGTCATCCATCCCGTGTTGACACCGGTTCGGATGGCGGACGCGGTTTTGAACGGGGCTTTTCTGGCTTTCTGATGACTTGCGGTCTGGACCATATCCGGCAGCCTGAACAAGGACGTCCGTTACATGGGCCGTTATCGTTCCTGCCAGCGCGGGTGAGCGCTTACGGGGAAGACTGGCAAGCCGCAGAGCCTGTCCTGTTTGCTGAGGGCGAGATCGTCCAGTGGCGTCACAATGGTGAACACCTGGCACTGATCCGACGGATCGAAGCACCGATCGGAGGAACATCGCTGCGCATCCGGGATCGTGTTGAGAACCGTAGCAATACTCTCCAAAGGCATGCGCTCCTGTACCATATGAATGTGGGGTTTCCGTTTTTGCGTCCGGGCGCACGCCTGGCCGTTGGCGAGCAACGCATTGGCTTGAGTATCGATGATCCAGATCCGGCTCGCAAGCCGGAGGTCGGTTGCCTTGCGGTGGGTGATTCGCGCGGGCGTGTAATTCTCGAAAGCGGCGGCGCGCGGCTGACGCTTGGCTTCGGGACAGAGACGCTTCCCTTTTTCCAGCATTGGCATGATCCGCGTCCCGGATCATTCGTGCTGGCGCTGGAGCCCTGCACCAGTATGCGGCCGGAGCCTGGTTCATCAGCCGATGAGCTGATTCTGGCCCCGGGCGAACGCCGCAGCTATGCAGTCGATCTGTTGATTGATGAAGGTGCAGCGTGATGAAGCGCGGGGCACTCCGGATAGGCCTCATCGGTGCCGGATCAATCGCGGCCTACCATATCGACGGCATCCGCGCCGCTGGTGATCAGGCTCACGCAATCGCTGCTGCTAGCGACGCCTCGGCGGTGCAGGCGGCTCACCGCTTTGGCATCCCTCAGGCTTGCAGAAGCTGGCAGGAATTGCTCGCTCGCAAGGATCTGGACGCCGCAATCATTGCCACTCCGGATGACACACATGAAGAGATCTCGCTGGCGGCAATAGCTGCACGGATTCCCGTTATGATCCAGAAACCTCTCGCCATGACAAGCGCTGCTGCGCTGCGGATTGTTGCTGCTGGCCGGTCGGCAGGTGTCCCTGTTTTCACCAGCTACATGCATCGGCACTTTCCTGAAACGTCTAAGTGGCACGCCGTTAAGGCGGGCAACAACAACGAGCCAGCCCTCACTTCTCTGGGCCCCATCCTCTCGGTCCATATCCGCAACGCAACGCCCGGACCTAACTGGGGCGACTGGTTCTATGATGGCGCGCGCAGCGGTGGCGTCGTGATGCAGATCGGCATTCATGGCATCGATCTCGTCGAACATCTCGTCGGACCGATTGTCGAGGTGACGGCGATGACGGCGTTGCGGCGTTCCGAGCGCTCGCTCTCAGACGGACGCCTGATACGCCCGACGTCGGACGATCACGCATTTGCTGTCTACAGGACGGCTGAGGGCGTGATTGTTTCCCATGAAATGTGCTTCTCGGAAGTTGCTGGTACTGACCGTTTCCTCATGGAGATCACAAGCGACCGGGCAAAGATCGGCTTTCGCGGGCATTATGGAGCGCTGGCCGTCAATATGGGCGACGGTTGGAAAGCGATCCCGGTTGGCGAAGCCTCGGCCGGTGCTGCGCAACATGTGCTGTTTTCAAGCATGGTGCGCGGAGAACTCCCGCATGACGCATCTGACCTCGCAGGCATTCAGGGCCTGCTTGTTGCGGAGGCGATCAATGCCTCCGCTGCTTCAGGCCGCGCCGTCAAGGTTCCCCGCGCTTCGGAGTTGATCGAAGCATTCTCGCCATGACACCGCTCAGGATCGCCATCCTCGGGTTTGCGCATTATCACGCCAATTTCTGGGCCGAGTCTATTGCAGCGCATCCCGGAGCGGTACTCGCATGTATCTGGGACGACAACATGCTTCGCGGCATCGATGCGGCGAAGCGCTATAGAGGCGTGTTCTGCAGCGATGTTTCCAGGACAATCCAGGATGTTGATGCGGTCGCCATCACCTCTGAGACAGCGGGTCATGAGGCGCTGATCAAGGCTGCCGCCGCCTTAGGAAAACCGATCCTCTGCGAGAAGCCGCTGGCGGCCAACCTGGCACAGGCACGACATATAGCGACTGTGTTGCGGGAGACGCCCGTCTTCTTCATGCAGAGCCTGCCCAAGCGGCTGGATCCCGTGAATCATTCCTTGCGCGACCTGATTGCCTCTGGCGAACTCGGCGACATCCGGCTGGCGCGTGTGAGGCATGGTCATTCGCACGGCCTTGATCCGGCTTTCAGGGCGGGATGGTGGACGGAACACGCACGATCTGGCGGTGGCACATTGCTTGATGAGGGCGTACATGCCGCTGATCTTCTGCGCTGGCTCTTTGGCGATCCTCTCGAAGTGTCGGCAATGATCTCGGCTAGCTCCGGCCTTCAGGTCGAGGATGCGGCGATCGCGACATTCCGATGGGCGGACGGTATGCTCGGTGAGATCGTCACGGGCTGGACAATGGTTGCGGCAGAAACGTCCATCGAGGTATACGGCACACGTGGGACGGCCCTCGTTTCCGGTGTCGATCTTGCTTCGCATGGGCGTCATCTGGAGCCTGGCCTCAGAGTCTGCTTCGCCGGCAGCGATCGCTTTGTTTGTCGCGGACCCGTGCCACGATTTACAGCTGGCGGGTTTCACCAGGCCGTTGCGACGGCCTTTGTAGATGCACTGCTGGCAGGCGATCCACCCCCGATGACTCTGGCGGACGGACTGGGGGCACAAGCCATGATTGAAGCCGCATATCAGGCTGCGCGGACGAGCCGGGCCACCGCAGTGCCGGAGGCCTTGCGATGAGCCGCGTCCCGCTTCATGCGGGCCTGACCCCTCTGGCCGATGCCCTTGGTGTTCAGCCACTGTTTGGCGATATCCACAACCATTGCGACCTGAGCTACGGTCATGGCCGCTTTTCCGCTGCCCTCGCGCGGGCAGCGCTACAGCTCGATTTTGTCTCGATCACCGGACATGCTCACTGGCCCGACATGCCCGTTGATGATCCGGCCGTTGCCCATATCGTTGACTTCCACGTCAAGGGTTTCGCCAGGCTTCGCGAACGCTGGCCCGGACACTTCGCCGCGTTGAAGGCTGCGAATTCACCGTCGCTGACAGTTTTTCCCGGATACGAGATTCATTCTTCCGCCCACGGAGATTACACGATTGTCTACCGTGACCTCGATCCGGAGCCGATGATCCTGGCCAACAGTCCTGCTGAACTTGTCGCGCGGTTATCGGCGACTTTGCCTGGCCGCGCTTTCGCCTTTCCTCACCACATCGGCTATCGCCTCGGTGCGAGAGGCATCAACTGGTCCAGCTTTGATCCGGTGCTTTCACCGTTCGTTGAGATGGTCTCGATGCATGGCTGCGCCGAAACGTCGGAGACGGACCGTCCTTACCTGCATTCCATGGGGCCTGCTGACGGGTGCGGGACCATGCAGCATGGCCTCGCCCAGGGTCATCTCTTCGGTATTGTCGGCAACACGGATCATCATTCTGCTTTTCCTGGCTCTTATGGCCATGGCCGTATGGCGGTTTACGCACGTGAACACACCCGCACCGCGATCTGGGACGCAATGCTGGGACGACGTACGAATGTGCTGACAGGGGACAACATCCACTTGCTGACTGCCATTGGCGACACGATGCAGGGCGGGATCGTTCGGCCAATGGAAAATGCCAGAATGCAGATCGAAGCCGTTGGTGGCGGTTGTATCGATGCCATCGATATCATCCGCAACGGTCACCTTGATCACCGGATTTCACCCGAGATAACGCCCTCTCCGATCTCTGACGGTCTGGAGACAATCCTGTACGTCGAGCTTGGGTGGGGTGCCCGCGGAAGCGCGCATCACTGGGATTGTGCGGTAGCCATCGATGATGGCGAGATCCTTGGCTTCGAGCCGCGTTTCCGGGGTGCCGAGATTGTCTCGCCGCTGGAAGGGCAGGACAGTGACCATGCCCTGCCCTCCATCCGGAAGGATGGTGAATGTGTGCGGATGACCGTCACGGCGTCAGCGAACCCCAACAACGTAACATTCGCCACCCAAGGTATGGCCTTGAGTCTGAGGCTGGGCGAGCATGCGATCATCCGGGCTGAACTTTGCGGGCAGCAACTGGCCATTCCGGCACTCCGGTTGCTCGAGGGCGCGAAAAGCGGAAATCTGGGTCCAATCGACAGTCCAGCCTGGCGAATGCATGCGCTGCCGACACCGTCTCAATGGCAATGGCAGGGATTGGTGGATCTTGGCAGCCTGAACGATGGCGAGAACATCTATGTGCGGCTGCGTCAAACGGGCGGACAGATGGCCTGGACCTCTCCTATTTTCTGCAAGGTGATGTCAGGTTAACGAGAGCTTGTGAACCGGCGCACTGTTTGACCCTGGCTAGGCGTTGAAGCGCGACCATGTCGATCATCTCTCAAGGGCATGTGATAGTTCAGCAATTCTGCCCACTGCCGCGGTCACGATTGAGTGTTGAATGGGGCCAAGCTTCGGCGCTTGTTCACAAGCCAATGCGCTCACGAACCGGATGCATGTCCGGATCGTTCACAACGCTGATTGGCTCTTTCCTAGCCGCAGCAATGCGAACGGGCATCTGACCACCAGGCAGTACACACGACTGCTCGATGACTGGATCACGATGATCAACCTCTATCCCTCGAACTAAGGCACACACAGCTTGCGCCGGACAAAGGTTACAATGGTCTACATGCGCACCGGAAATCTGAGGCCGTGTCAGCTACTGCTGGGACATACGAAGCTGGAGAACACCGTGAGATATCTCGGGATCGAGGCGGATGATGCTTTGGCCCTTTCGGAACAGACCGAGATTTGAATTCGCTGGCCGACGGTGGCTTCCGCTGTCGTCGGTTTCATTTTTAGCGCTATCGAATGTCAGCAGTAGCAACTTTGCGCTCGTAACCGGAATTTCCGCCCGCAACCCGAAGGACGGGTTTTGGCGCATGATGCCCCACCCGGTGGATCGCCAGAGTTGGCTCGGGCCGCTGGCGTCCAATATCAGCCCAATGATCGAAGCGTGGCAAACTGCCTCAAGTCTACCAAATGAGGAAATTCGTAATCCGCATATGGAAAACACTGATCACGTCGACTGCACGCTCCTACTTCTCGACGACGACACCGCATTTCTACCGCGCCTAGCCTTGGCGATGGAACTGCGTGGGTATGAGGTAAGGCAAGCTCCCGATGTCGCTACAGGCCTCTGGATGATTGAATCTGATCCCCCTGCTTATGCGGTTGTTGATCTCAGGCTCCTTGATGGGACGGGTTTGGACGTTGTATCGAAGCTGAGGGAACTTCGCCCGACTGCGCGAAGCATCGTGCTGACAGGCTACGGTAACATTGCAACCGCTGTCGGCGCGGTGAAGGCTGGTGCGGACGATTATCTCGCGAAGCCTGCCGATGCCGATGAGATTGATCTCATGCTGCGCAACCCGCTTGGGTGCAAGGCACAGATGCCTGAACATATGATGTCCGTTGATCAGGTCCGCTGGGAGCACATCCAGAGCGTCTTCCAAGGTTACGATTGCAATATCTCCGAAACCGCGCGCCGACTGAACATGCACAGGCGGACGCTTCAGCGCATTCTCTCCAAAGGTGAAGGAGAGCCCAGACCGGTAATCGAGCGGCACGGACATCACTAGTGAAGTTTTCTCGTCGGCCCCTCGCATTTTAAGACCGCTGCCGATGAGCGCATCGGTTAAATGGAAATGTTGGAGGCTATCAGTTGCTGCTAGCAAGTGAACCGCCCCGGGTTTGCCGGTGGCTCCAATTTCCAAATACGATGGAGCCATCATGAGCAAGACGACGAACAAGTTTTTTACCCGAATAGCGCTACTGCGCCATGCTGGACGAGCCAGCCATGGCCGCATAACTTAAACCAAACGGCCTCCGGCAAACCCGGAGCGGTTGATGTGACCAACCCGGTTACTGTTATTGCGATACTGTAGGCGTCACACACTTGCGAACGTCCGAACCAAAAAAATAGCGTCGTTACCATCATCGCCGCAAACGTGAACGAGAACGCATTATATATCAAATCGTATTGACCTATTGAGATTGTGCTAAAATCAGCCCGTTTGTTAGCTCGTTGCTGGATAGTCTTCCTTTCAAGAATGGAAACGCCGCCGCGCTTGGCCGAGGAGCTTTGCGCGGCGGTTGATACGGTAATACGGTATTTACGATCAGGCTGCCGTCGGCATGACAACCGTGTCGGTGACGTGGATGACGCCGTTCGTGCAGGCAATATCCGCCGTGACGACCTTTGCGCCATTCACGGTGACGCCCGAGGTACCGTCGACATGGAGCATCTGGCCGTTGACCGTGGCTGGCGTGAGCTTCTTGCCCGCCACATCGGCCGCCATGACCTTGCCGGCCATCACATGATAGGTGAGGATCGCTGCGAGCTTCGCCTTGTTCTCGGGCTTGACGAGGTCTTCGACCGTGCCAGCCGGGAGCTTTGCGAACGCATCGTCACTGGGTGCGAAGACAGTGAACGGTCCGGCGCCTTTCAGCGTGTCCACCAGGCCAGCAGCCGTGACGGCGGCGACGAGCGTCTTGAAGGAACCTGCGGCGACTGCGGTGTCGACGATGTCGTGAGTTGTTGTTGTCATGATAGTATCCGATCCGTGGTTGAATGGTTTGCGGCATGCGTTATTCGCCATCCGGAGGCTGAGCCTACGGATGCGTATGAATGACAATGGCGCAAGAAAAGCCGTGGTCGTGCGCAAATCATTTTGCGCATGCAAATAGCTTCGATCAACATATGTTCCTCGCAGTCAAAATATTCAACGGAATATCTCGCCCTGCGACAATTTGATAAATCTCAAAATATTTCATATTATTTTTCAAATTCAGCGCATCAGCAGCCAAAATCGGCGCGAAATTATATCCATCAACGATTAATCCGGTTTATGTCGATCACAAATCCTCGACCACCTGACACAAATCGCGTCATTTTCAACACAGCTTGACCTCGGTGTGGTAACTGCCACTTCCAGCAGTCTCCTTTCGGCATGGCTGGGATTCAGGAGCAGCCGCTATGAGCAAGATCAAGGATCGACCAGAGTTTCAGTCAAAATCCCCCGTCATGACCTTCCCGCCCGACGCCTTGGTGTCGACAGCAGTCAGAGCCATGTCGGAGAAGAACTACGGAGCGGCGGTTGTGGTCGATGGGGCGCGCAAACCCATCGGCATCGTCACTGAGCGCGACTTCATGCGCCGCCTGCTCGATAAAGGGCTCGATCCCGCCATCACGCCTGTGTCAGCGATCATGACGCGCGACCTCAAGATCGGGCGCGCCGAGGACACGATGATAGAATGGGTGCGCCAGATGTCCAACGAGCGCTTCCGCCATGTGCCCATTGTCGATGATGATGGCGTCCTCATCAATATCATGTCGCAAGGAGATTTCGTTTCCTACAGCTGGCCTGAGATGTTCAGGCAGATGAAGGATGACGCTGTGCGTTCTATCGGGACGCGATATCAGGGGCTGATCATTTTGGCGGGCATCCTAGTCTATTCCCTCGTCCTCGTGTTTGTCTTACGGGGGCAATGATCGGCCAATAGCGATTGACCAATACCGGAGGCGCTTTCAACTGCGCCAGTGTCCCGCGAGTTTGCGCGGTAGAGCCTGCGAGAGGAACCTGCCGTTTTGAGCGACACTGAACCGTCAGCAGTCGTGATCAGTGAGATCATCGAAATGGCGCTCAGCGATCACGTCAGTTTCGATGCTATCCGGCAGCTGCACGGCTTGTCACCCGATGGCGTCAAGCAGTTGATGCGGCGAGAGCTCAAGGCGTCGAGCTACCGGGCGTGGCGCAAGCGGATCGAACGGTTCGGGTCCTGCCGCGAGCACTACAAATAGCCCTCGTCGTCTGACGGGGATCGTCTCGGTTTGGTTTTACAAGCGCTTTGTCTGAATCGCGCAGCGTAAGCCGATGCTCCGCTGGTTCAACGCGTGCAGTGTCTCGGGGTTGTGCACAAAACCCTTCGCCACCGCAATCGCTGCCGATAACTGCCGGTCAGAGAGATGCCAGATTGCCGGGCGTTTGATCACGGTATGCCAAGGCGCGCCAAGCGCGATATCGAGGCAGATGCGCATAAAGCAGTGGTCCTGCGTGACCGGCCAGTGATGGCGCTCTGACATGCCGGGCAAAATGGTGCGCACGAGGGTCATCCATTCCGCAACAAGCACAGCGCGGCTGGACGGGCCATACGGCTCAAACGGAAAGAGGGTTTGGTCAATCACGCCGGAGGCCTGCGGTTGAGGATCACCTTTATCGGTCGTAATCATGCCCGCTGCAACATTGATGCGCGGTTACGTCTCCTTTTGGAGTGCGTGGAAACGGTGTAATCCTCCTGCACAATGTCCGAGATTTCCAGCACCAGTCACATCCAGCGCTTGGCAAGCCTCCTCAAGGGCGCTTTATCGCCGCCTCCTGGACGCGGACGCATAGCGCTTGCGTTAGCCATGGGTGCCGCATGCCACGGTATCTTCGCGCTGGCGGGCGTGGCCATGGTCACCGCCATGTTCTTCGGCCTGAGCGCAAGCTTCGGCACCGTGCCCTGGCCTTGGGCGCTGCTGGCCAATGCGGTGCTCGTCCTGCAATTTCCGCTCGGGCATTCGCTGCTGCTGACGACGCGCGGTCGAGCTTTGCTCGCACGGCTGGTGCCCGGCCATCATGGGCGGACACTCTCCACCACGACCTACGCCATCATCGCCTCGCTGCAACTGCTGGCACTGTTTGCGCTCTGGACACCATCCGGCATCGTCTGGTGGCGGGCGGAGGGCTCGGTGTTCTGGGCGGTCTGCGCAAGTTACGCCACGGCCTGGCTTTTGCTGATCAAGGCGAGCTTCGATGCGGGGCCGGAGGTGCAGTCCGGTAGCCTCGGCTGGTTGTCGCTTATGCAGAATATCCGCCCTGTGTTTCCAGACATGCCGCAGACAGGACTGTTCCGCCTGATCCGCCAGCCGATCTACGTGGCTTTCGCGCTGACACTGTGGACAGTACCAGTATGGACGCCGGACCAATTCGCGCTTGCCTTGAGCTACACGGCGTATTGCCTCTTCGCCCCCCTGCTAAAGGAGCGGCGCTTCACTGCGCTTTACGGCGCTCGCTTCGCGGCCTACCAACGCGCCGTACCCTACGCTTGGCCCCACTGGCGAAGGCATACCGATGGTCGTTGACGCAGTGCGCAACAATCTTGCGATCTATGATGACGTAGCTTCCCGCTGGTGGTCGGACGACCTGCGCTGGGTGCGTACGCTCAAGAACATGGTGCCGGGGCGATTGGGCTATTTCGACCGGTTCATGGCCTGGCCCGGTGCAAAAGTGCTCGATCTGGGTTGTGCCGGCGGCTTCATGGCCGAAGCTATGGCAGACCGCGGCACTGTCGTTACCGGCATCGATCCTGCTATTGAGGCCATTGCAGCTGCCAAGGCACATGCAGCTGCCAACCAGCGGATAATCCGCTACGACGTGGGCGTGGGCGAAGCGCTCCCTTACGCCGACGCCAGCTTTGATGCCGTCGTCTGTGTCGATGTGCTGGAGCATGTTGCTGACCTGCACCGGGTCCTGTCGGAGACGGCGCGCGTGCTGCGCCCCGGCGGCATGTTCCTGTTCGATACAATCAACCGCAATCCGCTGGCGACTTTCGCAACCATCACCATGGCCGAGGATGTGCTGGGCCTGTTGCCAAAGGGGACACATGATCCAGCTATGTTCATCAAGCCGGGCGAATTGCACGCCGAGCTGATCCGGGTCGGCCTTGCGCCGGGAGATATCGCCGGACTCGGGCCGCGCGGCCTTGATCGGCGAGGCGACTTCACGTTCGGGCAATTGCCCAGCACTGCCATCATTTACATGGGGACGGCCCGCAAACCCAGAATGAGGCCGAAACAACCATGATCAGCATTGCTGCACTGCTCGCCACATCGCTCTTGTTCGGCGGGATGACGCTCTATTCCTTCGGCTTCGCTCCACTGGTGTTTTCGGCGCTGCCACCACAAGTGGCGGGAAAGCTCCTGCGCCAGGCTTTTCCGCACTATTACCTGTTCGTGCTCGTGACGGCTGTGGCTGCAGGGCTTGCCCTCTGGCCGCGCGATCCGCTGGCGTCTGGCTTCATGGGGGCGACGGCGCTCATTGCCGTCATTGCACGCCAGATCCTGATGCCCGCCATCAACGCCGCGCGTGATACTGGTGCCAAGACTCGGTTCAACTGGCTCCATGGCCTGTCTGTTGCTCTCAACATGCTCCAACTGGCGGCGGTGATTGCAGTGCTCGTCCGTCTGGCATGACCGACCCCCGAGCGGATCGCGGGTGCGTGTTGTCTATGGGGACTTCACGTCGAACATCACCTCGTTGCGCCGGAGTGGTCCGGGTGTGAATGGATCGTTGTAATAGGCATAGGTAACAACACCCAGGATCGAGAGGTTTCGCGCTGCGAGCCACTCTCGCAACATGGTTTCGTGGGTTGCGATCAGCGCATCGGTCGCAATACCTGAGAAACGGATCGCAGCGCGGCGCATCGGCGGCACCTGCAATAGCCGGATATCATCTCCGGCTGCCTTCGGCAGTGTCTCCAGCGTATATTTTGCAGGCATGACGAACCGCACTAGCCAGGCCTGATCAGCCGAATTTTGATCTGCCAATTCTGTCTGCGTCTGCGTGACCGGCGCAGTCATCGCGATGGTTTCACGCTGCTGCGTCACAGGGGCTGTCATGCTGACGCTTTCGCCACTGCGGTTCTTCGCGAAGATATAGCCGGCCAAGGGACCGAAGCCCGCGCGCACTGCCGCGGTCCGGTCGCCGCGCCGCACGACTTCGGCCACCACAAGCGCGGGATAATCCCGGATCTCGATGGGGCCGTCCTGCGCGACGAGTGCATACTTGGGCTGTTCGACATTGCTCACGACATAAATCCACGCCCCGACGGCCAGGGCAACCAGTCCGCCGAGGACGCCAAATCCAAGCAGCATGGGCTTTTTCAAACTCCGCATCGTACGATCATACCGCATTGTGTGCCTCTTGCCGAGTGATGCGATCGTGCTGCAGCTGGTCTGCGACATCGCTTCAGTTGGCGACATGAAGCTCAGCCTGCATTCTCCTTGAATGTCGTCGATATTGCCCCTGCAAGCTTTCGCAAAGTTAGATCGTTCGAATGACGATCTGTTCTACGCCGAGCCGCGTTTAGTTGCGCATATCGATGACTTGGCCATCGACGCGCTGATGCGCTTCTATGACTTGGTGCTGCCGTCGGACGGCATCATCCTTGACATCATGTCCAGCTGGATAAGCCATCTGCCGCCATCTTTTATCGGAGAGGCAGTCGGCCACGGCATGAATTCCAAGGAACTGGCGGCGAATCCCCGGCTCAGCCGCTACTTCGTTCAGAACCTGAACGTCCAACCGGAACTCGAGTTGGAGGAGATATCTTTTGATGCTGCCTTATGCTGTGTCGGCGTGCAGTATCTGGCGCGCCCCGATGAGGTCTTTGGGGAGATCAGGCGGGTGCTGCGACCCGGCGCGCCGTTCATCATCAGCTTCTCCAACCGCTGTTTTCCGACCAAAGCCGTCGCCATCTGGCGGTCGCTCGATGCAAAAGGGCATGCCAAACTTATCAGTCTCTATCTGCGCAAGGCCGGCTTCCAGCGGATCGAGGGGTATGTGCTCCGCGACGGCAGTACCAGTGATCCGCTGACAGCCGTTGTTGGTTACCGAAGAGCTTCATAATCTCGTTGTGACCGGACGCGCAGCGATCGGCAGAATGCTCCGAGAGATTCGACGCAGCAAAGGTCCTGAACCTTCACCAGTGATCACATGCCATCGAAATCCACTTCTATCGGGGCTCTGCCCCTGTTGGCGGCAGATATGCTGTGGATTATGATGATGCGGCGTTCTTGATAGGAGACGGCCATGTTTGACTCAGAAGCGAACACGGCCTGCCAGATCCTGGAACACCGGCCGCATCATCGGCCCGAAGGCCCCTTTGAAGGCCAAGCATATTTGGGAGTTGCGAACACGTCTCGCGATTGATCACCGCACTTGTGACCTCGCGCTGTTCAATCTTGCCATCGACAGCAAACTGCGCGGCTGCGATCTCGTGAAGCTCAGGCTCGGCGACGTGATCGCGGGGATAGCCATCCGTACGCGGTCCACGGTTATCCAGCAGAAGACAAGCCGTCCGGTGCCGTTCGAACTCACCGAGCCAACGCGCGACGCGATCACCAACTGGATGCATGTCCGGATCGCCCGCAATGGTGATTGGCTCTTTCCCAGCCGCAGCAATGCCGACGGGCATTTGACGACGAGACAGTACGCACATCTGGTCGATGACTGGGTCACAATGATCGGCCTCGATCCCTCGAACCATGGCACGTACAGCCAGCGCAGCACCAAGGTCGCGATGGTTTACAAGCGCACCGGCAATCTGAGGGCATGCCAACTGCTGCTGGGACATACCAAGTTCGAGAGCACTGTCAGATACCTCGGTATCGAAGCGGATGATGCTCTTGCCCTTTCGGAGCAGACTGAGATTTGAAATCGCTTGCCGACGGCGGGCTCCGCTGCCGTCGGCATTATTTCTGGCGCGATTGAATGTCCGCAATCGCGGTTATTTGCCCTTAACCGTAACGGAAGGAACTGGCGGATTGCGTTGAAAAACTCGGTCGTCGAGACCGCAGGGGTCAGACCGCGTGAAGTGATAGCAGTGACCATCACCCTCATCATCTCCTTCATGCCGGCTTCGTCACCGGTGTGGTGAGGAGCTTTGCCAGTTTCCGGAAGTTTTGGGCGGTGGCTGCCAGGTGGAACTCATCGCGGGTGCCTTCTTGGATCGGCGCAAGTTGCCTCTTGGACATGAGCGGCAGGACGTGACCCTTGTCGGACGTCCAACCACACTGCTCATTTCTCACAAGTGGACTCTGAGATCGTGGTTTGTGCTTTGCTGGTAATTTGAATCTTTTTTCTAGTATTGAGTCACGCTAATTAGTCGACTTTCTCAAATGCTGCGACAAGAGAGTGTATTGTACTAAAAGAATATTATGTTCAGCATCGAAGCAGCTACGTTTAAAGCAGCCATACGGTCATTCCCGCTTCAAGATCCTGAATTTCGTCAACAGGGTCGAGGCGCAACCTGAAACTATTGAGGTCGTGATCTCCGACAGCTCGCGCGGCCCGCCAAGTTGCAAACTCACCCAAGGGCCGCAGTTCGGTGACGCGGGCCTGGATACGTTGTCCATCAGCGCGCAGAACCGCCACAATCTGACCCATGGCGAGGCCTCGCAAAAGGTCCTCGCGCAGGGTGAAGCCGAACCAGTGCGCCTTGTCCGCCACCATCGTCAGAACGGGCTTTCCGGGTGGGAGGATCTCGCCGAGTTCGGCGACGCGTAGACCAATGACGCCGTCAATCGAGGCAACCAGTCTGGTCTTGTCAAGGCGGGCGCTCAGATCTGCCAGCGTCGCCGAGGCCAGGACCAGCTTGGCATCGACCAGTTTGCGCTCATCTGCGCTTGCTCCAGCCTTGGCTGCGTCGAGCTGCGATCGCTTCACATCCAGATCGGCATGGGCTTTTGCCAAAGTGGCTATGCTCTCATCAAGGCGCGCACGTGTGCCCACATTGCGGGCAGCCAGTACAGTCGCCCGCTGGTTCATCTGTTCGGCCAGATGGAGATTGGCTTGCGCGTTTTGCAGTGTCTGTTCCGCAATGGCGATTTCTTCGGCACGAACGCCTGCATAAACCCGGTCCCGTTCGGCACGAACACTGGCAACCGCAGCGCGAGCTTCCTCTGCCGAGGCGCTGAGCTCAGGATTGTCGAGAACAGCCAGAAGATCACCGCGACGGACGCGCTGTCCGGGTGTCACCGCAACCGAAGCCAGACGCCCGCTGATCATGGCGGAAACGCGAACTTCAGTCTGCCGCACCATGCCTGCAATCTGTGTCTGGGCTAAAGCCTGGGGTGTACCGACAGTAAGCACGCTGGCAGCACCAACAAAGGCGGCCAACAAGGTGTTGCGAAACAGCCATGGGTTCAACTCAAACATGAGAGGGCCTCCCGGTTGAAAAAAGCCGTGCCGCCAGCATGGCAAGGACTGCGTAGACGCCAGCAAGAATCCACAGCGTGATCCAGTTGCTGGAGACATCCTGAAAGGATGCGCCCATCTGGTTGAGGCGCACCAGCCCATCGATCCCGACCGTGCTGGGGAAGACAAAGCTCGCCTTGCGCAGGAGTTCTGGAATGGCTTCAGGAGGCCAAGCCACCCCCACTAGAAAGAACAGTGGTAGGCTGACAGAGATGAGCAGCAACACAGCTGTTTCGCGCCGCCGGAAAAGCGCGCCGACAAATTGGCCCAGAAAGCTGACTGCCAGTATGAAAGGGATCGCAAAAGCCAGCAGATCAAGAATTCGATCGCTGTAAGAAAAACTATAGAACCTCGGCAGCACAACCAGATAAAGCGCAAACCCTGGCAGCACAAACAGAACATGGGCGAGTGTCTGCCCAATGATGGCAGCCGGGGCACCACGCTGCCTGCGGCCAGCTTGCCCACCGCTTTGGAAGGCAACACCTCCAAGTGTCGCTGCACCAAGCAACAGTGTCTGCTGCAAAATCAGGATAAAGGCTGCCGGAACCGCATAGCTGCCATAGCCGCCTGTGGGGTTGAACAGAGGCTGGTTGAGAATTTCAACCGGTGAGCCTTTGACCAGCGCGGCACGATAAAGGCTGCCAGTGTCGCGCGACCCGCGGGTGGAGATTTCGGCTGAGACGGTGCCTATGGATTCCAGAATAGCTTGGGTAACGCGGCTATAAATCATGAGGTAGGCGGAATCGACATAGGTGGGCACGCTGGCACGGTTGCCGCGCAGAACGCTGCGCTGTGTGTCGGTGGGGATATGAATGATGCCGAAAACCTCGCCCCGTGCGAGCGCCGCCTCGGCCTCGATGAGAGTGGCAGTGCGAACCGTGATGCTGATGCCCTCATGCGCATCAAGCGCTTGAACGACATTGCGACTGACTTCGGAATTGTCCTGATCGACGACCGCAACCGGCACATTGCGGATGAGTTGGTTCACGTAAGGCTGCGGATAGAGAAATCCGTAAATGATCGGGCCCAATACGATCAAGCCGAAAGCGCCCCGGTCGCGCAGAATACGCGTCACCTCATTGAGGAAACTACGCGCGATGCTGATGCGGCTGTGCATGACGGGCAATGGCGGCTCGGCGACCTCGGTGAGGGCGCGATGTGCAACAAAGCGTAGCCGCACCACCGCCAAAGTGAAGAACGCAGCTGTCAGCCCCATCAGGAAAAAGAACGCATGCATGGAATCCTGAGCCGGAATTCCGCGCGCCGCCTGATCAAACAGGATCTGGATGTACCAGCGCAACGGAAGGAGTGAACCCCAGATCTCTGCAAATGTATTCATGGCCAGCAGCGGAAAACCGACACCAGCAAAACCAAAAGCCGGGGAACAGACAATGCCCGTCAGCACCAAGCCAAAAGGCAGGCTTTTCACCAGAAGCTGGAAGAATGCGCCGAGCGACAGATAGGCAACAATCAGCAGACAGGCGGAGGCCGCAACCATGACGGCATCACCCTGAAACGGAATACGGAACAGCCCGTGAATGATACCGAGACCCACCATCATCATGAGGAGAAACATGCATAGATAAGGCAGCAGCTTGCCGGTGATCGCCGTTAGCGCACTTCCTCCAGCCGTTCGCATCCAGCCGGCCATGTCGCGCTGGCCAAACTCAGAGCCGACGGCGTATCCCGCAGCACAGGCCATCAGCACATGCAGGATTGTCGGCAAGACCGCGCGCAGCAGAAACTGGGCATAGTTGAGTGCGGGGTTGGTCAGCACATATTGCTCGACGACGAGCGCACCAGGCGCGTCACTTGCGGCGCGCGCGGTGTTCTTTGGCAGACTGGCAACCGCGCCGCCCAATGCGGACTGAAGGGCATTCGATGCGACGTTGCCGGGCGTGAGATATTGCTTGTTGAAAAGGATGACGACCTGGGGGCGCTTGTCTGCCAGAATGTCGCGCTCCATTTCTGGCGGCAGATAAACAGCCGCGATCACCTCGCCAGAGCGGATGGCCTTCATGGCGCTGGACATGTCTGTCGAGCGCAAGGCGATCTCGACACCGGGAGACGCATTGATGGCTTGCACAAAGGCACTTGATGTCACGGACCGATCTTGATCCACAACATCGATCTTTAGGTCACGAATAACGGCATTGCTGAACGTCGCAGCCAGCACCAAGAACGAAATCAATGGGATCACGATCACGAGGATCAAGGCGACCCTGTCGCGCCAGATCCAGCGCAGCTCGCGCGCCGCAACCGCCAAAAGCCCCGTTTTGACTATGGCCACCATCAGCGTGCGCCGCTGCGATCAAAATAGACGCTCATGCCCGGCCGCAATCCGGCCAGTGGTTCCACTGGATAGGCCCTGACCTCGAAGGTGCGCAGATCAAAGTCGCCGGTCGCCCGCGTGGCGCGCCAGCCGGCATATTCGCCGCGCGTGGCAATCGTGCGGATGGCAACGGCGACCGGTTTTGCACCAAGCGCCGGAATAATGACATCCAGCTTGTCACCAACCTTCATGCCCTTGATGAGATCTTCGCGCAGATTGAATTTGAGCCAGACATCGCCAAGGTTGACCAGTGTCAGCAGCGGCACGCCCGGCGAGACGAACTCGCCCGGCTCCGTGCCGATCTGGTAGATCTGTGCCGCAGCGGGTGCTTTGACGACGAGTTCTTCGACCTGGGCTTTCAGCGTGATGATCGCCGCATCGGCCCTGGCAACGCTGGCCTTGGCAACCGCCAGCTCTTCGGCTGTCGCGCCTGTAACTGCGGCTTGATAGGCGAGCTTTGCCTGCTCCCCGTTCGTCACCGCAACATCAAGCGAGGCGGTGGCCTCATCAAGACGCTGATTGGTCGCAAAATCGCGGTCAGCCAGTTGTTTCACGCGGTCATAAGTTTGTTGTGCAAGCTTGGTGCTGGCTTCGCCCGCAGCGACCGCTGCCTTGCGTGAGGCAATCGTCTCAGCGCGTGTACCGGTCTGGATCCGGACGAGATCGGCCTGCGAGACAGCTCGCGCCGCCTCAGCTTCTTGCAGTTTGGTCAGCAACTGCTGGTTTTCAATGGTCAGCAGGATTTGCCCGGCCGCAACATTCTCGCCGCGAGACACTGGCCGTTTGTCAATGCGCCCATCAACGCGTGCTGCGATATCGATACGGGTTGCATCCGCCTCGCCCTGTACCAGCAACGGCTGAGGCCGGGTCACATACCATACCGACAGGCCGATCATGGTGGCCATGAACAAAGCTACGAAAAGACCTGCGGCCCAAGATGCAGGCGTTGCTTTCGAGCCATCTACACCAGCGCCGGCATTGACATCGACTGGCTGTGTTTCATTGCTCATGGAACTGTCCCTAACCGTTTTCCGAATCGTGGTTTGGTCTCTATCCTGTATCGCTAAACGATTTTCGGGTCAGGAAAACCTATTTATCCTTCATACGAAGGCGCGACACTTTCAATCTAATGTTGAGTAAGGAGAACATGAATCACACATTTATCCCGTACCTTTTTGTCACGCACCCGCCGCATTTTAAAACATACCAGAATATCTGTGGAATTCTACAGTTCTGACAATATTTCTCGTAAATTCCTTTTGTTCCCGCATAAAGATCAAGGCCGATCAAAGAGTCAATATCTGCAAAACAGCTTAGATATTAGCCAATTCATTTATGGACTGACTGGCCTTATACGTAGTTTTAATTTCTGCACTCGATTTACGATCGTGCAGAAATATGATCATTGGTTTCCTCACCAGAAACTGATGCGTCATTGATCGGAGTTTTCAAGATGGCAAAGAAATCGTCTCCCGACACCATAACTCCACGTGCTGACCACCTTTTTTCTGCTCCGTCAGCCCGCGCCGATCGTTGGCGCCGTATCACGACAAACTGTGATTCCTGGCAGGCCGGGCATGCCAGCCAAGCTGATGTTTCGCAGGCGCTTGATGACGCTGCTGCCATTGAAGAGTTTTTTGCTTATCCCGGCACCCGTCTCATGGCCTCGCTCAAGGAGCGTGTCGCAGCTGATGATGCGGCAGGAAGTGCGGCACTTGCTCGGCGGATCAGCGCGCAATTGCTCGACAAGTCGTTCCGGTCAGGCCCGGACTCGGAACAGACCGAAGACAATGGGACGGGCGCAGATCTGACCTTCGCGCCGCATCACGCCAATGCGCGCCCCTATTTCGAGGTTCTGTTTGTCTCAGCTGCTCCGCAAGCCAAATGGGCTGCACTGGCTGCGGAAATCCGTCGGCTGCGCCGCCCTGATGACAGCTTCGTCTATGAGCCGGTCTTTGTCGGATCGTTCGAGGATGCGGTTTGCGCTGCGGCGCTTAACCCCTCGATTCTTGCGGTTGTGGCCTATCAGGGCTTCAGCCTGCAATCGCGCCATAATATGCCGGTGTTGAGGTCTATCATCGACCCAGCCCTTGAAGGCGCAGGCGCGGATCGCACTGCGCTTGGCCTGTGCCGCATGCTGAAGAAGCTGCGACCTGAGCTGGATCTCTATCTGCTGAGCGATCAGGATGTGGAAAAGCTCGCTGGCGATCCAAATGCCAACTCGGTCAGGCGTATGTTCTACGCGGTCGAAGAGCCGCTCGAGCTGCATCTGTCGATTCTGGAAGGCATTCAGGATCGCTTCCAGTCGCCGTTCTTCGACAACCTCAAGAATTACGCCAAGCGACCAATCGGAACATTTCACGCGTTGCCCATCGCTCGCGGCAAGTCGATCTTCAAATCCGACTGGATCCGGGACATGGGCGAATTCTACGGGATCAATTTGTTCCTGGCAGAATCCTCGGCAACCACGGGTGGGCTGGATTCACTTCTGGAGCCAACCGGCACCATCAAGAAAGCGCAGTCGCTGGCGGCGCGCGCTTTCGGTGGCGATCACGCCTTCTTCGTGACAAACGGCACAAGCACGTCCAACAAGATGGTGCACCAGGCGCTTTGCGCACCAGGCGACATCGTCATCCTCGACCGCAACTGCCACAAGTCACACCATTATGGCTGCGTGCTCGCAGGAGCTCAGCCGCTTTATGTCGAGGCGTTCCCGCTCACCGAGTTCTCGATGTACGGTGCTGTGCCGCTCGCCACGATCAAGACTGCCATGCTTGCCCTCAAGGCGGAGGGTCGCCTCGACCGGCTGAAGATGGTCGATCTGACCAACTGCACTTTCGACGGGCACATGTACAACACAAGGCGGATCATGGAGGAATGTCTGGCGATCAAGCCTGATGTCATCTTCCTGTGGGATGAGGCCTGGTCGGCCTTTGCACGCTGGTCGCCATATCTGCGTCCGCGTACCGCGATGGGTGCGGCTGCCGATATGGAGGCCTATCTCGCGTCACCCGAGTCGCTCACTGCCTACGAGGCTCAGCAGGCCAAGCTGGGCAAGAGCCCGTCAAACGATATGCTGATGAGCACGCATTTGCTGCCAGACCCTCGCTTCGCGCGGTTGCGGGTTTATCAGACCAGTTCGATCCACAAGAGCATGTCGGCTATTCGGCAGGGCTCAATGGTCATCGTCAAGGACGTCGATTTCGGCACGATCGAGGCGCAGTTTCACGAGGCGATCTTCACCCATGCCTCGACCAGTCCCAACCAGCAGCTGATCGCCTCTCTTGACGTCGCGCGGCGGCAGATGGAGCTGGAAGGCTATGGTCTGGTGATGAATGCCATCGAGATCGCCTTGGCGATCCGACGCACGATTGCCGAGCATCCGCTGATTTCGAAGTATTTCTCGGTGGCTGGTGCCGACCAGATGATACCGGCAAAGTTCCGCCAGTCCGGGTTCAAGGATTTCCTGACGCCCGGCATCACCTGGGGCGACGCGCTCAAGGCTGTGCGGGAAGACGAGTTTATCCTCGATCCTACCCGCATGACGATGATCTGTGGCGCTGCCGGTTTCGATGGCACGCAGTTCAAGGGCATTCTGGCCGAGCGCTTCAACATTCAGGTCAACAAGACCTCGCGCAATTCCGTGCTGCTGCAATCCAACATTAACAACACCCGCAGTGATGTCGCCCACCTCATCCGGGTGCTGGTGGAGATCTGCAATGGCATCGAAAAGAATCTGGCCCAGGGTGGCGAAGCCGGGCGCAAGACATTCGCCAAGCGTGTCACCTCGCTGATGACCGATGTGCCGGATTTGCCAAACTTCTCGGCTTTCCACCCGGCCTTCCGCAAGGATGCGGGCAAGCATACGGTCGAGGGCGACATGCGCAGTGCGTTCTATTGCGCCTACAAGGCAGATGAATGCGAATATGTGCCGATCTTCGGTAAGGAGTGCGACGACCGGCTGAAGAACGGGCCACCGATGGTGTCTTCCAACTTCGTCATTCCTTATCCGCCGGGCTTCCCGATCCTGGTGCCAGGCCAAGTGGTGACCGAGCACACGATCGAGTTCATGCGCAAACTCGATGTCAAGGAAATCCACGGTTACGAACGCGAGAAGGGGCTGAAACTGATTACAACTGCGGCTCTCGCCAAGCGCATGGGGAAGTAAGTCATGTCAGCATTTTTTTCATTTATGGCCTCAAGCCCTTATATCCTTTTGTTTTTCACAGTCGGTCTGGCTGTTTGGATTGGTCGGCAAACCATCGCGGGCTATGGCCTCGGCATGGTGGCATCAGCTATCATCGTTGGCTGCGGCCTCTCGGTCTGGGCTTCGGTCTATGGCCAGAAGCTGGAGCTCGATAACTTCACGCGTCTGCTGTTCTATTATCTCTTCATGTATGGCGTTGGCCTGAGGGTAGGCCCTTCCTTCGTCAACAGTCTGGGCGGCGATGGCCTGAAATTTACCTTGCTGGCTATCGTCAGTTGCGTGATCGGGCTTGGCATCACGGTGCTGGGTGCCAAGTTCCTCGCGCTCCCGCCCGGTGCGGCTGGCGGCATCCTTGCTGGGTCACAGACAATGTCTGCCGCCATTGGCTCCGCGGAGCAGGCCGCGCTCTCCGGTGTGCTGAATTTGCCTGCCGGAACGACGACGAACGATGTCAGCGCCATGATCGCGCTATCTTATGGCATCACTTATATCTGGGGCACAGTGGGTATTATTCTCATTACCAAATATCTGCCACGCTGGTGGGGCATCGATGCCAGTGCCTCCGCCAAGGAGTATGAAAAGGCCAATGGTGTGGCCAGTGGAGATGGTCCAGCTGTTACAGGCTGGCGCACATCTGGCGCACGCGCCTATCGCCTTGAAAACGCCAAGTGGAACGGTCGCACGATAGGCGACCTGTTGCGCGAGCATTCCGAATATCGCGTTGGCAATGTGCTGCGCGATGGCCAGCCTCTCGGTGTCGGCCATGACGTTGTGCTGAAGCTCGGCGACGTGATCGCGCTGGGCGGCAGAGCTGAATCACTGACTGCCAATATTGGACTGATTGGGCCGGAAGTGGCCGATCAGGCGGCACTCGACATCCAGCTCGACCGTGCGGAGGTCCTGGTCACCAACAAAGCAATGCTCTTGAAAACGCCCGCTGAAATGCGCGCCCTGCCGGGCGTGGATCAGCTGCAGGTCGTGGCCATTGAGCGCAGCGGCGTGCCGATTCCGATTGGGACCAATACAAAGCTGCAACGGATGGACATCGTGACTGTCGTTGGCCTGAAAAGCGCCATCAGCAGCGTTGGCGCTATGTTCGGTCGGATTGTTCGACCCAGCGTGGCGACCGATCTGCTCACCTTGTCGATCGGCATGATCCTCGGCTTCCTGATCGGAGCCATCCAGTTCCCGGCTTTTGGTGCGTCAATCGGTCTGGGCAATGCGGGCGGCCTGTTGGTTTCGGGCATTCTGGTATCGTCGCTTTCCTCGCGTCTGCGCTTCTTCGGCAATACACCGACAGCTGCGCGCAACGTGCTGGAAGATCTGGGCCTGATCGTGTTCGTGGCAATCGTCGGCATCAACGCCGGCAATTCGCTGCTGGCTCAGCTTACAGGCGTGCTGGCGTTTAAGATCTTCGCTGTTGGCTTCCTGGCCTGTTCCATTCCGCCAGTGCTAGTCTGGGCAATCGGACTGCATGTGTTCAAGCTGAACCCCGCTGTGCTGATGGGCGGAGTGGCCGGGGCGCGCAGCCATTCGGGGCCATGTCGCGAGGCAACTGTGGAGATCCAGTCCAATGTGCCATGGATTGGCTTCCCGGTGGCTTACGCAGTGTCGGGTGTGTTGCTGACGGTGTTTGGCTACTTTGCCATGGTGCTGGCCAATTAGGCTATTGTCCGCCAAACGCACGACTGAATGACAACCGCGCTGCAGCCTTTTACGCTGCAGTGCGGATTTTTTTGCCTGAAGTACGACCATTTTTTAAACACCCTGCCTACGGGAGATGTTAGCTTCAAGGTAGGTGAATCAAATGCACAAAACATGGGGGGCTTCTGGTGAACTGGTTCGGACAATTTCTGCAGAACTACCCGGAATTGGCAGTGTTTCTCGCCATTGGGCTGGGCTACTGGCTTGGTGGTTTTGCCTTTGGCTCATTCAAGCTCGGACCAGTGACTGGCTCGCTTTTTGCCGGAATCGGGATTGGTCAATTTGCAACAGTGCCTGTCTCGCCAATCGCGAAATCGTTTCTTTTCCTGCTGTTCTTGTTCGGCATCGGCTATTCCGTCGGTCCCCAATTCGTTGCGGCTTTAAAGCGTGATGGCCTCAAGCCTGTTGCGTTGGCGATTGTCACCTGTGTCACTGGTTTGGTTACTGCTGTTGTGGTCGCGAAATTCCTGGGCCTCGATGCCGGATATGCGGCTGGTCTGGTCTCCGGATCGTTGACCGAGTCGCCTGTGATGGGCACGGCCACGGACGCAATCAACGCTCTTTCGGTGTCCGCTTCCGAAAAGGCACGTCTCATCAGCCACATCGCGGTGGCGGATGCCGTTTGTTATATTTCGGGCTCGATCATCACCATCTGGTTCATCAGCAACATGGCGCCAAAACTGCTCGGCATCGATCTGTCGACTGAGGCGCTGAAGCTGGAAAAAGAACTCGGAATCGCCCGCCAGTCGCCCGGCATTGTGTCCGCCTGGCGGCCCTATGAGCTTCGCGCCTTCCGGATCGGGCAGAACAGCCCCCTGATCGGCCGCACGATCGCTGCCTGCGAGGCCAGCACTGCCGGGGAACGGATGTTTGCACAGCGTATCCGTCGTGATGGCGCTATGCTGGAAGCCTTGCCGGACACTGTCATCAGGCCTGGAGATATTGTCGCAGTCACGGGCCGCCGCGAAGCGCTGATCGCGTTGATCGGGCCTGACCGCGAGGAAGTGGAGGATGCGCAACTGCTCGACATGCCGGTCGCCATTCTTGATGTGCTGGTGACCAATGCTTCCGTCATCGGCAAGTCATTGGGTGAGCTGGCGGCCCTGCCGCAGGGGCGGCACATCTATCCCCGCAAGCTTATGCGCGGCGGGCAGGATATTCCGATCAGTGCAGGTACTAACCTGCAGCGCGGCGATGTGCTTCGTCTTGTCAGCCATGAGCAGGCCATCGAAAAAGCGGCCTCACTTATAGGCCAGATAGTGCGGCCTCCAGAAAGCACGGATTTCGTGGTCCTCGGCCTTGCAATATTCCTTGGCGGGCTTGCTGGCACCGTGTTCTCGCTGTCGCTGTGGGGGCTGAAGATTTCGCTTGGCACCAGCGTCGGTGCGCTTCTTGCCGGGCTTCTGGTCGGCCATCTCAGGACTCGCTATCCGCTTTTTGGGCGCATTCCTGATGGCGCGGTCACGCTGATGACCTCACTCGGCCTGGCAGCTTTCGTTGCTATGACGGGTCTGCATGCAGGGCCAATTTTTCTTTCCGCCTTGAAAGAGGCGGGCGTCGGCCTGTTCTTTGGCGGCATTCTTGTCACCTTCACGCCGATGGTGGTCGGCTTGTATTTCGGTCGCTACGTCCTGAAAATGAATCCAATCCTGCTGCTGGGTGGTCTTGCAGGTTCAATGACGATGACGGCCGCAATGGCGGCTGTCCAGGTCCGCTCGAACAGCCCTGTCGCCGTACTTGGCTACACTCCGGCAGTTCCACTCGCGCATATTCTACTGACAACTTGGGGGACGGTCATTGTCGGCATCATGACCGGCTGACAGTTCCCCGGATTATTTTTAGTCCGGGCCCGTAGCTGTCGGGGCTACGACATTACCAAAGAAATTGAGTGTTCCACGTGCAAATGTGGACAACCCCTCGCCCGGATCGTCATGACCTGGAGCCAGCTTGTGTCCCGCAGCGAGGCGCGCTGCAATGGCCTGGACGGCGCGTGGACTCTCGGCAAACTTGCCATGCTTGAGCGGATCGCCAGTTGTATCGGTGCTGAGGTCAATGACTTGCACGCCCTCTCTTGCAAGGCCTGATCTGTACGGCTCCGCCGTCACATCAATGGCACCGAGTTGCGCCGTGCTCCCCCATGCCAGGCGAGACCAGCTGAGGGCGCGGTCATCCTTTGATGTAAACAGCGTGATCCGCGGCCGGTGGCCAGTCAGTGCCTTCCCCTGCGAGACGGCAACATCCACATCTATATCCGGAGCGGCAAGCATGAGATCCGTGATCTTGAGTGGAATCTCACCACGCTTCAGCGCGATAGTGCGCATGGCCTCCATGGTCAGCCAGCCGCCCATGGAGTGCGCAAGTACAGTGATATGACCGATTGATGGCTGACTCGACAGCTCCAGAAGCAGATTTGCGAGAGCATCGCGGGAAACTGACGCACTTTCGCGGTCATAGGCATAGGACGACAGTTTTCCCCACGATGGCCAGCTGAACAGGACCGGCACGACTTCGCTGTTGCCACCAGTGTCGAGAGTGACCTGCGCAAACCGAAAAACCGCCTCGTCAAACCGCGTGTTGTAGCCATGGATAAACACCAGAACATGCGCGGGCTTTTGCTTGCTGCGCAGTGCCTGAAAGGCGCTGCGAAACCCAGGCAAATCGACAAGTCTGGCATCGGTCGTAGCGAATGTTTTGCGAGGATCAGGTGGTGTCGTTGTCGGCCAGATGATTTCACCTGTCTTGCGGTTTGGTGGGACGCTGACTGTCAACGCGGCAAAGCTTGTCGCTGTAGCTCGCTCTCCTCCGAAAAGGATCTGTGAATCACTGGAGGCTTTGCGCGTGGTCACTGCAAGAAGCCGAACTTGCTCAGCTTCCGCAGAAGCCGCAACAGGCAGTAATGCCGACGTTGGCCGCGTTGAACATGCACCAAGATGAAGCGCAAGAAGTACAAGCGATGCAGATGCGCCTTGTCTTAACACTTGGAGCCCTCCAGGGCAGTGCCAACCGGAAGATAATCAGCCTGGCATTTTAACACCGGAAAAAGTGTCGTCGTCGCCTGTTTTGAGCAGGTGCGCAGGAATGCCACGCGGCTGTTTCTGGCTGGGCGGAAGTGGTGACACAAAAACCGTCTTCCCCTTGCGCCGGATAAGGTCATCCTTTGCGGCCTTCCGCAGTGCAGGATCGGTCATCAGATCAAAACCGGCCCCGGCCAGAATGCGTGCGGTACTAAGCGATCCCTTGTCGCCAATCGACATGCCGCCACAGGCTGTAACCGGCCAAGTGTGCAGGCTGACGCCAAGCGGTAGGGTCGGCCAGCCAAAAATGCCAACTGGCGTCAAGTAGCTGATGTCACCAACGTCGGTAGAGGCACCTGTTGTCATATCACCAATAATGGGCATGACACGGGTCGCGAGACCAGCCTCCGGCAGCTTCATTTCCTTCTGGCAGGCGCGCGCAAATGACTGTTCGTCTGACGTCCATTCAATTGGCGTAGCCAGCATATGGCGGTGCATATGGGCGATCAGTGCGTCATTTGGCAACAGATCGTACATTCCAAAATAGACCTCAAACTCAGCTTTCGTCTGGGTTGCCAAGGCAGCACCTTCCGCGACCTGGCGCGCCCATTCCGTCATGGCATTGACCTTCTCGCGGTCAGCATCACGAATGCTCATCCAGAGCTGGGCGAAATCAGGTACGATGTTCGGCGCAACACCGGCATTCTCATAAATATAATGCAAGCGCGCGGTCGGCAGGATGTGTTCCCGCATGAGGTTGATGCCATGGCCAAAAAGCTCGGCCGCCTTGAGAGCGCTGCGGCCGTCCCAAGGGCTGTTCCCGGCATGGGCGGTGCGCCCCCTGAAGATGATCTTCATTGCATTGCCGGCAGCCGTCTTGACCGCACCCGTGGCTGCGACTGGTGCGGGATGCCAGGCAAGGCAGGCGTCGCAATCGTCGAATAACCCATCGCGGGCCATGTAAACTTTTACCCCTTGTGCCTCTTCCGAGGCGCAACCATAAACGCGGATTGTGCCAGCTGTGTTAGCCCGCTGCATCATCAGCTTGAGCGCGATAGCACCGCCTGTGCAGCCCGCACCCAGCATATTGTGTCCACAACCATGGCCAACTGCAGCGCCCGTTGTGCCTGGTGTTTGGCGCGGCTCGGCTGCGTTACCAAGCCCGGGCAAAGCGTCATACTCAGGCAAATAGCCGATGATGGGACCGCCTGTGCCCTGCTTCCATTCCGCAATGAATGCCGTGGGAGTGCCGGAAGTGCCCGTGCTAGTTATGGTGAAGCCTGCGGCTTTCAGTTCACGGATATGGATTGCAGAGGACTTTTCCTCATGGAGCGACAGCTCGGGATTGGCCCAGACCTCGCGGCTGATGCGCAGGATTGCATCGCGGCTCTGGTTGACGGCCTGCAATGCGACAGCTGAAGAGGCCGGTGGCGCAATTGATACCGTCGCTGGCGCAGTTGAAACGGGGGCGGCTTGCGCCAGCACGATATTGCTGGAGGTGAGAGCCGCTGCTGCCCCACCGATAGCACCTGTCGCAAGGACTGCGCGGCGGTTCATACCAGATTTGCGGTGTGTCGTCATTCTTGGTTCCATTTTGGGTCGTCAGAGGCAAAAAGACCTGCCGCCGATCAGTGGCCGCGTCTTACAGGCTGACTATAGTTGCCCGATATTGCATCCGCAAATAAATACAGACGTGTGGGGCAGGTCTTGCTCCCAAGCAGCCGGTGTTTGCGTGGTGGCACACTATATCCGTCAAACGAGTGTTCATGGCACCGCGGCGAGGAAAAGGAAAACCCCGAAGATCACCAGATGGACAGCTCCCTGCAGGATAGTCGTGCGTCCAGTGGCGAAGGTGAGCGTACTGACAAACAGCGTGAGTGCCAGCAGGATCATGGCGTCCTGTCCCAGGCCAAGCGTCAAAGGCTGTCCGAAATAGACCGATGCCACACCGACAATCGGGATGGTCAGGCCGATGCTGGCTGCTGCCGATCCCAGCGAGGCATTGAGGCTGGTCTGAAGCCGGTTGCGATTGGCGGCCTTCATTGCTGTGACACCTTCCGGCAGCAACACGACAGCAGCAATCACGACGCCGACCAATGCCAGCGGCAACCCGGCGCCCAGGACCGTGCTTTCGAGGATTGGTGACAGGGTTTTGGCGAGCAAGATCACGACAACCAGACTGACCAGCAGCATGATCGAAGCCAGCACAGTGCTGCGGCGTGTCGGCTTTTCGCCATGATGGGTCGGGTCACTTTCCATCAGGAAATCCTCGCGGTGCCGCACCGTCTGCACAAACACGAAGAGCAGATAGAGGATGAGAGAAACCAGACCCACGAACAGCAACTGGCTGGAAGCATAGGTTGGGCCTGGCGTGGTCTTCGTGAAGTTCGGCAGGACTAGCGAAATCACTGCCAGCGTCGCGATCACGCTCAGAATGCCAACGGCACCTTGCAGCTTGAATTCTTGCTCATAATGCCGCTTTCCACCCGCCAGCAGGCACAAGCCGACAATGCCGTTGAGGACAATCATCACGACCGAATAGACAGTATCGCGCGCCACCTCGCCGCTCCCTGCGGAGCCTGAGGCCATGACCGAGATGATCAGCCCGACCTCCAGCGTCGTGATGGCCAGCGCCAGCAGGATTGAGCCGAACGGCTCGCCAATCCTGACAGCCAGCACCTCAGCATGATGCACGGCTGCAAAAACGGCCCCGCCCAGAAGCACGATGGCTAGCGCAATGACGATGCCGTTTGATGGTAAAAACAGACCAGCGAACTTTCCGGCAATCAGCAAAGCCGCCGCAAAAGGGGCCGCCCAGCACCACCATGGCATCTTGTTCCAGTCATGGTCAGCCATGTCATCTCCGTAGCATTCATAGGCGTTTTGTGTGGTCACAAGCAGGACGTGTCAGTCAAGCCCGATGGTTGACGCACAAGGGAACGCTTGTGTCCTTTAACATCGTCAAAATTGCTTTCGCAGTACAATGATCCGGAAGGTGGGTGGATTATGGTCGGATGCGCCCGAGAACCTGTACCTCGCCATTCTCGATAAGCATCACGATGCCTTCGCCCGACGCTGGAAAGATCCCGGTGATTGCGGTGATGTTCACCTGATGTGTAACGACCACCGTAGAGCCACTCGCCGCCCTGCGTGACAGAAGAGCTAGCGCCTGTCTTGTCTGTTCTGGGCCCTTGCCACGATCATCGAAAAACGAATTGAAAACGGTTGCCTCATTAACAGGTTCGCCGAAAGCGAGGTGTGCCGTTTCCATGGTGCGGCACCATTGGGATGCCAAGACCTTGCTCACTGCGATGTTTTTCATCCGGAACGCCGCTCCAATGCGTTTCGCCTGATCGCGGCCGATCTGATCGAGATTGCGCTGCGTTGCACAATCTCCGATGCGCATTCCAGAAGGATCACCACCACCCGGTGCATTGGCGTGGCGAAACAGGACGATCGCGCCCATTTTCAGTGCGCTCCATGCTGTGCTTTCGGATGCAGACGTCGGGACAGCGCAACCAAATGAAAGGAATGCGGCAAAGAACGTTGTCAGGAGTTGGCGCTCAATAGACATGCTCAACCTCAGACTTTGCGTAGGAGATGATATCAACAGGCAAAGCTGGGAAAGCGACGCGTGCCACGTTCAATTTTCCAGACCCATGACTTCACAGCAAAAACATCGCAAGAAGCCATGGATGGGCGAATTTTTCATCGCGCCATTCGCTTGCACAGGGACGCAGCCAAAGACCTGCAGCTAAGCCTTCACACCCAGCAGCGGACCTACCACCTCGACGACGCCTGTAATGACAATCTGCACGCCTATGCATAGCAGTAGGAAGGCCGAAAGTCGCATGATGACGCGTGTGCCTTCCGCGCCAAATAGCCGGGCCATGCGCGAGACATGTGCATAGGCATAGAAGATGGTGCCTGCGATGGTCGCAGCAACAACGATCGAGATGAGTTCCGGCTTCGGATCGACGTTGAAAACACCGTGTTTTGAGCCCAGCGTGATCGCGACTGCGATTGTTCCGGGCCCTGTGGTCAAGGGCACAGTCAGCGGAAAGAAGGTCATTTGCTTGACAGCCTCCAGCCCGTGGGTCGAAGTTGCAGCGCGTTCTTGGTCTTCGCTGTTTTCATGGAGCAGTGTCCAGCCCGATGCAGCGACGACCAGCCCGCCTGCGATGCGCAGTGCAGGCATGCTGACACCGAAGAAGCCGAGGATTGCGCTGCCGGCGAACATGGAGACGATCAGGACAAAGAAGGCATAGATGGCCACCTGGCGTGCCACGACGGCGCGCTCGGCATCAGACAAGCTCATGGTCCTGTTCAGAAAAACAAAGGCGAGGCCTAGCGGGTTGATGATCGCAAACAGTGTGAAAAACTCGAGCAGGAATTTGCTGGTCATCTATGGCACTCTCCCAACGGATATTAACGGCATAGCACGTCCTGTTAGAGGAGCTAATCGGAAGGATTTTTGTGCAGAGTGAATGTCATTGGGGGAGCGTAAAAGCGCCAAAGGTATTGCGCCCGCTCATCGTCCCAAAGCGCCAAGTGCTGCTTCGATCTTGCGCAACCCCAATGCCAGACCCTGAAGCGCTGTTAAATCGACTGCTTCGGCGTTCCGGATCTGGGGGACGGAGGCTGATGCAACGTCACGTTCTTGGGATGGTGCTGGCCCAGTTGCCTGTGCGCGCTTAGCCAACTGGGCTGCTTTGGAAAAAAGTGGCACTGCTGCCTCCATTGCCTTGCCATCGCTGCAGAAATCCGAGTGTGCGATGGCGGCTGTCAGCGTCCCTGCACAAACGACCCCAACCAGACGCGCACTCTGGATCAGTGTTTCATTTGTTTTGCCAAATTCGCGGCGGCCATCACGGATAGCTTTTTCCAGTTCAACCAACCGGTCAAGCATGGCAACATACAAGTCTGTTGGTATTGGCTCTCTCGTGCTGGCCAGCTGTGTGAGAATATTGCTGGCCGCTGATAAGCTTGCTTGGGAAGCCTGAGCTGCAACCTCCCGCCCTCGCACTGGCAGAACAAGGTAGCTGACTGCCAAGCCAGTCGCGATACCTATCAGCGTATTGCCGACCCTGACCAAGCTATACTGAAAAGCGTCCTGCACATGCACCAGAATCATGACGGCGCAAAGGGCCGCGCCGACACGCGCCGCCGGAACACCCCAGCCAAATGCAAGGCAAACATAAGCTGTGCTGCCGACCCCGGCGGCCACAGCCAGCGCCGGTGGCAATGGCACCAGTGTCAGAGCAATGCCAACAAGCATGCCAGCAAGTGTACCCCTGACCCTGTTGGTTGAGGTCAGAACGTCCTCACCACGGCTCGCACCAACAATCAAGGCGGCACTCATGGCGGAATACACAGCCGATTCCGTCCCGCCCAACGCCAGAAAATAACCGAGGAAAGTCGCAACGGCGACCTTCAGGCAGTACAAAAGCGCAGGGCGGTGTGGCCATTGCCAACTAAAATTAACGTTCATGCACGGAGGCCATGTTGGCGTGATTGAGAGTTTATTTAACGCAGAGGGCGCATCAAGTGACACCAAGAGATTAAGGTAGCAGCGAACGTGAAGGATGAGAAGAAGATGTGGCCATCCAGTAGTTGCGCCTGATCTTCGCGAGCTCATGACGCCTGCAGATAATTGTATTCAGGCTAACAATGCTCTGGCGTTGAAGTCTGGCCGGACGCCGATGGTGTTTTTGGCCTCCGTCAGCGGCTGATCGTTGGTTATGTCGAATGTCCGCAATCGCAGGCTTTTACCCGAAAGCCGAACATTTGGCCTTGTGAAGGGTTTCGGATGCCGACCTTCGGTGTTGTTCATGCGAGGTTGAGGGTCGGCTTCCGAAAGACTCCAGGGGATTGAACTGCGGTGGATCGCCCGTTGTTTTGCGGGTTCGTGCGGGGCTATGGGGATTTGGTGATGGGCAGGGCTCTGCGGGTGGCGGAGTGGGCGCCTTGGGTTCCTACCCTGGGCTTGGATGCGGTTCGGGCGGCATCTATTCGAGGCTGCGAAGCGATGGGCCTCTGGAGTTGCGGGTCGCACGGAGCCTGCTGGTCTACACGGGGCGCAGGTTGGCGGGCAGCGCGCCTTCGCACCGGGGCCTCACGGACAATCTCATTCCATCGGTTCGATCTGGCAGTCATGATGTGTCGATCCTGATTGCGGCGGCGGGCCAACGGGGCTGGCACCGCGTCCGAAGCGTTCGATGATGCACATGCGCCCGCTGCAGCAGGGGCATGGGGGATGGGTTGCAGGATCATCCCAAGGTTACTCAGTTTGGGGCGCTCGTCCTGATTGATCGTGGCGGCAGGTGCGGGCTCTGTCGCTGGTTTGGCCCTGCCGGATTCAATCTCGCCAGATTCTATCATACCGCGGATGCGTGCGATGGTGCTGGCCCGGTTGGGGCTGGCGATGAAGCCTGTGTGGCGGATGCGGTGGAAGCCAGGCGGCAGGACATGCAGCAGGAAGCGGCGGATGAACTCATCTGGATCGAGCGTCATGGTCTTGATCCAGCCAGCGCCCGCCGTCTTGTCCCCAGCCGCGTTGCCTCGTGCGCGATAGTCCTTCCAGCGGAAGGTGATGCCGCGATGATCCATGGCGATCAGGCGGCTGTTCGAGATGGCGACGCGGTGGGTGTAGCGGGAGAGATAGGCCAGCACCGCCTCGGGTCCGCCGAAGGGCCGCTTGGCGTAGACCACCCATTTGCTGCGCCTGAGGGGTGCGAGGCAGGCCGCTAAGGCGTCCTGATCGGCCAAGGGTGCAAGAGCATTGAAGAAGGAGTGCGCCCCATCGTGACCGAAAAATCACTAGGGCGCTGACGATCTTAATTGCTTCTCGCACAAGCACGGAACCGCAGGATCCATCCATAAACAGCGGCAAAGAACAATCCGGTCGAACGCGAGCACGTTAGTCATTGGCCGGAAGCTCTTGCGCCGTGAGAGCACTGATTGTTCTGAAAGATACAGCGATGACCCACAATGACAAAAATCTGATCAAGCTCGGTATTGATCGAAGGAGCTATTTGCTCGCGGCAGCGGGGAGTGCTGTCGGCGCCATCGCGTCCACTGCTGCGGACGGTGCACCTATGACTTCGGTGGCGGGAGGCAATCCGTTGGCGACGGCTACTATCGAAAGTGGGGCGGCCGCAGACTGGTTCGAAACCATCCCGGGGGAGCGCATGAGAGTCCGGATCGGCGGTAGCGACACGCGCGGAACTCTCAGCGTCCTTGA
Source organism: Hyphomicrobiales bacterium (assembly GCA_031431475.1). Taxonomy (GTDB): domain Bacteria; phylum Pseudomonadota; class Alphaproteobacteria; order Rhizobiales; family Beijerinckiaceae; genus JADCCX01. Next base: position 83,032 of record JANPDL010000036.1, read on the forward strand.
GTCCGTCGTCGCGCCAAAGGCCGCAACGCCGCTTCACTATCACGGCGCCGATGAGATGTTCCTGATCACATCGGGATTTGTGCGGCTGGTCTGCGGAGGCAATGCGCAGGATCTCGCCGCTGGATCAAGCGCGGTCGTGCCCGGCGGAGCCCACCACGGCTTCGTCAACCTGTCCGGCGAGCCAGTGCGGATGTTTGCGATCTTCTCACCAGGCGGAATGGAGCGGATGTTTATCCAGCTTCATGCAACGCCACCTGAACAATGGGGCGATCTGGCGAAGCGCTTCGACACCTTCATTGTCGGACCACCCGTGACCGGCTGACGTTGCTGCTGTTCTGACTCTACAGGACAGCTATCAGCGACGACGGCTCGCGCAGACCGCGCCAGGCGCCAGGCGTCTGGCCGGTCATTCGCTTGAAAATACGGGTGAAATGGCTCTGGTCTGCAAATCCGCAATCCGCCGCGATCTCGGCCAGCGGCCGAGACGGACGGCGAAGCAGCTCGCGGGCTCGGTCTACCCGGCAAGATTGCAGCCACGCGTGCGGCGTTATGCCGGTCGATGCCTTGAACGCCCGCGCGAAGTGCGAACTCGACAAGCCGCAGGCGGTCGCCACGTCCTCCAGAGAGACCTGGTTTGCAACTTTGTTGGCGATCAGCTCTTTTGCTCTTCTGGACTGCCAGGGAGCGAGGCCGCCCTGCACGTGAACGCTCGGACGCATGCCGCCATAGGTGTAGGCGATATGGCGCGCCACGATCTGGAGCAGATGATCGGCATACAACACGCTTGACGCTTCGGAGCCGGCCAGCGCCTCAATGATGGACGCCTGAAACTGCGGGATGACGGCATCTGGCGTCGACCATCGTAGCGGTGCCCTGACGTGGGCCACCGGCGCGGCGCCCACGTCTGCGGCCAGATCATCGAGGGCTGCGCGCGGAAGATGGACGTGAAGGCTGTCGATGTCTGTATCATGCTCCGCCGAAAAGGGCGCATTGAGATCGAGGACATGCAACGTCCCCCGCTCCGCGCACGGCGCCACTGCCGCCTTTCCATCTTCCCAGATCTGGTGCGGTGCGTGGCTGCGAAGCTGGAAGATGGCCAGAAACGCATCCTCGCTCGTGGTCGCGACGTGTGACATGGTCGATTTTTGGGCGTACCGGTAGCGCGCAATCGAAATCGTGGATCTAGGCGTCCGAAGCGTCAAGCGGACCGGGCCTGAAAAATCAGTAGCTCGCCGTGCGACAGAGAGATGTGATGAAGTCATCCTTTAACATAACATTCAAATGCGCCGGAATATCGCCCGAAACCGGATTCCGGCTGACAAGCGATCTCACTCTATCCATCCCTGCCCATCGGCTCCGTCATTGAGGCGGCTGAATGTCCACAGTCGCATCATTCCGCCCGAAACCGGAATTTCCGCACCTGGCGCCAAATTGACCCCACAATCACCCGCCGGAGTTGGTCCCCCATCTCTGGAGCAGGAACCGCTCCCATGGACCGAAGATGATGCGGTTGGCCAGCAATCCGATGACGATCACGACGATCATCACGCCGATGACTTCATCCTCAAAAATCCAGCAACAATTGCCCGCTTGCCGCCTTTGCCCGGCCAAGCCCGACCGCAATTCGCTTCGATGGATTGTCATTGGCGAGTGTCCGCTTTCGGCTGCCATGCCGCTCATAGACCTGCCTTGCCTCGTTGCGATAGCCCGGCTGTTGGCGGATTTCGGTCAACCGCGCGCGCGCGTCGCGGGCCGCGATTTCATGATCGACGATACACCTTGGATAGTCTGATCCAAGTGTCAGACCCGCGCGGGAGAGCATGCCCTCGTCCATGCGCCATGGTTCCTGCAGGAAGGCCAGAGGAACGCGGGCAAGCTCGGGCACCCAGCGTCGTGTAAATGTCCCTTCCGGATCCTGATCAAGGCCTTGCTTCACCGGATTGTAGATGCGCGGGGTGTTGATGCCGGTCTGGCCCGATTGCATCTGCACCTGCGGCCAGTGAATGCCTGGCTCATAATCCGTGAACAGACGGGCGAGGCGCAAGCCGGAGGCCCGCCAGTCCAGTGCCAGATGATAGCCTGCGAACGCCTGAACCATGGCGCGCATGCGGAAGTTGAGCCAGCCTGACGCGATCAGGGAGCGCATACATGCATCGACAAAGGGAAACCCGGTTCTGCCCGTGGCCCAGGCTTCAAGGACCGGATCATCAGCATGTGTTACCGAGCGGTTCGCTTGATGCAGCGGGTGCTGGGACCGCCATTCCAGCGCCGGTTCGCTTTCAAGCTTCTGGATGAAATGGCAATGCCAGTGCAGCCGGGCAACAAGGCCGTCGATGGCAGTCAGCGGTACGGACCGATCTGGCAAGGGGAGCTTGGCCATACGCTGGCGTTCCTCATGGCAGCGCCGCAGGACTTCCCGGATCGAGATGGCTCCGGTCGAGAGCGGAACGGACAGGCGAGAGCAGGCATGCTCGCCCGTCAGCGGGCTCGACATGGCTTTCCGATAATCGGCACCGCGTCCGGCAAAAAAGCTGTCAAGAAGACGCAAAGCTTCAGCTCTTGTTCCAGGCTGAGGTGAATCGCAACCATCTGGCGACAGACCAAGCGTATCAGCCGTCGGCAATAGCTCGCACGAGACATCGGTCACACCCATGAGCCGTTGCGGCTCCGGCAGAACTGGTGCGGCCATCTCGCGATGGTGCAGCCTGCCCCAGTCATTGCGGTTCTTCAGTCCACGCACCACGCCAAACTGCCGATGCTCTGAAAGTGCGATGCCTTGGTCGCGGCAGAACGCCCTGACCGATCTGTCGCGTTCGAAGGTGAAACCGTTTCCCGTTTCTTCATGCGTATGGATCGCGTTGATTCCATGCTGCCGGTGGACGTCGGCCAGAACATCCGGAACATGGCCAATGCGGGTGATCAGCGTTGCTCCGATGCAACGAAGCTGCTCACCGAGTTCCTCGAGCGCCGCGCGGATCGCGAGCCACTGTCGCCTTGAGGTCTCGGGCTGTAGCCAATAGTCGGGTTCGACCACGTATAGCGGCAAGACGTTGCCTGCGACGCTCGCTTCAATCAGCGGCTTGTGATCCACTGTTCGAAGATCGCGTTTGAACCAGACGATTTGAACCATTGCGTGGGCTGCCGTAAACCGTTTCCAATTGGATTATTATATCCCTCCAGGCCACCCTGGGCCATGCGACAAGACTGTTCTTGCGATTTTCAAGATTTCCTTTATTTTCAGAATTATCTGAAAATTGGAAATGGTCATGAACCTGCCCCCGCTCTGCGAAGCTTTTGTTCTCCATTTCGGCGAAATGGGAAGCCGATGGGGTATCAACCGCACAGTGGGGCAAATCTATGCCGTGTTGTTTGTGGCAGAGCAGCCTCTGTGCGCCGATGATATCGTGGAGCGGCTGGGGATTTCACGCTCCAATGTCTCGATGGGCCTGAAGGAACTGCAGAACTGGAATCTCCTGAAGCCAAGGCACGTGCAGGGTGACCGGCGCGAGTTCTTCGGCACCCCCGACGATATTTACTCCATCGTCCGCACCTTGGTGGACGAGCGCAAGAAGCGCGAGATCGACCCCACTCTCACCATTCTGCGCGAACTTCTGATGCAGTCGCCCGGTAGCGATGCCGAGCGCTATGCTCAAGTGCGACTGAAGGAGATGCACGAACTGATCGAGCTGATGACCGGCTGGTATGCCGATGTGCAGAAGCTGGAGACAGAGCGTCTTATCCAGCTGCTCTCGATGGGCTCGAAAGTCGTCAAGGTGCTCGAAATGAAAGACCGTCTTTTTGCATTGCCGGGCGGCAAGGGTCGCCGGGCCATATCCAGTCAAGCCGGAGGTTGATCACATGGATCCGATCGTGCTCGCGCGTATACAGTTTGGCGCCAACATTTCGTTCCACATCCTGTTCCCGACGATCACGATTGCGTTGGGCTGGGTCTTGCTGTTCTTCAAGGTGCGCTTCAATGCGACGCGCAACGAGGCGTGGATGAACGCCTATCGCTTCTGGGTGAAAATTTTTGCGCTGTCCTTCGCACTGGGCGTCGTCTCGGGCATCACAATGAGCTTTCAGTTCGGCACGAACTGGCCGGGCTTCATGCAGAGCGTCGGCAATATCGCCGGGCCTTTGCTGGCCTATGAAGTGCTGACGGCGTTCTTTCTGGAAGCGACGTTTCTGGGCATCATGCTGTTTGGGTTCCGCAAGGTTCCCAACTGGGTTCATACGCTCGCAACGTTCCTGGTGGCGTTCGGCACCACCATGTCTGCGTTCTGGATCATCGTGCTCAATTCCTGGATGCACACGCCCGCCGGGCATGAACTACGCGATGGCGTGGCCTTTGCCACGGATTGGTGGGCCATCATTTTCAATCCTTCGATGCCATACCGTTTGATCCATATGCTGATTGCCTCAGGTTTGACCTGCGCCTTCCTCATTGCGGGTCTTTCAGCATGGCGCTGGCTGCGCACTGATCGCGGACCGGACGTCATGGCCGCTTTGCGCACAGGCGTAGCCATCGGTGCCGTACTGATTCCGATCCAGATCGTCGTCGGCGACATGCATGGTCTCAACACCCTGAAGCACCAGCCAGCCAAAGTGGCGGCGATGGAGGGCAACTGGGAGACGCGCAGCAATGTTCCGCTTGTGCTGTTCGCACTGCCGGACCAGACGACGCGCGAAAACCGCTTCGAGATCGCTATTCCCAACGGGGCCAGCCTGATCCTCAAGCACGATCCGGCAGGCGTCATTCCAGGCCTGAACGACTTCGTTGCAGCCGATGGAACCCGCCTGCATCCGCCGGTCGCTCCTGTGTTCTTCGCCTTCCGCATCATGGTTGGCATCGGCATGCTGATGCTCGTGGTGTCGTGGTTTGCGGGCTGGACCTTGTGGCGCAAGGGAACGCTGAACCGTCCGCTCGCGTACACGCTGGTTGCCATGACCTTCGCGGGCTGGATCGCCACATTGTCCGGCTGGTATGTCACGGAAATCGGTCGCCAGCCCTGGCTTGTCACCGGTGTGCTAACGACGGCGCAGGCAGCATCGAAAGTGACGGCGGGCATGATCGGCACGACGCTGGCGATGTATCTGGCAACCTACGCCGTGCTGATCGCGGCCTATATCTCTGTGCTGTTCCATCTCGCCAACAAGGGCCTTCAGGTGGTCGCGACACCGAGCGGTGCTGGCGTGATGAAGCAAGGTGCGGGATACCATCCTGCAGGCGCTCTGGCGAAGGACGTTTAGAAAGACCATGCTGAATTTTTTGGACTCCCATACGCTGCCGCTGATCTTCGCAGGCCTGATGGGCATTTCCATTCTCGCCTATGTCATTCTCGATGGATACGATCTGGGTGTCGGCATGCTCATGGCCAGTGCAGACCGGCCCGAACGTGACAAGATGGTCGCCACCATCGGCCCGTTCTGGGATGCCAACGAGACATGGCTGGTGCTTGGCATCGGGCTGTTGCTGGTCGCCTTTCCCTCCGCCCATGGCATGGTTCTCACGGCGCTGTATCTGCCGGTGGCCCTCATGCTGCTCGGTTTGACGATGCGCGGCGTTGCCTTCGAGTTCCGCGTCAAGGCGCAGCAGCAATATCATCGCTGGTGGGATTGGGCCTTCATCGGCGGATCACTTCTGGCATCGCTGACACAGGGCTACATGCTTGGACACTATCTCATGGGGTTTCAGGACACGCTGTCGGCTCAGGCCTTTGCGCTTATGGCGGGTATGGGGCTGGCTGCGGCCTACACTTTTGTCGGCGCGACATGGCTGATCGCCAAGACCGATGGCGACCTGCAAAGGCGTGCGGTGTGGTGGGCGAAAGTCACGCTTGTCCTGACGGCGCTTGGCATGATCGCCGTATCGGTTGCCACGCCGCTGGTCTCGCCGCGCATCTTCGAGCGCTGGTTTTCACTGCCCAACATGATCGGGCTGGCCCCTATTCCTCTGATGACAGGGGCCTTGCTGCTGGCGACATGGGTGTTCCTGCAGCGCATGCCGCGCGCCGACCACAGCCTCGACTACGTGCCGTTCATGGGTGCGGTCAGCCTCTTCGTATTGGGCTTTCTGGGCCTCGCCTATTCGTTCTATCCCTATATCGTTCCGGAGAAGCTGACGATCTGGCAGGCGGCCAGTGCGCCCGAAAGCCTGTTCATCATTCTGATGGGTGCCATGGTCGTACTGCCCTGTATCGCGGGATACACGGCATTCTCCTACTATGTGTTCCGTGGCAAGGCGACGGAACTGCGCTATGACTGAGCGGTCACAAGCGCCATCAGATCCTGCCACAACAAGCGAAATCATCGAGATGGCACTGAGTGATCATGTCAGCTTCGGTGCAATCCGTGATTTGCACGGAATCTCGCCCGATGGCGTCAAGGCGTTGATGCGGCGTGAACTCAAACCGGCGAGCTACAGGGCCTGGCGCAGGCGGATCGAACAGTTCGGCTCGCGCCGGGAGCACTATAAATAGGGCTCGAACTGCCAGCTCATGTGAAATATGTGCAGTTAACCGCAAGGCCAACGGCAGGATAAGCTCCGAGAGTCAACTTCTTCTGTTTCCCGCTCCTGTCGCGGTAGGCAAGATGCCACAGTTTTGAGCCCGTTGGCGTAATCCAAAGTTGCAAACCACCACCATCGGACAACGTAATGACTTTTTCGCCCTTGCTGGCCTTTTTGATCTGAATGTCGGTAAGCGGCATGTGCTGGCCTCGGTGTTGGCCTTTTGTTGGTCTTCAGATGTTGGCTTTTCGCCGGAGGCCAACAAATCTGTTGGCTTCAAGCGCACGAAAATGGACGCCAACAAACGTTTGCGGATGCTTTAACGCAAATTATCTTATATTTTCCAGATGGTTGTGGACTAACTAGGACGTCCTTGGAAGAAAAAGTGGTGCCCCTGGCCGGAATCGAACCAGCACTCCTTGCGGAAACCGATTTTGAGTCGGTCGCGTCTACCAATTCCGCCACAGGGGCCATAAACAATCAGAGGCTTGAGCGACCAAAAGACTGATCATGATGCAGCCGCTATGGCGCAACATCGGGGCGGGGTCAATCGATGTTGAGTGGCGCTACGATTACTCTTTCAGCCTTCGGCACGCACTGGGCTTTCGACCTTGGTCGCGCCCTGCTTGTCTGTTCGCGCCAGAGGTGTGATCTTCAGTGATGTGATGCGGTTTCTCTGCTTGCGCATCACCTCGAAACGGCATCCATAAAAGGTGAAGGCCTGGCCGACATCGGGTATCGAGCGGGCTTCGTGGATGACAAGGCCGGCGATGGTTGTGGCTTCTTCATCCGGCAGCCGCCAGTCCATCACGCGATTGATGTCGCGGATGGGGACACCGCCGTCGGCCTGCACGGCACCCTCGCGCAGGCGGCGCACGCCAGTGGCACCTGCGTCATGCTCGTCCTTGATGTCGCCCACGATCTCCTCGATGATATCTTCGAGCGTCACAAGGCCCTCCACCTCGCCATATTCATCCACGACAAGCGCAAAATGGGTCTTGCGCTTGAGGAAAGCCTTGAGCTGATCACGCAATGCCGTCGTGTCGGGCACAAACCACGCTTCAAGCGCCAGATCCTCGATATCGAGCTTTGCAGCATTCCCGCCAGCCGCATCCAGTGCTCGCAGCAGGTCCTTGGCATGGAGCACGCCGATGATGTTGTCGGGTTGTCCGCGCCAGAGCGGCATACGGGTGTAAGGCGAAGACAGGACTTCGCGGACGATGTCTTCCGGAGGCAGCCCTGCATCGATCGCGCGCATCTTTGTGCGGTGGACCATGACGTCCGAGACCTCAAGCTCTTGCAAGTCGAGAAGGCCGCCGAGCATGTCCCGCTCGCCCTTGCCGACCGAGCCTTCTTTGTGCAGCAGATCAACCTGACCGCGAATTTCCTGGCTGGCGGAAAGGACCGCGCCATCGCCGCCCAGCTTGATGTCGAACAACTTGAGGAGTTGTTTGACCAGCCATTCCGTCGCGCGCGTGACTGGAGACAGCAGGAAAACGGCGATGGCAAGCGGTCGCGCCACCTTCAGGGCGAAACGGTCGGGATCGTTGATGGCGATGGTTTTGGGTGTCACTTCCGCGAAGACGATGATCAGAACGGACACGGCGACAGTGGCATAGGCAATGCCAACTTCCCCGAAGACAGTCAGAAGCACAGCAGTGGTTAACGACGCTGAGGCCGTGTTGACGAGGTTGTTGCCGATCAGGATCGTCCCGATCAGCCGGTCCCGCAGCCCCAGAAGGCGGTTAACGACCGCGGCACGCTTGTCCCCGGCGGCTTCCAGAGCGTGCATGCGCGCCCGCGATGACGCGGTAATGGCGGTCTCACTCATGGAGAAGAATGCGGAAATCGCCAGCATCAGGATAACTGCGCCAGCGGAAAGCCAGAGTTCGTATGTCATGGAGTGTTAATTATCACGAACCAGCTGGCGTTCAAGGAACTGTCTGACGATCTGGGGATCAACATCCCTTGCGATGAAGCTTTCCCCGATGCCCCTCACCAGGATGAAGGTCAGCGCGCCGCGCGCTACCTTCTTGTCCTGCCGGATAGCATCCAGCAGCGTTTCCGCTGTACCGGCCCCGCCTGGGACCTGCGCTAACGAAACAGGCAGGCCCACCGTCTCGAAATGGCGGCGGACGCGCAGTGCGTCCTGACCAGAACACAGGCCCTGTTCCTGCGAGAAATCGAACGCAAGTCGCATGCCGATGGCAATGGCTTCGCCATGCACCAGCCGGGTACCATCATAGCCGACCGCGGCTTCCAGCGCATGACCGAAGGTATGGCCGAGGTTCAGAAGGGCGCGATCACCCTGCTCTGTCTCGTCGCGGGCGACAATGGCCGCCTTGCTGGCGCAGCTGATACGCACCGCTTCCTCGCGTTCCAGCCCGCCCGCGAACACGTTTCGCCAGGCCCCGCCTTCCAGCCAGTCGAAGAAGCCCTTGTCGCCGAGCAGGCCGTATTTGATGACTTCGGCATAACCCGCCCTGAATTCCCGCTCCGGCAAGGTGTCGAGCAATGCGGTATCCGCCAGCACAAGCATCGGCTGATGAAATGCGCCGATGAGGTTCTTGCCATGGCGCAAGTTGATCGCCGTCTTGCCGCCGACCGAACTGTCGACCTGCGATAGCAGCGTGGTCGGTATCTGGATGAAACGCATGCCCCGGCGCACGATGGCAGCGGCAAAGCCGGTCAGATCACCAATGACACCGCCACCGAAGGCTATGACAGCATCGCCCCGTTCCAGCCGAGCCGCAATCACATCATTGCAGACCGATTCCAGTGCGGCAAAGGATTTTGTTTTTTCGCCCGGCGGCAGGACCACTGCTGTGGAGATTATGTCCGCTGCAGTGAGCATAGCCTCAAGCTGCGACAGATGGTGTTTTGCTACGTGGCTGTCCGTGACAACCGCGACCCTTCCACCGGGGCATACCTTGCGGATGCGATCCCCCGCTTCGGCCAGCACGCCGCGTCCGATGACGATATCGTAGCTGCGCCCGGCGAGATCCACCGGGACGATATGCCGGATATCGGTCATCTGAGGGAACTCGCTCATGGCTGTTCACCCGCATCATTCGGCTTGCTGTTGAGGTATGCTTCTAGCGCCGCTAGCAGAACGTCCACAGTTGCATCATGGGGTCCATCTTCCGAATGGATCGTGATGCCAGCCTCGGCGTATATCGGATACCGGATTTTCATAAGGTCTCGGATGGTTGCCTCCGGGTCGCTGGTCTGCAGCAACGGGCGATTGCTGCGCCGTCTTGCGCGCCGATACAGCGTTTCGGCATCGGCTTTCAACCAGATCGCAATACCCCGCTCGCCAATGGCGCGCCGGGTTTCCTCGTTCATGAAGGCACCGCCGCCGGTCGCCAGAACGCGCGGCCCATCCCGCAACAGGCGTGCGATCACGCGACGCTCGCCGCTGCGGAAATCCGCCTCACCGTGGCGGGTAAAAATCTCGGGGATTGTCATGTTGGCCGCAGTCTCGATTTCATGATCGGCATCGACGAAGGGAATCCCGAGTCGTTGCCCCAGCAGCTTGCCCACGGATGTCTTGCCCGACGCCATCATGCCGACAAGTACGATAAGCCGATCTCCGAGGTGATCGAGCATCGCATGTCTGGCGGCTTCCACCGCTGTCTTGACCGGCTTGGCCACTTCCAGGGCCGTGCCGGGTTGGTTGATCGTCATGGCGGCTGCGTTAGCACGGGGCGGCGGCGCGCGAAACTGGCTGTCTTGCGTCCGGAGGCATTTCTGTTTCAAGACATAATCCCATGCCGACCATCTTCAGATTCGCGCTGATCTGCGCCGTTATTGCGGGCGTCGCCTATGCGTTGCTGTTTGCGATGGCCACTGTTCTGGAGCCCGCACCGCGCGAGATCATCGTGGTGGTTCCGCCATCGCGCTATGCAAAATAGCGGGAGGCGATAATGGCTCCCGATGGCAGGCTGGTTTCAGCCTTTCTCGAAATGATCGCGGCAGAGCGCGGAGCGGCCAGGAACACGCTGGAGGCCTACACCCGTGATCTGGTGGACTATCGCGCGTTTCTGGGCGGAAGAGGACGCAACTTCACTAACGCCGTCACTGATGATGTCCGAGCCTATCTGGCTGATCTTGCAGAGAGGGGCTTTCAGGCCAATTCCGCCGCGCGGCGCCTTTCAGCCCTCAGGCAATTGCACAAGTTTCTTTATGCCGAGGGTCATCGCGGGGATGATCCGACAACGGTGATAAGCGGACCCAAACAGGGCAGGGGGTTGCCGAAGGTCCTGTCCATCGCCGATGTCGACAGGCTTCTTTCGACGGCGGCAGAGGGTGTTGGGGATGAGGGGCGTCCATTTCGGGAGCGGCTGGCCTCGACGCGGATGTCGGCGTTGCTTGAGCTGCTTTATGCCACGGGTTTGCGCGTGTCCGAACTGATGGCGCTGCCTGCCAATGCGATCCGAGCGAACACGCTGATGCTGACGATCAAGGGCAAGGGCGGCAAGGAGCGGCTGGTGCCATTGACCGATGTCGCGAAGCAGGCTGTGGCGCGCTGGCGCGAGATGCTGGCCAAGATTGAAGCGGAAAAGCCGTCGCCCTGGTTGTTTCCGGCGGAAAGTGCCACGGGCTATCTGCCGCGACAGGTTTTCGCGCGTGATCTCAAGATTGTGGCTGGCCATGCGGGCGTGGGCGCGGATCGCGTCAGCCCTCACGTTCTGCGCCATGCCTTCGCCAGCCATCTGCTGCAGAACGGCGCTGATCTGCGCATCGTGCAGCAATTGCTGGGGCATGCCGATGTGGCGACGACGCAGATATACACGCATGTGCTTGATGAGCGCGCCAAGGCGATGGTGCGCGATCTCCATCCGCTGACGGACGAGGATTAGGGTTCAGGCCTTGGAAGCCGAGAGGGCTGCGATGGTCATAACAAGCGCTTCCGCACGGGGCACCATGGTTTCGACCTCCATGTATTCTTCCGGCGTATGCGCCCGAGCGCCGATTGGACCAGTGGCGCAGATAGTCGGGGCCCCAACAGCGGACGTGAAACCTGAATCCGCACAGCCCCCGGTAAATTCGCCCGTCACTTTCTGGCCAAGCGTTGCGGCGGCAGCGGCATAGGTGTCGAACAGGGCCATATTTGAAGGGGTCTGCTCCAGTGGCACGAATTCTCCCTTGGTCGAGAGTTTTGCCGTTGTATCCGGCACATGCTCGGTTGCAGCGATGCGCTGGCAGGATTCGACTAGGAAATCGCGATCAACCGCCTTGATATAGCGCAGGTCAATTTCGGCGCGAGCCTCGGGCGCGACCGTGTTGACGGACTGGCCACCGCTGATCAGGCCGACATTGCAGGTGATGCCGCGATCATAATCCGTCAACGCGTGCAGTTCCGTGATCTTGGCAGCAAGCGCTCCGATGGCGCTGCGCCCATCCTGATGGTTGGCTCCGGAATGGGCGGCCTTGCCTTTCACGTCCATGATCAGGAAGATTCCACCCTTGCGGCCTGTCACGACAGCGCCACCGGGCCGTCCGGGCTCCGCGTTCAGCACGGCTTTCGCACCGGTCGCAGTAGACTCGATGAGAGTACGCGAAGCCGGGGAGCCGATCTCCTCATCGCTCGTGAAAAGGCCTGTGAGCGCCGCGTGGTTGCCGCCAAAGCGCTTGAAGGCGGCCATAACATAGGCGTTGATCACGAGACCCGCTTTCATGTCGCAGACGCCGGGACCGTAGGCTTTGCCATCCCGGATCGTGAACGGGCGACGTGCGGCTTCGCCCTGCGGGAAGACCGTATCCATGTGACCCATCAGCACGATGGGTGCATTGCCGGGACCGGGCACGCGAAAGCGCCGGACATCGCCTGCTGATTCCTGCTGAAACTGCTCGCCCGCAATGCCTTCGCTGGCAAAGAACGCAGCGATCTGATCGCCCACGCGGTCAACACCTGCCTTGTCATATGAACCGCTGTCCGTGTTCACCAGCGCTTCGAGGAGTGTGAGCATGGCGGGTTTTTGGGATTGCAGCCAGCCAAGGTGTGGGGAGAGATCAGTCATTCCGGTAAATCCTTCAAAGCTTGGCGGCCACGATCTCGATCTCGACCTTATAGATTTCGGCTGCGAAACCGGAGACGATCATAAGAGTTGATGCTGGCGGCGGATCAATGACGTAACGGTCACGTACCACCATGTAATCCTTGAGATAGGACCGGTCTGTCACGAAAGCGTTGATGCGGATGATATCGCTGTAGTTCATGCCTGCGGATGCGAGAATGTCGCCGATGGCGCGAAAGCAGAGATCAGCCTGCGCAGCTGGATCCTCGGGGATGTGCTTATCCTTCGTGATGCCCAATTGACCTGAGGCGAACAGCAGCCGCGCGCCCGGCGGAACTTCCATGGCGTGGCTGTATTTCGCAAAGGGTGGATGAAGGGCGGTGGGCGTATGTGGCTTGAGCATGTGAGGAAGGTAAGCTGACCCACGGCACTCATGCAACAGGCGCGGCTGATCAGGACGGTAGTATCCAACCGTCCCTGATCGTGATGGCTATGGTATCACCCGTGTTGACAGGGCAAGGTTCTGGCAGATCAAGCCTGATGATTTCGCCAGGGAAAGCCTCCGGGATGGCCTCGGCCCTGAAATGCCCGCCCAAATATGTCAGTCGCGAAATGCGGCAAGTCAATGCGTTCGTGTCATTGTTCGTAGCGGTGTGGACATCAGACGCACGGATACAGACCTGAAGCTTTTCTCCTAGGCGGGGCAAAGAACTGCATCTCAGCGTTGCGGTAGCGCCGAGAACACTGACCTGGCAGCGTCCGGCCAAAGCCGCCCCCGTTGCCTTGGCGTCGAAAACCATTCCCTCACCAATAAACCTGGCGATCCGGGAATTGGCGGGTTGCCGGTAAAGCTCTGACGGCGTTGCGACCTGCAGCAGGCGGCCTTCGTCCATCACTGCAATCCGGTCCGCCAGAGCCATAGCCTCGGCCTGATCATGGGTGATGTAGAGCATCGTCTTGCCCGCGCGCTTGTGGAATGCTGCGAATTCATCCTGCATGGCGGCCCGCAGGTGCACGTCGAGATTGGCAAGAGGTTCATCCAGCAGCACCAGAGCGGGCTCCATGGCCAGACAGCGCGCCAGAGCCACACGCTGGCGTTGACCACCCGAAAGCAAGGCGGGTTTTTGCATGGCGAAACCGGACAGATCAACGGTCTCCAGTGCCGCTGCCACACGCTTCCGACGCTCTTCCGCCGGGATGCGCTGGATGGTGAGCGCATAGCCCACGTTCTCCGCCACGTTCATGTGCGGCCACAGCGCATAGGACTGGAAGACCACGCCCATGCGCCTGTCCTCTGGTGCGATGTGGCTGGTGGCGCTGGACACCATGCGGTCACCAACCTGAATCGAGCCTCCTGTGAGCGCCTCGAACCCGGCGATGAGGCGCAACAGCGTTGTCTTGCCGCAACCGGATGGCCCCAGAACGGCTAAAAACTCACCATCCTCTACGGTCAGCGAGACACCATCAACCACGACGGCTTTTCCGAAGGATTTGGTCGCAGAATCAAGGATCAATCGCGCCATGGCAGCGCTCCTTGCGGCAGGAATCGCCGGAAGAGAAGTGTTGCGGCCGCAAGGCCTATGGTCAGCAGGGTGGCGCAGCAGGCCAGCGCTGCAGCAGCGGCGGATTCGCCACCCTGTTCCAGTGAGAAGACCGCGACTCCGATGGTTTCTGATCCAGAGGACCAGAGCAGGGCCGAGACCGTCAGTTCATTGAATGCAGTGAGAAAGACCAGAATGCCTCCCGCTGTTGCAGAGGGTGCGAGGACTGGTGCGATGATGGTGCGCAGCCGTGTCAGGAACGAAGCTCCTGCGGCCTGGCCCGCTTCCTCCAGGCTGTGGTCGAGCTGGAGATAGCCGCTGACCACGGGTCTCAGACCCAGCACGAGAAAGCGCGCGAGATAAGCCAAAAGCAGAATCCAGACCGTGCCGTAGAGCGAGATTCCCAGCAGGGGCAAGGGCTTCAGGAACAGCAGAATGCAGGCGACGGACAGGACGACACCGGGCAGTGCGTAGGGCAGTTCAATCGCGACGCTGATGAGCCTCAGCAGCGGTGACCGGCGCATGACAAGGAAAAACCCCAGCGCAATGCTGATTGCCACGATCACTAGGGCGGCGGTGAGAGACAGTGCCAGAGAGTTGAAAATCGCACGTCCTGAAGCGCCATGCTCGAACAGTACATAGCTGAAGTTACCAAGCGTTACCGTTGTCATGGTCAGTGGCACGCCGTATGCAGGAGCGAGCGCTGTTGCCAGCAACCCAGCCAGTGGCATGAGAACCAGCAGGATCGTCAGCAGCCATAGCGTCAGTTCCACGGGCAAGCGCCATTGGCCCAGAGCGAATGGCCGCGTCCGGACAAGTGTTGCGCTCACACGGTAGTCGCGACGCTTCTGCATGATCTCCTGAAGGATAATCCCCGCTCCGGCGAGCAGGCCGATGCCGATGGAAAGCATCGCTACCTCCGGAAGCACGCCGGGGCCAAAGCCTGACAGCCGCTGATAGATCAGTGTCGGCAGGGTCAGATACTGGCCGGGGATGCCCAGAAAGGCGGGGATGCCGAAATTTCCGAGGCAGGACACGAATACAAGCGCCATGCCCGCCACGAGCGAGGGTGTGACGAGCGGCAGAATGACCGTCCGCAGGACGGTGAATCGGCTGCCGCCTGCGGCCAGTGCGGCTTCGATCAGTTCGCGCGGGATGGTGCGCAAGCCAGCTCGGAGCGTGAGGAACACAAGGGGCGCATATTCCACGCTCAGCAGCAAGATGATGCCTTCTCGTGAGTACAGGGGATTACGAGTTCCAAGCGGAAGTGCAAGATTCAGCAACTTCAGCAATGAACTTGAGGGGCCGGAGACCTGCAGCCAGGCCAGAGCCATCACCTGCGGAGCGATGATGAGCGGCATGACGAACAGAAACACGAAATAGCCTCGTGCGCGAAAGTCGGTCAGTGTGATGATGATGGCGACCGTGCCTCCGAGCAGCATGGCGAGAATGGTCGCGCCCAAAGCGGTTTCGAGGCTGTTTACCAGTGCCCTGAGGGCTACCGGTTGGCTCCAGACTTCGATGAACGAGCGGGACGTGCTGCCTGCAATCGCTTCAACAGCCAGCCGTCCGATTGGTAACAAGGAAAGCAAACATACCAGCGCCGTGAGAGCGATGAACGTCCAGCGCTCCTGACGGGGCTGGTGGCTGACAGCGTTGAACCTTGAAAAGAATGTCACGCCAGAATGACTCCATGTCCCGGCGGATCTGACTTAACACGCATATCACTGCCCTGATTTTCCGATGTCTTATCGGTGAAACGCTACAAACGGAAGACACTGCTTGGGCGTGATCTCAGCCTGTTATTTGTGCGGCGCACAATAAAAAGGCATGTCGGCCAGATGTTTTTGGCCAGATGCGGCTGCAATCTCCAGGTTGCGGCATAAATCTCCCTTTCCGGATTGTGGATAGCCTCAAATCTTCAGCACTTTGACGAGTTTCCTTTTTGGCATGAGCTTTGAAAGAGGGAAGGTAAATATCGACTGACATGCTGACGCTTTGCGCCTTGCTACAACTTAAAAGGACCTGATGTGATCTCCACCAGCCCTCATCTAGCGAGCCAAAGGTTGCGCCTGATCGGTCGCAAGGCAGCCGCTGTGGTGGCGTGACGGATATCAGGCAATCATGAGCGGTGATTTTTCATCCGACCAGAAGCGATATCTGGAAGGTTTTGTCTCGGGTATTCAGGCCGGAAAATTTGCAGGCGGTGCTGCAAGGCCTGCGGCTGAGCCGATTGGGCCTGATGCACCCCATTTCAAGGCGCAGGACGAGACTGTGGCACGTGGCGGCAAACTGGCGGATCAGGAGAAATGGAAACGGGCCGAACATCCGTTCGATGCCTACCAGCGCTTCAAGACCCAGGCGGCAAAAGGCGAGTATCCCAAGCCGGACGACAACTTCCGCTGGCGCTATTTCGGTCTGTATTATGTCGCTCCGGTCCAGAACAGTTATATGTGCCGTTTGCGCATCCCCAACGGGATTATGACGCACTGGCAGTTTGCAGGTATGGCTGATGTCGCGGAACAGCTTGGCGGTGGCTATTCCCATATAACCACGCGCGCCAATTTGCAGATCAGGGAAGTGACGGCTGAAAACGCCATTCCCGTGATCGAAAAGATCATCGAACTTGGCCTGTGCTCACGCGGCTCCGGTGCCGACAATATCCGCAATGTGACGGGCTCGGCCACGGCAGGGATCGATCTGCAGGAACTGGCTGATACACGTCCGCTGGCTCGGGAATGGCATCACCACATCCTCAATTCGCGCACGCTTTATGGCTTGCCCCGCAAGTTCAACGTGGCATTTGATGGCGGTGGCATTATCCCTACGCTGGAAGAGACCAACGACATTGGATTTCAGGCCGTTATGGTTGTTGACGGCGCAGGCGTGGAGCCCGGCCTGTGGTGGCGCGTTGTGCTGGGCGGTATCTCTGGACACCGCGATCTGGCGCGGCCCACCGGCGTATTCTGCCAGGCCGAGGATTGCACAGCTGTCGCTGAGGCGATGATCAAGGTTTATATTGCCAACGGCGACCGTACGAACCGGACAAAGGCACGGCTGAAGTATGTGCTGGATTCATGGGGTTTCGACCGCTTCATCAGCGAGACAGAAGCGGTGCTGGGGCGGTCATTGGCGCGCATCCCGGAAAGTTCCATCGCACCGCGCCCGGCGTTCGACCGTTCGGCCCATATCGGTGTGCATCCGCAGAAGCAGGATGGCCTGAACTGGGTCGGTGTGACGCTCCCCGTGGGCAAGCTGACGGTGGCGCAGATGCGCGGTATCGCGGCGCTTTCGCACGCTCACGGCGATGGCGATATCCGCCTGACCGTTTGGCAGAACTTGCTGATATCCGGTGTGCCGACGACGAAAGTCGAAGAACTCGTCAAGGGCATCGAGACGCTTGGCCTTTCGACCTCCGCGACATCCATGCAGGCCGGACTGGTAGCCTGTACAGGGGCGACGGGCTGCAAGTTTGCTGCGGCATTCACCAAGGAAGACGCGCTGAAGATCGCGGCGCATGTCGATTCCGTGATGACGCTGGACCAGCCGGTGAATTTGCATCTCACGGGATGCCATCATTCCTGCGCGCAGCATTATGTCGGTGATATCGGCTTGATCGGTGCCAAAGTGGCAATCAATGACGATGGCGATACGGTGGAGGGCTACGATATCGTGGTTGGCGGCGGTTTCGCTGATGAAGCAAAAATTGGCCGCGAAATCTGGAAGGGCGTGAAGTCAGAGGATGCGCCCGCCAAAGTCGAGCAATTGCTGCGGGCCTGGACGGAAAATCGCGCGGACAAGGCAGAAAGCTTCCATGCCTTTGCTAACCGGCATGACAACGACGGTCTCATCGCGCTGGTGGAGAAGGTTGGATGACGTTCCAGATGCCGCCTGTAAAAAGCTTTGATCTTCTGCCTGAGAACGCACCTTTTTCGCCGGAGCAGCGGTTGTGGCTCAGCGGTTTCTTCGCGGGTTATCTCAATCTGGATACATCCGTTGTAACTGCGTTGTCGCCTGGCGAGGCTGCGACGCTTCTCGACGGTGCCGCTTCCGCTGAGGACGAGGATGCGCCCTGGCATGATCCCGCTATGGCGATCATGGATCGCATGGTGCTGGCCGAGGGCAAGCCGGTCAAACGGCGCATGTTTGCGGCGATGGCGCAGCAGGATTGCGGACAATGCGGCTATCTCTGCGAGACGTACTCCGCCGCCATCGCCGAGGGCAAGGAGCCCAAACTCAACCTTTGCGCGCCCGGCGGCAAGGAAACCCAGCGCATGCTGAAAAGCCTGGCGGAGGAACTTTCATCGGGCGGCGGCGCTGCCGCAGAGGTCAAGGCGGATGAGCCAAAGGCAATTGGCGCGAAGGGTCTGTCACGCGACAATCCGGCGGAAGCGATTTTCCTCGGGCGGCGCAAGCTCAACGGCGAGGGCTCGGAGAAAGAGACCTATCATATCGAGTTTGATCTCTCGCAGAGCAGTGTGAGCTACAAGGCGGGCGATTCCTTTGGCATTTTTGCGGCGAATGACAGTCGTCTGGCGGACGCCGTGATTGCCCTGATCGGAGCACGACCGGAGCATAATATTGCTGGCAAGCCTCTGCGCGAGGTGCTGATCAATCACCGTGCACTGGGGCCCGCGCCGGACAGTCTGTTCCAGCTGATTTCGTTTGTCACCGGCGGTGTGGTGCGTGCAAAAGCACAGGCTCTGGCGAAGGGGGAAGATCCCGATGGCGATCTCGCCCTGCTGGATGTGCTGGGGACCCTGCATAAATTCGCGGGCCTCAAGGTCAGCCCCGAGGCATTTGTCGAAGCACTGGAGGAATTGCAGCCGCGCCTCTATTCCATCTCGTCGTCACCACGCCATCAGGCTGGTCGGTTGACGCTGACGGTGGACACGGTGCGCTACACGCTGGGAAAGCGCCAGCGCATGGGCGTCGCTTCGACCTATCTCGGTGAGCGAATCGAGCCGGGTAGCAAGCTCCCGGTCTATGTGCAGCAGGCCCACGGTTTCGGCCTGCCGGATGATCCCAGGAGACCTGTGATCATGGTCGGTCCGGGGACCGGTATTGCGCCGTTTCGCGCCTTTCTGCAGGATCGTGCCGCCATCAACGCGCCGGGAAAGAACTGGCTCTTCTTCGGCCATCAGCGAATGGCGAGCGACTTCTTCTACGCGGATGAACTGAACGCCATGAAGGAACGCGGCCAACTGGATCGGCTGACGCTGGCCTGGTCGCGCGACGGCAAGGACAAGATCTATGTGCAGGACCGCATGCGCGAGACCGGAGCCGAGATGTGGGAGTGGTTCCAGCAGGGCGCGCATTTCTATGTCTGCGGCGATGCCAAGCGGATGGCCAAAGATGTCGAGCGCGCGCTGGTGGATATCGCGGCAGAGCACGGCAAGATGCCGATGGATGACGCGGTTGCTTTCATTGCTGGGCTGAAAAAGTCGGGTCGCTATCAGGCGGATGTCTACTGACATGGTCGTACCGATCCCCCTGACACTCCGTCCTGTAAAGCGTGTGCCGCGCGAAACTATGGCGCGCATGGGTGATCTCGCCACATTGCCGGTTTTCCTGAAGCTTCGGGGCAAAGCAGTGCTTGTCGCCGGTGGTTCCGCTGGGACCGCATGGAAAGCCGAGTTGATGGCAGCATCAGGTGCGCAGGTGCGTCTGGTGTGGGACCAGCCAGATGCGGAAGCCATCAAACTGGCCGGAGAATGGCCGGAGCGTGTAATGCTGGTCCGGCGCTTATTGCAGGATAGCGATTTTGACGGCACAGCCGTTGCCATCGGTGCCCTGGAAGATGACGAGGAGGGTGCGCATTTTGCAGCGACGGCACGGGCCAAAGGTATACCCGTCAACGTCGTGGACAAGCCCGCCTTCTGCGATTTCCAGTTTGGTGCCATCGTCAACCGCTCGCCCCTCGTGATCGGAATCTCGACCGATGGCGGCGCGCCTCCTTTGGGGCAGGCGATTCGCTCGATGATTGAGACGCTGCTTCCGGCTGGTCTGGCGCGCTGGGCGGCGGCGGCGAAGAATTGGCGTGGCAGAGTCATGAGCGCTGGCCTTGATGGTGCGGACCGCAGGGCGTTCTGGCGGCGGTTCGCGGCTGATGCGATGGCGCGGCCTAATGAAGCGCCGTGTCCGGTCGAACGTGAAGCGATGATCGCCGATCTGGAGCATCGGGATCTGGGCGCGGGCAAGGGGCATCTGGCGCTCGTGGGTGCCGGGCCGGGCGATCCGGAACTGCTGACGCTCAAGGCGGTGCGCTATCTGCGCGAGGCCGATGTCATTCTCTACGATGATCTGGTCAGCGATGGCGTCCTCGCCTTCGGTCGCCGCGAAGCGCGCAAGATTCATGTGGGCAAGCGCGGCGGGGAAGCCTCCTGCGCGCAAAAGGATATCACATCGCTCGCCGTGCTTCTGGCGCAGGAGGGTAACCGGGTCGTGCGGCTCAAGGGCGGCGATCCGCTGATCTTTGGCCGGGCGGATGAGGAGATCACGGCTGCGAACGAGGCTGGTGTCGGCTTCACCATCGTCAACGGCATTTCGGCGGCCCAGGGCGCGGCTGCGGCGCTGGGGGCATCCCTGACGCAGCGTGGTGTTGCTCGTCGGCTGCAATTCGTCACGGCCCACGCGGAGACCGGTCGGCTTCCTGAGAGCATCGACTGGGGCAGCGTTGCGGACCCTGATGTAACGACGTGCATCTACATGGGTAGGAGCAAACTGGGGGAGTTTCTTGCTCATGCCTTTGTGGCAGGGCTGGATCGCCGCACACCCGCGCGTTTTGTCATCAACGCGACATTGCCAGATCAGCATGTGCTTGCGGGGAATGCACAAGGGATTGGGGCTATTGTTGCAGCTTGTGACCGAAAAGGGCCCGGCGTGCTGATGCTTGGCCATGCCTTTGGCGCTGGGAAGGCCGTTGCACTTGTCCCAGTGCAGCTTGCCGCAGAATAAGCGCAGTCTATCTGTTTGAACCATCTGCTCTCCGGAATGTTTTCCGGTATGGTAGGGGATATGACTGGAGCACGGGAAAATCGCGCGTTTGGCCGGTCCTGGGGGCGATGGGGCTATCGCCTTCTCCTCTGGCCACTCCTTGTTCTGGTTCTGCTACTGGCAGTGGGGCGTTTCGCACCCATCCCTTCGACATTGATGCTCTTGCGATGGGTCTCTGGCGAGCCCGTGAAGCGTGAATGGATCGCGCTGGATAAAATGTCGCCGCATCTCGCCCGCGCCGTCATTGCATCGGAAGACCAGCTGTTTTGCGCACATTGGGGTGTTGATTTCGATGTGTTGCGGGAACTGCTGTCCGATCCCGAGGGTCCTGACAGGGGTGGCTCGACAATTACGATGCAGACCGTGAAGAATGTCTATCTCTGGCATGGGCGTTCCTATGTGAGGAAAGCCATCGAGGTTCCGCTGGCTCTGACGGCTGATCTGGTCTGGGGCAAGCGCCGGATGATGGAGGTGTATCTCAACGTCGCGGAATGGGGTGATGGGATTTTTGGTGCCGAGGCTGCGTCCCAGCATTATTTCCGCAAGAGCGTTTCCACGTTGACTCCGGCTGAAGCGGCAAGGCTCGCAGCGGCGTTACCCAACCCAGAAAAGCGTGGTTCGGGTGCCTCGACACCCCAATCCCGTCGTGTCTTGCGGCGCATGGGTGGTGTTGAGCCCTACCTTGAGTGTGTAAGATGATCAGTGCAATTCCGAAGGAGCAGCCCCTTGTCCACGGTTCCCGTTCTTGATGACAACAACCTGTCCGCCGAAGCACGTGCCGTGTTCGACGACATCCGTGCCACCCGGAAATCCGATTTCGTCAACAATTTCTGGCGGGCACTGGCGCATGATCCGGTGCTGTTGAAACGGACCTGGGAGAGCGTCAAACAGGTCATGGGCAAGGGTGCGCTTGATCCGCTTGTGAAGGAACTGATCTATATCGCTGTGTCGACGGTGCAGGGCTGCGAGTATTGCGTGCGCTCTCATACAGCGGCTGCCCGTGCCAAGGGGATGACGCCGCAGCAGCATATGGAACTGGCTGCAGTTGTCGGCATGGCGGCAGAGACCAACCGGCTGGCGACGCTGTTTCAGGTGCCGGTGGACGATGCGTTCAAAGGGACCTGACAGCCTCGTGAGCCATTGCGGCAAAATTCGGCACAGGATAAACCCGCCGTCGTTGCCTTTTCATCGCTGTTGAGCCGCTTTGCCAAATCTTTTCACCCGCTATCAATCGATGGTCAGCGCTGGCCAGATCGAGGCTGATGCCGCCCAGTCGGCCGCAGTGCAGCATTTGAATGCCCTTGTGGACCGTCTCGGCCAGACGCGGTTGGCGCGCAAGTCCAGCGCACTGGGCTGGCTGTTCAGTGCCAGGGCAGAACCGCCGCAGGCCCTCAAGGGGCTCTACATCTGGGGTGCTGTCGGTCGTGGCAAGACCATGCTGATGGATATGTTCTTCAGCTATGTGCCTGCACAGCGGAAGCGGCGCGTGCATTTTCATGATTTCATGGCGGATGTGCACGGGCGCGTGCATGAATGGCGGCAATTGGCGCGCGACGGCAAGGTGAAGGGCTCTGATCCCATCGCACCGGTGGCGGAGGCGCTGGCTGATGAGGCCTGGGTGCTGTGTTTCGACGAATTCGCAGTCAGCGATATCGCCGATGCGATGATCCTTGGACGCTTGTTCACGGCGCTCTGGGCGCGGGGTGTCGTAGTGTTGGCGACATCTAACGTCGATCCGAAGGATCTCTATAAGGAAGGGCTCAACCGGGCGCTGTTCCTGCCTTTTATTGTGGAATTGCAGGAGCGTATGGATGTTTTGAAGCTGGAGGCGCGCACGGATTACCGGTTGGAGAAGCTCTCGGGCGCGCCTGTCTATTATACGCCTTTGGGCACAAAAGCTGATGGAGCCATGGACGCTGCGTGGAACAAGCTGACCGGCAATGCGCCTGTGCATCCACAGGTGCTCATCGTTCGCACCCGCAAGGTGGAGGTGCCTGCCGCAGCAGCGGGTGTGGCGCGGTTCAGCTTCGATGATCTCTGTAACAGGCCGCTTGGCGCGTCTGATTATCTGATGATCGCGCGCGAGTTTCATACCGTGATCATCGACCGCATCCCGGTGATGGATTACCCCCGCCGCAATGAAGCCAAGCGTCTCATCATTCTCATCGACGTGTTCTACGAGCATCATGTGAAGGTGGTGGCGTCTGCGGAAGCCGAGCCGCACAAGCTCTACTCGGCAACCGAGGGCCGGGAACTCTTCGAATTCGAGCGGACTATATCCCGGCTGATCGAGATGCGTTCCGAAGCTTATCTGGCCGCCCCGCACGGGCGTGTGGGCTCCGACAGCAAAGGCGATACCGCCGGAATTGTCGAGACATGAGCGCCGCGGATGAAACTCCCAAGGCGCGCATTCTCACCGCTGCCGCCCAGCAGTTGAAGCGTTACGGCGTGCGGAAGTTTACCGTTGTCGATGTGGCCGAAACCGCCGGGATGACGCATCCCAATGTCTATCGCTATTTCACCTCCAAGACGGCGCTGATCGACGCTCTGGTGACGAACTGGCTGAAGCCGCTGGAAGAGCGGATCGAGATGGTGGTCAGCGCACCCGACCCGGTGCCGGACAAGCTGGAGCGGATGGTGGTGGCGATTAGCCGGGCCTATCGTGCGGCGAGGGCAGATGAACCCGAGCTTTTCGCCGCTTTCGTGATCGCCACGACGACGAACCGGGCGGTGTCGCGCAAGCACCGGGCTCGCATGCGCCGCGCCTTCGAGCGCGTGATCGAGGAAGGCATCGGCGCGGGCGTGATCGGAATCCGCGAGCGCGCGAAGGCGCAGGCCCTGCTGCTCGATGCAAGCTGGCGGTTTATTGATCCGGCTTCGATTCTGGCCGAGGGAGATGATGATGCGAGCTATGACGGCAGGCTGGAGCGGGTGCTGGAGGCAGCGTTGCAAAGACTGGCCCGGAGGGAGTTTCCCGCCTGAAAAGACATTACGAATGACATAATATATTATTTGTAATGTGTTTTAAACATACGAAAACTGCCTTTGTTTCCGAATTATTTTCTACTCAAACCTCTGATAAAATTGAACTAAATATTTCTGATCCCGCATCCTGCGTGACTGCGGCTTTTGTTTGACTCATTTCTGCACAGGTCGACTGTCTTGATTCAGACACGCGCATGAGTCATCGGGCTTGGTGCAGGCCCGCTGGACGGGCTCTTCTCTGACTGACCCAAATCAAGAGGTATTGCATGTCCCGCAAGAAGATTGCCCTTATCGGCGCCGGCCAGATCGGCGGCACGCTCGCACATCTGGCTGGCCTGAAGGAGCTTGGCGATATCGTTCTGTTCGACATTGCCGAGGGCATTCCGCAGGGCAAGGCGCTGGATTTGGTCGAATCGTCCGCTGTCGACGGCTTCGATGCGCTCTACAAGGGCACGAATGACTACAAGGATATTGCCGGTGCCGACGTGGTGATCGTCACCGCCGGTGTGCCGCGCAAGCCCGGCATGAGCCGCGACGACCTGATCGGGATCAACCTGAAGGTGATGAAAGACGTCGGCGCAGGCATCAAGCAATATGCCCCTAAGGCTTTCGTGATCTGCATCACCAACCCGCTCGACGCGATGGTCTGGGCGCTTCAGAAGTTCTCGGGCGTTAAGCCCAACAAGATTGTCGGCATGGCAGGCGTGCTCGACTCGGCCCGCATGGCGTATTTCCTGGAAGAGGCGACCGGCGTCTCCATCAAGGATATCTCGACCTTTGTGCTCGGCGGCCATGGCGACGATATGGTGCCACTGGTGCGCTACTCGACGGTCGGCGGCATTCCTTTGCCTGATCTGATCAAGATGAAGTGGCTGACGCAGGAACAACTCGATGCCATCGTCGAGCGCACCCGCAAGGGCGGTGGCGAGATCGTTAATTTGCTCAAGACCGGCTCGGCATTTTATGCGCCGGCGGCCTCCGCCATCGCCATGGCCGAGAGCTACCTGAAGGACCACAAGCGCGTGCTGCCCTGCGCGGCCTATCTGAACGGCGCCTATGGCGTGAAGGGCATGTTCATCGGCGTCCCCGTCGTCATCGGCGAGAAGGGTGTGGAGCGCGTCGTCAAGATCAGGCTGAACAAGGCCGAACAGGAAATGATGGCGAAATCCATCACGTCCGTGACCGGCTTGATTGATGCCTGCAAGGCGATTGATCCGAGTTTGAAGGACTAAGGGGCAGTAGGCAGTCGGATTTCCGATAGCTTTTCTTGCCCACTGCCGATTGCCTACTCCCGTTCTCCGAAGGAAAATCCATGAACATCCACGAATATCAGGGCAAGGCG
Source organism: Hyphomicrobiales bacterium (assembly GCA_031431475.1). Classification (GTDB taxonomy): domain Bacteria; phylum Pseudomonadota; class Alphaproteobacteria; order Rhizobiales; family Beijerinckiaceae; genus JADCCX01. The sequence continues at coordinate 108,424 of JANPDL010000036.1, forward strand.
GTCATCAAGGCCTTTGGTGCCAATGTCTCTGCCGGTTTTCCGGCAACGACTGTTGCCGAGGCCGTCGAGGGGGCGAAGAAGCTGCCGGGGCCGCTGTATGTGGTGAAGAGCCAGATTCATGCGGGCGGGCGCGGCAAGGGCAAGTTCAAGGAGCTTGGTCCTGATGCCAAGGGCGGTGTGCGCCTCGCCAAGTCTGTCGCCGAGGTGGAAGCCCACGCGAAGGAGATGCTGGGCAACACACTGGTGACGATCCAGACCGGCCCCGCAGGCAAGCAGGTCAACCGCCTCTACATCGAGGATGGATCTGACATCGAGAAGGAATTCTACCTGTCCCTCCTCGTGGACCGCGTGACGGCCCGCGTGTCCTTCGTGGTGTCGACCGAAGGCGGCATGGACATCGAGAAGGTGGCTCATGACACGCCTGAGAAGATCATCAGCTTCTCGGTTGATCCTGCCACCGGCATCATGCCGCACCACGGTCGCACGGTGGCCAAGGCGCTTGGCCTCACCGGTGATCTCGCCAAGCAGGCAGGCAATGTCGTCAACCAGCTCTACACGGCGTTCATGGCCAAGGACATGGAGATGATGGAGGTCAATCCGCTGATCATCACCAAGGACGGCAACCTCAAGTGCCTCGACGCCAAGGTCTCCTTCGATGGCAACGCGCTCTATCGCCATCCCGATATGGTGGAACTGCGCGATCTCACGGAAGAGGATTCCAAGGAGATCGAGGCCTCGAAATATGACCTCAGCTACATCACGCTCGACGGCCAGATCGGCTGCATGGTCAACGGCGCGGGCCTCGCCATGGCGACGATGGACATCATCAAGCTCTACGGCATGGAGCCCGCCAACTTCCTCGACGTCGGCGGTGGCGCCAGCAAGGAAAAGGTGACGGCGGCGTTCAAGATCATCACGGCGGATCACAACGTGAAGGGCATCCTCGTCAACATCTTCGGCGGCATCATGAAATGCGATGTCATCGCGGAAGGCGTGATCGCGGCGGTTAAGGAAGTCGGATTGCAGGTGCCGCTGGTGGTTCGGCTTGAGGGCACCAACGTGGAGCTTGGCAAGAAGATCATCAACGAGAGCAAACTGAACGTGATCTCGGCGGATGATCTGGATGATGCGGCTCAGAAGATTGTCGCTGCTGTGAAGAAGGCTGCCTGAAAGATGTCCATCCTCATCACCAAATCCACCAAGGTCATCACCCAGGGCTTCACCGGCAAGAATGGCACGTTCCATTCGGAGCAGGCGATTGCCTACGGCACGCAGGTCGTTGGCGGCACCTCGCCGGGCAAGGGCGGCACGGTGCATCTCGGCCTGCCGGTGTTCGACACCGTCGCCGAGGCGCGCCACGCCACGGGCGCTGATGCCTCTGTCATCTACGTGCCGCCGCCCGGCGCAGCGGACGCCATCTGCGAAGCCATCGATGCGGAAATCCCGCTCATCGTCTGCATCACGGAAGGCATTCCGGTGCTGGACATGGTGCGCGTCAAGCGCTCGCTGGAGGGATCAAAGTCGCGCCTGATCGGGCCGAACTGCCCCGGCGTCGTCACGGCGGGCGAATGCAAGATCGGCATCATGCCGGCCAACATCTTCAAGCCGGGCAATGTCGGCATCGTCTCGCGCTCCGGCACGCTGACCTACGAGGCCGTGTTCCAGACGACGCGCGAAGGTTTGGGCCAGACCACGGCGGTCGGCATCGGTGGTGACCCTGTGAAGGGGACCGAGTTCATCGCCATGCTGGAACTGTTCCTGGCCGACGAGAAGACGCAATCCATTGTCATGATCGGCGAGATCGGTGGTTCGGCGGAAGAGGACGCGGCACAGTTCATTCGGGATGAGGCGAAGCGTGGCCGCAGGAAGCCGATGGTGGGCTTCATCGCAGGCCGCACGGCACCTCCGGGCCGCCGCATGGGCCATGCCGGTGCGATCATCTCGGGCGGCAAGGGCGGTGCTGAGGACAAGATCGCGGCGATGGAAGCGGCGGGCATCACCGTCTCGCCGTCGCCGGCGCGGTTGGGCAAGACGCTTGTGGATGTGTTGAAGGGTTGAGTGAGCCACTCTCCCCATTGGACGGGGAAAGAGAACCGGAGGAAGACCAATGGATCGCGACGTTAACGACATTCTGGCAGATACTGGCGGCTCGGCGGCCTACCTCGAATCCCTGCTGGGCGAAGAGACGCCAACCCCGTCATGGCAGCGCAAGAACTGGCCCATTCCTGCCAATGGCGAACTCGTTTCGGCGCTTGACGGCAACTGGGGTGCGGTCGAGAAGATCGTAACCGGCAAGCTGGAGAAGAAATCCACCGACAAGGGCGCGACCACCTCGTCCGCCGACATCCAGCAGGCGACGCGTGATTCCGTCCGCGCGCTGATGATGATCCGGGCTTACCGGATGCGCGGGCATCTCTTCGCCAATCTCGATCCGCTCGGCATCGAACCGAAGAAGGACCACGAGGAACTGCATCCCTCGACCTACGGTTTCATGGATGCTGACTGGGACCGCAAGATCTTCATCGACCATGTGCTTGGGCTGGAGTTTGCGACGATCCGCGAGATGCTCGACATCCTGAAGCGGACCTATTGCTCCACCATCGGCTACGAGTTCATGCACATCACCGACCCCGCCGAAAAGGCATGGTTGCAGGAGCGCATCGAGGGACCAGACAAGGAGATCACCTTCACCAAGGAGGGCAAACGCGCCATCCTGCAGAAGTTGGTGGAAGGCGAGGGCTTTGAGAAGTTCCTCGATGTCAAATACACCGGCACCAAGCGCTTTGGTCTGGATGGCGGCGAGTCTTTGATTCCTGCGCTGGAGCAGATCATCAAGCGTGGCGGCAATCTTGGTGTGCAGGATATCGTGATGGGCATGGCGCATCGCGGCAGGCTCAACATCCTGACGCAGGTCATGGGCAAGCCGCATCGGGCGCTGTTCCACGAGTTCAAGGGCGGCTCGGCCGCTCCTGATGATGTCGAAGGCTCGGGCGACGTGAAGTATCACCTCGGCGTTTCGTCGGATCGCGAGTTCGACGGCAACAAGGTGCATCTGTCGCTGACGCCAAATCCGTCGCATCTGGAGATCGTCGATCCGGTGGTGCTCGGCAAGGTGCGTGCGAAGCAGGACCAGTATGGCTGTCCGCCGGAAGATCGCCGCGCGGTGATGCCGCTGTTGCTGCATGGTGATGCGGCTTTTGCCGGTCAGGGCGTTGTGGCGGAATGCCTTGGCCTTTCGGGGCTGAAGGGTCATCGCACTGGCGGCTCGGTGCATTTCATCATCAACAACCAGATCGGTTTCACGACCTATCCGCGTTTTTCGCGGTCGTCGCCCTATCCGTCGGACGTGGCCAAGATGGTGGAAGCGCCGATCTTCCACGCCAATGGTGATGATCCTGAAGCGGTCGTGTTTGCTGCCAAGGTCGCGACCGAGTTCCGCATGCGGTTTCAGAAGCCGGTCGTGGTCGATATGTGGTGCTACCGCCGCTACGGCCACAATGAAGGTGATGAGCCGGGCTTCACCCAGCCGCTGATGTATCGCAAGATCCGCAGCCAGAAGACGACGCTTGAAATCTACTCTGCCAAACTCATCGGCGAAGGCGTGGTGACGGAAGGTGAAGTCGACAAGATGAAGGCTGACTGGCGCGCCAGGCTGGAAGCAGAACACGAGGCCGGTCAGGCCTACAAGCCCAACAAGGCGGACTGGCTGGATGGCGCATGGTCCGGTCTCAAGGCGGTGGCTTCCGCGAGCAATGATGAAGATGCCCGCCGCGGCCAGACCGGCGTTGCCAAGGACAAACTGATGTCTATCGGCGAGACGCTGGCGAAGGTTCCCGAGGGTTTCAACATCCACAAGACGATCCAGCGCTTCATGGATGGTCGCCAGAAGATGATTGAGACCGGCGAGGGTGTCGACTGGGCCATGGCCGAAGCGATGGCCTTTGGGACGCTGCTGGATGAAGGCCATCGCGTCCGACTGTCCGGACAGGATTGCGAGCGCGGCACCTTCAGCTCACGCCATTCTGTCCTGATCGATCAGGAGAACGAGAACCGCTACAAGCCGCTGAACAACATCCGCGAGGGGCAGGCGAAATACGAGGTCATCAACTCGATGCTGTCGGAGGAAGCCGTGCTTGGCTTCGAATATGGCTACAGCCTGTCAGAACCCAATGCCCTCACCCTGTGGGAAGCGCAGTTTGGCGACTTCGCCAATGGTGCGCAGGTGCTGTTCGACCAGTTCATCTCGTCGGGCGAGCGCAAGTGGCTGCGCATGTCGGGTCTGGTTTGCCTGCTGCCGCATGGCTACGAGGGGCAGGGGCCTGAGCATTCCTCCGCGCGCCTCGAACGGTTCCTGCAGATGTGCGCCGAAGACAACATGCAGGTCGCGAACTGCACGACGCCGGCGAATTATTTCCATATCCTGCGGCGGCAGCTGAAGCGTGATTTCCGCAAGCCGCTGATCCTGATGACGCCAAAGTCGCTGCTGCGTCATCCCAAGTGCAAGTCTCCGCTGTCGGAATTCGGCCCGGACAGCATGTTCCAGCGCTGGTATCATGATGATGCCGAGCGCATGCCCGGCGGACCGGTCAAGCTGGCCAAAGACAACAAGATCCGCAGGGTGATCCTGTGTTCGGGCAAGGTCTACTACGACCTGATCGAGGACCGCGAAAAGCGTGGCATCGACGATGTTTACATCATGCGGATCGAGCAGCTGTATCCTTTCCCGCTGAAGTCGGTGGCGCACGAACTGTCACGCTTCAAGAATGCCGATATGGTGTGGTGTCAGGAAGAGCCGCAAAACATGGGTCCGTGGACATTTGTCGAGCCGTATCTGGAATGGGTGCTGGGTCAGGCCGGAATGAAGGCGAAGCGTCCGCGTTATGCCGGACGTGCCGCCGCCGCCGCAACTGCCACCGGGATGATGTCGCGTCATCAGGCGCAGCTACGGGCGTTCCTCGATGAAGCGTTCGCGGGCTGAAGCAAGACGATCAAGAGGAAACTGACATGACCGAGATCCGCGTGCCCACTCTGGGCGAATCCGTATCGGAAGCGACAATAGGCAAGTGGTTCAAGAAGCCGGGTGAGGCTGTCCGCAAGGATGAGCCGCTGCTCGAACTTGAAACCGACAAGGTGACGCTGGAGGTCAACGCGCCGGAGGCTGGCGTGCTGGCCGAGATCACTGCCGCTGATGGCGCGACGGTCGGCGTCGGTGCGCTGCTGGGCCAGATCACTGCAGGTGGTGCAGCGGCGGCAACAGCAGCTGCAACGGGCACACCGGCGGCACCTAAAATCGAGGAAGCCAAAGTGGCTACTGCTCCTCCGGTTATTGTATCAGTCGCTCCTCCTGTGCCCACGTCTATGCCGCCCGCACCTTCGGCTGCCAAGATGATGGCCGAGACGGGTGTGTCTGTGGATGCCGGTTCTGGCAAGCGCGGCCAGGTGCTGAAGGAAGATGTCATTGCGGCTATCGCGAGGGGGCCGGTTCCCGCTCCCTCAGCTAAACCTGCGCCAGTGATGGCCCGGGCGGTTGTCGCTGCCGATGACGCGAGCAAGGAGGAGCGCGTCAAGATGACGAAGCTGCGCCAGACCATCGCGCGCCGCCTCAAGGATGCGCAGAACACCGCCGCCATGCTCACCACCTTCAACGAGGTGGACATGACCGAGGTCATGGCGCTTCGGGCGAAGTACAAGGACGTATTCGAGAAGAAGCACGGCGTGAAGCTGGGCTTCATGGGCTTCTTCGTGAAAGCCTGCGTGCAGGCGCTGAAGGAACTGCCGGGCGTTAACGGCGAGATCGATGGTACTGATCTGGTCTACAAGAACTATTACCACGTCGGCATCGCAGTGGGCACGGACAAGGGCCTTGTGGTGCCTGTGGTGCGCGATGCGGACATGCTGTCGATAGCGGGTGTCGAGAAGAAGATCGGTGAGTTCGGCAAGCGTGCGCGGGATGGCCAGCTCACCATCGCCGAGATGCAGGGCGGCACCTTCACCATCACCAATGGCGGCATCTACGGCTCGCTGATGTCGACGCCGATCCTCAACGCGCCGCAATCCGGCATTCTGGGCATGCACAAAATCCAGGAGCGCCCGATGGTGGTCGGCGGACAGGTCGTGGTGCGCCCGATGATGTATCTGGCGCTGTCTTACGATCACCGTATTGTGGACGGCAAAGAGGCTGTGACTTTCCTTGTGCGTGTGAAGGAAAGCCTTGAGGACCCGGCGCGGCTGGTGATGGATTTGTGAGGCTGGGGTATTTCTTCTCGCCTTGCGGGAGAAGGCGGACCACAGATGGAGAATTCAATGCGAAAACTTGTCCTTTTGAGCTTTCTGACCCTTACCCTCACGGCTTGCCAGACCATCGAGGAGCGGCAGGCCGAGATTGACCGCGCCGATGACGCGCGTTGCCAGCAGTATGGTGCGAAGCGCGGCACGCCGGGCTATACCCAATGTCGCCTCGACATCGACCGCAACCGCGCCATCGAAGCGCAATCGCGTCGCCCTGTCGTGATCGGCGTGGGCCCGGTCTGGGGCATCGGCATCGGTGGATATTGCCGCTCCACACCCTGGGGTGTGCGGTGTTATTGATCTCTCGGAATCACTGAACGGAAGGATGAAAACCATGCGCAAAATGATGTATCTTGCCATTCTGACATTGCCGCTCGCGGCGTGCCAGTCGCCAGAGATCAATGTTCCCGAGCAGCGCGCCAAAGACGATGCTTTCTGCCAGAGCCTCGGGCTCTTTCCCGGAACCGCGCCCTATGATCGCTGCCGCATCCAGCGCGCGGGCGTCGCGAGGCAGGAATCGGCCGAGCGCCGCCGTTTCCTCTACGGCTATTGATACTGCGGCCCTTGGCCGCTTCTGGAGTCCTGAATGTCCTACGATCTCATTGTCATCGGCTCCGGCCCGGGTGGATACGTTTGCGCCATCCGAGCGGCGCAGCTTGGGCTGAAAACCGCCATCGTCGAGAAGATGAAGACCTATGGCGGGACCTGCCTCAACATCGGCTGCATCCCGTCGAAGGCGCTGCTGCATGCCTCGGAGATGTTCGACGAGGCGGGGCATGGCTTTTCAGAGCTGGGCATTGAGGTGTCGAAACCGAAGCTCAACCTGCCCGTCATGATGAAGCACAAGCAGGATACGGTGGACGCCAACGTCAAGGGCGTCGAGTTCCTGCTGAAGAAGAACAAGGTGGAGGGCGTGAAAGGCTGGGGCAGCATCCTTTCCCCCGGGAAGGTTCAGGTGAAGGCCGATGACGGCTCCGTGCAGGTGCTGGAAACCAAAAACATCGTCATTGCCACAGGCTCCGACATCGCCTCGCCGCCGGGCGTAAAGATCGACTTCGACGAGAAGGTGATTGTCTCTTCCACCGGCGCGCTGGAGCTGGACAAGGTGCCAGCCAAGATGATCGTCATCGGCGGCGGCGTCATCGGGCTGGAGCTGGGCTCGGTGTGGCGCAGGCTGGGCTCCGAGGTGATCGTGATCGAATATCTCGACCGCATCCTGCCCGGAATGGACGATGAGATCGCCAAGAACTTCCTGCGCATCCAGCAGAAGCAGGGTGTGGCGTTCAGGCTGTCGTGCAAAGTGACGGCGGTCGAAAAGCTCAAGAAGGGTGCGAAGGTCACGTTCGAGCCTGTCGCGGGTGGAGCTGCGGAGACAATGGATACCGATGTCGTGCTCGTCGCCACGGGTCGCCGTCCCTACACGGATGGTCTTGGCCTTGAAGGCGCAGGTGTCGCGATGGAGCGGGGCAGGGTGGTGATCGATGATCATTTTGCCACCAATGTTCCCGGCATCTATGCCATCGGCGATGTCGTGCGTGGGCCAATGCTGGCGCACAAGGCCGAGGATGAAGGTGTCTGCGTCGCGGAAATTCTCGCGGGCCAGAAGCCGCATATCAACTACGATTGCATCCCTGGCGTGGTCTACACGTGGCCGGAGGTGGCTTCCATCGGCAAGACCGAGGAAGAGTTGAAAAAGGCGGGTATCGCCTACAAGGTCGGCAAGTTCCCCTTCACGGCCAACGGCCGCGCCCGCGCCAACCGGGCCATGGATGGGTTCGTGAAAGTGCTTGCGGATGCCACGACAGACCGTGTTGTCGGTGCGCATATCATCGGAGCGGGCGCGGGCGATCTTATTCACGAGGTGGGCGTGCTGATGGAATTCGGCGGTTCGTCGGAAGATCTGGCGCGAACCTGCCATGCTCATCCCACAATGAGCGAGGCGGTGAAAGAGGCGGCGCTCGCGGTGGACAAGCGCGCGATCCATATGTGACGGGATTGTGCCTGTCAGGCTGGCGTCGTCACTCGAAGATTTCGGCGATCGTGCTGAAAAAACCGCCAACGGCTGATGCTGCGCCTTCGGCGGCCTGAATGGCTCCACCGCTGGCGATTCCGCTGACAACGTCGACGGCAAATTCGGTGGTTTCGATGATCGAATTGCCAGCTTCTTCCTTGGTCTTTTTCTTCGTTTCCTCGTCCAGCGGGATGTTTTCCAGAATTTCTGCGGCGGTCTCAGGATTTGCCAGATCTGCACTCATGGTGATCGGTCCTGTCTGGTCGTTCATTCACCACAGGATTGTGCATGCGCATGCGCAATGATCAAGAGGCTGGTCTGCTGCCTTTTCAGTTCAGCGTCGGCCGGAGGCGAAGGGGCATGCCTTTTCGCTTCTCCCCTGGAAGGAGCGCTTCCTCTTCAACCGAGGCCGATTGCTGCTGCGCATCTGGCAGCAGATCGCTCTCGTCGTCCTGTGTGATCTGTTGTGAGGCTGACACCGCTTTCACCTTCTCGATATCGGCTTTCATCTGCATCAATCGTGCATAGGCTGTCATAGGCATGGCGTGACTCCGGACTCTCAGTGACTATGCTTCAATAGCACGCAGGGAATGTGTTGATTTTTTGTCGCCCCGGAATCGCGATGTTTTAGGCGTAATCCGTGATATATTATAAATATGCTTTGTCGCTTCACCCGCCCGTTTTGGCTCCTGCTCGCAGCCGTCTTCCTGTTCGAGGCGTGGCTGTGGGATCGGTTGACCGATTTTGGTCACTGGCTGCGCGACCATATCCCGTTCGAGGATTTCAAGCGCTGGGTAGCCACACGCGTGGAAAAAATGCCGCCCTGGGGCGCATTGCTGCTCTTTGCCATTCCCGTGATTGTTGTGCAGCCGCTGAAATTGGCATCGCTCTATCTGATGACACATGGCCATCTGGTGCTGGGTGCGCTCGGCTTCGTTTCCATCAAGATCGTGGGTTTCGGGCTGGTCGCTTTCCTGTTTGATCTGACACGGGACAAGTTGATGACGTTCCGCTGGTTCGTCTGGGTCTACGACAGGGTCAACTGGCTGCGGGAAAAGGCGACCTCCTTCATTGCGCCCTACAAGGCCTCGCTAAAGGCGCATATGGCGCAGGTCAAAGCCCGCGCCATGGTGATGCTGGGGATCGTGCCAGGTCGCTCATCCCGGCTGGCGCGCCTGAGAGATCGGATCAAAGGGCGTTGATTGCCCTCAATGGAACGGAAGGATCGTCGGTGCGAATTGCGCCACGGCCATGAGTGCAATCGCGATCATTCCCAGTGCACCGGCCAAATAGGCGAGTGCGGCGATGCCGGTGATGATCATGGCGGACGCCACCACGATCGAAACTTGCAGAAGGGCTGACGCCACCTCGAAGCCTTCGTTCTTCTGGTTGTTCAGGTCGCGGCTTTTCTCCGCAGCCTTGGCGCGGGCCATCAGTTCCTTGCGGCCCTCATTGGTGTCAGGCTCGGATTCGAGGCGCGCGGCCAGCTTGGTCCAGGTGTCGATCTGTTTGACGAAGGCGGCTTTCCTGGCCTCGTCCGTCACACCGGTATTCTCGACCACGATCAGTTCGCTCATGTTTTGCGCCATGGCGCGGCGGATGGTCTTGGCCTGAAAGAAGGCCCAAAGATTGTTTGCCTCGATATTGGCCTGCATCGAGGCCTTTTCGGCGTTCTTGCCCAACATTTCGGAGAAGGCGAGGCTGAGCGCCAGTACGGCGATCAAGAGCGCCACATACTTGTTGTTGCCTTCCACCGAAGGTCCATGTCCGCCGCTCATGCGCTTGCCTCATTCTTGATCACAAAGGTGATTCTCTTGGGATTGGCGTAGCAAAAGCTGGATAATTTGCAAACCAGGGCTGTGGATTGCGCGGCTTTGAACGGCGTCAGGACAAGCGCTCGGACAGCCAGCGCAATGTCCGGTCCTCGACACCAATTTCATCCAGTGATTTCGCCGTGTTGCAGATGTAGTCGCGGTTGGGTCCCGTGCTGCCGCTGCTGTGTTCCACCATGCGCAGTTGCTCTTCGCGAGACAGGCGACCGGCATACTGACGGTGCCGCTGGTCCACGACATAGCACAAAGCGGGGATGGTTCGGCCGTCGCGCAGTCGCACCGGACGAAACACCTCGTGATAGATTTTTGACACCTGCTCCCGCTCAGTCAGGTAGTCGCGGGTCGCCGCCACGTGACTGGCCAGCACGCGGAAGGCAAGACCATGGCAGCACCCACCATACAAGAGGCCAACCACGAGGCCCGGCTTCTCCGGCGTGCCGCGATAGCGCGTGGAATAGACACAAAGTCTCCGGTGGACGCCATGCGCTACGGCAGGTTGACGCTCAGCGAATGCAAAGCCGGGGTTCCACATCAGCGAGCCGTAGCCGAACACCCACATATCTCCGGGGTGGGCATGGGGCTGTGACTGTAATGCCTTGATCTCGACGTGATCCATGATGACATGCAAAAAGAGAATATGCTTCCGGGGTAGCAGCGGCTATCACGCCTGACAATGCATGGAATGGGCCAATGAACGCTGAAATCTCCGCCGGACCGCGCCGCCGCTGGCTCTACATCCCGTTCATCCTGCTTGCGCTGGTGGCTGCGGGCTGGTCCGCCCTTTGGTTTTACGGGCGATCACGGATCAATGCGGAGATTGACAATCTCTTTGCCCGTGAAGCGACAGTGGGCCGCGAGTGGAGCTGCCCGGATCGCAGCATCGCCGGGTTCCCTTTCCGCATCGAAGGCCGATGCAGCAACCCGTCCTATCGCCAGCGTGGCGACGGTGGCGAGATCATCAATGGCCAGCTCAAGGGTCTGACGATTATCGGCACTACAGCTGGGGCGCTCAATATGGCGCATGTTATCTCGGAGCTTGAGGGGCCGCTTGTCGTGCGCAGTCCTATCGATCCGGAAATGACCGTGAACTGGAAGAGTGCGCGGGCCAGCACGCGGGGCGGCATCAACAGGCTTGAGCGGATTTCAATCGAAATCGAGAACCCTGTGGTGACCACAACGAGCGGCCTTCGCTGGTCGGCTAGCAAGCTGGAAACGCATCTGCGCGCAGGGGCCGATCCGGCAGTAACAGGAGCCTATGATCTCTCGGTGAAGCTGGAGAATGCTCTGATCCCGGAGACGGATGCGCTGACCAACAGCCGCGATCCCGTCAATCTGGAACTGGATGCTCGAATTCTGGGCCTGAAAACAGTGGATCGCCGCAACTGGCGCGCCACCATCGACGCCTGGCGGTCTGGCGGTGGTACGATCAAGGTGGAGCAGCTGAAGCTCAGCAAGGGTACACCCCGGCTGGAAGCCAAAGGTGACCTTAAACTGGATGACCAGCGCCGCGTCGAAGGGCGGCTGGACGCCAGTTTCGTCAATGCGGGAGCTGTCCTTCAGCAATTCGGCATCGGCGGCGGTGGCGGAGCTGCCGGCATTGTTGGTGCGCTTCTGGGCGGGACCCGTCAGCGCGATGGTCAGCAGCGGGACATGAACCTTCGCCTTCCGCTGGTTTTCGACAACGGGCGCATGGCTGTCGGCCCGTTCCGCATTCCCGGCGTGCAACTGAAGCCGCTGTTCTGAATGCGCATGGCATTGGACAAACCGGGGAGGTCTTGTATAGACCCGCTTCCGCCGTTTAATGGCGACTGACATTCTGAGACGAAGGAGAGCACGATGTCCACGTATGACACCGTCGCCGATATTATGGCTGAAACTGCTGATATCGCACGTGATACGATCACGCCGGAGAGCCACGCGATCAACGATCTGGGCATCGACAGCCTCGCCTTCCTCGATATCGCCTTCGCGGTGGACAAGAAGTTTGGCATCAAGATGCCGCTCGAGCAGTGGACGCAGGAAGTGAACGAGGGCAAGACGCCTGCCGAAAATTACTTCGTGCTGAAGAACCTCTGCGCCCGCATCGACGAGCTGGTGGCCGCCAAGGCGGCCTGATCCGCTTATGCGTCTCGAATATTTCGAAATGATCGACAGCATCGCGGCGTTCGACCGCGAGGCGCGCACACTTCTGGCCAAGGCTGTCGTGCCGATGGAGAGCCCGGTTTTCGAAGGGCATTTTCCGGGGCATCCGCTGGTGCCTGGTGTTTTGCTCACCGAAACCATGGCACAGGCCTCGGGCTATTTGCTGCTAGCGCTCAACCGGTTGTCGCATATGCCCTTCCTGATGGGCGTGGATGAGGCACGGTTCCGGCATTTCGTCACACCGGGGCAGGATCTCACCATTGAGGCGCGGTTCGATCAGGACGGATCGGGCTATGCTGCGACCAAGGCAAAAATCCGGGTCGATGGCAAGCTCGTGGCCAGTGCCTCGCTGCGGTTCGCGCTAACGGCCTTTCCGGCTGACATGAAGAGCCTGATGATGGGGCAGATCACGCGGATCGGGCTTGGTTCCGAAATCCCGGCGTGATACCCGGCAGTTCTTGAAGTTTCGCGGTAGCAGCGAAGCAGAAGCGGAATGCAGTCTGGAATGTCCTCTCGAGACGTCATCATCACCGGCATTGGCATCGTCACGAGCCTGGGCGAGGGGATCGAGCCCCATGTGCAGGCACTTTCCAGTTTCACGCCCAATGTGGACTGCGAAAAGTTTGCACCTTATGCGGTCCATCCCGCCGTTGCGGTCGAACTCGACAGGCACATTCCCAAGAAATCCGACCAGCGGCAGATGGAGCCCTGGCAGCGTTACGGCACCTATGCGGCCGGCGCTGCCCTGGAGGATGCAGGCATCAAGGGCAATGCCGAATTGCTGGCGAAAATGCATCTCATCGTGGCCTGCGGCGGGGGCGAGCGGGACTATGCGGTGGACGGCCAGATTCTGACCGGCCTGCGCGATGCGGCCGAGCCCGATGTCTATCTGAACGAGCGGCTGATGTCGGATATCCGGCCAACGCTGTTTCTGGCGCAGCTTTCCAATCTGCTAGCGGGCAACATATCCATTGTGCATGGCGTCATCGGCGGGTCGCGCACCTTCATGGGCGAGGAGCAGGCCGGTGTAGATGCCGTCCGCATCGCCGAGGCACGCATACGCTCGGGCCAGAATGATCTGTTTCTCGTGGGCGGTGCGACCAATGCCGAGCGTGCCGACCTGCTCCTGACCTACGAGATGGGCGGTGCGGTGTGGCGTGACCCATCCGTGCCGGTGCTGAAGCGCGGCGGGGGCGGATTCGTGCCTGGCTCTGCATCCGTGTTTCTGGTGCTTGAGGCGCGCGAGCATGCGCAAGCGCGCGGGGCTCGCATGATCGCGAAACTTGGACCGGTCGCTGCTGAACGGTCCCGACGCAAGGAAGGTGATGTAACGCGTATTCTGGGAGACCTGATGATGGCGGCGGGGCCTGTCCCAACCGTGGTTTCTGGTAACACAGGATTTTCATCGGCTTCCACCGAGGAGGCAGAAGCCATTGCGCGATCTGCTCCGGATGCGAAGGTTATTCTCTCCGGCGACATGATCGGCCATTCGATTGAGGCGCAATTTGCCTTTGGTGTGGCGCTGGCGGCAGGCGGCATTCATGCGGGAGCGACGGCTGGACCGGCGCTGGTCACCGGCGTGGGCTATCACCGGGGCGAGGGCCTCGTGAAAGTGGAGGCAGCGTGATGGCTGGCACAACACGCGACAAGCACGGGCGTCCTGTCGTCGCCGTCACCGGCATGGGCGTTGTCACATCGCTCGGCGTCGGCAAGGATGATAACTGGGCCGCACTCACCGCGGGCAAGAGCGGCATCCACCGGATCACGCGGTTTCCGACCGAGGGCCTGCGCACCACCATCGCAGGAACCGTGGATACGCTGAAAATCCCCGAGCCGTTTTGCGCGCCCAATCTATCACATGAACTGGCGCGGCTGGCAGCGGGCGAGGCCGTGGCGCAATCAGCTCTGGGTGGCAAGCAGGATTTTCCCGGTCAGCTCTTCATGGCGGTTCCGCCGGTCGAGGTGGAATGGCCACAGCGCGCCGCCATGGCCAATGCGGGTGGCAATGGCGACCTGACCTACACCGATGTGCTGAAAGGTGCGGCCACTGGCAAGTTCCACGACTTCCATGACCTCTTCCTGTTCGGCGCTGTGGCGGACCGCATCGCTGACGAGTTCGGCACCAGGGGTTCACCAATTTCTCTGTCCACGGCCTGCTCGTCCGGTGCCACAGCGATCCAGCTCGGCGTCGAGGCTATCCGCCGGGGCGAGACGCCCGCCGCACTCTGCATCGGTACGGATGGGTCTGTGCATGCCGAGGCGCTGATCCGCTTCTCGCTGCTCTCGGCGCTGTCAACGCAGAATGATCCGCCGGAAGGTGCTGCCAAGCCGTTCTCCAAAAACCGCGATGGTTTCGTGATGGGGGAGGGGGCCGGTGCGCTGGTGCTGGAGGATTATGACCATGCCGTTGCGCGTGGAGCCAAAATCCTCGGTGTGCTTGCGGGTTGCGGCGAGATGGGCGACGGTTTCCACCGCACGCGCTCCTCGCCCGATGGCAAGCCGGTGATTGGCGCGATACGGGCGGCCCTGGATGATGCAGGATTGCGCCCAGACCAGATCGACACGATCAACGCGCACGGCACATCCACGCCCGAGAATGACAAGATGGAAGCGATGGGCTGTCAGGCGGTGTTCGGCGAGACGGTGCCGCCCATCACCTCCAACAAATCGATGATCGGCCATACGCTGACAGCCGCGGGCGCTGTCGAGGCCGTGTTCTCGCTGCTGTCGATCCAGCACGGGCGCATTCCGCCGACGATCAACTACAACGTGCCGGATCCGACGATCATGATCGATATCGTTGCCAACACGCCGCGTGATGCAAAGGTAACCAGCGTGATCTCCAATTCCTTCGGCTTCGGTGGGCAGAATACCTGCCTCGTCATGACCGCAGAGCCGGTTTGAACGTGGAGGCTATCATGTCTGATACCAGACGCATTCTCGTCACCGGCGGCGGCAAAGGGGTTGGTGCGGCCATCGTGCGCCAGCTTGCCGGGCAGGGATTTGACGTCGATTTCACCTACCGCTCCTCTGGCGAACAGGCGAATGCGCTGGCGGCTGAGTTGTCCAATGGCGGACGTGCCGTGCGAGCGCTTGAGCTCGATCTCTCGTTGACAGACGCCGTGGACACCTTCGCCAAGACCTGCGAGGAGATACCCTATCACGGCCTCGTCCACAATGCGGGCCAGCCTTACGACGCGCTCTCCATGATGATGGATCAGGCCAAAGCCGAAGCCGCGATGCAGGTGAACTTCTGGTCGTTCACGCGCATCATCAAGTCATTGTCGCGCAACATGATGCGGGCGCGGTCTGGCCGCGTCACGGTTATCGGCTCGGTGACTGCGTTGCAGGCCAATCAGGGTAATGCGGCCTATGCGGCGTCCAAGGCCGCGCTGCTGGGCTATTGCCGCACGCTGGCGATTGAAACTGCCAAGCGTGGCATCACGGTGAACTATGTGGCACCGGGCTTCATCGCGACCGATATGATGGCCAATTACGAGGCTTTTCGCGAGAAAATGGAAAGCCAGATCCCGGTGGGGCGCTTTGCCAGACCGGAAGAGGTGGCGGCAACGGTGGGCTTCCTGATGTCGGATGCGGCGGCCTATATCACCGGTGCAGTCATCCCGGTCGATGGCGGCTTGACCGCGCAGATCGGCGTGCATCGGTAGGATGCTTTGCAAGCATGCATTGCAGCGCCATTGTGCGTCCTTCGAGACGCGCGCTTCGCGGCTCCTCAGGATGAGGAAATCTGTACCCTGCAAAAGCTCCTCATGCTGAGGAGGCGCTCCTGCGCCGTCTCGAAGCACGCACAATGCCCATGCCGTTTGCTGTGCCTCTGAAACTGGAAAGGGCGACCGGAGCCGCCCTTTCAAACACACTGATACAGCTGATTACTGGCGGTAGTGCTGGATGCGCGTGGTGCGCAGGCCGGCAAGGCCATGCGATTCGATGGAATGCTGCCAGTTGAGGAATTCATCCACGGTCAGCGTGTAACGGCTGCAGGCTTCTTCCAGCGACAGCAGACCACCGCGCACGGCAGCCACGACTTCCGCTTTCCGCCGGATGACCCAGCGGCGCGTATCGGACGGCGGCAAGTCGGCGATTGTTAACGGGCTCCCGTCAGGGCCGATGACATACTTCACACGCGGACGCATAGGTTCACTCATTGGACTCTCACTTACTCAACGCAACGCAACACAAACTCAACGAGACCAAACTGGTACTCAAGGTAACCAATTGCGCTTAAGAAACCCTGAAGCCGACAGTGAAATTCACCATGCCCGTTCACCCTGGATTTGCGGTTATGGTTAGGGAAGTCTTGCAATCCCCGGTTGACCGCTGCTTTTCCCCTCCCAACGCTGGTTTGGATGGTCTAAGGAACGGCCAATCCCGAGCTTCGAGAGTGCCCCATGGCTGGTAAAGACGTTCCTGTTTCCCCGCTTGCGCCGAAATCCCACCCGGATATGCCGGCAATCTCGGGCGTTCGCTTCGCCACCGCCGAGGCTGGGATCAAATACCGCAACCGTACTGACGTGTTCCTCGCCATCATGGACAAGGGCACTGTTGCTGCTGGCGTGTTCACCACGTCGAAATGCCCGTCCGCCCCGGTAGACTGGTGTCGCGCGCATCTGGCCAAGGGTTCGGCCCGGGCGCTTGTCGTCAATTCGGGCAATGCCAATGCCTTTACCGGTGCCAAGGGCAAGGCAGCGGTCAAGCTGACGGCGGAGATCGCTTCAAAGGCGGTGGAGTGCAAGACAACCGAGGTGTTCCTGGCCTCAACCGGCGTTATCGGCGAGCCGCTGGATGCCACGCGCTTCAACGGCGTGCTGGAGGATTGTGTGAAGCGGGCCAAATCCGGCCCGTGGCTGGATGCGGCGAAAGCCATCATGACCACTGACACGTTCCCCAAGGTCGCGACGCGTACTGTCAATATCAACGGTACGCCGGTCTCCATCGCCGGGATCGCCAAGGGCGCTGGCATGATCGCGCCTGACATGGCGACGATGCTGTCCTTCGTGTTCACCGATGCCGCCATCGGCAAGGAAGCCTTGCAGGGGCTGCTGGCCAAGGGCGTGGTCAACAGCTTCAATGCCGTGACGGTGGATGGCGATACCTCGACGTCTGATACGCTGATGCTGTTCGCCACAGGTGCCGCCGCCAAGCGTGGCCAGAAGCTGATCAAGGACCCCGCTGACCGGGCGCTGATGGCTTTCCGCAAAGCGCTGAACGAGTTGCTGCTGGAACTGGCCCAACTCGTGGCGAGAGACGGCGAGGGCGCGCGCAAGTTCGTGACAGTGCAGATCAGTGGTGCGGTGTCAGCCAAATCCGCGCGCGTTATCGCCATGTCGATTGCCAATTCTCCCCTCGTGAAGACGGCAGTGGCGGGCGAGGACGCGAACTGGGGCCGCGTCGTCATGGCGGTGGGCAAGGCCGGGCAACCTGCGGAGCGCGACAAGCTGGCGATTTCCTTCGGCCCGTATCGTGTCGCCGTGAAGGGCGAGCGTGACCCGAATTACAGCGAGGGCCAGACCTCGGCCTATATGAAGCATCAGGATATCGCCATCACGGTCGATCTCGGCCTCGGCAAGGGGCGCTATACGGCCTACACCTGCGATCTCACCAAGGCCTATATCGAGATCAACGGCGATTACCGTTCGTGAGTTCTGCCGCGTCCGCATCTCCCGTCAGCAACGGCTTCATCGCGGCGCACCTCATCGGTTGCTCTGTAACGTGGGGTTGCAGCTTCCTGTTCATGAAGCTGATGGATGGCGGCCTGTCGCCCACCCTCATCGCCTCTATCCGGGCGGGTCTCGCAGCCACCGCTCTCGTCATCGCTGTGATCGCGGTCGGACAATCGGTGCTGCCCAGGGGCCGCGAATGGCGGGACTGGCTGGTGCTGGGAACGGTCAACGGCTGGGCTCCGAACATCCTTGTGGCCTATGCGCTGCTTCACATGGATTCCGGCCCCGCCGCGCTGATTCAGGCAGCGGGCCCGCTGATGACGGCGCTTCTCGCGCATTTTCTGCTGGCGGGCGAACGCCTGACCATGACCCGAGCGCTTGGCATTGGCATAGGAGCAATCGGCATCGCGCTCCTCATCGGCGGCAAGGCCTTTGCGGGCGGCGGCACGACAATCGCGGTTCTTGCCATGCTGGTCATGACGTTCGGTTACGCCATCGGCAATATCTATGCGCGGACGATTCCCGATGCGGTGCCGCTGCGTATGGCGCTCGGGCAGCAGGCGGTCTCGGCCATCGTCAGCACGATGATCGTCATCGCTCTTGGCAGCACCGGCGAATACGGGCGCGCTGTACCATATATATGGCCGTTGCTGGCGCTCGGCCTGTTCTCGACCGCGCTGCCGATCTGGCTGTTCATGCGCCTGATCACGGCGGGTGGGCCGACGAGGGCCGCGATGACGGGTTATCTCGTGCCTGCCACAGCCGTCGTCATGGGTGTTCTCGTGCTGGGAGAGCCGGTGGTGCTGCGCCAGATCATCGGCGGGGTGATCGTCCTGCTTGGTGTCGCCATCGTCACGGGGCTGGTGCGCCTGCCGCTGGGGAGCAAGCCATGAAACTCCTGCTCGTCGTGGCCTGTGCGCTGGTGGACGAGGACCGGCGCGTGCTGATCGCGCAACGCCCCGAAGGCAAGGCGCTGGCGGGCCTTTGGGAGTTTCCCGGCGGCAAGCTGGACCCTGGCGAGCGACCTGAGGAGGCGCTTATCCGCGAGTTGAAGGAAGAACTCGGCATCGATGTGAAGGAAGCATGCCTCGCGCCGCTGACTTTCGCCAGCCATGTCTATCCGGATTTTCACCTGCTGATGCCGCTCTATATATGCCGTCGCTGGGACGGTGTGGTCATAGCGCGGGAAGGGCAGGCGCTGAAATGGGTGAAGCCCGCTAAGCTGAGGGATTATCCCATGCCACCAGCGGATGAACCGCTGATCCCCGCGCTGATTGATCTGGTGTAAAGCGTTTCCTCCCCTTCTCCCAAGGGAGAAGGAAGAAAACCTGCAAATTCCGTTAACTTTAACGCATCCCTAAAACACCAACCCATTGAAATTACAATATTTTCGTCCCTTTCACCGGGTTAACACCCCCGCTTTAACTCGCCATTCATGGTGAATATTTCCCCGGTGGTAAGCCTACCGGCGGCGTAACCATGTTCCTTGACGTTGCGTTACCTGCCGCTGCGTCAACTTCCCTCCTGCAAGTCGAGGCAGAACGCTTCGACGGTCCAGAAAGGACCAGTCTATCGAACCAGGAGGTTCAAACATGTCTATTTCTCTCTCAGCCGGTCTCCGCAACGGTGTTAACGCCCTTCAGGACCTCGACACGGTTATTACCAAGACCAACAATCGTCTTCAGACCGGCAAGAAGGTCAACTCGGCCATCGACAATGCCTCGTCCTACTTCACAGCACAGGCGTTTACCAAGGAAGCTCGCGATCTTGGTGGCCTTCTGGACAAGCAGACTCAGGCTATCGAGAACGTCAACAAGGCCCTCAAGGCAGTCGACAATGTCAGCAAGTTGATTGAGTCCGCTCAATCTCTTGCAAAGCAGGCTCGTGTCAGCACGGACAGCGTTGTGCGCAATGGTCTCAACACGCAGATTGCTGGTCTCTTGACGCAGGCCGTACGCCAGATCAGCGATGCCGGTTTCAATGGCAAGAATCTTCTCGTTGGTGAACGGACATCCGGCGTTGCTGCCGGTGCTCTGACGGCTGCAATCAAGACAGGTGCTACCTTGACGGTTGCGACCAGCACGGAAGCCACTGGCTTCACGTTTGTTCAGCTCGACTTTCAGGACGTTCGCGTTTCGGAAGCAACCGGCCTGAACCTGGCGATCGCTGCCAACGGTCAGAAAGTCACAGGTATTGGTACTGCTGCCGTCACGATCGACGTTCAGTCTGCCACTGTCTATGATGCAACTGCTCTTGGTGATGCAGCCATCGATGCTTTCGTTGCCTCTTCGGTCACTGCCCTGGCCCGTCTGCAGACGACCGGTTCGAACCTCGCTGTGAACGCGCAGGTCCTGACCCTTCGTCAGCAGTTCACCAAGGACTCGATCCGCATCAACAACGGATCGGCTGACTTCCTGACGAACGCCGACATCAACGAGGAAGGTGCAAACCTGACATCCTTGCAGACACGTCAGCAGCTTGCGGTGCAGGCCCTGTCGCTGGCTTCAAGGTCTGACCAGGCGATCCTTCGTCTCTTCTGATCAGGACCGCCGTCAAGGCGATCTGCCATCAAGACAACCGCTCCGGCCAAAAGCCGGGGCGGTTTTCGTTTTAGGCCGCCGCATGCGTGTTCCGGCGGATATCGACACGCCATGAAACCTGACTGCCTCTCTCGACCTTGAATATCTCGAAGTCAGGCGTTTCGTGCGCGCCACAAGCAATCACATCCTCATCGGGTGTCACGATGATCTTGTTGATGCCATCCACGACATAGGTGGTGATGCCATTATCCAGTAATTGGCGTGAAATCCGCTTGATACCTGCGTAGTAAGGCTCGGCCTTCCACGCATGGCGAACGCCGGGATCGCAGGCAATCGCAAAGGTGCCGTTGGGCTGGTAGTTCATGACGAACTTGCAGACATCCGGTCGCCATTGCGGGCCAAGATTCGGATCCACGATGTAGCGGCAGTGGAAATCCCGGCAGAACTGCGGGCGGGTTTCCCAGATGCCACAGCCTTTGCCGGGCTTGCAATGGGAGCACCATTTGCCAGACGCCTTTTCGAGGACGGGTACCTCATAGACCTTGCAGCAGAGCGTGCAGGTTCCGCATGACTTTCCCGTGGCAGGAACGAGAACATCGCTCATGCCGCAACCTGAAGTTCGATATCGTATCGAACTGTACCATTCACTGTCGCGCGTTTGAAACGGACATTGGCATGGGTATTCCGGGTGCCAATCAGTATCTCGCGGTCGGGCAGAATGACATACTTGCTGTCACCCACGATCAGCATCAGCCCGTGCTTCCCACCCTCGATCAACCGTGTCGCCAAGGCGCGCAGTTTGGCGTGATAAGGCTCGCGCCGCCAGGCATTCGGCAAGGCCTTGTCGACGATGACCGACAGCCAGATGTCACCTGGCTCCCGGTTGATCAGGAATTTGGCAACGTCCGGTCGCCACTCAGGCCCCAGAGATGCATCAAAGCGCCAGTGGCAGAAATAGTCGGCGCAAAACTGGTCTCGTGTATCCCAGATGCCGCAACCACTACCGGGCTTGCAATGCTTGCACCAAATACCGGCTGGCTTGTTATCGACGGGGGGGACGTCAAATATCTTGCAGCACATGCTGCATGTACCGCAGGAGCGGCCATCGACCAGCTTCGGCTGGACGGGTGATAGGGGTTCTGACACTGGCGGTAACATCTCATCAACCATGGTGTTTTCGTTCGAATGACCATGCGGCATCATGGTTAACGGAGGGTTTGCGCCCCTTGCCTTCCCACACTTTCCCCGCCAAGAACCCGGCATGTCAGACAGTCCGACCTATAGTCCCCTCGCCACCTATGCCCATCGCGCCAAACCCTATGCGCATGATGCAGAATTTCGGCTCATGCCGCAGCATCTGCGGGTGGAGCAGGGCAAGCGCTCGGGGGATTTTCCCTATCGTGACATCGCGATGATCCGCCTCACCTACAAGCCGCGCAACACGACGAACGAGGGCTATGTCTGCAAGCTCTACCGGCGCGACGGGCATACGGCCTCGCTCACCAACCTGTCATGGAAGAGCCTTGTCGATCTGGAGCGGAAGGATGGGGATTATCGGCGGTTTGTGGTGCGCCTGATTGGCGAGGTTCACCGGGCGAACCCCGGTGTTGCCCTTCAGGCCGGCATGCCGCGCTGGCTGCATCTGGTCACGGGACTGGCCGGGCTGATCGCCGTTATTGCGCTGGTCACCGTGGCGGGACAGGCGATGCTCAATGGTGGCCTGCCTGCCGCAGTGTTGACCGGCATTCTGGCGCTTTATTGCGGCTGGTGGGCGACGCGCTATCTCGCACGCAACCGGCCGCGCGGGTTTGTGGTGGAGGCTATCCCGGAGGATGTGCTGCCGAAGGCGTAGGGTTCACCCCTGTTTCGCGGGCGTCATCACGGTCAATCCGTCCAGCTCCGCCTTCACCTTGATCTGGCAGGACAGCCGCGAGGTCGGGCGCACATCGAAAGCGAAATCCAGCATGTCGTCTTCCATCGGCTGGGGCTTGCCCACCTTCGCCGACCACTCATCCGCGACATAGACATGGCAGGTCGCGCAGGCGCAGGCACCGCCGCATTCCGCCTCGATGCCGGGAATGCTGTTGCGGATCGCCGTTTCCATCACCGTCGAGCCATTGTCGGCTTCGACCGTGCGTGCGGTTCCGGCCGCGTCGATGAATGTCACTTTCGCCATGGATATCCTCATTGCGCGGTGGTTGCCGCCATCTGCCGCATGCTGTTTCGAGCGCTCTTAGCCGAGCCTGAGGCGTCTGACGAGATGGGATTCGTATCTACGTGCCCAAATGTCTCAGGGCCTGCAGCGTGGCATCCAGCAATCGCCGCACGTCGTTCAATGCAGCGGTGTCGCCGGGGGCCAGTTCCAGCCGCGATGCTGCCTCCGCCAGCGGGAGCGCGCCAAGTGCCAGTGCAGAGCCCCTGAGCCGATGGGCGATATCAGCGCGCGTTGCTCCGATGCCGCCTTCGATGCCTGCAAGGATGGCTGGCGCCTGATTCATGAACATGGCAATGATTTCACGGCGGATGTCCGGATCGTGGAACGTCTGCTGGTTGAGTTCGGTCTCATCGATGATGGGCATCATGGCCTCTCCGGGTAGCGCAATGATCTCTTCCCGACCAGTCCGCTCTGCCCGGGCGTTAACGAAGTTTGATGAAAGATTAACAGGACGTTTGCGCACAGACGGGATTCGCGTCTAAAAATAGCATTGGACTTCCATTGGGCGATATTCCCATGGGGGTAGGGCCAGATTTGCTGTACCTGTGTTTGCGTACCCCGAGGCACTCCTGATGGAGCGTGGGCATGCCGCACCAGCACTGGCCGTGATGTGGTGCGAGAAGACGAGGCAGGCATGGCCAAGGCAAACAAGACTCCGGACCCGGCGGAAGCCGCATTGTCCGCGATAGAGGAAGCACTGAACGGCAAGGCGACCGGGACCGATGGGCCGTTGGCCCCCCCTGCGATGCCGAAGGTCACAATGCCCAAGATGAACATGCCGAGGGTCAAAATGCCCAAGATCGACAAGTCCCCGGAAGTAATACTCGAGCCTTCTGCCGGGCCTGTCCTGGAATCACAAGTGCTTGTGCCTCCCGCTCCTGCCAATGAAGCGATGCCTGCGCCTGCCGCACCGGCCCCGTCTCTGGTGACGCCGACGCGCGCTGCCGCCAATGACGACAAGCGTAACGGTGCCGCACTGCTGAGCGCCTTGCAGCAACGCCCTTCCAGTGCACCGCTCTGGCTCGCCACTCTGATGTCGCTGGGCTGGCTGGCGCT
The DNA here is from genome assembly GCA_031431475.1 of Hyphomicrobiales bacterium. Taxonomy (GTDB): domain Bacteria; phylum Pseudomonadota; class Alphaproteobacteria; order Rhizobiales; family Beijerinckiaceae; genus JADCCX01. The sequence goes on from JANPDL010000036.1 coordinate 132,189, forward strand.
GGCTGGATATTATGTTTTCAACACGTACCACGCCTCTATCCTGTCATCCGGTGGCTATCTGGCCGAGAATAATCTGCCACTCGTTGTGGCGATTGCCGTGGCGGCTCTTCTACCCATCATTTTCATGTTCAGCGCCGCCTCCATGGTGCGTCGCGCGCAGGAAATGCGCATTGCCGCCCGTGCCATGACCGAAGCTGCCCTGCGGCTGGTGCAGCCAGAGGCGATTGCGTCGGATTCCGTCTTCTCGCTAGGCCAGGCCATCCGCCGCGAAGTTGCCTCCATGGGCGACGGCATCGAGCGGGCCGTGGCCCGTGCGAGCGAGCTTGAAGCGCTTGTCCACAGCGAGGTTTCGCAGCTTGAGCGCTCGTATTCCGATAACGAGCTGAAAATCCGTATGCTGCTGGATGAACTCGCCAATCAGCGCGACGCTATCAATAACAATGCCTCCTCTGTCCGTGCTGCCATCATGGGTGCGCATGACAATCTCGCCAGCGACATGCAATCTGTCTCTCAGCGCATCACGGATTCGGTCACGGAAGCCGGGAACCGTGTCACTTCCGCTCTGGATGAGCGCCGCGACCAGATCGCCAGTTCTTTGTCGCGCGCCGGTGACCAGATGATCGACCAGATCACGGTGCGTTCATCCGAATTGATCGACAGGCTTTCTGCCACGGGCGAAGGCGTGAACGACAAGATCGCCGCGACCAGCCTCGACGTTACCCGTACTATCACCGACAGCGGCGCGCAGCTTGTGGCCGAGATCGCGGATCGCGGTCATTCGGTGACGGCGCAGATCGAGAATACGGGGAATGCGGTTACCAGCCGCTTTAGTCAGAGCGCGGAGGCCGTGAATGAGTCGCTCAACCTAACAGGCAATACTCTGGTGACATCCATAGCGGATCGCGCCCAGAGCGTGAACGACATGCTGGAGATTACCGGCAATACATTGGTTAGCGCGATTACCGAGCGTTCCGAGAGTGTGAACCTGGCTCTGCAGACCACTGGCGATACGCTTGTAACGGCGATCACCGAGCGGTCGCAGCACGTGAATGATGCGCTTCAGATTACCGGGACCATGCTGATCGAAACGATGACGGAGCGTTCCTCTCTCGTCACATCCACGCTTGAGCAGACCGGTATTAGCCTGATCACATCCATCACAGACAAATCACAGGCTGTAGCCGAGACGCTCGATCACACCGGTCGTTCGCTGATCGATGCGATCGGTGATCGCGCCAACGAAGTGAACAACACCATGCGGTCGACCGGCGAAGCTCTGGTCATCGATCTCGGTATCCGCGGTGCCGAAGTCACGCAGCGGCTGGAGGAAACCGGCAACAAGATCGCCGAGACCGTCACGACACGGGGCGACAGCCTTGCTACGCGTCTGGTCGAGACCAGCGATCGCATCAACGATTCGATTATTGTTCACGGCAAGTCACTTGAAGAGAGTATTGCCGCTACGGGACAGCAGGCTGCGACTCTCATTTTCGAGCAAGTCGGGCATGCCCGTTCCGCATTCGAAGGCGCAGGGCAGGTCATCGCAACTGTCATCGACGGACGTACGCGCCAGGCCGAAAGCATGCTGAACAACCACGCCAACGAGGTCGAGAATCGCCTTGGCTCCCATGCGGATCAGGTCACGGGGCGTCTGGCCGAAACTGGCAAGGACATCGTGCTGGCCATCGCCACGCAGGGTAACCGCGTCAATGAGGCTCTGGCTGACAATGCACGCAGTCTTGCGGGTACGCTGGAAGCACATTCGATCAACGTGTCTGATCACCTGCACGGGTTCAACGAGACAGTTGGCGCGCGCCTGCAGAACGTCGAGGCCGTGGTCACGATCCATGGCAACGCGCTTGTCGACCGGCTCGCCGGACAAACGGAAGCCACGACCCAGACGCTGGAAGCCCAGCTTACGGCCTTTGAGGAGCGGTCCATCGGTCGCGCAAAGATTCTCAGCGGCTCGTTCGATGAACTGATCCAGCGCGTCGATACCGGCCTCGAGCGCCGGGGGCAGCAGCTGAACGAGACATTGTCTCAGCGCGCTATCGAGATTGCCCGGATCATGGGCGAAGGTAGTCGCGATGTGACGTCGGCCATGGAGACCAAGGCGAAGGAGATCGACGACACGATTAACCTGCGCACCACAACGATGACCGAACAGCTTGGTGCACGCGCCGAGCAGATTACGGCGATCCTCAGCAACAAGTCCGACGAGATTACCGCCATTCTGGGCAGCAAGTCGGACGAGATCAGCATTGTTCTGGGTGCCAAATCTGACCAGATCACGAACGTGCTCACTACCAAGGCCGAAGAAATCAACGCGACTTTGGGTGGCCGTGCCAACGAGATCGCTGAAACGCTTGATACGCGCGTTGGTAATTTCGAGGAGCGTGTCGTGCGTCGTCTCGACAGTGTTTCGGAAGCCATCGACAAGAAGGGCTTCCAGCTCGCAGCATCTCTCGGTCAGCGGACAGAGGAAATCACCACGCTCTTCGTCGAGCGGGGTGCCAATCTGGTGGGCGAACTGGGCGCGCGCGGCGAAGCGATCGCCCGCGAAGTTGCTGAAGTTGGTGAAACCGTCATTCGTGCCATCGAGACGCGCGGCAGCGCTGTCGCGGATGTGCTTGAGCGGAACGGAGGAGCTGTCGCCGCCCTCATCGATACCAAGGGTCAGGAACTCACGGGACGCATCAATGCCTCCACGCAGGAGTTCAACACGGCCATTGTCGGCGGTGCGGAACAGTCGGTGCGCGGCCTGACACAGGCGCATCGCAAGCTTAGCGGCGAGATCACCGAGGTGCTCAACCGCCTGGGCGATGCCAACGGTGTTCTCAACAACATCCTGGCGTCCGCCACGAACAATCTGGAAGCCGTCGAAACGGGCCTCACAGAGCGTGTGCGTGAGCTGGAAGGCGCAATGGGCCAGATTCTTGCTGATACAGCCAGTACGTCGGAACGGGTCGAAGTGCAGGTCGGTGTGCTGCGTGAAGTATCGGGTGGCGTGCTCAAGGAAGCCAGCGTCCTGTCGCAGAACATCCAGATGCAGGGTACGGCTCTGGCGCGTGCCGCTGAGGAACTGGCCGCTGCACAGACTCGCGTGGACACAGCACTCGAGCGCAAACATGATGATGTCCGCACGCTTGTGGGAGCCATCGAGCACCAGAGCGGCGAGATGGAAGCCATGATGAATGGCTTCCGGCAGTTGCTGCAGGAAAGCCTGTCGGCAGCGGAAGATCGGGCGCGTGACCTCAGCACGACGCTGCATGGTGCATCTGAAAATGCGACTGCCAATATAACCGAGCAATATGAGTTGATCCGCAATCTCTCGGCCAAGGAGCGTGAGCGGACCAGTACAAATCTCCGGGCCAGCTATGAGCAGGCCATGGGCGAACTGGGTTCGGTCTTCTCAGAGGCGACGGAGCGGTTCCGCGGCACAGCCGAGCAGCTTCGCGGCATGACTGCGGAGATCGCGCAGGAGCTTGAATCGACCCGCGCCGAGATCAGCCGCAGCACGATGAGTATGCCGCGAGATCTGAAGGCGCAGACAGGTGCCATCAAGCGCGCCGTTGGTGACCAGCTTCAGGCACTCAGTGAGCTCAATGCCATTGTCGAGCGCACCGGCCTTGATGCCGCACCGGCCCAGCCTATGAAGCGTCCGGCACCTGCACTTGAACGTCCAGTGCCGCAACCCGCGCCGGTACCCCGCGCTGTTGCTCCGGTCAGGGCACCTGTGGCCCAGCGTGCGCCGCAGGCTACCGGTCGTGCAGGTGGTTGGCTGTCCGACCTACTGACGAGCGCTTCGACCGGGGAAGTGCCTGATGCCAACCGCGCCAGCCCGACCGAACAGGGCCTTGAGGCGCTGGATGTAATCTCGGGTGATATCGCCCGACTCGTGGACAGCGATGCTGTCGTGGATGCCTGGGATCGCTACACCGTTGGTGAGCGCAGCGTCTTCACGCGCCGTCTCTACACCCTGCAAGGTCAGCAGACATTCGATGAAGTCCGCCGCCGCTACCGCCGCGAGCCGGACTTCCGCGAGACGATTGACCGATATGTGGAAGAGTTCGAGCGGTTGCTAAAGGATGTTGCATCCGAAGGTCGCGACGGCGCCGTCGCCCGCACCTATCTCACCTCGGATACAGGCAAGGTCTACACCATGCTGGCTCATGCAGCGGGACGCTTCGAGTAAACCCGCCACAAAGCTGGATACGAAAAAACCGCCGCACCAAAGGGTTCGAGCGGTTTTTTCAACCCAGCATGAAACTCAATGTTATCCTATAGCCGCCGCCCACGCCGTGATATCGGCTAGAACACGCCCCAGCGCTTTATCGAGTGCCTGTGAAGCGCCCTGGCCATCGATAGCACCAATTGCGGCTGATGACGCGAAGAGCCTCGCGTTGCTGACTGCGCCATTGCCGGCGTTGACCAATTTCACGGCGATCTCGACAAGGGCATCGCGCGATACTTCACGAATCTCAAATGCACGGATATCCAGCAGCAGCTGATACGCACCCGTCAGTCTGTCGCCCGGACGACCCACGGCGGAGCGCCCGCTGTTCTCGAAGGTCTGGATCAAGCGGGTCTGGACGAGGCGCGGAAGCCGGTCCGACCATTGCGCCCGCGGCAGATAAGTCAGTTCGGCATTGGCAGAACGGACAACGATCCTCTCACTGTCGAGTGTGGAAACTGCGGTGGGCTCGCTCACAATTATGGCTCTCCTGCCACCGCCGGAGCGCCTCAGTCCCTCGCGGGGAGCAGAGAGATCAAAGGTCGTGGGCGCAGGACCGCCGCCGCAACCCGCAAGCGATGCAAGGGACGTGGCCAGCATGGAACGTCGCGAAAGATCACTCATGCGGGTAGGACAGCGGAAAAAGGAGCTTGCACTATCGTTGACCTGAATATTCGGGAACGGATGGTTTGCCGCCAGTAATGATCTGTGAGGGATCGCGGCTGAGGCTGCGCACCGCGCGATTGACTTCGTTCACAGCACGGCGTGCGTCGGCAGCCAGTGCCTCGACATCCCGTCCGCCTGAGCTTGTCAGGCGGTTGATACCTGCCGTGATCTCCTGTGTGCGGCGATCCAGACTGCGCGCCAGTTTCTCGATCGATTTTGCCATCTCGCTGAAATCAGCGGCGCGCCCGTTGACGTTCTCGACGAGGTCACGGAATGAGCGGGCTGCTGCGCCAACGTCAGCGAACGCACCTTTGCCCTCGCCTTCGTTGCTTCCGAGGAAGCGTGAGGCAGCGGTCAGGACGCCTTCCACCTTGTCCGATGCAACGCGCAAGGTGGCCGTGATTGCCGCGATATCCTTCAGTGCCTTGTCCGTGGCATCAGTGTTGTTGCCGAAGACCGTGGTAATCCTGTCGATGTTATCGACGGTACGACCGATTTTCTGGCTGTCCAGCGCCTTCGTGATCCGATCAATCTCGGTGAAGGCGGAATCGAGTTTCTGTGATGTTTCGGACAGCCGCTTCGTCAGCACGGCACCGTCGGCGAGAATGCCGGCAATGTTGCTGCGGTTGTCGGCAAGCCCCTGCGTGAAGGCCTCTGCATTGGCAATCGTGCGGTTGACGCTGCCCGTATTGAGACCACGCAGGATCTCCTCCGCCGCTGTAGAGAGCGTCTCGAGTCGGCCTGAAAGCGAGGAAATGCGTTGTGACGTCTCACCGATCGAGGCCAGGAACGCGCCGACACCTGCGGAATTGTCCGCGAGTGCCTTGGCGAACGTCTCGACGCTTTTGATGGTGCCGCCGATAGACCCCTCATTGTCCGCCACGACCTTCTCGACCCTGGCGAGGATCGCATCGGTGCGTGTCGCCAGCCTTTGCGCTGTTTCCAGAATGTCCTGGAAGTCCGAGCGGTCAGCATAGATCACGGCGCGTCCCCCATCAGGAGCGACGAGTGCGGGAGCGCCGGCTGTGCCGCCCGACATCTGCACGGAGGCTTGCCCAGTGAGCCCCTGATATTCAAGCCTTGCACGGGTATCAGTCTTCACAGGTGTTTTCTGGTCGATCTCGATGATGGCCATGACGCGGCTTGGATCGCTGGGGACAAGGTCGATCACGGTGACCTCGCCGACCCTCAGGCCGTTGAATCTCACGACCGAGCCCCGGTTCAGGCCAGAGACCGAGCCCGTAAAGATCACACGATAGCTCACCTTCTGGCTGCTGGAACGCCCTGCGGAAAACCAATAGACGAAGCCAAGCATCCCGGCGAAAACCGCCAGGGTGAAAAGGCCGATCAGGGCGTAGTTGGCTCTGGTCTCCATTACTCTTCCGTCTTGTCCGCGTTAGCGGCTCCCCAGTGTCCGATGAGCGCGTGGCCCGGTGAAATACGCCTTCAGCCAAGGGTGGCTGGTGTGAACCATGGCCTCCATGTCGCCAGAGGCCAGGACCTTGCCTTCGCCCAACGCCACGATGCGATCACAGATCGTACCAAGGCTGTCGAGATCGTGGGTTACCATGAACACTGTCAGGCCCAAAGTCTTCTGCAATGTCACGGTCAGCTCGTCGAAATCCCCAGCTCCGATTGGGTCCAGCCCAGAAGTCGGCTCGTCCAGAAAGACGATCTCCGGATCAAGCGCCAAAGCGCGGGCGAGAGCTGCGCGCTTGATCATGCCACCGGACAATTCCGACGGAAATTTGTCACCCGCATCGGCTTTCAGTCCGACCATCTCGATCTTCATCACGGCGAGATCATCCAGCATGGCGTCCGACAGGTCGAGATGCTCGCGCATGGGCAGCTGAATATTCTGTTTCACGGTCAGCGACGAGAAAAGTGCACCTTGCTGAAACAGAATTCCCCACCTCTTTTCAACGCCTTGCCGCTCTTTTTCCGACAAGGTTTCCATGTCCTGACCGAAGACGTGGATCGTCCCGCGTTTCTTGGGTAACAGTCCGACAATCGTCCGCATCAGCACTGATTTGCCAGTGCCTGACGCGCCGACCACACCCAGGATTTCGCCCCGAAAGACATCCAGCGACAGGCCGTCATTGACCAGCCGGTCGCCGAAGCCGACTGCAAGGTCCTGGACTTCGATCACCTTTTCGCGCGTGGCGTCGTCCTGTTTGCCATTGCCTGCTGCCATCATCGCCTCAGTACCGGATTGCGGCGAAGAACATGGCGAAAAGGCCGTCGACGACGATCACCATGAAAATGGCTTTCACCACAGACGCCGTGGTTTGCTGGCCCAGTGATTCGGCAGAGCCTTTCACGGCCATGCCCTCGATGCTGGCGATCAGGCCGATCACCAGAGCCATCACGGGTGCCTTGATGAGGCCGACCATGAAGGTGTTGATGCTGATGGCGTTCTGCAGTCGCGTCAGAAAGACATCGGGACTGACATCGCCATAGGCCCAGGCCACAAGCCCGCCGCCGAACAGACCGGCAATCGAGGCGATGAAGGTCAGCATCGGCAGGCATATGATCAGCGCCAGAATGCGCGGAACGATCAGCACCTCCATCGGATCGAGCCCCATGGTGCGCAAAGCGTCGATTTCCTCCCGCATTTTCATCGAGCCGATTTCCGCCGTGATGGCAGAGCCTGACCGTCCGGCGATCATGATGGAGGTCAACAGCACGCCCAGTACGCGCAGGATGAGGATGCCCAGAAGGTCCGCCACAAAAGCCGTGGTGCCGAATGTCTGGAGCTGGAACACGGATTGCTGGGCGATGATGCCGCCCACGAGGAACGAGATGAGCGCGATGATCGGCACCGATCGAAAGCCGAACATCTCGATCTGTTTCACAATTGCAGGCCAGCGGAAACGGCTGGGGTGGAGAATCATCCGGCCCAAGGCAGCCACAAAACCGCCGAGAAAGCTGATGCCACCTGCAATATCCTTGCCGAAACCAGCCACTCCCTGGCCGACATCGACGAGCAGGTCGACCAGCGTGATTGATGTTGAAGGTTTCAGCGGTATCGGCTGCGTCACCGCTTCTGCCAGAAGAATCTCGTGGCTGCGGGACATGCCGCTGAAGGCGAGTTTCCGGCCCAGAGCCTCCTGTCCGCTGCGCAGACGCGACAAGGACAATGCGCCGAGCGTATCGAAGGTCGAAATGCCCGAGAAGTCCACAGTGAAGGATTTTCCGGTGGTGTCGGCGGCCTTTTTCATGAGGTCTTCGACGGTCCGGCCATGGCGCATGGTCCAGTCACCGGTCAGCAACAGCGTATCGCCAGCATTGCCGCTGGCGATCTGCATGGCGGGCGCCACGCTCTTGTCCCGTAACTGCGACGTCTCTTGCAACCGCAACAATCCTTGCGTCCAATGCAGGTAGACATGGCCTGTCGCATGGCGAAAGACAACCGCCTTGATGTGCTGATACAGCGGCCGGAGCATGCCCAGAAAACGCATATTGACGCGACAGCGTAACGCTTCGTTAGGGTAACCATGGCTCACTGCGGACGTTAAAGCTTGCGATGTGTGCACCTTGCCGCATCGCAACGTCATGTTTGGAACATGCAATGTCTGGTGTTTTGGCACAAAGTCCCGGGTCCGAGGCCGACTACGAGGCTATCGAACTGGCTGTCATGGAAACGGACCGCGGGCGCTGGTTTCTGAACCAATATGCGAAGCGAAACCGCCACGCGGATACACAGGTTTTGCTGACAGCTCTGTCACGGATCGAGAGATCGGTGACGGTGCATCGCGAGCCGATGCAAATCGACCAATTCAGACTGAATGTGCTGGAAATGTCGAAGGCTATTGCCCGCACGCATGCCGAGATCGCTGCAATCAAACCGGATGATACAACGGGTGGACGCTTTGTCGTGGCGTCGGGCGAGCTTGATTCGATTGTATCGGCTACTGAGCGTGCCACGTCGGATATTCTTGCTGCGGCCGAGCGCGTGCAGGAAGCCGCCTGGACCTTGCGCGAGGCGGAAGCGGATGTCGCGCTGTGCGATATGCTGGATGAACGTGCGACCGAGATCTACACGGCGTGTTCGTTCCAGGACCTCACGGCGCAGCGCATCCGCAAGGTCATCGAGGCGCTGGGCTTCCTCGAAAAGCGCGTGAACGCCATGGCCGATATCTGGCAATTCGGTGATGAAACGTCCGAGGGCGGCCAGGCTGAGCGGACAGTTAGTACCAGAGCGGCTTTCGACCCCAGCATGAGCCAGGCCGATGTCGATTTCGCGCTGGTGGAAGACGGCATCGCCGAAGAAGATATCAGTGTGATTCATGCCGAGCTTGATAAGGCGAGTGCCGTAAGTCAGCCCGCACCAGCGATATTCACGCAGTCCGAAGGGTCCGATGATCCAGAAGTGACTGCCGCGCTGCCGATCTCGGAGGTGTCAGTTGCCTCTGCCTTTATCCTGCCTGCTGACGTGCCGATAAAGCCGATGGCCGCAAGCGACGATATCGATGAGATGCTGTTCTCTCAGCCCGAACTTGTTGCGGAAGTCCAGACGCTGAGTGCACCAGGCGAGCATCTGCAACTCGTTCACAGCCAGCCCGAGGTCGATCACGCCATCCGCAAGGTCAAGACCGGGGCGGAACTCTCTGCGGGTGAAGCGGCCAAAGCGCTGGATGCGCTCAAGAGCATGTCGGTCGAAGAGCGGACGCGTCTGTTTAGCTGAGAAAGTTGTCAGACAAATCGGTACTGACAGCGCGTTCAAGGGTTGCATGGCCGGGGCTGAGGGCTGATAATCGCACACATCGACTCCTTTGTGCCATCCTCCGCATTGCCTCCCGCCCATGTTCGCTGGCATCAGCCTCAAGCTCATTTCGACGCTCGCCTTCACCTTCATGTCGGCTTGTGTAAAGCTGATCGGCTCGGCGCATCCGGGTGATCCGCTGTATTATCCTGTGGGACAGACGGTGTTCTGCCGCTCGCTTTTTGCACTGATCCCGGTGTTCATCTGGCTGGGCTGGAAGGGGGATCTGCAGGCCGCTTTCAGGACTTCGAGCATCCGCAACCATGCGCGACGGGGCTTTTTTGGCTCCATCGGCATGTTTTCAGGCTTTACTGGGCTGTTGCTGCTTCCGCTCGCGGATGCCACGGCGATCAGTTTTGCAGCACCGCTGTTCACTGTTGTGCTGGCGGCCGTTATCCTGAAAGAGCGGGTGAGGGTTTACCGCTGGAGCGCTGTTGTCATCGGCTTTGTCGGCGTGTTGATCATGCTCACCCCATATTTCGGCGCTACTGTTCCTCTCGGTGACATGCGTGTCACCGGCGCGAGTTTCTCGATGCTCGGCGCGGTCTGTGCCGGTTTCGCCACGATTGAAACCCGCAAGCTGACGCAGAACGAAAGCACTGGTGCCATCGTGTCGTTCTTCATGATCCTCACGACGCTGATCGGGCTCTCCACCATTGTTCTGGGATGGGTCTATCCGTTGTTCATGTGGCATTTGCCGACTTTGCGCGACGCGACCCTGCTCGTCTTGATGGGTGTGATGGGCGGTATCGGCCAGATTACGCTGACGCAATGCTTCCGGTACGCTGATGCTTCGCTGCTTGCCCCGTTTGATTATGTTAGCATGGTCTGGGCTATCGCGGTCGGCTGGTTCCTGTTCGGAGAGCTTCCCGAGAACATCGTGATTGCAGGTGCCTGTGTCGTCATGGCCGCCGGGATATTCGTGATCTGGCGCGAGCGTCAGCTTGGCCTGGATCGCAGACGCCAGAAGGAAAGCGGACCGAGTCGGGCAATCTGACAGGCCACGCGATCTGATTCTCTTGAACTCGGAAGTATTTTGCGCCACATCTCGTTCTGAGTAATGAACGCTTTTGTTCTTAAAATGGAACGTGGCCTATGGGTATCGAAGGCAAAGAACGGGCAAAGACGATGGATGCCGGGGCGGTGGCCCTGTCCGGCCAGCTCGGCCGTACGATCCTGCGGCTGCGCAAGGCCTACAATATGTCGCTGTCGGAACTGGCCGACCAGTCCGGTGTCGCCAAATCGATCATCAGCCAGATCGAACGCAACGAGACCAATCCCACGCTGGCAACGATATGGCGGCTGTCGCAGGCGCTGGATGTCTCGATCGACCGCTTTCTGGTGCAGAGCGACGAGGAGCCTTTCGTCGAGAAGTCCACACGCAACGACACGCCAGTGCTGACCTCCGACGACGGCAAGTGCCGCATCACCATCATCGGCTGGATCAAGACCGTGGAATGGCTGCAATGGTATGATTTCGAAGCCCAGCCCGGTGGCGTGCTGGAATCCGATGCGCACCAACGCGGCTCCATCGAGTGCCTGTCCGTGCTGTCGGGCGAACTGGAGGTCGAGGCGGGTGGGGTCATCGACACCGCGAAAGCCGGTGAGACCCTGCGTTACCGCTGCGACCGGCCGCATGTCATCCGCAACAAGGGGAACGATGCGGCGCGGGCGACGATGGTGTGTATATTGAAGGCGGCTGTGATGGAGTGAGTGAATTTGGGATCGTGGACAATCTGCCCCCTTCCCACCCGTCATTCCCGTGCTAGTCTCTCCCATCCCCATCGAGGCATTCCCCATGACGATTCATCCCGGCAATCTGAAGAAATTTGGCATCGGCCAGCCCATCCGCCGGGTGGAAGACCGGAAATTCATCACCGGCATGGGCCAGTACACCGATGATATTTCACCCGTGAAAGCTGTTCATGCGTTCGTGCTACGCTCGCCGCAGGCCCATGCGACCTTCACGATCACGGATATTGCGGCGGCGAAAGCCGCCAAGGGCGTGCTGGGGGTTTTCACCTCCGTGGATATCAAGGACATGGAGGGCGTTGCCTGCCAGGCGCCTATGCAGAAGGCCGACGGCAAGACCATGGAAGCACCGGAATGGCCGCTTCTGTGCAAAGGGAAAGTCATGCATGTGGGTGACGCGGTTGCCTTTGTCGTGGCGGATACGCTGGCGCAGGCGCGCGACGCGGCTGAGCTGATTGCGGTCGATTACAAGGCAATGCCTGTGGTGACCACGATATCGGACGCCATCGCGCCAAAGGCCGTGACGGTGTGGGGCGATGTGGCACCGGGCAATGTGGCCTATGACCAGACCATCGGCAACAAGGACAAGGCGGATGCGGCCTTTGCCAAGGCAGCTCACGTGGTCAAGCTGACGGTCGTGAACAACCGGCTCGTGACCAACTATATGGAGACGCGCTCCGCCATCGGTGAATACGATGCGAAGTCAAAACGCTACACGCTGACCCTTGGATCGCAGGGTGTGCATGGTATTCAGGGTTCTGTCGGCAAGATCATGGGGGTGGGGCCGGACAAGCTTCGCGTCATCACGCCGGATGTCGGCGGTGGCTTTGGCACCAAGAGCTTCAATTACCGGGAATATCCGCTGGTGCTCTTCGCTGCGAAGGTGCTGGGCCGTCCGGTGAGGTGGAATCAGGAGCGCACCGAGCATTTCCTGTCATGCGCTCAAGGGCGCGACAATCTCACGACGGCGGAAATGGCGCTGGATGCGCGCGGCAGGTTTCTGGCCATGCGCGTGCATATCCTGGGCAATCTCGGCGCTTACGCGTCGCAGTATGGTCCCTATATCCCGTGGTTGGGCGCGACGATGGCGACCGGGCCCTATGACATCAAACAGATGTTTGTGCGCTGTCAGGGCATCTACACCCACACGGTTCCTGTGGATGCCTATCGCGGCGCTGGGCGCCCCGAGGCGGCCTATGTGCTGGAACGGCTGGTGGATGCCTGCGCTCGCCAGACCGGCATCAAGCCGGAGGTAATCCGCGCGCGCAATTTCGTGAAACCATCGTCGATGCCCTACAAGACCCAGACCAAGCGCACCTATGATGTCGGCGAGTTCGAGGGCCATATGAGTGCTGCGCTGGAAAAGGCCGACCAGAAGGGTTTTGCGACACGCCTCAAGGCGTCGAAAAAGGCGGGCAAGCTGCGCGGCTTCGGCTTTGCCAGCTATATCGAATGCACGGCCTGGGGTTCCGGCGAGGATGTCGAGGTGTCGCTGGGCAAGGACGGCACCGTGACGCTGCTGATCGGCACGCAATCCAACGGGCAGGGCCATATGACGGCCTATGCTCAGGCCGTGAGCCAGGCGCTGGATATTCCGCCTGAATCGATCACCGTCATTCAGGGCGATACGGACCGGGTGAAAACCGGCCACGGCACGGGTGGATCGCGCTCGATCCCGGTGGGCGCTGTCTCGGCCTATCGCGCTTCGGAGGGACTCGCTGACAAGCTGAAGGAACTGGCGTCGGAGAAGCTGGAAGCGGCAGTGGCCGATCTGGTGCTTGGCGGCGGCAACGTGACGGTGGCTGGCACCGACAAGAGCCTGAGCTTCACCCAGATCGCGGCGCTGCCCGGTGCTACACCCGACATGCTGGCGGCCACCAACGAGTTCGTACCGCCGGATGCGACCTATCCCAACGGCACGCATGTGGCCGAGCTGGAGATTGATCCGGCGACCGGTGTCACTTCGATCCTCAATTACACGATTGTCGATGACTTCGGCCTCACCGTGAATCCCCTCTTGCTGGCCGGGCAGGTGCATGGCGGTGTGGTGCAGGGCATTGGTCAGGCGCTCATGGAGCGCACGGTCTATGACAAGGACGGGCAGTTGCTGACCGCGTCCTTCATGGATTACGCCATGCCGCGCGCCGATGATGCGCCGTCGATCTCCTTCACCACACGCAATGTGCCGTCGACCACCAATCCGCTGGGGATCAAGGGCGCGGGAGAGGCCGGTTCCATCGGTTCATGCCCGGCCGTGATGAACGCGCTGGTGGATGCGCTGCACCGGGGACATGGCATCAGCCATATCGACATGCCGGCCACGCCGGAGCGGGTGTGGCAAGCCATTGCGGCGGCGCAAACGAAATCGTGAATTTTGGCAAGACGAAAGGGCATTGCCGCCAAGGGCTGGAATTGCCATCCTGCCGGTTGACGTGAACATCGTCTGGAGGACAAGAATGAAGCTCTTTAAAGCTATGGCCGTTGTCGGATTGACCGTTGTCGGTGCCACTGCGGTGTATGCGCAGAATGCCGATGCCATCAAGCAGCGCCGTGAGATTATGCGCACCATTGCGAAGGCCGGTGGAGAGCCTTTCAAGATGACAAAGGGGGAAGCCCCGTTCGATCTTGCTGCGGTTCAGGCTGTTCTCAAGGCCGTCGAGGACAATGCTCCGAAGTACAAGACTATGTTCCCGGATGATTCCAAGACCGGTTCAACCGAAGCGACCGCCAAAGTCTGGGAGGCTCGCGCCGAGTTCAATGGCGTTATCGACAAATGGGTGGCCGACGTGAAGGCGGCTTCCGTTGCTATCAAGGACGAAGCGTCCTTCAAGGTAGAATATCCCAAAGTGGCGGCCAACTGCGGCGGATGCCACGGCAACAGAGGCGGCTTTGCTCCGGGCCTCGGCGATTCGTTCAAGCGCATGCAGACACCGCTGTAATAATTTCCGCGCAGCGAAAACCTGATCCTTCAGAGCGCGCGTTGCAAGACGCGCGCTCTGTGCTTTTGTGGTGTCCACTCAGGCACCTTCGGAGTCCAAAATGAAGCTGGCGACCTTTCTGAAATTGGCAACTGCAGGTGTTGTCGCAGGTCTGGCCGGCTTTTATGTGCTGACCATCCCGAGAGTGATTCCAACCTCGGCGATTGCAGCCAGAACATCCGATCTGAAGAACGGCGAGACACTGTTCAACATCGGAGGATGCGCGTCCTGCCACGCGAAGGATTACAAGAAAGAACCGCTGACACTCGGTGGCGGACATGAGCTCAAGACAGCTTTCGGCACATTCGTGGTGCCCAACATCTCGTCCGATGCCAATGCCGGGATCGGCGCATGGAGCGAGGCAGAGTTCTTGACGGCCATGATCAGGGGTGTCGGTCGCAATGGGGAGCATCTCTATCCGGCGTTTCCCTACACGTCCTATCAGCGGATGCCGATCAATGATGTCAGCGATCTCTTCGGGTATCTGAAGACATTGCCTGCTGTACCGACGTCAGCCGGGCCGCACAAAGTGGTTTTTCCTTTCAACATCCGCCGCACACTCGGGATCTGGAAGCTGCTGTTCCTTGATGGCAAAGCCTTTGGACCGGATACGGCCAAAAGCGCCGTGTTCAATCGGGGTGCCTATCTTGTCGAGGGACCGGGCCATTGTGCCGAATGCCATTCAAAGCGCAATCTTCTGGGCGGCATCACGGCAGATGGCCGGATGGCCGGTGGCCCGAATCCGGAAGGGAAAGGGTTCATTCCCAACATCAGCCAGCACCCGAAGGACGGGCTGGGTGACTGGAGTGTCAAGGATTTCGAGTATCTGCTGAAGTCAGGTGGCATTCCTGCCGGCGGTAACGTTTCTGACGAAATGGAGGACGTGGTCGGGAACACAAGCAAGCTCAGTGACGATGACCGGCGCGCCATGGCCGAATATCTGAAATCGCTGCCGCCAAAAGAAGGCCGTCGTCCGCCGAAGTCTCCGTAAGGAATTTCAGCCTTCTACCGGCTCGCCCATGCCAGCCCATTCCTTGAAACCGCCACGGTAGTGCTCGGTGAGGGACAGTCCGGCGCTCTGGGCAATCGCAAGGGCCTGCATCGACCTCACGCCAGCAGCGCAGGAAAACACGATCCGCTTGCCATTGTTCGCAGGGATGCGCGCCGGGTCAAACTGCGACAGCGGCAGCAGGACCGCACCGGGAATGCGCCCCATGGCATATTCATGCGGTTCGCGCACATCGATGATCAGAATCGATTGATCAGCAAGCCCGGCTTTCACCGTCTCGAGGTCAAGATGATCCACTGTCATGCTGCATTCCATCCTGCGGGTCTGTTCGCTGATCAGACGCGAGGCATAGCGTGGCAGGTGGCAAGAGCCAACGAATTCTTGCCGCGATTACCTTGCGGGCTCGGTCTCGCTCATCAGGTAGTAACGTCGGCGCAAGGCAGAAAGCGCGTTGTCGATCTGGCTTCGCTGCCCTTCAAGATGCTCGATCTGATCCAGGATCTTGTCCAGTGTCAGCCGCAACTCATTGGTGGATCGTGACGAACCAAGCATGTCAGCGATTTCCGTCAGAGTGAAGCCAAGCTTGCGCCCCTCATCGATGACCTGAAAGCGGTGTTGTTGGTTGGTGTCGTAATAGCGGTTGCTGCCTTCGCGATGCGGCATCAGCAGTCCTCTCGCCTCGTAGAAACGGAGTGTCCGCAGGGTTGTGTCAAAGAGGCGTGCCATTTCGCCAATGGCCATGAAAGTAGGGTTGAGGCTGTCAGTGCTCAATGCACTATCTGAAGTTGTATTCGCAGGCTCATTGTAATGGCGAAGGGCGCTGGACATGGCGAAGCTCGACAATCCTTTTGGTTGAAACCTTGCCGCAGCGGAAATCCGGATCGTCCAGAATGACTGGTTGCAACTCGGTTTGCCGCTACGGCAATACAACCATTGGTTGTTTTTCTCGTGACTGTCTAGGAAAATGTTATTATCGATAGTAAAATAATCAGCACCACCCCGCTGTCAATCAGACAGCGCAGCCGCCTCTGCAAGACGTGCGGCGTAGCGGGCCATCAGATCTACCTCCATGTGCAGACTGTCGCCTGTCATCCTGCCACCGAAAGTTGTCACACCGAGCGTGTGCGGGATCAGCAGGACGGAAAACGTGGATCCGGAAACGTTGTTGACGGTCAGCGAGACGCCATCGAGGCAAATTGACCCCTTCTCTGCGATGAACCGTGTCAACGAAGGCGGGGCTTCAATCGTAAATCGTGCCGTCGGACCCCAGAGACTGTTCTCGACAGACACGGTGTCACGGCTGGCGATGGTCGCTATGCCATCGACATGGCCTGTGACCAGATGGCCACCAAGCTCGTCTCCCACCCGGAGCGA
The DNA here is from genome assembly GCA_031431475.1 of Hyphomicrobiales bacterium. Classification (GTDB taxonomy): domain Bacteria; phylum Pseudomonadota; class Alphaproteobacteria; order Rhizobiales; family Beijerinckiaceae; genus JADCCX01. The sequence goes on from JANPDL010000036.1 coordinate 148,967, forward strand.
GCGTTCGAGATTGAGCCTTGTTCCAGCAATCCAGCTACCCGCAAGGGTACGTTCAAGCGTTTCCGCCGCAGCTTCCACGGTGAATCTGGAGCGGTTTCCAATGGCTTCGATCGCCACTGCCGTCAGGCAAATGCCGGAACAGGCAATGGATGCTCCCAGTGCAATACTGTCAGAATTATAAGAACAATCAATGATATAGCGCCTGAGCGATTTGGAATCACCTTCGGCAGCCACGATCTCGCCCACATCGCTGACAAGTCCGGTGAACATCAGGCTGTCCTCTCGTATGTCGTGAAGGTGTCGGTGCCGTGGCGCTTTTCATTGAGCATCATGTAACGTGCCTTGTCGGCTAGTGCTGAAACAAGGCCTGGGAGCAACGCTGGAACGCCTTGCGCTCCGAGGCTGTGATCTGCCGTCGATATAATCACGACATCTGCCAGTGCAATTCTGGCCAATCCATCAGCCACAGTCGGCCCGCCTTCCGAGAAAATGCGTGTGATTCCCCTCAGTGCCAGAAGGCGCAACGCGGCTGCCAGATCGAGCCCGCCAGCGGCATCGCGTGCAACCCGCATGACTTCAACACCCCGCTCGCGCAAAACCAGTTCAGGCGCGGCGGGTGCGTCCTCCGCCGCAACGACCCAGACAGGGATGTGTTGCGCCGTGGTGACCAGCGTCGACTCCAGAGGCAGACGAAGCCCGCTGTCGAGGATCACACGAACAGGAGAACTACTCTCCAGTCCTTGCAACCTGACGTTGAGTTGCGGATTATCAGACAACACTGTTCCGACACCTACCATGATAGCGTCGTGATTCGCCCGCAGCAGATGTACCTCGCGCATCGCTGCTTCTCCGCTTATCTGCAAGCGTCCGCCGCCCGTCAGCGCGCAAAAGCCATCGGCAGTCTGTGCAAGTTTCAAGGTCAGCATCGGTCGGCCCTGCTGCACACGCAGGATATGACCGCGGTGATCGCGCAGTGCTTCGGTATGCCCTGTGCCAACATGGACCTTCACGCCTGCGCTGCGCAGGAGGGCGTGGCCGATCCCGCTGATGTGGGGATTGGGATCATCGATGGCGGACACGACGCGGCGGATGCCTGAGAGTATGGTGTGTTCCAGGCAAGGCGTGCCACCGCGCACCGAGCGGTGCGAACAGGGCTCCAGCGTGACATAGAGGGTTGCGCCAACGGCTTTCAAACCAGCCTCGGCCAGCGCAAGCGCTTCGGCATGGGGGCGACCGCCGGGTTGTGTCGCGCCTCTTCCCACGACGATGCCATTTTTGACAATCAATGCGCCAACCGAAGGGTTCGGCCAGGTCCGGCCAAGGTTGGCGCGGCCAAGTTCAAGCGCTTCAGCCATGAACTGGTGGTCAAGGTCCGGATCGAAAACCGGATCCGTTGTCCAGCCCCTCATTCCAGCGTGTCCGTGCCCGTAATCTCGATGCCGAAGCCTGAAAGGCCGGGGAAAGAGCGGCTGCTGGAGGAAAGATTGCGGATGGACTGCACACCGAGATCACGCAGGATCTGCGCCCCGACACCCACCTCGCGCCAGCGCTCGTTGCGCATGGCATCGGACGAGCCCAGATCCAGCGGCAATGCCGGGACGCCCGCAGTACCATCGCGGAGATAGACAATTACACCGCTGCCCGCAGCCTTGAAGCGCTCCAGCGCCTTGCCGATCGCAGGTGGTGCCTGGAAAATGTCATTCATGATGTTGGGCTTGTGAAAGCGTGCCAATACATTCTCGCCCTTGCCGATGCCGCCGTAGACGAAAGCGAGGTGATAGACCGGATCGAACGGGGTCTTGTAGGCATAACCCTGCATCATGCCGATGGGGCTCTCTACCGGGAACTGGCTGACACGCTCGACGAGTTTTTCGCGCGCCTGACGCCATGCGATCATGTCGGCGATGGTCACATGCTTGAGATTGTGCCTCGCGGTGAAATCCACGACCTGCTGTCCCTTGGTGACGGTGCCGTCGTCGTTCACCAGTTCGCAGATCACTCCGACCGGTGGCAATCCTGCCATGCGGCACAGGTCAACCGCAGCTTCGGTGTGGCCCGAGCGCATGAGGACGCCACCATCCTTTGCGATAAGCGGGAAGATGTGGCCGGGTCGGGCAAAGTCATTGGCACCGGCGTTCGGATTGGCGAGACCACGGCAAGTTGAGGTCCGCTCTTCCGCCGAGATGCCCGTGGTCATGCCGGGCTTGTAGTCGATGGAGACAGTGAAGGCCGTGGAATGGTTGGAATCATTGTGGGCCACCATCGGATCAAGCCGCAGGCGGCGTGCATCTTCCTGTGTGATAGGCGCGCAGACGATACCGGAGGTATGGCGCACGATAAACGCCATCTTCTCCTGCGTGCAGAGCGTTGCGGCAACAATGAGATCGCCTTCGCCCTCGCGGTCATCATCGTCGGTGACGACAACGATTTCCCCGTTGGCAATGGCGTCGATGGCTTCCTGGACTCGGACTGGCATGGCGTTTCAGATAGGGGCTGGTGTGACGGGCTGCAAGCAAAAGCAGCAGTGTAATACAGCCTGCTTCCACAAGCCGCGCTGGCAAAAATTCAAAGCTTTTCGGGAACCAGCAGGTGGGATGGACGCACGAACTCCTCCTGTGCCGCGACCGTGACCAGTTCGCGCGAATTTGCGGCGGCGGTTTTGCGCAAAACGCCGTAGATCGATGATCCCGACAGTTGCAGCGCATCGGCGGCAGAGCCGGTGCGCAGCCAGTGCACGAAAAACACGGCTGCAATCGCGTCTCCCGCGCCATTCACGCTGACATCGAGGAGTGGCGAGCGCAGCCGCCAGGTCTCGCCACCCGCCGACGCGATCATGTCGATGGCATTGGCAGGTGTTTCCTCCGTGACAAGTGACGTCACCAGAATGACCTTGGGGCCGAGAGCATGTACGGCCTCTACCGCCTTCAGCGCCAAAGCGAGGGTCGGAGTTTCCATGCCTGCGAGATAATTCAGCTCGAACTGGTTCGGCGTGATGATATCGGCGGCTGGTACGGCGCGGCCCTTGACGAATTCCGGAACACCCGAACGCACGAAGATGCCCTTGCCGATATCGCCGATCACGGGATCGCAGCAATAGACCGCACCTGGCGTTGCCTCCCGCACGCGGGTCGCCGCAGCGAGGATGGCATGTCCGATGTCGGACGAGCCCATATAGCCCGAGAGAAGGCCATCGCATTCTGACAATTTGCCCAGAGCCGCGATACCGTCCACGACCTCGTCGATCATCTGCCCGTCGTAGACGCGGCCCGACCAGCCCTGCTCGTAGCCCGTGTGGTTGGAGAACTGCACGGTGTGAATAGGCCAGACCTCGCAGCCCAGCCGCTGCATGGGAAAAACGGCAGAGGAATTGCCGACATGACCATAGGCAACATGCGACTGGATGGAGAGGATATTCAGCGGGCGTGACATCAGATCAATTGGCCTTGATGCCCAGCTCCCTGATCAGCTTGCCCCATTTATCGGTCTCGCTTTTGAGAAAAGCGCCGAGCTCCTCCGGCGTGCTGCCGACGGCCTCGCCACCCAGTGCGGCCAGCTTCGTCTTGGTGCCCTCATGGGCGAGCGCGCGTTTTGTGTCTGCGTTGATGCGGTCAATAATGGAGCGCGGCGTGCCTTTCGGCACAAAGAAGGCAAACCACGATGTCACGTCGTAGCCTGGCACGACCTCCCCGATCGGCTGCAGATCGGGCGCATGAACAGAGCGTTTGGCGGTCGTGATGCCAAGCCCTTTCAGCGCGCCGGCCTGCACCTGGGGGAGTGTCGAGGTGATGTTGTCGAAGATCACGTCGACCTGGCCAGCGAGAATATCCTGCACCGCCAGCGCCGCCCCCCGGTATGGCACATGCTGCATTTTGGCTCCGGTGAGTTTTTGAAAGATTTCGCCCGCAAGATGCACGGAGGTGCCGATGCCCGACGAAGCATAGGTTACTTTTCCGGGATTCGCCTTGGCGTAGGCCACAAACTCCTGCACGTTGTTGTAAGGCACATGCTTTCCCGCGACCAGGATGTTGGGCACCATGGCGATCAGCGTCGCGGGCTCGAAATCCTTGATCGGATCATAGGTCATTGAAGAGTAGAGCGCAGGGTTGGCCGCCATGCCGAATGAGGCGATCAGGATATTGTCGCCATCCGGTGCGGCCCTCGCGACCTGTTCTGCGCCGATGTTACCGCCGGCACCGCCTTTGTTCTCCACGACGACGCGAGCACCCCAGTATTCGCCCAGACGTTCGGCCATGATGCGACCCAGGACATCGGTAGCACCCGCCGGGGGAAACGGAACCGTAATCTTGATATTGCGGCCCGCAGGCCATGTGCTCTGGCCCCGGACACTCGCCGGGGTGGCCATGAAGGCTGCGGATGACGCCACGAAAAGACGCCGATTGATGATAGAATTCGTCATGATCCCCCCTGATTTATCGTTGATTGCCGGAAACATACCGCTGCTTTTGGAAAAGCGGCAACAAAAAAGCCGCCTTGCGGCGGCTTTTTCAAAACGGGTTGATCGAACGATCAGGCGCTGGGCTTCTTGTCCACGGGTTTGTTGACCTGGCGCTCGGCGATGCGGGCCGACTTACCGCGACGATCACGCAGGTAATACAGCTTGGCGCGGCGCACCTTGCCGGTGCGGATCACCTTGATGCTGTCGATCATGGGGGAGTGGACTGGGAACACGCGTTCCACGCCTTCGCCATAGGAAATCTTGCGAACCGTGAAGCTCTCCTGGATGCCGCCGCCTGAGCGGGCAATGCAGACGCCTTCATAGGCCTGAACGCGCTTGCGCTCGCCTTCGACGACCTTGACGTTGACGACAACAGTGTCGCCCGGCTGGAATGGGGGGATGATCTTGCCAAGCTTGGCAATCTGCTCTTTTTCGAGCGTCTGGATGATGTTCATAGTGGAAAACCTTTTTCCGTTTCGGCTCTATGGCCTGAGCGCTTCGGGACGCTTTTTTGAGTTAAGCGGTGCGCATACAGCAAGAGGTGATTGATGTCGATGCTGAAAATACCCGCGATGCAGGTCGGCCGTTCAATCCGGGAACGGCAATCCACCTCTGAGACCAATGCTGCGTGCACCAAGCTGGCCAACGCCTGTGTCTGACAGCCAGCGACCCTCGGCGCAGTGAATGCCCATTTGGTCAGTTGCGCATTTTGAATAGACCGCTGTCGATTTCTGCCCTCGCGCGTGATTGAAGGTCATCAGCAGCTTCTGGCCGTCGAAGCTGGCCGTGCACCCCTTGTATTGCGAATTGGTGCCGCATGAAATCGGCGCGTCTGTGAAGCTCTGCGCCCATGCGGGCAGGTGGCCCAGCAGCATCAATGCGGTAATTCTCGCCAGAATGGCTTTCAGTTCCGGTGCGCTGAACACGGCTGCCCTCCACGCGCCTCCAGCGCGGTTCAAACAGCACTCTACGCACTACAACTTAAGGTTGTGTTTCTTGCGCATATCCGGTCGGCGCGCGGTTGTAATCGCCTCGGCCTGCGCACGCCGCCACGCTGCAATCTTCGCGTGATCGCCCGACAGCAGGATCTCTGGAATCGGCTGGCCCTCCCATTCGCGGGGGCGCGTGTAATGCGGATATTCCAGCAGGCCATTCTCGTGGCTTTCATCTGATGCCGAATCCAGCTTGCCCATGACGCCCGGAATAAGGCGCACACAGACATCCAGCAGCGTCTGCGCCGCCACCTCGCCACCCGACAGCACATAATCGCCCAGCGAGACCTCCTGCAGGTTGCGCCCAGCGATCACCCGCTCGTCCACACCCTCGAAGCGGCCACAGATGATGACCACGCCGGGACCCACTGACAGCGCACGCGCCTCGGCCTGAGTGAACAGCCGTCCGCGCGGTGACATCAGCAGGCGCGGGCGGGGGTCATCGGCGTGGGAGGCGGCATCAATCGCAGCGGCCAGCACATCCGCCTTCAGCACCATGCCGACACCGCCACCCGCCGGTGTGTCATCGACAACGCGGTGTTTGCCATGACCATGATCGCGGATTTGCCGGGCTTCAAGCTGCCACAGGCCGTTGGTCAGCGCTTCGCCCGCGAGAGAATGGCCGAGCGTGCCGGGAAACATCTCGGGATAAAGCGTGAGGATGGTGGCGCGGAAGGTCATGGGTTTGGCTTAGCATATGTCGGTGAAGCGCCAACCCTTCTCCCTTGGGAGAAGGTGGTCGCCTCTTGGCGGCCGGATGAGGGTGAATCCCTGAACTTTGGGATTTACCCTCATCAGTCAGGCTCCGCCTGCCAGCTTCTCCCGAGGGAGAAGCGAGAGCGCTCACCCCCCGCCCTTCACTTCCACCACATCCGGCATGGTCACGACCAGACGCCCGCCCGTGATGTCCACGACAGGCACGTTGATTTTCGTGAAACCCAGCGTGATGTGCGGGCCTTTCTCAGTGCGGATATCGAGAATATCACCCGCGCCGAAATCATGCACGGCGGATACATGGCCGATGAGCGTGCCGTCCGCCGTTTCGCAGCGCAGGCCCATCAGGTCGATGTGATAGAAATCATCCTCGTCATCCGTGGGCGGCAGCTTGTCGCGCGTCACGGCCAGCGTCTGGAATTTCAGCGCTTCGGCCGCGTTGCGGTCGTTGACGCCTTCCAGCTTGACGATGACGACCTCGCCGCCTTGCCGCACGCTCTTGATCTTGAGCTTGCGGCCATCAGGCAGTGTGACCGGTCCGTAGCCGCCGATGCCCAGCGGATCAGCGGTGGAGGATTTGACACGCACCTCACCCTTGACGCCATGCGGCGCGCCGATGACACCAAGGATGATAAGGGGTGAGGTCACTCAGCGGCAGCTTCAGCCGCTGGCTCGGGAGCCGGTGCAGGAGCCGGTGCCGCCAGCGCAGCAGCCTTGGCGTCTTCCTTCTTGATCTTCGCAGCGGCGCGCTCGACAGCCTTCTGGCCAGGTTCGGCGCTCTTGGGGTTGTTGCGGGCGGGACGCTTGAGCAGGCCTGCCGCATCAAGGAAGCGCAGCACGCGGTCGGTGGGCTGTGCGCCCTTGGCGAGCCAGCTCTTCGCGGCTTCGAGATCGAGGATCACGCGCTCGGCCGAATCCTTCGGCTTCATCGGATCGAAGGTGCCGATCTTGTCGATGAAACGGCCATCGCGCGGCGCTGTCGCCTCGGCAATGACGATCTTGTAGAACGGGCGCTTCTTGGCGCCAGCGCGGGCGAGGCGGATTTTAACGGGCATCAGGTGGTTCCTTTTGGTTGTTTTCGGTGAGGTAATTCATTGAAGACGGACATCATTTGAACCCGCCCATTTTCCAGCATGAAAGTATTGATGGCAGCAGACAATTTTTGACGAAGCGCAGCCAACTCGCCATCATCAAGATTCAATTCACGCTTCAGCCGCGTTGCAGCTGTGCTGTTGTAAATAATACCATCAGCTCCAACCATTACGTTGTCGATGACGGACAATCGGGATCGAAAGCTATTTGCCTTTGAGCCATAGATAATCATTTCGATCAATTCTGTCGCAACTCGAGACTTTATGTTTTCCTCAAATTTTTCAACGATTTGAATTGCATAATGTCTGCGTCGGAATAGAAGATGAAACATTATTTCTTCTTCCCCCCAAACGGATTAAACCCCGGAGGAAACGGCGACTTCGGCCCGCCAAGACCGGGCAAGCCAGGGAATTTGGGCGCACCAAGACCAGCAGGTGGTGCCCCGAGGCCCTTGGGCATCTCGCCCAAACCGCCGGGCAACTTGCCGCCCATCTTGGCCTGCATCTCGGCGATCTGCTCCGGGCTTGGCATGCCGCCGCCCCCTCCCAGACCGAACATGTTCTTCAGCCCCTGCATGGGGCCGCGTTTCCCAGCGCCGCCCATCATTTTCATCATGTCGGCCATGCCGCGGTGCATTTTCAGCACCTTGTTGATGTCGGCAGCACTCGCGCCCGCGCCCTTGGCGATGCGCACCTTGCGGCTGTTCTTCAATTCGTCGGGATGCGCGCGCTCCCACGGTGTCATGCTGTCGATGATCGCGATCTGGCGCTTCAGCATCCCGTCGTCGATGCCGGCCGATGCCATCTGGTCTTTCATCTTGCCAACGCCGGGCAGCATGCCCATCACGCCGCCAAGGCCGCCCATCTGCATCATCTGCTGCAGCTGCGCCTTCATGTCGGCGAGGTCCATCTTGCCCTTGCGCATCTTCTGCGCGAGCGCGAGGGCCTGCTCCTGATCGATGTTTGCGACCGCCTTTTCGACGAGGCCGACAATGTCGCCCATGCCCAGAATGCGGTTGGCGACGCGGGCGGGATCGAAATCCTCCAGCGCATCCACCTTTTCACCCACACCCACCAGCTTGATCGGCTTGCCCGTGACATGGCGCATCGAGAGCGCCGCACCGCCGCGCCCGTCGCCATCGACGCGCGTGAGCACGATGCCGGTGATGCCGAGTGCCTGATCGAAGGCCGTAGCCGTCTTCACTGCGTCCTGGCCGGTCAGCGCATCGGCGACCAGCAGCACCTCATGCGGATTGGTGGCGGCCTTCACATCCGCCACTTCCGCCATCAGGTCGAGATCGACCGTGGTGCGGCCCGCCGTATCGAGGATCAGCACATCGAAGCCGCCGAGGCGCGCTGCTTCCTGCGCCCGTTTGGCGATCTGGATGGCGCTTTGTCCCGCGACGATGGGCAGGAAATCGACCTCGACCTGCTTGGCCAGAATCTGCAGTTGCTCCATGGCGGCCGGCCGGCGCGTGTCGAGCGAAGCCAGCAGCACCTTCTTCTTGAAGCGATCCGACAGACGCTTGGCGATCTTCGCCGTCGTCGTGGTTTTGCCGGAACCCTGCAGGCCGACCATCAGGATGGCCATGGGCGGTGTGGCGTTGAGGTCGATGGGGTCGGCTGTTGCGCCCAGCATCTCGACCAGCGTGTCGTTGACGATCTTCACGACCATCTGGCCCGGCGTCACGGACTTGACGACCTCGGCACCCACGGCGCGCGTGCGCACCTTGTCGATGAACGGGCGCACGACTTCCAGCGCCACATCGGCCTCAAGCAGGGCGCGGCGCACCTCGCGCAGGGCCTCGTTGACGTCTGCCTCGGACAGCGCGCCACGGCCCTTCAGCTTGTCCAGTATGCCTGAAAGGCGCTGTTGCAGGCCGTCGAACATCCGCGTGCAGTCTCCAAACGTTTTCGAGCCCCGGGGCGCTACGCGCTGCGGGGCTATGACCTCCAGCCTCTCGGGCCGGACAGTGGCTCGACGTCAACGATGATGTTGAAATCTGATTGGCGTATGCGGGATAGGGGGGAAGTTGTCAAGAATTGCACGAAGGCTTCAATATTACCCGGAATACGCTGCCTCCGCCGTCGCGCGGCAGGCATTCCACCGTGCCGGCGTGCTTGGCCGCGATCTCGCTGACCAGCGCCAGTCCCAGACCCACACCACCGTCGCGCTCGCGCGCGCCTTTCAGCCGGTAGAACGGCTCGAAGATGCGGGTGCGCTCCGTCTCGGGCACGCCAGGGCCGCGATCCGCAACATCAAGCGTTACGCTTGTTCCTGTCTGGCTAATCGTGACATCGGGCGCACCGCCACCATAGCGCTCGGCGTTTTCCAGCAGGTTGCGGATGAGGCGGCGGATCAGGCGCGGATCACCTGATATCATGGGCAGGTCGGAATCCCGGATATCAAGCCGCGCATCTGTGACAGCGCATTCTTCCGCCACGAGGCCGACGAGATCGATCTCCTCGCGCACTATGGGATGCGCCCCGGCGTCGAGACGGCTGGAGAGCAGGATTTCGTCGATGAGCTGATCCAGTTCATGGATATTGCGGGTGATCTCGCGTCTGGTGCCGTCCGGCGTCGTGGATGGCAGCGTTTCCAGCGCCATACGCAGGCGGGCGAGCGGTGAGCGCAATTCGTGCGAGGCATTGGCCAGCAGTGATCTGTTGGCATTCACCAGCGTCTGGATGCGATCTGCGGCAGCGTTGAAGGTTATGGCGAGGCGCGCAATCTCGTCCTTGCCCTCCACTTTCACACGCGCCGTGAGATCACCGGAGCCCAGTGCGGTAACACCGGTCTGCAGTGTTTCCAGCCGACGCGTCAGGCGTCGCACCACCGGATAGGCCGCAATGCCCACGGCAACACCGATGCCCAGCAGCGCGAACAACCAACCGAAGCGGCGGATTTCTGAACGCTCGGCGCGGGGGCGCACAGCGACGATGGTGCGCCCGTCGCGTAACTCCACCATCTGCCCCCACGGCCTGCCGCGCCAGCCAGGACCGCCGCGTGGGTTTAGACGCATCGGTCCGCCATGATCGACGTCACCGGCTTCTGCAACCAGCCGCCCGTCCGGTGCGAAAATCGCGATGTCGTAACCGCTGCGCTCGCGCCACTGTTGCAGCAGGGCGCGCTGCTGTTCCACTGGCGCTGTCGCAGGGGGAGCGAGTTGTTCGGCCAGCGAGAGCACGAATTCCTGTCTCGGGCCGAAGCGATCAGCATCGGCAGTCAAGCGCCACGTCACGGCGGCGAGCGCCGCAAACAGGGCAAGGCTGCCAATGACGGCGAGGTAAATGCGGAAATACAGACGCGCCATCAGTCCTGAACCTTCGCAAAAACATAGCCCGCGCCGCGCACGGTGATGATGCGCCGGGGCTGCTTGGCATCATCCTCGATTGCCGAGCGGATACGGCCGATATGGACATCGATGGAGCGGTCCAGCACGGGGTCATAGGCCTGCGCTGTGCCTGTCGCGAATTCGATCAGCTGTTCGCGCGAAAGCACCCGTCCGGCGCGTTCGGCCATGGCCTGCAGCAGGGCGAACTGGTGGCTGGTCAGCAGCCGGTCCTCACCCGCCAGACGCGCCATGCGGGCGCCACGGTCGATCTCCAGCCTGCCGAAACGCAAGATATCGGAGGGTGTACCTGTTGCGCCACGCCGCAGGACAACGCGGATGCGCGCCAGCAACTCGCGCGGCTCGAAGGGCTTGGAAACATAATCCTCCGCGCCGATCTCGAGGCCGACCACGCGGTCCATGGGATCGCCCTTCGCCGTCAGCATGATCACGGGTGTCGTGGACGCAGCTGAGGGGAGAGCGCGAATCTTGCGGAAGACATCGAGCCCGTCACCATCGGGCAGCATCAGGTCAAGGAGGATGAGGTCAGCCGGATCGCGCCTGAGTGCTGCGATGCCAGACGCGCCGTCCTCGGCATGGCTGACGGCAAAGCCGGACTGGCGGAGATAGCTGGCCACCATCTCCGCCAGACGGACGTCATCCTCGATCATCAGGATATGGGTCATGGGAGGTTTCTATCCTGATCAATTGGGAATGCGCCAGTCGTTCAACCGGGCAGTTCTTTAGCCGCGCCAGCCACGGCGGCGGTTCTCCCAGCGCTCCACCAGTTGCTGGCGTTGCGCGGGTGTCAGCACTTCGGCGGCTTCGGCGATGGCCTGACTCATGCGTTTCGTCACTGTTTCCGCCGTGGCCAGTTGCTCCATCCGCAGCTTGTCGATTGCGGCGCGGTCGATGGTTTCTGCCTTCATGAGCGTTGCCAGCTGTGCCTGCGCGGCACGGCGCTGCTCACGCAGGGGACGCATTTCCGAGAACACGCCCTGCGCGATCTGCGTCACCTTCTGCTTCTGCTCCGGCGTGGCGTTCACGTTGCCAAGGACACGGTCGATGACATTCTCCGGGCCGAAGCCGAAGGCACCGCGCGGACCTTCCATGCCGGGGCCGTGGCCCTGCATCATGGCTTGGCCCATCCAGTTGTGACGCAAGTTTGTGACGCGGCCGACGCCAAAGCCGACGAGGCCAACCGAGACGATGACTGCGCCGATGAACCAGCGGCTGTTTTTGAAAGGCGTGCGCGGAGCGGGCAATGGAATCGGGGCTTGTGGCTGCGGAGCGCCAGTATTGGTATCAGACATGAAACCCTCCTTGGGTTTGTGTCCCGCCTCAGGCTGACGGGTATGATCAGAAGATGGGGGTCATGCGCGTCGCTTTCGCTCCTGATGTGTAAAGTTGTGTAAAGCTGGATAGTGACATGCTGAATGGCACGCCTCTTCCCTTGAGTTGCAGCCCAACCGGATTATCTCAACCCCGATGCAACGCCGCTCAGCCCTAAAACTGTTTGGTCTCACGACCCTTGCCGCGATCAGTGGAGGAAGCGCCTACGCCATGCTGCGCACGCCAAAGAACCCTTACTATTCCGGTCCTGTCACCGAACATTTCGACGGGTTGAGGTTCCTTTCGCCCGGACGCGCGAATTTCAGGGACAAGTCCCTGACCGATCTGCTGAAATGGAACCTGGGCGGCGGGAAGGAGAGCTGGCCTGCGGCTTTTCCCAGCCCTTTCAACGACAAACCGCCAGCGCGCGTGGACAGCGGCATCAGGGTGACTCTTGTCGGTCATGCAAGCTATCTGATCCAGACCGGCGGAATCAACATCCTGCAGGACCCAGTGTGGTCGGAGCGCTGCAGTCCGGTGTCTTTCGCGGGGCCCAGGCGCGTGAACGCGCCGGGCATCGCGCTGGTGGATCTTCCGAAGATCGATGCCGTGCTGCTCACGCACAACCATTACGATCACATGGATGTCGCAACGCTCTCGCAACTGGCGAAGGCATTCTCGCCAAAAATTATCGTGCCACTGGGGAACGACACTGTTCTGCGTGCGGCTGATGCAGACCTTGCCCCGCTGCTCTCAGCCCATGACTGGGGAGACAGCATTGCGCTGTCCGACAGGGTACAGGTGACGCTTGAGCCTTCGCTGCACTGGTCGGCGCGCGGCGTGAGTGACCGGTTCATGGCGCTGTGGGGCAATTTTATCATTGAGGGACCGGCGGGAAAAATCTACGCCTGCGGCGACACAGGCTATGACGAGAGCTCCATCTTTCCGGCCATGAAAGCCAAGTACGGCAGCTTCCGCCTCGCGCTCCTGCCGATCGGGGCCTACGAGCCGCGCTGGTTCATGAAAGAGCAGCACATGAACCCGGAGGAGGCTGTGAAAGTGTTCCGGGAACTGGGAGCCGAAGCGGCTGTCGGGCACCACTGGGGTACGTTCAACCTGACGAACGAGGGCGTGGAGCGTCCGCGCGAGGCGCTTGATGTGGCGCTGAATGAGGCGAAGATTGACCCGAAGCTGTTCCGGGCGTTTCAGCCGGGACAGGTATGGGAGAGGTGAGTCAGAGTTTAAGCTTTTTATCGATTGATGTTCAGTCGTGCTGTCAGACAATATGATGAATTGTAAATTCATGCTCCTTACCATCGAAGAAATTCGATAACGCAGCTTTGAAGACTTTATGTCCGCTTGTACGGCCAAAGAGTGTGACGCACGCATGAAACTTAATATCGTCGGGAAAGCTAAAAATTTCCGCAACAGATTTTTCTGGATGCCCATTCACAGCTTGTGTGCAGTCGATGAGCCGCTGGCCGAGCAATGGGTGTGCCATAAAAGCCAATGATTCAGCGGCTGATGATATTGCGAAACGCTGCGACGTAGGACTTTGGCTGAGGCCTGTAATTTGTGGAAAGATAAACCACATCCAATGACTTGTTTTCCTGCCTGCTATGAGTTCGCCTTGCACGCGTTTGAGCACAGGCTCCTGAGCTAAAACAAACCGCTGCAGGTCAAAAGGATCATCATTCAAGCGAAAACCCTCACTCTACCAGCACGTAAATCGTCATCTCCAGAGTCGCATCTTCCGATGTCTTCGGGTCGTTCATATACTCCTCGACGAAGATGTTGCGGGCTTTCAGGCCCTTTTCGTCGAGATAGGCCGTGATCGCCTCATAGGTCGTGTCGATGTCGTCGTAAGCGCCATTGTGCGTGAATTTCAGCGCCTTGCCGGAAGGTGACTTGCCGATCAGGAACTCTTTCGCGAGGCCTGCGGGCGGGGCGGTCAGATCATCGTTCAGCACCAGCATCGCATCGAACTTGAAGCCGAAGTCATCCGTGGCGGTAAAGGCGGCCTGCGGGCGGCCTAGTGTGCCGAGATTCAGCTTTTTCGCCTCCGCTGCCAGTTTCTGGAATGATTCCGTCAGCGTGTCGAAACCATCATCCCACGTGGACTGACCCCGGAACAGGATGACAGGCTTCGCCTCCAGCATCACATCGGTAGGGCCGCCGATCTCCGGCGTCTTCATCTGCTCCTGCGTCTGCGGCAGCGTGCCGGGCGGCTGCTCGGGATTGGCTGGGGTGAGCGGGGCGGGGGCTGGCGGGGCAAGCGGATTGGGTGCGGCAGGCGGTGTGGTCAGTGAGCCCGGCGGCGGGAGGGTCGGCTGCGGTGCGGGTTGTTGCTGCGCCAGCGGAACGGCGACTGATGCAAGCACCAGAACAAGGGGAAACCACAATATCCGCATATCGCTTTTGATCCTTGTCCATTTGCCCGCATGATCGCTTGATTCGATCCGTCGCAGTTGTGCACGATTCAATGGAGCGCGTGATTGCAGGGTCAAGTGAAAGATCGGCAATCTGATGGCAAGACCAGATGATTTGGTGCTGACCGCATCATCGCCTATATGCCGGACTGTCTTTTGGAATGCTGATCCATGTCTGCGCTTGCAAACCATTCCGTGCTCAAGATGAACGGCCTCGGCAACGAGATCGTCGTGCTTGACCTGCGCGGCTCCGGCCACATCGTGACCGCAGCGGAAGCGCGCGCCGTCGGGCGGGGCAAGGGCTTGCATTATGACCAGATGATGGTCTTGCATGATGCCAGAACGCCGGGAACCGAGGCGTTCGTGCTCATCTACAACATCGACGGCACAGAGGCGGGTGCCTGCGGCAACGGCACGCGCTGCGTGGCCCAGGTGATGGCGGGTGAGACCGGTCGCGATCATTTTACGGTGGAAACGCGCGCGGGACTGCTGGAATGCGCCCGCTTAGGGGACTGGTCCTATTCCGTCGATATGGGCCAACCGCGGCTGGGATGGTGGGATATTCCCATCAGCACGCCCGTTGTGGATACAACACGGGTGGCGCTGGACACGGCGTATCTGAACGCTGCCATCCCGACCGATTTCACGGGTGTCAGCATGGGCAATCCGCATGCCATCTTCTTCGTGCATGATGTCGAGGCGCATGATCTCGCGCGCACCGGGCCGCTGCTCGAGACGCATGCGATGTTTCCGGAGAAAGCAAATATCTCGCTGGCCGCAGTGACATCGCCTTCCGCGCTTACCCTGAAGGTCTGGGAGCGTGGTGCGGGCCTGACGCGCGCCTGCGGTTCGGGAGCCTGCGCTGCTGCTGTTGCGGCGCACCGGCGCGGTCTGACCGGGCGGCAAGTCACGGTGACGCTGCCTGGCGGAGACCTTCTGATCGACTGGCGCGCGGATGATCACGTCATCATGACCGGCCCGGTGGAACTGGAGTTCGAGGCAAAACTCGATCCTGTGCTGTTCACCGGGGCGGCATCGCGCGAGCCTGGGATTTTACAGCGGTGAAGCTGCCGGAGGATTTTCCGCCCGGCGAATTGCGCATGCTTGCGATTATGGCCCATGACGGGCAGAAGCTGATCGCAGAGCAAGGACCCGTGAATGGCTGACGAAAAGAAACCCGGCTTTTTCAAGCGCTTGTTCGGCTTTGGCAAAGCTGAGCCAGTGCCTGAAGCGCTGCCTGTTCCAGAGCCCGTTGTTGCGCCAGTTCCGGACGCTGCGCCTCTGGTTGACGAGGCTGGGGAACTCATCGCCCGCGAGATCGCGGAAGCGAAGGCTGAGGCGGAGACAGCACGCATTGCTGCCGAAAAAACTGCCGCCAAGCGCATCGCCGAGGACAAGGCAGCTGTCGAGAAAGTTGAGACAGAGCGTCTCGCGGCGGAAGACATCGCCCGCAAGACCGCTGCCGAGAAAGCGCTGAAAGAACGCGCGGAAGCCGAGCGCATCGCCGGGGAAAAGAAGGCCGCTGCGCAGGCCGAGGCTGATCGCGTCGAGGCCGAAAAAGCGGAAGCGGCGAGACTTGAAGCTGACAGGATCGAAGAGGCCAGACAGCAGGCCCTGATCGAAGAAGCGCGGCTCGCACGTGAGCTGATCGAACGAGAGCGGGTGGAGGCAGAACGTCAGGCTGTCGCACGACAGGCCGAAACTGATCGCTTGGCTGCCGAAGAAGCTGTCAGGGATCAGGCGGCAAAGCTGGAAACTGAAAAAGAGAAAGCTGAAAGGGAACAGGCCGATCTCGCCGAAGCTGCAAGAATCGCTGCGGAGAAGGCCGCTGTCGAGCAAGCTGTCGCTGTTGTCGTTCCAGATCGCGGAATTCCCGCCCTCAAGGTCAGCTGGTGGCAGAAGCTCAAAGGCGGCCTTTCCCGCACCGCCAGCAATGTCTCGGAAGGCATCACCGGGCTCTTTACCAAACGCAAGCTGGATGGTGAGACGCTGGAGGAACTGGAAGACCTGTTGATCCAGGCGGACCTTGGCATCGATGTCGCAGCGCGCATCTCCAGTGCGGTTGGCAAGGGGCGTTATGACAAGGAGATCGAGCCGGATGAGGTGAAAGCTATTCTTGCGGAGGAAGTTGCCAAGGTGCTGGCACCTGTGGCCATGCCGCTGGTGCTAGATCCGGCGCAAAAGCCGTATATCCTGCTGATGGTCGGCGTGAACGGTTCAGGCAAGACGACAACCATCGGCAAGCTGGCGTCCAAGTTCCGGGCCGAGGGCAAGAGCGTCATGCTGGCAGCAGGCGACACATTCCGCGCCGCCGCCATCGAGCAGTTGAAGGTCTGGGGTGAACGCACCGGTGCAAAGGTAATCGCCCGGGAGCAGGGCGGCGATGCTGCAGGGCTTGCCTTCGATGCCGTCAAGGCCGCGCGTGAGCAGAATGTCGATGTGCTGATGGTTGATACGGCGGGGCGTCTGCAGAACCGCACGGAGTTGATGGCGGAGCTTGAAAAAGTCGTCCGTGTGATCAAGAAGCTGGATGATACCGCGCCGCATGGCGTGCTGCTGGTGCTGGATGCGACGGTGGGCCAGAATGCGCTGAGTCAGGTCGAGATCTTCGGCAAGACGGCGGGGGTTACTGGCCTTGTGATGACGAAACTGGACGGCACGGCACGCGGCGGTATTCTTGTCGCCATCGCGGAAAAGTTCAAGATGCCGATCCATTTCATCGGCGTGGGCGAGGGCGTTGACGATCTGGAACCCTTCGCCGCGCAGGATTTTGCACGGGCCATCGCGGGGCTTGACCAGATCAAAAAATGAAACCCGCTCTCCGCCTTGCCCTTTACCAGCCAGATATCCCCCAGAACGCAGGTACGATGATCCGTATGGCGGCGTGCCTTGGTGTCGCCGTCGATATCATCGAACCTGCCGGATTCCCCGTTTCTGATCGCCACTTCCGGCGTGCAGGGATGGATTATCTTTATCACGTGGACATCCGCCGTCATGTCTCGTGGTCTATGTTCAATGCGGAGCGGATCGCGGAGGGTGCGCGGCTGGTGCTGCTGACGACGAAGGCAGCCGTCGCCCATACTGCATTCCAGTTCCAGACGGGTGATATCCTGATGGTGGGGCGTGAAAGCGCTGGTGTGCCTGAAGATGTTCATGCTGCGGTGGATGCGCGGGTGGTGATCCCCATGCGGGCGGAGGTGCGCTCGCTGAATGTCGCGGTGTCGGCGGCGATCGTGCTGGGTGAGGCACTGAGGCAGCTGGACGGGTTTCCCCGATAGGGGATTGGCGCTAGATTGCAGGTAAGATCATTTCGTGAAACAGGGATCAGCATCATGACCTTTGCCCGCTGTGCCATAGTCTGTTTTTTCGCTTTTGCGCTTGCCGCCTGCCAGACTGTCGGTGGAGGGGTGCCTCCAGGCACGGTGGCGCAGCTCGAGAGCCAGGGGTTCAAGTCGCAACCCTTCGATGAGTTCAACAAAGACCTGAAATCGGATGATATCCGAACAACGGCACTGTATCTCTGCGAGCTTCCGGGTTGCGGCGGACTGGCCCTTGTTCTTTTCGGAATCGATACCGAAGCTGTAACTATGCTGAAGGAGATCGATACGCTTGAACGGCAAGGCCGCAATCAGGGCGTACGCATCACCAACCGGGTGTTGCGCTCGGCAGGCGTTAAGGACTTTCGCCTCGCCAATTACAGTGTTTTTGCCGCGTCAGATGGCGGTCGCGGACTGACCCTTGATCTCATCGGGAAAATTGAGCGCGAGACGCAGTTCATCAAGCTGACTGTAATCTACCGAAACAATGTCGGGCGAATGGTTGCGGCGGTATCAAGCCGACGCGCGGTTGCCCAGCGTTTCGGCAGCCGTGGGATGCTTGAATGAGCATCCTGCCAAGCTTGAGCCAGATCAACCGGCGCTTGACGGCCATTACGTAAGAACCCGCCTGACCCTTTCGGGACTCACATTTAGCAGGCACAATTGCAGCCATGAATACGCACGCCCAGAATCCCCGCCCGTTGCCGCCTGTCGCCGAACTGGAGCGCCGCAAGACCTCTGCCCGCGCTTGGTTCGAATCACTTCGTGACCAGATATGCGCGGCTTTCGAGGCCATCGAGGATGAGGCGGCGGGTCCTTTCATGGCCGGGACGCCAAAGGATGCGCCCGGTCGCTTCATCCGCAAGCCCTGGTCGCGCAAGGACCACGAGGGCAATGATGGTGGCGGCGGCGTCATGTCGATGATGCATGGCCGGGTGTTCGAGAAGGTCGGCGTGCATACCTCCACGGTTTACGGTGTTTTTTCGCCGGAATTTGCCAAGCAGATTCCCGGTGCGGCTGAAAATCCTAACTTTTTCGCCTCCGGCGTCTCTGTCATCGGCCATCCCTGGAATCCCAATGCGCCAACCGTGCACATGAACACGCGCTATGTCGTGACCTCGCGCCAGTGGTTCGGCGGCGGGGCGGACCTGACGCCGGTGCTGATGCGACGGCGCAATCAGGAGGATGCAGACAGCGTGTATTTTCACGCGATGATGCGCAAGGCTTGTGATGCACATGCTGCCATTGCGCCGTATGAGCGCTACAAGGCGTGGTGCGAGGAGTATTTCTTCCTGCCGCATCGCAAGGAGCCGCGCGGCATAGGTGGGATTTTCTACGATTATCTCGACAATGGTGACTGGGAGGCAGACCTTGCTTTCACGCAGGATGTGGGCCGCGCCTTCATCAAGGCCTATGGGCCTGTTCTGCGGGGCAATATGGCGAAATCCTGGTCAGACGCCGATGTGATCGAGCAGGAAACGCGACGCGGGCGTTACGTTGAGTTCAATCTGCTGCATGACCGCGGCACGCTGTTCGGGCTCAAGACAGGCGGCAATGTGGAATCAATCCTGTCATCGCTGCCGCCACGGGTCCGCTGGCCGTGATAACTCAATTCTTTGGCAACAGCCGCTCGAAGTAATCAAGCTCCATCTGCGGGCGCTCGCTTTCGCCCAGACGCCTGCGCAATTCTTCCAGGACGCGGCGGGCGCGGTCGCCGATCGTTCCCTTGTCATCGCCCTGCATGCGCATGCGTGCGGTTTCGTTGCCGTAGCGGTTGCGGTTGTCGCGGCCCAGAGGGTCGTCATTGCGATCGCCGGAATTGGCGCGCGGCTGGCCCTGCCGGTTCGGATCATCACCACCGGGGCTACCCTCGGCCTGTTCCGTACCGTCGCCTTCGCCCTGCTGCATCTGCTGGGCCATGCCCTGCATGCCACGGCGAAGACCTTCCAGCGCCTTGCCCTGGCTGCCCACGGCGGGGCCTTCCTGTCCCTGCCCCAGCTGGCGTTCGGCGTCGCGCATGGCTTGCTCGGCTTCTGACAGGCCCTGCTCGCCATTCATGCCAAGCTCGCGCATGCGGCGCTGCAAACGCTCCAGTTGCTCGCGCAGGCGCTGCTGACGCTCCTGAAGGCTCTGACCCTGTCCTTCTCCCTCGCCGTTTTCTGCCATATCCTGATCGCCATTCTCGCCGGGCTCACCCTGCTGCCCCTGCTGGCCGCGCTGGCCCTGCTGACCCCGTTGCCCACGCTGGCCTTGCTGACCCTGCTGCTGGCGGTTGCGGTCGGCCTGCTGGCCCTGACGGCGGCGCTCCTGACCGTCGCGATAGGTGCGGTCACGAAGCTGTTGCTGTTCGCGGGTCATCTGGTCGAGTTCGTTCATGCTCTCGCCCATGCCACGCTCGCGCTCACCCATCTGGCGCTGACCGCGTTGGGCTTGCAGGTTTTTCATCGCTTCGTTGAGTTGGCGCAGAAGCTCCTGCGCCTCGGCGTGGCGGCCTTCCTTCGACAGTTTCTCGATCTCCTCCAGCATCTTCTGCATGTCGTTGCGGTTGAGCATCTTGGAGTTGTCGCGGTTCTGCTGCTGGTCGGCGAGGCGGTTCTCACGCTGGGCTCGTTCGGCGAATTCCCGCATGTAGCGGTCCATGGCGCGCCGCAGTTCATCCGTCAGCTTTTTGATCTCGCCAGCGTCGGCATTGCGCTCCAGCGCTTCTTTCAAGCGCTCCTGAGCCTCTTGCAAGGCCCTCTCCGCATCGCTCAGGCCGCCATCAAGCTCCAGTGCCATGGTCCAGAGCCACTCGGCAACTTCCAGAAGCTTGGGATCGGTACGGGCTGCGCGCAGGCGCTGCGAGGCCAGGTGCAGGCCAAGGTAGGCTCCGGTCTGCTTGCCAAGGAAGCGCTCTGGCTCGATCAGCAGTGCATCCAGCGCGATCTGCACGACGCTCTTGCGATCGGGGTCCAGCACAAGATTTCGGCGCTGTTCGACCAGCGCTTTTGCCAGCGGATTGGTGAATATCCGCTGCGGCAGCGTGACGTCACGGGTTACGCTCTGGCCCGTGTTGCCTGCATCGTCCTTGACGAACAGCTGGAGGCGCACACGAGCACCAGCCCAGGGATGTTCTGCAAGATTGATAATGGTTTCGGCGTCCGCGTCCTGTTGATTGCCATAGGGCAGGGTCAGCTGTGCGCTCGGCGGTTCCACCAGCGTGCGGCGTGGCGGCTCGCCGTCTTTGCGGATGACCGAGAAGCGGACCTCGCCTTCTTTCACGCCGTAGTCGTCGGTAACGCCATAGACAAGCCGCAGGCTGTCGCGGGTGTCGGTCGGCACAGCTTCCTTCAGCGTCACGGTGGGCGCAGTGTCGGGAATGGCCGAGAGATTGAAGCGACCCAGAACGGTTCCGCCGCGCTTAATAACTGCTTCACCCTGTCCGGCCAGAGCATAACGCTTTTCAAGCGAACCTGCTGTGACTGCGGGAACCTCAACGGGTTGAAGCAAACCGGAGGTTTCGACCGTCACACCTTCGGCTGGCGTGGCGCGCAGAACAAGCGTGGAATTGACTGGGGCCTGAACCGGACCGGTGGCAGTGCCTTGCGCGTCCGGTGACTGGCTGCGGACGAGGAATTGTGGCGGGCGGCCCGTGTAAGCAGGCGGGTCCAGCCAGACATCAAGGCGCGGCGGGGGCGGGGGTACGGGTGGATCGACCCATTGAAATGCTGCTGTGACACGATTTGTCAGATCAGGGCCAGCGGCAAAGAGCGCAGCAAAAGCCAGAACGAAGGGTGCGAATCGCAGAGCCTTGGGGTCACGACGACGCAGTGCCGGATCGGGAATCGCCACTTTCAGTTTATCGACTGCGGCGTGCGCGCGCCTCTGGTGCAGGGACCACAGGGCGCGCGAAGTATCGTCGCTGGCGAGAGACAGCGTGTCGCTCATCGCTTCAACAGGGCGGTGTGGCAGGCCGGAATCGCGGTCGAGTTTCGCCCGAGCTTCGCTGTCAGCAGCGCGGCGAATATCCAGCAAGCCCTTGAGAGAGAACAGGAAAGCGCAGAGAAACAGCGTCACGCCGACCACACGGCTCCAGCGCGGCGCATCCAGCCACAGGCCGAACCACGACACGGCAAGGAAGAGTGCGATGATGGCGGCGGGGGCAACCAGAGCGGGCCAGACGCGTTCCCAGAGCATCACGCGCCGGGTCGACAAAACCTTTGCCGCCAGCGCATCGGCGGGCGTGGTCTCCGGTGCAGTCCGATACGGTTCCGCCATCCGTCACTCCAGTTTTATTGATAAGGTAACACGCCAAAGGCATTTGGCCAGTCCGGAGGGACAAATGGTCACGGTATTGTGTGGTGAGAAGATGGCGTTCACCAGCGTGGCGATTGATCCGCGTTGATCAGGTCATCATAGGTCTGGCGCGGGCGGGTGATGGCGAACTGGTTGCCTTTGACAACCACTTCCGCGATCAGCGGCCTGAGATTGTAGGTCGAGGCCATGCTGAAACCATAGGCACCAGCCGTCATGAACGCGACGAGGTCACCCGGGCGCACTTGAGGCAGCACGCGCCCCTCGGTGAAAGTGTCACCGCTCTCGCAGATCGGACCCACGACATCATAGGCGACAGTCTTGTTGCCGTCGACCGGCTCGTTCACCGGCCATATCTCGTGATAGGCTTCGTACATGGCGGGGCGGACCAGATCGTTCATTGCGGCATCCACCACAAGGAACTCCCTTGTCTGGCGCGGGTTGAGATAAAGCGCCTTGGTCACCATGATTCCGGCATTGCCGGTGATGATGCGGCCCGGCTCGAAGCCAAGATCGACATCAAGTCCCTTCGTCTCGCGCGCCACCATATCGGCGTAGGCGTTGATCAGATCAGGGCCGTGATCGAAGTTTTTAGGGATTTTATAGGGAATGCCGAGCCCACCGCCGAGATCCAGGCGCTCCACCGAGAGCCCCGTGCTGCGGATATGCGTGGTTACCTCGCGCATTCGGCGGAAAGCGGCCTGTAGGTCGTCAAGATCATCGATCAGGCTGCCGATATGCACGGCCAGCCCCTTGATGGCGATGCCTTCCATGTTGGCGGCGCGGGCATAAAGCCGCTCGGCTTCCTTGAAAGACACGCCGAATTTGTTGGAATCCGAGCCCGTGGTTATCTTGGAATGACCACCCGCGCCCACATCGGGGTTGACGCGGAACACGGCGGCCTGACGCTTGCCCTTGGCGACAGCGACGCGGTTCAGCACTTCCAGCTCACCTTCCGTCTCGATATTGACCTGATAGAGGTCCATGTCGACGGCGTGGGCCAGTTCCGATTCCGTCTTGCCGACGCCTGAGAACACGATCTTCGAGGCAGGAATGCCCGCCCGCATCGCCTTGCGGATTTCGCCTTCCGAGACGGTATCGGCACCGGAGCCCAGCTTTGCCAACGCTTCCAGCACGGCGATGTTGCTGTTGGCCTTCATCGCATAGAAAACATGGGCCCTGTCTGTGCTTCCCGCCGCTTTCGCCATGGCTGACGCATACAGCTGGTAGTGCCGCGTGATCGTGGCGAGCGAATAGACATAGACCGGCGTTCCCGCTGCAGCGGCAATGTCGGCGATCGCCACGTCTTCGGCGTGGAGGTGTCCGTCGCGGTAGTGGAAATGGTGCATGGGATGCGGCCTTTCCTTCTCCCCCGGGAGAAGGTGCCCGCTCTTTGGCGGGCGGATGAGGGTGAATCACGACGGTCAGGGATTCACCCTCATCCGTCAGGCTTCGCCTGCCAGCTTCCCCCTGAGGGGGAAGAGAAGCGAAGAATTATTCCAGCAAACCGTCCAGAATGAACGGCTGTTTCGGCGGCACGATGCCCGGCGGGCGGCGGCGGCCGCCGGTTGGCGAGATCGTCGGTGCCGACTGGCCTGGCTCGGTCGTTATGGGGTCGCTCGGCACGCGCGGCGCACCTTCGGGGCGGTTGCGCTCGATATTGGCTTCTACATCGACAGTGCCGCGCTGGTCTTCATCGCGCTGCAGGCCTTCGCTGACGCTGCCCTGCGTTGGCTGCCGGGCTGCCTGCTGTCCCTGACGGGGCTGATTGGCCTGTCCCGGCTGCTTGGGCGTTCCGTCCGGATTGCGGCCCTGGCGCTTGGCCCATTCCTGACCCTGCGCGGTGTAGGGCGGCGGCTCCAACGCACCACGGCGTCCACAGGCTGATACGCCAGTGGCAAGGCCAGCGGCGAGAGCCAGAAGTGAGAATTGACGGCGATCCACGTTCGATCGTCTCCAGTTTGGGCGTCACATTACCCGATTGCTCTAGCCCGTCGAGGCTGCGCAGTCGAGATTTGCCGCAAGGTATTGTTATTTTTTGGGCGCACGGAGCTTTTTGAGCCACTTGCGCGCCTGCGCCCTGACGTTGGCGGGTGCCGTGCCGCCGTAACTCGTGCGGCTTTTGACGGATTTCTCCACGCCAAGCACGCCGAAAACCTCCTGATTGATCTGCGGATGCCCGCTCTGCATCTCGGCCAACGACAGTTTTTCGAGGCCAATACCCTTCGAAGACGCGATTCCCACGATCCGTGCCGTTACGTGGTGTGCATCACGGAACGGCATTTTTTGCGTGCGCACCAACCAGTCCGCAAGGTCGGTGGCAGTGGAATAACCCGCTCCCGCTGCCGCTTTCATCTTCTTCGCATCAGGCACCATGTCCCGCACCATGCCCGCCATGGCGGCTATCACGAGCGAGAGGTTCATGACCGAATCAAACGTCGGTTCCTTGTCCTCCTGCATGTCCTTGGAATAGGTCAGCGGCAGGCCTTTCATGGTGATCATTAGGGCATTCAGCGCGCCGATGATGCGGCCAGTCTTGCCGCGCACCAATTCCGCCGCATCCGGATTGCGTTTCTGCGGCATGATGGAGGAGCCGGTGGAGAAGGCATCAGACAGGCGCACGAAGCCGAATTGCACCGTGGTCCACAGCACAATTTCTTCGGCGAGCCGCGACAGATGCACGGCCGTGATGGCGCCGGCCGCCAGCACCTCAAGGGCGAAATCGCGATCGGCAACGCTGTCCAGCGAGTTTGATGTGGGGCGGTCGAAGCCGAGCGCCTTCGCGGTCATCTCCCGGTTGATCGGAAAGCTCGTGCCGCAGAGTGCTGCCGCGCCCAGCGGACATTCGTTCATACGTTTGCGGGCATCCGCCAGCCGTGAGCGATCCCGTGCCAGCATCTCGACATAGGCCAGCATGTGATGGCCGAAAGTGGTGGGTTGTGCCGATTGCAGATGTGTGAAGCCCGGCATCACGGTGCCCGCGTGGATTTCCGCCTTTTCCGCCATCGCCAGTTGCAGGTCAGCCAGCTGCGCATCCAGCTCATCCGCCGTGTCGCGCACCCACATGCGGAAATCGAGCGCAACCTGATCATTGCGCGACCGCGCGGTATGCAACCGCCCCGCCGGCTCGCCGATGATTTCCTTGAGGCGCGATTCGATGTTCATGTGAATGTCTTCGAGCGCACGCGAAAACGTGAACGTGCCGGACTCGATTTCAGCCGCCACCTGGTCCAGACCCTTGGTGATCGCCGCCACATCGGCTTTCGACAGGATGCCTGTTTCCGCCAGCATTGCCGCATGGGCCTTCGAGCCGCGGATGTCCTGACGCCACAGCCTCTTGTCGAAATCGATGGAAGCGTTGATCTCTTCCATGATAGCGGCGGGTCCGCTTTCGAACCGTCCGCCCCACATCTGATTGCTCATCTGTCTGTCCCCGAGGTGCAAATCTTGCTGAAGCGACATGCCTTGCTGAAAAGCCTGATCACTGCTGCTGTTGTCGGCCTTGGCCTATACGGGATGACTGTTGCTTCGGGCAATGCTCAGCAACCAAACAGCTGCGCTGCCAATAAAGCCAAACTCGCTGCGATGGAACCGCTGGTTAAGGGCGAGGTGGCGGGTGTTCAGGTGCCGAAAAACTCGCAGGCGCTGCCCGATCTTGCCTTCACCGGTCCCGATGGCAAGCCGATGACGCTGGCTTCGTTGCGCGGCAAAACGGTGCTGCTGAACCTATGGGCTACTTGGTGCGCGCCCTGCCGCAAGGAAATGCCCGCGCTGGACAAGCTGCAATCTGAGCTTGGCGGGGCGGATTTCGAGGTGGTGGCGGTGAGCATCGACCAGCGCAATCTGGAGCGTCCGAAGGCGTTCCTGCACGAGATCGGCGTGACGAAGCTTTCGTATTACAGTGATCCCACGGCGAAGATTTTCCAGCAGTTGCGTGCCGTGGACCGGGCGCTTGGCATGCCGACAACGCTGATCATCGATCCGCAGGGGTGTGAACTCGGGTATCTCGCGGGACCGGCGGAATGGGCGAGCGAGGATGCGGTGAGGTTGGTGCGGGCGGCGCTGGGGCGATAAGAATCACTCCGTTACCCTGTTAAAATCCTCGCCATCCTCCAGCCGCTCGGCACTCTCCTTCCAGAACCTCGCCGCCAGTTCGGCCAGCGGCAAATCCAGTCCGGTCTCCGCGATCAGCGCTTTTGCCAGCCGCACATCCTTGCGCATCAAACCCATGGTGAAGCCCGAATCGAACGCGCCTGAGAGTATCCAGCGCGGATAATTCATCTCGGATACCGCACTCCTGCCCGAAGCCGCGTTCACGACCTTCAGCACATCGGCCGTTGGCACGCCTGCGGCCTCGGAAAGCCGCATCGCCTCCGACACCGTGAGCAGATTGACCGCCACCAGCAGGTTGTTGACAAGCTTCGCGACATTGCCCGCGCCGGATACTCCGACATGGATCACCCGTGCGGCGATGGCATCGAGTACGGGTTGTGCTTCCCTGACATACGCCGCATCGCCGCCGATCATCACCGTGAGAGTGCCGGCCTTCGCGCCCACCGGGCCACCAGAAACGGGGGCATCGAGGAAGCCGATACCTTTGCTGGCGCATGCCTCCGCCAGCCTGCGCGAGACACTGGCTTCGGATGTCGAGGTGTCGATGATGATGGTGCCTTTCGCGGCAGCCTCCAGAATACCACCCGGGCCTTCCACGACCTCCGCGACATGCGCGGCGAGAGGGAGCGAGAGAATCACGGCGTCAGCGCTGCCAAGGGCGGCTGTAAGCGATGGTTTGACGATGATGCCCGCCGCTGTCGCTTTTTGTCGCGATGCGTCGGCCACATCAAAGCCGACGATGGCAAACCCCTTGCCCGCAAGCGTTGTCGCCATGCCAAGGCCCATTTGGCCAAGGCCAATCACCGTCACCTTCACGTCAACCGCCCACGCGCTGCCACCGGAATCTCGCCCACGATGGCGTCACCGCGCACCGCGATCATGCGGTCCACCATGTTGACCACGACGCAGACGTGGTTGGGGATGACGCGCACGATATCGCCCACGACAGGGCGATCATTGCAGGCCGAGAGGTCGAGAAAGCCGTGCTCCTCGGCGAAGCGCGCGATCTTGGCCTCGGGGTGCTCCAGTATATAGCCGTGGCCTTCCAGCCCGCCGCTGTCCGTGGTCAGCGTCTTGGAGCCCGCATCGATGATACCGCGTTCGGCACCGCCCCGGCTGACAACGGTGGCATAGACTTTGAGCGCACAGTCTTCGAAGCTGGCCACGCCCGCTTTCACCTGCATGCGGTCGTTGAAGATATAGGTGCCCGCGCGGTGCTCGGTTGCGCCTTTGAGCTTGCCGACATTGGGCAGGTTGGGTGATCCCCCGGTGGAGATGATCTCGACAGGCAGGCCCGCGCCGCGCAGGCCTTTCAGCGTTTCATCCAGGAAGATCTGGCTGCGCTCCCAGCCGTCTTCCGGCGGATAGAGCATCAGGCCCTTGAACATCAGTCCAGGACGGTGCGCTGCCTCGATGGCGAGTTGAATGGCTTCCGCCGGTGTCTCCACGCCTGCGCGCTGGCGACCGGTGTCGCATTCGATGACTATGCCGACGGGTCGTCCGGCCAGCTGCCCAGCGCGATCCAGCCCGTCGATGGTCACTGGGTTGTCGGCGGCGATGGTGAGTTCGACCGGATTGCGCCTGAGCAGCGCGGCGATACGGGCTTCTTTCTCTTCGCCGAAGACATTGTAGCTGATCAGGATGTCATCAAACCCGGCGTCGGCGAAAATCTCGGCCTCGCCCAGCTTCTGGCAGGTGATGCCTTTGGCACCAACCGCGCGCTGCACCTTGGCGAGTTCCGGCGACTTGTGCGTCTTGATATGGGGGCGGTTGGCGATTCCGGCCTGATCGAGTTGCCATTGCACGCGGGCGATGTTGCGCTCGACCACATCGAGATCGACAACGATGGCGGGGGTGCCGAACTGGCGGGCAATATCTGATTTGAGGCTCATGGGCCATTTTGGCGGCGCGGGTTGACAGCTGTCAACTTGTGACCGGTCTATGCGGCCCCTTGCGGGAAACCTATCGGAAATGCGATGACCTCGGCCATGCAAGGCCGATCCATCCCGCTTTCCCCTTCACGCAGCTTCATTGCCGATCTGTCGCACGCCGCGCGGAAGATGCCGCAGGGCGTGATCGGGCGGCGCATCGACATCAGTGCTGTCCTTGTCGCGCGCAAGCGGATGGACAAGCCGGTTCCCATGACGGCGTTTTTCATCAAGGCCTGGGCTGAAACCGCGTGTGATCTGCCTGAACTGCGCCGCAGCTATTGTGTGCTGCCCTGGCCACGCCTGTTCGAGCACACAACGTCCGTGGCAAGCCTGATGGTGGAGCGCGTGATCGACGGCGAGAAGGTGCTGTTTCCGGCGCGGATCAAGTCCCCGGCGGAGCGCAGCCTCCATGAGATCGCCGCCGATATCGACGCGGCTTTAACAAGGCCTATTGCCGAGATCAGCCGCAACCGGCTGATCCTGCTGGTGTCGCGCCTGCCACTGCCGTTGCGCCGTATGATCTGGTGGTATGCCTTCAACATGCCGCGCCACCGACAGCATTATGTCGGTACGTTCGGTGTTTCCGCCGTGGGGCATCTGGGGGCGTCGATCTTGCACCCGGTTTCGCCCGTCACCACCTTTCTCGGCTACGGGCCGTTCGCGGCTGACTGCACGGTGGATATCACTGTGGGCTTCGACCACAGGGTAATGGACGGCGCGGTGATCGCACGGGCCATGGCGCTGCTGGAGGAGAAGCTGAAGGAACTGGCCAATGATATCCGGGTATAGATTTTGAGCTTCACCGATGATCTCGCGCTCGCGCTGAAGAGCCTTGCGGGCTTTGCGGGCGGGCTGGTCAATCCCACGGTGCGTCTGGGAGTCACCGGCCTGTCGCGCTCGGGCAAGACCGTGTTCATCACGGCGCTGGTGCATGCGTTGATTGCGGGCGGCAAGCTGCCGCTGTTTGCCGCGATGGGGGAGGGGCGCATCCGCAAGGTGAGCCTTGCGCCGCAGCCCGATGATGCGGTGCCGCGCTTTCCCTATGAGGATCATCTGGCCGCGCTGACTGGTGCTGACCGCCACTGGCCAGAATCAACCCGCCGCATTTCCGAACTGCGCCTCTTGGTGGAATACGAGAGCAAGGCGGGCTGGACCGGCGGTATCTCGACGCTGGCCATCGATATCGTGGATTATCCCGGCGAATGGCTGCTGGACCTGCCGTTGCTCGACAAGACCTATGCCGAATGGTCGCGCGAGACGCTGGCGTCGGCCCGGCAGTATCCGCGTCTGCCGCTGGCGAAGGATTTTCTGGCGTGTGTGGACGCGACCGGGCCAGAGACGGCGGCGGAGGAAATGACGGCGCGGAAGCTGGCGGAAAGCTTTACGGCCTTTCTCCAGTCCTGCCGCGACGAGCGGGTATCGTTATCATCGTTGCCGCCGGGGCGGTTCCTGATGCCGGGTGATCTGGAAGGATCACCCGCGCTCACCTTTGCGCCGCTGGACAAACTCTCTGATTTTCCGGACAGCCAGTCGCTGCAGGCTATGATGGCAAGGCGCTATGACGCTTACCGCACCCACATTGTGCGGCCTTTTTTCCGCGATCATTTCTCCCGGCTGGACCGGCAGATTGTCCTCGTGGATGCACTGACCTCGCTGAATGCCGGACCTGCGGCGGTGGCTGATCTCGAAGCGGCGATGGGCGATGTTCTGAAGGCCTTCCGCACGGGGCGCAACAACCTGATGGCGCAACTCTTTGCGCCACGTATCGACCGCGTGCTGTTTGCCGCGACGAAGGCAGATCATTTGCACCACACCAACCATGACAGGCTGGAGGCCATCGTGAGGGCTCTGGTGGATCGCGCCGCCAGTAGAGCTGAGGGTGCAGGTGCCAGCACCGATGTTGCCGCTATCGCTGCGGTGCGGGCCACGCGGGAGGTTGTCGCCAAGGAGGGTCGCCGCACTGTTCCCTGCATCGCGGGCGTGCCTTTGAAGGGTGAACGGCTGGGCGAGGAAACCTTTGATGGTCTGGCCGAAGCTGCGGTGTTTCCGGGTGATCTGCCGGAGGATGCAGGGCAGGTGCTTGATGCTGCGGCCAAACCGCTCGATCTGAAATTCCTGCGCTTTCGCCCGCCAGTACCGGAGCGCCATGCAGACGGACGGCTGAAACCGCTGCCACATATCCGCCTCGACAGGGCGCTGGAATTCCTGCTGGGCGACAGGCTGAGGTGAGCGCATGAGCGAGACATCAAAGCCACGCGTGTTCCGGCTGGAACCGGAGAATACTCCCGTGCAGCAGACGGAAACACGCAAACCGGCGAAAGGCATTGTCATCGCCGAACAGCCAGATGTGTTCGAGGCGGAGGCCGTTGCGGCATCTACCGTTGATGTTGTGCTCAAGCCGAAAACAAGTCGCTTCTCAATCTGGACGCGGCTGTTCTGGTCGGCGCTCACCGGCCTGTTCACGATGGCGCTTGGCCTGTGGTTCTGGCGGCTGATCGATGAGCTTTACCGCACCAATGTCTATGTGGGCTGGGCAGGCGTGGCTTTGCTGGCCATCGCCGTGATCGCGCTGGTCGCACTCATCATCCGCGAGGTGAGCGGTCTGCGCACGCTCACCGCTGCGACCGAAATGCGCGAGATGGCCGAAGCGGCAGTGCTCACGGACAATGGCGACGGGGCAAAGGCTGTCGTGCGCCGCCTGCTGGCCTATCAATCAAAGGACCCCGCGACAGCGCAGCAGCGCAGTGTGATGGAGGGATATCTCGGCGAGATCATCGACGGGCGCGGATTGCTGACGCTGGCGGATCGCACGCTGATGCTGCCGCGGGACGAGATGGCGAAGCAGGTGATCGCGAGTGCAGCCAAGCGCGTTTCGGTCGTCACCGCGATTTCTCCCCGCGCTATCGTCGATATCATGTTCGTGGCGGCGCAATCCGTGATGCTGACGCGGCGTATCGCCGATATCTATGGTGCAAGGCCAGGTACGCTGGGCTTCCTGCGTCTGGGACGTCGCATTCTCGGCCACCTCGCCATCACCGGTGGCGTGGCGATTTCCGACAGCGTACTGTCGCAACTCGTGGGTCACGGGCTGGCTGCGCGGCTGTCGGCCAAGCTTGGCGAGGGTGTGCTGAACGGGCTGCTGACGGCGCGCGTGGGGCTTGCGGCTATGGCGGCGTGCCGCCCGCTTCCGTTTCTGGCGGCAGAGGAGCCCAAGCTGCAGGACGTGGCGGGCGAAATCCTCAGTAATCCGCTGGGGAAGAAGGAATAGGTACAAGTAGCCGCCGACCACCCCATTCCTCATGTCGAGGTGCTCGCCCCTTGGCGAGCCTCGAGACACGCACCATGCCGTTGCAATCAACGCTAAAAGCCCGCTCAGCCACCTTGCGTGTCTCGAGGCTCGCTGCGCTCGGCACCTCGACATGAGGAGATCAACGGTTCTCCCGCAAGGGGAGAGGAAAAGCCACGCCGCCCGGCAAAACTTGCCGTACGGACTATCCAGGCTCGTCCGTATTTGCCGGAACGCAATGGTAAACAGAGTTTTACCCATTGAAATACAACACGATTTTTTCTGGCACGCTGCCTGCGTACACTTTTGCACCGGGGCGTGTTTCAGGTGCCTGCGTACGCGCCCCGAACTGATCAAGGCAGGCCACGAGGAAAAGCGTATCATGGGTATCTTCGGCGCAATGACCACGGCGGTCTCGGGCCTCAAATCGCAGTCCTATGCGATGGAGAACATCTCCGGCAACATCGCGAACTCGCGGACGACCGGCTTCAAGCGGGTGGATACGAATTTCGTGGACCTGATCCCGGATCGTCCTGCGGGACAGGAGCTCGGAGGCTCGGTGCAGGGTCGTTCACTCGCGACCAACACCATTCAGGGTGACCTTAACACCACCGGTGTGGCCGAGAACGTCGCAATCAACGGCGAGGGCTTCTTTGTCGTGCGCGAAAGCACTGGATTTGCTGGCGGCCAGCCGACATTCGGTGGCATCGACGTTTACACGCGGCGTGGCGATTTCCAGCGAGACAATAATGGCTATCTCGTGAATGGCGCGGGTTACTTCCTCAAAGGTATCCCGCTTGATCCTGCTACTGGCGCTCTGGTTGGTTCCAATCCTCAGTTGGTCAGAATCAACCGCAATAATATCGCGCCGAAGGAAACGGCAAATATCGAATATGCCGCACAGCTGCCAAGTTTGCCGCTGACCAACTATCAGGTTCAGACAAGCAGCCAGACAAATCCTGCCAATGGCTTGGTGACAGCTGGCGCGGCTTATGCGGCCGGTGCTAACCCGGCGACAATCACCGGCGCAGAAAGTTCCGTCTTTGTTGACCGGTCGATTGCGGGCGGCTCGGTCAATATCTTCAACCAGCAGGGCGCTTCCAAGCCCATCAATCTGCGCTGGGGCAAGATCGCAAACGCCAACACGGTTGGCCCGGTGTTGGAGCAATGGAATCTGTACTACCAGAATGACTCAACCGCTGCCGGTGCTGCTACGGGCTGGACGCAGATCGGTGGAACGATCAGTTTTGATGCGGCCGGGTTGCCGACACCTGCGCTGACGACTGTTCCTCTCCCTGCCTTCTCTCTGGACGGCACGCCCTACAGCGCGCTCAGCCTGAACATGGCCAATCTGACATCGAACCCTCCGAACGATATCAACGGCAACCGGTCGACAGCCAAGGTCACCGTCATGTCCCCGGACGGCTACGCGACAGGAGAGTTCATCTCGACATCCATCGACCAGTCAGGCCGCGTGGTTGGCAATTACTCAAACGGGCAGGTGGTCGGCCTGGCGCAGATCGTGCTGGCACGGTTCAACGCACCGAACGAGCTGAAGCGCGGTGATGGCGGTATTTTTGCGGCCACGCTCGAATCCGGTCAGCCGATCATCGATCAGGCGGGCAGCAATGTGCAGGGCGGTTCGGTCGAGAATTCCAACACCGACATCGCAGACGAATTCTCGAAGATGATCGTCACACAGCAGGCCTACTCGGCCAATACCCGTGTGATCTCGACCGCATCTGACATGCTGCGGGATGTGATCAACATCATCCGCTGACGGGTGAAGTTCCAAAGTTTGTGTAACCAGGGGTAGCCTGCCATGGGTTTGTCAACGGCACTCAATTCCTCCCTCTCGGGATTGCGGATCACGCAATCCCAGATGGAAGTTGTCTCGCAGAACATCGCGAATGTGGATTCCGTTGGCTACAGCCGTCGCAAGCTCAATGTCGTCCAGAACCTGTCTGGAGCGACTACGTCGGGTGTCCGGAATGCGGGTATCCAGCGCCAGCTTGATGCGCTCGTCCAGAGACAGTTGCGCACCGAAACCTCGGGAGCGTCGTTCACCGATGTAAAGGCACGGTATGCCGAGCAGCTTGACCGCCTGTTCGGTGAACCCGGCAAGGCTGGTTCGCTGGACAGTATCGTTAACTCCTTCGCCTCCGCTTTGCAGACGCTGACCACCAATCCGTCCGATTTTACGGCGCGGGCTCAGGTCATGTCCAATGCCCAGCAGCTGGCAGGCCAACTGAACGGCTTGACCGCTGATATCCAGACGCTGCGCAACAACGCTGAAACAAATATCTCTGCCGGTGTGACGCGCGTCAACGAATTGCTGCAGAACATCAAGGGGATAGACGCCAAGGTCTTTGGCGAGGGGGTCACGAGCGCCAATTCGGCGGGCCTGCTGGACGAGCGCGACCGCATGATCAACGAGCTCTCGGGGCTCATCGAGGTCAATGTCGCAACCCAGAACAATGGCAGTGTCAGCATTTTCACAAATGGTGGCCTGCAGCTCTACGGCCCGGGCAATGCTGTCCAGCTGAGCTTTGACGCCCGTTCCGGCATTGATTCCAACGACTTGTTTACGACCAATCCTGCGACACGTGGCGTCGGAACAATCCGAATCGCGAACGCGACCGGTACCGGTGCGGATCTGATCGCGGGCGGCCTCTTCCGCTCCGGTTCCATCGGAGCCGAGATCGACATGCGCGACAAGGTGCTGGTCGAGGCGCAGACTCAGCTGGACGATCTGGCGGCGGGGCTGGCCGCTTCGCTGGGAGATCGCAACCCGACAACATCTGTGACCACAGGCGTGAACGCCGGGTTTGATGTGGCGCTTGCCGATGTGCTGGTTCCCGGCAACCTTGCGATGAAGGCGGGCAATACGCTTTCCATCGAGGTAAATACGCCGACGGGTCCGCAACGGTTCCAGTTCATCGCGACGAATGGCTCTGCTCCCAATCCTATCCCTGCCTCGGAAGGCGAGGACGGTGCAACGATCATCCGCTATGACCGTGCAGGCGGTTTTGCCGGCCTTCAGGCAGCAGTTGCCGGCGCGCTTGGTGGCGGCTTCACCGTGTCGCTCCAGCCCGGCAACGTGTTGCGCGTGGTCGATGCGGGCGGCGGCAACACTGTGACAGACACCCGCGCCAGTTTCTCGACCTCCGGCCTCACCGGTGAGGGACCAGAGTTGCAAATGTTCGTCGACGCGGCCGCTGGCAATGTTCCCTATACGGGCTCGCTGGACGGGCTGAACCCGCAGAAGCGCGGCTTCGCCGGGCGCATTGGCGTCAACGGTAACCTGATCGCGGATACGTCAAAGCTTGTCGTCTACAACACGACGCCGGGTTCTGTGACGCCGCAGGGCGACAGCACGCGGCCACGTCTTCTTCTGGACCGCTTGACCAATGCCCAGCGCAGCTTCTCGGCTGGATCGGGTATCGGCGATACGGCCAACGGTATCCGGACAAGTGTCACGCAATTCGCGCGCCGCGTTGTCGAGGATCAGGGTGCCAATGCAACCCAGGCACTGAATATTGACGATGGACAGAAGCTTGTCCTGCGCTCGGTCGAAGCCCGTTTCTCCGAGACATCTGGCGTCTCGATTGATCAGGAAATGTCGGATCTTGTGCAAATCCAGAATGCCTATGCCGCCAACGCCCGTGTTATCGGCGCGGTGAAGGAACTCTTCGATACCCTCCTGAGAATCGGAGCCTGATCATGCCCATTTCTCCCCTTGCACCTGGCGCTTTCAGGTCCAGCAATGCGGCCAACCTGCTGACCAACACGCGAATATCGCTTGATGATCTGCAGCGCCAGCTTGCCACCGGCAAGAAGTCCCAGACGTTCGGCGGGCTTGGCGCACAGCGCATCACCTCGCTCAATTTGCGGGCCAAATTGTCCGAGGTGGAGGGGTATCAGTCCACGATCACGATGTTCCAGATTCGCGCCAGGCAACTGGACCTGAACCTGAACCAACTGGGCAAGATCGGCGATGATGTCCGTTCTTTCACTTTCCTGCCACAGTACAATCCGGACAGCACGGGCAAGACCTCGATCCAGAACTACGTGAAGGATCGCTTCAACGAAGCGATCGATGGGCTGAACCTGCAGGTCAACGGAACCTATTTTTTCTCGGGGCGTAGCACGGATGTTAGGCCTGTTTTGGATGGAGCAACGATTCTGAACGGCGATGCCGCCGGACGCGCCGGTGTCACGCAACTGATCACCGAGCGCAAGGCGGCGGATTATGGTGTTCTCGCGAGTGCCGGGCGCGTCACGCGCGGCGGTGCGGGCACCAATGCCACGCTGACCGAGGATGGCACGCATCCCTTCGGGTTCAAACTGACGGCGGCATCTTCGACCGCTCCGGGCATTACCTCTGCGCTGACGGTGGGACCGCCCGCCGACATCACTTTCAACGTCGCGGCCAATCCGCTGGATGGCCAGCAGGTGCGCTTCGAATTGACGTTGCCGGATGGCACGAAGCAATCGGTTGCCCTTACAGCAAGAGCGGCGCCACTTTCGCCCACGGCAAGCGCGGGTGAATTCGAAATCGGCGCCACACCAGCTGCTACGGCTGGCACTCTCAGAACTGCACTCGGTCTGGCACTTGACCGCGAGGCCACGACAACCTTGCCTTCTGCTTCGGCCAAAGCTGCTGCGGATGTGTTCTTTGCAGGCTCCATCAACAGTCCGCCGCTGCGTGTGTCAGGCCCGCCTGCGACTGCTACAGCGCTCGTTGCGGGTAGCGCCGCCAATACCGTGATCTGGTATCAAGGCGATGATCAGGCACCGTCTGCCCGCCTGACCCAACAGGCAAAGGTAGATACATCGCTGACTGTGGGTGTCGGCGCACAAGCCAATGAGGAAGGCATCCGCCGCCTGATGGCGAGCCTTTCTGTTTTCGTGACCGAGAGCTACAGCGCCGCCAACCCGAATGATCAAGGACGCTTTCAGGCCATGTCCGACCGGCTTCGGACGAGCCTCGGAGCGGTCAGCGGCCAGCAGCGCGTACAAGATATCCAGATCGATATCGCCATGTCCGCGACCACGATGAAGTTAGCGGGTGAGCGTCACCGGACAAAGATCAACTTCGTGGAAACCGCAATCGCCGAAGTCGAGGACGTCAATCAGGAAGAAACCGCCGCCAAGCTGCTGTCGCTCCAGACCAAGATGCAGGCGGCGTATCAGACAACCGCAATCATCAGCAGGTTGAACCTTACGGACTATCTGCGCTGACACCGCTTTGCATTGGCCCAATCGTGATCGCAGCCTTTAACGGCTGATTAACCACGTCGATTCATGGTGACTTCCGTTCAGGAACGTTCATCACCTTGTTTCCCAAGTCCTTTCGAGCCTTTGTCCGCGAGCGCATGGCCATCTGGAGCGGCGTGCTGCTGTTTCTGGCTGCGCTGTTTGTCGCGGTCGAGATGATCCATGCCGCGCGTTTGCAGGGGTTCCTGGTAGAAGTCGACCGGCTGTCGAAAGCGCTGGCTGGCGGTCAGGTGACGGCGCTGAACGAACTCAACGATTTTCGCGGGCAGATGCAGACCCATCTTGCCAGCAACGAGCGCAACAAGCTGCTCCTGGCGGCGCTGGTGGCTTTCTCGCTCGGTCTTGCGGCGTTCCTTGAACATCGCTGGTTGGTGAGGCCGATTGCACGGATGTCGCAAGAGCTTGCGGATAATGTGGCCCGGCTCGTGTCTGTCGAGGCTGCTTCGATGCGGCGTGATGACATTGGCGTCATGGGACGCGCGCTGCTGGCACGGCAGCGGACTGCGGACTATCGCGATGCGGCATCACAGATGCAGATTCAGGAACTGGATGCCAAAGTTGAGGCGCAGGCGGCTTTCCAGCAAGCGAGTTTGGCATTTCAAGAGCAGATGAGCGCGATAGTACTCTCGCTCGAAGGACATTCCAGCCGGATGACAGAAGCTTCGGACAGCCTGTTCACGCTGTCGCGCGAGGTCGAGGCACGGGCCGAGGCT
Organism: Hyphomicrobiales bacterium; assembly: GCA_031431475.1. Classification (GTDB taxonomy): domain Bacteria; phylum Pseudomonadota; class Alphaproteobacteria; order Rhizobiales; family Beijerinckiaceae; genus JADCCX01. The sequence goes on from JANPDL010000036.1 coordinate 186,246, forward strand.
GTCTCCGGTGCGACCATAGCGGCATCGGAGAATGTGGCGGATGTCGCAAGCACTTTCGGGACTTTCGCAGACGGTATCACCCGCATTTCGGGCGAAACGGCGCGCACCGCTGATGCGGCTGAGCATGCCCGGAACGTGGTGCATGCGGCAAGCGCCGATACGGCTGCATTGCGCGAGACCGTCGGCATGATCGGACAGATGGTGACACTGATCAGCGATGTGGCGACCAAGACCAATCTTCTGGCGCTTAATGCCGCGATCGAAGCGGCGCGTGCCGGTGAACACGGCCGCGGTTTCGCGGTTGTGGCTTCTGAGGTGAAGCAACTGGCACAGCAGACATCGCAGGCCACGAGTGATGCCGGGGCGCGCCTCAAAGCGATCACTGCGGCGGCTGACAGCATCGCGAACCGGATTCTCTCACTGGTGGATTCGGTCGAGGAGGTTGATATGGCCTCGGCTCAGATCGCCGAACTGATGCGCGAGCAAGGCGACAAATCCCGGGTCATCAACGGCGGCACGACTGAAGCAGCTGCAAGGATGCGTACTGTGTCAGCCCAGATGAGCGATATGAGCCGCATGGTCACGCAAAGCCACGGTGCCGCCAATATCGTCACCAGCATTTCCGGCGATCTCAGTCAGCAGGCACAGAGCCTCCGGGCTTCTGTTGAAACCTTCATGGATGCCACGAAACGGATTGCAGCATGAGCGTGACAGATGTTTCCGATGTGCGCCGCCAGGACGAAACGGGTGCGCGCGAAAGCCCCATACTCTCCCATTTGCCCATCGCGGTGATCTTTCACTGGACCACGGCTGTTCTTGTTGTGCTGATGTTCGCGTCAGGTATCATCATGACGCAGCTTGGCGGCGGTGCACTGGCCGACTTTCTGTCATCCGCCCACAAGCTGACCGGATTTTGCCTTCTGGTTCTGATACTGGCGCGGCTGGCTTATCGCACTCAAGCGCGTCTGCGCGGGCGCTGGCTGCCACAGATCGGCAATCATACTGTCCACCGCGTGCTTTATGCATCGATGGTCCTCGTGCCGCTGCTGGGCTGGGCCGGCATCTCCGATTATGGCGCGCGCGAAACCCTGTTCGGCATCATCCTGCCGAAGATATGGCCCGAGGGCCTTGGCTATGACCACTGGCTGTTCTCGGCCCATGTCTGGATGGCCTTCGGGCTGATCGCGCTCGTCGTCATCCACATCGGCGTGGCCCTGCAGGATTATGTCATGCGGGGCCAGGCCGGCCAGATGCCAAGAACTGAGCGCTAGGCGCTCAGCTTTCCGACAAGATCCTTTGTTGCCGCGACGAAATTGTCGATCTGCGCACGGTTGTTCCAGAGGCAGGCGTTGACGCGCTGCGGATGAGCCATCGGCTTTGGTGCCAGCGTATCGGGATCGCGGTTGGGGATGGAGCCGACCGGGAACATCTTGGTTTCAGGGTCAGTACCACGCGTCAGGCCGTCCTGGCCGACGCCGAGCCCGGAGATACGGAAGCTGTATTCCTTCAGCATCCGGGCCCGGAAATCGATGTTCAGTTTGTCGTCCATCTGCTGCTCGGCTTTGGGGAAAGGATTGAAGCCGATGATGCCGGATTGCAGCGCGGCGTCCTTGCGCGGCCTCAGGATGGAATCTGCGCCGAAGGAATCTGCCAGACGGTCGAGGAAATAGCCACCGAGCCGCATGTGCCATGTCTCGATCCGAGCACGACCGATCTTGTCCCACATGGCGACAGCATCGCCGAGCGCCCGCCAGTCCGCCGATTCCGGGAAACCGTACATCGAGAGCGCCGCTCCGATGTCGAAGCTGCCGCGACTGCCATCGAACGGCACATTGCGGGCTTGGCTGCGAACAATGTGGAATTTCGGCGGGGCAGAGGCATTGGCGGCATTTGGCTTGTTACGCACATACAGCAGACCCGTGCCGCCGGGGCCGCATTGCCATTTATGGCCGCATAGGCCGAAGAAATCGATGCCGGTTTCGTCCAGCTTCGGATCGATCATGCCGTTGTAATGCGCGCCATCGACCACGGTGATCGCACCGGCCTTCTGCGCGACCGCCGCAATCTTGCTTTCGGGCAAACGCATGCCGGTGGGCCAGAGCGGGGATGAGAAGAAGATCACCTTGGTCTTGCCCGGCGTGACGCGCTTTTCCAGCGCCGCCACCACTTCATCCGCTGTGGCGTTGGCCCCGACCGGAATGCCCCACTGCTTGATGACAACGCCGTATCGAGCCGCGATCCTGAGAGCGATAGCGATGCCAGTGGGGTGTTCCAGCGGCGACATCAGCAATTCATCGCCTGGCTTCCAGTCAATGCCCATCATGGCAAGTGTCAGCGCATCGGTGGTGTTGCGGGTGATGGCGATCTGATCGGTGGTGGTACCGTAGGATTTGGCGATGCTTTCGCGGATTTTGGCGGAGGGTTCGACATAAACCGGGAATGGATCAGCCGCTGTCTTGTCCAGCCCTTCCTTCATGCGAGCCAGCACCGCCTTCGGCATTGAGCCCTTCTGGGCCGCCATGAAGTAGACGACCTTGGGATCGAGCGTGAATTCCTTGGCGAGTTCTATGAAGAATGGCTCTTCCACCGCAAAATAAGCCGCGGCATCGGCTGGCAGTGTCGAGGCTGCGGCTGCCATTCCTCCGGTCGAGCCTGTCGCGCCGACTTGAGCAAAAGCCATGGATGCCGTTGCTGTCGAGGCACCAAGGGCACCAAGCCCAGTCAGGAACTGGCGACGGTTGCTCGAAAGAATGGTCATTCTGCGCTCCATGGCTGCCTCACGCAGCCGCTCTTGTCGGCATGCAAGACCCCTGCCGGGAAAAAGGCAAGGGGCCTTTCAGCAAATCGCTGTCTGAAAATACGGCGGGTGAGTTCCAGCGACGCCTGCCGCTGTTATCGACGGGCGTTCACACTAACGCGTTGTGGATTCAGCAACGCACGTGAATCCACGTATTTGAAGCGCTTCAGGATATGTCAAATTGTGCATTATCTAGGCACCGGACATGGCTCCTGCCATTATCGCCGGGTATTCATTCTGACCTGTGGGGGGCGGTATGGTGCGCTGGTCGTTGCAATGTGCTTTGTGGCTTATCTGGGCCATATCGGGCGCGGTCATTCCTGCGCAGGCATCCGACATCTCCACCGGGATCGACTGGGAGGTAAAGAACCGCTTCCGGGTAATCGGTGAGCACCGGCATGATCAGTTCATTGCCGATTTCAACTCGTATTTTCGACGGGCGGCTGCCCTGCGCGGACTTGATATCCCGTCGGGAAAGCTCATGACCTATCCTTCGCCGTTCCAGCAGAATCTCCCAACGCGATACCTGCCGGAAGAGTCACAATATCAGCATCCGTGGTTTCATAGTCCGGTGCGTGAGATTACGGTACGGCTGCCGTCGCGGTACGAGGCTGACAAGCAATGCACCTGGCGCATTGGCGCTGTCACGAAAACGGCCAGACCCTGCAAGAAGCCTGCGGTCATATCTGCGTCTGTCGGCCAGCATGAGTTGTCTGTCCTTGTCGACAGCAGAGATGGACGCCCGGCTGTCGAGCGCCGCCTGACGATCATGATCAAGGATCTGAAATTTGTGGCACTTGGGGACAGCTTCGCGTCTGGCGAAGGCAATCCGCATGTCACCTTCAATCAAGGCACGCCCGGCAGCTTCTTCAATCCGGCGCGCCTGACGGAATGGTGGGATCACCGGTGCCATCGTTCGCTACTGGCCGCCAGCGCCCAGACGGCCATCATGCTGGCGCAGAAGCGCCGTGATACCTCGGTGACCTATGTCAGCTATGCCTGCTCAGGAGGCACGATCAACGCTGGACTTATCGGCTCATACAACGGGATCGAGAATGCCAAAGAGGCCGGTGATCGGTTGAATATCTTCGGCTGGCAGGGTGACAGCATCCCGCATTTCCGGAAGGATCCTCTGCCGGTTCAAGTGCAGCGTGCGCAGGAACTTCTTTGTGCCGTGCGCGGGGCCAATCCCTGCCCTCAGCTCGTGCGGCCCGATGTTGTCACATTCACAACAGGGGGAAACGAGCTGGCGTTTGGCCCCAAAGTTACGCAATGCGCGGTTGGCCGGTGCCGGTTCACGGCGGAAGAGATACGCCCTGCGCTTGCCTCGCTGCAACAACAATATGCAGCGCTTGCCCCGCGAATCTCTGCGCTCAACGCCCGCGAGGTGTTTCTGGTGACCTATCCAAATATGACACGCCGGGAGGATGGCCGGACCTATTGCGGCGATAGCCCGTTCGATTTCAACCGCAGTTTTGTTCCTTATCTCGCGACGTTTGTCGGGTTGGGTATTTCGCGGGCGGAGGCCAGGAATGCCGAAAAGGTTATCCTTGATCCATTGAACGCGACGATCATCGCAGAGGCTGTGCGCAATGGCTGGACCGCTGTCTCAGGATTTGCACAGAACCGAGGCTTTTGCGCACGACCAAGCTGGTTCCATACCGTTGGCCAAGCGGATGCAAAGCAGGGGCGTGTCGGTGATATCGCGAATAACGATGACATATTTGTGGGGCGTTTTCCATCTGGCGCATTACACCCCAATGTTTTTGGTCATGCTGGGATGCGGGCGCGGCTGCAGGCCGAGATCGAGAAACGGTTTCCGTGATGCATGCTGCTCACAAATACGTGAAACGCAGGCTTCTCGAAACCGTTAACCATGTTTGCAAGGAAGGCATTGGGAATTTCGCGAGCATGTTGGGAGTGCCAGTTATAGGCACAGGACAAGAGCCGAATGTCAGCGTCCATCTCCAGCGCCACCATTAGCCCCATCAAGGCGGCGGCCATCGAGGCCAGGCGACCCATCGTCGAGGCGATTGCCCTTGAAGAAACAAATGCGCCCACCAACCCGCAAGCTGCCGAAGCGCGTGAGGTCAGTGGATCCGACACTCGCCCGGCACCGCCTGCCGGTCAGGGCCAGAATGTCGATCAGGTGGTCTGAGGAAGCGATCCCATGAGCATCTCCATCGGTTCATCCCGCTACGCTTTCAGCCAGATTGCACCGCAGGCACAGCGTAGTGCTCTCGCGATACCAGACCTCGCTTCGCGCCAGCAGTCCAAGCCCATTGCGGCACCTGCCGCGTCGGCCACCAGCGCTGGTTCCTGAGGGCCTTCCTCGCCGCCAAGTCTTGGCAGCCAGATCAATATCGTTGTCTGAGACAGTGCACATAAAAAAGGCCCCGGTTTCCCAGGGCCTTTGCCTAGTATCCTGCGATAAGGCCTACTTGATGGCCGCTTCGAACATTTCTGCCACGTATTCCCAGTTCACGAGGCTCTCGATGAAGGCCTTGCAATAGTCCGGGCGACGGTTGCGGTAGTCGATGTAGTAGCTATGCTCCCAGACATCGTTGCCGAGGATCGGCTTCGCGCCATGCACCAGCGGGCTCTCGCCGTTGGGCGTCTTCATCACCACAATCTTGCCGTTCTGCACCGCGAGCCAGTGCCAGCCTGAACCGAACTGGGTGACGCCGCCCTGTATGAAGTCTTCCTTCATCTTGTCGATGGAACCGAAGGCATCGACGATCGCCTTCTCAAGTGTGCCGGGGATCTTGCCGCCGCCGTTGGGCTTCATCCATTTCCAGAAATGCATGTGATTGTAGTGCTGGCCGGCATTGTTGAAGAGGCCGGCATTCTTGCCGAAGGATCCCTTGACGATCTCCTCAAGGCTTTTTCCCTCGAATTCCGAGCCCTTGAGCAGATTGTTGCCGTTATTGACATAGGCCAGATGGTGCTTGTCGTGATGAAACTCGAGAGTCTCCTTTGACATATAGGGCTGCAGCGCATCATGGGCATAGGGAAGATCGGGGAGAGAGAATGTCATGGCCAAAGCCTTCCTGTGGTTGAATGGAAGCAGCGGCCCAGCCAGCCGCGCGCTGAAGAAGAGGTAAGCGTTCCATCGGCCTTCGGCAACTGTCTTGAGATGTACCGCTCTGTCGCACCTTTGCGGCGGATTCGCACAATTGTGTGAAATGTGGTTTATTTTGAGGTAGATGCTATTTTTTTCGATTCAGAAGAGGTTTTTTCGTGGCATTGCTGGTGATTATTTGCGGTGCTCTGCTCATTGTAGGTGGAGCCATATCGCTGCTGATGGGGTTTGATATTGTCATGACCGAGCGCGGTTCTGCCATGACGCTTGGCGGGACAATCGCCCTTTCGGGCGGCGTCATCGCAGTTGGTATCGGCTTTGCCCTTTTGCGTCTCAGCCAGATTCTCGCGGCGTTGCAGGAGCGGAATGTCCGGGGTGTTCGCCCCGTCGTGGCACCAGATCGACCGGTTGTGCCGCTCGTTTCGCCTGAATCTCTCGCTACGGGAGATCGCCCCCCGCCTCTGGACAATGAGGCTGGCGCGAGCCGTGCCGGAATTGGCACAGGAGTGATTGCGGCGGGAATCGCTGCTTCTGCGGCAGGGCTAGCATCAGGGGCCATGGGAAGTGCTGCAATCTCCCAAGCAGGCACCAGTCACGATGAAATGGACACCACGCCCGCCCCGACGGCAGCAGTGCCCGATGAGGATAGGACCGAAATTCCGGCTATGTCCGAGCTGCCGTCTCCGGACACAGCACCCACTATCGTCGTATCATCCCCTCCAGAAGGGGGTATGCGGGATATGGAAGAAGAGTTGGCCCGAGCTTTGGCAGAACCGGGGTCTTCTTCACTCGCTATTCCGGTTCGGAAAAGTGCTTTTTCTGACAGCTTATCAAATCTTCTGGCAAAGCCCAAAAGTGGCAAGCACAGCTATGGGACAGAACAGGTCGTTGACGCTGAACGGATACTTGGTGCTCACGATGATGAATTGACGGCAGTATCCGGGTTGGAAGCTGATCGGGATCTCATTCTGGTTGAGCCACTGCTGTCTGAGTCTGCTGCTGAAGCAGCTGCCATTGCTGCCGCGACGGATGGGCATACAATCAGTCCTGCCTTGGCTTATGAGCCGGGTGAGATTCGTGAACCGGTTACAGGCGATGCAGCAGTTGAGGCCATGACGATCCAGCCTGAACTTGCCGTGGCAGCCATGTCAGAGGCCGCCTATTCTGCGGGTGAACGGCCCGACAGCGCCCCTATGGTTGCGGCACCGTCTGCTCATGCCATTCCATCAATGAAGGTTCTCGGGACATACAATGCCGGAGGACGCACCTACAGCATGTATGCCGATGGATCGGTGCAAGCGCTGACGGAGTCTGGTGTTGAACGGTTCAGTTCCATGGACGAACTCCGCCGTCATCTGGTGCGTGCATGAATTCAAAAAAATACCTCATTTTTCAGGGGTTTTTTGCATAATTTTCCAAAAGTGGCATAACTTGCGGTAATTTCGGCGATATTTGCCCTGGTCTTTTATACAGTTTGGCACGCGCGTTTCTTTAAATGGCGGCATGTTTGCAGATGGTACTTTTTGCACCATCTGCGGTTGTTTTTTGCGAATTATAGTCCTTTAAAGATACTATTTCTGTGCCAAAAAATCGCACCAACATATTGAATATAAACGCTTTCTATGAAAACTGCTTGGGTGGATCTGGACCTGCCAGGTGATAGGCGTCGTTTGTTTTGCGTGATGATATCGATAACTATAACCAATGCAAAATTACAAAGTATAGATCGTGCTAATGAAATACTGATGCGAATCCAGTGCTTTTTCTTGCAATCTATGAAAATTCGCGTATGCCGGTTTGACCGAAGCAACTGGCGGATGTAAGTGATCCACCGATTTGCAAGATCAGAAAGACGTCCAATTTTATTTCGGTGTTGGCGTCGTCAACAGGAAAAAGAATAAAATGGCTATTTCGGATGAGCAGAACGGACTGATCGAACTGACAGCAGACATTGTCTCTGCCTATGTCAGCAACAATGCTGTTTCAGCGGGCGATGTTCCAGGATTGATCGGAGAGGTTTATTCCGCTCTGTCACGTGTCGGCAGTGGTGTCGCGCTCGCACCGCCTGAGCCTGTCAAGCCTGCTGTAAACCCCAAAAAGTCAATCACGCCTGACTATCTGATATGCCTTGAAGACGGCAAGAAGTTCAAGTCGCTGAAGCGTCACCTTCGTACGATGTACAACCTGTCGCCAGAGCAGTATCGCGAGAAGTGGGGCCTTGCTTCGGATTATCCGATGGTTGCGCCAAACTATGCCGAAGCACGTTCGCGCCTCGCCAAGGAAATGGGCCTTGGCCAGAAGCGTAAACGCGCCGGTCGCCGTTGACACCAGGATCATATTTCGACTTTTCAAACGCCGTCCTTCGGGACGGCGTTTTTTTGGGTTGTAGGAGCGAGTGGTTCAGCGGCAGAGAGCAAGGCGTATTTTGACCTTGCATTCCTATTAAGAGATGATATTCCTATTATTGAATAGGAGCCCTCCATGCCACGCAAAGCCAAGATCACTCCCAGAGCAGGAAGCAGCGCCACGAGAAAAACGGCGAGGCTTGATAAAGATGTGCATTCGTGCTCGCGACAAGGTGCGGGCAGTGATACCACGCTGCTATGGATGTTCCGCCGCAAGGACAAATCAGGCGCGGGGATGATCGGCCCTTCGGCATTTGCTGCGGGGGAACGCCTCGGAGCGGATCTGACCTTTGCAGGCATGTTGCCCAGGGTGACGATGGACTGGTCTGGACAAATGCGGGCCAGCCGCTCTGATGAGGGTGGGCGGCTCAATCCGACAGAGGCTGCGATGGCGGCGCGCCAGCGTGTGAATCTGGCGCTAAGGGCAGTCGGTCCAGAATTTTCGGGCCTGCTGTTTGATCTGTGCGGCTTCTGCAAAGGCCTGGAAGCGATAGAACGGGACAGGGGCTGGCCCGCGCGGTCAGGCAAGGTCGTGGTCAAGCTCGCGCTAGCCAGTCTGGCGCGCCATTACGGCTTCGATGACGTGGCGATGGGACGCAAACAGGGGCCCATGCAGGTCTGGGCCGCGCCTGATGCTCGGCCCAATATGCATGCTCAAATCAGCCCGTTGTCGCGGGCAAGCTGATCCAGTTTCACGATAGGTCGTGGCCCCACATGCGCAATGACCTCGGCTGCGGCGAGTGCACCGAGGCGGAGCGACTCGCGGTTGTCCCGCCCTGATGTGATGCCGTACAAAAAGCCTGCCGCGAAAAGGTCACCGGCTCCCGTCGTATCAACAAGCTTATCTATCGGGAAAGCAGGGACCGCAACGGTTTCGCTGCGTGTCATCGCCATAGCGCCTTTTTCGGAGCGGGTCACGACAGCCAGCTTGACGTCATTGCGGATTGCGGCAGCGGCGCTGTCGAAATCGGATGTCGTGTAGAGCGACTTCAGTTCGGATTCATTGGCGAAAACAATATCGACCACACCGGAGCGCATGAGATCAATGAACTCGGTGCGGTAGCGGTCCACGCAGAAGCTGTCTGATAGAGTCAGTGCCACGCGGCGACCGGCGGCATGAGCAATCTCTGAGGCCTTGCGGAAAGCTTCTTTTGCGGCGGGTGGATCCCAGAGGTAGCCTTCGAGATAGGTGACACTGGCGGCCTCGACAGTTGCCTTGTCCACGTCTTCCGGACCCAATTTCGTGCACGCTCCCAGATAGGTATTCATCGAGCGCTCGCCATCCTGCGTCACCAGTATGATGCAGCGCGCAGTGGCCGGGCCACTTGTCGACGGAAGGGTCTGGAAGTCGACGCCTATTGCCTTGATATCATGGCGGAATAGACGGCCCAGTTCATCATCGCGGACTTTGCCGAAATAGGCACCGCGCCCACCGAAGGAGGCGATACCGGCCATGGTATTGCCTGCGGAGCCACCAGAGGTAACGATGGCTGGTCCCATGGTGCTGTAGAGATGCTCGGCGCGCGGTTCGTCAATCAGAGTCATGCCGCCTTTCTGGATCGTTTCTTGAACCAGGAAATTCTCCTCGGCCTGGGCGATCAGATCGACAATGGCATTGCCGATGCCAAGAACATCAAATTGCGCACGAGACATGGGGCTGGTTTCCGGACTGGTCAGATTGAGGGTCGCGCCCGTTCCCATGACGAGGGCGCGAGGTCAACCCGCAAAGGCTGTCATGCCGTGAATGTCACATCCATTCCTGGCAGTTGGATGCCTGAAATCCCGGTCGTCCAGCGCTCGCCCGGCGTGAGTGGAAAGGCGCGGGTGACGGTACCTGTCGTAATGATATCGCCTGCAGAAAGAGGCGCTGCTTCCGGGTCCTGCGCGATGGCCCTGACGAGATGCAGAAGCGCCGAAACGGGGCCACCCAGCACGTTTGCGGCCTTGCCTGTATCCATCATTTTGCCGTTGCAATGCAGTGTGATGGAGAACCGGGTCAATGCATCCAGTGTGCTGACGCGCTCAGCCGGGAGAACCTCCCGCTTTGGCCCGCAGATAAGCGCGCCATGCAATCCGAAAGCGGCCACGCAATCAGCGCCGGAAAAGAGCCAGCCCGGAAACAGCGACTGCACGATCTCGAAGCCATGCGCCATCCAGCCGATGCAGTACATCAGCGCCGCTTCATCCATGTCGGGCGTTGGCGTGCTTGTTATGCCCAGCACAATCTCCGGCTCGATTCGCGGCTCCACGAAAGGTGCCAGAGAGAATGCCGAGACCGTACCGGTTACATGGGAAACCGTGGTGTCATACATTGGCCCGTCGATGGGATATCTCACGCCGTATTCATCCCAGATCGTCTGGTTGGTGAAGCCGATTTTGCGGCCGATCGGTCGTTCGCCCCGGGCGATGCGGCGGGCCGTGACCGCGCGGGAGATGCGGTATGCATCGGGCAGGGACAGGCCCTCCGGCGCATCTGTCAGCGATGCAATGGACCGACGATCAGTCAATGCCAAGAGGATGTGATCAGCGCTGGATTCAATGGTGGCGGTGGCAAGGGGCATGAGCATTCCAGTATTTCAGGATATGCAGAATAGTGCGGCGATAATACTGCGCAAGCTGGAATCCGGTCATCGCGTCCAGCGCGGCATGCGGAACGGCAGCATCTGCTGCACGACAGGGTACTTCAGGCGGTCCAGCATCAGGCTTTCATGGAAACTGGTGACGGTCTCGCCCATCAGCTTGGTCCTGACGATGGAGCGTGTGTAGAAAGGTGTATCCTCCAGTGTCTCCACCACTTGCGGGGCAAACCCGTCCTCGCATTGTATGGCCCTGTGGGCACGCCAGATCCTGCCCGGTGGAAGCGGGTGCTGCGGCGGTGGATCGAAGTTGGAGACTTTGCCATCCGGGCCGATGTCGAGCGCCAGCACCTTTCTCCCTCCCACGCGTCTGCGGATGTCATAAAGAATCGCGGTGCCGTCGCGGGCAGGCGCGCGGGACCAGTCCCAGTCCACGAAATCATGCTCGGGCAGGCGTTCACCCCGGTTGCTGTCGAGATAGCCTGAGCCGCTCCAGCACAATCCGGGTTCGTCGAATTCCACCTCGATCCGGCAGGCCGGGGCGATGGGTCGCCAGTGGTGCAGGCCAGCATCGTCCAGCGCAAAGCTCGCACCGGTCAGCGCCTGAGGTGTGATGCGGATCGAGCCGCGCATGGATCGGGGGATGGGTGTGGCGCGCTCGTTGATGGTCACGCCTAGCGCGCCCTGATCGTTCCAGGCCAGTGTGCTGGGGCCGACAGTGAAATGTTCCTTGCTGCGATTGAGTTGCCTCTTGCCGCGTTCCGTCATGCACCAGCGCCCGCCCGGACCATAGAGCGCCACATTAATCGCGACATGATCCTCCGGGTCGGCGGCACCCCTTTTAAGCGCGCGGCGATAATAGGGCGAGAAGACGCTGCCGACGAAGGCGATGAGCGTGATGCCATGCTTGCCATCATCGCTGATGCCATCGAGATACCACCAGAGATAGCCACCAGAGTTGATGGATTCGCTGAAGTCAGGACCATCTGGAAGCGCGAAACTCATATCCGGTCTTTCATCAGTGCCGCGACTGCCAGCCTGCCCGAGATCGCCGCCATTGGCACGCCTGGCGCGGGATGCACACTGCCGCCAGCGAGATAGAGGCCGGGGAGTTTTGTGCGCGCTCCCGCCCGCTGGAACGAGGCCATCCAGCCATGCGAGGCCGGACCATAGAGCGCGCCTCCGCTGGCCGGGAACAGCCGGTTGAACCCGGCGGGTCCGGTGATGATGCCGGGGCTTTGTGTCCGGTCGATATGCAGGCCGCAGCGTTCCATGAGGGCGAAGGCGCGTTCTCCACACGCCGCGATATCGGCATCGCTCAGCGCATCGCGGTCGCCATCAGCCGGAGCGTTGACAAGGCATAGCAGGCGATCCGGGCCGTCATTGATCCCATCGTCGCCACGGTCCTGCGCGCAGACATAAACCGTGGGATCATGCGGCAGTTTGCGCTGGCCGAAGATGGCCTCGAACTCCGCCGGATAGTCCTTCGAGAAGAACACGCTGTGGCGCGTCAGGGGGAAGCCGCTGGTCTTTGTATCGAGACACCATGTGAGCGCTGAGAGGGAGCGGCGCGCCGCCGGTGTTGCTTGCGCTGCGCTGGCGGCCTCCTCGCCCAGCAGTTTCGCGCCCAGCGCCGAGACATCGCCATTGAGGATGATGGCGCTTGCCCTGATCTCCTCGCCATGGGTGAGCCTGACGCCCGAAGCCTTGCTGTGCTCTACGAGTATCCGGTCCGCACCCACGCCAAACCGAAACACCGCGCCCTTTGCCTCGGCCAGCCGCTGCAAAGTGGTGGCCAGCGCATGCATGCCGCCTTCCAGCGTCCACACACCTTCCTGCTCGGCATGGGCGACAAGCATGAAGGTGCCGGGTGCCTGAAAGGGCGATGAGCCGCAATAGGTGGTGTAGCGCCCGAAGAGCTGGCGCAGACGCGGATCGCTGAAGTGTCGGCCAAGCGCGCTCCACATCGTGCTGAGGGGGCGCGTGGCCAGCAGGTTGCCGATGTTGGCGATCCCGGCGTTCATGGCGAGGCCGATGGGGGAGGGACGCTGCGCCCGCATGAACGGTTCGTAGAGCGTGTTGAAAATACGCGATGCTTCCGTGTTGAACCGCAAGAATCCCTCCGCGTCAGCCGTGCCCGCGAAGCGGCCGATGGCATCGGCCGAGCGTCTGACATCGGCGAACAGATCCAGCCGGTTGCTCTCGTCCGTGCCACCGCCATCCCAGGTATGGCGCGCCAGCACGTTGAGTTTCGTGATGGTGATCTCCGATTCGAGCGTGGTTCCGGCCTGATCGAACAGCTCATCGAAAATGCGGCGCAGGGTGAAAACCGTCGGTCCAGCGTCAATTCCGCGTCCTGTGGGCGAGACCTGCCGCATCTTGCCACCGGGTCGGGCTTCCTTCTCGATCACGGTGACAGGCACGCCACGGCTTGCCAGATCCAGCGCAGCCGTGAGGCCGCCCACGCCCGCGCCGATGATCAAAACCTGTTCCGCCACGATCGATTTATCCTGTACTACGTAGTGTCATTGCGAATTGACACGATCTTTCAAAATGTCCAGCCTGCTCGACATGACCTGTGACACTTTCACCATCACAGGCTTTTCCCGACGGGGATGCACATGGATGTCATTGGTCGTATCGAACGTGCGTTGACGGGAGCCCTGATGCCCACGGAAGCGAGTCCGTGTCCACCCAGGCTGGCCAACGCGCTGCATGCTGCAGTGTTTCCGGGTGGGCATCGCATCCGTCCCAAGCTGTGCATCTCGGTCGCCATGGCTTGCGGGGATCGCGATCCGGCTGCGGCGGATGCTGCGGCTGCCGCCATCGAACTGCTGCATTGCGCCTCGCTTGTGCATGATGACCTGCCGTGTTTTGACGATGCGAATCTCAGGCGCGGGCTGCCGTCCATTCACGTGGCTTTCGGTGAACCCATCGCAGTCCTCGTGGGCGACACGCTGATCGTCAATGCGTTCGAGACCATCGCACGCGGCATGACCAAGGCTCCGCATCGCATCGCCCGGATGATCCGGTTGATCGGCGAGGCGACTGGTGCGCCCCATGGCATCTGTGCCGGGCAAGCCTGGGAGAGCGAGACGAACATTCCGCTGGAAGCTTATCACCGCGCCAAGACAGGGTCGCTGTTTGCCGCCGCCACCGGTGCCGGAGCGCTCGCCGCCGGTGCTGATCCCGCCCTGTGGTTCGGGCTCGGCGACAAGATCGGGCGTGCCTACCAGATCGCCGATGATATCCGCGATGTGGCGGATACCGCTGATTCCTTTGGCAAGCCGATTGGTCAGGATGCAGCGCGGGGCCGCCCCAGTGCGGCACGCGAGCTTGGCATCAAGGGTGCGGTCAGGGCGCTGGCGGCTCTCACCGAAACCATCATCGCCTCGGTGCCGGACTGCCCGGGACAAGACCATTTCCGTGCTGCGATCCGCGCCGAGACGAAGCGTTTCCTGCCGGAAGAGCTGGCTTTGATGGCGGCTTGAGCCGTCAAGCCTCATCCTTCGACGGGCCTTCCCATGTCCACGCTGGATCAAACGGAGCCCGCTGTGCGCCTCAGCCTTACCGACCGGGTGCTGAACTGGCGTGACCGGTTGCTGGGCAGCCCGAAATTCCAGCTGTTTGCGGCACGCATGCCGATTTTCAGCGCAATCTCACGACGGCGCAGCACAGAGCTTTTCGATATCGCGGCGGGCTTTGTTTATACGCAGGTGCTGTTTGCCTGCCTCAAGCTAAGAATCTTCGATATGCTGGCGCAGGGGCCGCTGTCGCTGGACGAGATTGCGCGGCGCACCGATCTGCCGCTGGCCTCGGCCGAACGCCTGACTACGGCTGCCGTTGCGATCCGCCTGCTGGAAAAGCGCCGCGATGGCAGGATCGGCCTTGGCATGCTGGGGGCGGCGCTGAACGGTGCGCCCGGCGTGAAGGCGATGATGCACCACAACCAGGTGCTCTACCGAGACCTGATGGACCCCGTGGCTTTGCTGCGTGGCGAAGCTGGCCCAACTGAGCTGTCGCGCTACTGGCCGTATGCCGCGAACGAAGAGCGCCGCCAGGACATCACGCCCGAAGAGGTCGTGGCTTATACCGACCTGATGGCGGAGTCGCAGGGCTTCGTCGCGGATGATGTTCTCGATGCCTACGATGTGAGCCGTCACAAGCGCCTGATGGATATTGGTGGTGGTGACGGATCGTTCCTACGCTCCGCCGGAGGGCGTGCCCAAAATCTGGCGCTGACGCTGGTCGATCTGCCGCCCGTGGTGGAGACGGCGCGCCAGCGTTTTGCTGCGGCAGGCATGGCGGCGCGCGCGACATTACACGGTCATGATTTCCAGAACGGCGCACTGCCCGGGGGTGCCGATCTCATCTCGCTCGTGCGTGTGGCGCATGATCATGACGACCCCGTGGTGCGTGGACTTCTGGCCGCAGCATATCTGGCGCTGGAACCCGGTGGCTCGCTGATTCTGGCCGAACCGATGTCGGGCGTTTCCGGTGCGCAGCACATGGCGGATGCCTATTTCGGCTTCTACTTACTGGCGATGGGAACCGGTCGGGCCCGGACCCCCGAAACCCTTGTTATGATGCTAAAAGAAGCAGGATTTGCCGATGCAATGGTCATTCCGACCCGGCGTCCGCTGCTGACCTCGCTGATCGTGGCGAAAAAAGCGGCATAATCTAAGTGTAACCCCCAAGTGACATAAAATTCCGCCAAGATAGATTGATGCTTGTCCGCATTCCCCGCGGCAGTAACAAGTGAGGACACCCGGTGCAAACGCTCGCGGTGGTCATGAAAGAACCGAAGCATCTCGTGGTCAACGAAGTGGCTTTGATTCAGGCTACCGAGACCGATGTGATCGTGGATGTGCTGTGGTCCGGCATCAGCACCGGCACCGAAAAACTGCTCTGGTCCGGCACGATGCCAAAGTTCCCCGGGCTAAGCTATCCACTGGTTCCAGGCTACGAAACTGTGGGCGTGGTCAGCACGGCTGGTAGCCAGTCCGGGCTCTCTGTCGGACAACATGTTTTCGTTCCGGGCTCGCGCGGCTTCCTTGATGTCAGCGGCCTTTTCGGCGGCGCTGCGCGGCGGCTTGTGGTCGCTGGAGCCAAGGCCATTCCGGTTGATGCCTCGCTGGGTCCTGATGCTGTTCTGCTGGCGCTGGCCGCAACGGCGTATCACGCCATCATAGGCGGTCGTATGCCTGATCTCATTGTCGGTCACGGCGTGCTGGGTCGCCTGATTGCCCGCGTGGCGATAGCGATGGGTGCCGAGGCTCCAACAGTTTGGGAAAAGCAGCCGGAGCGTATGGGCGGAGCCGAGGGTTATGCCGTCGTCGATCCCGCCAGTGATACACGCTGTGATTACCAGAGCATCTATGATGTCAGCGGCGATTCTGCATTGCTTGACACGCTCATCCTGCGCTCGGGCAAGGGCGGCGAGATCACGCTCGCTGGCTTCTACAGCGCGCCGCTTTCCTTCATTTTCCCGCCTGCTTTCATGCGGGAGATGCGCCTGCGCATCGCGGCGGAATGGCAGCCCGCCGACCTCACGAGCGTTCTGGCGCTTTTTGACCAGGGCAAGCTTTCGCTCTCCGGCCTCATCTCGCACCAGCGCCCCGCGACCGAAGCGGCACTGGCCTATCCCGTGGCGTTCACGGACCCGACCTGCACCAAAATGATTCTCGACTGGAGAAATTTGCCATGAGTATCGCGACACCTGCCAAGCCGTCGGTTGCCGCCCCGCTCTGGAATCCGGAAACCGGGACGACTGCCGCTGGCCTCGTCGCACTGAAGCAGATCGCGGATGCTGTGATCTCCGAACCTGTAATTGCGCCCGCCAAGAAAGAAACGCAGGTCATCGCGATCTACGGCAAGGGCGGCATCGGCAAGAGCTTCACACTCGCCAACCTCAGCTACATGATGGCGCAGCAGGGCAAGCGCGTGCTGCTGATCGGCTGCGATCCCAAGAGCGATACCACGTCTTTGCTGTTCGGCGGCAAGGCCTGTCCCACAATCATCGAGACCTCGTCGCGCAAGAAAGCTGCGGGTGAGGAAGTGCAGATCGGCGACGTCTGCTTCAAGCGCGACGGCGTCTTCGCGATGGAGCTGGGCGGACCGGAAGTGGGTCGCGGCTGCGGCGGACGCGGCATTATCCACGGTTTCGAGTTGCTGGAGAAGCTTGGCTTCCATGACTGGGGCTTCGATTACGTGCTGCTCGACTTCCTGGGTGATGTGGTCTGCGGCGGCTTTGGCCTGCCGATCGCCCGTGACATGTGCCAGAAGGTCATCGTCGTGGGGTCCAACGACCTCCAGTCGCTCTATGTTGCCAACAACGTCTGCTCGGCGGTGGAATATTTCCGCAAGCTCGGCGGCAACGTCGGTGTTGCCGGCATCGTCATCAACAAGGACGACGGCACGGGCGAGGCTGCGGCTTTCGCCAAGCGCGTTGGCATTCCGGTGCTGGCCTCCATTCCCGCTGACGAGGATATCCGCCGCAAGAGCGCCACTTACGAGATCATCGGCAGGCCGGACACCCAGTGGGGCCCGCTGTTCGAAGAACTCGGAGCCAATGTCGCTGTTGCACCGCCGATGCGCCCGACTCCTTTGACGGGTGATGAGTTGCTGGGCCTGTTCAGCGCCTCGACCACGGGCCGCGACTACGTGCTCCAGCCCGCGTCGCTCGCCGATATGTGCGGTGGCACCGTGACTGAAAAGCCGACCCTCGAAGTCGTCTACGACAACGCCTGAAAGCAACAGCAGAGCCATGGTCACCTTGATCGACAACATGAAGGGCAAGCCCGGTGAGCGGGAAACCCGCCCCGTTGCCCCCGTGGTCGAACCCGGTGGCGAGGTGGCGTCTGGTCTGGGCTGTCATTCTGGCAAGGATGAGATGAAGAAGGCCGCCGCTGCCGCGGGCAAGAGCGAAATTCTCGATCAATACGCCAAGGATTATCCGCTGGGTCCGCATGACCAGCCGCAATCGATGTGCCCGGCCTTCGGTTCGCTGCGCGTCGGCCTGCGGATGAAGCGCACGGCGACGATCCTTTCGGGCTCCGCGTGCTGCGTTTATGGCCTCACTTTCACCTCGCATTTCTATGGTGCACGCCGCAGCGTCGGCTATGTCCCGTTCAGTTCCGAGACGCTGGTCACTGGCAAGCTGTTCGAGGATATCCGCGACGCCGTGCATCTGATGGCAGATCCAGCGCTTTATGATGCTGTCGTGATCATCAACCTGTGCGTGCCGACGGCGTCCGGTGTTCCACTGCGCATTCTCCCCAAGGTGATCGACGGTGTGCGCATCATCGGCATTGATGTTCCGGGCTTTGGTGTGCCGACCCATGCGGAAGCCAAGGATGTGCTGGCTGGCGCCATGCTTGCCTATGCCCGAGCCGAGGCCGAGCAGGGGCCGGTCGCCGCGCCGCGCACTGGCCGCAGCGAGCGCCCCACTGTGGCTCTTCTGGGCGAGATGTTCCCGCTTGATCCTGTCGGTATCGGCCAGATGCTGGAGCCGCTTGGTCTCGCAGCCGGTCCTGTTGTTCCCACGCGCGAGTGGCGCGAGCTTTATGCGGCGCTGGATTGCACGGCGGTCGCCGCCATCCATCCCTTCTACACGGCATCGATTCGCGAGTTCGAGACGGCGGGCCGTCCCATCATCGGCTCCGCGCCTGTCGGCTATGACGGCACTGACGCCTGGCTCTCCGCTATCGGCGAGGTCTGTTCGGTTTCCTCGGACAAGATCGCTGCCACCAAGACCAAGTTCCTGCCCGCCATCAAGGGTGCGCTGGCGGCCAAGCCGATCAACGGCAAGATTACCGTGTCAGGCTACGAAGGTTCGGAACTGCTGGTCGCGCGCCTTCTGCTCGAGAGCGGCGCTGATGTGAAATATGTGGGCTCCGCCTGCCCGAAGACACGCTGGTCGGAGCCTGACCTCAAATGGCTCGAGAACCGCGGCGTCGAAGTCCAGTTCCGTGCCTCGCTGGAACAGGATCTGCGGGCTGTGGATAGGTATCAGCCTGATCTTGCGATTGGCACGACACCCGTCGTTCAGTACGCCAAAGAGCGTGCGATGCCGTCGCTCTATTTCACCAACCTTATCTCGGCACGTCCGCTGATGGGTGTTGCCGGTGCTGGTTCGCTGGCAACTGTTGTGAATGCCGCGATGGCCAACAAAGCCCGCTTCGATGTGATGAAGGATTTCTTCGAGGGCGTGGGCGAAGGCGACAATTCCGGTATCTGGCTGGATACGCCTCGTGATCGCCCCGAGTTCAAGAAAAAGCAGATGGCCAAGCTTCAGGCCATGCAATCCGCGCTGAACAACTCCCTCGAAAAGCCGATCGGGGAGACCGTCTGATGCTGGTTCTCGATCACGACAGGGCAGGCGGATACTGGGGTGCGGCCTACGTCTTCACGGCGATCAAGGGCCTTCAGGTCATCATCGATGGTCCGGTCGGTTGCGAGAACCTGCCGATCACCTCCGTGCTGCATTACACCGATGCACTGCCGCCGCATGAATTGCCCGTCGTCGTCACTGGCCTCGCCGAGGAAGAACTCGGACAGAAGGGCACCGAAGGCGCAATGAAGCGGGCGCACAAGACACTTGATCCCGCGCTCCCCTCCGTCGTCGTCACCGGCTCCATCGCCGAGATGATCGGCGGCGGCGTGACGCCTGAGGGTACCAATATCCTGCGATTTCTGCCGCGCACCATTGATGAAGATCAATGGCAATCCGCCAACCGTGCGATGGCCTGGCTGTGGAAGCAGTTCGGTCCGAAGCGGACGCCCGGGCTCAAGGCCCGCAAGGAAGGTGCGAAGCCCAAGGTCAACATCATCGGGCCGATCTATGGCACCTTCAACACCTGGTCGGACCTCGCCGAAATCCGCCGCCTGATCGAGGGTATCGGCGCGGAAGTGAACATGAGCTTTCCGCTCGGCACGCATCTGGCAGACATCGTGAAACTCGGCGATGCCGAGGTCAATGTCTGCATGTATCGCGAATATGGTCGCGCGCTTTGCGAGGTTCTAGAGCGGCCGTATCTGCAGGCTCCGATTGGTCTGCATTCGACGACAGCTTTCCTGCGCTCGCTGGGCAATCTGCTGGATCTTGATCCCGAGCCGTTTATCGCCTGTGAGAAGCACACGACGATCAAGCCATTGTGGGACCTCTGGCGTTCGGTGACACAGGATTTCTTCGCGACCGCCAGCTTTGGCGTTGTCGCCAACGAGACATACGCGCGTGGCCTGCGCCTCTTCCTTGAGGACGAGATGGGCCTGCCCTGCCATTTCGCCATCTCGCGCAAGCCCGGTCAAAAGACGCTGAACGACGAGGTGCGCAAGCTGGTGCAGACCAAGACGCCGCTGGTGCTTTTCGGGTCCTACAACGAGCGGATGTACATGGCGGAAACCGGTGCGCGAGCGATGTATATCCCCGCGTCGTTTCCCGGCGCGATCATCCGCCGCCACACCGGCACGCCGTTCATGGGCTACGCCGGAGCGGTCTATATCGTGCAGGAAGTCTGCAACGCGCTGTTCGATGCGCTGTTCAACATCCTGCCTATCGGCACCCACATGGATGCCATCGATCCCACACCGTCGCGGCTCCACGAGGAACTGCCCTGGAGTGACGAGGCGAAAGCCATGCTCGACCGCGTGGTCGAAAATCATCCAGTTCTTGTCCGTATATCAGCCGCCAAGCGGCTGCGTGATGCTGCCGAGAAGGATGCCCGTGCCGGTGGCACAGGTGAAGTTACAGTTTCAAGTGTGTCGAGGGCGCAAAGCGTGCTCGGTGCAAACGGGGGAGGCTGACGCAATGGCGCAGATTGCCCCCATCAAGTTTGGCCAAAAGGGAGAACGTCGATGACCTATGCAGATATGTCCAGATCAGGGCGTTTGGCTGAAGCGGGTGGTACCGCGAAACCGGGGACACGGGTTTCGCACCGTCGCAGGGGAGGCAGCAATCTCGAGCGTATCGAGATGCGGCTTCTGGTGGCGCTGACCTATCCGTTATTTCTCGCAGTCGCGATCGCGTCGCGGCTGGGGCTTCGCCGCTCCAGCTTCAATTCGGTCGTGTCTACACGGTCAAAGTCTGTCTTCGCGGAAGCCCGCGAGACGGCCGAGGCCACGATACCATCCGCATTTCTGGGGTAATGCGGAAGGGGGAGAGATTTCCGTGATGCCTCGCGAGAGGTTTCACGGATAGTCGGGGAAGGGCTCAGGCCTTGATCCGGTGATCCCCGCCGCGCGGGATGGGCGCGGTAGCGGCTTTCGGGCCGATTATAAAAGGAGTGTCAGGTCATGGCTGACAATAAAGAATCCCTCACGGGATTGACGGACGCTGAGGCCCAAGAGGTTCATAAGTACATGATCCAGGGCTACATTATGTTCACGGCGGTTGCTGTTGTTGCACACTTCCTGGTGTGGAACTGGCGTCCGTGGTTCCCCGGCCTGAAGGGGTATACCTCGCTGGAGAGCATCCAGGCCCTCACCACGCTGCTCGGTTAAGGAGAAAAGACCATGCATAAGATTTGGCTTATTTTTGACCCCCGCCGTGCTCTGATCGCTCTGGACGTATTCCTGTTCTCGCTGGCGATCCTCATCCATTTCATCCTGCTCTCCACAGACAGGTTTAACTGGATCGAAGGTCCCCGCGCGTTTCGTCCCAAGGCCGAAATCATGAAGACCGGTCCAGTGACCGCGGAACTGCCGATCGTCTTCAAGGCGACCGTCTGATCCCAGATGTGAAGACCATGCTTGGGGTCGCGGATTCACTAGCCGCGACCCCGGGCAAAACCAACGGGATGTGAACCCATCGATGGGGCTGCTGTCAGCTGCTCCGTTTCGTGGCGGCTCTGGTCACAGACCAGTGCACTCTTTTGATGCGTTCACAGCTCATTCTGAATTTCCGCTGATGGTCCGCGACTTAAGGAGGGTCGGCTCATGTCCATGTTGAGCTTTGAAAAAAAATACCGCGTCCGAGGCGGCACACTCATCGGCGGTGACCTGTTCGATTTCTGGGTTGGTCCGTTCTATGTCGGTTTCTTCGGTGTCTTTGCCATGTTCTTCGTCTTCGTCGGGATCGGGCTGATCCTCTTCGATGCGTCCTTGCAAAACGTCTGGAACCCTATGCGGATCAGCGTGAATCCGCCGGACATCAAATACGGGCTATCGCTCGCGCCACTCCAGGAGGGCGGTATCTGGCAGATCGTGACGATCTGTGCGATCGGCGCTTTCAGCTCATGGGCACTTCGGGAAGTGGAGATCTGCAACAAGCTGGGGATGGGCTATCATGTACCCTTCGCCTTCGCGTTTGCCATCGGTGCCTACGTCACGCTTGTCGTGATCCGGCCCGTGCTGATGGGGGCCTGGGGATACGGTTTCCCGTATGGCATCTGGACCCATCTCGACTGGGTTTCGACCACCGGTTACACCTACGGCAACTTCCACTACAATCCGGCGCACATGATCGCGGTGACTTTCTTCTTCACCACGACCCTGGCGCTGGCGTTGCATGGTGGTCTTGTTCTCTCGGCCGTCAATCCGGCCAAGGGACAGGCCGTCAAGACACCGGAGCATGAGAACGCCTATTTCCGCGATCTCATCGGTTACTCGATAGGCACGCTTGGCATCCACCGCCTCGGCCTCTTTCTGGCCCTGTCGTCAGGCTTCTGGAGTGCGGTCTGCATCGTGATCAGCGGTCCGCTCTGGGAAGGTGCCTGGGTTGACTGGTGGAACTGGTATCTGAACGCACCCTTCTGGGCAAAGTGAGGAGGCGACCATGGCATTTGGTCTCGAATATCAAAACATCTTCACACGGGTTCAGATCCACGGACCTGACGATCTGGGACCTGCTCGCAAAGAGCATGGCATGTACGGGCGCAGCAAGCCGAGCCACAACTACTGGTTTGGCAAGATCGGCGACGCACAGGTTGGCCCGTTCTATCTCGGTGTCTTCGGCGTCCTGTCGATTGCATGCGGGCTGATCGCCTTCAATATCATCGGCCTGAACTTCTGGCTGCAGGTGAACTGGGATCCCGTGCAATTCGTGCGGAAACTGTTCTACCTGTCGCTCGATCCGCCGGACGAGAAATACGGCCTCGGCTTCCCGCCGCTCGCCGAAGGCGGCTGGTACATGATCGCCACCCTCTTCTTCGGGCTTGCGGTTCTGCTATGGTGGGGCCGGACGTATTCCAGGGCCAGAGCGCTGGGCATGGGTACGCATGTCTCATGGGCCTTCCTGGCGGCTATCTGGCTGATGTTCTGCCTGAACTTCTTCCGGCCGCTGCTGATGGGCAACTGGAGCGAGATGGTGCCTTATGGCATTTTCCCGCACCTCGACTGGACGAACAATTTCTCGCTGAAATACGGGAACCTGTTCTACAACCCGTTCCACGCCTTCTCGATTGTCTTCCTGTATGGTTCAGTCTTGCTGTTCGCCATGCATGCAGCAACGATCCTTGCGTGCAGCCGTTACGGCGGCGAGCGCGAGATCGAGCAGATCGTGGATCGTGGTACGGCTTCCGAGCGTGCTGCCCTCTTCTGGCGCTGGACCATGGGCTTCAATGCCTCCATGGAATCGATCCATCGCTGGGCCTGGTGGTTCGCAATCCTGACGCCGATCACAGGCGGTATCGGCATCCTGCTCACGGGCACCGTGGTCGAGAACTGGTATGTCTGGGCTCAGTTGCAGGGCTACGCGCCGCCGAACTGAGGTGTGACCGTGCATGATCTGAAAGCGGCGGGCGAAAGCCTGCCGCTTTCTTTGGAATGACGTGGCACCAGGGCTGTGCGTTTCTCGAGGCTCGCTATCGCTCGCACCTCGAAATGAGGAGGAGTGAGGATGGCATTTCTATCGAAGGTAGAGCTGCCTCAATGCCCTTCATTTCGAGGTGCGAGCGCAGCGAGCCTCGAGAAACGCACAATGCCCCTGCCTCAGCCAGAAAGCTCAGCAGCCCGCCGCTTCGCCGCAGCAACAGCCCGGATCATCAGCGGCGTCAGGCCGTCATCCGCCATCAACACTTCCAGTGCCGCCGCCGTGGTGCCTGCCGGTGAGGTCACGTTCTGGCGCAGCATTGCGGCGGATGCTTCCGGCTCGCGGTAGAGCAGTTCTCCCGCGCCTTCCACCGTAGCACGCGCCAGACGCATGGCGAGATCAGCGGGCAATCCCGCTTTTTCGCCAGCTGCCGCCATGGCCTCCACGAGATGGAAGACATAGGCCGGGCCGGAGCCGGACAGCGCCGTGACGGCATCGATCAGGTCTTCGTTGTCGACCCATTCGACGCGACCGATGGATGTAAGCAACCCGGTGGCAAACGCCTTCTGGGCATCCGTCGTTTCGACCGATGCCGAACAGCCGGTGATGCCGCGCCCGACGGCGGCGGGCGTATTGGGCATGGCGCGAACGATAGCGCGTGCGGCTGGCGCGCGTTCGCGCAGGTTGGCAATGGTCTTGCCCGCCAGCACCGAAATCAGCAGCGTGTCCGGCGTCACCACGCTTCGTAACAGCGCGGCGGCTCCGTCCAGCATCTGCGGCTTGATCGCGAGCACGATGACATCGATTGTGCCGATCTCACCGGTGTGTGGAGACAGCCGCAGGCCCTGTTGTGCCAGTTCCCGCATGCGGTCTGAAGGCATGGGATCCACGACTGTAATCTGGCCGGGCGGCATACCCTGCTTCAGCCAGCCCTCCAGCATGGCCCCGCCCATCTTGCCCGCGCCGATCAGCAGAAGTCTTGTCGTGGTTTGCATGGCCTTGATCCTGTGGATGCACTGCTGGAAGCATGCGTTCGATAGCCAGCCAGCCGTCAATGTCAAAGCGGAAAGAACGATGCTCGCGATGCAGGAGACCTATGGCTCAAACCCCGGCGGCACAGGCTGGCCCGGTGCCGCGAAGGCTATCACCTTGAACAATCGGCCCATTCCGGTGCGGCTTGTGTCCGTCAACCGTCTCTCGGCAGTGCGTATCGCGTCTTTCTGCTCCGGTGTCCGGGCGTGGCTGATCAGTTGCTCCGTGCGTGCCTCCAGCCCAAGGGCTTGCAGGAAAGCTCCTTGTTCCATCGGACCATGGACGGTCAGTCCGGCGTCACGCGCGGCTTTTCCCAATGCGTCGAAATCCACATGCGCCGTGAGATCAGACTCGCCAGGCGATGCCAGCGGATCGACGAAGGCATGGCTGCGCATGGCCTGCAACGTGTCGCCGAAGCCTGATTTCTTGTGCCCGTAATCCAGAAACAGCGCCACGCCGCCATCGGCTTTCAAACGTATTGCCAGATCGTGGACGAATGACTGTGCGGCAATCGCCACTTCGATCACGGCAGCTTCCGGACCGTGTTGCGTGATGGCGGGTTCCGGGTCAGGGCTCAGCCCCATGGCGAGCACATCACCCGAAAGCCCCACCAGCCGCTCGTGCCACTGGTCATTCTGGCGCATGTACTGTCGGATCGGCAGCGCATCGAGGAACTCATTGCCGACAATGATGAGTGGTGCTCCTTCGCTGATTTCATTGATGCGGGAGCGCCAAGCGACAGGAGTATCGCAACCGCCAAGCTTCAGCATCTGCGCTGCTTTCAGCACCGGGCTGGTCTCGACAAGTTCGACCTGAAGTGACTCCAGAAAGCCGGGCGCTGCCTTGGCCGCCCGCAGCGCGTCGGCCATCATCGTGCCGCGTCCGGGTCCGCATTCGACGAGGCGCACGGGGGCTGGCTGGCCAAGGTCCAGCCAGCATTGCGCCGCCCACAGGCCGATCAACTCGCCGAACATCTGGCTGATCTCGGGCGCGGTGGTGAAATCACCCGCTGCACCCAGCGGATCGCGTGTCATGTAATAGCCATGCTGCGGGTGGCCAAGCGCCATCGCCATGTAGCGCTCGACAGAGATCGGCCCTTCCAGCGCTACAAGCCTGCGGATGTCATCGCCTGCTCTGCTCAAGCAGAAACCTTTCCGGCGCGGGTGATCAGCCACAGCCCGATGGCCAGCATGGGAAGCGACAGCAGCATGCCCATCGTGGCGAAATTGCCAAAGATGAAGCCGAGTTGCGGATCTGGTTCGCGGAAGAACTCGCAAAAGATGCGCGAAGCCGCGTAACCCGCGCCGAAGATGCCAGTGATCAGGCCTGGCCGGTGATAGCCGATGCGGCGGACAAGTAAGGCCAGCAGCAAAAGCAGCAGGAGCCCCTCGGTCGCGGCTTCATAAAGCTGGCTGGGATGACGCAGGATCGGCCCGCCGTGGGGAAAGACAAAGGCCCATGGTACATCTGTCGCGCGGCCCCAGAGTTCCCCATTGACGAAATTCGCGATGCGGCCCAGCAGCAGGCCCAGCGGTGCGACGGTGGCGACCAGGTCGAACAGCGACAGAACTGGCAGTTTCTTGGCCCGTGCGAAGAGATACATCGCCAGCGTCGCGCCCGCGAGACCACCATGGAACGACATGCCACCGGACCAGATCGAGAAGATTTCCAGGGGCTTGGAAAGGAAATAGCCGGGCTGGTAGAACATCACATAGGCCAGACGCCCGCCGAGGATCACGCCTAGCGTGGCATAGAGTAGGAGATCATCGAGATCGGTGGCGCTTGGGCGCTTGAGATCGCCCCAGAGCGTATCCTTCGCGGCCAGCCGCTTTGCGTACATCAATCCGCCGAAAAGACCGGCAATATACGCCAAGGCATACCAGCGGATGGCGAAAGGGCCGATCTGAAGCGCGATAGGGTCGATGTCGGGGAAAGGCAGGCCGTTCAAATCACTCTCCGCATCAACGCATTTCAAGAATCATCTGCGCCATTTTGGGTGGTGCCCGTGTTTCTGCGACTGTGCTACACCTGTGTGACAGGATAAACAAAATCAAAGTGGGTTCCCATGAGCAGCTCGTCTTCGCGTATTCTCGATGATCTTGGCCGGTTGATGACCGATGCGGCCGGTGTTGCCTCCGGTGTGCGCCGGGAGGTGGATGGTATCGTCAAATCCCAGATCGAGCGGATGCTGCGCGATGTGGATGTCGTGACCCGTGAGGAATTCGAGGCGGTGCGCGAAATGGCCGTGCTGGCGCGGGAAGAAAACGAGATGCTGAAAGCGCGGATCGAAGCGCTTGAAGCCCCTGCAAAGCCTGCTGCGAAGAAGCCGACGAAATCATTGGAAGGGTAGAAGCATGTCATCCAGTCTGTGGTCTATCCTTGAGCTTGCCGGATTTTTTGTGATGGCGCTTGGCCTGGGGCTGCATCAGCTCTGGGGTCTGAAAAAACTGAAATTACAGCGCCAGAAGCGTGAATCTCAGGCCGCCAAAGCCTCTTCCGGCGCCTAATCACCGGTCCATTCTTTTCAACAGCCTCACCGAATCTGTGAACAGCGCGGACGAATCGTTGTCCCGCGCCTGCGAATCCTCAAGGTTCATTTCAGGTCTCAGCCGTCGCGTGCATTTCCTGATTCCCCCGTGCTACCTCTTGGCGCATCACTGATTCGCCAATCCGTTAAGTGCGCCTTAACGGTTTGCGGGGACGATCAGGAAAGTATCGGGGCGTATCGCGTTCAAGCGACGGCGGGACCATCAGCTGCCCGCCAGCAATGGGGGCCAAGAATGAGCCGTACCGAGACCATGATTCCACTGACTGAACCTGCGGAAGAACGCCTTGAGCATCCGGTCGATACGATCGAGCGTCTGGCTGCGCTGAACGACTGGGCCTTCGAGCGCGACGAGGATGACGAGATCTGCATCTCGGTCAAAGGTACCTGGTCGGAATATCACATTGCGTTCACATGGCTGGAGGATCTGGAGGCGCTGCATCTGGCCTGCGCCTTCGACCTCAAGGTGCCGGAGCGCCGCAAGACCGAGGTGATGAAGCTTGTGTCGGCTATCAACGAGCAGCTCTGGGTCGGGCATTTCGATATCTGGTCCAAGGAAGATGTCATCATGTATCGCCATGCGCTGGTGCTGTCGGGTGGGCTGGAGCCCAATGCGCGGCAATGCGAATCGCTGCTCAAGATCGCGACGGATGCCTGCGAGAAGCATTATCAGGGCTTCCAGTTCGTGGTCTGGGCCGGCAAAAAGGCGGATGAAGCACTGAGCGCCATCATGTTCGAGACGGTGGGCGAGGCTTAAGTGGGGATGACAACAGGACGGGTTTTCCGTTAGGTCAGAATTCTGCTCGCCAGTATCAACCTCCGGATTCTTTCCCATGCCAGCCATCGCCTATGTCAACGGTTCCTTCGTTCCGCAGGACGAGGCGAAAATCTCCATCATGGACCGCGGGTTCCTTTTTGCCGACGGCATCTACGAGGTTTCAGCGGTGCTCGACGGCAAACTCGTGGACAATGCCATGCATATGGCACGGCTGGAGCGTTCAGTGGGCGAGATCGCGCTGCCATTGCCATTGCCTGTGAAGCGCATTGCCGAGTTGATGAAGGAACTGGTGGAGAGGAACGGCCTGAAGGAAGGGCTGGTCTATCTGCAGGTGACGCGCGGAGCCGAGGCCACCCGCAATTTCCCGTTTCCCATGGAGATGAAGCCGTCGCTCGTGATGTTCTGCGATTTCAAGACCTTCGTGGATTCGCCGCAGGCACGGACGGGCATCAAGTTGAAGTCGGTGGAAGACATCCGCTGGGCGCGCCGCGACATCAAGAGCGTGGCGCTGCTGGCGCAGGTGCTGGCCAAGCAGGCAGCCGCTGCCGAGGGCTGTCAGGAAGCCCTGATGCACGAAGATGGCGTGGTGACCGAAGGTGGCTCATCCACGGTTTTCATCGTGAAGGGGGAGGGCGCATCCGCCCGCATCGTGACGCGCGAGAACAGCCAGAAGATCCTGCCGGGCTGCACGCGGCGTGCACTGATGGATCTGGCGAAGGAAACCGGCATCGAGATCGAGGAGCGGGCCTTCACGCTGGACGAGGCTTACGCGGCGAAAGAGGCGTTCATCACCTCGGCCACGAGTTTTGTCATGCCGGTGACGGAGATTGACGGACGCGCGATTGGCGGCGGGCAGGTCGGGCCTGTGGCGCGGCGGCTGCGCGAGCTTTATGTGGAGCATGCTAAGAAATCATAACTTATATTCTTTATTTATTATACTAAATGTAAGAACTCTATTTAATCTAAATGCCGTCTGAAATTTTTGCATTTGTTTGTCAAAATTGTGTTCGCTCATTTTTCTTGATGCACGACAGAGATCGAGATATTTAATCGCTTTCTCTCCGCCTGCGATAAATCCACGATTGAAGATTCCACTGTATGTAATTCCACCCTCTCGATTCAATTTTAAAAATACGTTGTCGTTGATGCTATCTTTTGCCGTTTTACTGTCGCCATGGTGGGCAGTAACTGAATTTCGATAATCATATAAATCAGAATAAATCTTCCTATTTTCTTCACTTAAAAATTCTTTTCCTAAGCAAGTTTTTCTTCCATTATTTTTTGGAGAAAAACATCTTGTAATTATACTTACAGCATATGAAACAGCATAGCTAGAAAGTTTTAGAATTTTCGATGGATCTTTTTCTTTTTTTTGTAATAATTCATCGTACAGTGATTGCGCTATTTCTAATGCCGACTCAGCCTCTTTTAGATCCGTAATTATAAAATTCCAATCAACAGCCTTTTCAGCATGCTCTCTCATTATATTAAGTTTGGGCTCGCAAGCGATTATGCCAATAAGCCGAACAAGATCGAGATCAAACTCAATCAATTTATTAGCTGACCCTGTGTCTGTAGACACTTTCACTCCGCCGGATGCACCACTCCACCACCCGCCATATGCTCCCGCTCCTGCTTCTCCAGCTCTTCCGCGATGAAGTTGCGCGGCTTGGTGTAGGCGCCGATCAGCGAATACAGGCACGGCACGATGAACAATGTGAACACGGTGGACAGTGACACGCCGCCGACGATCACCGTGCCGATAGCCTGACGGGATTCTGCACCCGCACCACTCGACAGCATGAGCGGGACGGCACCGAAGACCGTGGCAATCGAGGTCATCAGGATCGGACGCAGGCGGGTGACGGACGCTTCCAGCACTGCTGTATGCAGATCCTTGCCCTGTTCACGCAACTGGTTTGTGAATTCGACGATCAGGATGCCGTTCTTGGTCATGATGCCAATCAGCAGGATCATGCCGATCTGGCTGTAGACGTTCAGCGTCTGCCCGGTCCACAGCAGGGCTGCGAGGCCACCGGTCAGCGCAAGAGGCACCGCCATGATAATCGTGATGGGCGCGACCCAGCTTTCGAACTGTGCGGCAAGCACGAGGAACACCACGAGCAAGGCCACGCCGAAGGTGACGTAGATCGAGCTTGAGGTCTGCTTGTATTCCTTGGACTGACCGTTGTAGCCAATCTTCACGTCAGGCGGCAGGACCTCTTTCGCCGCCTGTTCCATGACTTCAAGTGCCTCGCCGAGCGAAACACCGGGGGCAGGAGTGCCCGAAACAGTGATGGAGCGCAGGCGGTCGAGGCGGTTCAGGCCCTGCGGACCCGCGACTTCAGCCAGCGAGACGAAGTTCGAGATCGGCACGAGATCACCCGGGCCAGCATCCGCTCCCATGATCCTGCCTGAACTGGTGCGCACGAAAACGTTCTTCATGTCCTGAGGTCCGTTGCGGTCCTCCGCCCTGGCCTGGACGATCACGGAATATTCGATACCGCGGTCGACATATTGCGACACTTCCCGTTCGCCGAACATCAGTTCCAGCGTCTTGCCGATGCTCTCGACGGAGACGCCAAGATCAGCAGACCGCGAACGGTCGATGCGCACCCGGAGATCGGGCTGGGATTCGCGGTAGTCACTGTCGAGATTCAGCACTTTACCAGTGCGCTGGACGCGCTCGATCAGAAGGTTGCGATATCCCTTGATGGTTTCGTAATCAGGACCTCCCAGCACGAACTGCACAGGCTGGTTGGTGGCACCGCGCTGGCCCAGAGAAGGCGGGTTCACCGCGAACACACGCGCACCTGTGACAGCTTGCAAGCGACCGAGCAATTCGCGTTGCACCGCGACCTGGCCGACGCTGCGCTGGTCCCATGGTTTCAGTCGCACGATCAGCAGCCCTGCGTTCACGGGTGCCGGACGCTGGAAGCCAGGAGCGACGATGGACAATGTGGATGCTACGATGCCGCGGTCCACATAGCTCTGCAGCACACGCTCGACCTCCTTCACACGGTCGCGGGTGTAGGCAAGGCTGGAGCCCTCTGGCGCTGTCAGCGGGATGAAGATGGTCGAGCGGTCTTCTGTCGGCGCGAATTCCTTCTGGATGGTCGAGAAGAAACCATAGGCCATGAAACTGATGAGGCCGCCGACAGCAAGCACCACGATAGGCATGGCCAATGCGCGGCGCAGCATCACCCGATACGTCAGGTTCATGCCATTGAACAGCGGCTCGGTCCATCGGTGGATGAAGCTGTGGTTGGCCGAGAGCATCTTTGAGGCCATCATTGGCGTGAGTGTGCGGGCCACGAGGCCGGAGAATCCAATAGCGGCCGCGAGTGTGATGCCGAATTCGCGGAATAGACGCCCGGTCTGGCCCTCCATGAAGGCGATAGGCAGGAACACGGACATCAGGGTTATGGTCGTCGCGATGACAGCGAAGGCGATCTCGCGCGCGCCAATTGATGCGGCCAGAAGCGGCTTTTCACCCTCCTCGATACGGCGGTGGATGTTCTCGACCTCGACGATGGCGTCATCCACCACGATGCCGATGGCCAGCACGATGGCGAGCAAGGTCAGCGTGTTGATGGAAAACCCGAAAAGCCAGAGCACCATGAAGGTTGGAATGACCGAGAAGGGAATGGCCACGACCGCAACCATGGTGGAGCGCCAGTCGCGCAGAAACACGAGGATCACGAGCACCACAAGCGCGATACCCTCGATCAGCGTGGTCATGACGCCGTTGATCGAGGCGCGGATGAAGATACCCTCGTTGTACAGTACATCCATCTGCATACCGCTGGGCAGGCTTGGCCTCAGCGTCTCGATTTCCTTGAGCACCCCTTCGGCAACCGACAGCGTGTTGGCCGTACCCTGGCGGATGATACCGAGGCCGAGGCCTTCACGGCCCTGTGCATAAAACTCGAAGCGGTTGTCTTGGGCGCCCACCTCGACACGGGCCACTTCGCCCAGACGCACGGGATAACCATTGCGGTTGGAGATGACGAGTGCCTCGAATTCCTCGCGGGACGAGATGCGGGATTCAAGCTTGATCGTCGCTTCGCGCTGGGATGATTCCAGCAGACCGCTCGGCAATTCGACGTTCTGGCGCTTGATAGCAGTTTCGACATCAATCGCGGTCAGGCCACGGGCGGCGAGTGCTGCGCGGTCGATATAGATGCGCATGGCGTAGCGGCGCTCACCATTGATCGTGACATTGGCAACGCCTGGCACGGTCGAGAGACGATCCACAACCGTGCGGCGCAGATAGTCTGTGATCTCGAGCGGTGTCATCTCGTTCGATGTCACGCCGATCCACATCATGGAAAAAGCGTTGGCATCGACACGCTGCACGATGGGGGTCTGCACGCCTTCTGGCAGGCGCGAAAGAATGCGGCCCACGCGGTCGCGGACATCGGCTGCCGCAGCGTCCGGATCGCGCGCCACGCCAAATTCAATCGACACGGACGAGCGGCCATTCTGGCTCTGGGATGAAATCTGCTTGATGCCCTCGATACCGGCAACCGCGCCTTCCACCAGTTCGGTGATACGATTCTCTATGACCTCGTTGGCAGCACCGCGATAGACCGTCGTGACCGAGACGATCGGCGGATCGATGGCCGGATATTCACGGACCGGCAAGCCCCAAAGCGCTGCTAAACCGCCGACAATAAGGAGAAGACTCAGGACCGTCGCGAAGACCGGGCGCTGGATAGAGACGTCTGAAAGCTGCATAGCTCAAATCTCCGATCAGGGACGGGCTGTCTGGGGCTGACCAGGCACGGGGGCGGGGGCTGCTTGCGCCGCGTTGACGCCAGGGCCCGCTGCAGGGGTTCCCGATTGTGGCTGCGGGCCGGGCTGTCCTGGTGCGCCACCTGGAGGCGTACCGATGGGCACCGATCCCAGCGGCCTTGCACTGACGGTCATGCCGCCTCGCACGCGCTGCAACCCGCGCACGACGACCTGTTCATCCAGCTTCAGGCCTTCCATGATCTCGACCTTGCCGTTTTCGCGCTGGCCGATCTTCACGATGCGGCGTTCGACCTTGTTATCCTTGACGGCAAAGGCGATCTGCAACGGGCCTTCGCCCACGATAGCCTCTTCCGGGATCAGCAGCGCCTTCTCGCGCTTGGCCACTTCCAGCCATGCATTCATGAACATGCCGGGCCGAAGCGACAGGTCCGGATTGTCGACGATGGCGGTCAATTTCACACTGCGCGTCAGCGGGTCGATGCGGGTGTCGATTACGGCCACCTTGCCATCGAACTTGCGGTCCCCGAAGGCAACCGATGATGCCTTGATGGCGGCGTCTGTCCTGATGCGCGCCAGCAGGTTCTCCGGCACCTGGAAATCGAGGCGCAACTTGGAAATGTCGTCCAGTGTCGTGATGGGTGTGCGGGTGTCGAGGAACGAGCCCACGCTCAGCTGCCTGATGCCGACACGGCCCGCAAAGGGTGCGCGGACAACAACATCATTCAGGCGGGCCTGTGCGGCGCGCTCCTTGGCCAAGGCGTTCTGGATGGCGCTGTCACTGGTTTTGACCTGCGCGGTCAGATCATCGACCAGAGCCTCCGTGCCAGCTCCAGACTTGCGCAACTGCACTGCGCGGTCGAGCTTGGTGCGCAATTCGTTGCGCTTGGCTTCTTCCTGAGTGATTGAAGCCTTGGCTCCTTCGAGATCCGCTCGGCGCTCGGCGCTGTCGAGACGCACCAATTCGTCTCCCGCCTTGACCGTGGCACCTTCCGAGAAAGACACGGCTTCGACATTGCCGCTGATGCGGGCCGTGATCATGACCGATTCAAAAGCGCGCGTTGTTCCGACGGCTTCGGAAATTTCGGTGATCACGCCTGAAATGACCGGGACTGTTTCCACAACGGGTGCCGTTCCGCCGGGTCCCGCTGGACGCGGTGTACCACCTGCCTGTAGACTGGGCTGTGCCAACGGGAAAAGCGGCTTCAAAACGGCCAGAACCGGCGCAGGCAGATAGGTCTGCACCGTTGCCCAGTTCTTTGACACGGTGTACGCGCCTAACGCCAAAACCCCAGCCACTGCGAGCTGACCATACCAGCGCATTTAATTATCCTTGTGCCGACACCAAGTTGGAATTTACGCTCTTTAAACCGTTACGTACAGGAGTCGAGTGTGGATGGTAGCAAGCCATTGTCGACACTCGCGATATGGTCAACAGCACGGGAGATTTCGGGGTATCTGAACCGTGATATTTTGCCTCTCGAACCGATGACAGCCCAATGACGCCTGTTCCTTCTGCCCTTGCCGCGCATTGCGATGGTTCCGGCGAAGCTTTTGCACTTGTCACGATCACCGACGTCACGGGATCAACTCCGCGTGAACAGGGGGCATGCATGGTCGTATCGGCAGCAACCGTGGCCGGAACAATCGGCGGCGGGCGGCTGGAATGGGATGCGATCGAGACAGCGAGAGCCATGTTGCTGGAGAAAGGCAAGAGTCAGACCATTTCCGTCGCGCTTGGACCTGCGATAGGCCAGTGTTGTGGCGGCAAGGTGACGCTTGATTTCAGGATTGGGTCTGCCGAAGACGTTCGTCGGTTGCATGCGCAGGAGGCGTTCCAGCGAGGCGCTCGCCCCTCGGTGCTGATCCACGGTGCCGGGCATGTGGGTCGCGCGCTGGCGAGCGCGCTGGCTCCATTGCCGTTCAGCGTTACGCTGATCGACAGCCGGGCGGAGGAACTGGAGCGGTTCGGTGGTAATGGTGTCGAGATCATCCACACCGCGACGCCGGTCGCCCTTGCAGAGCGTGCAAAGTCTGGCGCTGCGCATGTGATCATGACCCACAGCCATGCGCTGGACAGCCTGATTGCTGCGGCAGTTCTGGAGCGCGGTGATTTCAGCTACCTCGGAATCATCGGCTCGAAGACGAAAAAAGCTCTTTTTCGCAAGGCCTTCCGCGAGACGGGCGTTGCAGAAGATCAGATCCGGCGGGTGATCTGCCCCATTGGCGGCAGTGCTGTGAAGGACAAGCGGCCCGAGGTGATCGCGGCGATGGTGGCGGCGGAAATCACGGTGGCGGTGTTTGGAAAGAATGGTGGGTGATGAAGGATTCGAACCTTCGACCTGGAGATTAAGAGTCTCTGACATTTGCTTTCGCCTGAGAACCATGATATTCGCTTTCGTACGATGTATGCATATTTATCAATGGCTTGCTTCCCCATGTGGTTCGTCTGAATTCCATGGAAAACGATGTAGTGAGCTTACAAAGTGCTGACAAGGGCTCCTTTGTAAGCGATGTACATATCAGATGAATATGCAAGACAGACACAGAAATAGCCGCCCAAGCCGTCCAAGCCGTCAATACGCAAGTCGGAACAACAGGTTAGCGAAATGAGCCAGTCGCCCAACGTCGCCCGGAAGCCGCCCAATGTCAGTTTGACGAAGCGCCGCGTTGAGAAAGTGCAGCCCGAGGGCAGGCCAGTGTTCGTATGGGATACTGACGTGCACGGGTTCGGTCTGCATGTCGCAAAGTCGGGGCTCAAGACCTTTATTTACCAATATCGGACAGTCGATGATCTGAAATCGAGGCGCTACACAATCGGCAGGTTCGGCACATGGACGGTTGAGGCGGCCCGAAAAGAGGCCCGTGACCTTGCAATGAGGGTCAGTAAGGGCGGCGACCCCGTATCTGGACGGCGCGATACGCGAACAGCTGAGACGATGGACAAGCTTTTTGATCTCTATCTGAAAGAGCATGCAGCCACGAAAAACGCTGCAAGCACTCTCAACAGCGTTTCTCGGCTCTTGATGCGCGCCATCCGCCCTGTTCTCGGCCCGGTTAAAGTAAGCAAGATCAGCCGGAGCGAAATTGCGAGGATGCACCACGGACTCAAGGAAACGCCTCGCCAAGCCAATCATGCATTGGCAGTTGTCTCCAAGGCGCTTTCACTGGCTGAGGTATGGGGAATGCGCCCCATCAACAGCAATCCTTGCGGTTCTGTGGCCCGCTACCCTGAAACGCATCGCAAGCGGTTTCTGACGGGCGGAGAAATCACTCGCGTTGGTCTTGCCCTCGAGGAAGCTGAAACATCCGGATTGCCATGGCGGATCAAGGAAGCAACAGCACGATCAAAGCGTCACGCAAAACCGGAGAATCAGCGCACGACGATTTCTTGGCAGGCGGTGGCGGTGATACGCATGTTGCTCATGACTGGGGCGCGGTTGAGTGAAATCACGGGCCTTGAAAAATCTCATTTTGATGTGGAAGCCGCCACCATTGCGCTTCCAGGGGCAAAGGGCGGTGGAAGGGAAGCGCACCCGATCAGCCGTCATGTAATGACGATGATCCAGAAACTTCCCGTCGTTGAGGGTTCACCATGGCTATTTCCTCGTGACGACAATCCGCATCTGCACGTTTCAGTTTCAGTGATCGAAAACGCTTGGCAGCGCATCCGAATTCGGGCTGACGTGGAAGACGTTCGCATTCACGATCTACGGCACACAGTCGGAACATATGCCAGTCAAGCCGGTGTAAATGCCTTCATCGTGCGGGATCTTCTCCGACACAAGAACGTCAGCACAACCAATCGCTATTCCAACTTTGACGCTGATCCAGTGCGTCACGTCTCTGACGCAGTTGGCAGCCGGATTGCAGCGGCCTTGGGAGGTGTAATCAGCGCTGAGATCATTCCGCTCAGGGCTGGTGGGCGTTGATGGATTGGACATTGATCGCTGAGCAAAGCACCGATCAGCGCGATCAGAAGTGAAAACACGGCGCGAATTCATCAACCGTTGAGAGGAACGACCATGAATTTTGACAATACTGCAACTGACGCCAACAGCTTGCCGAGGCTTCCATGGTCAGCCGACCATGGGGAACGAAATGTCCCGCAGCACGCTGGCAAGCCGCTCGAGACTATGCGGCGCATGAATGACCTCTATGATGCCAATCCGCTCACAATGCCTCGTCCAGAATGGCAAGCGTTGTCGATTCGCGCGCTCTACGATCTATTTGTGCAAGCTTCAGAAAAAATGAGCATCAGCCAGGCTGCTTATGATGAAATCGAAGCGCGCCGCGAAGCACGTCTTGTGCCGGTGGATTTAGGTTTTCGCCACGAAACGGCGGCGGCCGGTGAATGGCACGACCTGAAACATACCTTAATGGACCGCAGGGCAACAACGATCAGCGATCTTAAAATTCAGGCAAAGGTAGCGCTCTATCATCACTCTTGGGAGGAAGGTGACGACAGCCTACTTCGGCAGCTTGCGGAGGATATTCTCGAGATGGGTGGCGCACAGGTGGGCTGATCGGAGGCCACCGAGGCCCCTTAGAATTCCGGATTACAGAATGCTCCAAAATTTCGAAATCAAAGAATTGCCGCTTGGGCTTCGGCCAAAGGGCGACCCTGCGATAATGTGGGAAGCAGCCCAAGCGGTAGCTGGCGGCAAGCGAGCACCTACAACGACGGCGGCGGCGGCGTTGGCGGCAAGCGAAATCTACAGGACGGCGGTGGCGCTCAATGTCGAAATAGAAAGCGGAAAGGTGAGCGTTGCCGCAATCACCCACCAACTTCGCGAAATTCAGCGCGCGGCCCAAAAACTGGAAAAGCTGCTCACCGACATGGATGAGGCAACAGCAGCGGTTCTCATGCGCTACCATCCAGGTATCGATGAACCAGACGTTGAAAAGCTGACCCATAGATTCCACGTCCGGGAGGTGATGATTGATGCCCTTGATCATGACGAAACGCATTCGAAGTACGGCCAGCTATGGCGTAACGACACACCCAAAGAGCGAAGACAATTCAAAGAAGCCAAGGGGGTTGTTTTCGTCGGCGGCGACGGAGGGAAGCGAAAAATAACCGCCAAAGATTGGTTTGC
This sequence comes from Hyphomicrobiales bacterium, assembly GCA_031431475.1. Lineage (GTDB taxonomy): Bacteria > Pseudomonadota > Alphaproteobacteria > Rhizobiales > Beijerinckiaceae > JADCCX01. Next base: position 224,063 of record JANPDL010000036.1, read on the forward strand.
CGCCGCGCCGCTCTACACGCTTTCCAAGCTGCGTCTTATGGCATCGATCAGCGCCAAGGGCTGGGAAACAGTTCATAGCAAATCGCAACCGAATAAACTCGCAGCGTCGACACCAAGAGAGAATTTTGCCGTACGTTGCCTCGATATTTTCCGATTTTTGAGCGGTTGGCGTGAGCCGAGCTCGGCCGAGACGAAAACGCCAGATTCGTTCGGCCATTTTCTGACTGCGGCCTGGCTATATGCCACCGGAAAGTCGGCACCGGAAGCAATAGAGCGGTGGATCAAGGATGCCATTGCAGAAGAGGGGCGGCAAATGGATGCGCTGCTGTCTATTATCGACTCACACCCCGACCGCGTGCGGGATCTGATCCTTAAGAATGCGGAACTCGACATCGTGTTCGGCCCACAGAACCCATACGCGCAACATCCCGTGCGGAAGGCGCTTGAGCCCTTTCTGAGGGAAATACATGGGCCGACCTTCACCGTCGGCGCGGCTGACATGGACAAAGCCCACCGGAAATAACTGACGCTCCGTCCAAGCCATTCAATCCAAAATTGGTCTTAGTTCCCAAGGCGCACAATGCAGAGCGTCAGAAGGGATAAAAGAGCATGTCAGATGAAACCAGCGCAAGCGACAAACGCTTGCTGAACGAGGCCGAAGCAGCCCAATCCATGGCGCTTTCAGTCCGCACGCTTCAGGCGTGGCGGGTGCGAGGCGAGGGGCCGAACTTCGTGAAGTTGGGCAGGCGCGTAGCCTATAGGCCAAGCGACCTTCAAAAATACATCGATTCTCAAGTGTTCGGTTCTACGACACAGCGCCAGCACGGAGGCGCAAGATGAGTGCTGCTGAACAGGGAAAAACTCTCGCCACCCACCTTGCCGATCCAAAGATACCAGCTGTGCGGGTGAAGAACGGAGCGGGGGAGGTCCGGCATCACGTGTGGTGTCCGTGGTGCGAGGAAATTCACAGCCACGGCAACACGAGTGGCCATCGAGTGGCGCATTGTCACCCTTGGCGCGGTTCGCCCATTGGTGGGTACGACATGGTCGTCACGCTGGAAGGTGCCCGACCGGAAGCAATCATTCCAAAATCCCCTTTCGCGGGAAGCCGGAACTTCCGCGAAAGCATCAACGATGCATCGGAGGGCATTCAGAGAATGGTGTGCGCCGCCATGCTGGGCAAGCAATGGACGGGATTGCGGCCCGGTGGTGCGTTTGAAAACGGCAAGTACAGATATGTCGTCGGTGTCGCGCCATGGGGACACCCTACCCCTTGGTACATTGGCCTTCGGAACTCCCATCATGATCTCGCCAAGGGCGATGATCTGATCAGTATGGCCGCATGGCTCTACGGCATTCCCCATGGGGTTGCTGCGGTCAGGATCGTTGAAGCCGCCACTGGCGCATGCCTAGATCAGGAAGCGGCTCTTGAATTAAGCCAGGCCATTGATTCTTGGCATGATCGTGGTTCCCCGCAGGGAACAGGGCGGAAACTATGAGGGGACGCACGATAGCCTTCCACAGAATTGCAGAGGCCGCCGCTCGCAATGCCGAAACCATCCTCGCACGCTGGCTTCATGATGGCAGGAAGCAAGGGGCGGAATGGGTAGCCAGAAACCCGAGACGCAGCGATCAGCGTACGGGTTCCTTCAAGATAAACCTCAACACTGGTCGATGGGGAGATTTCGCAACCGGAGACTGCGGCGGCGACCTCATCGCTCTCGCGTCCTTCCTTCACGGATTGAACCAGGCGGAAGCCGCTTTGGCGGTGGCCGAAATGCTGGGGGTTGACGCCTATGAATGACAACCCCTTCGCGCCCATTGGGAGCCCTAGCGGAGCCGCGCCGCGTAAGCGCGCCGCCTCCGAATGGCGATGTGTGCTCCCTGTGCCAACGGGAGCGCCCAAGCCTCCTATTGAGCATCCGAAGCTGGGCAAGCCAGCCACCCGCTGGGAGTACCGCGACGCATCCGGGCGACTGCTCGGCTTCGCATGTCGGTTCAACACGGCGGACGGGAAGCAATTCCGGCCGCTGGCTCTCTTCGAACCGCAGGCTGGCGGAAAGTCCCTCTGGCGCTGGGAGGCATGGCCAGCGCTCCGGCCGCTCTATGGCCTGGACGCGCTCGCAGCCATGCGGGATGCAACCGTGATCGTCACGGAGGGAGAGAAAGCCGCCGATGCAGCGCGACGGCTCCTGCCCACGCATGTCGCCATCACTTCGCCCAATGGATCGAAGAGCGCGGACAAGGCCGACTGGTCGCCGCTGCGGGGCCGGACGGTCAACATCTGGCCGGATGCTGATGATGCCGGGAAAGAGTACGCCGCCAAGGTCGCGGCGCTGGCCAGGAAGGCGGGTGCTGGCAGGGTTGCGGTGGCCTCGCCACCACCGGACGCGGCTGCGGGATGGGATGCAGCCGACGCTGAAACCGACGGATGGGGTACAGATAGGGCGCGCGCTTTCATCAATGCGGCGGCGCGCTGGGAGCCCAGCACAACCAGCGACCGCGAAGCGGACAAGGAAGGCGGGAGACGGCGACAGCCGCAGCGCGACGGGCTGATGGCGCTAACCACGTTCTGCGATCTTTGGCACTCACCCCGCGGCGATGCCTACGTAACCTATCCGGTGAAAGGCCATCGCGAGAATTGGCCCGTGAGATCGCAGCAATTCAAGCGATGGCTCGCGAGCCGCGCCTATGAAGAGACGGGCCTCGTTCCGGGCGCGCAAGCGCTCGAGGATACCGTGCGTGTGCTAGAGGCGCGCGCCTGCAACGAAGGCCCAAGCCGCACGCCGTGGCTTCGCGTAGGGCGATCTGGTGAAAAAGCCTATATCGACCTCTGCGATTATCGCTGGCGCTGTGTCGAAATCACGCCCATCGGCTGGCGCGTGGTTGAAAAATCGGATGCGCCTTTCATCAGAACGCAGGCCATGCTCCCCTTGCCGGAGCCCGAAGCCGGATACGAGATTTCAGAAGCCAGGCGATTCCTCAACGTTGCAGATGACGACAGCTTCACGCTCACGTGCTCTTGGCTGATTGCGAGCCTCACTTCGCAGGGGCCGTATCCGATCCTCGTTGTAAACGGTGAACAGGGAAGCGGCAAAAGCACATTCAGCAGGGCAGTGCGCAGCCTGGTGGACCCCAACGAAGCACCAATTCGCAGCGCACCCAAGGATGAGCGGGATCTGATCATCGCAGCCGTCAACGCGCACGTTATTGGAATGGATAACCTCTCGAGAGTTGAGCCATCACTCGCGGACGGATTGTGCAGGCTATCAACGGGCGGTGGATTTGCCACACGCGCACTGCATACAGACGGTGACGAATTTATCTGGCAGGGACAGCGCCCGATCATCTTGAACGGCATTCCACAATTGACTGATCGGCCTGACTTGGCAGAACGATCAATAACGATCAGACTTCGGGCAATTCCTGACATTGAGCGACGACCAGAATCGGAGTTCTGGCAGGATTGGGAGAACGCCAGGCCGCGCTTGCTGGGCTCGTTGCTTGATGCCTTTGCACGAGGGCTGAAAGACTTTCCGGATATGATTTCGGATTGGCATCCCCGCATGGCCGATTTTGCGAAGTGGTCAATGGCGTGCGAGCCAGGCTTTGGCTGGGAAGTTGGAACCTTCAAAGTGGCTTACACTGCGAACAGGACCGCAGTTGCAGATGCATCCTTTGAGGCTGATCCGGTAGCTAACGCAGTAGTTGGCATGCTCGCAAGTCCTGCGGTGCAGGGCCGCTGGGAGGGAAGTGCGGCCGATCTGCTTGCATCGATTGCAGATTTCGCCACGGATGCCGTGAAGCGGTCTAGGCGGTGGCCGCAATCACCACAAGCCGTTGGCAATGCGCTTGATCGGGCGGCTCCACTTCTTCGGGGGCGCTCTGTCGAGTTCGAAAGGCACAAGAGCGGCGTCCGGACCATCACGCTTTGGAGGAAGGGGGAGTAGTCGCCGCTCGCACCCGGCGCCCAGCGACTGCGGCAACTTGCTGGGCGTGGTATTCCCATCGTCGCGAGAGTCTTCTTGCAAATGCCTCGCATGTGCAAGAGTGGTTGTGCGACGCTGGGATACCATCGAAGGCTCAGAAATAGCCATTGCAAGGGAAGGCGTCGGTTTGCGGCCCTTTTAGGCACGCGAAGCTTCATCCTCAGCACGTGCTTATTCCATTGGTTGACGTTCATCATCCTTGTGTTGTGTTGCCGTTCAAAGTGGTAGGAAAAACAGCAGATAATTTCACGCCCGGACCCTGTGCGCCCATTTCCCGACACATTGACCGGGGCGGCCCATGTCAACCTATTTCAACGATCTATGACGATGCCAGGGTAACGCGGGTATTCCCGCCAGCGACTCACCGAAAAAATGAGTGGATCGTCAACCCTCCCAAATAATTTGCTTGCCTTCCCCCCCCCGGACCCCCGCCCCTACCGCATTGGTTTTGCGCTGGGGAGGACCCGCGAATTGATGAAGCTGTGCCATATGGGCGGCATTGGGCGGCAATGGACAACTCGCGACCTCGACTATGCTCTTGATTTCTTTGCTGTAAGGACGGCTTGGGCGGCTTGGGCGGCATCATCTTCTTTTAGAAAACAAAGAGAGACCTTCGGTCGTGTGCGGACAAGGTGAGGGCAAGCAGGAAAAAGGGGCAGGGGGACCGCAGTACGAGATGATTTTGATCCACAATTTGACCCTGAAGCTTACAAAATGCTTACAAGAATTTTTTACTGAACAGATGCGAGGGAAATATTACCTCTAAGTCATTGAAAAGATTGGTGGGTGATGAAGGATTCGAACCTTCGACCTGGAGATTAAGAGTCTCTCGCTCTACCAACTGAGCTAATCACCCGATCCGGATCGAACTATTTTCATACCCGAATTATCAAGCGAGCCGAAGCCCGCCTGAGACGATTGGGCAGTTAGCACCGTGGTGGGGGGCTGTCCAGTGGAATGTCATAGGCAAAACAGCAGGCAAACTTGCAGTGCTTTTTTCCGTTTCTGCAAAGAATTGGCTATCCTAAAACTTGCAATCCGCTATTCTGTCGCAACTAAATCTATCGGGGCTGAGAATGTCGTTTTCAAACAATGTTGCGGTTTTTGCCGTGGCTATATCTATTGCCGGTTGTGCAAGTCGGGCAGAGAATATTTCCGCAGCGTATGTGTCACCTTTGCAATATCAGAATTATAATTGCGCCCAACTGGGTGAAGAAGCATCAAGGCTCGCATCGCGTGCTGCACAGGTCGCAGGAGTTCAGGACAGCAAGGCCACGAATGATGCCGTCGCCACAGGAGTTGGTGTGATCATTTTTTGGCCAGCCCTGCTGTTGATCAAGGGTGATTCAACAACTGCTGCCGAACTTGCCCGCCTCAAGGGTGAAATGGAAGCTATCGAGCGCATCGCCATCGAGAAGAAGTGCAATATCCGCTTTCAGCAAAAACCCGCCACCACGTGACTTTTTACCCTCAGAGCACTTTTAACTCCACCACAATCGGACAATGATCCGACGCCTTGGGCCGGTCCCAGCCGACACGCGGATAGCGGGAGCCTGTGTATCGCGTGGCGCGATACGGCTGTCCTTCCCGGATCAACACCGGCTTAACGCCCGCATTGGACGCCGCCACGGCGGGGGAGACGATGATGTGGTCGAGCTGGCTGTAGACATCGTCGCGGGCGAAATAGCTGGTCCAGCGGTCTGTCGGATCGCTGATCCACTGGCAAACGTCGATGCCGAAGGGCGGTGCGCCGTCGAGCAGGTCCGTTAGCGCACTCTTCGCGGGCTGGCCCGAAACGAGGTCGGGCATCACGGTTGAGCCATCCACCTCGGCATAGTCGTTCATGTCGCCGCAGACCGCCCAGCTGGCCTTTGCAGGGTCAGGAAAGCGCGACTGAATGATGTGCCGCACCGCCATCACCTCGGCGCGGCGCAGCGGATATGTGAATTCGCGGTAGGGCGGGTTCGCCTTGAGATGGCAGATGAAGACCGTGAAAGGTCGCCCCACCACATCCACCACCACTTCCAGGCAGTCGCGCCGGAAGATGCGGTCGTTGGGTGAGGGCCTTGGCATTCCGCGCGCGCGGCCGCGATCCTCCCATTCCTGTTGCAGGAGCTTCTCCACCCTGTCATTCCAGCTTCCCGGTACATCGGCAAAGGTGACATGGGCGTGGGAGGAGATCGTGGTGACGGGGAGTTTCGACAGAAATCCCACATCGATGCCGCGCCCGTCATTACCCTCGACGACACGGTAATACCGGTAGAAATGGCGGGATTCGGCCTCGGCGCGGACGAGTTCCAGCTGGCTGCGCAGCCATTTCGGGCCGGCCTCGCCGCGTGATGCTGCCTCGATCGAAAGGGCAGGCAGCTTTGCCTTGATATCCTGTGCAACCCGCGCATTCAGAGTCTTGTGGATGTACTCGTCCCGGAACAAGCGCAGCGAGGCCTCGTTCTCCAGTTCCTGCAGGCAGATGAAATCGGCGTTGGTGTCGATGAGGGCTTGCGCCGTCAGCTGTCGCTCGTCATCGGAGAGCGCCGCCTCGACGGCGCGGCGCACCTGCCTTGCCTCTGCCTCATCATCGAAGACAAACATGCCAAAGCGCCGGTCGCTGGCGCGGCTGCCGTTGATCTCGGGCGGCCGAGAAAACAGGTTCTCGATATTGAAGGTGGCGAGGCGGAAGGAGGGCATGGAAAATTCCCCAGAAGCAGACAAGCAAGGTGGACAAGACACTATTTCGGGTTACCTTCGGCTTCATTGGTCACCTGAGCAAGCCATCGTGTTGCGCTGAAATCTTTTCGGGGAGTGCCGAATGACTTTGAAAACCCGCTTTCTCGCCACGACATCAATGATTGCCGCGAGCCTTGTCTGGAGCGCTGCCATGGCGCAGCAGATGCATTATCTCGGCATTGCAGCAACCAATCAGGAGACGGTCTTCCAGAGCGAGGTTTCCGGCGCGGGGGCTTCCGTGGGGCGCACCTGGCAGCTGGCCTCCAGCCGCACGGTTTCGGCATCGTTTTTCAGCCCGGTCAGCGTGGGTGCAATCAACGCCGCGATCCAGGAAACAGCGGCGAAGATGGACCGCGAAAAGGATGTGTTGTTCTTGCTCGTCTCGTCTCACGGTTTTCCGCGGGGCGGTGGCGTGCTGCTCAATGCCAATGGTGCCATGCGGGCCGGGCAGCTGCGTGCGGCGCTCGACGGTGCGGGCATCAAGAACCGCGTGATCGTCATTTCGGCCTGCTATGCCGGCCAGTTCGTCGGGCCATTGTCGGGCCCCAACACGGCGGTGATCACGGCCGCCAATGCCACAAACCCGTCATTCGGCTGCACAAACGCGCGTAGCTACACCTATTTTGGCGATGCGTTTTTCAACTACGGCATGGCACAGCGCGGGCGTGACCTGCGCAGTGCGTTCGCGACGGCCAGGACGACCGTCACGCAATGGGAAGTGCGCGATGGTTTCAAACCGTCGCAGCCGCAAATGAGCATGGGCGGGCGGATCAGCGCTGTGCTGGCCGGAGTGCGGTAAGTGTGGTTCTGGCGTTCACTTTGCCTTGAATACCACCGGGAGGTTTTCCGCGTCGATCATTACATCACTGCTCGTTGAGGTTGAGCACTTTGGTTGTGGTGTTGCCCTTGCAGGTGTAGCAGCAGTCGGCACAGGCCTTGGTACCATCCGTGCTCTTGCCCCAGTAACGTTTCAGGTTGCCGCTGGCACCTGCTCCGTAGCAGACCTGTTCACCTTCCAGGCAGTTCAGTTTGAAGCTGTGCGTCTTGTTGTCCTTGATGTCGTAGTGCGTGGTTGCCGTTGGCCAGACCGCCTTGCGGTTCTGCGAAAAGAATTTTACCTCGACCGCGATTGGAGAAAAGCTGCGTAATTGCCATGTCATTGTATCAGCACGGGCTGTGTCTGCCCCGACAATGCTCAGGAGCGGCAGAAGCATAGCCACCATAATTGCGATGCACGAAATGCGACGAAACAGATAGTCCATAAAGCCCCCAGGAAACGGCCATGGCTTCGCCATGACAAATGCTCGGCGTTCTTGCCGCCGAAGGGAAAATTGCACAGCTCCCTGGGTTTGTGAAGGGTTATCCGTCGTTCTGGCGCGTTGTATCTCGCCAAATTTCAGGACGAATCCGGAAGGCCGCTGGGTTGCCCAGAACAAAAAACAGGCCGGGTTTCCCCAGCCTGTTTTTCTAAAAAGCATCGATGTCCTGCGCAGTAACCAGCGAGGTCAAGTCAGGACCAACTCAATTCTTCGCTTTGTCCACCAGTGCCTTTTGCTTGATCCAGGGCATCATGGCGCGCAGCTTCTCGCCGACTTCCTCGATGGGGTGGGCGGCCATGCGGGCGCGGGTGGCCTTGAACGAGGTCTGGTTGACCTTGTTCTCCAGCATCCAGTCGCGGGTGAACTTGCCGGATTGGATGTCGGTGAGCACGCGCTTCATCTCGGCCTTGGTTTCCGCCGTGATGATGCGGGGGCCGGTGACATACTCGCCGTATTCCGCAGTGTTGGAGATCGAGTAGTTCATGGTGGCGATGCCGCCTTCGAAGATCAGGTCGACGATGAGCTTTACCTCGTGCAGGCACTCAAAATAGGCCATTTCAGGCGCGTAACCCGCTTCCACCAGCGTCTCGTAGCCGGCCTTGATCAGTTCAACGAGGCCGCCGCACAGAACGACCTGCTCGCCGAACAGGTCAGTCTCGCATTCTTCCTTGAACGAGGTCTCGATGATACCGGCGCGGCCACCGCCGTTGGCCGATGCGTAGGAAAGTGCGAGGTCATGCGCGTTGCCCGAGGCATCCTTATGGATGGCGACAAGCGTGGGCACGCCGCCGCCGCGCTGGTATTCGGAGCGCACGGTGTGGCCGGGGCCTTTGGGCGCGATCATGAACACGTCGAGATCGGCGCGTGGCTCGATCAGGTTGAAGTGTATGTTGAGGCCGTGGGCAAAGCAGAGCGCTGCGCCCTTTTTCATGTTGTCATGCAAATCATCACGGTAGATGTCGCCCTGAAGCTCATCGGGTGTGAGCATCATCATGAGGTCAGCCCATTTGGCAGCCTCGGTCGGCGTCATGCACTTGAAGCCGGCGGTCTCTGCCTTCTTGCGCGTTGCGGAGCCTGCCTTGAGAGCGATCACCACATCCTTGACGCCGCTGTCCTTCAGGTTGAGCGCATGGGCATGGCCCTGCGAGCCGTAGCCGACGATGCAGACCTTCTTGCCCTTGATCAGATTGAGATCGGCATCACGATCATAATAAACGCGCATGGGAGTTTTCCTCTGGAGGTTTCGGGTCAGGTTTCTTGTGAAAGATTATGGCGCGTTCGGTAAGCGTCAGGACGCTAGGGGTCAAGGGTTTGATCAGCGGCGGTGCAAAATCCAGATCATCCCCCCAGTTCCACCACCATGATCTCCGGCGGTACACCCACGCGGATCGGCGCGATGGAGCAGCCGAGGCCGCTGGTCACCAGCAGGTCGCGGCCGTTCTCGCTGAAGTGACCCCGGGCATAGCGTGCGCTGAGCCGCGAGGCCGAGGCGGGGCGCCATCCGAACAGGTTTACCTGTCCGCCATGCGTATGGCCCGAGAGCGTGAGGGCGATGCGGCCCGGTACGCGTGGGAAGATGTCGGGCTCATGCGCCATCAGGATCGCGGGCGCATCATCGGTCAGCTTGCGCAGGGTGCCGGTCAGGTCATCATCGCCGCGCTTGCCGTGCAGATACCGGGTGGGAATGAAGGCGATCTGGTCGCCAAGGCCGGCCAGCCAGAACGGCTTGCCGTTGTGGATCAGGCGCACCGCATGATTGTCCAGCACGGGAATGCCAACTGCGGCCAGTGCACGATGCACGAAGGTCGGCCCCTTGCCGTCGCGCATGGCGGTCTTGTCCTCCCACCAGTCGTGGTTGCCGAGGATGGCATGGACGCCGAGCGGAGCTTTCAGCTGGCCCAGCACAGGAGCCCATTTGCTGGAATCTCCGTATTTCTTCACGAGGCGACTGCCCGCCACATAGTCGCCAAGCAGCAGGATGATATCGCCGTCCAGTCCGTTCGCCGTGTTGACGATGGACTGGATGCGGCTGACGCTCATCCAGGGATCGCAGGCGTGGATATCCGACAGCGTGACGATGCGCAGCTTCAGATCAGGCGGCCAGCCCGCAGGCGTGATCCGATAGCGCACGACGCATGGCCAGCGCATGGGCTCGATGCCGACAGCATAAGCACCAAATGACGTCAGGCTGGCACCAAGCCACGCTGCGCTTTTCAGGAATGTGCGGCGTGAGAGCATCGATTTGCGTTTCCCAAGTTATGACCGGGAATCACAAAGCATCCGCACCGCGCGAAATTGCGGCAACGCCGGTGCGCGACACTTCCACCAGACCAATCGCCGTCATCAGGTTGATGAAGCGCTCGACATCTTCCGACGAACCCGTGATCTCGAAGACGAAGCTTTCGAGCGTGGCGTCAACCGGCTTGGCACCAAACGCCGTGGCGAGGCGAAGCGCCTCCATACGGTGCTCGCCCTTGCCGCGCACCTTCACAAGCGCCAGTTCGCGCTCGATGGACGGGCCGGACGTGGTGAGATCCATCACCCTGTGGACCGGCACAAGCCGCTCCAGCTGCGCCTTGATCTGGTCGAGCACGGCGGCGGTGCCCCTGGTGATGATGGTGAGCCGCGAGATGTGCTTCTCGTGCTCGGTCTCGGTGACCGTCAGGCTCTCGATGTTGTAGCCGCGCCCCGAGAACATGCCCGCGATGCGGGCCAGCACGCCGGGCTCGTTGTCCACGATGATGGCATAGGTCCGGCGCTCGATGATCTGGGCGGTGGCGGGGTCGTTGTAATGGGATTTCATGATGCTTTCCGATATTCTCAAACCAGCCCGCGACCCTTGACGTCGATCACGTCGCCAATGTCACCTTCGAAATCGGGCAGGATCATTTCATTGTGCGGCTTGCCCGAGGGGATCATCGGCAGGCAATTCTCTTCCTTCGCCACCAGACAATCGAAGATCACCGGACCGGGATAATCGATCATCTCCTGGATTTTCGCATCCAGCTCCTTCGGGTCGGAGCAGCGGATGCCCTTGGCGTGATAGGCCTCGGCCAGCTTGACGAAATCCGGCAGCGCCTGCGAGTAGCTGTTGGAATAGCGCCCGCCATGCAGCAGTTCCTGCCACTGGCGCACCATGCCCATGTACTCGTTGTTGAGGATGAATATCTTGACTGGCAGGCGATACTGCGCGGCCGTGCTCATCTCCTGCATATTCATCAGGATGGAGGCTTCGCCTGCCACATCGATGACCAGCGCCTTGGGATGCGCCATCTGCACGCCGATGGCGGCGGGCAGGCCGTAGCCCATGGTGCCGAGGCCGCCAGAGGTCATCCAGCGGTTGGGCTCCTCGAAATGCAGATATTGCGCCGCCCACATCTGGTGCTGGCCGACTTCCGTGGTGATGTAAGTGTCGCGGTTCTTCGTGAGTTCATACAGCCGCTGCACCGCGTATTGCGGCTTGATGATGGTGTCGGAGTTGCGGAAGGCGAGGGAGTTGCGCTTGCGCCAGGTGTTCACCTGCCCCCACCAGTCCTTCACCTCCGGGCGGGCCTTGTGCTTCTTCTCGCGCCAGATCCGCAGCATCTCGGCCATCACGCGGCCTGCATCGCCTACAATACCCACGTCTGCCTTGACGATCTTGTTGATCGAGGAGGGGTCGATATCGACGTGGATCTTGGTGGAGCCCGGCGAGAAAGCGTCGAGACGACCCGTGATGCGATCATCAAAGCGGGCGCCAATGTTGATCATCAGGTCGCAATCATGCATCGCCCAGTTGGCTTCGTAGGTGCCATGCATACCCAGCATGCCGAGCCAGTTTGCACCGCTGGCTGGATAGGCACCAAGGCCCATGAGGGTGGAGGTGATGGGGAAGCCGGTGGCTTTCACCAGTTCGCGCAGCAGCTTCGACGCTTCGGGACCGGCGTTGATCACGCCGCCACCGGTGTAGAACACGGGCTTCTTGGCGCGGCTCATCATCTCGACCGCAGCCTCGATGCGGCGCGCATCGCCGTCCACTCGGGGCTTGTAGGTTCGGTGCTCGATGTCCTTGGGGCCGATATAGGTGCCGGACTTGAACTGGATGTCCTTGGGGATATCGATGACGACCGGGCCGGGGCGACCGTGCTGTGCGACATAGAACGCCTCGTGGATGATGCGCGGCAGGTCCTCCAGCCGCTTCACGAGGTAATTGTGCTTGGTGCAATGGCGTGTGATGCCAACGGTATCGCATTCCTGAAAGGCGTCGGAGCCGATCAAATGCGTCGGCACCTGTCCCGTGAAGCAGACGATCGGAATGCTGTCGAGCAGCGCATCGGTGAGGCCAGTCACAGCATTGGTCGCACCTGGACCAGATGTCACCAGCACCACACCCACCTTGCCGGATGAGCGCGCATAGCCCTCCGCCGCATGGACTGCACCCTGCTCGTGGCGAACCAGAATGTGCTCGACGCCGCCCATCTGGAACAATGCGTCATAGATCGGCAGCACCGCGCCGCCGGGATAGCCGAAGATATGCTCTACGCCCTGATCCTGAAGCGCCTGCACCACCATTTCGGCACCGGTCATGGTGAGAGAGTCTGCTGCCTTCGCAACAGTCTGCGTGGGCTTTGCTGCGGCCTTGCCCGAGGGCTTTCTGGCTGTGGCGGTGCTCATGGTCATGTCCTTCAGGTGTTCGGCTGTCTTTAGGGGTTTTCAGGGCAAGAAAAAAGGGCCTCTGGGGCCCTTTGGATACGCGCTAGCTGCGGGATCGTCGTGGGTTACCCACGTCCCTTGGCCAGCGCGCTTTGTACAATAAGATTGATCATGCTGAATGATGCATAGCGTGGAGCGGGGAGGGCGGTCAAGACTGATCTGGAATGGTAGACTTCAGGAGCGCTGCGCGAGGTGTTGCGCGAAGCCCATGATTTGCGGCTGTGGCAACCGTGCGACAATGAGTTCATCTACCCCGTCCCGCGTCCATGATGCCAGTGACAGCCCCTGTCGCATTTCCACGGAAGGTGCCCGAGCTGTATCGCGGCTGCGCTTCAGGCAGAAGGCCACCGGTATCTTGTCGGCGGTTTCGAAGACGATCTGGATCAGCGGCGCGCCCTCAAACTCCAACACCTGTGCGCGTTTGAAGCTCAGGCCGGCGAGCGTCTTGGTAACACCGGGAAGCGGACGCCCCAAAGCCTGCGAGACGCTTGCCAACTGCTGGCTGACTTCATCGGGCGAGGGATTGAGACCTGCCGTTGTCGCCATGCCGTAGAGCGCGTGATATTGCGCCACGGCCTCGCGCCAGTCACCGGATGTGTTGCGGTGCTGCATGAGAAGACCGCCCGCCACGCCGCCGATGGCAAAACTGGCGGCGGTTGCAAAGCCGATTGTGAACCAGCGGCGCGAACGGAGCGCGGCCGCTGACTCAGGCAGCGTTTCCATTTCCTGCGCCTTCTTGCGCAGCCGCTCTTCAAGTTCAGGCGGCATGCCGGAGAGCAGGGGCCGGAAAGCCTCACCCAGAACCGGCGTTCCATCGGTCAGCACTGCGATACGGGAGGCAATCGTCGAATCCTGCCGGGCTAGAGACACAATGGCCTCGCGCCTGTCCGGTGACAGACGGTTGTCCACAAAGGCGACGAGATCGGCGTCTGTCACGAGTTTATCCCTGTCAGTCATGATAAGACCTGTCTTGCGGCAGGCGCGGTGCGGTCGGGTTCAGCATTGCAGCAAGCGCTGTCTTGGCAGCGGCCAGTCGGCTCATCACTGTTCCCAGTGGAATGTCCAGCACGTCGGCGGCGTCCTGATAGCTCAGCTGCTCGACATAGACGAGGAAGACAGGATTGCGCTGCCATTCTGGCAATGAAGTCACGGATGTGATGAGCTGCGATTTCAGAATGGCCTCATCCGCCTTGCCGATCTGGCCGTCATCCCAGAGATCGGCAGCATCGATCGTGCCCAGACCGCGCCGTACTTTTTCGGCCCTCAGATGGTTTTTCCAGACCGAGGCCAGGATCGCGAACATCCAGTGATCGAGCCGCGTTCCCGGTATGAACTGAGGGCGGCGTTCAAGCGCTCGCTGGCAGGTCTGCTGTACCAGATCCTCGGCAAGAAGTCTTTGGCGTGATTGCGACATGGCGAAGCGCCAGAGGCGGGGCAGGAGCGCCACCATCTCGTCCAGAAACGCATCCCTTGTCTTTTTTTCGTTTCTCACGACTTTTCATGTCGCTCAGGTGTTATCCTGCTGTCAATAAAGCCAAGGGAGAACTTCATGACGCTCAAGACAAAGTTTGCTGCTGCTATCATCGCGCTCGGGCTGTCCAGCGTGGCTATAGCGCAGGAATCGCCATCGCCTGCTGGATCAAAGGTCTATTTCATCAATCTCAAGGATGGTGACACGGTTTCCAACCCGGTCGTCGTCAAGTTCGGCCTGGCCGGCATGGGCATCGCGCCTGCTGGATTGCAGGGTGATGCGACGGCGGGCACGGGCCACCATCATCTCCTGATCAACAAGGAGCTGACGGGCGCGGCCCTCAAGGACGCTATCCCGATGGACGACGACCACCGTCATTTCGGTAAGGGCCAGACCGAAGCGACGATTACCCTTCCAGCGGGTACCCATACGCTGCAACTCGTGCTGGCCGACTGGACCCATGTCCCGCATGTGCCGCCTGTGATGTCGGAGCGGATCAAGATCACTGTTAAGTGAGAAAGCCGGGGTCAGGACGAAGGTGCTGACCCCGCCTGCCGCCAGCTGCCCATGAATTTCCGCGCCCATGTGCCCTGCCGACGGGCATAATTGCGCGTGTCCTGCTGTCCCAGTGTGATGGCCTGTTCCAGGGTCATCCCGCCATCGAGATGGCAAATGAGATGCGGCATGCCGTGGGCTTTCATCACGCCGCGGTTGGCGGGAAGCGCGATTGAGCGGATATGGCGTGCTTCATCCAGTGCGCCTTGTTGTATCATCGCGTGGAAACGCTGGTCGATGCGGGTGTAGAGCGTGGCGCGATCAGGCGCGAGGCAAGCACCTGACCACCGCCCGACAGCCAGTACAGGCGCTGTCGTGTCGCGCTGCCACTCGCCCAAAGTGCGCCCTGTCGCGAGCTTGACAGAGACGGCGCGTTGCAGCCGCGGCTGGTCGGCGGGTGACAGTCGGACGGCTGAATCCGGATCTTCGCGTTTCAGCCATTCGTGCAATGACAAGCCCGCTGCCTCCATGGACTCTACTTCAGCCATGATTGCTGTCGGAAAATCCGGCATTTCGACCAGTCCATCCGTTAGCGCCTTGAAATAAAGTCCGGTTCCCCCGACCACGACTGCGAGACGGCCATTGGCTTTCAATTCGGCCAGAACCGGTGTGACGGCGCGCACATAATCACCCGCAGAAAACGCAATGCGCGGATCGACGAAGCCGTAGAGCCGGTGCTCGACCGCAGCCTCTTCCTCCGGAGTCGGGCGAGCGGTGAGGATGCGGATACCGTCATAGATCTGCATGGAATCGGCATTCACCACCACGCCGCCCGTTGCCCGGGCCACGGCGATGGCCAGTGCGGACTTGCCGCTCGCGGTCGGACCTGCGATGAGCAGCGCATTGCGCCCCTTCGCGTCCTCCAGCAGTGTTTCAACCAGCGCTTCCGCCATGTCCTTCGTCGCGATCCTCATGTCCAACCCAGCCAGTCCTGTACTGGATCAGGCGATTCTGGCGCATATCGCAGCGGTGCTTCCGCATGCCGGTGCACTGCGCTGGCTGAACAGCGGTATCGCGGCAGAGATCCCTTTCGCAAGTCCGGATGTGGTCCTGTCCGAGATCACGGCGCGGTTGAGGGCGGTGATCGGCGACCTCCCTGTTGACGTCGCGGTGCTGCCACAGGCGCATCGGCGCAAGAAATTGCTGCTGGCCGATATGGATTCCACCATGATCGAGCAGGAATGCATCGACGAGCTTGCGGCTTTTGTGGGCCTGAAAGAGAAGGTGTCGGCCATCACTGCGCGTGCCATGCGTGGCGAGATCGAATTCGAGTCTGCCCTGCGTGAACGCGTGGCGCTGCTCAAGGGGCTGCCGGTCGGCGTGGTGGATGAAATCATCGACAAGCACATCACCCTGATGCCGGGTGGCAAGGCGCTGATCGCCACGATGAAGGCGAATGGGGCCTACACTGCGCTGGTGTCCGGCGGGTTTACGGTGTTCACATCTAAGGTAGGCCGGACGCTTGGATTTGATGAAGACAGATCGAATATTCTGGAGGTCGTGGATGGCAAGCTCGCCGGTCTTGTGCGCGATCCTATCCTGGGTAAGGAGGCCAAGCGGGAGCGGTTGATCGAGCTGCGGACTCAGCAGAAGCTTTTATCGCAAGAGACGATGGCTGTTGGTGACGGGGCCAATGATCTCGCCATGCTGGGTGAAGCGGGACTTGGCGTGGCTCTGCATGCGAAGCCTGCTGTGGCTGCTGCGGCGCATGTCAGGATCGATCATGCTGACCTGACCGCGCTGCTTTATTTGCAGGGCTACAGCGTCGAT
Source organism: Hyphomicrobiales bacterium (assembly GCA_031431475.1). Taxonomy (GTDB): domain Bacteria; phylum Pseudomonadota; class Alphaproteobacteria; order Rhizobiales; family Beijerinckiaceae; genus JADCCX01. Next base: position 240,586 of record JANPDL010000036.1, read on the forward strand.
GAATTTATAGCATGAGGCAATAAAAAACCGCCCGGAGGCGGTTTTTCTGATCGCTTGGAAGCATGCTATCAAGCTTGCTGCTGACCGCAAAGCATCCAGGGCTTGCCAGCGCCATCGCGGCGGAAGGTCCAGATTTCGACCGTTTCTTCCGGCTGGCTAGCATTGCCCGCAACGATTTTGCCGGTGGCGCGCTCCGTCGTGACATCTGTCATGGCAAAGCGCATGGCGACGGTCGCGTAGGCCGTGCTGTCCTCGTACCAGGATTCAGCCAGATCGCCCTGCAACAACTGGGGCTGGCCGATGCGGTTGACGAGGCCCTTCTGCTGGTTGTCGTGCAGTTCCTTGATGAACTGCGCCGCCACATCCGGTGTGGTCACGCGGCGTATACCGGCGATGTCCTCGTTCGAATAGGACGCCATCACATCCGTGAGAACGCCCTGGAAACCGGTATAGTCATCCGGGCCGATGCCGACCGCATCGACGCGTTGCTGCTCGACCGGCTGCTGGGCCGAAGCCGTGGCACCGCCTGCTGCAACGCCACCTGCCGCGCCTGCCATTTCAGGCACGGGCGAGCGGGCATAACCGGCGGGAGCCGCCATCTGTGGCTGGTTGGCCTGCTGACGGTTGCGGAAAAAGCCCCAGATGAGGCGTACGGCAAGCACGATCAGCGCGACCTGCAACAGGAGGCCAAGGAAGCCCATGATGCCGCTCATTCCGCCGAAAAGACTTCCGCCGGAGAGCAGACCGAACAGGCCTGCGCCGATCAGGCCCATGGCAAAACCCTTGGCCATAGTCGACATCATCGATGGCTTGGCGGCCTGTGCTGCCGCTGCTGTGGGAGCGGCGGGGCGACCGGGCGCTGCTGCCGGGTTTGTGGGCGCGCCGGTTGATGTTCGCGGTGCCGTCGGCGTTGAGGGCACGGATGTGTCTGTGCGCGCGCCACGGCTGCCGGAGCTTCCGCCCTTGCCGGGCTTGGCATCGACCGTGGATACGGCAAAGCCGATGGCGATGACAGACGCGAGAATTGTGAGAGTCTTGCGACCGAGAGATAAAGGCATGGTTCCTCCTGAAAGCTTCATGCGTTCAATATATAGGGCATGTTTTAAGGGATTCAAATGCCCGTTGGATTCGGAGCGTTGCAGCGCCGGATCACCAGCTGCTCGCAGAGCATCTGCTGATATCAAACTTGCCGAATTGCAAGGATGCCTCTCGGGCTTCTCGAGAAAATCCTCGGTGGACGCGGTGAAGTCTCGCGTGACAAACGAGAAACCGATGTTAATCTCTTGCTTGGAAGCAATCGCGAATCCGCTGGAGCTTCCATAAAAAGATCTCAATCAAGGAGGGGTTCCAATGGATCATCTGGCCGACATCAAGAAATATTCCGCAAAACCGGACGAAGCTGCCGTGACAGGCATGTCGAAGACTTATGCGCTCGTCATGAGCAAGACTGATACCAAGTGGGTCGCGGCCAGCGATCCCGCCGAGATCGAGCGTGTCGTGAACAATTTCCTGAAGAAGAAGCTGGGTCGCAAGGAAGCCAATGATGCGCTGACCGCGGCATGCAAGGCTGTTGGCGACAAGATGAAGGCCGATCGCAACAAATCGCGTATGGTGTTCTATTACCTTCTCGCCGAGCATTATGGCCAGCTCGCGATGTTCCATCCGAAGAAGAAGTAATCTGCGGATTTCATATTCACGCTGTTTTAAGCCCCTTGCCGCTGGCGAGGGGCTTTTTCGTTGGCCTGTGAGCAAGTTTGGCTGTTGTGGCGACAAAGCGGCTGAATCAGGCTAGATCGACGCAATGCGCCAGTATCACGATCTCATGGCCCGCATCCTTGACCAGGGCGTGGCAAAATCCGACCGCACCGGCACCGGCACGCTCTCCGTGTTCGGTCACCAGATGCGCTTTGATCTCTCGGCGGGCTTTCCGCTGGTGACGACCAAGAAACTGCACCTGAAATCGATCATCCACGAGCTGATCTGGTTTCTCGCGGGCGACACCAACATCAAGTACCTCACGGACAACGGGGTCGGCATCTGGAACGAATGGGCCGATGCGCAGGGCAATCTCGGCCCGGTCTATGGCAAGCAATGGCGATCCTGGGCGAATCCGGATGGCGGCTCGGTCGACCAGATCAGCTGGCTGGTGAACGAGCTGAAGCGCAATCCTGATTCGCGGCGGCTCATCATATCGGCGTGGAATCCGGCCGAACTCGACCAGATGGCGCTGGCACCGTGCCATTGCCTGTTCCAGTTCTATGTGGCGGACGGGCGGCTGTCCTGCCAGCTCTACCAGCGTTCGGCAGATGTATTTCTGGGCGTGCCCTTCAACATCGCGAGTTATGCGCTGCTGACGCATATGCTGGCGCAAGTATCGGGGCTTCAGCCCGGTGATTTTGTGCATACGCTGGGCGATGCGCATCTCTATTCCAACCATCTGGAACAGGCACGGCTGCAGCTTTCGCGCGACCCCAGGCCGTTGCCGACGCTGCGGATGAATCCGGCTGTAAGATCGGTGCTTGATTTCCGGTTCGAAGATTTCGCTATCGAGAACTACGATCCGCACCCGCATATCAAGGCACCGGTGGCGGTGTGAGGCTCACGACATCCCTGATCTGCGCCGTAGCGCGCAACCGTGTGATCGGACGCGACAATCAACTCCTGTGGCGGCTCAAGAGCGATCTGAGGCATTTCCGTGACCTGACGACAGGCAAGCCCGTGATCATGGGCCGCAAGACGCACGAGTCTATCGGCAGGCCGTTGCCCAACCGTGACAACATCGTGGTGACGCGGGATAAGGCGTTTGCAGTGGATGGCGTCCTTGTCGCGCATGCGCTGGACGAAGCATTCCGAATGGCCGGGGATTGCGCGAAAAAACGCGGCGTCGATGAGATCATGGTGGCTGGCGGTGGCGATATCTACGCCCAGACAATCGGGCGGGCTGATGCGCTGTATCTGACGGAAGTGGAACTGGAGCCCGAGGGAGACGCCTGGTTTCCGCTCGTTGACCGCGCTGTCTGGAAGGAAATTTGCCGGAAAACCCATCCGAAAGGCCCGGATGACGAGGCCGCTTTCAGTTTCGTGGACTATGTGCGGCGGTAAGGCGCGGTTTGGGCGTTGACCTTTGGACTGAGACGCACCATTTCACAATCATATAAGCTGGATTTACCAACCTCGCGGCGCGGCCATTGCGGTCAGCCGCCGGTTTGCTAAGGACAGAACAGAATCAACGGTCGGTTGTGACCGCAGGACAGAGGAATTTCATGCCCTGGAATAATGAAGGCGGCGGCGGACCGTGGCAGCCCAAGAACCAAGGCCCCAAGGGTCAGGGACCATGGGGACAAGGTCCAGGTGGCGGCGACAACAACGATGGTGGCGGTGGTGGCAAGCGCCCGGGAGGGCAACCGCCTGACCTTGAAGAACTGCTGCGCCGCAGTAAGGACAGGTTCAAAAATGTGCTGCCACCCGGCGTCGGTGGAACGGGTCTTGGCGGCATCGGCGGCAAGGGTATTGCTGCGCTGATCATGCTGGCCGTGCTTGGATGGCTGGCAACCGGACTTTACATCGTGCGCACCAACGAGGTGGCGCTGAAGACCGTGTTTGGTCGCTTCATCGGCAAGACCGGAGAAGGCTGGGACTATAATTGGCCTTATCCAATCGGCGGCGTCTACAAGGTGCCGGTTCTGGACCGCAAGAACATCGAGATCGGGCGTGCACCGACTGATCCTCGTCGTGCTGGCGCAATTTCCGACACGCTGATGCTGACGGCAGATGAAAACATCGTCGATATCGGTTTCAACCTGCAATGGCGGATCTCGGCGCGCAGGCCGGAGGACTACGTGTTCAACTTGCAAAATCCGGAAGGCACGATCAAGGCTGTGGCCGAAAGCGCCATGCGCGAGGTTGTAGGCCGGCGCAATTTGCAGAACGTCTTGCCGAGCCAGGTGAGCGCAGCGACAGTGGTGCCTTCGGCGTCGCCAGGAGCCGGACCAATCGTGGTGGTGCCACCCGCAGCTGTTGCAGCTTCCGCCAGCGCCCAGTCCGAGATTCAGGACGAGGTGTTGAAATCGATGCAGACCGTGCTTGATTCCTACAAGGCGGGTGTCGATATCTTGCTGGTCAACGTGACACGCATCGCGCCACCCCAGGAGGTATTGGCCTCATTCCGCGAAGTTCAGGCCGCTGTGCAGGATCAGGCCCGCATGCGCAATGAAGCCGAAACACACGCCAGCCGCGTGGTGCCAGAGGCTCGAGGCAAGGCCGAGAGCATCATCCAGGAATCGCAGGCCTATCGTGAGCGCACCGTGGCGGAAGCACAAGGTGCCGCCTCGCGTTTCCGGGCGGTCTACGAGGAATACCGCAAGGCCCCCGACGTGACCCGCGAGCGCATCTTCCTTGAGACGATGGAGCGCGTGTTCGGCGGGATGGACAAGATCATCATCGACAACAACAGCACAGGACAAGGGGCGATCCCCTATCTGCCGCTCAACGAATTGCAGCGTCGTCCGCTACAGCCACAGGGGACTACCCGATGAATCAGGGCAAGGGGTTGTTCGCCCTTATCGGACTCGGCCTTATCGGCTTTTTGATCTTGAATTCGGCCTTCATCGTGCCGCAGACGTCTTCGGCCATCGTGTTCCGTTTGGGTGCTGTTGCGCGCGCGCCAATCATAGCTCCTGGGCTCTATTTCAAGGTTCCATTCGTTGAGAACGTGGTCTTGATCGAGAACAGGCTGCTGGATAACGATCTGCCACCGCAGGAAGTGCTGGCATCGGACCAAAAGAATCTCGTGGTGGATGCCTTCACGCGGTATCGCATCACGGATCCCCTGAAGTTCTACCAGACGCTCAATAACACCCGGAATGCCAACCTGACACTGGAACGGATCGTCAATTCGCGCGTGCGTTCTGTGCTGGCCGGGGCGTCAACAACGCAGATCATCGACAAGGAGCGATCCAGGCTGATGGATCGCATTCAGGATGATGTGAACCGGGAGACGCAAGCGCTGGGCATCACGGTCGTCGATGTGAGGCTTTCACGCGTCGAACTGCCACGCGAGACATCGCAGGCCGTGTTCCAGCGCATGAAAACGGACCGTGATCGTGAGGCGGCTGAAATCCGGGCGCAGGGCGCGCAAATCTCGCAGACTATCAAGGCGCGTGCGGATCGTGACGTACAGGTGATCTTCGGTGAGGCCAACAAGAAGTCGGAAGAGTTCCGCGGTGAAGGTGATGCCACGAAGAACCGCGTGTTCGCCGAGGCTTTCGGTCGCGATCAGGAATTCTTCCGGTTCTATCGCTCCATGCAGGCCTATGAGACCGGTCTGAAGCAGGGCGATACGCGGCTGATCCTTTCACCGAATTCAGATTTTTTCCGCTACTTCAACGATCCATCCGGTAAGAAACCGAACTGACCCGAAAGCCGCGCGGCCATGGAAGACTTTCTGGCCGCGCTGGCATTGCTCTTTGTGATAGAGGGGCTGCTGTTTGCGGCCTTTCCCAATGCGACGCGACGGGCTATGCTGGAAGCGGCTCACACGTCTGATGGAATGGTGCGAAAAATCGGCATTGTTTGCGCTGTCATTGGTGTAGCTGCTCTGTGGGTGATCAGACGTCTGATGTGAAACCACAGACGTTTTTGACAAAAGCGTGATCCGTGCGTGAATTCATTCTCTTGCAACTGTCGCTCTCCAGCCACATTTGATACCTTGATACAGCGCATGTGGGCGACACCACACCAACTGACCAGAGGGGCAAATGCCTTCCAGGATTCCTGCTTCCAGAACCTCCCGTTTCGCGGCGATCGCCAGCGCCTTCATGATTTCGACCGCGCTCGTGGCCACGCCGATGACACCACTGATCACGCCCGCCATCGCGCGGGGCGCACCGGAATCCTTCGCGCCTCTCGTCGAGCAGGTGATTGACGCCGTCGTCAACATCTCGGCCGCCCAGACCGTCGAGAATCGTTCGGTGCCGCTGCCGCAAGTGCCCCCAGGCGCTCCGTTCGAGGATTTTTTCAATGACTTCTTCAACAAGCGTGGCGAAGGTGGGGAAACCCAGCCGGGCCAGCCCAACCAGCGCCGTGGCGAGAACCAGCCCAATCAGCCGAACCAGCCCAATCGCAGGGGTGAAGGCAACCGGGGCGAGGGCAACAACGGCCCGGGCCAGCAGCGCCGTTCCAGCTCGCTGGGCTCCGGCTTCGTGATTGATGCGTCTGGCATCGTGATCACCAATAACCATGTGATCGGTGATGCCAACGACATCACGGTGAACTTCAACGACGGCACCAAGTTGAAGGCCGAGGTGATCGGCAAGGATCCAAAGACCGATCTGGCCGTGCTGAGGGTGAAATCCGACAAGCCGCTCAAATTCGTCAAGTTTGGCGATGATCAGGCGTCACGCGTCGGTGACTGGGTGGTGGCCATCGGCAACCCGTTCGGTTTCGATTCGTCCGTTTCTGCAGGCATCCTGTCCGCGCGCAACCGGCGCATCAACAGCGGTCCTTATGACAACTTCATCCAGACCGATGCCGCCATCAACCGGGGCAACTCGGGTGGCCCGCTGTTTAACGCGCAGGGTGAGGTGATCGGCATCAATACGGCGATCATCTCGCCATCAGGCGGCTCCATCGGCATCGGCTTTGCGGTTCCGGCATCCACCGCCGTGCCAGTGATCGAGCAACTCCGCAATTTTGGCGAAACGCGCCGCGGCTGGCTGGGCGTGCGCATCCAGGAAGTGGATGACGGCATCGCCGAAACATTGGGCTTGGGCAAGGTGCGTGGCGCCATGGTTGCCGGTGTGGACGAGAAGGGTCCTGCCAAGCCCGCCGGAATCGAGGCAGGCGATGTGATCATCAAGTTCGATGGCAAGGATGTGAAGGACAGCCGCGAGCTGCCGCGCATCGTGGCCACCACATCGGTGGGCAAGGCCGTGGACGTACTCGTGTTCCGCAAAGGCAAGGAGCAGACCCTGAAGGTGACGCTTGCACGCCTTGAGGATGGCGAGCGCCAGGCTTCAGCCGTCAAGCCCGCCGAGCCGAGCAACGCCGCTGCACCGGCAGTGCGCCGTGCGCTGGGCCTTGAACTGACGCAGATGACGGCCGAAACGCGCAAGCGCTTCAGCCTGAAGGATGGTCAGAAGGGCGTGGTGATCAATCGCGTCGACCCCAACTCCAACGCTGCCACCAAGCGGCTGGCAGCGGGTGACGTGATCGTGGAAGTGGGCCAGGAGCCCGTGAACACGCCAGCGGAACTGACCGACCGGATCGAGAAGCTGAAGAAGGAGAGCCGCAAGTCGGCGCTGCTTCTGGTGGCGAATGCGCAGGGTGAGTTGCGGTTCGTGGCAGTTGCTATCGAGTGAGTGCGGTTGGGAGTGGAGAGATTGAAGAGCCGTCCTTCGGGGCGGCTTTTTCTATTTTGCCTCAGTACCGAACAGGTTGTTTTCGGTGGAGACAGCGAAGGCAAGCGCGCCTTCAAGGAAATCATCTCCTGCGAGTGATTGCTTGATTTCCCAAATACGTCTGCCCTTTGGCATGTCCTCGCCGGTGTCTTCGCGCCAGTGCTTGCAGAGCAATGCAATCAGTTGGTGGCCTCTCACGAACGCCTCATCGATGGTATCACCCGCCGTGATGTGTCCGGGAAGATCAGGGAACGAAACTCCGAAGCCGCTTTCGTCGTTTCCGTGGATAAAGCCGATGTAGAAGCTCATGGCATCCATCTTTTCTGACTTGCAAGCTCAATGGTGAGCCAAACGGACATTGACACTGTAGTTCGGATTCATCCAGAGTGAACTTATGAGCAGACTATTTTTCGAAATAGCGACCTTAGCTGCAATCATAACCTCAATCACAATATCGCAAGCAAGCGCGAACTGCACAATTGCGCGCAACCCTTGGCATCAGGAAGCAAGCCGGTCTCACAGATTTTATACATACCAGATGGATGCAAAAGGCTGCAGTTACGTGCTGCCCGTTGAGCGGTTTAATGGTCGGATGATATCCATGGATGTGGTGAAAAGGCCCAAAAACATTCGAGTTGATGTCAGTCCAGCAGGACCGAACATCCGCGTCACAATGACGGACACGAACGGGTATAAAGGCGAGGATTTCTACCAGATCAGGTACTGTCATCGAACGCGCGAGGACAACGTGCGATGCGGGCTGTCGTCGAATCAAGTCACCATCAAATAAGCAGATGTCACCCCGCCTCCACATAACTCTCCAGCACCATCTTCCTCCCTGCCTTGTCAAAATCCACCGTCAGCTTGTTGCCATCGACCGCCACCACCAATCCCGCGCCGAACTTGACGTGAAACACCCGCGCTCCGTCTTCGAAGCGCGAGGCTGATCCGGTGGATTTGGCAATGAGGTCGCCCTCGATCATCAGCGTCTTGCGCCCTGCTGCGCCGCCCGCGCGATAAGGTTCCTGCGGCCCCTGATCGAATCCGCCGCGTGTTGTGTCATTGCGGCTTTGCGCGCGCTGCCAGCCCGGCGTCTGATAGCTTGATCCCTGAAACGGTGTCATCCGGTCGAAACGGCTGTTTCCGCCAGTATAACCGCCCCTCCCATGGGCGAATGCAGATTGTGTGCTTGTCACCTCGACATGCGCCTCGGGCAATTCATCCACAAAGCGCGAGGGGATGGAGGCATTCCACGAACCATGGATGCGGCGGTTGGAGGCGAAATAGATCTTGGCCCGTTCCTTGGCGCGGGTCAGGCCCACGTAGGCCAGGCGGCGCTCCTCCTCGAGGCCGGCGCGACCCTGCTCGTCGAGCGCACGAGGATGCGGAAACAGCCCTTCCTCCCAGCCCGGCAGGAACACCGTCTCGAATTCCAGCCCCTTGGCGCCGTGCAGCGTCATCAGCGTCACGCGGTCCTCGCTCTCGCCCTGTGCTGCTTCCATCACGAGGCTGACATGCTCGAGGAAGCCCTGCATGTTCTCGAATTCCTCCATGGAGCGGATCAGCTCCTTGAGGTTTTCGAGCCGCCCGGCCGCGTCCGCCGAACGGTCCTTTTTCCACATGTCGATGTAGCCGCTCTCTTCAAGGATGGTCTCGGCCACCTCGGTGTGGCGGTGCGTCTCCAGCATCGCGGCCCAGCGGTCAAACCCCGCCGAGAGATCGCGAAGCGTCTGCCGCACTTTGGGCTTCAGTTCTTCCGTCTCGATCAACTGGCGCATGGCCTGCGTGAGGGGAATGCCTTGCCCGCGCGCATAGGCGTGCAACTCGTTCAGCGTGGCGTCACCCAGCCCGCGCTTGGGCGTGTTGAAAATGCGCTCGAACGCCAGATCATCGGCGGGCTGGCGTACGACGCGCAGATAGGCCAGCGCATCGCGCACCTCCTTGCGTTCGTAGAAGCGTGGTCCGCCGATCACGCGGTAGGGCAGGCCGAGCGTGATGAAACGCTCCTCGAACTCGCGCATCTGGAACGAAGCGCGCATCAGGATCGCGATTTCGTTGAGACTGTGTCCCTTGACCTGCAAGGCCTCGATCTCGTCGCCGATCAAGCGTGCTTCTTCCTCGCTGTCCCAGGAGCCCGAGACCGTGACTTTGTGGCCCTCGTCACCATCGGTGAACAGCGTCTTGCCCAGGCGGCCTTCGTTGTGGGTGATGAGGCTGGAGGCAGTGGCGAGGATATGGCCGGTGGAACGGTAATTGCGCTCAAGGCGGATGACTTTCGCGCCGGGAAAATCCTTGTCAAACTTGAGAATGTTGTCGACCTCGGCCCCGCGCCAGCCGTAGATCGACTGATCGTCATCGCCCACGCAGCAGATGTTCTGCGGTTTGTCCCTCGCGGACGGTGGGCGTTGCGCCAGCAGCCGCAACCAGAGATATTGCGCGACGTTGGTGTCCTGATACTCATCCACCAGAATGTAGCGGAAGCGGTCCTGATACTGCGCCAGCACCTCCGGGTTTTCCTGCAGCAGCCGGATGCATTCCAGCAGCAGGTCGCCGAAATCGCAGGCGTTGAGCGTTTTCAGCCGGGCCTGATAATCCGCATAGAGCTTGCGACCCTTGCCACCAGCAAACGCTTCTCCCTCGCCCGGTGGCACTTTTGAGGGCGTGAGGCCACGGTTCTTCCAGCCGTCAATGATGGTAGCGAGGACGCGGGCGGGCCAGCGTTTCTCGTCGATGTTCTCGGCCTGCAGCAATTGCTTCATCAGGCGGATCTGGTCGTCGGTATCGAGGATGGTGAAATCGGGGCGCAGGTCCACAAGTTCCGCGTGGCGGCGCAGCAATTTGGTGCCGATGGAATGGAAGGTGCCAAGCCACGGCATGCCCTCGGCCACGCCACCGATGAGATGGCCGATGCGCTCCTTCATCTCCCGCGCCGCCTTGTTGGTGAAGGTTACGGAGAGTATCTGCGAGGGGAAGGCACGTCCCGTGGCGATGATATGGGCGATGCGTGTGGTCAGCACGCGGGTCTTGCCGGTGCCAGCACCCGCCAGCACCAGCACGGGGCCGTCGAGTGATTCCACGGCGTCGCGCTGTTCCGGGTTCAGCCCGGCCAGATACTGTGCGGCGGGCGAAGCCCCTGCCATGGCGCGCGCCGCCAGACCCCCCGCGCGCGGCTGGTGCGCAGGGGCGGGTTCCGGCAGGTCATCAATGGCAAAGGGGTCGGACATGCGGCCAGAGGTTCACGAATCGTTTCCGTTAGAAATGGGGGAGTAGCAGAGGTTTGTCGATCATACCGCAGGTCAAATGTGGAAGTGGATGGACCCGGCGATCATATCAACCGGGTCCTTTTGGTTCATGCCGCAAGAGCCAGTTCGTCCGCGAGCCTCACTATCGACAGGCAAGCACCAGCCACTTCGCGTCCCTTCACCTTGAAATGATCGAGGAAGAAGCGCCTGTGCTCCTCGCTGTCATGGAAGTTGTGCGGTGTCAGCACGGCGGAGAGGATGGGAACTTCCGTTTCCAGTTGCACCTGCATCAGGCCGGCGACAACCGCATTCGCCACGAAGTCATGGCGGTAGATGCCGCCGTTGACCACGAGGGCAGATCCGACAATCGCGTCGTAGCGACCTGTTTTTGCCAGTTTCTTGGCCAGCAGGGGTAGTTCGAAAGCTCCGGGTGCATCGAAGACATCGATGATGGTGGAGCCATTTGTGCGCAGGCTGATCTCGTCCACGAAAGCCTTGCGGCATTCATCGACGATGTCGGCGTGCCATCGGGCCTGCAGGAAGGCCAGACGCAGTTTTTTCGGGTGGTTTTCAGAACTCTGATTCACAGGTTTCTCCATCGTGGATCGACAACAGGAATCAGGACGCACGAACGAAAAGCGCCCGCGCGGAACCCGCACGGTCGCTCCTTGCCCATTCTCTTCCATCCGGACTGTGACCGTCGGCTTCGGAATCTCACCGAATCTGCTGACCCGTCACGGCATGAACCATGACGGCGCTCGCGGGCTCACGGAGACAAACCCCGCATACCGCCGGTGGGGACTTCCACCCCGCCCTGAGAATTACCCCCGCAACACGCGAAGGCGGTACAAGACTAGGCGGCTGACCGGAGAATGTCGATGTGGTGATGTGGCTTTCACCAGTCGCGCATCAAGGAAACACGGCAATGCGTTTGCATTTGTGCTTCAAGTGCCTATTTCTGGTCACCAATGTCATTCTCCAGCCTCAAGCCGCTCTGGCGTGTCCTGTATCGTGTGTATGACGGTCTATACCGCCATGACGGTTGGGCCATCGCCAGTCATATCGCTCTGTCCGCGCTGCTCGCCCTGTTTCCCTTTCTCATCTTCCTGACGGCATTGGGCTCGTTCTTCGGCACGAAGGAAATGGCGGATGCCATCGTGAAGATCCTGATCGAGGCCTTGCCCGAGGCTGTCGCCAGTCCGATCTCGACCGAGGTGCGCAATGTGCTGACTGGACAAAGGCGGGATCTGCTGACCATTGGCGGTGCGTTGGCCATTTGGTTTTCATCGTCCGGGGTTGAGAGCCTGCGCGTTGGCCTCAACCGGGCGTATGGTGCTGAGGAAACACGCTATTGGGTGCAGACGCGGCTTCAGAGCATTATCTTCGTGCTGTTCGGTGCAGCGGGTCTGCTGATGCTGGGCTTTCTGGTGGTGCTGGCACCCGCTGCCATTGCGGCCACCAACTCCGTCTTTCTCGATATCCAGAAGTTCGCGATGGCGCATGATCTGGTCCGCGGCGGGGCGACGCTGCCGGATTTCCAGCGTGTGGTCTCGCAATACGATCTCATCCGCTACGGTGCGACTTCGGCCATTCTGTTGACCGGGCTGGCGATGGCGCATGTTTGGCTGCCCGCCGGCCATCGCCGCTTTGTCTCGGTGCTGCCCGGCATTGCAGTAACACTGGCGTTCTGGCTGGCGTCGGCAGTCATTTTTGGTGCGTATCTCGCTCGGTTCTCGACTTATGCCTCGACCTACGCGGGGTTTGCTGCGCCGATGATGGCTCTGGTGTTCCTGTATTTTCTGGCCATCATCTTCATTGCGGGCGGTGAATTGAACGCTGCTCTCGCAGAGGAACGCCGATTGGCCGAGATGACATGATCCAGGACGCGCTGCTGCCCGTTCATCACTCATCAAGGTATTGCGGAATATCAGCGCTTCAAGCCTAATCAGAAGTAACTATTCCGGAGATTTCCCATGCGCCTCGATGCCATCCCTATTGGCCGAAATCCACCGCACGACGTGAACGTGATCATCGAGGTGCAGATCGGTGGCGAACCCGTGAAATACGAAATGGACAAGGAAGCAGGAACGTTGGTCGTCGACCGCTTCCTCTATACACCCATGCGCTATCCTGGGAATTATGGCTTCGTTCCGCATACGCTATCGGATGACGGTGATCCCATCGATGTGCTGGTGGCCAACACGCGGCCCATCATTCCCGGCGCGGTGATCAACGTGAAACCCATCGGCGTGCTGCGCATGGAAGACGACGGAGGCGGCGACGAGAAGATTATCGCCGTGCCCTCAGACAAGCTGACGGCGCGCTATGCCAACGTGCACAACTACACCGACATGCCCGAAATCACCTGGAAGCAGATCGAGCATTTCTTCCTGCACTACAAGGATCTGGAACCCGGCAAATGGGTGAAGCTGCTGGGCTGGGGCGACGCGGACGAGGCGAGAAGGCTCATCCTGGAAGCGGTGGAACGGGCGAAGGTGAAGTGAGGGCGACAAAAAGCGATTGCTGCCTGTAGGTATTACTCCCAGTTCAGGATTGCGAAAACATAGCTAATCTTCCGCGATATTGGGAGGATCAGCTATGTTTCGTGTTGGCAGCAAATATCAGCACCTCGTGCCGAGAGCCAATTGCTCCTGCTGCACGCCTGCGGTCCAGGAAGTACTCCGGCGAATTGATGCCGACCTGTCACGACGCGCTTTTCTCGGCGGGGTCACTGCCGCGGCGGCGCTTGGGCTGAGCCTTCCACAAGAAGCTGTAGCGCAAGCTGCGGCGGCTCCACCCACGCTCTTCACCAATGTGAACATCTTCAATGGCCGCTCACCAAGCCTCGTTCGCGGCATGAATGTCCTTGTCGAAGGCAACAAGATCAAGGGCATGCTGGCAGGCAGCGTTGCTCCACCTGCAGACGCCACTGTCATCAACGGCGGCGGGCGCACCCTTATGCCCGGCCTAGTCGACGTTCACACGCACATCTTCCTGAGCGCCAGCACCGAGAAGCAGATGCTGGAACCCGGCGCATCTTTCGATGACATGACCGCACGGGCTTTCGAGGAGTCCAGGGCGATACTGCTGCGGGGCTTCACGGCCGTGCGCGATGTGGGAGGGCCAGTCTTTCACCTCAAGCGCGCCATCGACAAAGGTGACCAGATGGGGCCGCGCGTCTGGCCAAGCGGCGCGATGATCTCCCAGACCTCGGGCCATGGCGATTTCCGCACACCGAACGAGAAAGCCCGTCGCTTCGGCGCTTCTCTCTCTACAGGAGAGCGTCTGGGTGCCGGATTCATTGCAGACGGGCGCGACGAGGTGCTGACGGCGGTGCGGGAGAACCTCCGCTTCGGCGCGTCGCAGATCAAGGTCATGGCCGGAGGCGGCGCAGCCTCGGCCTATGATCCGCTGGATGTGGCGCAGTACACGCTTGATGAACTGAAAGCTGCGGTCGAGGCTGCGGCGGACTGGAACACCTATGTCTGTGTACACGCTTACACGGTGCGCGCCGTACGCCGCGCCATCGAGGCTGGCGTCAAATGCATCGAGCATGGCCAATTGCTCGACGAGGCCACGATCAAGCACATGGCTGACAAGGGCATCTGGCTCAGCCTGCAATCGCTGGATCCGGCTCCGCCCACGGCAACAGAGAATGTGCGGCTGAAGAAGGCGCAGGTGATCGATGGCACGAACAACGCCTTCATCTGGGCCAAAAAGCACAAGGTGAAACTGGCCTTCGGTACCGACATCCTGCTGAATCCCACAGCTACAAAGAACCAGATCACCGATCTTGTGAAGCTCAAGCAATGGTATTCGCCCGCGCAGGCTTTGCGGATTCTCACCCACGACAACGCCGAACTTCTGGCGCTTTCAGGCCCGCGAAACCCCTATCCCGGCAAGCTCGGCGTGGTCGAGGCGGGTGCCTATGCGGACCTGCTGCTGGTCGATGGTGATCCCACAGCGAACCTTGATCTGATCGGCGACCCGGCGAAGAACTTCAAAATCATCATGAAGGATGGAAAAGTTCACAAGAACACGCTGTGATGACGGTGGAGCGGGCCAAGGTTAAGTGAGCCTCCGTTGTGTCGATCCCGCACTAGGCGATAAAGAAATCGGCAAGTTTTTTCGGAGCTGATCGTTTTGCTTTTTGACTGGCACTTTTGATTCCGATTTTGCCTGTCGGTTTTGGCACTGCCTTCAGGCCCTCGACCTTTGCCTTTCCTGTGAATGCGCTGTGCAAAGCATGGAAGCCCAGGGCGCGATAGGCCTCGAACTGTTCTTCTGAAAAGAACTGGTCGCCGGTTGTTTCATGCGGGAACGATGCATTTTTGGCTTTGTATGCACGGATGTAGTCGTTCTCGTCGCCTGTCACCGATGACTTGACATAGATCAGGGTGCCTTTCTTGGAGCCTCCATAGTCGATCGTTCCTATCGCCGTGTGTGGCCGCTGCCTGCCTTCGTCCTCCGTGGGCCGTTCGCCCTTCTTGAACGCCGCATTGCAGGCCAGTGTCGCCAGCCGTATGGCCTCCCAGTTGAGGTCGATGCGGATGCCGAGATCGATGCGAGCCATGCGCTGCGCATCCACGAAAGAGCCGAACGCCATGTTTGGATCCGCTTCGGCGTCGATAACCACGATAGTTTTACAGCGGCGGCGGAGCAATTCGTATAGTCCGAGATTTTCGATGTGTCCGCCATCCGTCAGATAGACCTTGGCTGCGCGCTCATCGAGCAAACTGAGCATTTCCTCTGCGAGATAGAGGCCCAGATTCCCGCGGAATTTTTCCCAGGACGTCTGGACGGGACCGCCTCCCTTGTCCTGGAAAGCCGGATTGTCCATCCAGTACCCGAGCCTGATGTTGAGCAGGGCAAGTGTGGGTGAAAAACCGCGAATGGTGTTACCGCCCATGTTGGATGATGCCGCCGCGCCGGAGATGGCCATCGCGGTGCCAAGGTCTGGCAGCATCTTTTGTGCCGCTGGTGCCTGGACGCTGAGAAACCCGGTGCTCTTGCTGCCGAAATAAGCCGATGAGAAGACAAAAAAATCGGCATTGCGCCCGAGGCGATTCAAGTGCTTCGATCCTTGCAGGTTGATGGCGGTGTTGACCAGATGCAGCGGGCCGTTGCTTGCAGTCAGTGCCTTGAACAATGTGTCTCCCGCAGGTGCCAGATCACCAGTGCTGTCGATGCTTGCTGTTGCCCTGTCCGAGCCCGGATCGAAGAGGAAGGCCTTGCTCAGGCGATCGCGGTAAAGGCGGTGCAGCGAGTTTGCGTTCCCTGTGAGCAAGAATGTCGGCAGGAAAATCAGCCAGCCGACCCAGAAAAAGGCGTTGGCGAGGATGCCTGTATCCTTGCATCCCATCAGTTCCTTAGCTGCCCCAAGCTCGCTGAGATCGAGTGTTTTGAAATACGCAGAGCCGATATCCTGCTTGCCACCGCAATTCGACTCGACGAAATGTTGCAGCCATGCAGGCCGATACTCAAATCCGATATCGGTGAGCAAAGTGATGTGGAGGTAGATAACCCAGATGGTGAGCGGTAGCATCAGCGCCACGAAACTTGCCGCCAGTTTCGCGATCAGCGGGGCCACCTTGGCCATCAGGCCCTCGTCTTCGTCATGTGTCTTGAGGGTGTCACCGAAGATACGCCCGAGAAAGGCGAAGGCGGCCGCTGCCGGAGCCGCGTAAGGCACGAGCGCCGCCACCCAGCTTGTCGCAACGCCCGAGAATGAGGACGCCTTCGTGCTGCCATAGGCGGCGAAGAGCCCCTGGGCCGCATAGGGCTGGAATTCGATGAAAGCGGAAAAGACCGTTACGATGATCCAGGCGACGGAGGCTTTATGCCAGGGACCCTGGAATTCCGTTATGCTGGCACCTTCCTGTGATCTGGTTATCCCCCAGCAGACAAATCCCGCAAAACCGAGCAACAGCAGACACGAGGTCGTGGCAAATGGCCCAAGAGCCACCATGAAAGCTGTTTGATAGGGAAAAGGCTTGAAGCCGAGAAGGTCCGGCAGCAGGAATTCAGTCTGGCTGGGGTTCGCCCAGCCCGTGATTCCGGCAAGGATCAGGATGACGCCGGCAATCATCACGAGGTTGGCGGCAAGCCCTCTGAGAATGATGGCGATGTCGCTGATCACATCCGGAAGGCCGTTCGGGATCAGGTACTTCGAATGATTGCGGATATGACCGATGGCGAGATTGTCGCGCTTGTCACCCGTTCCTGTGGAGAACGGGAACTGACCGTTCAGCCTGTCCATCCCGAGCCTGAGCGACGTGCCGATGTAGCCACCGCCCGATACAGTGGAGACATAGTCGACACACGCCATGCCCGTGAGTGGTTCATCAGTGCCTGCCGCACCAAGGCTCTGCTTGCGCGCTATGTTCGTCAGATCCTGATCCAGCGCCTGCAGCGCCCCAAGGCCGAAAGCCGCCGACCGGATTCCGCCGCCCGAAAGCGCGATGCCGACGGCACCAGACGGCTCATTGCTGTCTTTGCTCCATGTCAACCCGGGGCGTCCGTTGCGTGTCCGCCAAGCATTGATCTGGCAGAATTCTTCTGTTGCTACGATGTCGAAATCCTTGGTGTAGTCCGTCATCGAGACCCCCAGCATTTCCAAGACTATTCTGCAGGATGTTCCTGATGTCTTGATCTGGCAAGGGGCTCGGGAAGCGGCCTCGGGAATCGTCAGGCGGTTGCCCTTGATGTATCTGGCCTGCTAGGGACCGCGCACCATTCCCTCAGGCAGGTTCCTCATGAGCTCGAAGAAAATCAACAAAGTCGTCCTCGCCTATTCCGGTGGCCTCGATACTTCCGTGATCCTCAAGTGGCTGCAGACGGAGTACGGCTGCGAGGTCGTGACGTTCACGGCTGATCTGGGGCAGGGCGAGGAGCTGGAGCCTGCGCGCAAGAAGGCGCTGCTGCTGGGCATCAAGCCAGAGAACATCTTCATCGAGGATGTGCGCGAGGAATTCGTGCGCGATTATGTCTTCCCGATGTTCCGGATGAACGCGCTTTACGAGGGGCAGTATCTGCTGGGCACCTCCATTGCGCGTCCCCTGATCTCGAAGAAGCAGATCGAGATTGCCCACAGGGTGGGGGCGGATGCGGTGGCGCATGGCGCGACCGGCAAGGGCAATGATCAGGTGCGCTTTGAACTGACGTATTATGCGCTTGATCCCAACATCAAGATCATCGCGCCGTGGCGCGAATGGAATCTGACCTCGCGCACACGGCTGATCGAGTTTGCCGAGCAGCACCAGATCCCCATCGCCAAGGACAAATACGGCGAGGCACCGTTCTCGGTGGATGCAAACCTCCTGCACTCATCCTCGGAAGGCAAGGTGCTGGAAGACCCGGCGGTTGATGCGCCTGAAATGGTCTATATGCGGACAATTTCCCCCGAGGCTGCGCCGGACAAAGCGACAATCATCACCGTGGATTTCAAGCAGGGCGATGCGGTGGCCGTCAACGGCAAGAAGATGTCGCCCGCCACGCTGCTGACCAAGCTCAATGAACTGGGCCGCGCCAACGGCATCGGGCGGCTGGACCTCGTCGAGAATCGTTTCGTTGGTATGAAATCACGCGGCATCTACGAAACGCCGGGCGGCACCATCCTGCATCAGGCGCATCGCGGTATCGAGAGCATCACGCTCGATCGTGAAGCGATGCACCTCAAGGAATCCCTGATGCCGCGCTATGCGGAGCTTGTGTACTACGGCTTCTGGTTCACGCCGGAGCGCGAGATGATGCAGGCGCTGGTCGATAAGAGCCAGGAATTCGTGACGGGGCGCGTCACGATGAAACTCTACAAGGGCAATGCAACGGTCATTGGTCGCGAAAGCCCGTACTCGCTGTATGATCAGGAACTGGTGACCTTCGAGGAAGGCGCTGTGGCCTATGATCACCGCGATGCAGCAGGCTTCATCAAGCTGAATGCGCTCAGGCTCCGGACTTATGCCGTGAGGAAGGCGCGGGGAGCGAAGAAGCGGTAATTACGCATCATCCCGCCAGCGCGTCGATCTCGCTGTCTTCCAGATCGCCCGGCACGATCGTGACGGGAATAGGCAGTCCTAGCCCGCCCTTGCTGGCGAGTGAAGACACCAGCGGGCCCGGACCTTCGGTGCCCACACCTGCGGCCAGGATGAGCGACGAGATATCCTCGTCCTGCTCTATCAATCTGGCGATTTCCTGCGCTGTTACGCCTTCGCGCACCACGCGCTCGGGTTCAATGGCTGCAATGGCGCGTGTTCGCTCCGCCGTCTTGTCCAGCAGCGCTTCGGCCTTTTCTTCGGCTTCGGCCTTCATGATATCGCCGACGCCCAACCAGACCTGTGTTTCGCCCACGGGAATGACGTTGAGCAATATCAGTCCTGCACCCAGACGCGCTGCACGCCGCGCCGCGAAATACAGCGCGCGGTCTGCCTCGGGGGTTTCATCCACCACCACGAGGAGCTTGGGCCTGTGCCCGCTTTCGTAACTTCGCCGTGTCCGCATCTGATATCGAGCTTAGGCGTTCCGCACGAAGCCGACAATATCCTTCACGGCATCCATGTTCGGCCTTGCGATGGCCCGCGCGCGGCTGGAACCATCGGCCAGAACGCTGTCAACATAGGCAAGGTCCCCGAGCAACCGGCGCATCTCTGCTGCGATGGGGGCAAGACGCTCCACCGCCACATCACCCAGGGCCTGCTTGAAGCGCGAGAACTGCCCGCCGCCGTATTCTGCCAGCACGGCTTCCGGGGTCTCGTCCGCCAGCGCACCGTAGATCGTGACGAGGTTTTCTGCTTCGGGACGCCGGGCCAGCCCCTCCACCTCGGTGGGCAAAGGCTCCGGATCGGTCTTCGCCCGGCGGATCTTGTTGGCGATGGCGTCAGCGTCATCCGTCAGGTTGATGCGCGAAAGGTCAGATGGGTCGGATTTCGACATCTTCTTGGTGCCATCACGCAGGCTCATCACGCGCGGCGCGGGGCCTTGCGTCAGCGGATCTGGCAGCGGGAAGAAGGCGTCGCCATGGCCATGTTCTGCAATGCTGGCCGCGAAATCACTGTTGAACTTCTGGGCAATATCGCGCGTCAGTTCCAGATGCTGCTTCTGGTCCTCGCCCACGGGAACAGCCGTGGCGCGGTAAAGCAGGATGTCGGCGGCCATCAGCGTGGGATAGGAATAGAGCCCGATGGAGGCAGCCTCGCGGTCCTTGCCCGCCTTTTCCTTGAACTGCGTCATGCGGTTCAGCCAGCCCAGCCAGGCGATGCAGTTGAAGATCCAGGCAAGTTCTGCGTGCTCGCTCACTTGGCTCTGGTTGAAGATGATCGAGCGTTTCGGATCGATGCCGGCCGCGATATAAGCCGCCGTCACCTCGCGGATCGCCTTCTTGAGGTCATGCGGGTCCTGCGGCACGGTGATGGCATGCATGTCGACCACGCAATAGATGCAGTCGTGCGAGGCCTGCATGTCGACCCAGCGCGTCAGTGCGCCGAGATAATTGCCGATATGCAGCGTGTGGGTGGGCTGCATGCCAGAGAAGACGATGGGCTTGAAGGTCGCCATGGTGGAAGTGGCTCCGCTGGGGATAAGGGAGCGGCGTTATGGCAAGGGGGGCGGGGGAGTGCAAGGGTCACTCCACCCGTAAGCCGAGGATCACACAATCGCCGCCAGACTCGTATCCAGTGACAGCACCAGGCACCAGTGCGGCTCGAAATCGGCGCCCATGGGCCAGATCTGGTCTTTGAAGGCCTCCAGCATCACCTCTTCGTAGGGCTTGA